>NZ_LXVX01000034.1 GCF_001650725.1 Sphingobium sp. TCM1 | reverse complement strand
TTGCACGCCGATCACCCCACGAAGGGGGTGCCTATTGCACGCTGATCCTCACTGGAAGAACAGGGCCTGAAAGCGCGGATCGGACGATGAGAGCGTGATTGGACCAATGCCATTCAACGTGAAGATCGCACCCACGACAGCTACGACCATGATGGCTATTTTCGTTCCTAACCAGCCGGATCGAAAGGTTGTCAGAGTGACAGGCATCGCTACCAGAAACAGGATAGGCAGATGACTTGAGCGGAATACGATGGTCGCCACCAAGGCCGTCAACAGGATGGTGCCGACGCTTTCAAACCGTTGCGCCGGCGATTTTTCCTGGAAGCATCTTTGATAATCGCCTCGAAACAGAGCGAAGAGGAAGGGCGTGAAGATAATCAGACCCAGCGCATCACTGAAAAACCAAGTCAGGAAGGATTCACGGAATGACTGGTCAAATACCGCCGAGGCAGTGGCGGCACCCAGCAGGGCACTCGTGAAAGGCGCCAAAATCCCCGCCCAGAGCACGAAGCGAAACACCATACCCGGTTTGCGCAGTACGCCGCCCTGATCGACGCTGGCATGCAGTCCGATCCCGGCGACAAGCACCTCAACGATATTAGCTATGCCATAGAGCAAAGGCCCTTCGACAGTCCCTCGCGTGATGTAGTTTGCAGCGATGTTGCCGATGAATCCGGCAAAAAGAATGGTCCACCAGCCGTTAAGGGGCCGTGCCAGAACGAGCGCCAGCAATATGGCATTTGCCGGCCACACTGTCGCGATATTACGCCCGTCACTGGTGAGGTGAATAGTCGCGGCGGCCAGGCAAAAATATCCCAAAGCTGCCCCTGTTGCCGCCAACAGTGTGCCGCTGGGCGTATCAAAAGGCTGATTTAAAACATTTTTACGCATCCGCCATGTATCAAACCATATAGTTAATAAAGGGTAGCAATGCCTACCATCCTTCGATGCGGGACTTCGACTTCGCCTGGTTCCTGCTCAGGACGAACGGAGGTTTGGCTCGTCATGGATGACGGCCATAGGCCACTATCTCGGCTAACCATGGTGTCGCGGCCCCTAATAGAAGACCGGCGGCTATCGCCTCCTGCCCGCCCGCAAGCCGACAGTCTGAAATCGGCCATTAACGGCCAATGATGGCCGGCAAAGCAAATCTTGTCGGGGCCGGGGCGGCGTGGTGGTTGCCACCGCGCAGCAAGCGCCGCTAAAGCCCTGATCATGACGGCTTCCCTCCCGCATCGGCATCCGCTGCGCTTCGCCAATTTCCGGGCTTATCTGGTCGGCCGCCTGGCGGCCGTGCTGGCGCAATATGGCATGATGATCGTGCTGGGGTGGCAGGCCTATAATATCGCGCGGGAGACGATGACGACGGCGGGCGCTTCGGCGCAGCTCGGCCTGATCGGACTGGCGCAGTTCCTGCCGCTATTCTTCCTGACCCCGGTCACCGGATGGGTCGCGGATCATTATGACCGGCGCCTCATCACCCGGCTCACGCTGACGATGCTGACCGCCGCGTCGGCGTTGCTCGCCTTCGCCACCCATCAGGGCTGGGTCAGCCTGCCGCTGATCTTCGGCATCGCCATGATCGTGGGCATCGCCCGCGCCTTCAACGGTCCTGCCTATGGCGCGCTGGCCCCCAATCTGGTGCCGACCGAGGTGCTGCCCAACGCGATCGCCATTTCCGCCGTCGTGTGGCAGGCCGGCATGATCGCCGGGCCGGCGCTGGGCGGCTATGCCTATGCGGCGACGCCCTGGGGCGCCTATGCGCTGGCCGCCGCGCTGTTTGCCGTGGCGCTGGTGGCGATGCTGATGATCGGCAAGGTGCCGCAGCCGCCGCGCGACACCAGCCGCCACCCGGTCCGCCAGATGATCGACGGGCTGACCTATGTGCGGGGCAACCGGCTGGTGCTGGCGACGATCACGCTGGACCTGTTCGCGGTGCTGCTGGCGGGGGCGACGGCGCTGCTGCCCGTCTATGCGCGCGACATATTGCATGTGGGATCGGCGGGGCTGGGCCACCTGGCCGCTGCGCCGGGCATCGGCGCGGGGGTGACGGCGCTCTGGTTCTCGTTCCGGCCGATGAAGCGCGAGGTGGGCTTGAAGATGCTGGGCGCGGTCATCCTGTTCGGCGTCGCCACCATCATCTTCGGCTGCACCGCCTTCCTGCCCCGCGGCCTGGCCATGGAGGTCGGCATCGGCGCGCTGGTCGTGCTGGGCGCGGCCGACATGGTGTCGGTCTTCGTGCGCCAGTCGCTGGTGCAGATCCACACGCCGGACGCCATGCGCGGGCGGGTGTCGAGCCTGTCCCAGCTCACCATTTCCGCCTCCAACGAACTGGGCGAGGCCGAATCCGGTTTTCTCGCCGCGCTGGTCGGGCCGATCGCGGCGGTGATCGGCGGCGGCGTTGGCGCTATCATCATCACCCTTATTTGGGCGCGACTCTTTCCCGAATTGCGCCTAGCACGTAGCTTCGATCCACCCGAAATCGGACGAACGGAGATCAGCCAGGAGAAGCCCTCATGAAAGCTGCCACGATTCTCGACACCATCGGCAACACGCCGCATATTCGCGTCAACCGGCTGTTCGGCGACGCACCGGATGGCACGGAAGTCTGGATCAAGTCCGAACGGTCGAACCCCGGCGGGTCGATCAAGGACCGCATCGCCCTCGCCATGATCGAGGCGGCCGAAGCATCGGGCGAGCTCAAGCCCGGCGGCACCATCATCGAGCCGACATCGGGCAATACCGGCGTGGGCCTGGCCATGGTCGCGGCGGTCAAGGGCTACAAACTGGTGCTGGTCATGCCCGAAAGCATGTCGATCGAGCGCCGCCGGCTGATGCTGGCCTACGGCGCGAGCTTCGACCTGACCCCGCGCGAGAAGGGCATGAAGGGCGCGATCGAGCGCGCGCTGGAACTGGTGGCGCAGACCCCCGACAGCTGGATGCCCCAGCAGTTCGAGAACCCGGCCAATATCGACGTGCATGTCCGCACCACGGCGCAGGAAATCCTGGCCGACTTCGCCGACGCGCCGATCGACGTGCTGGTAACGGGCGTCGGCACCGGCGGCCACATCACCGGCGTCGCGGAAGTGCTGAAAAAAGCATGGCCGGGCCTGAAGGTCTATGCGGTCGAACCGACCCTGTCCCCGGTCATCAGCGGCGGCCAGCCCGGCCCGCACCCGATCCAGGGCATCGGCGCGGGCTTCATCCCGGCGAACCTGCACACCCAGCTGCTGGACGGGGTGATCCAGGTCGATCCGGCCGACGCGAAGGAGTATGCGCGCAAGGCCGCGCGCGAGGAAGGGATGCTGATCGGCATCTCATCGGGCGCGACATTGGCCGCGATCGCGCAGAAGCTGAAGGAACTTGCCCCCGGCAGCCGTGTTCTGGGCTTCAACTATGATACCGGCGAACGCTATCTGTCGGTGCCGGACTTCCTGCCCGAATAAGGAACCAGAATACAGGCATGACCGGCGACCCCTATTCTTCACGGCCGCATCCGGCGATGTGGCTGGTGTGGCTGTTGCTGTTCGTCGGTCTCCCCATGGTGGTGTCCGGCTGGGAAAGCCGGCCGCACCATGATCGTGGCGCGCATTTCGGCCGGACGGACGCGGGAACGACCCGCCTGCGCCGTCCAGTCACGCCGCCCCCTTTGGTAGAGCCGGTCAAGGTCTTCGCCCTGGATGCCGATCGGGCGCGCGACCTGAACGCCAGGATTCCCTTCTCCCGCGATCCCAATCCGGCCGCCCGGCCATTCCTCTTCCGTGGATCGGAGATCGACCTCGCGCGGGCGACCGACTGCCTTGCCGCCGCCCAGCTTTACGAGGCCGGCGACGATGCGGTGGGCGAGCAGGCCGTGGCGCAGGTGGTGCTGAACCGGGTGCGTCATCCCGCCTTCCCCAAGACGGTATGCGGCGTCGTCTTCCAGGGGCAGGAACGGGCGACCGGTTGTCAGTTCACCTTTACCTGCGACGGCGCGCTGGCGCGCACGCCCTCTACCGGCGCCTGGGAACGGGCGCGGGAGATTGCCCGAGGCGCGCTAGCCGGCAAGGTGTTCAAGCCGGTCGGCCATGCCACCCATTATCATACCGACTGGGTCGTACCCTATTGGAGCAGCAGCCTGGACAAGGTCACTGCCGTCGGCACGCACCTCTTTTTCCGCTGGCGCGGCTGGTGGGGCACGCCGCCGGCCTTCGGCCGCAGCGACGAGCCGGGCGAACCGCTGATCGCCAAGATCGCGCGCCTGTCTCCGGCACATCTAGGCAGCCCCTTCCCTGTTCCCGGCACAATGACGCCCACCGGCGACAGCGCCGAAGCAATGGTCGCGCAGGCACGGAAGGCGATCGGCCTCGACCTCATCGGGAAGACCGTTGCCGGCGTGCGCCTGATTGCGCTGGCCGATGCGCGTAGCTTCCTCGTGGAATTACCCCGCGGCAGCCGCCCCGAAAGCTGGCCGATGAGCGCTCAGACCTTCTGCGCGGGTCGGCCACAGTGCCGGATCATGGGCTGGATCGCGCGCGACGCGCCCAAGGAGCTGCCGCTGACCCTCGACAATCTGGTGGCCATGCGCTTCTCCTATATTCACGATCTGCGGCATGGCTTGCAGCGCGCCCTGTGGAACTGCACGGCCACGCCGCGCGCAAACAAGGCCGAATGTATGCGCGATCGGCTGCCCGTGGTGGCGCCGGCGCCTCCGGCCACGGCGAGCGTCCCACCACTGAGCGGCGTGCGCCGCGACGATCGGTCCGACCGGATGGTGACACCGGCCAGCTCTGCCCCCGCCGCTACCGGCACAGCGACAACGGTTCAGCCACTTGGTTCAGGTTCCTGAGCCGGGAAGGAAAAGTAGCGGGTTTTGACTCACTGTTCGTCATGTTATTTCATAACAATCTGGCAGTGGGGCGTGATGATTACGCGGCGAGGCTTACTGGGACGGGCTGGCGGCATTCTTGGGTCGACATTGGGCAGCGGGCTGATGTTGAAAGCCGCTGCGACAGCCTCTCCGATCGGCGGCGATGGCTGGCCAGACGATCCGCCCTTCCGTTTTGCCGGCGACATGACCGATTTCGAGGCGGCACAGCGGGGGTTGCTGCCGCTCTATGACGTCAATCGCGATGTCGCGACCTTTGACGCAGCCTATTATGGTGCGATGACGCGGCCGGTGCAGGCAAGCTATGAGGCCCATTCCCGCTGGGTAAACCAGAATCATGCGCTTTTCCTGCGCAATGGTGCGCCCGGCCATCCGCGCGACGGGGAGTTGGACCGGTCGCGCGCGGCGGTAGCAAGGCTGCTCGGCGCATCGACCGGGGAAATTGCGCTGGCGGGCGGCGGGACCGAGGCGCTCTATGCGCTGATCGCCAACTATGCACTGCTGAAGGCGGGCGATGCAGTGATTTACGCCGATGTCGACTATGACGAGATGCAATATGCCTGCGACTATCTGGAACAAAGCCGGGGCGTGCGGATCGTCCGCTTCAGCCTGCCCGAACCGCACAACGAAGCCAATATCCTGGCGGCTTATGACAGGGTATTGACGGACACCCCACGCGCCAGACTGCTGCTGCTCACGCACCTGTCGAACCGCAACGGGCTGGTGCCGCCGGTGAAGGCGATCGTCGCCATGGCGAGGGCACGCGGGGTAGACGTGATCCTGGACAGCGCGCAGGCGTTGGGACATATCCCCTTCACCGTTGATGATATCGGCGCGGACTTCATTGGCTTTTCGCTGCACAAATGGTTGGCGGCACCGCTGGGCACCGGAGGCATATATATCCGCGAGGAAAGGTTGCGGGACATAGCGCCCTGGCTGGGCAACCGCATCCATGGGCCGGAGGATATTCGCGCGCGCATCCCGACTGGAACCGTCGATTTCGCCGCCCGGCTGACCGTGCCGCGCGCGATCGAGGTGCATGAGGCGATCGGCGCCGAAGCCAAATATCGCCATCTGCTCAGGTTGCGCGACTACTGGATCGATCGGGTCCGCGACATCAGGGGACTGGAAATCCTGCTCCCGGAGACCGCCGGTCGCCATGGAGCGGTGATGGGCTTTCGCCTGCCCGGCATGACCGGACCTGACGATGCGAAAACGGCAGCCAAACTGTTCCTGGAAAAATATGGGCTGCTACTGGTGGCGAAGGCGGGGCTGGCGTCGGGACCGGTGCTGCGCGTTACACCCGCGCTGTTCAACACCAGCGCGGAACTGGACCGGCTGGTCGCGGCGATCCGGGCGGAGCGCGCCCGGTTCGCCTGAAACGCTGAAGTCCGATGCGCGGACGTCAGGATGAAAACGGGCTGGACGCAGTGATCTGGCGCCGGCTCTTCCTCGCGACAAGAGCGGCAGGCCTGCTCCTCTCGCTCTTCACCATTCATAGGCCTTGGGCAGTGCGCCTTCGGTGGGTGTGGCGTAACGGTCGCGCAGCTTGGTCTGGCGGTTTTCGACCGGCTGCTGGACACCGTCGATCCAGACCGCGACCGGGGCGGAAGTCATTTCGAGCGGATCGCCGTCCCAGATCACCACGTCGCCCGCCTTGCCGGGCTTGAGCGAGCCGATCCGGTCGCCCAGACCCATCGCCTCGGCCGGGGCGGAGGTGATGGTGCGCAGCGCCTGGCCCCAGCTGAGCCCGGTCGCGCCGGGCACTTTGGTCAGCGCGACCATATTGCCCGCCTGCTGCGTCGCGTGACGCAGTTGCAGCGCGTCGTCGCCGGTCAGCATCCCCATCGAAACGCTGACGCCAGCCTTCACCATGCGACCGACATTGCTCTGGGTCGCGGCCAGCTTCTCGAAACTGGAGGGCAGGTCTTCCAGGCCCGCGGTGATGACCGGCACCCTGGCGGCCGCGATCCGGGGGGCGACCATCCAGCCTTCGGTCGCGCCGGCGAGAATGAGCTTGAGCGCCGGAAAGTCTTGGCGCAGCGCCAGAACAGCCAATATGTCGCGCGCGCTTTCGGCGTGGACCATGAGCGGCATCGCGCCGGTGACGACCGGCACCAGCGCCTGCGCGTCGACGCGGTTGAGGAGCGCATCCTTCGAGTAGCCGTCATAGGTGGCGGGCGCTTTCGCATAGTCCTGCGCTTGCGCCAGCATCATGCGGAAGGTGAGGATCATCGCCGCGCGGCTACCCCCCGCCTCGACCGCGCCCGCTTCGCCCATTTCGACATATTGGAAGGCGCGCGCCTTGGTGATCGGATCGAGATCGGCGCCCAGATCGACCACTGCACCCTGGCCGGCGAAGATGTTGGTGCCGGTCGCCGGTGCGACCACCGCGCGGGTGATGCCGGCGGTGCGGCTGACAGCGATGGGGTTGGCGAGCGGGTTGATCGCCGGCGCGACGTCGATCGCGGCGGAGAAGGGCGAGCGGGCGCTGGTGTCGTTGGTTTCCTTGACCGCCGGCACTTCGGCGAGGCCGACGCGCGAGAAGCCCGAGACGAGGCCCGGCGTCACCCATTTGCCGGCGGCGTCGATCGTCTTGGCGCCCGGAGGAACCGCAACGCCCGCGCCGGCCGCAACGACCTTGCCGGCGCTGATGACCACCGTGCCGTTCCTGATCGGTTCGGAGCCGTCGCCGATCGCCAGGGTCGCGCCGGTGATGGCGAGGGATTGCGCCAGGGCCGGATGAGAAAACGCCAAGGCCAACACAGCAAGAGCCGTGCGTTTCGAGCCTGGTCGAGAGACTGGAGAACCGGCCTTGGCGCTTATCGACTTCGCGCGAAGCGAACGGAGGTCTTTTGGCACGTTCATTTCACGTCTCCCGCGCCGATCTGGCCCAGTTCGAAGTCGACCACAGGCCGCAGCTTCGGATCGGCGCTGTCATAGAGCAGGGCGCCGTCGATCCAGACCTTTTCGGGGCGCGTATAGGTGCTGAACGGGTTTCCGTTCCACAGGACGACATCGGCCATCTTGCCGACCTTCAGGCTGCCGGTCCGGTCGGCGATGCCCATGGCACGCGCCGGGTTGATGGCGAGCCAGGTCCATGCCGTTTCGTCGGCTATGTCGATGCCCATGCGCCGTCCGGCGCCCAGCGCCTTGGCCGCTTCCTGGTTCAGGCGCTGGATGCCGTCCTGATCGTCGCTATGGACGATCGCGCAGGCGCCCGCCCGATGCACCAGCGGAACATTCTCCCTAATCCCATCATAGGCCTCCATCTTGAAGCCATACCAGTCGCCCCAAAGCGCCGAGCAGATGCCGTTGTCGCGCAGCAGGTCGGCGATCTTGTACGCCTCGACCGCGTGATGGAAGGTCGACACGCGGTAGCCGAATTCCTTGCTCATATCGATGACATTGGCCATCTCGTCCGCGCGGTAGCAATGATTGTGGACCAGGATCTTGCCTTCGAGCACGTCGGCGAGCGTTTCCATCGCGAGATCGCGGGTCTGGTCCTTCCCCGCTGCACGCTTCTTCTGATATTCCCGCGCCTTGATCCAGGTCTGGCGGTTGACCGCCATATTGCCCATGCGGGTGCTGGGTTCGCGGCCCTTGGCGCCATAGACGCGCTTCGGATTTTCACCGCAGGCCATTTTGAGGCCTTGCGGCGCGCCCGGGAATTTCATCCCCTGCATGGTGCGGGCGGGGACATTTTTGAGCGTGACGCTGCGCCCCCCGAACAGGTTGGCGGAACCGGGCAAGATCTGGAGACTGGTGACGCCGCCATTGGCGAGCGCGCGGGTGAAGCCGGCATCCTGCGGCCAGATGCTGTGTTCGGCCCAGACATGGGGCGTGACAGGCGATGTCGCTTCATTGCCGTCGGACAGCGCATCGACGCCGGGCGAAGGATAGTCGCCCAGATGACTGTGGATGTCGATCACGCCGGGGGTCACATATTTGCCGGTGCCGTCGAACACGGCGATGTCGGCCGGGATCGGCGTGTCCGGGCCGCCGATCGCCGTCACCTTGCCATCCGAGAGGAACAGGACGCCATTGTCGATGCGCCCCCCTTCCCCGTCGAAGATGGTCGCGCCACGGATCACCGTCGGACGACCGGGATAGGGCTTGTAGGTGGAAGGATAAGGATTTTCCGGTTCAGCCGATGACGCCTGCGTGGCGGGTGGCGGATCCTTTTCCTTCTTCGCCGCGACCGGCCCCGCGCTGCCCGCCAGCAGCGCCGCAACCAGCAGGAGCCTGCCGCCCTTGCTCATGCCCCGCTCGATCAATGTTTTTCCTCCGAACCGATGCTGTCGAGATGCATCATGCGTTTGACATAGGGCGAAACGAGCAAGACCAGCCCGCCCACGACGACGGCGAACCAGCCGATCCGCGTATAGATGTCCAGCACCTGGGTCACATTCCCCGCCTCGCCGCTGCCGGTCGCGCGGGCGATGAGGCCCGCGATAAAATTGCCCGCCGCCATGGCGAGAAACCAGGTGCCCATGACGAGGCCGACCATCGACGACACCGACAGCCGCGTCATGGCGGACAGGCCGACCGGCGAGAAGCAGAGTTCCGCCATGGTGTGGAAGAGATAGATGAGGAAGACGAAGAGGACGGGGGTGAGATTTTCCCCCGCCATCGCCGCGCCCGCCACCAGCACGAGGAAGCCCGCGCCGCACAGGATGAGGCCTATCCCGAACTTGGCAGGCGAGGACGGCTCCAGCCGGCGCTTGTCGAGGAAGGTCCAGAGCAGCGCGAAGAGCGGGGCAAGCAGAATGATGAAGACCGAATTGACCGACTGGAACAGCGATGCCGGAACATCCCAGCCCAGGATGTTGCGGTCGACATTGCGATCGGTAAAGATATTGAGCGACGAGCCCGTCTGTTCGAACAGCCCCCAGAAAAGCGGGTTGAGCGCAATCAGGAAAAGCGCCGCGAACATGCGATCGCGGTCCACCTTGCCCAGCGTGCCGAGGGTGCGCCAGAGGATGTAGACGACAGTCAGCGCCGAAAAGCCGAGCAGCGCGTAGCCCAGCAATTCGGCATAGCGGATCACGAGCCAGATGCCGACGACTCCCAGCGCCGCGCCGAGATAGATGGTCCATTCCTGGCTGAGTCCCGTCGCCGTGGGCGCGCGCAACTGCTGCGGCGCGGGCGGCTCGCCCTTGCCCAGCAGCCAGGCCTTCAGCCACACGAACATGACGAGGCCGAGCAGCATCCCCACGCCTGCCGCACCGAAGCCCCAACTCCAGCCCCACAGCTCACCGAGCAGGCCGCAGACGATCGGCCCGAGCATCCCGCCCATGTTGATGCCCATGTAGAAGATAGAGAAGGCCGGGTCACGGCGATGGTCGTCGCGCGGATAGAGTTCGCCGACCAGCACGGAGATATTGGCCTTGAGGAAGCCAGTGCCGACGATGATGCTGGCGAGCGCGAGATAGAAGCCGTTGAGAAAGACCGGGTCCTGTCCGCCCGGCCCTTCGGTGACGGCGATCAGGAAATGGCCGATCGCGATAAAAACGCCGCCGACCAGCACCGCCTTGCGCGGACCGAGGAATCGGTCGGACAGATAACCGCCGATGACCGGCGTGATGTAGACCAGCGACGTATAGGCGCCATAGAGAAGATAGGCCTTGTCCTCGCCGAAGAGGAAATGCTTGGTCAGGTAGAAGATCAGGATGGCGCGCATCCCGTAATAGGAAAAGCGTTCCCACATTTCCGCGAAGAACAACAGAAAGAGTCCACGCGGATGGCCAAGCCAGGTCTTGCCCGCTTGCGCCGTTGCCATGTCCGAGGTCGCCATGAGGCCCCTTTTATCTATTTTGTGCGTCGGGCCGCAGCGGCGCCGATCAGGATGGCGCGCAACCTAGGGCGGAACCGATCATCCTGTCAAAAGCCCGGCCCGCAATAGCTCTGCCCTTGCGTTGAGCGCAGCACCGCGCCATCTGTCGCGGCAATGTTCAACGATCTCTCCTCTCCACTCGCCCTGCTCCAGACCCGTCGCTCCGGCAAGCCCCGCGACCTGATCGCGCCCGGTCCCGACGACGCGCAACTCCGGCAGATATTGGAAGTGGCGCTGCGCACCCCGGACCATGGCAAGCTGGCGCCGTGGCGTTTCGTGATCGTGCCGCAGGACCGGCGCGATGCGCTGGCCGCCTTGCTGGAGCAAGCCTATCGCGCCGAAAAGCCCGACGCCGGGCGGCTGGAGATCGAGGCCATGCACCAGTTCGCGCGTCAGGCCCCGACCCTGGTGGTGGCGCTGTCGGCCCCCGTCGCGGGCAGCAAGATACCCGTTGGGGAACAGATATTGTCGGTCGGCGCCGCGATCATGAACCTGCTGCACGGCGCCCATGCGCTAGGCTATGCAGGCGGCTGGCTGACCGGCTGGCCGAGCTATAATGAGGATGTACGCGCGGCCTTCGGTGGCGAGGGCGAGAATATCGCCGGCTTCGTCTTCATCGGGACTCCGGGCCGGCCGCAGGAAGAGCGCCCCCGGCCAGATTATGACGCGATTGTCTCCACTTGGGACAGATAATTACGCAGGCAAAATAATCTGCGTAATGTCGTGACTTGACCCCCGCGGCTGTATTATGGCACTGATGCACCATGGCCGACGACTCCAAACCCGTCTATCTCCGCCTGCGCGAGATCATTGCCGCTTCCATCCTGGATGGGGAATTTTCCGATGGCGACCTGCTTCCGTCGGTGCGGGCCTTCGCAGCGGCGCAGGGCGCCAATCCGCTGACCGTGGCCAAGGCCTATCAAAGCTTTCAGGATGACGAACTGGTGGTCGTGAAGCGCGGCGTCGGCATGTTCGTCGCCGATGGCGCCACCCGCCGCCTGCGCAGTGCGGAGCGCGAGCGTTTCCTGGAGACGGTTTGGCCGCCGGTCGCGGCGCAGATCAAGCGGCTGGGGCTGCGGATCGACGAGCTCGACCTGGCAAAGGCGTAGATTTTACAACGCGGCAAGCGCCGCAAGCACTTCCTGACGCCCGGCGAATCCTGAGACGACTGCTGCGCGATTAAGCGCGAGCTTCGCTTCGCTCTTGCGTCCCGCTGCGGCATAGGCTTGGCCCAGATGCAATTGCAGCGCCGGCACGCCGGGCGCGAGCGTGACCGCCTTTTCAAGCAGATCGATGGCCGCCGGTCCCTTGTCCCCCGTGCGCAAAAGCACCCAGCCCAGCATGTCGGCGGTCATCGGATTGCCGGGCATCAGGCGATAGCCATGGGCGGCATAGGCGCGCGCAGCGGCGCGATCCCCGCTTTCCAGCGCGGCGCGGGCGAGGTCGGCCATCAGTACCGCGTCATTGTCGCCGATTTGCGCACGCAGGATGCGGAGCATCCGCAGTGCGCCGCGCCAGTCCCCCGCCTGAGCCGCGATGCCGGCGGCCAGGCGCAACGCTTCCCCGTCATTGGGATTTTGCGCGAGGAAGAGCTGCACCACCTGGGCGGCGCGCGCGGTATTGCCGGCGCGGCCCCATGCTGCGGCGAGCCGCAAGGCGGCGTCACGGTCGAAGCGGATGTTGGCGGCGGCCTCATAGGCGCGCGCAGCCTCCTGCGGCCCACCGGCAGCGGCGAGCGTATCGCCCAGGACCAGCCATGCGGCGGGTGCACCGGGATTGGCGCGACTGAGCAGGCGAGCGCGATCGACGGCCTCAGCCGCCCGGCCGGTGCTGAGCAGCGCACGGATATAGGGGATATTGTCGCTTGCCGTTGCGGCATTGGCGGGCGGCGGGCCACCGGCAAGCGCTGCGTCGCGGGGACTGGCGAAGGCATCGGCGGTGGCGCGCATCGGCCAGTCGGCGCGGGCGAGCATGTCGGCTGCCATGGCGCGCTGGCCCATGGCCTCCTGCACACGCGCGGCGAGCGTCAGCACATAGGGGTCGGCGTCGCGCTGGGCGACGATCGGCGCCAGCGTCGCGGCTGCGGCTGCGAAGTCACCGTTCAGATAGTGCGCCCGGCCGAGCAGGGTGCGCGCGGTGCGATTGTCCGGCTGCGCACCGACGAGGGGGCCGAGCGCCTCGATCGCCAGCACCGCATTGCCGCCATCCAGATGCAGCACGCCGCGAAGCAGGCGGGTCGCCGGCTCCTCATCGAGGCGTCCGCCCGCGCGTTCCAGCAGAGTGCGCGCGAGATCGCCCTTCCCGGCCCGCGCCGCCATGACCGCCTGTATCATCCAGGCGCGCGGATTGGACGGATCGAGCGCCAGGATGCGGCGCGTCAGGCTGAGCGCCCTGCCCGCCTGCCCCGCGTCGGCGAGCGTCGCGGCATAGGACTCAAGCGCCGGCACCGAATCCGGGTCGTTCGCCAGCGCCCGGTCGAACCAGGGCAAGGCGGCGGTCAGACCATATTGGGCGCGGGTCAGTTCGCCGCGCAGGGTGAGCGCCTTTGCATCGGTGGGCGCGAGCGCCACGGCCCGGTCGGCGGCCTGGATCGCGCCGCCCTGATCGCCGATCGCCAGGTAGAAGCGGCCGAGGTCGATCCAATTTCCGGGGTCGCCGGGAGCCCGCGTCAGAGCGCGTTGCAGCGCCGCGCGCGCACCACCGACATCGCCCAACGCGAGCGACGCGCGTGCAACCATGCGGGCCGCGGCGGCGGCGGAGGCGGCCGGCACGTCCGGCGCCCGCACTTCCCGCAGCGCCGCAGCGGGATCACCCTGAAGCAGCAGCGCCTGCGCCATCACCACGCGACCTTGGGCGGCGGGCCAGCCGAGCGCGCGCGCGCGTTCCGCCTCCGCCAGCGCGCCGGCGCCGTCGCCCAGTTCCGCCAGCGCACGGGCCTGCGCGGCGTGAGCCTGCGCGACACGCCCATTGCCCTTAATCGCGTTCATCAACTCGATCCGGGCGGTACGGGCGTCGCCCCGGTCAAGCGCAGCAAGGCCACGGGCAAGCGCCGCACTGCCGTCGCGCTCATGCACGCGCCACTGCCACAGACCCGCGACGCCGAGCAGGAGCATCGCCGCGCCGGCGAGCAGGACGAGGCGGGAGCGGCGCATGGATCAGCCCTGCATCTGATATTGCTTGAGCAGATCGTAAAGGGTCGGGCGGCTGATCCCCAATATCTTGGCGGCGCCGGAAATATTGCCGTCGGTGCGGGCGATGGCGCGGCGGATGGCGCGGCGATCGGCCATCTCGCGCGCAGCCTTCAGATTGACGACATCGGTGCCTTCGACGCGATCATCGTCCAGATCGAGATCCGCGGCGGTGATCAACTTGCCATCGGCCATGATGATGGCCCGCTTCATGCGATTTTCCAGCTCGCGCACATTACCGGGCCAGGCCCAGGCATCGAGCGCCGCCAATGCGTCTGGCGCCAGCCCCTTGACCTGCGGGTTCATGTCGCGGGCGAAGCGGGTGAGGAAATGACGCGCGAGCAGCGCCGGATCGCCGGGCCGATCGCGAAGCGCGGGGATGCGGACGACGATTTCGGCGAGGCGATAATAAAGATCCTCGCGGAAAGTGCCGGCGGCGATCATCTCGTCCAGATTCTGGTGGGTGGCGCAGACGATGCGGGTGTCGACGGCAATCGGCTGGCGTCCGCCGATCCGCTCGATCACGCGTTCCTGGAGGAAGCGGAGCAGCTTGACCTGAAGCGGCAGCGGGATGTCTCCCACCTCGTCCAAGAAGAGAGTTCCGCCCTGGGCCTGCTCGATCTTGCCCGGCGTGGTCCTGATCGCGCCGGTGAAGGCGCCCTTCTCATGGCCGAACAGTTCCGATTCCAGCAGGGTTTCGGGGATGGCGGCGCAGTTTATGGCGACGAATCCCTCCTTGCGCCGCGGGCTGGCGTCATGCAGTCCCTGCGCCAGCAATTCCTTGCCGGTGCCGCTCGCCCCGAGCAGCAGAACGGACACGTCGGCATGGGCGACGCGCTCGATCGTGCGAGCGACCTTCATCATTTCCGGCGCGCCGGTGATGAGGCGGCCCAGAACCCGGCCATCCTCCGGCGCGGTTTCGGCAAGACGGGCATTTTCCCGCTCCAGCGCATGGACATGGAAGGCGCGCCGGACGATGAGGCCGAGCTCGTCGATGTCCACCGGTTTCTGGTAGAAGTCGTAGGCGCCGCCCGCGATCGCATCCAGCGCGCTTTCGCGCGCGCCATGGCCCGACGCGACGATGATCTTCGTATCCGGTTTGATCCTGAGCATGTCGGCGAGCGTGGCAAACCCCTCGCTCGTGCCGTCCGGGTCGGGCGGCAGGCCCAGGTCCAGCGTCACCACGTCGGGCGTTTCCGACCGCAACATCTCGATCGCTTCCTGACGGTCGCCGGCGATGAAGAGCTGGTAATCCTCATAAGCCCAGCGCAGCTGCCGTTGCAGGCCCGGATCATCCTCGACGATCAGCAATTTGGGGCGGGTATCGCTCATCAGGCGGCCTTTTCCTGTCTGTCTAACCGAGGCGCCAACGGCAGGCGCAGGGTGAAGCGGCTGCCCGCGCCGGGCTGGCTCTCGACTTCGATGCGTCCACCCATCGCCTCTGCCAGGCTGCGGGCCTCGAACGCGCCGAGACCGAAGCCGCCCGCCTTGCTGGAGGAAAAGGGCTTGAACAGGTCGCGCCGGATGAACTCGGCACTCATGCCGCGCCCCCGGTCGACAATCTCCACGATCGCCTGGCGATCGTCGGCGGACAGGCGCAATTCGACCGGACTGTCCGGCAGGCTGGCGTCGATGGCGTTCTGCATCAGATGGGTCACGATCTGCTCAACGCGCACCGGGTCGGCAACCGCCATCGGCGCGGCGCCGCTGACATGCACGGGATGCAGCCGGGCGCGGGTCCGGGCGACCTGATCGAGCAGGTCGCGCAGAGCCATCGGGCGCGGTTCTTCGGGCCGGGCCTTGTTATGCTGCGACAGGCGGGCGAGCATGTCGTTCATCTTGCCGACCGATTCCCTCAGCGTCAGCACCATGTCCGCGCGAAACTCCGGATTGTCTGCATGACGCTCGGCATTGCGGGCGAGCAGGGACAATTGGCTGACGAGATTCTTCACGTCGTGGATGATGAAGGCGAAGCGGCGGTTGAATTCGTCGAAACGCTGCGCGTCGTCCAGCGCCTGTTGCCCCTGCGCCTCGCTGATATAGGTTGCCGCCTGCCGACCGGCCGCACGCAGCATGTCGAAATCCTCCCAGTCGAGACGGCGGTCCACCGGCGGGCGGGCGAGCAAGATCGCACCGATCAACCGGCCATAATGGATGAGCGGGGCCAGCGCCCAGGCGCGCCGGTCCTGGCGCAGCCAGTCGGGCAGGCGATGGGCCTGATCCGCCTTGCCGAGATCGATGATCCAGGCGCTCTCCTCCAGCCGGGCGACCAGATCGGGCGGCAGCGTGGCTGCGTCAGGCAGGTCGCCGCTCCAGTTCCAGTGGGTTTCGAACGACAGACCGCCGCGCTCGTCGCGCAGCAGCAGGATGGCAGCGGGGGAATCGGTGATATCGGCCACCGCCTTCGCCACGCGCTGGCCCAGCGGCGCCGAGTCTTCGCCCGGACGTCCGATCGTCTCCCCGAAACGCATCCATTCGGTGCGATAGTCATAGCGATGCTGGAAGAAATGCTTGGCGACCTGCACCTTCCACAGCGCCCGCATTTGCGGCGAGGGCAGCAGCACCAGCGCGGTGACGGCGGTGAAGAAGACCGCGCCGATTTCCACAAGCCGGGCATAGGGTCCGGCGATCAGCTCGATCAGGAGCGCCGCGGCGGCCACCAGTATGACATAGAGGGCGATGGCGAAGATCGAGAGCGACTGCACTGCGAGCGCGCGCGACAGTTGCAGGCGGCCCGCCATGTCCCGGCGCATCCCGATTGCGATGACCGGCGCGAGCAACGCCATCAACAGGCCGCGCAGGGCGTAAAGTTCGTCCACCCGATGCGGAACCAGATAGCAGAGCAGATAGAGGTTGAGGTCATAGGTCCACATCGCCGCGAGCGCGCCGAACAGCAGAGCCACCCGCCCCCGCTCCCGCAAGGGCCAGGCGGTGTAGAGCTGGTGCACCAGCAGCAGGCCGCTGATCGCCGTCATCATCCGCAGAAACAGCGAGCCGGTGACGAGCGCATGGTGGATGTCGCTGTCCACCGGCAATTGCCGCCAGGTCAGATCGGTGAAGGTCTGGAGCAGTATGAGGCCGGCCGTTGCGGCATAAACCGCCGCGACCGCACCCATCGACCCCGAGCGGCCGACCGGGCCGCGACGGAGCATGATGAACATTGCGAGCAGCCATGCAGCATTACGGATGCTTTCGCCCAGGCCCGACAGCGGCTTCGACACGCCGCCGAAGGAGACGTAGAGCGCCCAGCAGGAGGTGAGCAGCAGCGCACCGGCGAGCATCCGCAGTTCCACGGCCTCCTCCCGACGCCGCAGCAGGAAGATGCCGAGCGCGGCGAACAGCACCGCCGCCAGCGCATGGCCCCAGTCGCCGACAAATTGGAGGAGGACGCCCACGACCCGGCCCTCAGCGCGCGCCGTCGGGCCAGAGGACGACCCGGACGGTCTGGAGGAGAATCAGCAGATCAAGGAAGGGCGTGTAATTTTTGGCGTAGTAAAGATCATATTCCAGCTTGTGCCGGGCATCCTCGATCGACGCGCCATAAGGATAGTTGATCTGCGCCCAGCCGGTGATGCCCGGCTTCACCATGTGGCGTTCGGCATAATAACGCAGATGTTGTTCCAGATCCTCCACGAACTGGCGGCGTTCGGGGCGCGGGCCGACGAAGCTCATCTCGCCCTTGAGGACGGTCCAGGTCTGCGGCAATTCGTCGATCCGCAGCTTGCGCAGCCAGTAGCCCAGGCGCGTGATGCGCGGATCATCCTTTTCGGCCCATACAGCCTGTCCCGCGACTTCGGCGTCCTGGCGCATGGTGCGCAACTTCACGATCCAGAATTCCTGCCCGTAAAGGCCCACGCGCTGCTGGCGGTAGAAGGCCGGCCCCTTGCTGTCGAGCTTTACCAGCAAGGCGGCGAGCAGGATGACGGGGCCGGTGAGCAGCAGCAGCAGGGAACTGGCGACGATGTCGAACAACCGCTTGGCGATGCTGGAAATGCGCCGCCCCGCCGAAAAACCGTCGGAGAAGATCAGCCAGCTCGGATTGACGCTGGCGAGGTCGACGCGACCGGTCTCACGCTCCAGGAAGCTGGACAGGTCATTGACATGGACCCCCGTGGTCTTGATGCGCAGCAGGTCGGACATGGGAATGGCGTTGCGCCGCTCCTCCAGCGCCAGCACCACTTCGCTTGCGTTCAGACGCACGACGAAATCGGACAGATTGTAGACGGCGTTGCGGTTGATCGCTTCCTCGATCACCTGCGGCCCGTCATTCATCGCGATATAGCCGACGACGAGAAAGCCCGACCCCTTGCGACGCTCGAGTTCGCGAATACGGTTGGCGCGGTTCCCCGCGCCCAGAACGACCAGCCGCCGCTTGAACGCCTCTCCGCCCAGCATCGAACCGAGCATCAGGCGCACGACGAACAGCAGTGCCAGCGCGAGGCCCATGGCGTAGAGCGAGTTGGAGCGCCAGAGCGTCATGCCCGGCAGCAGAAAATAGAGGACGGACAGAAAGATCACGCCCAACGAGACGGCGACGAGCAGGCGCGCAAAGGCGAAGCGAATCGATTGCAGCGCTTCGGGACCATAGACGCCCACGGCGATCATCGCGGTCTGGATCGCAACCGCGAAGCTGAGCAGCGGTCCCATGCGAGTGGCGACATGATCGACGGTCATGCCGATTTGCTGCGCGCGCAGTATCCAGCCCGCTTCCGCCGCGCCGACCAGCAGCATGAAATCGAGCATGCCGAGCAGCAATACTGCGTGCGGCACATAATGTTTGAACAGCCTGATCATCGTCGCGCTTGCTTCCCGCCGTCGTCCGACCGCGAATCCTGGTGGCGTCGGATCGCGCCTTACACTGGCTGTAAGGAAATCCGACGCTGCGCATCCTGTCGGAAAATGACGAAAAAAGTCTGAATCAGGCGATAAGGCCGTGAAAAATGGCGGACGATCCGCGATTTAGTTGCGGTTACGCAACGTATCGGCGGCGTTCCGGGCTGCATCGCCAACGACACCCGCAGCATCATCTACGGCGCCCGCCGCCTCCGTAACCTTGTCGGCGCGGCGATCTTCGCGCCGGTCATTGGTCAGGTAAAAGAAAGCAATTGCCAGGAGCAATGCCAGCGCCACCAACGCAAAGACCAGCCCGCTGCCGTGGGACCGCATTGGCGGCTCCCTGCGTCCCTGTGGCTCTTGCGATGCGAAGGGGTCTTCGACCATGTCGCTTCTCTCCTCCTGCGACCATCACGCGCCCTTGTGAAACGCTCCGGTCAATCTTCCGCCGCGCGTCTCTCGGCCCCGCGGCTCAGCCGATCCACATCCTCCATGATTTCGTCCAGCACGTCCGTGTCGGTCGTTTCCTGACTGCGGCGCGATGGCAGGTCGCCATTTTCCAATATCTGCTCCAGCGCCGCGCGACCCCGCGCGACCCGGCTCTTGATCGTACCGACGGCAACGCCGCAGATTTCGGCAGCCTCCTCATAGGCGAAGCCGCCCGCGCCGACCAGGATCAGCGCTTCGCGTTGCGGCTGGGGCAACTGGAGCAGGGCGCGCTGCATGTCGCTCAGTTCGACATGCTTGTCCTGTCCTGCCGGCGCGGCAAGAATGCGGTCGGCCGTCAGATCGTCCCAGTCTCCCCGGAAACGCGAGCGGCGCATCTGCGAGAGATAATGGTTGCGAAGGATGATGAAAGTCCACGCGCGCATGTTGGTGCCCGCCTGGAAGCGCGCCCGCGCGGCCCATGCCTTGAGCAGGGTTTCCTGCACAAGGTCGTCGGCCACATCGCGATTGCCCGACAGAGAGCGACCGAAGGCGCGGAGATGGGGAATGACGGCGGCCAGTTCACGCTTGAAATCCGTGTCCGACAGCGCGGCCCGTTCAACCGCCTCGCCAACGTCTTCATCCATGGGAACAACCCCCGTGCTGGCTGCCGCCCTCGTCGCATGAATCGACGTCGTCAAAGCCATAAGTGTGCCTGTATCCTAAACCGATTGCCGTCAAAACCTAGTGCCCTGAACCTGCCCCGTCACATCCAGAGCAGAAACAGCATCGCTATGACCACCAGGGCTAAAGAAATGCCAAGAACATATCGAACGACATGTTCGGTGGAACCCGCCCGGGCTTTTTCGGTCGCGATGTGCTGTTCATGATCAACCATGGCACGTCTCCCGATCGTTACGGTTATTTAACGCCACCGCCGACCGGGAGTTCCGTTCCCTCCATAAAAGCTGGGGGTCAGGCAGGCGCGGTCGCTTCGTCGAAGAACAGCGCCTGGGAAATCGCCGCCTTCACCGTCGAGCGCTGGAACGGTTTGGTGATGAGGAATGTCGGCTCTGGGCGTTCGCCGGTCAGCAGACGTTCCGGGAAGGCGGTGATGAAGATCACCGGGACCGAAATCTCGGCGAGAATATCCTTCACCGCGTCGATGCCGCTCGAATCGTCGGCGAGCTGGATGTCGGCCAGCACCAGGCCGGGCGTTTCGGCCATGGCTTCGCGCACGGCATCCTCACGCGTCACGGCGATGGCGGTGACTTCATGACCAAGGTCGCGAACGATGGTCTCTATATCCATCGCGATGATCGGTTCATCCTCGATGATGAGAACCTTGGCGCGGGTCTGCGCCTCGATCTCCGAAAGCGCCTCCTCGACCAGCGCCTCTACATCGTTGCTGTCCAGGCTCATGAGATAGGCGACATCGTCGACCGTGAATCCTTCGAGCGCGGTCAGGAGCAGCGCCTGACGCGGCAGCGGGGTCAGACGGCCCAGCCGCGCCTGCGCGATCAACTCCCGCCCGTCGGCGGACGTCAGCGGCACATCGTCGAGATGCGAGGAGGACCAGATGGCGTGAAAGGTCTTGTACAGGCCCAGCCGGGGATCGACTTCGGACGGAAATTCCTCCGGCGCGGCCACGATCGCTTCCAGCGTCGCGCGGACATAGGCGTCACCATGCGCCTGGCTGCCCGTCAGCGCGCGCGCATAGCGCCGCAGAAACGGAAGATGGGGGTGCAGTTTCTGTCCAAGCGACATCGTCAAATCTTCTCCCTGCCCGATAACAGGCTTGCTTCTCCGGCCCGTGGACGGAGGGAGGGGAGGATGGAATGTCCATGCGTCGATGGCAACCCCCCGCCCTGCTCACCGTCATCCGGCCGTCAGCGTCAAAAAAACGCTTCACTCGTCGGAACCATCGAGTAACGGAATTGTTTCGCAGTCATATGGTTTTTTCAACGATATCGTGAGATTTCGCGACTATCATGGGGGTCAGCGAATTGACGTTCCCGCCGATTATCGCGATTACGGGCAGGCTGGCGTGATTGAGATTGCTTCAGAGGGGCAGATTTTGGTTTCTTCGACAACGGAACGACGGTCAGCGGGAGCAGGCGGGAAAGGCGGCGCGAAATCGTCCTCCCCGCGCAAGGGCCGCAAAGCCAGCCCCAAGGATGAAGGCCATGTGTCGCAGGTGCTTCGCACCGTCTATCAGCGCGCGGTGGATGAAGATATTCCCGCCGAAATGCTGGACCTTCTGAGCAAACTGGACTGACGACATCATGATTGGGGGCAGCCTTCCTCCGGCAGCCCTGTCGCTGACGGAACCGCTCTTCCGCTTCCTTCGCTCGACCGGCGTCAAGATGTTCCTCATCCTGACGCTGGCCTTGCTGCCCCTGGGCCTGATCGCCCTGATCGCCTCGCTCCAGGCGATCCGGACCGCCGATCTGGAAAAGGAAGCCTTGCTGCGCGTCGCCGTCACGCAGAGCGCCCGCAAGCTGACCGCGGACCTGCAATCGGACCGCACCGCACTCCAACTCACCATCAACAGCCTCGGCGCGGCCGACACCCTCATCTGCGACCGGCTTGACCTGTTCCTCAAGTCGAACGACCCGGAGGGCGGCCTCTATTATATCTACGACCGGGCCGGCCGGCGGATATGCGGATCGGACCGGGCCGAGCCGGAAGGACTGGACCGGCGCGAGCGCTTTTCCGGTCCCCACGCCCAGATATTGGGCGGCACGCCCTATCTGGTGAGCCGAGTAAAGAGCCGGGACAACCAACTGGTCGGGCTGATCTATTATTCCCGCGTGCATCTGGAAAGCGTCGCCGATCCGGCGACGGCGCTCCAGAACCGGCAGCTCAGCCTGCGCCAGGGCGACCGGCAGCTCATCATCAGCCGTCCGCGCGTATCGCCAGGCGACGGGCGCACCACCAGCCTGTCCGCCCGGCTGGAACCACCCGACATATTGCTGACGATGACGGTGCGCGATCCGCCGGCGACGGTGGCGCGCACCCTGTCGCTTTTCCTGCCACTGGTCATGTGGTTCGCCGCCGCCGCTATCGGCTGGTTCGTGGTCAACCGCTTGCTGATCCGTCCGCTGGTGCTGCTGCGCCGCGCAGTGGCCAGCTACCATCCCGGCGAGGTGCTGGAACCCATGCAGCGCGTGCGGACGCCGGCGCAGGAAATCGTCGCTCTGGGCGAGACATTTCGCGAAATCAGCGAGGATGTCGCCACCCATGAGGCGGAGATGGCGGAAAGCCTGGAAACGCAACGCAAGTTGACGCGCGAAGTCCATCACCGGGTGAAGAACAACCTCCAGATCATCGCCAGCCTGATCAACCTGCACGCCCGGTCGGCGCATGATCCCGAAGCGGTCGAGGCCTATGCGTCGATTCAGCGACGGGTCGATGCCTTGTCGGTCGTCCATCGCAACCACTTTGCCGAGCTGGAGGAAAATCGCGGTGTAGGCGTGCGCCCGCTGATCAGCGAACTGTCCGCCAGCCTGCGGGGAACGGCGCCGACCCAGGCGCGCCGCTTCGGCATCCAGATCGACAGCGACGACCTGCATATCAGCCAGGATGTGGCGGTTCCGGTGGCCTTCCTGGTCACGGAACTTGTCGAACTGGCGATGCGGCTTGACCCGCAGGGCAGGATGCACATTTCGGTGCAGTTGCAACCGGGCAGCGCAGATCGCGGCCTGCTCCATATCCATTCGCCGGCCCTGCGCGCCTCCGAAGACCTGGCCGGCCATATGGAGGATCGCTACGGCCGGGTGCTGACCGGCCTGTCGCGCCAACTGCGCGCGCCGTTAGAGCAGGACGGCGACGCGGGATCGTTCGCGATCGCCATCAATGTGCTTCCCTGACGGTCAGACCCGACGATAATCCCGCCGGAAGTCGGAAGCGAAGCTCGCGAGGCGACCAGCGGCGATGCTGTCGCGCAGACCCTGCATAAGTTCCTGGTAGAAATGGATATTATGTTGGGTCATCAACATCGCCCCCAGCATTTCGCCCGCCTTCACCAGATGATGGAGATAGGCGCGGCTCCAGGTCGCGCAGACGGGGCAGCCGCAGCGCGGATCGAGCGGCCCCATATCCTCCGCGAACTTGGCGTTGCGGATGTTCAGCGGCCCGGCCCAGGTGAAGGCCTGGCCGTTGCGGCCCGATCGGGTCGGCAGGACGCAGTCGAACATGTCGATGCCCCGTTCGACCGCGCCTACGATATCGTCGGGCTTGCCCACCCCCATCAGATAGCGCGGCTTGTCCACCGGCAGCATGTCGGGCGCGAACTCGAGTGTGGCGAACATCGCCTCCTGCCCCTCGCCCACCGCGAGGCCGCCAACGGCATAGCCGTCGAATCCGATTTCGACCAACTTTTCAGCCGAGATACGGCGCAGATTTTCATCGAGCGAGCCTTGCTGGATGCCGAACAGGGCGGCGCGTTCCGCATGGTCGCCGCCGGCGTCGAACCCGTCGCGCGAGCGCTTCGCCCAACGCATCGACCGTTCCATCGACCTGGCCGCCTCCTCATGGGTGCAGCCGTTCTTGGTGCATTCGTCGAAAGCCATGACGATGTCGCTGTCGAGCAGCCGCTGGATCTCCATGGAGCGTTCGGGCGTCAGCATATGCTTCGACCCGTCGATATGGCTGGAAAAGGCGACGCCCTCCTCGCTCATCTTGGTGAGGGCCGACAGGCTCATCACCTGATACCCGCCACTGTCGGTCAGGATCGGCCGGTCCCAGCCCATGAAGCCGTGCAGGCCGCCGAGCCGCGCCATGCGCTCGGCGCCGGGGCGCAGCATGAGATGATAGGTGTTGCCCAGGATGATGTCGGCGCCGGTCGCGCGCACTTCGGCAGGGCGCATCGCCTTGACCGTGGCGGCGGTGCCCACGGGCATGAAGGCGGGAGTGCGGATTTCGCCGCGGCGCATCTGGATCGCGCCGGTGCGCGCCTTGCCGTCGGTGCCGTGGATCGAGAAGGAAAAACGAGGCTTGGTCATCGCCGCCCTCTAGGAGCGAACGCGCCCGCGCACAAGGATCGCGGGGGTATCAACCGGCCCTGCGAACCCCGTCGAACAGCGCCATCGCGTCGATATTGAAACCCCTGACGCGGCGATAGGGACCGATGAAGCGCAGGCAGTCGGCCGAAACGCGCAGCGGCCAGGCAGAGCCGGCCTCATCATGCAGCATCAGCGTGACCTGTTTCCGCGAGGGGGAGCGTCCGTTCATGGAAAAAGCAGTAAGAAACAAAGGTTAACAAAGCCCTTTACCGGCCCCGCCAAGACCTCCGCCAGAGCGACGCTTGTGGCAATTGCGCCACATTATCTCCGATTTGGCGGCATTTGGGGCTGCCCCTTTGCAACAGTTCGGAATAAAAATGGTTAACGCACTATTCAGCCTACGCCGGTTGATTGCATCCTGCCATCCAGCCTGTTCAGTTCATGCTTGATGAAAAAACGGGGGCGCAGATGATTGATTCAGGACGGTTTAATCCTTCACGCGAGGCGTCCGAAATGACCGCGGGCGACTATGCGTCAGAGCGCTTTCCGGCAGACATTTCCGCTGCGGAAACCTTGCTTCCGGACGACAGCGCCCAGTCGACCTTGTTCGATCTGGGTCAGATCGACGTTCGCTGGGATGCGGATCTGGCGACGCTCTGGGCCTTCATGACGCCGATCGAACGGCCCAATTCCAACCTGGGCCTGATTCGCGACACCATGGCCTGGCAGCGCGAGAGCCGCCGCGTGTTCGGCGACAAAGGCGGAATGCTCAAGTTCATGGTGCTGGGATCGCGCTTTCCCGGTGTGTTCAACCTGGGCGGCGACCTGGAGATGTTCGCCGAGTGCATCCAGCGCCGCGACCGCGAGACGCTGCTGAAATATGGCGTCGCCTGCTGCGAGATCGTCGACCGCATCTGGCACTGCAACGACATGAACATCATCAATATCGGCCTGGCCCAGGGGGACGCGCTGGGCGGCGGGCTGGAGGCGCTGATGTGCTTCGACGTCATCATCGCGGAACGGCAGGCCCGTTTCGGCCTGCCCGAAGTGCTGTTCGGACTCTTCCCCGGCATGGGCGCCTATTCCATCCTGCAACGCCGCGTGGGACCGGTGCTGGCGCGGCAGATGATCGCCGATGGACGCATCTACACCGCCGACGAGATGTACGACATGGGTATCGTCACCCAGGTGGTCGAGACCGGCGAAGGCGAAGCCGCGACGGCCCGCTGGATCAGGGACCATATGGCGCATCATGCCGGCTATGTCGGCATCAACCGCGCCGGACGCCGGGTCAATCCGATGACTCTGGCCGAATTGACAGACATCGTCGAGATGTGGACGGAAACGGCGCTGTCGCTGTCGGATCGCGACCTGCGCATGATGCGGCGGCTGGCGGCTGCGCAGACGCGGTTGCGCTGAACAGTGAGGCCACGCCGCTTCAGGCGCGGCGGCGGCGCGTCTGGACGATCGGATCGGGGCGCTCTGCGCCCTCCAGCGGGCCGGCGGCGATCATCTCTGCGATGCGTTCGCTGGGCACGGGGCGGCTGAACAGATAGCCCTGGACATTGGTGAAGCCGGCTTCCCGAGCGTGGTGCAACTGATCCTGCGTCTCGATGCCTTCGGCCACCGTGTCCATCGACAGGTCGCGCGCCAGATTGCCAATGGCGCGCACGATCGCGCGATCCTCTGCATTGGCGCTGACCCCGGCCATGAAGCTCTGATCCACCTTGAGCGTGTCGAACCGATAGGACCGCAGATAGGAGAGCGAGGAATAGCCGGTGCCGAAATCGTCGAGCGCCAGGCGCAGGCCGATGCGCTGCAATTCGCGCAATATCGCATTGGTCTGACCGCTGTCGTCCAGGAAGATCGACTCGGTGACTTCCAGTTCCAGTCGGCGCGCCGACAGCCCTGTTTCCAGCAGCGCCGCGATCACATGATCGGGCAGCTCCTCCGACTTGAGCGATGCGGGGGAGATGTTGATGGCGATCCGCGCCTCGCCCGGCCAAGAGGCGGCGGCAATGCAGGCCTGACGCAGCACCCAGCCGGTCATCGCCTCGATCATGCCGATATTCTCCGCGATCGGGATGAATTCCGAGGGCGGGATCGGGCCGAGCACGGGATGGTCCCAGCGGAGCAGCGCTTCGCAGGCGTCGATTTCCCCGGTCGCCAGGTCGACGATCGGCTGGAACAGCAGCTTCAGTTCGCCAGCGTCGAGCGCGCGGCGCAGGCCCGTCTCGATCTCATGGATGCGGTTGAACCGTTCCTTGAGGGACCAGTTGAAGCTGGCCGAGCGGTTGCGACCTTCGCCCTTGGCTTCGTAGAGCGCGAGATCGGCGTGCTGCATCAGCTCGTCCATGTCGCGCCCGTCCTGCGGCGCGACGGCATAGCCGATCGAGGCTGTCACCTGGAGATGATTGTCGCCCAGGTCGAAGCCATGGGCGAAATAGGTGATGAGTTCCTGGGCGATGCCGGCGGCCGTCACCCGGTCCGTATCGGGGCAGATGATGACGAATTCGTCGCCGCCGAAGCGCGCGATCCGTCCCCTTTCCTGCACGACCTCGTTCAGTCGTTCCGCCACGGCTCGCAACAACTGGTCGCCCACCATATGGCCCAGCGAATCGTTGATTTCCTTGAACCGGTCGAGGTCCATCCACAGGATCGCGACCGCATCGTTGCGCTTCTGGCTGGTCTGGAAGATTTCGCGCAGGCGCATCTGCATCGCCATGCGGTTTTCCAGGCCAGTGAGGCTATCGAACCGGGCGAGCCGCTCGAACTTTTCGGCCAGCAACGACTTGTCGCGCTTGCCCAGCAGCGCCTGGACGACGATGCGATGGGTGGTCGAGCTGATCTCCGCGAGGCCCAGCACCATCATCACCATCGCCACCGACAGGACGCGATAGCCGGTCGATGCTTCGAGCCAGAGGCCGGTGGCCGTGGGGAGCAGGGTCAGGCAGACCTGCCCGATCGCGATCTGGACACGGCCGGCATTTCGGCCGGAAATGCCGCCGGCATAGCCGGTCGCCATGGATACGGTGAGCATGTGGATGACGCTGTTGTCCGATCCGATCAGCGTCACGAAAGCCATGAGGCCCAGCAGCCCGGCATAGGCCCAGGCGCCCAGTTCATAGGCAAGTTCCCAGCCGCGCGAGGCGACGGCCGTGCCACGCACCAGTTGGCGATGGAAGAAGACGGCGGAGATGACGCGCAGCGTGGCGACGATGCAGAGCAAGGTGACGACGCCATGAATCGCCGCGCCGTCGGACAGGCTGGCGACGACCAGTCCCACCGCCACGCCCGTCACCGCACCGATCGTCAGCGAGGCCGGCGACGCATAGAGCGATTCGATCAGGCTGCGACGCACGTCCGCATCCTGCGCCGGTCGCTGCACCCATTTTTCCAGCAATGTCTTCAGGGCGCGCAAATCGGCAGGTCTCCAATTCCACCCGGTCTTCGCATTTTCCCTTTATTTTTTCGTTAACCGGAACGGCAGGGCGAAAAAACCGACACCGAACTGGACAGGTAAAACGACCTCGCCAAGGCTTTACGCGCCGCCTGGTTCACCCAATCATCATCAGGCTGGCATTGCCGCCAGCGGCCGTGGTGTTCACCGACGTCGACTGCTCTTCCAGTAGCCAGTCGAGGCAATAGCCATGGCCATGATCGTCGGCATGGACCGATACGATCGGGCCGGGCAGATCAGCGACGCACTGCGCGGTCGCCGCGATCTTGGCAGCGTCGCCCTCGACCAGCGCGGCGGCATAATGGCCGGTCGCGTCCGTGCCGAAACAGGCTGCAACCTCGGCGGGCAGGCCCGGCGGGATGGTCATGCCCTGCACCACGCCATGATTGCCGGTGGCGAGGACGGCCGCCATCTGGCGGAACAGCCCCTGCCGCGTGGCGGGGCGCAGCAGGATGCGGCCGCGCGGATGCAGCGCGTAGAGATTCCTTTCCCCCACCGGACCGGGCAGCGCCAGTTCGACGCCGAGCGCCGACGCATCGCCGGTGCGGCGGGCCTGGATGGCGGCCTCCCCCTCCCCCTGTGCGTCGAGCCAGTCGGCGAAGGCATGGAGCGGGGAGCGCAGATGGCTGAC
Source organism: Sphingobium sp. TCM1 (assembly GCF_001650725.1). GTDB lineage: Bacteria > Pseudomonadota > Alphaproteobacteria > Sphingomonadales > Sphingomonadaceae > Sphingobium. The sequence goes on along the minus strand of NZ_LXVX01000034.1, from coordinate 424,359 downwards.
GCGCTCCGCGAACACCGGGGGGGTGGCGACCAGACGGCCGAGATAGAGCGGCCCGCCCGCCTTCGGCCCGGTCCCCGACAGGCCACAGCCGCCGAAAGGCTGGACGCCGACGATCGCGCCGATCACATTGCGGTTCACATAGATGTTGCCGACCCGCACCCGGCTCGTCACGCGGGCGACCGTCTCGTCCAGCCGGGTATGGAGGCCGAAGGTCAGGCCATAGCCCGTGGCGTTGATCTGATCGACCAGTGCGTCCATCCGGTCGCGCCGGAAGCGCAGGACATGGAGGACGGGACCGAAGACCTCGCGGCTCAGGTCCGCGATGCTGTCGATCTCGATGATCGTCGGCGGGACGAAGGTGCCGTGCCTCGCCTCGGCGGGCAGCACGCTCTGCTCCACCTTGCGACCGAGCGCCGCCATGGCGTCGATATGGGCGTTGATCGCATCGCGCGCTTCAGCGCTGATGACCGGGCCGATATCGACCTTGAGCGCGTCGGTGCGGCCGATCCGCAATTGCGCCAGCGCGCCCTTGAGCATGGTCAGCGTCCGGTCGGCGACATCCTCCTGCAGGCAGAGAATGCGCAGCGCCGAACAGCGCTGGCCCGCGCTGTCGAAGGCAGAGGCGATGACGTCGGCCACCACCTGTTCCGCGAGCGCGGAGGAATCCACGATCATCGCATTCTGGCCGCCGGTCTCGGCGATCAGCGGGATCGGCCTGCCGGCCTGCGACAGGCGGGTCGAAAGCTGGCGCTGAATCAGGCGGGCGACCTCTGTCGAACCGGTGAACATGACGGCGGCGGTCTGCGGCGCGGCCACCAGCGCGGCGCCGATCCGCCCGTCGCCGGGGAGCAGTTGCAGCGCGTCGGCGGGCACGCCGGCTTCGTGCAGCAGGCGGACGGCTTCGGCGGCTATCAGCGGGGTTTCCTCGGCCGGCTTGGCCAGCACCGGATTGCCCGCAACCAGCGCGGCCGCGACCTGACCCGTGAAGATGGCGAGCGGGAAGTTCCAGGGGCTGATGCAGGTCACGGGGCCAAGCGCGACCTGCGCGGGGCCGAAGGTGCTGCGGGCCTGCGCCGCATAGTAGCGCAGGAAGTCGATCGCCTCCCGCACTTCGGCGATCGCATTGGGCAGCGACTTACCGGCTTCGCGGACGATGAGCCCAAGCAGGACCGGCATCCGCGACTGCATCGAGTCGGCGGCGCGATCCAGCGCGGCGGCGCGATCGGCGACCGGGCTGTTGGGCCAGCGCGACGCGGCGGCGCAGATGGCCGCGGCGCGCGCTTCCTCCGCCGTTGCTTCGGTGACGCGCCCCACCACGTCGCGATGATCGGCGGGATTGAACACGGTGTGCGACGGGTGCATGCGGCCTTCCGGCGCGGCGGTCCAGGCGATCGTGGCGCTATGCCGCAACGCTTCGCCCAGGGTGGCGAGCGTCGTTTCATTGCTGAGGTCGAGGCCGTCCGAATTGCGGCGGTCGGGATAGAGATGGGCCGGCAGCGCGATCTGGTCGTGGCGATTGCCGGGATGGGCCATGGCGCGCACGACATCGACCGGGTCGGCGATCATCTCCTCCACCGAGACTTCGGGATCGGCGATGCGGTTGACGAAGCTGCTGTTCGCGCCATTTTCCAGCAGTCGGCGAACGAGATAGGCCAGCAACGTCTCATGCGTGCCCACCGGCGCATAGATGCGGCAGGGGCGGTTCAGCTTGCCCGCGCCCACGACCTGTTCGTAGAGCGGCTCGCCCATGCCGTGCAGGCACTGGAATTCATAGTCGCCGATCGCGAAATCGGGGCCGGCGAGATGGTAGATGGTGGAAAGCGTCTGGGCATTGTGCGTCGCAAATTGCGGGAAGACGGCGTCAGACGCGGCCAATAGCTTTTGCGCGCAGGCGACATAGGCGACGTCGGTATGGACCTTGCGCGTGTAGACCGGAAAATCGGTCAGGCCATCGACCTGTGCGCGCTTGATCTCCGCGTCCCAATAGGCGCCCTTGACCAGCCGCACCATGATGCGGCGATCGGCGCGGCGGGCGAGATCGATGATCCAGTCGATGACGAAGGGGCAGCGCTTGCCATAGCCCTGCACCACGAAGCCAAGGCCGTTCCAGCCGGCAAGGTCGGGATCGGTGGCGAGGCTTTCCAGCAGATCGAGCGAAAGTTCGAGCCGGTCGGCCTCCTCCGCGTCGATGTTGAGGCCGATGTCGTAGCCTTTCGACAATAGCGCCAGCTGCTTCACGGCGGGGAGCAGCTCGCCCATGACACGATCCGCCTGCGCCCGGACATAGCGCGGGTGGAGGGCCGACAGCTTGATCGAGATGCCCGGCCCGGCATAGATGCCGCGCCCGGCCGATGCCTTGCCGATGGCGTGGATCGCCTGTTCATAATCGGCATAATAGCGCTTCGCGTCAGCGGCGGTGGTTGCCGCCTCCCCCAGCATGTCGTAGCTGTAGGCGAAGCCCTTGGCCTCCATGTCCTTCGCGCGCTTCAACGCTTCCCTGATCGTCTCGCCGGTGACGAACTGTTCGCCCATCATCCGCATGGCAAGGTCCACCCCGCGGCGGATGACCGGTTCGCCGGCACGGGCGACGAGGCGGGTCAGCGCCGCGCCCAGGCCGCGATCATCGACGCTGCCGACCAGCTTGCCGGTGACGACCAGCCCCCAGGTGGCGGCGTTGACGAACAGCGACTTGTCGCCGCCCAGATGCGAGCCCCAGTCGCCGTCGGCGATCTTGTCGCGGATCAGCGCGTCGCGCGTCGCGGTGTCGGGGATGCGCAGCAGCGCTTCGGCAAGGCACATCAGGGCGACGCCCTCCTGGCTGGAGAGCGCATATTCCTGCACCAGCCCTTCCACGCCGCTACCCTTGTGATTGGCGCGCAGCGCGGTGACGAGGGTGCGGGCGGTATCCGCAATGGCAGCCCTCGTCGTTTCCGGCAGGGTCGCTGCGGCGATCAGCGGCGCCAGCGCCTCCGCCTCGTCGCGGCGATAGGCGGCAGTGATCGCCTCGCGCAGCGGGGTGGGCTGGCGGATGGCGGGGGCGAAGGCGGCAAAGGGGGGCTGGTCGGTCATGCCGGTCAGAATAATCCAACTTCTTATGTCGTTCCGCCTTATCCAGACCCATGAATCGGACGAAGTGACTTATTACATGGCCCCTGCTAGGCAGATGGCATGGAAAATATGCCAAAATCCGTCGAACTGGATGATTTCGACCGGCGGATCATCGCCGCGCTGGTCGATGACGGCCGCATGACCGTCACCGATCTGGCCGCCCAGGTCGGCCTGTCCAAGACGCCCTGCCAGGTCAGGCTGAAACGCTTGCAGGAGGCAGGCGTCATTCGCGGCTTTCGCGCGATCGTCGATCCGGCAAAACTGGGGATGGACCATATCGCCTTTACCGAGGTGAAGCTGTCCGACACGCGGGAAGCGGCGCTGGGCGAGTTCAACGCGGCGGTGCGGCGCATCCCGGAGGTCGAAGAATGCCATATGCTGGCGAGCAATTTCGACTATCTGCTGAAGGTTCGGACGGCGGACATCCGGCGATACCGCATCGTGCTGGGCGAAAAGATCAGCGCCCTGCCCCATGTCGCCAGCACATCCACCTTCGTCGCGATGGAGACGGTGCTGGAGGCGGGGCACAAGAGGGTCAGTCGAAAAGGCTGAGCGGAATGGCATCCCCCATCGCCCGATAGCCCCCCGGCGAGGGATGGAGCGCATCGCCGCCGTCAAAGGCGGGCAGCAACCGGTCGGGCCGCGCCGGATCGCGGGTCACGCGGTCGAAATCCACTACCGCGTCGAAATGGCCCGGCGTCCTGATCCACGCGTTCACCGCCTGCCGGTCCGCCTCATTGCGGGCATCAGCATGATAATAGCCGTTGCCGACGAAGGGCATGACGGTGGCGCCGATCACCTTCACGCCCCTGCCATGGGCGCGGGCGATGATCTGACGATAGGCGCCGATGATGCGGGCGACATGCGCCTTGTGCGCGCCCTCGCCAACCGGCGCGTCGCGGGTCAGGGTGCCAAGGTCGTTGATCCCTTCCAGCAGGATCAGGTGGGTGACGCCCGGCTGGGCCAGCACGTCGCGGTCCAGCCGCGCCAGCGCATTGGGACCAAGCCCGTCGTCGAGCAGGCGGTTGCCGCCGATCCCTTGGTTGACGACGGCGATATCGCGGCGTTTGGGATCGGCCTGGAGCCGCTCCGCCAGCCGATCGGTCCAGCGATCATTGCCATTGGTGGTGGACCCCTTGCCATCGGTGATGGAATCGCCGAGCGCGACGATCAGCTTCGAGGGTAAGCAGCGTTCGACTTCCAACCCGGCGAGATGGAACCAGTGATCGAAGCTGACGGCCCCAGCCATCGCCGGATCGGTTAGATGATCGCCCGGCAGATGCCAGGAGGTGGCGCGCGAGCCGGGATGCGCGGTCTGTTCCGGCTCGCCATCATAGCGGATCGAGACGGCGATATGATCGAACGCCCTGGCCGGCAGCGCGACCGGATCGGACAGATAGTCGGCGCCGGGCGGGATGATGACCTCCGGCGCGCCGTCGAAGCGGAGCGAGATGAGCGTCGCGGGATCGACCGTCGGCGCGGCAGCGACCTTGGCGCGGGCGATGCTGGCGCCGGCGATGCGGAGCGGCCTGGTGCCGGCCAGGTTGGAGAAGCGGACGCGGAGCCGGTCGCCCGACACGGAGGGACGGACGATCTGGCGCAATGTCCTGTCGGCCAGCGTCCCGGCGGGCAGTTCCGCGTCGCCGGTCGGGCGGAACTGCGACGAGGCCCAGCCCGCCACCCAGGCCGGCGTGCAGGTTCTGGCCTGAGACGGCGCGGCGAGGAGGACAAGCGGCAGACAGAAGAGAAAAGAGAGACGCATCGTCGCCTTCCTTTGCAGGGTCATCAGGGGGTCATGGCCACGAAGTTCACACCGTCGCTGGCTTCGCATTTCCGGGCTTTTCCCTGGAAATGCGGCGGCGGCGCGGCGGCGACAGGCCAGGGACGTCACGGCCACGCGCCCCCGAGGCGCCTTGCGGGTCAGGGCGACGCGACAGCGACGCGCCCCCAGGGTCACGCCGACGCGCCGCCCAGGTCACGGGGCGGGTCGCCGCCGCGTCTATCGGGCCAGCAGAGAGCCAGAATTTGATGGAGCCATGCCGGGTCATGGAACGGGACAGATCAGATAAAATCCAACATTGGAAGCACTGTCCTTTCAAGAAAAAGGGCCGGCGTTGCGGCCGGCCCTGTCAGGTGTCCCTGGGGGAGGATCAGAAATTGGCCCGGATGCCGGCCATGATCGTGCGGCCGGGATAATAGACCGAATAGGCGGCATTATCATATTCGAAGGTGGTGCGGATCGGCTCGTCGGTGATGTTGAGCGCATCGAGCGTCAGGCGCACGCCATTGTTGAGGAAGGGCAGCTGATAGCCGGCCGACAGGTCGAGCTGGCCGCGGGCGTCGGACCGCAGCGACGCATTCTGGATGCCGTTCTGCGGCCGGTTGACCGCAATCGACTTGTCGTTCCAGACATAGTTCAGGCTGACCGACAGCCCGCCATTTTCATAGAAGCCCTGAAGATTGTAGGAATATTTCGACACGCCGGTCGCCACGAGGCCCGACGAGGAGGACTGGTCGAGATAGGTGCCGTTGGCCGAGAAGCCGAGCCCCTTGACCAGGAAGTCGAGCGGCTGGACCCAAGTCAGTTCCAGACCCTTGATCTTGAGATCGCTCAGGTTGACCGGCCGGTTGACGGTGATCGGCAAGTTGCTGACCGAAACCCCCGTCGCCGCCGCGCGATCGTTCAGGGCATTCTGCTGGGTCGACAACAGGCTGTCGAACGGAATGTTGAGCGAGCCGAACGACACTTCGTTCGAGGTGGTGACGGTGAAGCCCTGGATATTCTTCATGAATGCCGAAAGGCCGACATAGCCGATGCCGCCAGTGTAGATTTCACCACCCAGATCGTAATTGTCCGACGTGTAGGGCTTCAGGTCGGGGTTGCCGGCGGTCGCCATCAATGCCGAAGGATCGGAGAATGTGATGCCCGGCAGGATCTGGCCCGCGTCGGGACGGGTCATCGTCCGCGACGCCGACGCGCGCAGCTTGACATTGTCGGCGACATCATAGGTCAGGTTGATCGATGGCAGGAAATTCTCGTACTTGGACCGCGACGTGATATCGACGATGGTGGTGCCGACCTGGCTTGGCCCCACCACTTCCTGATCGGTGCGGGCGTAGCGCATACCGGTGTTGATGTGCAGATCGCGACCCGCGATGGTGGTGACGCCGTTCAGCTCGAAATAGGCCCCCCACACCTTTTCATCCATGTCGCCCGTGGCGCCGCCAGTGACCGCCCCGCGCGTTTCCGGCGCACTGTCGCGATAGCTGGCATAGTTGGTCGCCTGCTTGATGGCATTGAAGTCAGGCACGATGAAGCCGGCTGTCGAAGAGCTTTTGAGATATTGGGGAATCTGGCTGGTGGTGATCGAGCCGGTGGCGCCGGTGCAGCCGGTGCCACAGACGGACAGCTGATAGGGCGAGCTGTTGTCATAGGCGCGGATCGAGCGGGTCGCCTGGTCAAAGGCCGCGCCGACCTTCACGTTGAACAGATCGTCGCCATAGGTGACGTCCAGATGCGCGCCCTTGGTTTCCGTCTTGCGCCGCACCAGCTGGATATTCTGGCGATACCATTGCCAGCTGCCGTTGTTCGGATCGTTCAGGTCGAGATTGGTGGTGATCGACGGGTAATCGCCGCCTGTATTGTCATAATAGACGTCCACGCCCGACTGCGGCGTCGTCTGGAACGCCCAGGTCGGCTGTTCGCGGAAGAAGCGGCTCTTCGAATAGTTGGCGGAAAGATCGACCTTCAGATCGTCGGTCGGCTGCCAGCTGAGGCTGGGGTTGATGTTCCAGAATTTCGTCGTCTGCTTGAACAGGCTGGCTTCGAGGAAGAAGGACGAATTGGCGAAGGTGCCGCTGGTCACAACTCCATTGTCATCGACGGTCAGGTCGATCGGGATCATGCCGCCGGTCGACTGCGCGCTGGTGCCTGGGCCGGAATTGCGGACCTGCCAGTTCATGTTGACCTTGGTATAGTCGCGCTGCGACCTGGCCCAGATGCCGTCCAGGGCAAAGTGCAGTTCGTCACTGGGGCGCCATTCGAGCGACGCCAGGGCCGAGATGCGCGAGCGGGTGCCATCGGTCAGGCTGGGGCGGCCGAGGCGGGGGATGAGCGCGGTGCTCAGCTGGTCGCGGGTCAGGCCCGAGGTCGCGACCACATCGACCGGCTGGCCGGCGACGAGGCCATGGCCCGCGCTGCGCGGAACGACCGACGCCCAGGAGAAATTATTGCCGCCCGGATCGCCGGCACCGAGATTGCCGTCGGTCCAGCCGACCGATTCAAAGCCGTTGACGCGGGTCTTGGTCTTGACCCCGGCGACACCGAGCAGGATGCCGAACGTGTCGGTGGTGTGGCTGGCGACGATCGCGCCGCGCGGGGAAATCTTGTCGTTATTGTCGGTATACTGGCCCTGCGCCACAACGGTGACATGGGTGCCCGGCTTGTCGAAGGGACGCGCGTTGCGCAGGTTGACGGTGCCGGCGATGCCGCCTTCCAGCGTCGAAGGCGACGGGCTCTTGGCGAGGTCGAGACGGGTGAAGAGTTCGGACGGGAAGAAGTCGAGATCGACTTCGCGGTTGGCGCTGCCGCCGTTGGTGCCGCCGTCCGACGCGACCTGAAGCTGCGAGCCGTTGAGCAGGACGCGGGTGAAGCTGGGGCCGAGGCCGCGGATGGCGACCTGCGTGCCTTCGCCGTTGATGTCGCGGTTGAGGCGGACGCCCGGCATCCGGTTCAGCGTTTCCGCAAGGTTTGTGGCGGGCAGCTTGCCGATATCCTCGGCGAAGATGGAGTCGCCGAAGGCGACCGCGTCCTTCTTGGCATTGGTCGCGCTCTGGAGCGATCCGCGGATGCCGGTCACGACGATGTCGGCGACGTCGCTATCCTGCGGGGCGGCGGCGACGGCATCGGCCTGCGGCGCGGCATCCTGCGCGACGACGGCCTGGGCCAGCGTCAGCGAACCGAGCGCCGAAGCGGCGAACAACGCAATACGAAAATGATGGTGGCGTGAAGACATGGTCATTCCCTCTCCCTGAGCGCCGCCCCCGACTCTCCGGTGGGCTCCAACTGGTAGCGCTATCAATTTCACTTCATTAAACGCCGCGTGCTTTTTGTCAAGATATGCGCATGGCGTTTATGGTAACGGTATAGTCCGGTTATCGGCCCCGGCGTGCGGCGGCGATCTCGACCTGCGCGTCTGCCAGCCCGGCGCTGCGGGCGCGCACCACGATACGGCCGGATCGGGCGGGATCGCCCTTCACGATCACCATGGCGAGTCCGTTGAACGCATCCCGCTGATGCGAGGGGAAGGCGGTCATGTCGGTCGGATCGCCATTGTCGGTGGCGACGATCTCGCCCGGCCCCTCGATCGAAAAGTCGATCTTCTGCTTGGCGGCGGGGACGACATGACCGTCCTTGTCCAGTATCTTGAGCGTCACGAAGCTGAGGTCGCGGCCGTCGCTGGCGATGGCGGACCGGTCGGCGGTCAGCGACAGCCTGGCCGCTGCGCCCACCGTGCGGACGGTCTCGGTCGCCCAGGGCTGACCCTTCTTCCAGGTGACGACCTTCACCTCGCCAGGTTCGTAGACGACATAGTCCCAGCGGAAGCGATATTCATAGTCGCGCTTCTTGACCTTGCCCTGCGACTTGCCGTTGACGAACAGTTCCGCCTCGTCCGCAGAGGAGAAGACATGGACGGGGGTGATGTGGCCGACACGATCAGGCCACGTCCAGTGCGGCAGGATATGGGCGAATTTCAGGTCCGGCCGCCAGCGCGCCTGATAGAGCCAGAAACGGTCCTTGGGGAAACCGGCGAGATCGACGATGCCCGAATAGCTGCTGCGCGAGCTATAATAGGGCGTGGGTTCGCCGAGATAGTCGAACCCGGTCCAGACGAATTCGCCCGCGACGTAAGGGTTCTGGTCATCGGCCGCCCAGACGCGATCGGGCGAGGAGCCGAAGTCGGCGGCGTGCATCTCGTAGGCGGACACCTGATGCGTGTCGGGATCGCCGCCCGACCAGGGGCGCACCGGACCGCTGATCGCGCCTGCGACGGGAAACATATATTCGCCACGGCTGGAGAGAGCGGAGGCGCTTTCGGTGGACAGGATGACCTTGTCCGGGAATTTCGCGCGGAAGGCCGGATATTGACCCACTATGCCGCGTATCCCGGCGCCCTGATAGTTGAGGCTGATGACGTCCATTTCGGCGGGCAGCGGCATGTCGGCCTTGGCGAAGTTCATTGCGCTGGTGGCGGGACGGGTCGGGTCTTCCTCATGGGCGATGGCGACCAGTTCGCGGCCGATCTTCGCGCCGGCCTCCCCGTCATATTGTTCGCCGACCTCGTTGCCGATGCTCCACAGGATGATCGAGGGGTGGTTGCGGTCGCGACGCAGCATGGCGCGGGCGTCGGCCTCATGCCAGTCGGGGAAGATCAGGTGGAAATCGTGCGGCGTCTTCTTCTTTTCCCAGCTGTCGAACACTTCGTCCATCACCAGGAAGCCCATCCGGTCGGTGAGTTCGAGCAGTTCGGGCGCCGGCGGATTGTGGCTCATACGCACGGCATTGGCACCCATGTCGCGCAGGATTTCGAGCTGGCGCTCGGCGGCGCGGGCGTTGAAGGCGGCGCCCAGCGCGCCGAGATCATGATGATTGTTGACGCCGCGCAGGGGGATATGCTCGCCATTGACGATCACGCCCTTGTCGGGATCGAACCGGATGTCGCGCACGCCGAAGCGGGTTTCATAGCTGTCGATGACCTTCCCGCCCTGGGTCACGGTGGAGATGGCGAGATAGCGGTTGGGCGCCTGCGTGGGTGGCGGTCCCCAAAGGCGCGGATTCGACAGGATGGTGGAGCCGTTCAGCACCGCCTTCGCCCCGGGGGCGATGGTGGCGGACTGGCGGGCGATGCTGGCGACAGGGCGGCCGATGCGCTTGCCCTTCGCGTCGAGCGCGTAAAGGGCGGTCGCGACCTCGACCTGCGCCTGGGTGTCGCCGTCATTGTCGAGGGTCAGGCTGAGGTCGACAGTCGCCTGCTCCTTGCTGACTCTGGGCGTGCGGACGATGCTGCCCCACTGGCCGACATGAACCTTGTTCGTGGTGGTCAGATAGATGTCGCGATAGAGGCCGCCGCCCGGATACCAGCGCGCCGAGGCGGCCGGATTGTCGAGGCGGATGGCGAGCTGGTTCCTGGCCCCCGGCAACGCATAGGGCGTCAGGTCGAGGCGGAAGCTGTTATAGCCATAAGGCCAGCCGCCGACGAGCTTTCCGTTGAGCCAGACGGTGGCGTAGGACATGGCGCCTTCGACATCGAGGAAGATCGACTGGCCTTTCGCGCTGGCGGGAATGTCGAGCGTCTTGCGATACCAGCCGATGCCCCAGCTGGGCAGGCGACCCATGCCGCCATAGGGGCCTTCGGTGATGAAGGGGCCCGTGATCGCCCAGTCATGCGGCAGGTCGACAGGGGTCCATGCGCTATCGTCGAAATTCGCCTGCACATAGGACACGTCGCCGCCGGGATTGCCTGCGGGGCGGACATGATGCTTGGCCGGATCGTTGATGAAGGGATTGGCGCTGGGAAGGATCCAGGGCTTCAGGACTTTCGCGCCGCTGTCGTCCACCTTCACGGCGGCGTCGGGGCGCGCGTCGGCCAGCTTGCCGTCGCCCGTATCCTCGATCGGTGGGCGCACGTCATAGCGCAGGTCGGTGGTGAGGCCCGCCGGGTCGCCTTTGGTGAAGCGCCAGTCCTTGCTGATGGACATGCTCTCGCGCGGCGACGTGGCGGAGGCGACCGGGGTCAGCAGGCAGGATGCCAGCAGGAGCGTGCGGATGGGCTTCATGGCGCGCCTTTCGCTTTCAGAGCCGGGCGAGCGCCGCGCGCGCGCCTTCGGTTTCGAGGATGGCGAGCCAGCGAACGAGTGCCGCACGGAACGGCGCGCTGGTCGCGAGGTCGGGCGGCACGACCGCGTCGAAGGCGAGAATTGCCGCAACGCGGTCCTCGGTCGATGCGGCTCCGGCGAGTGCGGCGGCGATGGCATCGGCCAGCGGATCGTCCACCTTGTGCGCCGCGCCTTGATCGTCCACGCCCGCCTGCCAGCGGACCCAGGCGGCGACGGCGAGCGACAGGGCGTCGATCCCCTGCCCTGCCGCCAGCCGCGCGGCGATGCTGTGGAGCAGGCGCTGGGGCAGCTTCTGCGAGCCGTCCATCGCGATCTGGCGCGTGCGGTGGCGCAGCGTCGGATTGTCGAAACGAGCCATCAGCTCGCGGCGATAGGCGGCGACGTCCAGCTCCGGCGGGGGCGACAGGGTGGTTTCCGCCTCGTCCCACAGCGCCTCCACGAACCGCCGCGCCTCGGGCAGGGCCAGCACTTCATGGACATGGTCGATGCCAGCGAGGCCGCCCAGATAGGCGATGCCGCTGTGCGATCCGTTGAGGAGGCGCAGCTTGGCTTCCTCCCACGGGGCGACCGCCTGCGTCACCTGAACCCCGGCGCCGAATTCGGGGCGCGGGCCGCAGAAACGGTCCTCGATCACCCATTGCAGGAAGGGCTCGGTCTTGACCATCGCCTGATCCTCGACGCCGATGCGCGCGGTGAGCGTGGCGATGGCCTCCGCCGTGGTCGCCGGGACGATTCGGTCGACCATGGTCTGGGGGAACGCCCCCTCCCCCGCGATCCAGTCGGCCAGCCCGGCGTCATGGCGACGGGCGAGCGCGATCACCGCGTCGCGCAGCCGCGTGCCATTGTGCGGCAGGTTGTCGCAGCTGATCGCAGTGAAGGGCGGCAGGCCCGCCGCGCGGCGCATGGCCAGCGCCGCGACCAGATAGCCGGGCGCGGTCTGCGGGCTTTCCAGCGAGGCGATATCGGCAACGAGTTGCGGGTCGCTTTCTATCAGCGCGCCAGTCGCAGGGTCGAGCTTATAGCCCTTCTCCGTGATGGTCAGCGTCACCATATGGGTGTCGGGCGACGCTAGCGCGGCGAGCAGCGCCTGCGGCTCTTCCGGCGCGACGATGACGCGCTGGACCGCGCCGATCACCCGCGCCTGCTCGGCTGCCCCGTCGCGCACCAACATGGTGTAGAGGCCGTCCTGCGGCGCCATCTGGTCGCGCACGGCGGGCGAGCGCAGCGACGCGGCGGTGATGCCCCAGCGCAGGTCGCCCGCGTTCAGGGCATCGTCGAAGACGACCGCCTGATGCGCGCGATGGAAGGCACCGATGCCGATATGGACGACGCCGCATGTCACGGCGGCGCGGTCATAGGCCGGGCGGACGACATCGGCCGGCAGCCCGGCCAGTGTGGCGGAGGACAGGCGGGTCACAGCTTGTAGGCCGCTTTCACAAGGTCATAGGCCAGCGCGCGCGCGACATCGAACGCCTCATCCTCCTCCAGCCGATGTTCGGCGACAAGCTGGGCGAGCCAGCCGCAATCCATGCGGCGTGCGACGTCATGGCGCGCCGGAATGGAGAGGAAGGCGCGGGTGTCGTCGTTGAAGCCGACCGTATTGTAGAAGCCGGCCGTCTCCGTCGCGCGCTCGCGGAAACGGCGCATCCCTTCGGGACTGTCGTTGAACCACCAGGGCGGTCCCAGCTTGAGCGCGGGATAATGACCCGCCAGCGGCGCGAGCTCGCGCGAATAGACATCCTCGTCCAGGGTGAAGAGGATCAGGGTCAGGCGCGGATCATTGCCATAGAGATCGAGCAGCGGCTTCAATGCCTGCACAAACTCGCCGGCGGTCGGTATGTCCGCCCCCTTGTCCCTGCCGAAGCGCGCGCGCACCGCGTCATTATGGTTGCGGTGGACGCCGGGATGCAGCTGCATCACCATGCCGTCGGCGATCGACATGCGCGCCATTTCGGTCAGCATATGGCCGCGAAACAGCTCCGCTTCCTCGCGCGTCGCCGGGCCGGTCGTCACCCTGGCATAGAGCGCCTCGATCTCCGCGCGCGGCAGGTTCGCCGTGAAGGCGGACGGGTGGCCATGGTCGGTCGAGGTCGCGCCCGCCGCGCGGAAATCGGCACGGCGCTTTTCATGCGCGCGCAGATAGCCCGCGAAGCTGCCGGCATCCTCGCCGGCCATGGCGCAGAAACGCTGCACATTGTCGATGAACTTCGGATCATCCGGGTCGAGCACCGGATCGGGGCGATAGGCGGTGACGACCTTGCCGCCCCAGCCGGATTGCCGGATCGCGCGATGATGGTCGAGCGGATCGAGCGGCCCTTCGGTCGTGGCGATCACTTCGATATTATAGCGTTCGAACAGCGCGCGGGGACGGAAGGCGTCGGTCTTCAGCGCGGCGTCGATGATGTCGTAATAATGATCGGCGGTTTCCGGCTCCAGCCGCACGTCTATGCCGAACGCCTCGGCAAAGACCCAGTCCAGCCACATGCGCGAGGGCGTGCCGCGGAACAGGTGATAGTTGGCCGCGAAGCGATGCCAGATGGCGCGCGGATCGCTTTCGGTCGCACTGCCGTCGATGGTTGGCACGCCCAGTTCGTCCAGCCTCACGCCCTGGCTGTAGAGCATACGGAACACATAATGGTCCGGCACGATCAGCAGGTCGGCGGGATTGGCGAAAGGCTCGTCATAGGCGAACCAGCGCGGATCGGTATGGCCATGGGGGCTGACGATCGGCAGATCCTTGACCGTGGCATAGAGCCTGCGGGCGATGTCGCGCGTGGTCGGGTCCGACGGGAACAGGCGATCAGGGTGAAGGCGAAGCGGTTTGGTCAAGATCATGCTCCTTGGCCGGCTGTGCCACCGGTGGCAACGACCTGATAGCGCGGAATTATGAGATGAATAGTCAAAAGTGCGACGAGATAGGCGCAGGACGCCACCGCGAAGATCGGACCATAGCTGCCGACCGTTTCCAATATGGTGCCGGCGAATTTCGCCATCAGCATCCCGCCGATCGCACCGGCCAGGCCGCCAAGCCCCACGACCGACCCGGCCATCCAGCGCGGGAAGACGTCGCCGGGCAGCGCATAGAGATTGGCGGAAAAGCCCTGATGCCCGGCGCAGGCCAGGCCGATCAGGCCGACCGCCACCCACATGGACGGCGCATGGGTGGCGAACGCGATCGGCACGGCACAGAGGGCCGCGAGCAACATCGCGCTCTTGCGCGCGCGATTGACGCTCCAGCCCCGGCCCATGAAGCGTGAGGAGGCCCAGCCGCCCGCCACCGAACCGACATCGGCCAGAAGATAGACGGCGATCAGCGGCGGACCGAAGTCCAGCATCTTCACGCCATATTGCTTGTTGAAGAAATCGGGCAGCCAGAAGAGGAAGGTCCACCAGACCGGATCGATCAGGAAGCGGCCGGCCATATAGGCCCAGGTCTGGCGATGGCGGAACAGTGTCGCCCATTTGACGGGGCGGCTTTCCTCGACCGGATCGGTTTCGATCCAGGCCAGTTCCTCGGCCGTCAGGCTCTTCTTTTCGCGCGGACGACGGTAGAAGGTCAGCCAGGCGGCGAGCCAGACCACGGTCAGCAGGCCGGTCAGGATGAAGGCCCAGCGCCAGCCCATGGTGACGGCGATGATGGGGACGACCAGAGGCGTCAGGATCGCGCCGACATTCGACCCGGCATTGAAGATGCCGATGGCGAGCGCCCGTTCCTTCTTGGGGAACCATTCATTGGTCGCGGCGATGGCGGCGGGGAACGTCCCCGCCTCCCCGATCGCCAGCGGAATGCGCGCGAACAGCATCCCGGCGGTCGAGGTGAAGAAGATGTGCGCGACATGCCCGAGCGTCCACAAGGACACGGCGATGGCATAGCCCGCCCGCGCGCCGACCCGGTCGATCAGGCGACCGAAAAACACATAGGCGATGCCATAGCCCGCCTGGAACCAGATGGCGAGGTCGGCATAGCCGCGCTCGCTCCAGCCATAGCGGGCCTGAAGATCGGGCTTCAGCGTGGGCAGGACGAGGCGGTCGATATAGCTGAGCACCACCGCCGCGAACAGCAGGCCGCAGACGATCCAGCGGACTTTTCCGGAGGGTTTTGAGATGGTGGTCATAGCCCGCTCCTCCCAGGAGAGGGAAGGGGCCCGCGGCCGCAGGCCGTGGGAAGGGTGAGGAGGAGGTGCAGATCGCCCTCACCCTCCCGCCGCTGCGCGGCTCCTTCCCTCTCCCGTTGGGAGAGGGACAGTAGGCCCAACATATCCATCACCAATTATACATGGTGCCGTCTTCGAGCCGGTTCACCGGCAGGAAGGCGCGCTTATATTCATATTGGGCGGCCAGTTCCTCATCGAGATCGACGCCCAGCCCCGGCTTGTCACCCGGATGCATCATGCCGTCGGCGAATGTATAGGCATGGGGGAAGACCGCGTCCGTCTCCTCAGTGTGGCGCATATATTCCTGGATGCCGAAATTAGGCACGCTGAGGTCGAAATGCAGCGCGGCGGCCATGCACACCGGCGACAGGTCGGTCGCGCCGTGGCAGCCGGTGCGGACCTGATACAGGTCGGCGAGGTTGGCGATCTTGCGCAGGTGGCTGATGCCGCCGGCATGGACCACAGTGGCGCGGATATAGTCGATCAGCTGGTTCTGGATCAGTTCGCGGCAGTCATGGATCGAGTTGAAAATCTCGCCCACGGCCAGCGGCGACGTGGTGTGCTGTCGGATCAGCCTGAAGGCTTCCTGATTTTCCGCCGGGGTCGCATCCTCCAGCCAGAAGGGACGATAGGGTTCGAGATCCTTGCCGAGACGCCCCGCCTCGATCGGGGTCAGGCGGTGGTGGATGTCGTGCAGCAGATGAACGTCCCAGCCCAGCGCCTCGCGCGCGGCCTTGAACAGTTCGGGAACGACCCGCAGATATTTGCTTGTGTTCCAGACATTTTCGGTCGGCAGGTCGGCGTCGGCCGGCTCGTAGAAATATTTGTCCTTCGACACGCCATAGGTCGATGCCATGCCGGGGACGCCGCACTGGAGGCGGATCGCCTTGTAGCCCTGCCGCTGATATTCCAGGGCGACATTCACCGTATCCTCGATCGTCGTGCCGTTGGCATGGCCATAGACCATGACGCCTTCACGACTCGCGCCGCCCAGAAGCTGATAGACCGGCAGGCCCGCTACCTTGCCCTTGATGTCCCAGAGCGCGGTGTCGACGGCGGCGATGGCCGACATGGTGACGGGGCCGCGACGCCAATAGGCGCCCTTGTAGAGATATTGCCAGATATCCTCGATCCGGTGCGCGTCCCGGCCGATCAGGCAGGGAATGACATGATCGGTCAGATAACTGGCGACGGACAGTTCGCGGCCGTTGAGCGTCGCGTCGCCCAGGCCGTAAACGCCTTCATCCGTCTCGATCTTCAAGGTCACGAAATTGCGGCCGGGCGATGTGACGATCACCTTGGCGCCGGTAATGATGGGCATCGGACACTCCGTAAATTGGTAAAGCCAATATCTATGCAATCTGCCTTTTCGTCAATACTGGCCTGACCAATCAGGCGATTTCCAGCGTGACAGACTGGAGCGCGGCGCTGTCCGGCCCGACCATGATGTCGAACAGGCCGGGTTCGACCGCCTCCTCCATGTCGAGATTCCATAAGCTGAAGGCGTCGGGGCCGAGCGCCAGACGCACGGTCCTGCTCTCGCCCGGCGCAAGCGTGATGCGTTCGAAGCCCTTCAATTCCTTGATCGGCCGGGTGACGCTGGCGGTCTGGTCGTGGACATAGAGCTGGACGACTTCGTCCCCTGCCCTTGTCCCCACATTGCGGACATCGACCTCCACCGTGACGGTCCCGCCCACGCCGATGCGCGGCGCGGAGAGACGTGGCTTTCCGATCTCGAACTTCGTGTAGCTAAGGCCATATCCGAAGGGGAAAAGCGGCGAGATATCCTCGAACACATAGCCGCGCCGGGCCGATGGCTTGCGGTTGTAGAAGATCGGGATCTGGCCTGCGTCGCGGGCGACGGTGACGGGCAGCTTGGCGCCGGGGTTGACGTCCCCGAACAGGATGTCGGCCATGGCGGTGCCGCCCTCCTGCCCCGGATACCAGCATTCCAGCAACGCGTTGGCGCCATCGACCACGGCGGGATAGCTGGGCGGCCGTCCGTTGATGGCGCATACGACGACGGGCTTGCCGGTCGCCTTGATCGCCGCGAACAGGTCATTCTGTTCGCCCACCAGATCGAGGCTGGTGCGGTCGCCCAGATGGTTGGCGGCAAAGCCTTCGCGGCTGGTCTGTTCGGTGTCGCCGATGGCGAGGAGGACGATGTCGGCGGTTTTCGCGACCGCGACGGCTTCGGCGATCAGCGCGCGGTTCTTTTCCGGATCGGCGAGGAACACCTCGTCCACCGAGCGATCCTCGCTCTGGGTGATGAAGACGCCCTGGGCATGGACAACCTGCGCCTTGCCGTTCAGCTTCGCCTGCACCCCTTCCAGCAGCGACACGTCCTGGCGCGGGATGGAGGAATAGCCGCCCAGCCGCGCGATGGCGGCGTTGGGACCGATCACCGCGACCCGCTTGTGCGCGCCGGGGGTGAGCGGCAGGATGCCGTCATTCCTCAGCAGGGCGATCGATTTGTGCGCGGCTTTCAGGGCCAGCGCACGCGCCTCCGCATTGCCGGTCAGCGCGTCATAGTCACGACGCGGCCATGGATTTTCGAACAGGCCCGCGCGGAACTTGAGCGTCAACATGCGCGTGCAGGCGATGTCGACCGCTTCGAGGGGCACTTTTCCGCTGCGGACCTGTTCCACGAGCGTCCGATAGGTCATGCCATCGGGCAGCTCGCAATCGACCCCGGCGCGAAGGGCGGCGCGGGCCGATGCCTCCGGGTCGGGCTGGACATGGTGGATGGTGTCGAGTTCGTGGACCGCGCCATAATCGCTGACCACCGCGCCGTCGAAATGCCATTCGCCGCGCAATATGTCGCCAAGCAGCCATGTGTTCTGATGCGAAGGGACGCCGTCGATTTCATTATAGCTGGGCATGACGGCGGCGATGCCGGTGCGCTGCACCACGGCGCGGAAGGGCGGGAAGAAATTTTCGCGCAATTCGCGCTCGCTGATCGGCGCGGGGGCGATATTCTCGCCGCTCTGGGGCTGGCCATGGCCGGTCATATGCTTGAGCGTGGCCATGACCTTGTCCGGGCCGAGTTGCTTGCTCTCGCCCTGGAGGCCGAGCACGGCGGCGACGCCCATTTCGCCGCAGAGATAGGGGTCTTCGCCGAACGTTTCCTCGATCCGGCCCCAGCGCGGATCGCGGGCGATGTCCACCACCGGCGAGAGCGCCAGATGGACGCCGCGCGCACGGACTTCGCGGGCGATGACCGACTGGACATCCCGCATCAATTGGCGGTCGAAACTGCCCGCCAGGCCGATCGCCATCGGGAACATCGTGGCGTCGGTCGCCATGTAACCGTGCAGCGATTCTTCGTGGAAGAGGACCGGGATGCCGAGGCGCGTTTCCTCGATCGCCCATTTCTGGACGGCGGTGACGAAAGCGACCGTGTCGGCAGGCGTGCGCCAGCGCGCGCCGACGCCGCCCGCCTGATTGGAGCCATTGGGCGCGCCGCGTCGGTCCGACGGGCGGGTGATCTGGCCGAATCCGGCGGGATAGGCCTGGCTTGCCTTGCCCGGCGAGAAGGTGAGGTCGTCCATGATGTCGGCCTTGGTCGCCCAGAGCGCGATGATCTGGCCGACCTTCTCCTCCAGCGTCATGCGCGCGAGCAGGTCGCGCACGCGCAGGTCGATGGGCGCGGACGCATCCTTGTAGAGCGGACCGCCCTTCCCCTTTGCGACCGCCGGAGCCGCCGCGAAGAGCGACGTGGAGGCGAGCAGGCCGAGCGCCTGGCGGCGGGCAAGACTCATGGCGTCACCGTCAGCGTGGCGGACTTGAGCGCGACCGAGCTGTTGCCGGTCATGATCTCGAAATCGCCCGGCTCGACCACGCGCTGCATATGGTCGTTCCACATCCACAGGCTTTGCGGGCTGATCGTGAAGGTGACGGTGCGGGTTTCGCCGGGTTTCAGGGTGACGCGCTGGAAGCCTTTCAATTCCTTGATCGGCCGGGTCACGGAGCTGACCTTGTCGCGGATATAGAGCTGGACGACCTCGTCGCCCTCGCGCTGGCCCGTGTTGCGGACATCGACCGAGACCGTCGTCTTGCCGCCCGTGCCGATGCGGGTCGCGGCCAGACGCGGGGCGGACAGGTCGAAGTTCGTGTAGCTGAGGCCGAAGCCGAAGGGATAGAGCGGGTCGGTGGTGTCGAACAGATAGCCGCGCCGCGCCGAGGGCTTGGCATTGTAGAACATCGGCAGTTGCCCGACCGAGCGCGGCACGGTGACGGGCAGCTTGCCGCCGGGGTTAACATCCCCGAACAGCACATCCGCCACGGCATTGCCGCCCTGCTCGCCCAGATACCAGCCTTCGAGGATGGCGTTGGCCTGCTCGCTGACCTTCACGGTCGAGGCCGGACGGCCGTTGATGAGCACGACGGTGATCGGCTTGCCCAGCGCCTTCAGCGCATCGAACAGTTCCTGCTGCTCGCCGACCAGATCCAGGCTGGGTCGGTCGCCCAGATGATTGTCGGCCCAGCCTTCGCGGCTCGACTGTTCGGTGTCGCCCAAGGTCAGGACGATGCGGTCGACATTGCGCGCGGCCTCCACCGCCTGTGCGACCAGCTTGCGGTTTTCGGCGGGATCGGACTTGGTGACGCTGTCTTCCCACCAGTCGTCATTCTCGGTGATCTTCACGCCCTGCGCGAAGACGATGTTGGCTTTGCTACCGACCTTCGCCTTGATCCCGTCGAGGATCGACACCGTATGCGGCGGCTGGCCATAATAGCCGCCCAAACGCGCGACGGCGGCGCTGGGGCCGATGACCGCGATCGTGCCTTCGGGCTTCAGCGGCAGCATCCCGTCATTCTTGAGCAGGGTGATGGAGCGCTGCGCCGCCTTCAGCGCCAGCGCGCGCGCCTCCGCATTGTTGGTGATCTTCTCCGACGCGGCGGCGTCGGCATAGGGATTCTCGAACAGCCCGGCCCGGAATTTCAGTTCCAGCATCCGGCGCACGGCCAGATCGACCTTCGCCTCGCTGACCTTGCCCTCGCGCACCAATTTGCCCAGCGTCGCATAGGAGAGGCCATCGGGCAGGTCGGCGTCCACGCCCGCGTCGAGCGCACGGATCGCGGCCTCCTCCAGATTGGCGGCGATATGGTGGATGCTCATCAGCTGGTCGACCGCCGAATAATCGGACACGACCGCACCCTTGAAGCCCCATTCCTCGCGCAGCACGTCTTCGAGCAGCCAGCGATTGGCATGGCTGGGAACACCGTCGATTTCGTTATAGGAGGCCATGACGGCCTCGATGCCGGTGCGCTTGACCACCTGTTCGAAGGGCGGGAAGAAATTCTCGCGCAGTTCGCGCTCCGATACGGGCGCCGGGCCGACATTGGTGCCGCTTTCGGGCTGGCCATGGCCGGTCAGATGCTTCAGCGTGGCGAACACCTTGCCATCGCGCAGGTCGCGACTGCGGCCGACGCCCTGCAAGCCTTCCACAGCCGCAACGCCCATCTCCCCGACCAGATAGGGATCTTCGCCATAGGTTTCCTCGATCCGGCCCCAGCGCGGATCGCGGGCGATGTCGACCACCGGGGACAGCACCATCGGCACGCCACGGACACGTATTTCCCGCGCGATCACGCTGTTGACCTCGCGCAGCATGTCGGTGTCGAAGGAGGACGCCATGGCGATCGACTGGGGGAAGCTGGTCGCGCCGACGGCCGCATAACCGTGCAGCCCTTCCTCATGGAAGAGGATCGGGATGCCGAGCCGCGTCTGCGTCGTCGCCCATTTTTGCAGGGCGTTGACGAGTGCGACCGTCTGGCGCGGATTGCGTCCTGGTGCGACCCGAGGACTGACGGCACCCTTCGCGTCGGAAGGACGGGTGAAATGACCCATGCCGTTGGGATATTGCGCGGCGAGCTTCGCGGGATCGAGTTGCAGCCGGTCGTCGAAAATCTTGACCTTGTCGAGCCAGACGGTGGTGATCTGCGCGATTTTTTCGTCCAGCGTCATGCGCGAGAGCAGATCGTCCACGCGCGCCTCCACCGGCGCATTGGCGTCCTTGTAGATCGCCCTGGCCGATGCGGCGGCAGTCGGCGCGGCCTGAACCGGCGCGCAGGGCAGCGCCACGCCAAGCGCCAGCGCCGATACGGCGCAGAGGATTTTGCTGCTATGGTTCACGAAACCCCTCTCCATTTTTCCGGTGCGGCGATCTTTATGCTTGCCGCGACCAAACTGATAGCGTTACCATTGCTCGGACAAAGAGACTTGTCAATGCCCGTCGAACGGGCTTTTGACATCGAAGCCAAGGGAGAGGGTCGAGTGATAGCGCGCCTGTTTTGCTGGATGATTGCCGTGACCGGGGCGCTGCTGTCGCCCATGGCGCAGGCCGAGGACGGCTATGATCTGTGGCTGCGCTATGCGCGCGCGGATCAAGCCCGCAGCGCCGATCTGGCGGCCCATGCGACCGCCATCGTCGCCCCCGGCAACAGCCCGACCCTGACCGCCGCCACCGCAGAATTGCAGCGCGGCGTCGCCGGTATGAGCGGCGCGGCGCCCACCCTGTCAGCAATAGTTCAGCAAGGTGCGCTCTGGCTGGCGACCCCCGCCTCCTCCCCTGCCCTGCCGATCCGGACCGAGGGGCTGGGCAACGAAGGCTATGCGATTCGCTCGACCCAAATGGAGGGCAAGGCCGTCACCCTGATCGCTGCGAACAGCGACATCGGCCTGCTCCACGGCGCCTATCACTGGCTGCGGCTGGCGCAGACCGGCGCACGACTCGACGCGATCGACATCCGCAGCGCGCCCAGAATCGGGCTGCGCCTGCTCAACCATTGGGACAATCTGAATGGCACGGTCGAACGCGGCTATGCCGGCGCATCGATCTGGGACTGGTGGCGCCTGCCCGACTGGAAGGGGCCGCGCTATACCGACTATGCCCGCGCAAACGCCTCGATCGGCATCAACGGCACCGTCCTCAACAATGTGAATGCCAAGGCGGACAGCCTGACCGCGCCCTATATCGCCAAGGCGGCGGGGCTGGCCGATGTCTTTCGTCCCTATGGCATCAAGGTCTATCTGTCGGTCAAATGGACCGCGCCGATGGAACTGGATGGCCTGAAGACCGCCGATCCGCTCGATCCGGCGGTCGCCGCCTGGTGGCAGGCGAAGGCGGACGAAATCTACAGGGCGATCCCCGATTTCGGCGGCTTTCTGGTGAAGGCCAACAGCGAGGGCCAGCCAGGGCCGCAGGATTATAACCGCACCCATGCCGATGGCGCGAACATGCTGGCGGCGGCGGTTAAGCCGCATGGCGGCATCGTGATGTGGCGCGCCTTCGTCTATGCCCATGACAATCCCGACGACCGCGCGAAACAGGCATACACCGACTTCAAGCCGCTCGACGGCCGGTTCGCGGACAATGTGATCGTCCAGGTGAAGAATGGCGCGATCGACTTCCAGCCGCGCGAACCCTTCCATCCGCTGTTCGGCGCGATGCCGAAAACGCCGCTGATGATGGAGTTCCAGATCACCAAGGAATATCTGGGCCAGTCGACGCACCTCACCTATCTCGGCACCCTGTTCGAGGAGACGCTGGACGCGGACACTTATGCCAAGGGCAAGGGATCGACGGTCGCCAAGGTCATCGACGGATCGCTGGACGGGCATAAACTGACCGGGATCGCCGGCGTCGCCAATATCGGCGCGGATCGCGACTGGAGCGGGTCGATCTTCAACCAGGCGGACTGGTACGCGTTCGGACGCCTCGCATGGGATACCAGTCTCTCGGCGGAGAGCATCGCGAAGGAATGGGCGGAGATGACCTTCTCCCCCGATCCGAAGGTCGTGCAGCCGGTCGTCACGATGATGATGGGATCGCGGGAGGCGGCGGTGGACTATATGACACCGCTCGGCCTCACCCATGTCATGGATACCGGCCATCATTATGGTCCCGGGCCCTGGGTGTCCGATCTGGCGCGGCCAGAATGGAACCCGGTCTATTATCACAAGGCGGATGCGAACGGCATCGGCTTTGACCGCACGAAGACGGGCAGCAATGCCGTCAGCCAATATGCGCCGCCGGTCGCGAAGATGTGGGGCAATGTCAAGACCACGCCGGAGCGCGACCTGCTCTGGTTCCACCATCTGTCCTGGGATCATCGCCTGCGATCGGGCGAGACGCTGTGGGATGGTCTCGTCCATCGCTATGACCGGGGCGTCGCCTATGTCGCCGACATGCAGACGCGATGGGCGGCGCTCAAGCCCCATGTCGATGCGGAGCGTTTCGCGCAGACGCAGACCTTCCTGACGATCCAGCATCGCGAGGCGCTATGGTGGCGCGACGCCAGCATCGCCTATTTCCAGTCGCTGTCGAAGCGCCCCCTGCCCACCGGATCGGCCGCGCCCGCCCATGACCTGAACTGGTACAAGGCGCAGCGCTTCCCCTATGCGCCGGGGCATAACTGATATTTTGCTTCCATCGGCTGTTGTCGCTACCATTTCGATAACGACATCACCCCGCAGAAGGGCCGACATTGACCGATACGCGAACCTCCCGCCGCCAGCGCAACGCCCCCACCATCAACGATGTCGCCCGCCATGCAGGCGTGTCCCCCATGACGGTGTCGCGCGTCATAAATGGCGAGCAGGTGGTGAAGGCCGAAACCCGCGCCAAGGTGGAGGAGGCGATCAAGGCGCTCAACTATGCGCCCAGCGCCGCCGCGCGCAGCCTGGCGGGGGGGGACGAAACGCGGATCGGCCTGCTCTACAGCAACCCGTCCTCGTCCTACCTCAGCGAGTTCCTGGTCGGCAGCCTGGACCAGGCGAGCCGCAGCGGCATCGACCTGGTGGTCGAGAAATGGGACGAGCAGACATCGGTCCAGTCGGTGGTCGACCATCTGCTGCGTGGGCGGATCGACGGCGTCGTGCTGCCCCCGCCACTCTGCGACCTGGAGGAGATGGTGGAAGCGCTGGCCGCCGCCGATATTCCCGCCGTGGCGGTAGCGACCGGCCGCCCACCATCGGATCTGTCCGCCGTCAGCATCGATGACCGCCAGGCCGCCTATGAAATGACCCGGCATCTGATCGCGCTCGGCCATGCGCGCATCGGCTTCATCAGGGGCAATCCCAACCAGACCGCCAGCGCGCGCCGCTTCGAGGGCTATGTCGCGGCTTTGCAGGAAGCCGGGCTGGCCATAGAGGACGAACTGATCGCGCAGGGCTATTTCACCTACCGGTCAGGACTGGACGCGGCCGAGCATATTTTGTCGCTGATCGATCCGCCGACCGCGATCTTCGCCAGCAACGACGACATGGCCGCCGCGACCGTGGCGATCGCGCACCGCAACGGGCTGGACGTGCCGGGCGACCTCACCGTCTGCGGTTTCGACGACAGCTCGCTGGCGACGACGATCTGGCCGGAACTGACGACGATCCGCCAGCCGATCAGCGCCATGTCGCGCGCGGCGGTCGAACTGCTGGTGCGGCGGGTGAAGGGCCGCCGGGGTCAGAAGACTGGCGAGGCCGAGCATCTGGTGCTCGACCATGCGCTCATCCGCCGCCAGTCCGATGCCGCGCCGAGGGTGCG
Organism: Sphingobium sp. TCM1; assembly: GCF_001650725.1. GTDB lineage: Bacteria > Pseudomonadota > Alphaproteobacteria > Sphingomonadales > Sphingomonadaceae > Sphingobium. The sequence continues at coordinate 399,659 of NZ_LXVX01000034.1, read as the reverse complement.
GCCGCGGATGGGCGGCAGGTAATTCCGCCCGTCTTGCGGCTTACGCCTCGCCGAATACGCGCCGGAAGATCGTATCGACCTGCCGGAAATGATAATCAAGGTTGAACTTGTCCTCGATCTCCTGTGCGCTGAGCGCGGCGGCGACATCCTCGTCGGCCTTGAGCAATTCCATCAGCGACAGCTGGCCGTCCGACTCCCAGACCTTCATCGCGTTGCGCTGGACGTAGCGATAGCTGTCCTCCCGGCTGACGCCCGCCTGGGTCAGCGCCAGCAGCACGCGCTGCGAATGGACGAGGCCGCCCATCTTGTCCAAATTCTTCATCATCCGCTCAGGGTAGACTAGCAGCTTGTCGATGACGCCGGTCAGACGGCCGAGCGCGAAGTCGAGGGTGATGGTCGCATCGGGACCGATGTAGCGCTCGACCGACGAGTGCGAGATATCGCGCTCATGCCACAGCGCCACATTCTCCATCGCGGGCATGGCATAGCTACGCACCATGCGGGCGAGGCCGGTCAAATTCTCGGTAAGCACCGGGTTGCGCTTGTGCGGCATGGCCGACGACCCCTTCTGGCCGGGCGAGAAATATTCCTCGGCTTCCAGAACCTCGGTGCGCTGGAGATGGCGGACCTCGACGGCGAGGCGCTCGATCGAGCTGGCGATCACGCCCAGCGTCGCGAAGAACATCGCATGGCGGTCACGCGGGATAACCTGCGTCGACACCGGCTCGATCGCGAGGCCCAGCTTTTCGGCGACATGTTCCTCGACGCGCGGGTCGATATTGGCGAAGGTGCCGACCGCGCCCGAAATGGCGCAGGTCGCGACTTCCTCGCGCGCCGCGATCAGGCGCGTCTTGCAGCGGCTGAATTCGGCATAGGCTTCCGCCATCTTGAGGCCGAAGGTGACCGGCTCGGCATGGATGCCGTGGCTGCGACCGATGGTCGGGGTCAGCTTGTGCTCGAAGGCCCGGCGCTTGATGACCTCCAGCAGCTTGTCGAGGTCGTCGATCAGGATGTCGGCGGCGCGGGCCAGCTGCACGGCAAGGCAGGTGTCGAGCACGTCGGAACTGGTCATGCCCTGATGCATGAAGCGCGCTTCGTCGCCCACCTGTTCGGCCACCCAGGTGAGGAAGGCGATGACGTCGTGCTTGGTGACCGCCTCGATCGCGTCGATCGCGGGCACGTCGATGGCCGGGTTGGTCGCCCACCAGTCCCACAGCGCCTTGGCGGCGGACGGCGGCACCACGCCCAGTTCGCCCAGCTTCTCTGTGGCGTGCGCCTCGATTTCGAACCAGATTTTGAAGCGGGCTTCCGGTTCCCAGAGGGCGGTCATTTGCGGGCGGGCGTAACGGGGGACCATGGGCGAATCCTGATTGGCTGGATGGGAGTCGCCGCGCCGACTAGCAGCACCTTCCGGCGCTAGCAAATCGCGCACGCCCTGCCGTGCGCCCGCACCGTTTCTTCGCAATTAGCCCAAGCAAAAAAGTCGAACCGAGCCATTTCGCAAGATGAATGGCGCCAGATGAACGAGCGTTCAGGAACAATAGCAGGGACTCGACTATTATTCCGTAACGAATTCAGGAGTCGGGCATGAATGCTCTGCTTCGCAAGAAGGTCGCTCAACAGGAGATCGCAATGATCCGCACATTTTTGTTCACGACGGCTTTGGTCATTGCAGCGCCCGCCATGGCGCAGCAGACGCCGAGTGCCGATCAGGGCGCCACCCCCAACGCCCCGCAATCGGCGCAGCCGGCAGTGCCCGCAACGCCCGCGCAACCCCAGTCGTCCGCGCCGGCAACCCCAGCCACGCCCGCCCAGCCCGCGACACCCGCCAATCCGGCCGGCTCGGTCGCGTCGATAGTGGACAGCGAATTCCCGGCCTATGACGCGAACAGCGACGGCCAGCTCGACAAGTCCGAATTCTCGCGCTGGATGCTCGCGCTCAAGGACCAGGAAATGAAGGCTACGGGCAAGACGCTGCCGGCGGACCAAGTGACGGCCTGGGCCGACGGCGCCTTTACCAGCGCGGATTCGGACAAGAGCACGACCGTCAGCAAGCCGGAACTGATCAGCTATCTGAGCGGCGGCGCAGCCTGACGCACAATGGAATAAACCCGCCTGTCACGAAGGGCGGATGAAGAGCCCGAAACGGGTCGCATCATGGGATGGCATGGACCGGACAGGGCCATGCCATCCCTTTTTGTGTCGGGATGACGCGAAAACCGCCATTCACCGCCCCCGGCACCGGGGCGCAGCGATCATGCGATATTCGCAGATCCCGCGGGTCGTCCGGCGGGAATCAGCCCTTCTTGCGGGCGTAGAGCAAGGCAGCGACGATCGCGGCGGAACCGATACCGACCGCAGTACCCATCCATACGCCCTTGCCCGCGGACTTGCGTGCGGCGACGGCGAGATCGGCCTTTTCATTGGCGGGCGTTGCGGGAGAAGCGGCGTCTGCGCCGGTTGCCGGCGCGCTGTCTTCGGTCTTGCTCATGGTCCTTGTAGCTATGCCCCAAAGCGGCGCCCCGGAAAAGACCGAAGGCGCGCCGGGCCTACGACTTTCCGCTGACGCGCCTTTTACGCAACACCCCTTGACTCCGCGCCCGGTTCCATGTTGGTAGCGCTATCAATTTACAACCATTCGCTTTAGGAGTTGATGATGCCGGGCGAAGTCTCCCTGCTCGATTGCCTGCCTGCCGACTGGCGCGGCGGCCTGTTCATCGGCCGCGTCCAGACCGCCGCCGGTCCCAGCCCGATCCTGGTGGCGGACGGAATCGCCCATGACATGAGCCGCGTCGCGCCCACCGTCGCGCAACTGGTGGAGGCGCTGCCGCTTTCGCCGGACGCGGGGGAGGCGCTCGGTCCGCTCGAAACGCTGGGCCTGCCGCTGCTCAGCCCGGTCGACCTGCAATGCGTCAAGGCGTGCGGTGTGACCTTCGCCCTTTCGGCGCTGGAACGCGTGATCGAGGAACGCGCGCGCGGTGACGCCAGCGCAGCCGCCGGGATTCGCACCCGGCTGGAGGAACGCGTGGGCGGATCGATCCGCGCGGTCGTGCCGGGCACGCAGGAAGCCGCCGCATTGAAGGCCGCGCTGATCGAGGATGGCCTCTGGTCGCAATATCTGGAAGTGGCGATCGGTCCCGACGCGGAAGTGTTCACCAAGGCGCCGGTTCTTTCGACCGTGGGCCTGGGCGCGGAGATCGGCATCCGCTCCGATTCCACCTGGAACAACCCCGAACCCGAAGTGGTGCTGATCGTGAGCGCCAAGGGCGAAGCTGTGGGCGCGACGCTGGGCAATGACGTCAACCTGCGCGACTTCGAGGGACGCTCCGCCCTGCTGCTCGGCAAGGCCAAGGACAATAACGCCTCCTGCTCGCTCGGCCCGCTCATCCGCCTGTTCGACGGTGATTTCACCATCGACGATGTGCGCAACGCCGAAGTCGGGCTGACCATCGACGGGCCGGAAGGCTATCGCCTGGAAGGCACCAGCAGCATGAACCAGATCAGCCGCGATCCGCTGGAACTTGTGCGCCAGACCCTGTCGGAGCATCAATATCCCGACGGCTTCACCCTGTTCCTGGGCACCCTTTTCGCGCCGGTGCAGGATCGGGACGAGCCGGGCCGCGGCTTCACCCACAAGGTCGGCGACGTGGTGGCGATCTCGACGCCGCGCCTCGGCAAGCTGATCAACACGGTGGTGACGTCGAAGGACGCCGCGCCATGGACCTGGGGGCTGTCCGCCCTGATGACCAACCTCGCAACGCGCGGCCTCCTGAAAGAGACTGCCGCATGACCGCCATATATCCGAGCCTGAAGGGCAAGCGCGTCTTCATCAGCGGCGGCGGCAGCGGCATCGGCGAAGGCCTGGTCGAGGCGTTCGTCGGCCAGGGCGCCCATGTCGCCTTCTGCGACATCGCCGTGGAGCCGAGCGAGGCTCTGGTCGCGCGCCTTTCCGGCGCGGCCTTCACGCCGATCTTCCACGCGGTCGACCTGCGCGACATCGATGCGGTGCAGGCGATGATCGGCACGGTCGAACGGCAGCTGGGCGGGATCGACATCCTGATCAACAACGCCGCCAATGACGATCGCCACACGATCGAAGACGTGACCCCCGCCTATTGGGACGAGCGGATGGCGGTCAATCTTCGGCACCTGTTCTTCGCGGCGCAATCCGCGGTTCCGGCGATGAAGCGCGCGGGCGGCGGCGTGATCCTGAACTTCGGTTCGATCAGCTGGCACCTCGCCCTGCCCGAACTGGCGCTCTACCAGACCGCCAAGGCGGCGATCGAAGGGCTGACCCGCAGCCTTGCCCGCGACCTTGGCCGCGACAATATCCGCGTCAACACCATCATCCCCGGCAATGTGAAAACGCCGCGCCAGGAAAAATGGTACACGCCCGAAGGCGAGGCAGAGATCGTCGCGGCGCAGTGCCTCGACGGTCGCATCCTGCCGCAGGATGTCGCCGCTCTGGCGATGTTCCTGGCGTCGGACGACGCCCGCTACTGCACCGCCCATGATTATTTCATCGATGCCGGCTGGCGCTGACATGCCGACCGCCGATCCGCAGAGCGTCCTGTCGGTCGGCGCGATGCTGGGCGAAGGGCCGGTCTGGGTGGCGCGCGACGCCGCCCTCTGGTTCGTCGACATCAAGGGGCACCGCATCCACCGCTACGACCCTGCACTGGACGTCGGGCGAAGCTGGGCGGGGCCGGAACAGGTCGGATGGATCCTGCCCACCGCCGACGGACTGTTCGCGGTAGGGCTGCAATCGGGCGTGCATCGCTTCGATCCCGCCCTGGATTTGACGGAGGGGGGCAGCTTTGCGCTGATCCACGCCCCCGAAGCGCATCTGCCCGGCAATCGCCAGAATGATGCCACCGTCGCGCCGGACGGCGCGCTCTGGTTCGGGACGATGGACGATGCGGAGAAGGCCGACAGCGGCTATTTCTACCGCTTCCATGACGGGCGCTGCATCGAAACCGGTCTGCCGGCGGTATCGATCACCAACGGCCCTGCCCTCTCCCCCGATGGCCGCATACTCTATCACACCGATACGCTGGGCAAGCGCATCTGGCGCACGCAGCTGGCACAGGACGGCACGGTCGGCAACACCACCTTGTTCGCCAAGGTCGAGGAAGGCGCCGGCTATCCCGACGGGCCGACGGTCGATGCCGAAGGCTGCCTGTGGACGGGCCTGTTCGGCGGCTGGGCTGCGCGCCGCTACGATCCGGCGGGCAAGCTGATGCGGGAAATCCGCTTCCCGGTGGCCAATATCACCAAGATCGCCTTCGGCGGCGAAGACCTACGCACCGCCTATGCGACCACCGCGCGCAAGGGGCTGGACATGACAGCGTTGACAGAACAGCCCCTGGCAGGCGATCTGTTCGCCTTCGACCCCGGCGTCGCCGGGCTGCCGGGGCATGTCGCGACGATATAAGAAAGCAGGAAGGAACAGGATATGACAGAGGGGAGCGCCGAAAGGGTCAATATGGCCTTCATCGCCGCGATCGTGGCCGTGGCGACGATCGGCGGCTTCATGTTCGGCTATGATTCGGGCGTCATCAACGGCACGCAGAAGGGGCTGGAAAGCGCCTTCGACCTCGGCAAGCTGGGCATCGGCGTCAATGTCGGCGCGATCCTGGTCGGCTCCTCGATCGGCGCGTTCGGCGCGGGCCGCATGGCCGACATCATCGGCCGGCGCGGCGTGATGATGCTGGCCGCCATCCTCTTCCTCGTCAGCGCGCTGTTGGCCGGCGCGGCCGGTTCCTCCGCCCTCTTCATCATCGCCCGCATCATCGGCGGCCTGGGCGTGGGCGCGGCGAGCGTCATCTCGCCGGTCTACATCTCCGAAGTCACGCCGGCCAATGTGCGCGGCCGACTGTCGAGCGTGCAACAGGTGATGATAATCTCCGGCCTCACCGGCGCGTTCGTCGCCAACTTCGTGCTGGCCCGCTATGCCGGCGGCTCGACCGCGCCGCTGTGGCTCGACTTCCCGGCCTGGCGCTGGATGTTCTGGTTGCAGGCGATCCCCGCCGCCATCTATTTCCTGGCGCTGCTCGTCATTCCCGAAAGCCCCCGCTACCTCGTCGCGCGGGGTCAGGAGGATCGCGCCCATGCGGTGCTGACCCGCCTGTTCGGCGCCGACGCCGCGACGCGCAAGGTGGCCGAGATCCGCGCCAGCCTGGCCGCCGACCATCACCGCCCCAAGCTCTCCGACCTGATCGACAAGGCCAGCGGCAAGGTGCGCCCGATCGTCTGGACCGGCATTGGCCTCGCCGTCTTCCAACAGCTCGTCGGCATCAACGTCGTCTTCTATTATGGCGCGACCCTGTGGGAAGCCGTCGGCTTTTCCGAGGACAACGCCCTCCAGATCAACATCCTCTCGGGCGTGCTGTCGATCGGCGCGTGCCTGGGCACGATCATGCTGGTCGACCGGATCGGCCGCAAGCCGCTGCTGCTGATCGGCTCGGCGGGCATGGCCGTGACGCTGGCGGTGGTCGCCTATGCCTTCTCCACCGCCGTTACCGGTGCGGATGGCGGCGTCACCCTGCCCGGCCATAATGGCCTGATGGCGCTGATCGCGGCCAACCTGTACGTGATCTTCTTCAACCTCAGCTGGGGTCCGATCATGTGGGTCATGCTGGGCGAAATGTTCCCCAACCAGATTCGCGGCTCCGGCCTTGCGGTCGCGGGCTTCGCCCAGTGGATCGCCAATGCCGCCATATCGGTCAGCTTCCCCGCGCTGGCCGTGTCGCCCGGCCTGGTGGTGACCTATACCGGCTATGCGCTGTTCGCGGCGATCAGCTTCTTCTTCGTCCGCGCCATGGTGCATGAGACCAAGGGGCGCGAGCTTGAGGACATGGTCGGCTGAGCACAGACATCATCCTGTTGCGGGCGGGGGCGCTGGAAGCGGCGCTCTCCCCCGCTGTCGGCGGTTCGTTGCTGCGTCTGGCGCTGGACGGGGTCGACCTGCTGCGCCGCGCGCCGGACGGCGCGGGCGATCCGCTGGCGATGGCCAGCTTCCCGCTCGTCCCCTACGCCAATCGCATCGCGGACGGCCGGTTCGCCTTCGACGGGCAGGACTATCAGCTGCCGCGCAATTTCGGCGATCATCCGCACAGCATACATGGCTTTGGCTGGCAGGCGACATGGACAGCGAAAGCGACAGCCCCCGCCTCCGCCCGACTGGTGCATGAGCATGGCGGCGACGCCGGCTGGCCCTGGCCCTACCGCGCTGAACAACAGGTCGCGCTCACCCCGTCACAACTGTCCATGTCGCTGTCCATGACCAATGTCGGCGACGGCCCCATGCCGGCGGGACTGGGTTTCCACCCCTATTTCCTGGCCGATGGGGCCACGACCTTGCGCTTCGATGCGCGCAGCCTGTGGCTCTCGACCACCGACATGCTGCCCGCGCGCCAAGTTCCCGCCGATGCGCTGGGCGACTGGTCGCGGCCCGCGCCGGTGCACGGCAACAGCCTGATCGACAATGTCTATGGCGGCTGGACCGGCATCGCGACGGTCGAGCGCGGGGATGGCGTGCGCCTGACGCTGTCCGCCACCGGCGCGGACTGGCTGCATGTCTATCGACCGCCCGACAGCGCCGATTTCTGCCTGGAGCCGGTCAGCCACATGCCCGACGCGATCAACCGGGGCGGGATGGCGACGCTGGCGCCGGGCGACACCGCGCATCTTGCCATGACCATCGCCATCGACAAAATCGACCAGACGCTTCCGAAATGGGACGGGATCGCCTAAGCTGCCTCAAACCAGCAGCAAAGGGTCTAGCCTATGCAATTTCTGCGGACAGCCTTCTGGGTCGTCATCGCCGTGGCGCTCGCCTTCTTCTGCATGGCGAATTATGTCCCCGTGACCGTGCGTCTGTGGGGTGATCTGGTGATGGAAACCAAGCTGCCCGTCCTGCTGATCGGCGCCTTCCTGCTGGGCGCGCTGCCCTTCTGGGTCATGGCGCGGGCCACGCGCTGGCGGTTGAAGCGCCGGCTCGACAGCACCGAGCGAGCGCTGGTGGCGGCCACGGCCGCCTCCGCGCCGCCGCCCGCCCCCGCCCTTTCCGATCCGCCCGTGGTCACGACCGTTACGGACTCCCCCATCCCCTCTTCCAATGTTACAGGACCAGCATGAGCAGCCCCATCTATGTCGCCATCGACACGCCCGACCTTGCCAAGGCGCAGACGCTCGCCGGGCAGGTGCGGCATCATGTCGGCGGGCTGAAGCTGGGCCTCGAATTTTTCTGCGCCAACGGCCATCATGGCGTGCATGAGATGATGAAGTTCGGCCTGCCGATCTTCCTCGACCTCAAGCTGCACGACATTCCCAACACCGTGGCCAAGGCGGTGCAGGCGCTGCACCTGCTGGAGCCGGCGATCCTGACCGTCCATGCCGCCGGCGGCCGCGCCATGCTGGAGGATGCCAAGGCGGCGGCGGGCGTCAACACCAAGGTGGTCGCCGTCACCGTGCTGACCAGCCTCGACAATGGCGACCTCCTCGACATCGGCGTGGGTGGAAAGGCCGAAGATCAGGTCCGTCGCCTCGCCGACCTGGCGCAGAGCGCGGGCCTCGACGGCATCGTCTGTTCGGGCGAGGAAGTGGCGCTGGTCAAGCAGGGCTGGAATGATGGCTTCTTCGTCGTGCCGGGCGTCCGTCCTGCCGGTGGCGCGCTGGGCGACCAGAAGCGCGCGGTGACGCCGCGCCAGGCGCTGGACCGGGGGGCGTCGATCCTGGTGGTCGGCAGGCCGATCAGCCTGGCGGAAAATCCCGACCTGGCGGCACGGGAGATCGAGGCGACGCTTTAGGAGGATTGCGAGCAGAGGCAGACAGTTGAGCGCGGTGCGACGCGGGCCTACCGTCCCTCTTCGACCTCATCCCCGGCAAAGAAATGCTGGATCACATCGCGCGCCAGTCGCGCGGGGCGCAGGGTGTCGGCGTCGATGCAGCACCAGCTGGACTTGACCTCCGCCAGGACTTCCTCCCCGCGGCGGATCACCGTTTCATAGAAGGCGCGCGCGCCCTGCACCTTTTCCAGCAGGACGGTGGCAATCACCTCGTCATCGAGGAAAGTGGGCTTGCGATAGGTGATCTCATGCTTGAGCGCGACCCAGAGATGCTGGGCGACCGCCTCCGCCGGGGCCAGCGCACGCCAATGGTCCAGAACCGCATTCTGCACCCATTTCAGGTAGCTGGCATTGTTGACATGACCCATGAAGTCGATGTCGTCCGGCTCGATGCCGACCGGGTAGAGATGGGGAATCGCGTTACTCACAAGGATGTAAATAACATTGCCGCAAGCAGGCTGATAGAGGGGATCGGCGCCTCGCGCGCAAAAAGGCGGCCGATCCGACGACCGGCCGCCTCTTTCCATCACAGCCTCCGTTCGCTTCGTGCGAAGCCGGAAAGCGGCCAGGACAGTTCTACCTGCCCCGGCCGGGCAGATCAGAAGCGCCAGCCCACGCTGCCGACCACCTGGTGGCGATCGGTATCGATGCCGAATTCATCGCTGGTCGCGCCATTGGCGAAGTCGATATGCGCGTCCTCATATTTGGAATAGCGATATTCGATCTTGGCGAAGGTGTTGGCGTTGATCGCCCGCTCCACGCCCGCACCGATGCGCCAGCCGTCGAGCTTGAAATTGGTGTCGGTTTCCTGGTTTGTGTCGCCGGCCAGCACGTCCAGCTTAGTGTTGGTGTAGCCGCCCTTCACATAGACCAGCGTCGCGGGGTTGGCGAGGATGCCGGCGCGCGCGCCAATATAAAGGTCGCGGCCCTGCTTCACGCGGCCGAAGCCGAACTGGTCGGAAAAGTCGGTTCGGCTGCTCTTGGCGGTCGAGTCGGTATATTCGCCCTCGACGCCGACGACGGCGCTGCCCAGATTAACGTCATAGCCCGCGCCCACGCCGTAGAGCAGGCCGTCGATATTCTGATCGTCATTGCCATTGTCATTGTCCACGTCGCTACCGGCCCCGGTGCGGTCATAGCCCAGGATCGCTTCGACGCGCGGGCCGGTGAAGGTCGGGCCGACATCCTGCGCGAAAACCGGGGTGGCGACAGTGGCGCCGGCCAGAAGGGTTGCGACCATCAACTTACGCATAGGGATTCTCCGTTCTCATTCTCTTCCCCCTCAGGGGGTGAGACGCTCAAGCCGGAAAAGCCGCGTTGGTTTCATGAACAGGAGATAAACATTTGATTATGTGCCATTAATGACACAAGACTGGCTCCGTTCGTCGCAACATTGTGGGGAACGGACGATGAACCGAAACGGCCTGCTCAACATTCCACCACATTGACGGCGAGGCCGCCGAGCGAGGTTTCCTTGTAGCGGCTGGCCATGTCCTCGCCGGTCTGGCGCATGGTTTCGATCACCGCGTCGAGGCTGACGATATGGCGCCCGTCGCCCTGGAGCGCGAGATAGGCGGCGTTGATCGCCTTCACCGCGCCCATCGTGTTGCGTTCGATGCAGGGAATCTGCACGAGGCCGCCGATCGGGTCGCAGGTGAGGCCGAGATTATGCTCCATGCCGATTTCGGCGGCATTTTCGACCTGCCCGTTGGTGCCGCCCAGCACCGCCGCCAGTCCCGCCGCCGCCATCGAGCAGGCGACGCCGACTTCCCCCTGACACCCCATTTCGGCGGCGGAGATGGACGCGCGCTTCTTGTAGAGGAAGCCGATCGCCGCGGCGGTGAGCAGGAAGCGACGCTCCCCGTCGCGGTCTGCGCCGGGCACGAAGCGGCGATAATAATGGAGCACCGCCGGGATCACGCCCGCCGCGCCGTTGGTCGGCGCGGTGACGACCCGGCCGCCCGCCGCATTCTCCTCATTCACGGCCAGCGCGAACAGGCTGACCCATTCGAAAATCTGCGCCGGTCCCAACGCATCCTGTTGCAGCCGCAGCCGCTGGTGGATGGCGCGGGCGCGGCGACGGACCTTTAGGCCGCCGGGCAACAGCCCTTCCTGCGCCAGCCCCCGCTCGATCGAGGCGGACATGGCGTCGATCACGCTGTCGAGAAAGGCGTTGGTTTCCTCCTGCGCACGCCAGGCGCCCTCGTTGCGCAGCACCAGGGTGGCGATCGACAGGCCGCTCGCCTCCCCCTGCGCCAGCATCTCAGCACCGGAGGAGAAGGGAAAGGGCTGGACGACATTATGGCCGAGCGGCGTATCGTCGCTGACCGGCACGATGCCCGGCAGCACGGCGCCGCCGCCGATCGAATAATAATCGCGCACCAGCGGCTCGTCGCGCCCCGGCATCCACGCCGAAAAGCGCATCCCGTTGCTGTGCGCCTCCAGAAATTCGCCCATCCGGAAAAGGAGGTCGCGCGCCTCCTCGAACGGAACCCAGCGATCGACGGCGCTGCCCGCCTGGATACGGCCGTCGGTACGGATCGCGGCGAGAATGGCGGAGATCGCGTCGGGATCGATGCCCTCTGGTCGATGCCCCGACAGGCCGAGCAGGACCGCGATGTCGGTCGCATGCCCCTTGCCGGTCAGCGCGAGCGAGCCGAACAATTCGCACTGCACCCGCGCGGGGATAGCAGGCAGCGTGTCCATGAACATGAGGGCCGCGCGCATCGGGCCGACCGTGTGCGAGCTGGACGGGCCGATGCCGATGGTGAACAGGTCCATCACGCTGATGGCGGTGCCGGCGTCGATACGGCTCTTGGTCAAAGTCAATAATCCCTGGATATGCGGACGTTGGCGCTCTGGCGCCCCAGCGTGGAGATGGCGCCCAGCAGCGAGAGCCAGCGCGTGACCTGATATTCGATACGCGTCGCCGAATAGCCCTGCCCGTCGGTGATGAGTTCCACATAGGTCTTGCGGGTCAGATATTTGCCCGCCGCGATCGACGTGCCCTGCCCCTGGGTCGGATCGGCGGCGATGATGCGCAGCCGGTCGAGGCCCGCCGCCTTGCGCACCGCGTTGATCGGGTCCAGCCCGCTTCCCCCCTGGAGAGAGCCGACCGCCGAAGCGAGCTGGAGCGCTTCGGGCGCGGACAGGTTGGTGATCGACGTGCCGAACAGGATGCGCGAGAGCAGTTCGTCCTGCGGCAGGGCCGGCGTGCTGGTGAAGCTGATGTCGGGGCGCAGCCCGGTGCCGCCGACATGGATGGTGGCGGACAGGTCGCTGACATCGGCTTCGGCGCTGATGTCGAGCGTCGGGTTGACCGGGGTCCGGCCATCGAACTGGATATGGCCTTCGCGCAGTTCGAAGCGGCGCCCGGCAAATTCATAGCCGCCACGCACCAGTTCCGCCCGGCCCGCGATGGCCGGGCTGGTCACGGTTCCGCCGATCGTCAGGTCGGCCCGCCATTCGCTGTCGAGGCCAAGGCCCGTGACGGTCAGGCGATTGCGTGCACGCGCCTTCACCGCCAGCGCCCAGGGCACGGTGGCGCGCTGCTGTTCGATCTCCTCGCCGCGCCGGTTGATCTCGACCACGCGCAGTTCCGGAATCTGCGCCACGGCGGCGGCGCGCCCCATGGTGAAACGGCTGCGGTTGAGCGTCAGGTCGCCGCCGATCGTGCCGCCCACCCCGTCCGATCGCAGGGTGATCGGCCCGGTGACGGTCGCGGCGATATCGTCGCGCTCCAGCAGCGCGGCATTGTCGGCCTGGAGCGCCAGGTCCATGCCGACGCCCGCTATGCCGTTGAAGGTGAAGCGGCCCGTGCCGTTGACCGTGCCGCCATTCTGCGCCGTCGCGGCGAAGCTGGAAATGACGAGCTGGGCACCGGAGAAGCGGCCCCGCGCCCGGACATCGCGCAGCCGCATACCGGTGACGGGGCTGTTGATCGCGGCCTTGTCGGTCGCTAGCTGCCCGGTGATCAGCGGATCGCCCAGCGTGCCGCGCATGTCGGCCGTCACGCTGACCGGACCGCTGATGTCGACAATCTCGACGCCGGTGAGGCGCCAGAGCGTGTCGGCCGTGCCGCCAAAGCGCAGCTGCGCGAACAGCGGCGCGGCATTCAGCCGCTGCACCAGCCCGCCCTCGCGGCCAAGCGGCGTCAGCAGCGCCTGCCCCCGGCCGATCGTCTTGCCGTCGGCGACGAAGATCATCCGGGTCGCCAGCCGATCCGACGTCAGCGCGGCATTGACGCCGACATCGACCGGCCGTGAACTCAACGACAGGCCGGAGCGGGACAGGCCGCGAATGCGCAGCTCCGCCTTGCCGGTGGGAAGGCCGCCGCGCGGCTGGGCGTAGCTGAGCGATCCGGTCGCCATGCCGCCAAGGCCCAGATTGTCATAGGCGATGTCGAGCAGCGACAGCGGGAGCTTTTCCATGCGCGCTTCGATATGGGTCGATGCGCTGCCCAGTTCGCCAGCCAGTTGCAGCGATCCGCCGGCATAGCTGACCGTCGTCGGCGACAGGCGCCAGCCATCCTCGGTCCGGGTCAGCAGCGCCGCGCGATTGAGGCGGATGGGGCGCTTGTCGATCGTGCCGCCGGCCGACAGGCGGATGCGGTCGGGTTCGACCTGCGCCTCGCCCTGAAGCTCGAAGAGGCGGCCGCGCTGGCCCGACAGGCTGCCGCGTATCTGCCCCTTGCCATCGACCAGTTCGGCGTTTGCCGCGAAGCGGCCGAGCAGCGCGCCGCCCACGCGCAGCCCACGCGCCTGCGCCGTGGCCGTGACCGTCGTGCCGTCGGGATCGAGCAGGATAGTGCCGTCCAGCGTGCCGCGCCGCACCGCGATGATGGTCGGCCCCTCGAAACTGGCGTCATTGGCGGTGAGCTTGAGCTGCACCTGCTGCGCATCGTTCACCGGCCTGAAATTGATATAGCCGGTAACGGGGCCGAGCACGCCGAGCTGTCCGGCCAGTCCGCCCGCGACCGGGCGAATGTCGCCGCTGGCGGTGACACCGGAGACGGCAAGATTGGCGACCCGCACCACCGCCTGCCCGCCCGGGGGCAGCAGAATCACGCCACGCCCGGTGAACGGGCCGAGCGTCGATCCGCCATTGGCTGTGTAGCTGTAGCCGTTGGCGTCGGGGATCAGCTTCGCCCGCACGTCGCGCAGGCCCAGTGCGTCCATCGGCCGGGCCAGCAGCAGGTCGATGGTCGGGCGCTCGATCCGGCCGTCCAGCGTCAGGGTGACGGGGCCATAGCGGCCATGGCGCCCGCTGCCCTCCAGATGCAATGTCCCGTCGCGGTGGCGCAGACCCTGCCCCGCCAGCGTCAACAGCGGCGATTCGAGGCGCAGATTGCTGAGCGCCAATTGCCCGTCGGGCCGCAGTTCCAGTCCGCTGCGCGCGGTCGGCAGGCCGCCGCCCAGCGTGCGCAGGAAATCATTGTCGAGCCGCCGTACCCGCGCCAGCGCAGTGCCGCCAAGGCCGAAGCTGCCGTCGCGGCGCGGCACGGCCCGCAGCTTGGACGTCAGGTCGACAATGCCCAGCCCGCGAATGAACAGGTTGCTGATCTGCCCGTCCAGACCGAAATCATAACGGCCGGTCTTGAGGTCGGCGATCATCACCAGCTTGCCGCGCAGCTTGTCCGAACGGAACTGCATCGGATTGCTGACGATCTGCTGCCCCTTCAGTTGCAGCACGCCATCGAGCTGAAAATTGCGGACAATGCCCTCGACCAGTTCGCCTTGCCCATCCAGCCGGCGCGCGCGCAGCCGGAGCGGGACCATAACGGAGCCGTTGGCGGCCTGCCTGCCCTTACCTTCGGCCCGCACGTCGCGGATCACGGTCCTGTCGAAGGCCAGTTCGCGCGCCGTCAGCAGATATTCGTAGCCCGGCGTGCTGAACGGACCGTCGAGCCGGATCTTCGCGGCGATGTCACGGCCACGCATGGTCCGGAGCAACGCCTGCGGCCGCGACAGTTTCAGGTCGATCAACAGATTGTCGAGCGCATTGTTGCGCAGGTCGATCGCGCCGTCGGCATCCAGGTCGAAGGCGGCGGAGCGCAGAGCCATCCTACCGTCGATCACCCGGTCGACCATCGTGCCGCTGGCGCGTACCGACAGGCGCGGATCGGCCATGCGGCGGAACAGGCCATTGCCGGCGATAGCGGCCGTCTCGATCGTGCCGCGCGCCGAATAGGCCCCGCTGCGCGCCGCCAGAACGAAGTCGGCGGCCGCATCCCCATCGACCATGGCTGCCAGCCGCCCGTCCCAGCGGCTCCAGCTGCCCTTGCCGCCGATGCGCAGATTGGCGTCCTGCTTCAGGCCCGCCATCGCCGCCAGCACACCGCCTTTCGGCGCATTGACGGTAACGTCCAGCTTGAAACGGTCGTCGTCCGGCCGGCTGTCGAGCGCGATCGTGAGCGCATCGCTGCCGTCGAGCGTCCGCGCCGCCAGGTCGATGATCGCGCGGCCGCCGCGAATGTCGGCATCCCCCGTCATCGTCGCGGTCTGGATACGGCCGGTGACGGCAGGCGCGATCGTCAGCCGGCCAACCGAAAACTGCATCAGGCGAATGTCGAAGCCCGGCAGGATCGGGCCGCGCCGCTGGGTCGGATTAAGCCGGGGCAGCTTGTGCAGCGTCGCCTGCGGAATGGCGAGCCGGTCGATGTCCAGCCGGTTGGACAGCCAGGCGAAGGGCCACCAGTCCAGTTCGACGCGCGGCGCATCCAAGAAGCGCCCCTTGGGATCGGACAGGGTCAGGTTGCGCAGTACCGCCTTGCGATAGATGCTGCCCTCGATCGCGCCGACATGGATGCGCAGGCCCGATGCGGACTTGATCGTGGCGATGCGGCCGGCAAGGTAGCGATGGCCGCCCGACGTGTCGAGCCAGGCCAGCGCGCCGACGACGACCAGCAACGCCGCCGCCAGCAGCCCCGCCACCCAGCGCTGCCAGCGCCCATCCCAGGCACGCCGATGGGTCACCAAAGGCGGCGGCGTGACGGTGGCGGGCGAAGGCGCGTCGTCGGCCATCAGAAGGCCTGCCCCAGCGAGACATAGACGGCGACCTTCGGATCACCCGGCTGGGGGTTGAGCGGCGTGCCGACATCGACGCGGATCGGCCCGAAATTGCTGTAATAGCGCACGCCCATGCCCGCGCCGATGCGCAGGTCGCGGAAGCGCGGCAGGAAGCTGGTCGAGATATTGCCCGCATCGACAAAGGGCACCACGCCGAAATTGCCGAACCGGATGCGGCTTTCGAGCGAAAATTCGGCCAGGCTCTTGCCACCGACCGGATCATCATCCTCGCCATAACGCGGGCCGATCGCCTGATAGCCATAGCCGCGCACCGACGCGCCGCCACCGGCATAGAAGCGCCGCGACGGCGCGATCTGGTCGACGGTCGAGCCCAGGATGGTGCCGAAGCGCGCCCGCGCGGCGACGACCACCCGCTCGCCCACCGGCTGGTAGACGCTGCCATCCACCTGTACCTTGGCATAGCCGAAGGTCTTGTCCTGGAAAGACAGTTCCGGGCTGATCCGGCCGCCCAGTCGAAAACCCTTGCTGGGGTTCAGCAGGTCGTCGCTGCCGTCATAGGTCAGGCTGAGCGGCACCGCACCGATCAGGAAGGTCCGGCGCGCGCCCCCGGAAAAGGCGTCCGCTTCGTCCGAGGCGATCAGTTCCGCGCCGACGCGCCAGACCCAGTTCTTCTGGAACAGGATGTTGGTCTGCCGCTCCAGCCCGCCCGACAGGGTGATGGTGCGCGCATCATAGGCGTCGCGCTTGATGTTGCTGATCGACACCAGCCCGGTCAGCACATTGTCGCGGCGATGGAAATTGTTGCGGCGATAGGTGAAGGATGCGGTCTGCTCCTGCGTGCCGATCACCCCGCGCAGCGTCACCGCGCCTTCGGGCGGGAACAGGTTGCGATGCTGCCAGCTAACTTCCGCGCGATAGCCTTCGCCGGTGCCATAGCCCAGTTCGCCCGCGATCGTGCGCAGCGGCGCGGGGCGCATGTCGACCGCCAGATCGACATGCTCGCCATCGCCGGCATCCGTCGGCGTCAGCGTGACCGACGACACGAGGCCGGTGGCGACGATCGCGCGGCGCAGATCCTCGACGTCGGACGCCATATAGGTGTCGCCGGACTTGAAACGGGCGATTTCCTGCACATGATGCGCGCTGAACAGCGCGTCATCGTCCATGCGGATCGCCCCGAACCGGCGGAAGCCGCCCGGCGTGACGATGATGTCGAGGTCGCCCTTGCGCTCCTCATGGTCGATCCGCACGTCCGGCTCGTCTACCTTCGCGAAAGGAAAGCCGCTTTCGGACAGGACGGCGGCCAGATTGTCGCGCCCGGCCAGGATCGCATCGGCATCGACCGGATCGTCGACCTTGGGCGGGAAGGCGGCGCGGAGTTTCGGCTCCTGCTCGCCGGTTTCCGCAAGCCCCGGAAGATCGACCGACGACAGCAGATAGCGCGTGCCCGGATTGATGTCGAAGCTGACCGCCAGCCGGTCGCTGCCCGCCGCAGGAGGCGCCACGCTGCCGCGGATGCGCGCGGCATAATAGCCCTTGGCACGCAGCAGGCGATCAAGCAGATCCCGGTCTTCCTTTATGCGCCGGTTGATCTGGGCGAGGTTGGCGGGCTTGTCCTGCCCCAGGCGCAGGGCGGACAGCTCATCGAAACGCTGGGTGAACTGGGCGTCCGCGATCGCATCGACGCCGGCCAGGACGACCGTGTAACGGCGCTCCTCGCCAGCGTCAGCGAAGGTCGCCGCATCCTCCACCGGTTCGACGACGGTCGACGCCGCCTCCCCGGACGGGTCGGACGGCGCGGCGGCGTTCTGGTCCGCGGGGTCGGCGGGCAGCGGATCGATCCTGTCGGGCTGCCCCATGTCCGGCCAGTCCAGACCGATGTCCGGCATCGCGTCGAGCGGCGCGTTCACGTCAGGTGCGGCTTCGGGGGGTGTCACTTCGGACGCGGGCGCCTGCTGCGCCTGCGCCATGCAGGGGGCGAGCAGCACCAACGGCGCTAGACAGAGCCGGGTGGGATGCGGGCGGCGGCCGTTAGTGCGGCGTCGGGTCCGCAAACCATGGGTCATGGCGAACGGTCTAGACCAACTTCGACCGCCATGGCCAGTCCAGAAGCGCGATAATGCGCCGCGCAATCAGAAAGCGGTGCTCAGACGATCGAGCAGCGCCCGCGCCGGGCCAGGACCTGATGGGCCGGACAAGCCGTCGAGTCTTTCCTGAAGCCGCATGACCCGATCGTAGAGATCCTGGCTCCCCTCGATCAGCGCGCGCGCAGCGAAGGGGAAATCGGCAGCCAGCGCCGGATCGGTGAGCGTGGCCCGCCCGAGCCGATATTTCTCGTCGCTGAGGTCGGCGGCGCCGATCTCTCCGCGCTGCCAGGCGCGCTGGCTGAGCAGCCAGGCGATGACATGCATCAGCCGGGTCGTCACCTTGAGCGATTCGCAGGCGAAGGCGACGCGGCGCAGCGGATCCTGTATCTCCTGCTCGTCCGGCGTGCCGCGATCGAAATAGGCCCGCGCCTCATCCGCCATCACCATGGCTTCCAGATAGAGGCCGTCGACGAGGCGCCGATGGAGGCCAGGATCAAGAAAGGCTGCGTTCTTCATGGGCAATGACTGACATAATAGTGCAATTCTGTCAGGTCCGTTAATCGCGCCCTGTCCCATTCGGGGGCGACGGACGCGCCGCGGACGAAAATTCGGGCGGGCCGATCAGGCGATGATGTCCGGAACCAGCTGGTCCTCCAGCAATGCGATCTCGTCGCGCAGGCGCAGCTTGCGCTTCTTGAGACGCGCGATCTGCATCTGGTCGCCGCCGCCCGCATCCACCAACGCCATGATGGCGCCGTCGAGGTCGCGATGCTCGACTCGCAGCAGCTCCAGACGGCGCATGATATCTTCCCGGCTCACCGTCCTGCTCTGACCCCATTTGCACCGAACGGCCCCTGATAGCGCCGGAGCGACAGACGGGCTACCGCAAATTCGCGGGCAGCCCATCGCAAAGGATCAAAGAGGGCGAGACAAGCCCCATGATTGGTGATTTACTTCGTCGTCCATCACCCTCGTAAGGAGATTGTCATGGAAAATAGCCACGTTTCAGCTCTTTCAGCCAAGCATGCCGGCCTTGAGGCCCGAATCAAGGCGGAATCGAGTCGGCCGATGCCCGACGCGATCCTGGTGGCCTCGCTCAAGAAGCAGAAATTGCGGCTCAAGGAGGAAATGGCCGGGCAGCACTGAACAGGGCTGCCGCCCTTCCGGGAGGAGGTCAGGAACCGGCGGCGAAGACCGCCGGTCCGACCCCTCGACCAAAAGTATGAAAGAGCGGATCGACCGCACGAAAAGGCCCCGGAACCATCGGTTCGCGGGGTTTCTTATTGGCTGGCGCCGGATTTGCCGGCGACTGATATCAGCGCCGCATGCGAGGCGGCTGATGCGTGCGCAGATAATCCGGCATCTGCGGGGTCGCGCCGGACGTCACCGACCTGCGCGCGAGTTGCGGATCGATCGACGCATCGAACGCCACTCCGATCTTGTCCCCCCGCGACCAGGCCACGCTGCCGCAGACCCTGCCGACGCCGCGCAGATCCAGTTCGATGCGGGTTCCGGCCGCCACGGGACGCTCGCAATCCGCCATCAGTCCGGTCGCGGACAGGTTGCGGATTCGGGCCTTGCCCAGATCCTCCCCCTCAGACGAAATGAGGCTGGTCAAAAGGAACAGGCTGTCGCGCGGCGCGGATCGCGCCGGCCCCCGGTCGGAAATGCCCTGGTCGTCTTCCATGAAAAACCCGCGAATAGCTATCGTTCAGTCGCTGCCAAGCTATTCGCGGGAAATGGAAAAAAGGTTAATCGTCGCGAGAGACTTTTTCCTGCCGCTCGTGCCGCTCCTGCGCCTCGACGGTCATCGTCGCGATCGGTCGGGCTTCGAGCCGGCCCAGCGAAATGGGTTCGCCGGTCACTTCGCAATAGCCATATTCGCCATCGTCGATTCGGCGAAGCGCCGCGTCGATCTTCGAAATCAGCTTGCGCTGGCGATCACGGGTGCGCAGTTCGATCGACCAGTCCGTCTCGCTCGACGCCCGGTCGTTGAGGTCGGGTTCCCGCAGCGGTTCATTCTGCAGCACGGCCAGCGTGCCTTCCGCTTCGGCCAGGATCTGCTTCTTCCAGTCCCAGAGGCGCTGCCGGAAATATTCCAGCTGCAACGGATTCATGAACTCTTCGTCGGACGAAGGCCGATAGTCAGGGGGAAGCGTTACCGTCGATTTGGGCGGCTTACCGCCGTCTTTCTCGGAATTCAGGACCGATGCCATCTAGCTCTCCGACTCTTTGGCCCCGGCGCTAGAAGTTCCGGGGCGCCCATGACTTTTCATTGAGCGCGCCTCATAACCATGGGTGCGGGGCGACACAAGCGGACATTCAAGGACTTGTATGCCTTGCGGCACGATTCTGTCGCATCGGGACGGCGGACGGGCCGGAAGCCTCGACGGGCGACGCGCATGTTCATGGGCTGGCACGCGGGCGTTCCATAGTGGGACGTTAACCATATCCCTTGAGAAGACAGGCGGATTTCCCTCGACTAGCACCCCGGATTCAGGGTTAACGACATTGCAGTTAACCCTTTCTTTTGCGTTCATGCGCTTAGAGAGTTCCCGTTCGCTCACCGCCAATATCGGATTGGCCAGGGGGCGGGGGACAACAGGACAAGAGTGGACCCTATGTCGGTACGGATGGCATTGGCTAAATTATGCGCCTGCACCTGCGGCGGAGCGATCATCGGCGGCGGCGCCGTGCATGTCGCCGAAAGCGCGCGCCCGGCCGTGGTCCACAGCAGCAAGAGCATCAAGGCCGCGCCCAAAAAACGCTACGCCGTGCGGACCGTGCAGCGCAAGGTCGTCAAGACCGTGACCGCCTGCGCGCCGCAGACAGTGACCGTGACCAGCCAAGCCGCGCCGGTGCCCCTGCCCGCACCCGTCCCGATGGCGGAAATGCCGATGATGTCGGGCGGCGG
Organism: Sphingobium sp. TCM1; assembly: GCF_001650725.1. Taxonomy (GTDB): domain Bacteria; phylum Pseudomonadota; class Alphaproteobacteria; order Sphingomonadales; family Sphingomonadaceae; genus Sphingobium. Next base: position 378,781 of record NZ_LXVX01000034.1, on the reverse strand, counting down.
CGGTGCCGTACCGGTCGTCATGGGCGGCGGTGGCGGCTTTGGCGGCGGCGGTTTCTTCGGCGGCTTCTTCGGTGGCGGCGGCAGCGGGGGCGGATCGGTGGTGATCTCCTCGACCAGCAGCTCGACCGGCGGCATCAGCAGCTCGACCAGTTCCACGACGGGTGGGGTATCGACCTCCACGGGCGGCGTTTCGACGTCGACCGGGGGCGTGTCCACGTCGTCGGGCAATGTCTCGACCTCGTCGGGCGTCAGCAGCAGTTCGTCATCGTCCAGCTCCAGCTCGTCCTCTTCCTCCTCGTCCAGTTCCTCGTCGAGCAGTTCGAGCGGCGGCAAGCCGGACAAGCCCGATCATCCCGGCTCGACCGGCGGCAGCAGCGGCTCTTCCAGCAGTTCATCCTCGTCCAGCGGATCGTCCTCATCGGGTGGATCGTCGAGCTTCGGCAGCACCGGCAGCTCTTCATCCTCGTCGAGCAGCAGTTCCTCGTCCAGCTCGTCATCGAGCAGTTCGAGCGGCGGGTCGAGCAGCACCGGCGGTACCGACGTTCCGGCTCCACCGATGGTGCTGCTCTTCGGCGCGGCCGCGGTGGCGCTGGTCGCGCGCCGCCGTTTCGCCGAACGCAAGGCGAAGGCGACGGCCTGAAACACGATACCGGTTCCCTCTTCGCGAGGGGTCAAGGAGGGCGGTTCCGGGGGGCCGCCCTTTCTTGCATCCGGCGACCGGTCAGCGGCGATCAGATGGCGGCGATCAGCTTCTCGATCTCCGGCACCGGATGCCCGGTCAGATCCTTGGCGATCTCGCCCACCAGCCGATCCTGCACCACCTTGTGCAGATGCTTGCGCATCTCGCCCAGCGCGGCCGGCGGCGCGACGATGATCAGCTTCTCATAATCGTTGGCGAAGGCGCGGCGTTTGAGCAGGTCGGCCGCCTCGGCCGCAAAGCGCTGCTCCTCCAGATCGTGAAAATTCACCCGCTCCATGGCGCTGCGGTGGTTGCCGACCGAATTGAAGGAGCGCCCCGGCGCGTCGGAAGCCTGGTCCCGGTCGGGCGGATTGTCCTGCACCCGCACTTCTTCCGCCTCCAGCTGGGGGAAGGCGCGGTCGCCCTTGTTGCGGAAGAAGAGCAGCTTGCGCCCGTCCGCCACCAGTACCATCGCGTCATGATCGATCAGCATCGCCTTCTCCTTCAGCTTTTCGGTGATGCCGTACCAACGGACGGTGGCGCGCAGGGTTGCGCGGCCCGTCGCACAGCGGCATAGGGCTGGCCCATGCACGACATCCGCTTCATCCGCGAAAACCCTGCCGCTTTCGACGCCGCCCTCGCCCGGCGCGGCCTGGCGCCGCTGTCCGCCGACATATTGGCGATCGACGAGAAGAGCCGCGCCATCAAGACCGAGTTGCAGCAGGGCCAGGCCCGCCGCAACGAGGCGAGCAAGCTGATCGGCCAGGCCATGGCGGCCAAGGATATGGAGAAAGCCGAAGCGCTGAAGGCCGAGGTCGCCGCGCTCAAGGACCGGATGCCCGCACTTGAAACGGACGATCGCGACACCGGTGAGGCGCTGACGGCCATGCTCGCCGCCATCCCCAACCTGCCTGCCGACGACGTGCCACAAGGCGCGGACGAAGCTGAAAACGTCGAACTGGCCCGCTGGGGAACGCCCCGCACTTTCGACTTCGCGCCGCAGGACCACGCCGATTTCGGTCCGGCGCTGGGTCTGGATTTTGAGGGCGGCGCACGCCTGTCCGGCGCGCGCTTCACCGCGCTGCGCGGCCAGATGGCGCGGCTGCACCGGGCGCTCGCGCAATATATGCTCGACACCCAGGCCGCGACCAACGGCTACGAGGAAACCGCCGTCCCGCTGCTGGTCCGCGACGAGGCGCTGTTCGGCACCGGGCAATTGCCCAAGTTCGCCGAGGATCTGTTCAAGACGACGGACGGCCGCTGGCTGATTCCTACCGCCGAAGTCTCGCTCACCAACCTGGTGGCCGATCAGATCGTGCCGGCCGACAGCCTGCCGCTGCGCCTGACCGCGCTGACGCCCTGCTTCCGCTCCGAGGCGGGGTCGGCCGGGCGCGACACGCGCGGCTTCATCCGCCAGCACCAGTTCGAGAAGGTCGAGCTGGTCGCCATCTGCGCGCCCGAGGACTCGGCGACCGAGCATGAGCGGATGGTCGCGGCGGCTGAGGGCATATTGCAGGCGCTGGGCCTGCCCTATCGCAAGATGCTGCTCTGCACCGGTGACATGGGCTTTGGCGCGCGCAAGACCTATGACCTCGAAGTCTGGCTGCCGAGCCAGAACACTTATCGCGAGATCAGCTCCGTCTCCAATTGCGGCGACTTTCAGGCGCGGCGCATGAATGCGCGCTTCAAGCCGGAAGGGGCGAAGCAGACCATGTTCCTGCATACGCTGAACGGATCGGGCCTTGCCGTGGGCCGCACGCTGGTGGCGGTGCTGGAAAATTACCAGCAGGCCGACGGCAGCGTCATCGTTCCGGACGTGCTGGCGCCCTATATGGGCGGCGTGACGAAGCTGGAAGCGAAGTAACAGATTTCCGTTCGCAACGAACGGATAAGGAGTGTCCGTTCATGCGTATCCTGCTCACCAATGACGACGGCGTTCACGCCCCCGGCCTCAAGGTGCTGGAGGAGATCGCGCGCCGCTTTTCCGACGATATCTGGATCGTCGCGCCCAGCGAGGAACAGTCGGGCGCCGGCCATAGCCTGACCCTCACCCGCCCGCTGCGCATCCGCCAGCATGGCGAGCGGCATTACAGCGTCACCGGCACCCCGACCGACGCCGTGATGATGGCGGTCGGCCATCTCATGAAGGATGCCCGGCCTGACCTGATCCTGTCGGGCGTCAACCGCGGCGCCAACCTGGCCGAAGACGTAACCTATTCGGGCACGGTCGCAGCGGCGATGGAGGGGGCGATCTCCGGCATCAAGTCGATCGCATTGAGCCAGGTCTATGCGCGCGAGGGCATGGGCGACGCCGTGCCCTTCGCCGCCGCGACGGCCTGGGGCGAACAGGTGCTCCGCCCGCTGATCGCCATGCCCGCCAGCCCGCGCCTGCTGTTCAACGTCAATTTCCCGGCGATCGATCCGGCAGCCGTGAAGGGCATCCGCGTCGTGCGGCAGGGTTTTCACGATGTCGACCGCACGCGCATCGTCGAAGGCACGGACCCGCGCGGCTATCGCTATTTCTGGTTCGGCCTGGGCACCAGCCAGTCGGTGCCGGAGGGGACCGATCTCGCCGCGATCGCGGAGGGTTATGTGACCGTGACGCCGCTGCACTATGACCTGACGCAGGACAGCGCGATGGCAGCGACGGCGGCACTGTTCGATTGACGGCCGCGCTGCTGTAAAAGGCTGGCAAGTCCGGCACGATAGGGTAAATGAGGGGCGATGCAGCGCCTGCCCTTGTCCCTCGCCATTCCCTGTGTTTCGCTGGCGCTGGCCGCCTGTATTCCCGCCGAAGCGGAGCATCCGGCCCCCGCCCCGGCCGGGACGCCCGCCCCGCCGCCGCACAAGCGCGTGGATGCGCCGGGCGTGACGCTGGCCGAACCCGAACCGGTCTGGACCGCGCAGCAGGTCGTGGCCAATGCCCGGACCGTCAGCGCCTCCACCTATGTCGTCCAGCCCGGCGACACGCTGCGCGGCGTCGGCAATCGCACCGGCGCGGGATCGGAAGCGATCGCGCGCGCCAACGGCATCGCCCCGCCCCATGTCCTGCGCGCGGGGCAGCGCCTCTCCATCCCAGGCGGCCGCTATCATCTGGTGGCGGAGGGCGAGACCGGCATCGCCATCGCGGCGACCTATGGCGTGCCCTGGCGGCAGATCGTCGCGGTGAACGGGCTGGAGCAACCCTATGTCCTGCGTCGCGGTCAGCGCCTGCTGCTGCCGGGCGGCACGCCGGCCACCCCGCCCAGCCTGGAACAGCGCGCCGCCGCCTTCCGCATCGACATTGACGATGTGCTGACGGGAGGCCAGCCTGCGGTGAAGGACAATGCCCCGATCGCCGTCGCCTCTTCGCGGCCCGACCCCCTGCCCGCCAACAGGCCGATCGCCCAGCCTGCCGCCTTCGGCGGCAGCTTCGCCTGGCCTGTCAGGGGGCCAATACTCTCCCGTTTCGGCCCCGGCGCGAGCGGCGCCAGGAATAACGGCATCGACATCGCCGCGCCCACCGGCACGCCGATCCGCGCGGCCGCGGACGGCGTGGTCGCCTATGCCGGGGACAAGATCGCGGTGTTCGGCGGCCTGGTCCTCATCAACCATGGCGGCAGCTGGGTCAGCGCCTATGGCCATGCCAGCCGGATCGACGTGGTGCGCGGGCAGAAGGTGCGACAAGGCCAGGTAATCGGCCTCACCGGTGACACCGGCTATGCCAGCAAACCCAAGCTGCATTTCGAACTGCGCAAGGACCGCACGCCGGTAAACCCCATTGGACAGCTTCCCCCGGCATGAGGATCCACCGGCCGCCTGCCTCCTCCCCCACGGCCGGTTTCCTGCGGCGACGGTCCTCCATGCCGATGTGGCTCGACCTGACATGGCGCGTGGGGCTGGTGTTCGGGCTGATCGCGCTGGTGCTGCTGCTCCACTGGGTCGGGCGCGATGGCCTCAAGGATAATCATGACGACCAGATCAGCTTCATCGACGTCCTCTACTTCACGACGGTGACCGTCACGACGGTCGGCTATGGCGACATCGTACCGGTCACGCCCGAAGCGCGGCTGTTCGAATCCCTGGTCGTGACGCCGATCCGCCTGTTCGTCTGGCTCATCTTCCTCGGCACCGCCTATAATCTCTTCTTCCGCAACATCATCTACAGGTGGCGCATGGCACGCATCCAGGCCGATCTGCACAATCACATCATCGTCTCCGGGTTCGGCACCAGCGGGCAGGAAGCCGTCCACGAACTGCTGGCCCGCGGCACCGACCCGCGCGAAATCGTCGTCATCGACGGCAGCGAAAAGGCGCTGGCGCTGGCGGAGGAGCTGGGCTGCAACATATTGTGTGGCGATTCGACCCGCGACCGGACGTTGAAGGATGTCGCGATCCACCGGGCGCGCAGCATGATCGTGTCGGCGGGACGCGATGATACCTCCATCCTCATCACGCTGACCGCCCGGCATCTGGCCCCGCGCCTGCCGATCAGCATCGTCGTGCGCAACGAGGATAATGAACTGCCCGCGCGCCAGGCGGGCGCGACCACCGTCATCAACCCGGTCAGCTTCGCCGGGCTGCTGCTGGCGGGCAGCACCAGCGGCAGGCATGTCGCTGATTATATGGCCGACCTCGCAGCATCGGGCGGACGGGTGAAGCTCAACGAACGGCTGGTCCTGGCGGAGGAGATCGGCCGCCCCCTGTCGGCGATCCGCACCGGCCTGGGCGTTCGCATCTATCGTGACGACCGCCCCATCGGTTTCTGGGAGGAGGAGGCAAAGCGGCTCCAGACCGGAGACGTCATCATCGAAATCGCGCAGGGCGACGACACCGGAACCAGCCGCTCGCCGAGCTGATTCCAGCACCCCGTGACATTTGGCGCGAAAATCCCTATGTGCGCGCCAATCATGGCAACCAAAATTCCCGAAGCGCCGAAAGTCGGCATGGTGTCGCTCGGCTGTCCCAAAAATCTGGTGGACAGCGAACGCATCCTCACCAAGCTGCGCTCCGACGGCTATCAGATGTCCGCCGACTATGCCGGCGCCGATGTCGTGCTGGTCAACACCTGCGGCTTCCTCGATTCCGCCAAGGAGGAGTCGCTGGAGGCGATCGGCGAGGCGATCGCGGAAAATGGCCGCGTCATCGTCACCGGCTGCATGGGTGACGAGGCGGAAGTGATCCGCGCCAAATTCCCGCAGGTGCTGGCCGTCACCGGGGCGCATCAATATGAGCAGGTGGTCAATGCGGTGCATGACGCATCGCCGCCCATCCCCAACGCCTTCGTCGACCTGGTGCCCGAAGGCGGGCTGAAACTGACCCCCCGCCACTACAGCTATCTGAAGATCAGCGAAGGCTGCAACCATCGCTGCTCCTTCTGCATAATCCCTTCGATCCGCGGCGACCTCGTCAGCCGCCGCGTCGACGCCGTGCTGCGCGAGGCGGAGAAGCTGGTCCATGCCGGCACGAAGGAACTGCTGGTCATCAGCCAGGACACGTCGGCCTATGGCGTCGACACGCGCCACGAGACGCGCCAGTGGAAGGGCCATGAAGTCCGCGCCCACATGACCGACCTCGCCCGCGAACTGGGCCAGCTCCGCACGGCGGAGGGCCAGGCGCCCTGGGTTCGGCTGCACTATGTCTACCCCTATCCCCATGTCGATCAGGTCATTCCGCTGATGGCCGAAGGGTTGCTGACGCCCTATCTCGACATTCCCTTCCAGCATGCCGCGCCGAGCGTGCTCAAGGCGATGAAGCGCCCCGCCAATGAAGCCAAGGTGCTGGACCGCATCCGCAAGTGGCGTGACATCTGCCCCGACATCGCGATCCGCTCCAGCTTCGTCGTCGGCTTCCCCGGCGAGACCGAGGCGGACTTCCAATATCTGCTCGACTGGCTGGACGAGGCGCAGCTCGACCGCGTCGGCGCCTTCCGCTTCGAACCGGTCGAAGGCGCTGCCGCCAATGATCTGCCCGGCGCCGTGCCCGAAGAGGTCAAGGAAGAACGCTATCAGCGGATCATGGAAAAGACCGCCGGGATCAGCGCCGCCAAGTTGCAGGCGAAGGTCGGCCGCGTCCTGCCCGTCATCCTCGACGAAGTGGGCGAGCCGGACGAGGAGGATGGCAGCATCGGCGCGACCGCACGCAGCCAGGCCGACGCGCCGGAAATCGACGGCAATGTCTTCCTGCGCGACGTGGGCGAAGGGCGGAAGCCCGGCGACATCTTCGACGTCATGATCGAGGATGCCGACGAGCATGACCTCTACGGCGTGCCGGTGGACAGCATCGCGTAACGATTGGCAAGCGGAGCGTCGGCGGCATAGTCTGCGCGCAGCACAGGGCCGAGTCGCGTGCCGGCCCTGCATCGCTGTGGGAGAGATGCCATGCCCCGTCGTGCCGTCCTTGCGTCCTGCCTTGTCATCGCGTCCGGCCTTGCCGCGCCCGCCCCGGCGCAGGACAAGAGCGTGCCCGAAGCGATCATCTACCGCGATCCGGGCTATCGCGGGCCTGCCGCGGCCCAGTCCCGCGCCGATCCCGACCTTCGCCTCGCCTGGCCGGTCCACAGCGTGCGCGTGCAACGCGGGACGTGGGAATTGTGCAGCCTGCCCAATTTCCGCGGCACCTGCTTCACTACCAGCCAGAGCCTTGCGATCATCGGCAACCGGCTGGGCTTCGGCAATCGCCTCGGCTCGATCCGCCTCGCCCTGCCCAACGGCGGACCAGGTGGCGGGTGGGGCGGCGACAATCTGGCACCGGGGACCGGCCGGTCGCTGAGGGGGATGGCGGCGCAATTCTATCCGGATCCGACCTTGCGCGGGAAACGCGTCCTCGCCTGCCCACAGGGCGCGGCGACGAGCGCCTGCGCTGCACGGTCGGCCGACGAATTCTGCTCACGCTCGGGCTGGACCGCCGCCGCACGGGAAGCGATGGAGACGGTCAACCGCCGCGTCTACCTGGCCGACGTGCTGTGCAGCCGGACGGGCAGATAGAGCCAAGCGCTTGATCCGCAGCGTCATCGTGCCACGACGAAGCCGTCCTGATATTCGGTCTTGATCGCCCCGCGCATTGCCGCATCGACCGGCAGCCGCACCTCATAGCTGCCCTCCGCATAGGGACCTGCGCTGTAGGGGCCGATCACCACCACCACGGCGTCGATCAGGTTGCCGTCCTTCGATGCGGGCACCAGCAGTTGCTCCATCGGATCGATGCACTCGGTGAAGTCGTCGTCGCCGCGCACCACCGGCGCACCGCGCTTTTCCGCGCGTTGATTGTCCAGTTCGGCGCAGAAGCGATCCCTGATCGCGGCGGCAAAGGCGGCCGGGGTGGTCATCACCGCTTTGATACTGGTTTCCCGCTTGCGCGCCTTGTCCCACAGCAGCCCGTCATAACCGGTCATGCCATGCGCGCCGCCGGTATAGACATAGGTCTGCGACTGGAGCGACAGAAAGCGCGGCGTATCGGCCGCGACGGTCCATCGTGTTTCCAGGCTGTGCGGACGGAAGGGGTAGCCCGATCGTTTCGCCGACGCGCTGTCCTCCCGCGCCATTTTCAGCGCATCCGCCTTGGACGACGCCGCTTCCTTGCCGAATTTATCGACCAGGAAAGGGATCGCCGCCGCCTGCGCCGGATAGGCGTAGGCAAATTCGAGAAAGTCGGTCTTTTCCTCCTCCTCGAAGGGTTCGGCAGGCGGCGCCGGGGGTGGCGCGCCCGCCATGCGGTCGGCAAAGCGGGTGGCCGCGACATTGGCTGCTGCATTGTCCGCCGCGACGTCCTGCGCGGGGGAACAGGCGCCAAGCGCCAGCACCGCCGCCGGTAGCAGCCCCCCGCCCCGCATCAATGCGCCTTGGCCGCGCGGCAGCGTTCGCCGATCGCCTTGCGCGCATAGTCGCTGTCGAGCGCACGGCCGGCATTGGACCAGCCCTCCGCGATCAGCGCCGCCTGGACCGCATTGCTATTGTCGAAACGGCCCGTGTCGGCCAGCGCATAGGCCCGCGCTCGCGCAGCCTGAAGACTGCGGTCGTCACCGTGAATCATGATCCTTCTCCTTCTCATTTTCTGCCTGCAAATCTAGGCTTCTCCGGCCCGCAGCGCAAAGGAAGAAAGGGCCGGTCGTGCGCTGCGGACGATGAAAATTTTGGCTTTCCATGGCCGATCTCTTTCCCCTACATCCGGCCCATGACCGAATTTTCCGACCTGCTCAAAGCGGACAACCAGCAGCCCGCCCGTTCGATCCACCTGGTCGAAACCAAAGGCGTCGAGGCGTGGCTTTCGACCCAGCCCGACCGGGTGCGTGCGCTCGTCGCGGCGCAGCGGTTCAAGGGCAAGGCCGGCGAGCAGGCGATCCTGCCGGGCGATGGGGACGAGTGGTCCGTGGTGGCGGGCGTCGCCAGCAAGGACGCGCTGGGCCCCTGGTGCCTCGCCCGCCTGGCCGAAACATTGCCCGAAGGCTGCTACAGGCTGGCGGAAGGCACGCCGGGCGCCGCGGCGCTGGGCTGGCTGACGGCGCAATATCGCTTCGACCGTTATCGCAAGGATGAGGCATCCGCCGGCCCGCGCATATTGCTGACCGGCGGCGTCGCGCAGATCGACCCGGTCGTGCAACTGGCGACGGCGGTGGCGCTGGTCCGCAACCTCGTCAACACGCCCGCCGCCGACATGGGGCCGCCCGACCTGGAAGCCGCGGTGGAAAAGGTCGCCAGATCCTTCGGCGCGGCTGTCAGCGTGACGCGCGGCGATGCGCTGGAACAGGGCTATCCGATGATCCATGCCGTCGGCAAGGCGGCGGACAAGGGCTTTGCCCCGCGCCTGATCGAACTCACATGGGGCGATCCCGCCCATCCCCGCGTCGCGCTGGTCGGCAAGGGCATCTGCTTCGACAGCGGCGGGCTCGATATCAAGCCGTCGTCGGGAATGCGGCTGATGAAGAAGGATATGGGCGGCGCGGCCCATGCGCTGGGCCTGGCGCAACTCGTCATGGCCGCGCGCCTGCCGGTGCGGCTGCACCTGCTGATCGCGGCGGCGGAAAACGCCATATCGGGCAACGCCTTCCGCCCCGGCGACATATTGCGCACGCGCAAGGGGCTGACCGTAGAAATCGGCAATACCGACGCCGAAGGGCGGCTGGTGCTGGGCGACGCTCTGACCCGCGCCGGCGAGGAGAAGCCCGAACTGCTGATCGACTTCGCCACCCTGACCGGCGCGGCGCGCGTCGCGGTCGGCCCGGACCTGCCCGCCCTCTTCGCCAATGATGACGGGGTGGCGGCGGAGATGGCGGCGCTGGGCGCCGAGATCGACGACCCGACCTGGCGCCTGCCCTTGTGGGACGGCTATGCCGACATGCTGAAATCAGACGTGGCCGACATCAACAATGCCGGCGAAGGCGGTTTTGCCGGAGCGATCACCGCCGCGCTGTTCCTCAAGCGCTTCGTTCCCGAGGATACGCCCTGGCTGCACCTCGACACCTTCGCCTGGCGCCCGTCAGGCAAGCCGGGGCGGCCCAAGGGAGGCGAGGCGCTGGGGATGCGCGCGGCCTTCCGCCTGCTGCAAAGGCGATACGGCAGGGACGGTTAGGCGCTGCGACAAAGCGCCGATCCGTTACGCAACCGGATTGGCCATTGCGCGTTACGTCCACATGACCGCGCAGATCGCCAAAGAATCGCTTGCCGAAACCGACCGTCCGGGACTGCAACCGCTGCGTCAGTGGATGCGTACTCTGGTCGACTATGTCCGCTCCGGCAAGCCTGACCTCACCAACCGTCAGATGGCCCTCATGATGACGGTCTATATCGGCAACGGACCGCATACGGTGCGTGGCCTGGCGGAGGCGTTGCACGTCTCCAAGCCGGTCATCACCCGCGCGCTGAACAAGCTTTCGGCGCTCGGTTATCTGCGCCGCGAACGCGATGTGGCCGATCGTCGCAATATTTTCATCACCCGGACCCCAAAAGGGGCGGAATTTCTTGACGCCTTTCACCATTTCATCGCAGGAACCGCGCGCGATGAACGGCTCCAACACCCCTCAGCGGAACGCACCGCCTGAAAGAACCCGGTTCAAGCTCGACGGCCGCTCCGTCGCGCTCGACCGTCGTGTCCACGCGGCGCGCGGCGACCTCGCCGACCTGGCGCTCGCCGGTACGCTCTTTTCCGCCCATTATGCCCGCGCCGTCCCGTTGACTTGCGTCTCGCCAGGGACGCCGATCCTGTCCGCCGCCTCGCCCACGTCCGAAGCGGTGAGCGAGTTGCTGCGCGGCGAGGTCTTCCACGCGCTCGACGTGATGACCGACTGGGCCTGGGGCTTTTGCGGTCATGACGGGTATGTCGGCTATGTCCGCCGCGACGCGCTGGATGTCGAGGAAAAGCCGACCCATCGCATCATCGCGGGCGCGGCGCCGCTGTTCGCCGCCGCCGACATCAAGTCGCCCATCGCCGACTACTGGCCGCGCGGAAGCCGCTTCTCGGGCGAGGCGCAGGGCGACTTCATCGCCTGCGCCGAAGGCTTCATCCATGCGCGCCACGCGGTCGCCATCGACGAACGTCCACAGGACTGGGTGGCCGTAGCCGAGGCCTATCTGGGCCAGCCCTATGTGTGGGGCGGGCGCGGCCATCGCGGCATCGACTGTTCGGGGCTGGTGCAGGTGGCGCTCGGCGCGGCAGGCATGGCCGTCCCGCGCGACACCGACCTGCAATGCGAAGGCATCGGCGCGCCGATCGGCAGTGATGCCGCCCTCCAGCGCGGCGACATCATCTTCTTCCCCGGCCATGTCGGCATCATGACGGACGGCAGGACGCTGCTCCACGCCAATGCCCACTGGATGGCAGTGGTGCGCGAGCCGCTGGCGGACGTGGTGGCGCGCCTTGTCGACACGCATGTCCAACCCATCATCGCGCGGCGGAGGATCGGCGCATGACCACCAGCATTTTCATCGACGGCGGGCATGGCACCACCGGCATCGAGATTGGCGACCGGCTGGCCGGCCGTCCCGAACTCTCGCTCATCACCGTTCCGGAAGAAAAGCGCAGGGATGCCGGCGCGCGCCGCGACGCGCTGAACGCCGCCGACATCGTCATCCTCTGCCTGCCCGACGACGCCGCGCGCGAAGCCGTGTCGTTGATCGACAATGGCCGCACCCGCGTCATCGATGCATCGACCGCACATCGCGTCGCGGACGGGTGGACCTACGGCTTCCCCGAGCTGGAACCGGGCCACCGCGGTCGGCTGGCGGACAGCCGCTTCGTCGCCAATCCGGGCTGCTGGCCGACCGGCTTCCTGGCGCTGGTCCGTCCGCTCGTGCTGGCCGGGCTGCTGCCGGCCGACTGGCCGGTGACGGTGTCTGGCGCGTCCGGCTATTCGGGCGGCGGCAAGTCGATGATCGCCGAATATGAAGGCGACGCCGGCGCGCCGACCGCCTTCCGCCCCTATGGGCTCAACCTGGCGCACAAGCATGTGCCGGAAATGACCCGCTATTCGGGCCTCGCCCATCCACCGTTGTTCGCACCGGCGGTGGCGGACGCCTATCGCGGCATGATCGTCGAAGTGCCGCTGCAACTGCGGGCGATGCCAGGCGCGCCTTCGGTCGTCGCCATCCACGACGCGCTGGCCGCCGCCTATGCGGAATCGCCGATCGTCAGCGTCGCCACGCTGGAAGACAGCGCCGCCATGGGACAGGTGCATCTGGAGCATGTCGGCGCGACCGACCGGCTCGCCCTGTTCGTGTTCGGCAATGAAGAGCGCGGCCAGGCCCGACTGGTCGCCGCGCTCGACAATCTGGGCAAGGGCGCGGCGGGCGCCGCCGTCCAGAATCTCAACATCCTGGCCGGCCTGCCGGAAATAGCGGGCCTGCGCCTCTAAATCCCAGGGTCGATCGACCCTAGTGGATAGTACCCAGCGGCTGGTCATGGGCGAGCACCACGATCAGCCGCTCGATCTGTCGCCAGTGGCAGAAGTGGACATGATTGCCCTGGTCCAGGCTGTGGTCCGCCCGCGCCGCGGCTTCGTAGCCGGCATGGTCGCCGAACCGGCTGATCAGCTCGGCAGCATCCTCATAGCTCTTGCGGTTCGCAAGATATGGCATCTGCATGATAACCCCCGACTTGTGCGCCCCTGATTGGAACCAAGGTTCAATCACCATGCCAGTTGCAGCCTTTGGCCGTCCGCGCCGGACACGAGGGTGAATGGCCGGTTAGGCAAGTCCCACAGTCGGACATATGTCCCATAGCAGGACAGGCTGTCCCGAAACGGACCGCCATCCAATGACGCTGGCTTTACCGTCCGTGCCATGGCAAGGACGACCCATGAGCAAGGGCAGGCATCATCCCACCGGCGCGGGCGCGATCATCGCGCTGCTGATCCTGGGCGGCGCGATCGGCGGCGGCATGTTGGGGCAGCCCAGCATCGGCCTGCTGGCGGGCGCGGCTGCGGGCGTGCTGATCGCGCTCCTCCTCTACCTGCGCGAACGCGGCAAATAAGCGCGAAGCGAGGCGCCATCCGCCTTGCCCGTCGAACGGCGCCCGCATAGATATGGGCGCATGAACAAGCACATCATCGTCCTGCCGCTCGTTGCCCTGGCCCTGGCCGGAGGCGCCTTCCTCTACCTTGCGCAGGGCGACACCGCGCGCCTGCCCGCTGGCGCCGATACCGGCCGGGAGCCGGCCTTCACCAGCCCGCGCAGCGAGATGCTGCCCACGATCAACATCGCCGAGGTGAAGCCGTGGCAGGGCGAGGCCAGGCCGGTGGCGGCCAAGGGGCTGGCCGTTGCGCGCTTCGCCGATGGCCTTGCGCATCCGCGCTCGCTGCTGCGGCTGCCCAATGGCGACATTCTGGTCGCCGAAACCAACAGTCCGCCCCGCCCCAAGGACGGCATCGTCCAGCGGGTGATGAACTACCTCATGAACAAGGCGGGCGCGGGCGTACCCTCGGCCAATCGCATCACCCTGCTGCGCGACGTCGATGGCGATGGCCATGCGGAAACCAGGACGGCCTTCCTTACCGGCCTCCATTCGCCCTATGGCATGGCGCTGCTGGGCGACACCCTCTACGTCGCCAACACCGATGCGGTGATGGCTTTCCCCTACAAGGAAGGCGACATGAAGATCACGGCCAAGGGCCGCAAGATCATCGACCTGCCCGCGCAGGCGCCCAACCAGCACTGGACAAAGAGCCTGGTGGCCGGTCGCAACGGCCTGCTCTATGTCGGCATCGGCTCCAACAGCAATATCGGCGAGAATGGCCTGGAAACGGAGCGGAACCGCGCCCTGGTGATGGAGGTCAATCCCAGGACCGGGTACAAGCGCACCTTCGCTTCGGGCCTGCGCAATCCGGTCGGCCTGGCGTTCGAGCCCAAGAGCGGCGCGCTGTGGGGCGTGGTCAATGAACGTGACATGCTGGGTAGCGATCTGGTCCCCGATTATCTCACCCGCATCGAATTCGGCGCCTTCTATGGCTGGCCCTGGAATTACTGGGGCGGCTATGAGGATCGCCGCGTCCAGCCGCAGCGCCCGGAAATCCGCGAATATACCAAGCGTCCCGATTATGCGCTGGGCAACCATGTCGCGCCGCTGGGCCTGACCTTCGCCGACAAGGTGCAACTGGGCGCGCCCTATACCGATGGCGCCTTCGTCGGCCTGCACGGCAGCTGGAACCGCAAGCCCGCCGCCGGTTACAAGGTCGTGTTCGTTGGCTTTGCCGATGGCGAGGCAGGCAAGGCCAAGCCGGTGGACGTGCTGACCGGCTTCCTCGACAAGGATGGCGCGGCCCAGGGACGCCCGGTCGACGTCACCGCCGACGCGAAGGGCGCGCTGCTGGTCAGCGACGACGTCGGCGGCGTGATCTGGCGCGTGACGAAGGCGAAGTAAGGTCGATCGCATCCGTTCGTTCGAGCGCGTCGGGCCGCATTTCCCGGCTTCGCTCGACACGAACGGAAATGTCAGATCGTCACCCCATTCCGTCCGGCCAGCTCGACCACATATTGCCAGGCGACACGGCCCGACCGGCTGCCGCGCTGGGTCGCCCACTGGATCGCCTCCAGCCGGTCGAAATCGAGGCCCAGCCTGCCCGCATAGCCGCTGACGATCGCAACATAGGCATCCTGGTCGATCGCATGGAAGCCGAGGCTGAGGCCGAACCGGTCCGACAGCGCCATCTTGTCATCCACCACGTCGCGCGGATTGACCGGGTCGTCCTGCTCCGACAGGTGGCGCGGTACGATATGGCGCCGGTTCGAGGTGACATAGAGCCGCACATTGGCCGGCCGCGCCGCCGTCCCGCCCTGCAACAGCGATCGCAATGCCCGCGCATCGCCCACCCCCTGCTCGTCAAAGCCCAGATCGTCGAGGAACAGAATGAACGGCCGCGTCGTGCCGCGCAGCAGCGAGAAAAGCCGCGGCAGGCTGGCCAGCTCGTCGATCGCGCATTGCAGCAGCGCGACATCCTGCCCATTCGCCTGCAACCGGCCGACAACCGCCGCCACCACCGCCGACTTGCCGGTCCCCCGCGCGCCCCACAGCAGCACATCATGCGCGGCATGGCCGGCGGCGTGGCGGCGGGTATTTTCCAGCAGCGACCCCTTCTGCGCATCGATCCCGCTCAGCAGGTCGAATTCCACCGGCGCGAACGCTTCCACCGCATGGATCGCATGGCCGTCCCAGACATAGGCGGGCGCTGTCGCGAGATCGGCGGAAAGAGGCGGCGGCGGCGCGAGCCGTTCCAGCGCCTCGGCAATGCGGGTCAGAAGTGCGTCGGTCATGACGCGGGCTTAATCGGCGATCCCCGCAGCGGCAAGCGGCGGCTATGTCATTCTCCTGTCGCAATGGCCTTTTACTCGCCTGAACCGGGGACTATATCGCGGGGACCGTGACCATCGCCAATCCAGCCTATTCCACCCGATCCTGCCGCTATGGCGCAGAATCGCTGCGCGAAGCGGCGCTGCTCATCCGCGCCGGCGAGCCTGTCGCCGTGCCAACCGAAACCGTCTATGGCCTCGCCGCCGATGCGACCGACAGCCATGCGGTCGCCGCGATCTACAGCGCCAAGGGGCGGCCCAGCTTCAATCCGCTGATCGTTCATGTCGCCGATATCGCCATGGCACGCGCGCTGGCGGACTTCTCCCCCGTGGCGGAGCGGCTGGCCGAGCGTTTCTGGCCCGGCCCGCTCACCCTGGTGCTGCCCGTCCGCGCCGACAGCGGCCTGTCGCCGCTCGTCACCGCCGGCCTGCCCACGGTCGCGCTGCGCCTGCCCGCCCATCCGGCGATGCGCGCGCTGATCCGCGAGAGCGGCCGCCCGCTGGCAGCGCCTTCGGCCAACCGCAGCGGGTCGATCAGTCCGACGCGCGCCGAGCATGTGCTCGCCAGCCTCAACGGCAAGGTGCGGATGATCCTGGATGAGGGGCCGACGAGCGAGGGACTGGAATCGACCATCGCCGCGCCGGAAACCAAGCGTGTCCGGCTGCTGCGCCCCGGCCCTATCACCGCCGCCATGCTGGAGGAGGCGACCGGCCTGCCCGTAACGAGCGCCAAGGGCGACGCCAAGATCGAGGCACCCGGCCAGCTCGAAAGCCATTATGCGCCATCCAAGCCGGTACGGCTGGACGCGCTGCGGGCCGAGGCCGACGAATATCTGATCGGTTTCGGCCTGATGCCCTGCAACATCAACCTCAGCCCCGAAGCGGACCTGCGCGAAGCGGGCGCGGCCCTGTTCGCCGCCCTCCACATCGCCGACGCCAGCGCGGCGGCCCGCATCGCCGTCGCGCCTATCCCGAGCGAGGGCATCGGGGCGGCCATCAACGACCGATTGAAGCGAGCAGCGGCCTGAACGCCCGCGACCGTTTCTCCTACCCGCGCGGGACGGACGGCGTTGGCCATCCGTTCGTTTCGCGCGGGGCGGGGAAGGCGGTCAGAACAACTGGTCAGTCACAATTGTCATACCCCGCCTCGCGGCACTGCCTGCGCCGCTCCTTGTCGGCCTTTTTGCGCTCGCGGCCCTCGCGCGCTTCCTGCTCGCGCATCTTGCGGCCATAATTGCGGTCCGCTTCGTCCTGGCTGGTGGTGGTCCAGTCGACCACCTGCGCACCCGCGCGCACAGGCGCGGTCACGACGCTCGCCACCGTCCGCACGCAGCCAGGCAACGCCAGCAGGATCAGCGGCGTGGCCAGCAATAACGACTTCCTCATCTTCGTCCCCGACTAGTTGTTCCGGGCGTCCCTAACATGGTTCGGATGAACCGCCGACTAAGAACGCCGCAAAACTCGACTGCCCGTCCACATCGGACAGGAAGCCGACAACGCCCGTCAGTCTGGCGCGTCGTTGCCGGTGACGCCAGCCTCCACCGGCATGACGGAACATGGTCGTCAACGGAGCGTCGTCGCGGCGCCCTACCCCTCGATCCGTTGCGCGAAACCCTTGCGCAGCTTGGCCAGCTTGGGCGGGATCACGGCCATGCAGTAGGGGTTCTGGTCCCCGACCCGGTCCCAATATTTCTGGTGATAATCCTCGGCCGGATACCAGGGCGCGTCCGGCTCGATCGCGGTGACTATCGGGTCGGACTGATCCGCCTGCGCCCGCTCGATTCCCGCACGGGCCTCGGCCTCCTGCGTGGCCGAATGGGGGAAGATGGCCGACCGATACTGGGTGCCGATGTCGTTGCCCTGCCGGTTCAGCGTCGTCGGATTATGCGTCGCGAAGAAGATGTCGAGCAGGTCGGCATAACTGATAACCGAAGGATCATAGGTGATGCGGATCGCCTCTGCATGGCCGGTCGCGCCCGAACAGACCTGTTCATAGGTGGGGTCGGGCAATGTGCCGCCGATATAGCCGCTCTCCACCGCCCTCACGCCCCTGAGATTCTGATACACCGCTTCGGTGCACCAGAAACATCCCCCGGCAAGTGTCGCGATTTCTTCGGCCATTGGTCCATTCCTTGTCTGCGTGAGGCGCCCAGATAGGAAGGATCAGGCCGCGGTTCCAGCCTCCTTCGCAGCCGCGTCCGCCTTGGCGCGCTCCTCTGCCACCAGTTCCTTGCGCGAAAGCTTGCCGACCAGCGTCTTGGGCAGGTTCAGCCGCACCTCCACCTCGCACACACGCTCATGCTTGCCGAGTTGGGGATTGAGCCATTCCTTGAGGCCCGGCCCGTCGATTTCCGCCGCCTCGTTCAGCGTTACGAAGGCCTTGGGCTGCTCGCCGCGATAGCGATCGGGCACGCCGATCACCAGCGCCTCCTTGACCGCCGGATGATGGTAGAGAACCTGCTCCACCTGGCTGGGGAAGACCTTGAAGCCACCGACCGCGATCATGTCCTTCAATCGGTCGACGATCTTCACATAGCCGTCCTCGTCGATGATGCCGACGTCGCCGGTGCGGATATAGTCGCCGATGAACACTTCGGCGTCGGCGTCGGGCCGGTTCCAATAGCCTTTCATGATCTGCGGCCCGGCGAAGAGCAGTTCGCCCGGCTCGCCTTCCGGCGGCGACCTGGTCGGATCCTCGCGGTCGACCAGCTTGACCCGCGTGCCCGGCACCGGCTGGCCCACCGTGCCGCTCTTGTTCAGCCCCTCATAGGGGTTGGTGCAGACGATCGGACTGGTTTCGGTGAGGCCATAGCCTTCGATCAGCCGCGCACCGGTCGCCGTCTCGAACTTCTGCTTCAATTCCAGCGGCAGGGGGGCGCCGCCCGAAATACAGGCCCGCAGTGACGAAAAATCGATGTTGCGGATCGCGGGATGGTCCAGCAGCGCCTGGAACATGGTCGGCACGCCGGGCAGCGAGGTCGCCTTGACCCGCTGCACCGCCGCCAGCACCTGCGCCGCGTCAAAGCGCGGCAGCATCACCATCTCGCCACCATTCACCACCGTGCGGTTGAGGGTGCAGGTATTGGCGAAGACATGGAAGAAGGGCAGCACCGCGATGATCCGGTCAGCCTCATGCTGGTGCGGGTCGATCGCCTGCGCCTGGCGGGCGTTGGCGGTCAGGTTCTGGTGGGTCAGCATCGCGCCCTTGGGCGTCCCGGTGGTGCCGCCAGTATATTGCAGCAGCGCGACGTCGTTCACCGGGTCGATCTCCGCCACGGCGCAGTCGCCCTTGTTGCCCATGAACCGGTCGTAGCGGATCACCCGCGGATCATCCGGCAGGGGCGTGCATTCGCTCGCCTTGAACCAGCGGAACAGCAGCGACTTGACGGGGGAGAGCATCTCCGCGACCGTCCCGACGATCAGCGTTTCGAGCGTGCTGTGTTCCAGAACCTCCAGCGCCGTCGGCAGCAGCGCCTTGGCCGACAGGGTGAAGAGGATCCTGGTGCCGCTATCCTCGACCTGATGCTCCAGTTCGGCGGCGGTGTAGAGGGGCGAGAAATTGACGACGATCGCCCCGGCCATCAGTGCGCCATAATAAGCCGCCACATAATGGGGGGTGTTGGGCAGGTAGAGACCGACCCGATCGCCCTTCTTCACGCCCATCGCCTGCAATCCGCAGGCCACGCGCCTGATCTGGTCGAACATCTCGCCATAGCTGAACTTGCGGCCCATGAAATCGATCATATGGGCCTGCGGATGCGCCATGGCGCTGTCCGTCACCATCTGCCCCATCGACAGCGGGGGGAAGGTCTGGTCCCAGCGGGTGGGATGACGATATCGGTCCTTCAGGATCTGTTCTAGGCTCTCCATGGCCCGAAGTGTATGGCGATCATTTACTTTACGCAAGCGTCAACCAAACGAAAAAGGGCCGCACCGAAAGCCGGCGCAGCCCCTGGAATTTCGCGTGTCGCCGGCGGCTGCGATGCCGCCGCCGGTGACGCTACGGCTTCACGCCGCGCCCTTGCTGCCGCTGAACGGATCGAGGATCGCGGCCGCGCCGGAAATCAGCTCGGACTCGCTCCTGAGCGCTTCCTCGGCGCGGCGGGCGGCGTCCTGGCGTTCGCGGCGCAGTTCCTCGATCAGCGCCTCGCGGTCGCCGTCCAGGCGCGAATCGGTGGGGGCCTCAATGCCCGCCTTCTTCGCGGCCTTGGTCACGAGCGAGTCCAGTTCGCGCTGCGAACACAGGCCCAGCGTCACCGGATCCTTGGGCACGATGTTGCTGATGTTCCAGTGGGTCCGGTCGCGGATCGCCGCGATGGTCGTGCGGGTGGTGCCGATCAGCTTGCCGATCGCGCCGTCCGAAATCTCCGGATGGTTGCGCAGGATCCAGGCGATGCCGTCCGGCTTGTCCTGGCGCTTGCTGACCGGGGTGTAGCGCGGCCCCTTGGTGCGGCGGACCGGCTCCGGCCCCTTCAGCATCTTGAGCTTGTAGTCGGGGTTGCTTTCGCCCTTGTGGATCTCCTCCATGGTGATCTCATGGGCGCGCACCGGATCACGGCCGGTATATTTGATGCTGGCGGTATCGTCGGCGATCGCTTGCACTTCGAGGATATGAAGCCCGCAGAATTCGGCGATCTGGTCGAAGCTCAGAGCGCTGTTGTCGACCAGCCAGCTGGCGGTCGCATGGGGCATGAGAGGCTGGGACACGGGGTCATCTCCGGCACGTAAAAACGATAAGGGCCGCCCAATCAGGGCGGCCGCGACGGGTCAGAGATAGTCCATCCCGGCCCCTGCGGCAAGGAAATCCGGCAGGGAAATGCGTCAGGCGGCGCTTTCTATGGCCTCCGGGTCGATTTCATGCAGGCCGGACAGGAATTCCCGCGCGCTGCGCTCCCAGCTGAAGCTGCGGCCATAGGCGGCGCATGTCCGCCGGTCGCGCGTCAGCGCCTCGGCGATGGCCTGCCCCAGATCCTCCGACAGCGACCCGGTTTCCGGCGTGACGATGTCTATCGGCCCGGTCACCGGATAGGCCGCGACCGGCGTGCCGCAGGCCAGCGCCTCGATCATCACCAGCCCGAACGTATCGGTGCGGCTGGGAAAGACGAAGACGTCCGCTCCGGCATAGGCGCCCGCCAGATCCCGGCCGAACATCGCCCCCAGGAAGCGCGCCTGCGGCCAGGCCCGCTCCAGCGCCACGCGCGCCGGACCGTCGCCCACCACCACCTTGGTGCCCTCATGGTCGGTCGCCAGGAAGGCCTCCAGATTCTTCTCCACCGCGACGCGCCCGACATAGAGCATGATCGGGCGCGGCAGGCCGGCGAACAGGTCCGGCGGGGGCGCATCGGGGGTGAAGGCGGCCAGGTCCACGCCCCGGCCCCAAGGGCGCACATTGGCGACGCCATGAGCGCGAAGCTGCTCGCGCACCGATCGGGTCGATACCAGCACCGCCTGCGCCGGCCCGTGGAACCAGCGGATATAGCGCCAGAACCAGGCGGCGGGCAGGCCGGTGCGCTGCGCCACATAATCGGGGAAATGGGTGTGATAGGCAGTGGTGAACGGCAATCCGCCGCGCAGGCACCAGCGTCGTGCCGCCAGGCACAGCGGCCCTTCCGTCGCCAGATGCACCGCGTCCGGCCGGAAGGCGGCGATCGCCTGCCCCACCACGCCGGAGCGGACCAGAGCCAGCCTGATCTCGGGATAGGTCGGGCAGGGAATGGAGCCATAGAGATCGGGCGAGATCACCTTGACCACATGGCCCATCCGCTCCAACTCGGCCTGGATCGTCTGCAAGGTCCGCACCACGCCGTTGACCTGCGGGCTCCAGGCATCTGTGACGATCGCTATACGCATGGGAATTGCCCTTCACTCATGGCTTGGTGCCGCTGCGTCAAGCCGCCATACGCGCCTGCGCGCTGCGCTCGGCCCGTTCGCGCGCGGCGATCTCGTCGGCCCAGTGCAGCACTTCCATCCGCCCGTCGCCATGTTCGACCAGCGCGGTGCAGCCCTCCACCCAGTCGCCGTCATTATAATAGTCGATGCCCGCAATCTCGCGCATCTCGGCATTGTGGATATGGCCGCACACCACGCCGTCGACGCCGCGCGCGCCGGCTTCATGGGCCACCACTTCCTCGAAGCGGGAGATGAAGGATACGGCGTTCTTGACCTTGTGCTTGGCCATCTTGGAAAGCGACCAATAGGGCAGCCCCATGCGCTGCCGCACCGCATTCACCACGACATTCAGCCGCATCAACGTGGTGTAGGCGGCGTCGCCGACGAAGGCGAGCCAGCGATGCGCCAGCATGATCGTGTCGAACTCGTCGCCATGCAGCACCAGCAGTTTGCGGCCATCGGCGGTCTGGTGGATAGCCTTGCGCCGGATTTCGACCCCGCCGAAGCTCATGCCGGTGAACTGCCGGAACATCTCGTCATGATTGCCGGGGATGTAGACGACCCGGGTACCGCGCTTGGCCCGCTTCATCAGCCGCCACACCACGTCATTATGGCTGGCCGGCCAGTAAAAGCGCTTCTTGAGCCGCCAGCCGTCGATGATGTCCCCGACCAGATAGATGGTGTCGCTGTCCACATTATCCAGAAAGTCGATCAGCATCGCCGCATTGCAGCCACGCGTGCCGAGGTGGATGTCCGAAATCCAGATGGTGCGATAACGGCGCCGCTGCCCTTCCCGCTCGGGGATATGAAAGCGGTCGTCGGCGCCCTCCTCTATGTCCCCCAGGAAGGGCAAGCGCGTAATGGCGTTCATGATGCGGTCCCCAAGACATGTGTCCTCGGGAGTGAATCCTTAAGCCCGCAATGTTACAAATTCGCAGGGATTATGACGGAAATGCTACGGTTTTCGCGGGTTTCGAGACCTTAGACGCCGTGGAGTGACCGCTGCCAATTCAGTTCACCGCGTCATTCTCGCCTTCGCGGGGATGACGATGAAAGATCAACGGTCAACATTTTCCGCAATGCCCAGCAGCGCCGAGATCACTGCGACTACCAGCAACTCTATCGGCGTCGCGATCAGGCGTCCACAACCGCCATCCGTCAAACGACCAGCACGATCTTCCCGAAATGCTCGCCCGCGTCCATGCGGGCGTGGGCCTTGGCCGCGTCGGCCAGCGCGAAGCGCTGGTCCATCGCCGGGCGCAGCTTCCCCTGCCCCACGAAGGACCATACCGTCCGCATCAGCTCGTCCGCGACCAGGCTCTTGAACCCCACCGATCGCGCGCGCAGCGTCGATCCTGTGATCGTCAGCCGCTTCGTCATGACCGCCGGGATGAAGATGCTGGCCTTCGCGCCGCCCAGCACCGCGATCGATACATGCCGTCCGTCGTCGGCCAGACAGTCCAGGTTGCGCGGCACATAGTCGCCGCCGACCATGTCCAGCACAGCCTGGCACCCCTGCCCCTCGGTGATCCGCTTCACTTCTTCGACAAAATCCTGCGTGCGATAGTTGATCGCATGGCTCGCGCCCCATTCCAGCGCCTGCGCGCATTTCTCGTCGCTGCCGCAGGTCACGACGATACGGATGTCGAACAGCCGGCACAGGGTGATCGCCATCGTCCCGATGCCGCTGGTGCCGCCATGGACCAGCACCGTGTCGCCTTCCACCACATAGGCGCGCTCGAACAAATTGGTCCACACGGTGAAGAGCGTTTCGGGCAAAGCCGCCGCTTCGACCAGGTCATACTCGTCGGGCACCGGCAGGCACTGGCCCGCGGGCGCCACCGCATATTCGGCATAGCCGCCCCCGGCCAGCAGCGCGCAGACCTTCTGCCCGACCAGCATGTCCGCGCCGCTTCCGGCCGCGACGATCGTACCGGCCACTTCCAGCCCGGGAATGTCGGAAGCCCCCGGCGGCGGCGGATATTTGCCCTGCCGTTGCAGAACGTCGGGCCGGTTCACGCCCGCTGCCGCGACCTGGATCAGCACCTCGCCGTCGCGCGGAACAGGCACCGGCCGCCGTTCCGGCACCAGTGCCTCCGGTCCGCCGGGCCGGGCGATGCCGATCGCCGTCATCTCGCCTGGCACCGCAAATTCCATCGCCATGATCGCCGCCCCCGAAGCCGCACTTATGCTGCGCCGCACCAAAAACATACCGCGATGCGCGCGCCCTTATTGACAGAGTGGCCCGCAGGGTCAACATTGGCCTTCATGGACTTGGATGACAATCTGCCACGCAAGGGAGATGATCCGCTGGCCCGCCTGCTGACACAGGATCTGGGGCCACTGTCCGTTGCCGAACTACACGCCCGGATCGCCACGCTGGAAGCGGAAATCGCGCGATCCAGGGCAAGGATTGAAAGCGCCGTTAACCACAAGGCAACCGCCGAGGCGCTATTCAAGCGATGAACCGGCGACCGGCCCCCAGCGCCCTCCAGGGCTTCTTCGGGCTTGGGCAGTCTGGCAATTCCGCTGATCGGGCGGCACGCCTTGATCATGCGTCGAGCAATGCCGACATGAGGTTCAAGGTCGCTCCCTGCCGGGAGCTTGGAGTAAGATAATATGCCTTCATTCGCACCCGCCCTTGAAACCACCCTGCACAACGCGCTGACCCATGCGTCGGAGCGCAAGCATGAATATGCGACGCTGGAGCATCTGCTGCTTGCGCTGATCGACGATGAACATGCGTCGAAGGTGATGCAGGCGTGCGGCGTGGAACTGGGCGAGCTGGGCGACGCCGTCACCCATTATCTCGACACCGAACTGGACAGTTTGAAGGTCGAGGGGTCGAGCGACCCGTCCCCCACCAGCGGTTTCCAGCGCGTGGTCCAGCGCGCCATCCTGCACGTCCAGTCGTCCGGCAAAGACGAGGTGACGGGTGCCAACGTCCTGGTCGCGCTCTTTTCCGAACGCGAATCCTATGCCGTCTACTTCCTGCAACAGCAGGACATGAGCCGTCTCGATGCCGTCAGCTATATCAGCCACGGCGTCGGCAAGGGCACGCCCACGCCCGAGCGTCAGGAAACCAAGGGCGCTGCCGAGGAGGAAAAGAAGGTGCAGGACGGGAAGGCCAAGAAGGACAGCGCCCTCGAACAGTTCACCGTCAACCTCAATGAAAAGGCGGATCGCGGCAAGGTCGACCCGCTGATCGGCCGCACGGCCGAGGTGGAGCGGACGATCCAGATCCTGTGCCGCCGCTCCAAGAACAACCCGCTCTATGTCGGCGACCCCGGCGTCGGCAAGACCGCGATCGCGGAAGGGCTGGCGCGCAAGATCGTCGAAGGCGACGTGCCCGACGTGCTCAGGGAAGCGGTCATCTACTCGCTCGACATGGGCGCGCTGCTCGCCGGCACCCGCTACCGCGGCGACTTCGAGGAGCGGCTGAAGGCGGTCGTCACCGAACTGGAAAAAATGCCGCACGCGGTTCTCTTCATCGACGAGATCCATACGGTGATCGGCGCGGGCGCGACCAGCGGCGGCGCGATGGATGCGTCGAACCTGCTGAAGCCCGCTCTGTCAGGCGGCACGATCCGTTGCATCGGATCGACCACTTACAAGGAATTCCGCAACCATTTCGAAAAGGACCGCGCCCTGCTGCGACGGTTCCAGAAGATCGACGTCAACGAACCGACGATCGACGATACGATCAAGATCCTGACCGGGCTCCGTACCGCGTTCGAGGAGCATCACCATGTCAAATATACGCCGGACGCGATCAAGGCGGCGGTGGAGCTTTCGGCGCGCTACATCAACGACCGCAAGCTGCCCGACAAGGCGATCGACGTGATTGACGAGGTCGGCGCGATGCAGATGCTGGTCGTGCCGTCCAAGCGCAAGAAGACGATCACGCCCAAGGAGATCGAGCAGGTCATCGCGACCATGGCCCGCATTCCCCCCAAGACGGTGTCGTCCGACGACAAGAGCGTGCTGGAAAGCCTGACCACGGACCTGAAGCGCGTCGTCTTCGGCCAGGACAAGGCGATCGAGGTGCTGTCGTCCGCGATCAAGCTGTCGCGCGCGGGCCTGCGCGATCCCGACAAGCCGATCGGCAACTATCTCTTCTCCGGCCCCACCGGCGTCGGCAAGACGGAGGTCGCGCGCCAGCTCGCGACCCTGCTCGGCATCCCGCTCCAGCGGTTCGACATGTCGGAATATATGGAACGCCATTCGGTCAGCCGCCTGATCGGCGCGCCTCCGGGCTATGTCGGCTATGACCAGGGCGGCCTGCTGACCGATGCCGTCGACCAGCAGCCGCACAGCGTCCTGCTGCTCGACGAGATCGAGAAGGCGCACCCGGACCTGTTCAATATCCTCCTCCAGGTGATGGACAATGGCCGCCTGACCGATCATCACGGCAAGACCGTCGATTTCCGCAACACCATCCTCATCATGACCACCAATGCCGGTGCGTCGGACATGGCGAAGGAATCGATCGGCTTTGGCGAACTGACGCGTGAGGATGTGCAGGAGGATGCGGTGAAGAAGCTCTTCACCCCGGAATTCCGCAACCGCCTCGATGCGATCGTGCCCTTCGGCTATCTGCCACCGGAAATCGTCGCCCGCGTCATCGACAAGTTCGTGCTGCAACTCGAACTGCAACTGGCCGATCGCGATGTCCACATCACCCTGGACGAGGACGCCAAGGCGTGGCTCACCAAGAAGGGCTATGACAAGCTCTATGGCGCGCGCCCGATGGGCCGCCTGATGCAGGAGAAGATCAAGCAGCCGCTGGCCGAAGAACTGCTGTTCGGCAAGCTGGTCCATGGCGGCGAGGTCCATGTCCGCATGAAGGACGAGGCCCTGGCCTTCGAAATCACCCCGGCAGCCCCGAAAAAGGGCAAGAAGGGCGGCAAGGCCAAGGCGTCGGAAGGCACGAAGTAAGCGCGATTACAGTCGCAAACGAAAAGGGCGGCCCGCTTGTGGCCGCCTTTTTTTGCCCGGCCTCAGCGCCTTGGCCAGATCGTCAAATACCGTTCTGGCTCGCAATATCTCGGGGTAACATCGGGCCGGTCCTCCAGACATCGTAGCGCGAAACATATATGGTCCTGAGGCAACAAAGGGCGAAGGAAGGTGGAACGCTGTCCTATTGCGCGCCTCCGATGCGAGGCCGCCTTCGCTGGCAGCACGCAAATATCTCGGCGGCTCCATCATGTCATTTCGTCATCGGCGGACGATCCGCATGCTTCCCCATCGCCCTTGCCCGAGAGCGCGGATCGCGAAGAGACAGCCAGCTCATCTGTCTCTCCCGCACTTGCCACATGGCTCCGCAGCTGCGAAGCAATAGCATGGAATGCGGAAGTCCGCGCTACTCGGCACAGGAATATCCATGCGGCGGCATCTTTACCTCATCGCCGGCTCTATCTCGATCAGTCTTGGCCTGATCGGCATATTCCTGCCGCTTCTCCCTACCGTGCCCTTCATGATCCTCGCCGCTTTCTGCTTCGCACGCTCCAGCCCACGCCTTGAAGCAAAGCTGCTCGATCACCCGCATTTCGGCCCGCATATCCGGAGCTGGCGCGAACGCGGCGCAATCAGCCGCCGGGGCAAGAAAGCCGCGCTCGCTGCTTTCGCCTTCAGCGCGCTGCTGGCGTTGCTCCTGTCCCCCTGGCCCTGGTATCTGCTGCCCATCGCTGCCGCTCTGGTCGGCGGCGGCTGGATCTGGACACGGCCGGAAGCCTGAAACATCCTGCACAAGGCGGAAGCGGTTTTCCGCGAGAATGATGCGACAAGAAGCCGATAGCGCGCGGTCCCGCGTCGGATGTGGCGCAGCGCGCGCCCGGCGATCATCATGCGGGCACGACGCGGTAAAATTCCAGCCCTGGCGAAAATCTCGGCTATCGCCTCATGATCGACGGAGATGGCCGAATTCCGGCTCCACAGCGATGGCGGACATGCGGCGGCCACCATCCGCTGCTTCCCCTGCGCCAACCCGGCGTCGGCTGAAACCTATCGCCCGCCGTCTCCCCTCGCGCGAGCGTCAAGAACATCCCCCCGCCCCGTCGCCCGCAGGGTACAAGACTCCGCACCGATCTGCGGGATGACGCAGCACGGAACGGCACCAGCCTGTCCAAATCGCGCGCACAACGAAAAAGGGGCCAGTCTTGCGACCGGCCCCTCGTCCTTCATCCATCCCCGAAAGGATAGGTGATCTGATTACTGACCCGAACCCGGACCGTAGCTGATTTCCACGCGACGGTTCTGGACTTCGCGGACGCCGTCGGCAGTTTCGACGCGCGGCTGCGATTCACCGAAGGCCTGGGTGGTCATGACACCATCCGGGATACCCTTCGAGGCCAGATAGGCCTTGGTGGCGTCAGCGCGGCGCTGCGACAGGCCGACGTTGTACGAAGCCGAACCCGACTTGTCCGCGTGGCCGGCCAGCATGACCTGGGCGCTGCCGCAGCTGCTGTAGGCCGAAACCGCATTGTCCAGAATGGTGGCGGCGTCAGGCGTGATGTCAGACTTGTCCCATTCGAAGAAGACAATGTACGGCCCAGGCGCACACTCGGCTGCCGGCGGAGGCGGCGGCGGCGGAGCCGCTTCAGCCGGAGCGCCGAAGTTGTAGGTCAGGCCGAGCAGCAGGCTGTGCGTGCGCAGCTTGGTGTCTGCGGTCGAACCGGCGGGGCCACCAATGGTGGTGTAAGCCGGGATCAGCTTGATGTCGTCCTGGTTGAAGAAGCGATACTTCAGCGAGACATCGACATTGTTGGTGACCGGGTAGCGAACGCCCGCGATCGCCTGCCAGGCGAAGCCGGTGTCGCTGTCATTCACCAGGTCGTTGGCCAGCTTGCCGCGCGACACGCCGACACCGCCGCCGACGAAGCCCTGCAGGCCGTCATCGGGACCGAAGTCGAGCAAACCGTTCAGCATGAACGACAGGGCAGAGGCCGCGCCGCCGAAGCCGCTCTTGTCGAGGTCGACCTTCGCGCGCTTGTAGGCAGCTTCGGCTTCCAGACGGAAACCGCCGAAGTCGTAGCCGATGTTGGCGTCGAAATCATAACCCTTATGGTAGTCCACGCCCGAAATGGTATTGCTGGCGGCACCAGCGTTACCGGGGGTGAAAGTGATGTCCTGGTCTTCGACCAGCAGCACGCCGGCGTCTACGCCAACATACCAGCTGTCATCACGCGCCAAGGCCGGGGTGGCCAGGGCTGTGGTCGCAAGCGCAGCCGCGAGGGCAAGCTTCCGCATTTGAATTCCCCTTTCAAAAGTGTCACGAAGGACTGCTGAAACCCTGTATCGGCAAGAAGGTTTCATGGCAAGTCCACAATTAGTGAAACCGTTGCAAAAATAACGCAGTAGAGCCTTGTTTCGGGGTCCGGCAGGCTATTTCGAGGATCGTTAAGACTATAATAGCCATGATCCCCAAACAAATCGAGATTATGACAAAATTACGTATATATGAGCCCATGTGCTCGCAGCGTCGCTAGTATCGCCTGAATGGTATTTCTGGCCTCGACGTCAATCAAGCTCCCTCCCGACGGGTCCGGGATGACGGGCTGGCGCACCCCTATCACCTTCTCGCCCTCCAGATAAAGCCCGTCGCTCCTCAGCGGAGCGTCACTCCATTCGGCGCCATCATGGCACAGTTCATGCCCCCGGTCCGCAATCGCCATCCGCGCGCCCGCCTGCGGCGCCACGAAGCGCCATCCGCCCTCGGTCCAGCAGGCGATATTTTCCTCGTGCCCGATCCACGCGCCGCTCGCCCCGGCGGCCACGATCCAGCATTGCCCGATCGCCGGACCGGCGGGCGGAACCGCCAGGTCGGCGCTCTCCGCCCGCCCGTGCAACAGCGCGTCGATCCGCACCAGCGCCTCGTTGTGGAACATCTCCTTCTGGGCCTGCCCCGCCAACAGCAGCGGCAGCGCCCAGCGCGGTGTCGTCTCCATGCCCATTTCCCGTTCCTCCGATCCTCACACCGAAATCATGATGCGCCCGGCCCGCCCGGTCGCGAAGGTGCCGACCTGGCGGACCTCCACCGCCACCGTCCGCCCCGCCATGTCGTCGTCGGCGATCATCGTGCCGGCATAGGTCCAGCCGGGCGCGTCCGTCTCGGCGCGCCGCACGATCGCCGCACCGTCCATCACCGCGACCGCATAAAGCTCGCGCTCCTCGCCCAGCGGCGTGTCGCTCCCGCTCAGCCAGCGCCAGCCGTTGCGGCTGCGGCGGGTCCAGCCGATCGTCCACCCGCCCGCACCGTCCGCCTGCGCATGAAGATGGACCGGCGATGGCGGCATCAGCGCCTCTCCCGTCACCGCCATCACCGCCTGCGGCGGCTCGACATCGCCGATGCCGATAGCCGACAGGCGCAGCAGGCTGCCCGGTTCGGCCTGCGTACCCGCCAGCGCCAGCGGCTCGACCAGCCGCTCCTCCTCGATCAGCAGGAAATCCTCGCCCGCCTCATGCGTCGCCATCGCCCATTCGGTCCCGCGCAGCCCGCGCCGCAGTCCGCTCAGCCGATAGCGCCCCGCCCCGATCCGTTCCGCCCTTGCGAACTGGATCAGTTCCCGGCCGGCCAGGCACAGATTGCGCCCCTGCGCCAGCCCGGGCTCGTCGCCCGACAGCAGCGCCATATCCCCGGCCAGCAGCGTCACGGCCAACCCATGCCGCTCGTCGATCAGCGTCGCGCTGCCCGGCGGCAAGGCGTCCTGCGCCGTCCCCATCACGGCGCGCGGCGCGCTCCGCCCGATCGGCGTCGCCTCCCCGCTCTCCCCGATGACGAACAGCGCCGCGCTGCGCCAGCCCGCCCCGCCGCTCGCGGCCGCCGCGACCAGCGGTGCGCTCGCCAGCCCCTCCTTCAGCATCGGTATGTCCACCAGCCGCAGGACGGTCGGCCCATGCGGCGCGTCGACCGGCCGCACGATCGCTCCCGAAGAGGCGCCGGCCGGCACGCTGCCGCCTGCGCCGGGCACCCGGCGCAGCGACAGCCGCACCGCCATCGCCTCCCATTCGCGTTCCTCGATCCGCCACAGCCCCGGCACGTCCTCGACCGACACCACCAAGCCGGGCATCAGCGCCAGCGCGCGCCAGTCGCAGCGCAGCGCCATCGTCGCCCGTCCCGTCCAGGCCGCGCCCAGCCGCGCCGCCGCTACCCCCCGCGCCGCATCCGCGCTCATCACCACCGGCAGCTCGACGCCCTGCTCCTGCCGCCCCGGTCCCGGCCGCACCACCCGCTGCACCCCCGCCTGATAGTCGCGCGCCGCGTCATAATGGCGCAGGCTCAGCGCCACCGGCACGCCATCGGCCGCCCCGCCCGATCGTTCGACCGGGTCGACCGCCTGCCCGTTCACCCGCCGCGCCAGCCCCGCCGCGCCGATCTCGCCTTCGGCCGCCATGGCCGTCCCGGTCAGGCGCAGCCCCGCCGCGTCCGACCGCAGCGCCAGCCCATGTGCCTCGACCAGCGGCGCCATCGCCTCGCGCACATCCGCCCCGCTCGCGGCAAAGCCGTCCAGCGCGGCCAGCCCCTCGCCCGCCAGCCGCCCTCCGCTCAGTTCTGCGGCGACCGTGCCGACCTCCACCGCCGTCGCGTCCGCCTCCACCTCGAATGTCAGGGACGGAATGCGGTTGCCATAGTCGGCCAGCGCCAGATCCTCGAACAGCACATAGGCGACGCCGCGATGCGCCGGCGTCAGGGCGATCCCTTCGGCCGACGCGATCAGCGGATCGACCGCCTGGTCTTCCTCGCCCGCATGGACGCGAAACCCCGACAGCTCGGTCTTGAAGTCCCCCGCCGCTCCGCGCAGCAGGTTGCCGTCCGCCCAGATGCGCCTGACGGACCGGATCGGCCGCGCCGACAGCGCCACCGCGAAACTCGCCGAATAGCTGTAGCTGGTGACGCTCGGCCGCCCCTTGCCGCCGCCGCTCTTCGATTTCGTCTCCTTCAGTTCCGTCGCCCAGATCACCGTTCCGGCGACCCGCATCGTCCCGAACAGCCTCGGCACCTGCGTGCCATAGCTCGACGTCTGCAATTGCAGGTCGGCCAGCCGCGCGCCCTCGCGCCCCTTGGGCTTGAACAGGATCTGATTGTCGATGACATTGCCGATCACCGCGCCGATCGCGCCGCCGACCGGCCCGCCGATCGCCGTCCCCACCGCCGTCAGCACCACCGTCGCCATAGCCTTCTCCCCAGCTTCGTCATTGCGGAAATTTCCGGTGGACAAGACGCCCTATTCGAGGCTCCACCACCCGATGACCGGCCATGGCGAAGCTCCCGGCGTCTCGACCACCCGTCCCAGCCCGGCATGGGCGTGGACGAAGCCCTCGCCCGTCCCGATCATCAGATGCAACTGCAACGGCCCCGGCCGCACCAGCGCCAGGTCGCCTGCCCCGCCGCGATCGACCGGCCGCAATCCCGCCGCCCTCAGCCAGGCTTCCGCCCGCCCGACACCCCCGCTGCGCAACCCATAGCCGCAGGGCACGTCCGCCCTGCCGAGCGCCAGCGCCGCCAGCCCCACGCAATCCAGCCCCGCGTCACTCCGCCCGTGCAGCCGGAACGGCACGCCCAGCAAGGCGCGCGCCCGCGCCACCACCGCGCTCATGCGCCGGGATAACGGGTCAGCAGGTCCATTCCCGGCAGATAAGGCTCGCCCCGGAAATTCACCGCATTGCCAAAGCGCCCGGCGCAGGTCGCCAGCTGCCGGTCGCACCCCTCGGTCAGCAGCGCCAGCGTCCCCGCCGTCACCGCAAAGGCCGGCGGATCGGCCAAAGTCACCCCGTCCGCGCCATTGTCCACCACCGCCTGCACCAGCCCGGCATTGGGTCCGCTGAGCCAGCGCAGCGTGCCGAAGGCATAGACCCCCGCCGCCAGCCCGCTCACCGCCACCTCAGCCGCCTCCACGCCCGCGACCGACACGATCCGCCGCCGCGCCGCCAGATCGACCCGGCACGCCCGATCACCCAGCCGCGCCCGGCAATCGGGCGAGGTGGAGGGCGCGACCGGCGCGCCCAGCACCGCCGCCGCGCCGATCAACTCGGCGGAGAAGCTGCTTCCCTTGCGCGACACCGCACCGATCTCGCCCGCCGCCAGCAGCAGCCACAGCGCACCCGGTTCCTCCCACTGCGTCAGCCGCAACTCCAGCGCCGCCCCGTCCCATCGCCCCGCCATGAGGTCGCTCTCGCTGATCGCATCACTGCTCAGCGCGCCCGCGACATCGCTATCGTCCCCGTCCAGCCCGATGCCCGATCGCACCGCGGAAGGCGTCATCCCCGGCGCGGCGCGATAGGTCAGGCCGCCCATCTCCAGGTCGCGATCATGGCTGGTCAGGCCGATCGTCACCCCGTCGCGCCGCTCGATCCGCCAGCAAAAGGCCAGCGTGCAGAGCGGCTCGTCCAGCCCCGCGCTCATTCGCGTATCTCCACCAGCGGCACCGACACCGCCTCGCCCGCGGCAAAGGTCGCCCGGTTGATCTCCAGCCGGTCCTCGGCAAAGCGCACCGGCACGTCGAACCGGAAACCGGCGGTCAGCACCACCCCCGCCGCCGGCGCCACGTCGAACGCGATCACCCCCAGCCCCGCATGGCTCCATCCCTCGGTCAGTTCCACGCCATCGGCCGCGACCCTGATGCTCCCCGCCACCGGCCGGGTGATGATCCGCGCCTGCGCCTCATCGCCCACGCCATAATGGCGCGTCAGCCGGAATTCGGCGCGCACCCCGTCGCCCACGCCCAGTCGCTGGTCGATCGGCCCCGGCGCCACGCCCGGCGCGCCGCTGCGATCATCATAGGGGTCGGTGAAGCGAAACCCGCGCGCCGCCCCGCGCCGCGCCCGGAAAAATTCGATCAGCGCCGCGATGTCCGCCTCGGATCGCACGCCCGGCCCGGCATCAAAGGACAGCCGCGCATCCGCCCAGTCGCTCGACCGCCTCTCATGGCCGCCCACGCTCTCGACGATCTGCGTCGAAAAGGCTGGCGCCAGGCTCGCCTCGC
The DNA here is from genome assembly GCF_001650725.1 of Sphingobium sp. TCM1. Classification (GTDB taxonomy): domain Bacteria; phylum Pseudomonadota; class Alphaproteobacteria; order Sphingomonadales; family Sphingomonadaceae; genus Sphingobium. Next base: position 345,479 of record NZ_LXVX01000034.1, on the reverse strand, counting down.
GCCCGATCGCGATCGGAAACAGCACATCGTCAAAGGCTTGCACATCATCCTCCCCATCCATGCTGAAACAGGTAAAGCCGTCGCGGCACACCTGCGGCAGCGCCCAGACAAAGGTCGCCGCCGTCCCCCGCGCCACCGACGCCTGCGCCGCCGCCGCGATCGAGCGCCATTGCGCGGCCTGTTCCGGCAGCAGCACGAAGCCCGCCAGATAATGCTGCTCCGCAACCGGATAGCCCAGCCGGCCGGTCGCCAGCGCCACGCCCCGCGCGGTCAGGTTCGGCCGCCCCTCCGTCACCCAGTCATAATCTTCCAGCTGCAGCACGTCGAAGGCGGGTGAAGCCCATCCCAGCGGCATGTTCGCCCGCTTGGCCTCGGGCGCGCGCGGATCGAGGATCGTCGGCAGATAAGCCAGCAGATGCGTCACCGCGTCGGGCGCCACCGCCCTGACCGCCGCGCACAAGGCCGCTGTCGAAGCCGCCAGCACGGCCCCCGCCGCATCCAGCAGATCCCGCTGATCGCCATCCAACGCGCCCCACACGCTCGCGATCGAAACCGGCGCCCCGCCAAGCGCCGCCCGCGCCGCATCATCATAGATGCATATCCGCCCATCCCCCGGCATCACCCACCACCAGGGTTCGCCGACCTGGAACAGGATCGGCAGGCCCGCCTCCAAGGCGATGAAAATAAACGCTCCCGCCACCGCCTGCAAATAGCCCATCGCCCCGCCATGCGCCGGCGACAACAGGGTCGAGGGCGGCGACCATCCGGTCAGCGCCGGATCGCCATTTTCCGCCCTTTGCTTCCAGTCGTTCCAGCAATGGGCGTCGAACAATTCATAGGATAGCGACCAGATGACGCCGAACCCCAGCGCCTTCGCCCGCCCTGCAAAATCCCGGTGCCACGCCGCGCAGGGCGCGTTCAGCACCCCGCCCGCCAGACTGACGTACAGCCCCGCACCCAGCCGCTCCAGCCGGAAATAATGGCTCATGCCCACATAATGGTTGATCGCCCCGCGATAGCCCAGCGCGTGGATCGCCGCGACGACCCGCTCGGGCGTCTGGTTGAAACAATCATCATAGCCGGTCGCCATGCTCAGCCCATGTTCGGGCAGCATCACATCGCCCACCGCCAGCACCGAACCCGCGCCGTCGCAGCTTATGTCGCCCAGTTCCGCCCAGCCCTCCTGCGCCGTGGCAAAGGGCGTGTCCCCCTCGTCATAATCAGGCGGCACCAGCGATATGAACATCCGGTCGACATCCCCCGCCCACACCGGGTCGGCATCCTCCGGCAGCTCATATCCGCCCACCAGCGCGGCGAAATCCAGCGTCACCACCGCATCTTCCGGCCCGCCGCTCGCATGGTTCCACAAGCGCACATACCAGGCGCGCGGGTTGCCCGCCTCGTCCCGCCCCTCGATCGTCAGCGTCGGCCCATGCGTCTCGTCCAGTTTGCGCAGGCCCGAAGACCGCCAGCGAAAGGACAGCACGCAATGCCGGAAATCCCGGCTCGTCTCATAGGCAAGCAGGGGATGGCTCCACCGATCCTCCGCTTCCCAGATCAGCCCCGCCAGATCGCCCGACCCGTAAAAGACCGCATCCACCCGCACGGCATCCGGCGCGGTGGTAACGACGTCCGCCATCATCGGCCGGGGAAAATTCACCGTCCAGTGCGTCGCGGCGAAGCGCTTGAGGACGCCCGCCTCCTGCCCCCGCCGCGCATCGGCCAGCCAATAGCCTATAGTCATCGCTCCAGCGCTCCCCTCACCGCCCGCGCGACCTGCCGCGCGCTGCGCGCCAGCAATCGCGGCTCGCTCTCGCCGCCCCGGCCATTCACCGCGATGCTCACCCGCACGTCGCGCGCCCCGCCGCCGTTCGCGACGACCTGCCCGCTCGTCGTCGGCACGAACATCTCCGGCCCGCGCTCGCCGACCATATAGGCCCGCCCCGGTGCCACCGGCCCGCCGGTCGCCCGCCCCGGCAGCCCCAGCGCCGACGACAACACGCTCGTGCCCAGTTGGACCAGCCCGCCGCTCCCGCCGCCCGCCGCCGATTGCAGCGCGCTCGCGGCAATGTCGTTCAGCACGGTGAGCGCGATCCGCTTCAGATCCTCGAAGCCGAACTTGCCCGTCCGCACCGCCCGCAGCAGCCCCTGCTCGATCCGCTGCCCGGCCCGCTCCGCCCCGGTCGCCAGCGGTCCTTCCAGCACGCCCCGCATTGCCTCGACATCGCGGTTCAGCCCCTGCGTATCGGCGCGCACCCGCACCACCAAAGTCTCGATTTCCTCGTCCATCCCCGCCCTCCGAACCTGATGGCCCCTCCCCTTCGGCGGCGGCGTCACGCGCCGCCGCCGAAGGGGAGGGGTGGGGGCGTGCCCCGCACACCCATCTCCTTTGCCTAATCCGGCATCACCCCCATCAACCGCCGCAACTCCGCCCCATCGACGCCCGCCTCGCCCGGCGCCTCCTCGCCCCGCGCCGCGCGCAGCACCGTGGCCAGTTCCGCCGGGGTCGCGCGCCAGAACTCGTCCGGCCGCCAGCCGAGCATCCATCCGGCCACCCCGGCCAGCCGCCCCGCCGCCTCGGCAAAGCGCCTCATTTTCCCGCCAGTATCTGCTGCAATATGGTCTTGAGCACCGGCGTCACCCGCGCCAGCCCGACGGCCAGCACCGCGTCCCCCAGCGCCTCGCGCGTCAACCGCTCCCGATCCACCAGGCAATGCCAGAACAAGCCCACCAGGTCAGCGAGCGACAGCTTCCCGTCCGCCGCCCGCTCGACCAGATCGAAAAGCGGCCCCAGTTCCGCCTCCGCTGCCACCAGAGCCGCGAAACTCGGCCGCAACGCCAGCGCCTCGCCGCCCAGTTCCAGCGCCGTCTCCCCCCGCTCGCGGTTCGTGCCCGGGCTCATTCCGACACCACCGGGCCGGAGCTTTCCAGGCTCAGCGCGTAATTGCGCTCGCCATTATAGTCGCCGGCATAGTCGAGCCGCGTCACCAGGAACCGCCCGCGCATCCGCTCCCCGCTCTCGAAGCTCAGCTCATATTCCGCGATCATGCCCGACAGCGCATGGTTGCGGATGCGGATCTCCGCGTCCGATCCGGTGAACAGCCCCGCAGCCGACACGCTCACCGACCGCACCCCCGCGCCCGACAGCAATTCGCGCCAGCCGCCCGAATCCTTGCTGGTGATGTTCACCGCCTCGCCGTTCACGGACAATTGGGTAGTCCGCATTCCTGCCACCGTTGCATATGTTGCGGGCATGTTTCCATCACCCACCTTCAGCAAAAACGCGCTTCCTTTTTCGACGCCCATGGCGCATTCTCCCTACCTGCGACGCCGACGTCGGAAGCACCCTGCTCCCGCCCGGAAAATCGCGAAAAACAGGAGACTTGGGACGCCTCCTGCGTCACCCGTCTCAACGTGAAAATGGGGTTATGGAGAGGTTTCGATGTTTGTTGCCGCTTCGCTCATGATGATGCTCGCCGCTCCTCCGGCCGCCGACGCCGTCGGCATGGGCCGCAAGGATTTTTCCAAATGCCTCAGCGCCCAGGTCCAGCCCAGCCTGGACAAGCGCCTCTCGGTCGGCGACTTCCAGTCGGCGATGAAGCGCGCGTGCGCCGACAAGGAAGCCGCCTTCCGCGCCGCCATCATCGCCCAGGAAAAGGCTGACGGCATATCGGACAAGGACGCCCAGGCCGACGCCGACGACCAGGTTTCCGAATATGTCGACAAGATCACCGGCGAATATGAGGAAAACAGCCGCCCGAGCTGACCGGGCCATCTCTCCCCCTCCCACGGGGAGAGATACGAAGGCTAGGCAGCTTGCTGCCTAGCCGAAGTTGAGAGGGGGCTACGTCCCCTCCCGCACCGCCCGCATCCGGTAATCCACCACCGCCCGCCATCCCGCCGCCGCACCGGCCCGCGCCACGCGCGATCGCAGCAGCCGCGCGCTGACGATCCGCCAGCCATCCTGCGTCCCCGCCGCCCCGATCGCCGGATCGACCCGCGCCATCATGCCCGCCAGCCGCCCCGGCGTCTCGTCCGCCACGACCAGCCCGATGGTCAGCCGCACCTCGCGCCCCTCGACATCCTTCCCGCCCCAGTCCGCGCCCAGGCATTCGCCGACAAAGCCGAAGGGCGCGCCCGCCCGTGCCGGCTCTCCGTCATGGAGGCCGTTGAGCTGATCCATCAGCGCCCCGTCGCCCCGCAACGCCGCGATCACCGCCGCCCGCACCGCCACTTCCGCGCTCATCGCTCTCTCCCTCGCCCTTGGCCAGCCTCGCGCAGCGCCAGCTCGCGCGACCAGCGCGCGGCCAGCCCCGGCCCGGACGCGCGCACATCCTCGCCCTCGACCACCGCCGCGACACCTTCCTCCGCCAGCGCCGCCGCAATCCGCGCACGCCGCCGCGCCGCCCGTTCCTCGACCCGCCGCTCCAGCGCCGCCCTCATGCCAGCCGCATCCGCCGGAACGGCCGCCACAGCGCGCTCACGACGGCCGGCGGCGCGGCGCTCTCGGCGCCACGCGCCAGATAATGGTCCGCCGCCAGACGCACGATCCCCTGCCGCAAAGCCTCCGGCAGCCCGTTCATCTCCCCCGCCATTCCCGCGCGATACTGGACCGCCAGCACACGCCGGTCCCCGGCCCGCGTCGATCGCACCCAGCCGTCCCCTGCCGCATCGATGTCCACGGCATAGGCGTCCACCGGCAGAGCCTCGCTCACTCCGTCGGCATCCACCGCCGCGACGTTCTCGATGCTCAGCACCGGCCGCGCCGACAGCCTTTGCCAGCCGCCGTCGCCCGCCACCGTCTCGCGCGCCGCCCGAGCGACCAGCCACTGGCCGACGAACTGCTCGCACAATGTCGCCGCGCTGCGCAGCAATCCCGCCAGCACCGCATCCTCCCCGCCCGTCTCGATCCGCAGATAGGCCTTCAGTTCCGCCAGCGACGCCGCCAGCGCCCCGCTCTCCGCTTCCGTCCGCATCAGCGCTCCTCCACCCGGATCGTCACCGATCGCTCGTCCATCTGCCCATCGGACAGCGTCACATGATTGGTCAGCCGATAGATCCGCCCCACCAGCCCGCCCGCCAGCCGCGCGCTGCTCCGCTGCGCCTCGAAAGCGCTTTCCTCCACCGCCAGCCCGCCCGCCTCCGCCGGGTCCACCGCCCAACTGCTGGCGACCAGCGTCTGCGCCGCCAGATAGGCGGACCAGTCGATCGCATGGTCGATCCGCGCCTGCGGATCCTTCACGAAAAGGCTCATCTGATCTTGCTCCCCCGTTCCGCGTCCGTCCGGCGCGAAATCGACCGCCGCGCCGTTGGCCGAAGACCCCACCGCTCCGCGCGCCAGTCGCCAGCCACCAGCCAGCGTTCCGATCCTCGGTCATCTCCAGCCCCGTGATCGCCACGCCCATTTTCCAGGAAAAAATAAGGGGGAAGGCGCGCAGCCTCCCCCCATCTGGCCGATCAGGTTGCGGCGAACGTCAGCAGCTTGCCGCCGTCTCGTTTACGAGGCGGCAAACTTCAGCAGCTTGATCGCCTCGCTGTTCGCCACGCCACCGCCGATCCGCTTGACCGCGTAGAAATGCACGAACGGCTTGTTGCTGAACGGATCGCGCAGGATGCTGGTGTCGCTGCGCTCGGCGATGACATAGCCCATCTGGAAATTGCCGAAGGCGATCGACGGGCTGTTCGCCGCGATGTCCGGCATGTCCTCCGCCTCGACCACCGGATAGCCCAGCAAGGTCGCGGGCTGCGCGGCCGACAGGCCCGGCTGCCAGATGAACGCGCCGTCGCTCGTCTTCATCTTGCGGATCACCGCCAGCGTAGCGCTGTTCATGACGAAGCACGCCCCCTGGCGATAGGGCGCGCGCAGGCTCTGCACCAGGTCGATCAGCTTGTCCTGCGGACTTGTCCCCGGGAAAGCGCCCGCCACTCCCGACGCCACATATTGCAGCGCTCCGAAGGCGCGCACGCCGTCCGCCTCGCTCGTAGCGCTATAGGTCAGAAAGCCCTTAGGCTTGTTCGTCCCATTGCCATTGACGAAGGCCGCGCCCTCCGCGACGGCGAACTCGCGGGCGATCTCCCCGGCCAGCCAGCCCTCGACATCGAACTGCGCGTCGTCCAGCATCGCCTGGCTCGCCGCCGGATTGGCGAACAGCTCGCCCGACGGCGGCACGATCTCGTTGAAGACCGGCGTCCCCGTCTCGGCCCGCGCGCCCGTCTCGCTGGCCCAACCCGACACGGTCCCGCCTGACGTCACCAGCTTGCGATAGCCCGCCGTGCCCGTCCGCACGACATTGGCGATGCCGCGAATGGGCGAAATGCCTTTAAGCGTCGTGCCGATCAACTGGTCGATCTCGCGCGGCACCGCATAGCCCCCCGCCGCGCCGCTCGCCCCGGAAAAACTCTTCAGCTCCAGCCCCGCTTCCATGCCCTGCCGCAGATAGCGCTCGACGAACGCCCCGCGCGCCGGGTCCACCGCGCCCCCCTTCACCCCGTCCAGCGCCGGCCGCTGCTGCGCCAGCAACGCCCCCTTCAGCGCCGCGACTTCGCTCTCCAGCCCCTCGATCCGCTCCCCCTGCGCCACCATGTCGAAGCTTGCTTCCAGCCCGTCCATCACCTGATCCGTCATGCCCGTCTCCACAAAAAAGGGCGGCCCAACCGGACCGCCCGAACCATTCCTTCTCCCATCGGGAGAAGGGAACGAAACCTTGCCGCAAAGCGGCTAGGCGAAGTCGGATGAGGGCGCCTCCACCCGCAACACCCGCGCCAATGGCTGCATCGGATGCGTGACCAGGCTCACCTCCACCAGCTCCAGCGCCAGCAATTCCCGCGGCCCCGCCCCGCGCGCCGCCTTCACCCGGTATCCGAAGCTCAGCCCGTCGAGAGCCCCCTGCTCAAGCGCCGCCGCCGCCTCGCGCCCGACCGCCGTCCTGCGCGACACCCGTCCAATCACGCGCAGCCCACGCGCATCTTCCCGCGCCGTCTCGATCCGGCCGATCACGCTGCCCGGCCCATGTTGCCACAACAGGGGCACGCCCGCCGCCGCGACAGCGCCAAACGCCCCCGCCCGCACCACGTCGCCACCCCGATCCACCCGATCAAAAATCGCCGCATAGCCGGCAAAGCGAAGCTCGCCGCCTTCCGCCCCATTCGTTCGCTTCGAGCGCAGTCGGGAAGCGCCCGGCACAGGCTCGGCGCTCATGCCTTCACCAGCCCGACAAGGCCCACCTTCACCGCCACCCCCAGCAGCACCAGCGCCATGCCGATCCGCACGACCCAGCCGATCACCGCCCCGCGCGCCGCCTTCTTCGCGTCGCGCCAGGCGGACAGCAGCTCGCGCAATTCCCGCACATCGCCCTCCGCGCGCCGGTCTGAAAGGCCCAGCCGCTCCAGCGCGCGCGCCGCCCCCAGCTCGCTCGCCTCCTCGATCAGCGCGCGGATCATCACCATGTCGCCCCCGCCGGGCAGCCCCGCCCCCTCCGCCTGCGCGACCAGCCGCGCCAGCATCTCCTCTTTCATCGCGCCCTCCTTTTCATCGCCCCGGCACGCGCCTATCTGACGCGCCATGAAGCGCACCCACCGCAAAGCCCTCATCGCCCTCGTCATCGCCGCGCTCGGCCTGGGCGGCTGGTATTTCGGCCTCGACCGTGCCGGCGACTGCTGGGCGAAGGGCGGCCGCTGGAACTGGAACAGCGGCTTCTGCCGCCTCGACAGCCTCGCCCGCCCCTCATGAAGCGCCTGACCTTGCTTCTCGCGCTTGCACTCACGGCAGCAGCCATCTGGCTCTGGCAGAGCGATCGGCTCGCCCAGGACAGCTGCCTCGACAGCGGCGGCCGCTGGTCCCAAGCCCAGGCCACCTGCGAGCATTAGCCGATCCCCAGCATCGCCTTCTTCTCTTCCGCCGACAGAAAATCCGCCGCCGCGACCCGCTCCCACAGCGCCGCCCGCTCGTCCGACAGCGCCGGCACCGCGTCCAGGTCCGGCTCGACCGTCACCCCCGGCCACCAGCCGGCCAGCCCCTGGCTCAACCCCGCGCAGATCTTCGCCACCAGCGGCAGGATCGCCTGCCGCCACAGCGCCTTGTTCGCCTCGCGATAATTGGCGTAGCTATTGTCGCCCGGCAGGCCCATCAGCATCGGCGGCACGCCGAAGGCCAGCGCGATCTCCCGCGCCGCCGCGCTTTTCAGCCCCACGAAATCCATCTCGGCCGGGGTCAGGCTCATCGCCTTCCAGCTGAGGCCGCCTTCCAGCAGCATCGGACGTCCCGCGTTCGCAGCGCCGGCAAAGGCCGCCTCCATCTCGCGCTTCACCCGCTCATATTGCTCGGGCGACAGCACCGATCCGTCGCCCGGCTCATAGACCATCGCGCCGCTCGGCCGCGCCGCATTGTCCAGCAGCGCCTTGTTCCAGACGCTGGCCGCATTGTGGATCGCCACCGCGCCCGCCGCAGCCCCCGCGCAGCCCAGCCCATAATGATCGTCCAGCGGATGCAGCGCCTTGATATGCAGCAGGTTCGTCCGCCCCGCGCCATCCTCGGGCGACAGCCGCGTCACGCTCTCGCCCACCCGGTACAGATAGGCCGCCGGCCACCCGCGCGCATCCGCCTCCACGCTGACCCGTTCGGGCCGCAGCGCGAACAGCTCGGCCGGCATCCCGTCCGCCCCGGCGATCAGCTGGACATAGCCATTGCCATGCAGCAGCAGATGGCAGGCCAGAGCCTCGATCAACCCCTGCCCCGCCGAAGCCCGCCCGACCAGCCCCAGCACCCGCGCCTGCTCTTCGACACCGCGCACCTTGATCGCGCACGCCCCCGCGCCCTCGGACACCAGCCGCATCGCCCGCTGCGCCACCGGATTGCCCATCACCCCGCCGCGCAGCTGCGCCTCATAGCTTGCCGGCCATTCGCCGAGCGCCACCGCCCCCGAACCCCAGGCACGCGCCAGCACCGGCCGCGCATCGCCAGATGCGGCCGCCTTCGTCCCGAACCATTTCATATGAGCATCCCCAGAACGCAAAAACCCTCTCCCCGCCGGGGGAGAGGGCTAGTGAAGGTCAGCGGCGAGGCCGCTTACCGAACTCGAAAATCCTTCACCCCTTCCGTTTACCGGAGGAGCAGCGAGACCTGCGCGCGCAGCGCGTCAGTGGCAGCGGAGCAGGCTATCCGCCTCAAGGATTGCGCGCCAACACCCGGTCGCAAACCAGTGCGGCCTCTTTACAAAGACGGTGCAACAATCAAACATCGGGTCATGTGGCCCATCGCACTAAGCCTGCTCGCTCTCGCTCAAACGACAGGGCAGTTGCAAAATTCGGTTAAGGCGAACGCTATACCGCTCGCTCTCTCGACTTCCCAAGATTATAGACTCGTGGCCCTGCCGCCGGAAGCAGCGGGCTGGGCAACCGTGAAGATCGCGCGACGCGACGGCACCGATCAACTCGATTGCGCGCCCACCGATATTGTCGGGGGAACAGGCATCGCAGTCGCAAGCTGCCGACTCATCATGATGAAACTAGGCTGGATTGCGGCGGTGCGACGCAAAGATGGTACGCCCATGACCGTACCAATCTTTCGCGTACTGTGGGAACCTGCCCCCCCTTCGTTCCAAACCGACTTTGGTGGCGCCACCCCCCTCGCAATGGACGGCAAATCACCTGTCGATGGCAAGCTCTCGCGCGAGGCGAATAATCTGCTGAGCCATTACACCACTCGGCTCGACGCCACCGGACGGCCCCGATCCTGTCGCATCACGAAATCGTCAGGCACGCGCAAATATGACGACACTGCGTGTCTAGTCGCGCTGGGTCAGCGATACTTGCCCGCTCTGGACGATCAAGGGCGACCGCGGGAAACAGACATCAGATCGTGGGTCAGTTTTGTAGACCGAGAAAAGCCACCGCGCCCATAGGCCTCAAGGATTGCGCGCCAACACCCGGTCGCAAACCGAATTGGTGCCCTCGCTCTTGCCGATCACCCGGCCCGCCAGCGCACCCGCGCCAGCGCCCAGCAAGGTCTCGCCCAGACTGCCGCCCGCGATCAGTCCAACGCCCGCGCCACCGGCCGCGCCGATCACCGTGCCCTTGTCGCGCCCCTGCTTGCCCTTGAGCAGGCAGTAGCGCACATCGTCCCGATCACGCGGCGCGGCCCTTGCGACCCGCGCCCGATCCTTGCTGTTGAGGCTGGCCGCCAGAACCGGCGTCGCGGCAACCGACACACCGACGACGGCCGCCAGAATCTTGGCCATCTTCATGACATTCACTCCATCGAAATCTACCGGATCAGAAACGACCTGCGGTCGCCGGGGGTTCCCCTCACATCCCCCGCACCCGCGCCTCGCCGCGTTTCCCCAGCATCAAATCGGTCAGCGCCCACACCAGCGCATCGGCGCGATCGGGCGACCGCCCCGGCCCGACATAGGCTCCCCCCGCCAGCAATCCGCACATCTGGTCCTCCAGCTCGGGGAAAGCGCCGCGATGCGCCACCCGCCCGGCCTCATAGAGCGCCGCCACCGGCTCCGCCCGCGCCGCCTTCCCCCGGCTCGCATGGACCAGCCGCACCGGCATCGTCTCCTCCGCCGCGCGCAGCACGCTCTCCACCATCGCGCCGCCATTATTGGCCTCGGCCACCACCCGGTCGGCGCCATGCACCATCGCCGCCGCCGCGACCGCGCGCGCCCAGCCTTCGGGCCGCTCGCCCGAAACGCTGGCGTCGGCGATCACATAGGCGCGCCCGTCGCCGCCCGTGCCGGCGACAATGATGCCGCACGCATCGCCCCCGGCCGAAGCGGGCGGATCGACCGCCACCACCACGCGTCCCAGCATTCCCGGCACATGCGCCACCCGGCACCGCTCGATCAGATCGCGGGTCCACAGCGCGCCCTCCACCTCCTCGATCAGCTCACCATCCAGTTCCTGCCGCCCCAGCCGCGTCCCGCCATAGCTCGCCGCCATGGCGTCGACGAAGCCCGGCGCCAGATTGGCCGCATTGTCCGCCGTCCGCCCCCGCGTCACCACCACATCCGTGCCATCTCTCGCCGCCAGCGCCCGCACCAGCGGCACCGGCCGGGGCGTCGTCGTCGCCAGCACGCGCGGCGCGTCGCCCAGCCGCATCCCCATCATCAGATTATGCCAGGCCGCCTCGCCGCCCGCCCATTTGGCGATCTCGTCGGCCCAGCCATGACTGAACTGCGGCCCGCGCAACGACTCCGGCTCGGCCGCGCCGAACAGCATCGCCACGGCGCCATTGGGCCAGGTCAGCTTGCGCAGCGCCGGCGCATAGACCGGCCGCGCCCACCATGGCGCGACGGATAGCAGCCCCGACGCCCCTTCCACCATCACGCTGCGCGCCTCGCCCAGCGTCGCGCCGACCAGCGCGATCCGCGCGGCGGGATCGCCCTCCGCGATCGCCCGCACCCATTCCGCCCCTGCGCGCGTCTTGCCAAAGCCGCGCCCCGCCATCATCAGCCAGATGCGCCAGTCGCCCGCCGGCGGCAGTTGCCCCGGCCGCGCCAGATAGGCCCATTCCCGCTCCAGCCGCTCGGCCGCCGCCTGCGTCAGCCGCGCGCGCAGCCGCGCCCACGCCGTCCGGTCCTCGCCGGCCAGCCATTCCCGATCCGAAAGCATGTTGACCCCGCCTCTGAATGTTCGATCCGGGATTGGCGGAGGGTCAGGTCAGGTGACCCGCATGGGCTGAACCTCGACCCTTCTATTTCCGCGGCGCCATCCCGCCAAAGGTCACGAGGCTTTCGGCCCCATCCTTGCCCACCGCCGCGACGCCGATGAAATGATCGTCCACGACCACATCCTTCAGCAGCGTCTCGGTCGCCCCGGTCACGACGCGGCTGTCGGTCCAGTCCTGCGCGTCGGCCCGCCGCCAATAGACCTTATATCCCGCCGCCCCCGGCACGCCGTCCCACAGGACGCGCGTATCCATGGAAAGCGCCCCGTCCAGCGACACGCTCGCAGGCGCGGCCGGCGCATCGGCCAGCTCGCGCAAGGCCGCGACGTTCAGCGCCGTCACCTTCGCCAGATAGGAAAAATCCATCCCCTCGACCGTGTCGCCATAGACGCGGCCATTCTCGGTCCGCAGGTCCTGATGCTGCCGGTCATAATTTTCGATCCCCACCGAAAAGCGCACCGCCGGGAATCCCAGCTCCAGGAAGGGCGAATGATCCCCGCCGCGCCCGAACCTGTCGAAACGCCGCACCGCGAACACGTCGAGGCCGATCTGCGGATTGGCTTCCGCGATGCCGTCGACCTTCTTGGCCAGCGCGCGCGACGGCCCGTCATCCTCGCCGCCGCTCGCCCGCCGCGTCCGCGCCGCCTTCTCGTCCTCGGCAAAGCGGATGCCTTCCGAAAACACCCGCACCCGGTCGGCGACTTGTCTGCCGTTCTGGCCCATCGTGTTGCCGACGATGTCGTTGTTCAGCATCGCCCGCACCTGCCAGCCGCGCGCTTTCGCCGTGCTGGCAAGCAGCTTGCCGCCCCACAGCCCCTGCTCCTCGCCCGACAGCAGGGCATAGACGATCGTCCCATCGAACTTTTCCCCCGCCAGCACCCGCGCCGCCTCGATCACCAGCGCCGTGCCCGACGCATTGTCGTTCGCGCCCGGCGCATCGCTGGTCGCGTTCATGACGTCGCTCACCCGGCTGTCGATATGCCCGGCGACGATCACCACCTGATTGGGATCGCCTGTTCCCTTCTGGATCGCCAGCACGTCCACCACCTCGACGCCGTCGGGCGCGCGCGGCCCGGTGAAGCGGTCCCCCACCGTCTCGACCGTCAGGCACCCACCGCACGTCCTGCCGATCTTCTCGAACTCCGCCGCGCCCCAGCGCCGCGCCGCGCCGATCCCGCGCCTGGCGTCGGTCGCAGACGACAGCGTATGCCGCGTCCCGAAACCCACCAGCTTTTCCACCGTCGCCTTCAACCGCGCCGGATCGGGCGCGCCCTTTCCGGCGCCCCCCTGCGCGAAAGCGGGGCCGCACAGGGCGGAGGCACAAGCGGCGGCGATCAGGATCAGCTTTTTCATGAGCCAAACTCATATCGCCTGTTGCACGCCTGTAAAGCCACCGGCCGCCTTTCCCCTCCGCTCCGAATAAAGAACAATATGGATCAAATATTTACCCCTTGACGACTTGCCCCGCCAAAGAGCAGGTCATGCACCTCGGCTCGGGGGAGCCGAGTCACTTTGGGGGGGATACCAATGAAGTCTGTTTCCAGCGCCATTCTCGGCGCGATCGCCTTTGCCTGCGCACCGTCCGTCCTCGCCCAGGTCACGACCGTGCCTGCCGCGCCGGTCGCCACCATCATCGCCACGCCTGGCGGCAATATCCTGCGCGCGGGCAGCCAGCTGTCGCTCAGGACCGCCGAGCCGCTGACGACCGAGGGCAAGAAGCTGCGCATCGGCCAGCGCGTCCAGCTCGAAGTCGCCGAAGCCGTCATGCTGAACGGCCAGACCGTCATCCCGCTCGGCAGCCCGGTGGTGGGCGAGATCACCGACGTCCGCAACAAGGGCATGTGGGGCAAGTCCGGCCGCATCAACGGCCGCGTCCTCTATGTCCGCGCCAATGGCACCCAGATCCGCCTGACCGGCAGCTTCGATGACAAGGGCGTCACCGGCACCGCCGGCGTCGTCGCCGCCATCGCCTTCGTGCCGGTCGCGGGCTTCTTCACCACCGGCACCAGCGCGAAAATCCCGCTCGGCGCGCCGGTCTCGGCGTTCCTCGACGAAGATATCAGCGTCGCCTTCGCCCCCTCGGCCGCGCCCGCCACCCCGGTCGCCGCGGTTCCCGCCGCAACGCCCGCAGCCGCTCCGGCTCCGGCGCCCGCCCCGACCAAGACCTCGCTGGTCGACCCGTCGCTGGAAATCAAGGCGACCAACTGATCGCCCGGCCGGCGCGGCACCCCGCGCCGGCCAAGGATGGATGGCGAAATGGCGGTTTTGAGCCAACGCCTGCAAAGGTCGTTGAAAGGCGGTGACTCGCCGTCTCCTGAGACCCCAGCCTCCGCTGGGGTGACGGAAGAGACGACAGGCGACTGGCCGCCTATCAATCATGATATTGCAGAAGCAGCCAATCCAACGTCATGCCAGCGAAGGCTGGCATCTCAGGCGAAGGCGCGCAACAGTCGCACATGGCGCGCGGCGGTTACACCTGCCTCATGACTAACAAGGCCAGAGGCGCTCTGCCTGTCGGCGTCACGGCGAACCTTGGCGAACGCATCGAACGACATTGAAATGGGACGGGTTCTTCCTGCTGAAAAATATGACGTGACCCGTTCCGCCAGCAATGCGCCCACCCCAACTCACCCCATCACCGGCCGCGCCACCAGATCCGCCTCCGCCTCCATCCGCGGCGCCGGGATCATATGCCGGTGCCAGAACAGCGACACCTGCCCCGCCCGGATGCAAATCTGCCGCCGCGCCGCCATGATCTTCAGCGTCAGCGCCATTTCGTCCGCCGCCGCCCCTTCGATCGTCAAATCCCCCACCGGCCCGGCCGCCAGTCGCTGCAATATCCTGTTTTCCAACGTCATTCCGGCCCAATGCTGCACCTGCACAATGTGTTCCGGGGCAAAAATGGTTAAGGCGTCGCCCGTCGCGCACCCGGACCGGATCGTCGCCGCCGCTCCGCCGCGGCGCCCCTATGCTCCCGCCGTCGCCCGCCTTCGCCGTATCTCCTCCAGCGCCCGCCGCACTCGCGCCACCGCGTCCGGGCTGTCGGGCCGATCCCCCCCTGCGTCGTTGGCCGCACGGATCTTCAGCACCCGGTCATGGTGGAAGCTCAGCAGCCGCAGCGCGATCGCCAGATTGCGCCCGCGCTTCACCTTGCGCGCCTTCACCACGCCCTCGCCGTCCAGCGTGATCTCCTCCGTCTCGCTGCCGAACAGCACCTCGCGCATCAGCATCGCCTCGATCTCGGCATAGCCCATGTCGAGCGCCGCGTCCCAGGCGCGGCCGAAGGCGGGGTCGCGCCGCCTTCGGTCATAGGCCCCGGCCCGGCACTTGCCGACCGCGCGCGCGGCCTCGCTGGCGTTGCAGGTTTCGGCCAGCACCGCCATGAACCGCCCGACATCCGCCTTGCTCCACCCGTCCCGGCGCGGCCTGCGCTTCTGCGCCCGCACCGCTCCACCCGCCGCCTGCCGCTGCGCCACCAGCGCATCGCCGGCCTGCTCCTCTCCCTCATCCGCCACCATGCCCGTCCCCCGTCACCCGCGCCGCACGACAAAGGAGCCGGCCCTTCGCAGGACCGGCCCCTTGGCAACCGCCATGGCGGCGACTCACATTTTCCCAATATCCACATTCCTGCCACAGCAGCGTGACGATGTCAAGGCAAATGTTCCATATAGGTTACTTCATGCCGCCATTCTCGCCAGGATCGCCGCTTCCTGCGCCAGCGCCTCGGCAAAGCTCGGGCGCGCCTTCATCCGCTCCAGCCATGCCACGACCCTGGGCCAGCGTTCTGCCGTCAACCCCTTGGAACAATAGCAGACATTGATGAGCGGGCAGGCCGCGGCAATGTCCGCCAAGGTGAAGCGATCCTCCACCAGCCAGCCGCTCTCCGGCAGCACGCTTTCCAGATAGTCGTAGATGGCCGGCATCTTCTCGGCCTCCGCCGCATCCGCCAGCGCGGGATCGTGCGGCAGCTTCATCGCCTTGCCCACTACCCGGTTGAAAAACACCTGAGCGCCCGCCGCCTGGGCGATGGTGTCGCCAAACTCCTCATACCAGATGGTCCGCGCCCGCGCCCTGGGATCGGTCGGGATCAGGTTGGGTTCGGGATGCAGGGCATCCATATAGGTTATGATCGCGGTCGAATCGCTGATCAGGAAATCGCCATCCTCCAGCGCCGGCATCTTGCCGAAGGGCGACGCTTTGGCGAACACCGGATCGCCCCGCCCGAATCCTGCCGGCCGGACCTCGATCGCGATCCCCTTCTCCGCGGCAAAGACGATGACCTTGCGCACGAAGGGCGACGGCCTGGCGCCATGGATGATCATCTCATTCCTCCTCTCTCATGGTCGGATGGCGCCATCATGCCTATCCAGTAGCATATTGCAACCAATATCGCGCGCCAGCCTGGCGGACCGGAGGGGTGGCGAGCGGCATGGCGGCTTTTGAAGAGATTATCGACGATAGCTGACGCTGCACGACGAGAATTCACCCGCAACAAACGCCCCCACTCTCAGACATTCGCGCATGACAAGTAGCGTCTACATGGCAGGCGGTCCTTTACTACGCCGTCAGTTCACAGAGCCATCGCCCACGTTTCGCTTCCGATGTCCTGGCCGAAATGCCGCTCGACCTTGGTGTCACGCAGCTTGAAGCCAGCGCGAGCGTAAAGCCGACGTGCGGATGTCAGCTGACTGTCGGTCCATAACTCCAGTTGCCTGTAGCCGGCCGTCCGAGCGCGTGCGATGCAGGCCTCCACCAACTGACGGCCCACTCCAACGCCTCGCGCATCCGGCTCGACATAGAGCAGCCGAAGCTTGCCTATCGCTTGTTCTTCCGAGCGCATGAGGAAGATCGACCCCGCCATTTTCCCATCCCATTCGGCCACCCATCCGGCTTCATGATGTGGGTCGAAGGTGCGGTGGAAGTCCGCGAGTATCTGCGCGATCAAGGTCTCGTAACTTCCATCATAACCATATTCGGCGGCGTAGAGGACGGCCTGCCGATGGACGATCAGCCCGAGATCGCCCGTCCGAAGCTCTCTTACGATAAGGTCCGGTGCGGTCTTCGCTTCCAGAACCTCTTTGATTGACGAAACTGCCCGGAGCAACTCGGCGCGGCGAGAGAGGGGTAGCGCATCCAGCAGGGCTGCAACGCTGTCTCGTGCCCCCTGATCCGCCTTATCGAACGCCACCCTGCCCTTTGCGGTGAGCGACAACAGTTGATTGCGACCATGAGCAGGGTCTTCTCGCGAGATTATCAGCCCTTGCTCGGCAAACCTCTTGAGCGTGCGGCTTATTTGCGAGCGGTCCAGACGCAGGGTTCGTCCGATTTCGGCGGCTGTAGGCTCCTGGCGGTGCGCCAGCTCATACAGTATCCGTCCCTCGCTCAACGTGAACCTACTGTTGGCAAGGTGTGTTTCGAGGAGGCCCAGATGGGTTGTGTAGGTCCGATTAAAGCTTCTAAGCTGGTCTACCTCGTCGTCTTTGCCGCCGCTCATATCTCACTCGCAGTATGTTGATTCCGTCAACATATGGCAAGACATTGTTGATTGAGTCAACATATCTCTCCTCGTCGGCTTTCCCCCAGACCAAGTCTTTCACCCTCCGACTTGCCATCTACATGAGGGACCGGTTTCAAGATGCGGGTCTGAATGTTCCACTGACCAGTTTCGGTCGAAAACACCCACTATCATGCTTCTGGCCGACCTCACAGGAACCGGCCGATCACGCCCATCACCCGCGCCACCGTCTGTGCCTTCTCGCCCACCGGCGCGACATAGTCGATCACGTCCCGGGCGGCCGCCTCGCCCGCCCCGCGCGCGATCGCCCAGGCGGCCAGATAATGGGCCGCCATGCACCCGCCCGCCGTTGCGACATTGCCCGCCGCGTGGAAGGGCGCGTCGATCACCCGCGCGCCCGTCTCCTCCACCCAGGGCTTGCTCGTCAGGTCGGTGCAGACCGGCACGGCGTCCAGCAGCCCCAGCTTAGCCAGCAGCAGCGCGCCCGAACATTGCGCCCCGATGATCTGGCGTGCCGGGTCCAGCCGGATGCGCGCCATCAGCGCCGCGTCGTCCGCGACCGCGCGCGTCCGCACCCCGCTGCCGACCAGGACGATGTCCGCTTCTTCCGTAAATTCCATGGGCTGCTGGACGTGGACGGCGACGCCATTCATCGACGTCACCAACACCCCCGGCCCGCATATCTCGGCCCGCCAACCCTTCACCCGGTTGAGCAGGGCCAGCGCCACGAAGCTGTCCAGTTCGTTGAAGCCGTCGAAGCTCAGTATCGCAATCCGCATCGTCATCCCTTCTGCACGATCGCGGACCCCCGTCATCTCCCGCCCGTCGCCCCACGCATGACGCTGGAGGCAGGCCGGCCCGACCGGTCACGCGACAATCGGGGCACCCTGCCGCAAGCAACGCCCAGCCGCGCGATCCGCTCGCGCCATGCTGGACTTCTTCTACCGCCCCGCCCCGGCCTCCACCGTCCGGCGCGTATAGTCGATCCTGATCCGCACCCAGCTGCCCACCATGACCTTGCCGTTGACGCGCGGCGGCAGCACCAGGAACTGCCAGGCGGCCAGGCGCACCGCCTTGGCGAAGCCCGACCCGATCGGTGCTTCGCCCAGAGCCTGGCAATTCTCGACATGATAATGGTCGACCGTCTTGCAGGCGACCAGGCCATAGCCCTCCGCCGGCGCATTGGCGGGCATGTAGGTCGACAGCTCAGCATGGGTCGGCCGCCGATACCATTCCGCCTCGAACAGCTGCACGCCCCCCGGCCCCTCGCCCGGTCCCTGCACCGCCGCGCTGTCGCCCTTGCCCTGCCCGATCCCCTGCGCCGCCTTGGGCAGGGCACCGATGTCGGCCGCCGCCATCTGCTCGCGATTGAGCGTCAGGAAGGGGAAGGGCGAGGGCGGCTGCTCCGCAGGCTTTTCCACCGGGATGGGCGGCCGCACCATGGGATCGGCCTGTTGTTGCGGGCTGGCCTTGTCCTGCTCGCGCTTCTCCGCCTTATCGGCCCTGGCCTGCTCCTGGTCCGCCTTCGGCCCCGCCTCGACATCGAAGGTCACGGGCAGCCGCTGGTCCTCCCTGGGCGGATCGAAGGTCGGCGACAGGGTAAACAGCGCCAGCAACAGCAGCAGGTTCAGCACCAGCGCGAACGCGACGCCACCGGCGCGCTGCCGCACCTTGGCCCAGGAAATGGAAGAAATGATCAAATGCGCCGGCCAAACAGGACTGAAGACAAGGGGTCTTGCCCAGACGGCACCGGACAGTCAACGCCGTGGATCGGTCGCCGGCGTCAAATCAACAGACATCCTCTTCTCGCACCAGCGGTCGGCTTTCGCGGGTCCCCCGCATCCGGCTCGCCTTGTCGTCCGGGTCGCTCGTCAGCACGACATGATCCTCATGCACTTCCAGCAGCACGCCCGCGAAGGGAAAGCCCGCCAGGCTCCCCGTCACCCGGTAACTGACCGAATCGCCGACCTTGAACGTCGCTGGATCGGTATTGAAAGCGAACGGGCAACTGCCCTCGCCCATATCCTGCATGGCCTCTCTCCTTCGGCGCGATCCTATCGCGCGCGCCGCCGCGATCAAGCGCCCTCGCCCGCCATCGCATCGCCGATGCGATCGCCGCGCCGCGTCTGCCACGATCCGTCGCCCGAAACGCACCGACGGGCAAAAGCGCTGGCGGCGGCCCGTCATCTCGGCTAGGCCCGGCGCCGATGCTTACCAGGCTCTATCAATGGACGCTGGCCAAGGCCGCCCATCGCCACGCCGAACGCTGGCTCTTCGCCATTTCCTTCATGGAATCGAGCTTCTTCCCGATCCCGCCGCACCCGCTGCTGGGCCTCATGTGCCTGGCCCGGCCGGAACGCGCGCTGCGCTTCGGCCTCATCTGCACCCTCGCCTCGGTGCTGGGCGGCATGTTCGGCTACGCGATCGGCTATTTCCTCTATGAAACGGTCGGCCAGCAGATCCTGGCCGCGCTGGGCCTCGCCGCCAAATTCCCGGTCGCCGCCTGCTATCTGCGCGATTACGGGGCGGAAATCATCCTCATCAAGGGCGCGACCCCGATCCCGTTCAAGCTCATCACCATCACGGCGGGCTTCATCGGGCTGCCGCTCTTCACCTTCCTCTGGGCCAGCATCGTCAGCCGCGCCTTCCAGTTCATGCTGGTCGGCTTCCTGTTCTGGAAATTCGGCCGCCCGATCAAGGCGTTCATCGAGAAATATCTGGCCCTCCTGTCCGCCGGCTTCCTGGTGCTGGTGGTCGGCGGCTTCGTCGCCGCCTCGATGCTGTCGGGCGGCGGGGAAAAGAGCGACAGGTGCTCGGGCGCCACCATGGCCACGATTCGCTAAAAGGCTGACATGAAGAACGCTTTCGCCCGCCACCCCAAGGTCGCGGCGCTGCTGGCGGGCTTCCTGTCCGCCACCGGCTTCGCCCCGCTCAAGCTCTGGCCCGTCACCCTCGCCTGCCTCGCGCTGCTCATCCTGGCTGTCGAACGCGCCCCGGACCGGCGCGCCGCCTTCACCCGCGGCTGGCTGTTCGGCGTCGGTCATTTCACCCTCGGGCTCAACTGGATCGCCCACGCCTTCACCTTCCAGGCAACCATGCCGCACTGGTTCGGCTATGGCGCGGTGCTCCTCCTCTCCCTCTACCTCGCCGTCTATCCCGGCCTTGCGACCTTGGGCGCATGGTGGCTGAACCGGGCCATCGGCGGCAAGCCGCTGTCCTTCCCCCTCCTCCTCGCCGCCACATGGATCGCGACCGAATATCTGCGCGCGACCCTGTTCACCGGCTTCGCCTGGAACCCGCTCGGCGTCATCTGGATGCCGACCGGCGCCGCGATCGCCGCGACCGTCATCGGCACCTATGGCCTGGGCGCGCTCGCCATCCTCGCCGCGGGCGCGCTCCTCCTCGCCACCCGCCGCCAGTATCGCCCCGCCGCCGCGATCCTCGCCCCGCTCCTGCTGCTCGCGCTCTGGAGCCACCTCGCCACCGCGCCGACAACGCCCGAAGGCGCGCCCCGCATCCGCGTGGTCCAGCCCAATATCGGCCAGGACGAAAAATATTCGGTCGAGGCCGAATATCGCAACTTCCGCAAGCTCTCGACCCTCTCGGGCGAGCCCCGCCCGGCCCCGCGCCTCATCTTCTGGCCCGAAGCCGCCATCCCCGCCTATCTCGACCTCGAACCCGACTGGCGCGCCCGCCTCGCCGGCCTGCTCGGCCCCGGCGACCTGCTGCTGACGGGTGGGGACAAGGTCTATTTCAAGCCGGTCGAGCAGGACGGGATGCTGGTCAACAAGCTCGCCGGCGCCAACAACAGCGTCTGGATCGTCACCCCCCGCGCCACGCTGGCGGGTCGCTACGACAAGGCGCATCTGGTGCCCTATGGCGAATATCTGCCGATGCGGACCCTGCTCGAGCCGATCGGCCTGTCGCGCCTCGTCCCCGGCGACGCCGATTTCTGGCCCGGCCCCGGCCCGCAAAGCCTGACCCTCCCCGCCAGCCTCGGCCGCCCGCCACTGAAGATGGGCGTCCAGATCTGCTATGAGATCATCTTCTCCGGCCATGTGATCGACGCCGGGAATCGCCCGGACTTCGTCTTCAACCCCTCGAACGACGCCTGGTTCGGCAGCTGGGGTCCGGTCCAGCATCTCGCCCAGGCCCGCCTGCGCGCGCTGGAGGAAGGCGTGCCCATCATCCGCGCCACGCCCACCGGCGTCTCGGCCATCATCGACGCGCGCGGCCAGGTCGTCCGCGCCCTCGGCCTCAACCGCGCCGGCTATCTCGACGGCGGCCTGCCCCCGGCCCTACCCCCAACGGTCTTCGCCATTGTCGGTAACTGGGCGGCCCTCGCCCTCATCATTTTGCTCCTCGGGCTGGCCATTGCCTTGCGTCGCGGCAAAAGCTAATAGGCACATAAACATTTCTTTATATCGCAATTCGCCCAAGCATCTTACGGGAGTCCCATGCGCAGCACTTATCTCTTCACTTCGGAATCCGTCTCCGAAGGCCATCCCGACAAGGTTGCGGACCAGATTTCCGACGCCATCGTCGATCTGTTCCTCTCCAAGGACCCCGAAGCCCGCATCGCCTGCGAAACGCTGACCACGACTCAGCTCGTCGTGCTGGCCGGCGAAATCCGCTGCAAGGGCGTTTTCGAGAATGACGAATGGGCGCCGGGCGCTCAGGAAGAAATTGAAAAGACCGTGCGCGAAACGGTGAAGCGCATCGGCTATGAGCAGGAAGGCTTCCACTGGGAAAGCTTCCGCTTCGAGAACAATCTGCACGGCCAGTCCGCGCATATCGCGCAGGGCGTCGATGCCAGCGGCAACAAGGATGAAGGCGCGGGCGACCAGGGCATCATGTTCGGCTATGCCGCCAACGACACGCCCGACCTGATGCCCGCGACCCTCTATTACAGCCACAAGATCCTGGAAACCATGGCGGCCGACCGCCATTCGAAGGCCGCGCCCTTCTTGGAGCCGGACGCCAAGAGCCAGGTGACGCTTCGCTACGAAGGCAGCACGCCGGTCGCCTGCACCGCCGTCGTCGTCTCCACCCAACATGCCAAGGGCTATGACCAGGGTGAGAAGGAAGCCGAGTTGAAGGCCTATGTGAAGTCCGTCGTGGCGAAGGTGATCCCGGCCGAGCTGCTCTCGGACGAGACCGTCTATCACATCAACCCGACCGGCAGCTTCGAGATTGGCGGCCCCGACGGCGACGCCGGCCTGACCGGCCGCAAGATCATCGTCGACACCTATGGCGGCGCCTCGCCTCATGGCGGCGGCGCGTTCAGCGGCAAGGACCCGACCAAGGTCGACCGCTCGGCCGCCTACATCACCCGCTACCTCGCCAAGAATGTGGTCGCTGCCGGCCTTGCCCAGCGCTGTACCATCCAGATCGCCTATGCGATCGGCGTGGCCGAGCCGCTGTCGCTCTATGTCGACACGCATGGTTCGGGCACCGTCGGGGACGACAAGATCGAGGAAGCGATCAAGAGCATCAAGGAACTGGGCGGCCTGACCCCGCGCGGCATCCGCACGCATCTTGGCCTCAACAAGCCGATCTATCAGCCGACCGCCGCCTATGGCCATTTCGGCCGCAAGCCCGAAGGCGACTTCTTCCCCTGGGAGAAGACCGACCTGGTCGAAAAGCTGAAGGCAGCCCTGTAATCATCCCCGTCATCCCCGCCCAGGCGGGGATTTATCCCCCGCACGCCCCTGCCGGGGCAAGGTCGGGGATTGGCGTCCCGCCGCCGCGGGAATGATGACAAGGAACAAGAAAAGGCGCGGGATAACCCCCGCGCCCTTTTCACGTCAGCGCAACACCAGCGCCAGCAGATCGGCCGAAGACACACCCGCCGATCGCAGGAAGCCCTGATAATAGTCGCATCCCTCGCGGGCGAGCAGATCGAGCTGCTGTTCCGTCTCCACCCCCTCGGCGATCACCTTCAGCCCCAGCGACTTGGCCATGTGGATCACCCCGCGCACGATGATCCGGTCGCGCGCGGTGCCGGCGATATCCTGCGCCAGCCCGCTGTCGATCTTCAGATAGTCGAGCGGCAGGCTCTTGAGATAGGCGAGGCTCGAATAGCCCGTCCCGAAATCGTCGATCGCCACCGCCAGCCCTTCGCTGCGCAGCGCATGGAGCAATGCGGCCGCCGCGTCCACATCCTGGATCAGCCCGCTCTCGGTGATCTCCACCGTCAGCCGCGCGCGCGGAAAGCCGCTGCGATCCACCAGTTCCAGCAGGTCGGCCATGAAGCGCGGCTGGGCGATGTCGGCGGCGGTGACGTTGATCGACAGACGCAGGTCGGCCAGCGCCCGCGGCCATGCCGCCGCCTGCCGCAATGCCTCGCCCAATATATGCGCCGACAGCGGCAGCATGTAATCGGACCGCTCCGCGGTCGCGAACAATATGCCCGCGCCCAGCGGCCCATAATGGGGGTGGTTCCACCGGGCCAGCGCCTCGACCCCGCTGATCCGGTCGGACGAAACCGGATATTGCGGCTGGAAAACGATGCCGATCTCGCCCCGGTCCAGCGCCAGCCGCAGGTCGGTTTCCAGCCGGTCGGGATCGACCTGCCGGCTTTGCTTCTCCGCCGACAATATGCGGATGCCTTCGCCCCCGCCCTGCCGCGCATCGGCCAGGGCCATGCCCGCGCGGCGCAGCAGCAGGGTCGCGTCATCCTCGGCCCGCGCCTGCGCGATGCCGCAGCGCGCGGTCAGCCGGATCAAATGGTCGCCCGCGCTGAACGGCCGCCCGATCGCCCCGATCAGCTGCCGCGCCAGGAAGGTCGCCCGCTCGCTCGCCGCCGCCTCGCCGGTCAGCCCGACCAGAAATTCGGTCCCCGCGATTCGCGCCGCCATCGCGCCGGGCGCCACATCCTCCACCATTCGCTCGATCCGCCGCGCGATTCGCCCCAGCAGCGCGTCGCCCACCACCTGGCCATAGGCGGCGTTCATCCGCTCGAACTGGCTGATCGACAGCAGCAGCACCGTGGTCGGCAGCCCGACGCGCCGGTCCAGCCACCCCAGCGCCGCCTGCCGCGATCGCAGCCCGGTCAGATAGTCGCGCTGCTCGCCGTCCCGCTCATGCCGGTCGGACAGCCATTCGACATCAGCCGCAATCTGCCCGTCCTCGACCCGCAGATGATGGACCAGCCTGTCGCCCGGCCGGTCGGGCAGGCCATGCGCCAGCGGCGCCAGCCGCCCGGCCCGCGCCATCGCCTTCATCGCGGTCAGCACCCCGCGTCGCTCCGCGCGCGACAATCGGCGCAGCAGCGCGGCCGGCGCGATAGCCGCTCCGTCCAGCGCCAGTTGCTGCGCCAGCGCCTCGCTCAGGCGCAGCATCCCGTCGCTTCCCAATTGCCAGTAAAGCGCGTCGCCGCGCCGGATGCGCTGCGCCCGCTGGCTCGGCCGCGCACCGCCGCCCAGCCGCTCGACCAGCCGCTGCGCCGACGCCAGCACGCCGCGCAGCCGCTCCCGCGTGAAGGGCGCGGTCAGGAAATGCGTCGCTCCCGCCGCCAGCAGCGCGGGCACCCGCGTTTCCTCCGCTCCGTCGATCAGCACGACCAGCGCGCCGCCGCCCGCCTCGGCGGCCGGGACCAGCGGTTCCAGCAACCTGTCCATGTCGCCGCCCGCGCGCAGGTCGACCAGCGCCACCTGCGCCTCGCTGCGCAGGAAGCGTTGCGGCGCATCGCCCGGCCGGCGCGCGCCGATCGCCCGCCAGCCGATCGCCTGCGCCGCCTGGCACAGCCCGTCGCGATCTCCCGGCGACAGGATGAAGAGGCTTGGCTGCCCGTCCCGTGCGGCGTCCCCGCTCACCTCATCTGTCTCCCTGCCCCGCGCATCGCACCGTCTTTACCGACAAGGAGTTACCGACCTGTTGGCATCACCGCAACGGGGGCGCTTGCACCGGCCCGGACCATCGCCTAGCTATGCAGCCATGGCCATTGCCGCCCCTTCGTCCCCGGCCCTGCCCTTGGTCGACGGTCTGGGCCGCCGGATCAGCTATTTGCGGATTTCGGTGACGGATCGCTGCGACCTGCGCTGTCGCTATTGCATGGCGGAGCGGATGCAGTTCCTGCCGAAGAATCAGGTGCTGACGCTGGAGGAGATCGCGCTGCTCGCCGATCTTTTCGTCGCGCGGGGGATTGCGAAGATCCGCCTGACCGGCGGCGAACCGCTGGTGCGCCGCGACATCGGCGATCTCGTCCGCCGCATCGGCCGCCATCTGGGACAGGGTCTGGACGAACTCACCCTCACCACCAACGGCACGCGCCTCGCCGCCCATGCCGACGACCTGTTCGACGCCGGGGTGCGCCGGATCAATGTCAGCCTCGACAGCCGCGACCCCGATCGCTTCGCCCATGTGACGCGCGGCGGGCGGATCGACGATGTGTTCGCCGGGCTGGACGCGGCGCGCGCCGCGGGCCTTGCGATCAAGATCAACATGGTGGCGCTGAAGGGCGTCAATGACGACGAAATCCTCCCCATGCTGCGCTGGTGCGACAGCCAGGGCTTTGACCTGACGCTGATCGAAACCATGCCGCTTGGCGAAACCGGCGAGGATCGCACCGACCATTATCTGCCGCTGACGCAGGTGGCCGACGCGATCGGCGCGCATCACCCCCTCACCCCCATCGCCCACCGCACCGGCGGCCCGGCCCGTTATCATGCGGTGGAAGGGATGGGCATCCGCCTCGGCCTCATCACCCCGCTCACCCGCAATTTCTGCGCGGACTGCAACCGCATCCGCATGACCTGCGAGGGCAAGATCTTCATGTGCCTGGGCCATGAAGACCATGTCGATTTCAAGGCCGCCCTGCGCGAAGGCGGCCCGGATGCGGTTCAGCCGCTCATCGACCGCGCCCTGCGCCTGAAGCCCGCAGCCCACGACTTCCGTATCGGCGCGGGCGAGCAGGCCGCCACCCATCGCCATATGAGCGTCACCGGCGGATGAGTGGCGACGCGCGGCGCGCGCTGGTCGCGTCCCCCACCCAGGCGGCCCGCGCGGCCGAAGAGCGGTTGCGCGCCGCCTATGACTTCGTACCGGTCGATCAGGCGGACATGATCGTCGCGCTGGGCGGCGATGGCTTCATGCTCCACACGCTCCATGCGATGCTGGAAAGCCGCCGCATCCTTCCCGTCTTCGGCATGAACCTCGGCACGGTCGGCTTCCTGATGAACGAATGGCGGCTGGAACGGCTCGACCAGCGGCTGGAAAAGGCCAAGAGCTTCAAGGTCAATCCGCTGCGCATGACCGTCGACACCGTCGATGGCGAGCAATTCTCCATCCCCGCCATCAACGAAGTCTCGCTGCTGCGCGAAACCCGCCAGACCGCCAAGCTGGAGGTGCAGGTCAACGGCCGCGCGGTGCTGCCCGAACTGGTGTGCGACGGCGTGCTGGTCGCCACCCCGGCCGGTTCCACCGCCTATAATCTGTCCGCCCATGGCCCGATCCTGCCGCTGGGGTCGGGGTTGGTAGCGCTGACGCCCATCAGCCCCTTCCGCCCCCGCCGCTGGCGGGGCGCGATCCTGCCCGAATCCACCGCCATCCGCTTTTCCGTGCTCGACCCGGTCAAGCGCCCGGTCAGCGCCGTCGCCGACCAGCGCGAAGTGCGCGACGTCGCCCAGGTGGAAGTCCGCATCGACCGTACCACGCCCCTGACCCTGCTGTTCGACCCCGAACATACGCTCGACGACCGGATCGCCGCCGAACAGTTCATCGCCTAGCGTGCGGTCGCGTTTTCGCACCCCAGGCCCGTTTGCCGGCTCTGCCGGAAACGCTTTGGATTTTTTATGACATTGCGGCTTGCCATCCCCGGAAAGCCGCTGCTATAGGCGCGGCCTGCCCAGCGGAAGCCGGGTCGCTCCCCGATAGCTCAGCGGTAGAGCATTCGACTGTTAATCGAATGGCCGTAGGTTCGAATCCTACTCGGGGAGCCAACTTGAAACGCCCGAGCCACCCGACCCTGTCGGGGGCTCGGACGGCGAGTTTCCAACCATAAATTCTTCAAGCATATCAAATGGTTCGCGAAAGGTCACGTGCAATTGCCCGTTCGCCCATGTGCTGTTCGAAACCAACAGATTCAAAGCGGTATTTTTGCCGCTTTGGGACTGTAGGTTGAAGGTTGTGTGAGCCTTCCGGGCGAGGTTGAGCAACGCGATCCCGTCTTCAACGAACGCATCCTCGGCATTATGCAGCACGTCGATCCGACGTTGGCATCCTGTCCGTTCCTCGCGCCAGGTTGCCGCCATCCGATCATGCATGTCAGCCGTTATCCGGCCATCGAGATGATCGATGTAGAGCTTATCCAGGCGTTGCTGCAGTCGATCGGCTTCGAGCCGAAGCCGGGCGATCGTCTCGACTCGTTCCCTGCTCTTGTCTGAATGCGACTCGCGAATCGCGCGTTCGATCAGTGAGAAAATTTCATCATCCATGTGCAGCCGAGCGAGCTGCTCCGAGAAGGCCAACGCCAAGGTCTCCTCACGAACATATTTCTCAGGACACTTCTGCTTGAAGCCGGAACAGTGATAGTAAATGTATCGCCCGCGCTGCATTTGGGCCACTACCGCGCATCCGCAGTGTCCACAGGTGATCAGGCCCGTGAAGGCAAAGCGCAGCGGCTCCGCCCGGACGTTGCTCGCACTGCGCCCATCTAGAACTTCTTGAACGTTCTCCCAAGTCTCGCGAGTCACGAGTGGATCGTGAGTGCCTTGATATAAGCGACCAGCCCACTCGAATGCTCCAGCATAAAGCCGGTTTCGGAGCATATAGTGGATCGTGCTGATCCCGACCGGCCGCTGGCTCCGACGATATCGGAGCCCTGCGTCTCTTGCCTTCTGGGTGACGTCCTTCAGGGCATAATCGCCCGTCTCGAACCATTCAAACACGCGTCTCACGATCGGTCCGAATTCGGGATCAGGAACAATGATCTTTTTGCCCTGTGGCCCCACGACGTTAAGGTAGCCGAGTGGAGCCTGCGAAGGCCAGATGCCCTGCTTCGCCTTCTCCAGCATGCCCTTGCGGGCCTCTTCGGATAGATTGTCGACATAGTTCTTAGCCATGAGGACCTTGATCCCGTGCATGAACTTTTCAGATGAACGCGAGTCGCGGGAAAGGACCGTTCCTTCTTTGACGAGATGCAGCTCAATGTCGAAACCGTCGAGCGTCACCCAATCCTTAATATTGCGATAGAGCCGATCCGTCTTCTCCACCAGCAGATGTCGGACCCCAGGATGGCTCCGAAGATATTTGAGCATCGCCTCGAACTGGGTCCGGCCGGTCTTTTTCGCGGTCTCCACATCGACATACTGCTCGGCGATGCTGAAGCCCATACGCTCAGCATATTCGCGGATCAGAGCAACCTGCGCATCGATCGAGAAGCCCTCTTTCTCCTGCTCTGCCGTAGAGACGCGAGCATAGAGGACGGCTTTTTCCCCTCCGACCGAGCGCCCACGACCAGACGATTGGACTTTGGGTTTACGTGGGCGTGCCATGTGTCATTCCTGAATCCTACTGAGAATACCTCCCTATCCTCCCTCCCCTCCATCAAGCCACGAGGACGTGACTATGCGAGCGGCGGGCGGCGTGACAGTTTCCGTTTTACATTATCGGATTTCCTCGGTCGACCACGGGGTTTGGCAGGCCGATTCTTTTCCGCCGCAACCACAGCTGGGTCAGCGCCGGACACCTCCCATTGGACCAGCATCCAGACGTAGTCTGCAAGATTTCCGAGCAGGTTCCTCGCCTCGTTCTCGGAAACAGGCCTTTGCAGCCGGCGTGTGAAAACCACTTGGGCATCAAGGACCAACTGGCGGGACAGCGCGTTCCGTCTAATAGTCCAGCGATCCTCCCTACCGGAAGGCCGATCCGTATGATGAAAGGGTGGGGAGGCAGCTGAGTCGTCGGGAACAGGCTTCACCTCGCCGTAATTGGTGGTCTCGAGTCTCGTTCGCCTCATGGCTGTGCCACCGAGGAATCTATTGCGAAGACGCGACTGCCGAAGCGATGTGCGAGATGGCGTGAAACGGATGCGGCATACCGCCGCTGCCGCCGATCCGTTGGACTGTGATAAGCCCCAACGGCTTTCCAATAGTCACCTGTGGCGCTGAGCGCCAAAAGGAATATCCATCGAGCGGCCTGAACATTGAAACATGGATCGTTGATCAACCAGAAGCGGATATCGCGAGCGGGTCGCCCTGTTAACACAGCCAGCCTAGGAACCCAGAAGCTGTTGATCTGAAGCGGCCCCAGATCATGGCTGCCGTTGCTGTTGTGAACCTCCGCACCGATCCATCCTGCTTCCTGATCGCGAAGCCCCCACAAGGTCTTTTCAAGCCAGCCGCGTCCGCCTGCGGCATCCCGAATGCACATCCCCAGCCGCGCCTCGTGTTGCGGCGATAATCGCGCAGCTGCGCTAGCCGGCTGGGAGGCGACAAGCAGGACCGCCAGGATAGCGGGCGCCGCGAGGCACTTGGGATTATCGATCATGGCCGCCTCCGCGATCGTGGGAGGGAGCCTGTGCAGGTTCCGGGGCCGGTTGCGATGCGGTGGTCGTGGAGCGTCCCTCCCGGTCAACAGCTCGGTCGGCACTTCTGTCGAGAAGTGACACTATCCAACGATCGAGGAAGGATGCTGAGGATTGCGCGCGATGCGCGATGCGCTCAGCCAACCCTTCTGGCTGGGAAATCGTGGGCGGTTCAGTTTGCGACCATAGGTGCTCCCTACGGGCCTCGCGTTCGGTGCGCTGCTCCTCACGAAGCCGATCCCAACGCTCCCCGTGGCGGGCCATCCGCCCCTCGATATTGTCTCGTTCGACCCGCCCCAGCCCTTGCAGCGAGGAGGTCTTCTCGCCCGATCGCGCTTTCAGCTTTTCGACGAGGCGTTCCCGATTTTCGGTCCAGAGGCTAGCGCCGAACCTCGCACGGGTGATCGCGGTGTAATAGTTCTGTCCGGTGACCAGCGGCGAGTTGACCGGCGCCAGGACATAAACCCGATCAGAGGTCTTGGATTGCGCGGAGTAGACGGTCTCTCCGTAGCCGTGATCCCAGTTTTTGTGCCGGGAGAGGTCGACCTCCTGGCTTCGCCCGTCCCTGTCCCAACGTATCGTCGCAACGGCACCTTCAAGACGCTCCACGGTGCCCCGCTCGGCATTCTTGAGATCGAGTTCCTTGTTGACGAGGCGCCATTGGATACGGTCGCCGGCGGCAAGGGCCCGCTTCTCTTCCTGGAAAACATTGATCTGAGACGCCCGACCGAGGCGCGGATCCCACTGGATCGTACGGCCATGCTCGTCGACCAGATTGACCGTTTGGCGGCCGCGAGTATCACGCCGTACCCCGATCACCCTGTATTCCGCGTCGCGTGCGATCCCGAGTCCGGCATTGTCGCGCGAGAACGTCACGACCTGCCCCCGGGAATAGAAGCGCGCGAAATGCTTCTCCTGATCGGTCATCCCAGACGGGGACAGGATCGACAGTCGGGTTTCCTCGGCCGCGATGGCACCCTCGGTTTTCAGTGCCTCGCGAACCTTGGTGTTGACGATTAGGCGGGTTGCGTTTTCGAGCACCAGGATGTTGGTCCTCGCTCGCTGCTCGGGGCTCAGCCTCGTCCAGTCCGCGACCATCGCGGCTGCGAGCTTTTCGCTGCTGTCGCCGCTGACGAACTTGTCGAGAGCCCCGATCGAGCCGTCGTAATTCTGAAGGCGGGCGAGGCGGACTGCCTTGGTGATACCCTCCGCCTCCTGCCGGATCGGATCCTTCAACTCGGCCTTGGGCAAGCCAAGGCGCATCATCAGCCAGAAGGGCTTGCCCTGCTCGATCGCCCCCGTCTGCCGGGTATCGCCAAGCAGGATGAGGCGCGCGCCGGTGGCCCGACTGATCTCGAGCAGTCGCATCGCCTGGCGATTACCGAGCTGGCCCGCCTCATCGACAACGAGGACATGGCTATCGTCGAGCTTTACCCCTCCGGTGGCGAGCAGGCTCGCGACCGTGCGCGACTCGATCCCGGCCTTGAGCCCCAATTCACCGGCCGCCGATGAGGTAGGCGCCAACGCGATCAGCGTGGCCTCTTCCCCCACCGCCTCGCGCAACGCGCCAATGATGGTCGATTTCCCAGAGCCCGCCACACCATGCACCGCCACAACCCGATGCTCGGACGCTCCGATGTGCAGCAGCGCGGTGCGCTGCTGGGGTTTGAGGTTCCGGGATATTCCCGCATCGCGCAGCGCCTCGACCGAGGCCAACGGACGCGCGTCATTGAGGGCGAGCGCGAGCTGGTCCGACAAAGCCAGTTCCAGGCGAGCGGTCTTGCGTGTCGTACGACCGCGCGTGTGGATATCGTCCCCGGTACGATGCCTGGTTTCGAGAAGCTTGGCCCGTGCCTGATGCTCCTCGACAACAGGACGCACATCAGAAAGGCGCACTTCACCCACATGCGAGGCCAACGCCGTCTGCAACAACCGCCCCAGGTTGTTGACGGCCTCCTTGCCTTCGGATTGCCGGATGCCGAACAGCATCGCCCGTGCGGCGGTGGCGGGATCGACCTCGACCGGCCTCTCTCCTCGCTTTTCGGCATTCGCCCGGGTATCTTTTACCGCCTCGGCATATTGGCCGAGCCGGCCGTTCCACCGTTGACGAAGGTCCTCAAGTGACGCTTTCTGCTTCGGTCCTCGGGTGACGTAGAAGGATTGCTGACGCGCGGCCTGCCCGGTCAGCCCATGCTCCTTCGCGTGCGCGTCGATCTGCCCGGCGCGTTGCGACATGTCCGTGATCAGATCCTTGGGGACTCCCCTTATTTCGAAGAGGCCGCGCCGCGGGTCAAACTCGACGGCGTAACCGAGCTCCTTGAGAAGATGCGCGAGTTCATTCCGATATGACTGTCCGGCAGCCATCTGCTCGGCGAACATCGCCCGGGTTTCGAGGCTGACCTTTCTGGTGCCGTCGCTTTCGTCGGTGATGTTCATGACGACGACGTGGGTGTGGAGGTGCGGGTCGAGCTCGCGCGAAGCATGCTCGGTGAACCGCGCGTAGATCAGGCGACCTGTCGTCTTCTCGGTCACTTCGCCATCAACACGGTGGCGCATCGTGGCGTGCTCCTCGAGGTAGGAGAGCGCCACCCCGACAGCCTTTTCATGCGCCTCGATGATCCGGTTATCGCCGGCTACCAGCGCCATGATCGACACCGATTTGGGAGCGTTGACGGCAAAGTCCCAGCCGGGATGATGCTGTATCTCGCCGTCGGAGCGGCGGCGGCCGAGTTGCTGATCGCCGACCTTCCCGGCCAGGAGTTCCTTGAAGATGGCGGGATCGACTTTGCCCTCCAACCCGAGCTCGGCGGCGATCTTGCCGCCCCATTCGGACTGCTCCTCGGCGCCTTTGGTGTAATAATCGCCGACCGTATAATAGCGGGCGATGTTGGCGGGTTTCCCCTTGAGACGGATCGGATTGATCATGCCGGCCTCGCCTTGTTGCGCGCGCCGCCATGGCGACCATGCTGCTGAAGGCGGAAGCCCGCGGGCTTGCCGAAAAGTTCGAGTGGTGGCGTTGGCATTGTTTGATCATGATCACCCTGCGGATGGGGAGGCGGCTGCACGGCACTGCCATCCGGCGTGCTGTCCGGCACGATCGCCGGTTCCTCGGGCTGGGAGAGCGGCAGTTCAGTATCCTGCCCACCGCGAGCGGGCCGGCGCCGCTTGGAAGGCGCAGGCTTTGGCCTGGCCGGAGGAGACGGTGCCACGGGGACGACGGGCACCGCACCCGCCGGCACGGTCATCCTGACCGGCGCTGTCGTCCGTTCCTCGAAGGCCTCGCCAAGAGAGGCCACCTTGTGATAGCTATCCTCGAACCTGACCACCGGCAGACTGCGACCGAAGCGCAGATAGCCCATGAGGTTGGGCAGATTGGTGACCTCGGTGTGCATGACCAGCGGCCGCGTCACCTGCATGCGCGAGAGGTTCACACCATCGCGCATGTCGTTGACGCCATAGGACATGCCCTCATTGGCTTCGACCTGCTCGACCTGTCCAAGGTTCTCGCTGACATGCTTCGCTGTGGGGGTGTCGTTGGCTCGGAGAGCTACCCAGGTTGAGCAGTATCCGGTGATCGCCGCGGCATCCTGGATGCCATAGGTCGCTTCGAGCTGCGGGTAGCTCTGGAAGCCGAGGATGCCGCAGCCGCCATATTTGCGGGCGCGCGCAAGGAAGTCGCCGAGCGACGGCAGTCGCTGGAGCGTCGGTAGTTCGTCGATCACGCAATAGAGGCGCCGGTTGCGATCCGGCGCCATGCTCATGATCGCGCTGATGGCGATGTCGAGCCATACCGTGATCAGGGGGCGCAGCGAGGGAAGCTGATCCGCCTTGACAGTGATGAACAGCCAGCTGTCGTCCCGCTCGTTGGCTACCCAGTCGCGGATCGAGAACCCGTCAGCGGTATCATCGAGATAGGAAAAACTGCGCATCACCGAGGCAAGCTCGGCCTGGATACCGGCACTCGTGCGCTCACCCTCGGTCGAGATGAACGCCGCCGCATCGGTGCCGGCAGCGAAGGCCGCGAGATCCTTCAGCTTGGACCGCAGCAGCGTGTCGAGCAGGATCGAAACGAGCGTACGTTCCTGCTTCGCCAGCTTCCTCAGGACAGCAACCAGCGTGCCGCGCGCGGCCTTGGCCCAGAAGGGATCGCCGGTCCTGTCGGGGATAGTGGACTCGGCGATCTGGTCGTAGTGATAGTCGCGCGGTACATCGACCCAGGGCGACCAGCAGTCCGCCCGGGCATCGAGCGGGTTCAGGAGAACGTCGATCCCGGGCCGGTAGAATTTCTCAACGAAGGTCCCGGCGGTGTCATAGACGATGGCACGGCGCTTCCGCTTGCGGATGCCGTGGAGCATCTTGACGATGATGTTGGTCTTGCCGGTACCGGGCGCGCCGCAGATGAGGATGTGCTCAGGCTCGAAGGCATCCGGCACATTGACCCCGCCAATGTCAAAGCTGCCCTTGGCATAACGCCAGAGGGCCCGGCGGACCTGCTTGACCGTTCCGAATCGAGCCCCGCGCAGGAACTGGTTGGAGCCGAGGCCCCTCCCCGTTCGGGTGAAATAGAACCAGGCCCATCCCAGCATGGCGAGGGCGAACAGACCGGCAAGCATCGCCCCGTGGAGTAGGTAGGTCTCGAAGGCGGCGAGCGTCTTATGCGCGACACCGGAGTTGATCAGTCCTTTGGGAGTGGTCCAGTATTGCTGCCCGGCCGGGGTCTTGAACAGGATCGGTGTCGCGTTGCCGGGCAGTGTGTCGCCCATGAAATATGCCTGCGTGATCTTGAGCATCACGAAGCGTTCGTATTCGGACGACTTTTCGAGCGCATACCAGATGATGCCGCCGATCCAGATCACCAGTCCCGCGAGGAAGGTCTGATAGAAGACCTGGGTGGTCATGCGGACATTGTGGACGATGGCCTGGCCGCCCCTCGTCCAGGAACCCAGCGTGTCGTGTCGGAAGATGCTCATGGCCGGTCCTGCTGGGGATCGAGCAGCCCCCTTTCGCGGAGGAGCCGGCGCGCTTCGCCCAATCCCTTCTGGAGTATGTCGGGCGAACGCTCGCCGACCGACGTGGCAAGGATGGCGAAGGCCTGAATGACCGTCGCATGGAGCTCATCGAAGCGGGCATGGTAGCCTGAAGGATCGGAGCCTTCGAAGCGTTCGAGGATGTCGCGACAATAGGTCGCGGCGCCGAGGCCGTCGTTGCGCGCCTTCATGCAAAGGCGCGCATAGAGGTCATCGTCTATGCGTATCGTGATGCGTGCCAAGCGGCGGACTCCTTGTCCGGCACGCCAGCAACGTGGTGAAGCCCTATCCTTATAGCCGAATTACGCAGCGATCTCAACAATTTATCGAAACTGCCGATGGCTGCCACATAGTGCCAAGCCCGATCAGGCACTTAGCCGCAGATGCGACACCGGCTGGCTGCCGGCGGCAGCCGATCAGTGCCAGAGCGACAGCCGCGCTGTGCCTGCGCAAAGCCGCAGAAATTCACGCGATTCGCGCCCGCAGCACCCGTGCGTGGGGTGCATTACAACCGCCTCCGGCGTGCGTCCCGCCTTCGCAGCACGCTTGCCCGCTGCGCCTGCCCGATTCTGGTCGCGGCGGGTCTCCCGATCGGGGAGATGCGGTCGGATTTCTTCGCGCCGATGATGGGCAAGGCGTTGCAAGCGGAGGCTCCCTGATAGATAATCGAGGTTGGCGGGCAGACCTCCTTTGCGAAGGAGTCTAGAGAATGCCCAAGATGACGGAACGCGAGCGTCTCGCGAAGATCGAGGCCGATCAGCAAAATCTCGCGCGGGAAGCCGAGACGGTGCGGCGTGGATTGCGCGTGCAATATGGAAAGCTGGTGACGGAATTGCCGGTCGAGCGCTTAAGCGAGCGTGAATTTCGCGATGTGCTGGGCCATGCGATCAGGGTTGGCGGCGCTGTTGCCATTGCCGCGCTCAAGGGTTTGTCGGCCGTTGGCGTCCAGGCGGAATCCTCGCCCGCGCCATCCCGAAAGCGTGGAGCGCTCCCCTCGTCGGGTGGGGATGATGCCTCAAAGGCGGTGCATCCTTAGCGGAAGGGGGAGCGAGTTTGGCGGGCCGCAGGCCCGGCAAAAGGAGCGGCGTGGGGGAAACAGTTCGGGTTTCCCTCGCTCGTGCCAAAGGCACGACAAGGGGCCGGGAGCGGTTCCCCGCCCCGGCCTCTCGTTTCAGCGCAGCTTTCCGATCAGGCGGCTATGACGCGCCGCCTGCGCTTGATCGGCATGGCGGGTTCCTGATCGGTCCTCATGAAAACGTGGGTCGGAACGCGGTGCCCCTGCTCAGGGTTGAACAGGTCGTAGAGGCTCGACTGGATGCCCGACCCTTCGCACAAGATGGCTTCCACCGGCATAAGCTCGGCAATGTCGCGATTGCGCTTGAAGCCCTTGCCCTTGCCGCGCCCATAAAGCCCGAACGCGATGCAGACCACGCCCCTTTGCGCGGCCCATGCGGCGGCGGCTGCATCCACGCCAAGGCGCTGCCCGGTGGTGACAAGCACCATGGCGGGAATGCGCGTCCTGATCTGATCGAGCCGGTTCCAGACAATGCGCCAGTCGTGCCAGTCCTGCGGGCCGGACACGACAATGACGGGGCCTTGCGGGTCGTATCGGTCGCGTCGCCGTTCGGATCGTGCCCGCAGGAAGTCGAGCGCCGAAATCTGGCTGGCGGTGGTGACATGGGACGCGCGCGATCCTCGTACCGGGGACCATGGGCGGCCCGCATAGGCCCGGAACATGGCGGCGGCATAGTCGCGCATGGCTTCCATGGCGGCGCGCTGTTCGGCAACCGACTGGCATTCAAGCTGGGTGTCTTCCAGTTCCTTGTTGAAGACTTCGCCCGGCTCAAGCCTTCGCGCCATATCGCGAAGGGTATCGGCAAGCCGATCCTCTTCGCGCTCCAGCTTCCCCGCCACGAAATGGAAGCTGTTGACGAACCCCCATGCGAGTTCGGGGGCGAGGGCTTCAAGGCGGGTGTCGGTGAACAGGTCGAAAATGGTCGCGACGATACCGCCGCATTCCGCCTGCGCCGCGATCGGTTCGGGCATCTGATGCTCGGCGGGTTCGTCGCCCGGTTCCATGATGGAAAGCGGGATCGGATCGCCGAAAGAGGCCATGAAATCGGGCGTGGCGGTGAGTTCGGCATAGAGTTCCGGCAGGTCTGCAAAGCTGCTAACGCTGCTCAAGGCCGTTGGCTTGCTCATGGGATGGTTCCTTGTGACGGGGTAGCGGTTCAGGACCGGGGAAGCGTTCCAGCGCTCCCCCGGCCCGTCTCGGGTATCGCTTAGAACGGCACCTCATCGTCAAGGCTGCGCCCGTTTCCGGTATATCCGCCGTCTGCCCCTGCGGTGCTGCCGCCGGAGAAACCGCCGCCCGAACGCCCGCCGAAACCGCCGCCGCGATTGCCGCCGCCATTGCGCCCGCCAAAGCCGTTGCCTTGCGCCTCGCGGTCACGCTCGCGCCGCCACTGAACGTCGAAGCCGTTCGTCTCGTCCCCGAACAAGGCGATGGGGAGAGGCACGCTAAAGCTCGGATCGTCGATCATGCCGGACAGGAACACTTCGTCGTTGGAGCGCATCTTGCGTTCCCAGACCACGCCGATCTGGATTTCGTCGCCCGCGCGGTTCGTCTCGTAAATCTCATAGACGGGGGCGCTATCGGACTGACGATCCTCGACGCGGCGCATGATGAGGTAAGGAAAGCGCATCTCGCGGGTGGCTATCTTGCCGACAATATCGCCCACGCGCTCGTCAAATTTGAAGTTACCGATCTTCATGACTTCATCCTTTCTCTGTGCTGTGGTCCGTTTCTCTTTCCAGGCCACATCTGAACTCTACTCTCTCCCCTCCAAACCATCCATGACATTGATTTCTTGACAGAATTTCATCGTACCTGGTGAGCCTGAGCAAGAAACAGCCGCGAAGCGGCC
This sequence comes from Sphingobium sp. TCM1, assembly GCF_001650725.1. Classification (GTDB taxonomy): domain Bacteria; phylum Pseudomonadota; class Alphaproteobacteria; order Sphingomonadales; family Sphingomonadaceae; genus Sphingobium. The sequence continues at coordinate 307,816 of NZ_LXVX01000034.1, read as the reverse complement.
AACAGGCACAAAGACGCACCGTCCGCGCAAGCGGACGGTTCTGTTTGAATGGAAAAGGGAGCGTGGGCCGGCCGACAAGTCATCGCACCCGGAGCCGCCTTCGCAGGTCCGAAGGCGCAGGGCCGGGGCGGGGATGCAACAGGCACGGGAGCCTAGCGAAGCTTGCTGAAAATGGGCCGGCGCTTCTGTTGACAAACAGACAAACGTCGCCGGCCCATTTTCAGCTAGCGCAGCTTGGCGACGCAACTCGTTGCATCCCCGCCCCGGTTCTGCAACGCGCGGATCCTGCGAGGCGGCGAAGGGGGTGATGGCTTGTCTGCTGGCTCCACGTGTCCCATCGCGCGACTAGCGCGATTCCTTAGGCGAAGCCTGCATTGCGCTGCGCGTGCCGCACGTCATGTCGTCCCGGAAGGAGCGCCTCCCCTGCCCCATCGCCTGCGGAAGGGATCGTTACGGCGTCAGCCGCCAAGACCCGAAGGGGCTTGGTCGGAGCGAAGCGAAGATAGAGCCCGGTGCCCGCGCAAGCGGGCAGCCGCCCTCAGATGCGCTGTCGCAAAAGAGATGTTGCTGCCTTGCGCGTCCCACTCAATCAGGTTGGCAACCGAGCGGTAACAAGTCGGGTCCGCCTCCCTCACACACCATGAACTTGATCCGAGATGTAAAGGTGATACCCATAGCGGGTACAGAGAGGGAAGGACCGGGCGGCGTCTTCCGAGCAGGGAGGGCGAGAAGCAAGATGAGTGACCTGCCCCGCGATCCGGGAGATGAAGTTCAGCGGCGCTTCCGGTACCAGATCAACTATACGGCACTGAAGGCGCTTCAGATGCTCGCACCCGGCTCGTCGGTCCGTAGTGTCTATTGCGAGCATCTGGAGGATGTTCTTGTTGAGGGCGCTAATGGCCTTTTCACTGGCATTCAAGTCAAGACGCGCGAGCTCGATCAGCCGCAATTTCGACTGTCGGACAAATCTGTATCTGGAGCACTGAAACGTTTTTGTGTCCGCGATGCGCGTTACCCTGGGCAGTTCGAGCGGTTCGTCCTCGCCACCAACTTCGTGTTTCATGATAGCGACGCCGGTGACGATGTCGGGACAGTTCTAAGCTGCTGCCGCGACAATCCAGGTCTTGAGGGGCTCAGCCCGCGTCACAAAGTGCGCAAGTGCCTTGCCGAATTCGCACAAAGCACAGCCATGGCGCAGGAGCATGTCATCGCAGCGCTCGGCAAGGTACGCCTCGAGCAACGCAAGACCGGCATCGATCAGCCGGAACAGGACCTTGTACGGGCGCTCGGCGAGATCGAGATGCTGGGCAACCAGTCGGTCTTCGAACTCTATCGCATGGCTGATGCGATCCGTGCGCATATCTGGAACGTCAGCTCGCTCGCGTTGGATGGCTATGTTCTGGAATCGCACGCGGTCGGCGAGGATTTTGCCGAACATGTGGAAGCGCTCCGCACCAGGAGGAAGCGCCTCGACCGGGAGTTGATGGCGAAGCTCACAACACCGGCGGCGGCAGATGACCGGGAGCTGCTCAGTATCCGGGAGTTTATCGCCCGCGAAAGCATCCCGCCGGGTCTGGGCCGAATGGAACTGAAAATGGCGGCAGGCGGCATCGGCTATGCCGATGTAGAGCAGATGAAGGACGACGTCGCCTCCCTCGAGCGAACGTTCCTGGGATGGAAGGAGAAGTTTGGGCTGGCCGAGGCAAACCGCCGGCTCGCCCATTTCCAGTACCTCGCTAACCGCGCCGCGCGGGAGTCTGAGGCCGAGACATCGACGGGGGCGAGCGCCTATGGCCAAGCGATGCTTGCCGATTTGCGAGGTCGTACTCGTGAGACGGCCATAGGCGAGAGCGAGAGCCTTTTCGGCTGCCGGGCGGAGCATCTCGTCGGCACGGCGGGTCTGCTTTCCGAGGAGTGCAAGGTCTGGTGGAGCGCTGATCGCAACCTGTCTCCAGCGGCACCAGACGCATGAGCACCCTTCCTGAAATCGTCAATCACCTCGAAGGCGATGATTCCCTCCATTTGGGTCGCCTGCTGGTTCTCATAGATGCCTTCGCAGGCAAAGCGGGCGAGCAAAAGATCGAAGGCCTGACCAAGCTCGCCAAGCTCGATTTTCTACTGCGCTACCCCGCCTTTCTCGAGCGAGCGATCCGCGTGCGGGGCAGCGACGCGTCCCAGGTGAAGGTCGAGGATTTCGAACGCAATTCGATTGAGGCCCGAATGGTGCGCTTCAAATATGGTCCGTGGGATCACCGCTACAGGCGTTTCCTCAACACATTGGCAGGCCGCGGCCTGATCCACGTGCACACCGCGGGGCGGACGGTCATCATCGGCCAGACGCAGCGCGGCCGTTCTGCAGCCGAGACACTGAAAAACGAGCCGGAATATGCCGGCATTCGCCAGCGGGCCGTGCTGCTCAAGCGGCACCTGAACCTCACCGCTACGACGTTGATGGACTTCATCTACGAGAATTTCCCGGAAGTGGCTTCCCTGCGCATGGGCGAGATGATCGACCAATGAAAATCCACCTTCAAACGCTCAAGCTGTTGTGCCGCCAGAGTGAGGAGGTGCTGACCTTCTCGCGAAACATCACCTTCATCCATGGCACCCTCAGTCTCGGAAAATCCACGGTCGTTCGACTTATCGATTTCTGCCTCGGCGGGAATCTCGAGATGACGACCGCGATCCAACGGGAGTTCCTGGCGGCCGCCTTGACGCTGAAGGTGGGCGATCTCGATGTACTGATCGAACGAAGCAGGGGAGAAGGATTCGTCAGGGTCTCATGGATGGATCCGGAGGACGGTCCGGTCAGTTTGCAGGTTCGCGCGAAAGGCGATGGCCCGGTCGTGTTCGGGACCGACGTGGTCAACCTGAGTGACTTGCTCTTCCGGCTCCTCGGCTATCCGATCATCCGGGTGCGCAAGCGCACTGGAGACGAGGACTCGCCGATGGTGCGGCTGAGCTTCCGCGATCTTTTCAAATTCTGCTACCTCGAGCAGGAGGAACTCGACTCCTCCTTTTTCCGGCTGAACACGCCAGTGCTCGCGGAGAAGAGCAAGGATAGCCTCAACTTCTTCACCGGCTATTACAGCGAGGTGCTTAGCACCCTGCAGATTCAATATGACCAGACGCGAACGGAGCAGCGCGCAAAGCGAGACGCCGCTGACCGGATCCGGGAGTTCCTGCGCGAGTTTGATTTTGCATCTGTGGGGCAGATCGCGACAGAACTTGAGAAGGTGCGCTCGCGCGCTGCAGAACTGCGTCGTCTTCTTGGCGACGACACAGCGGCCTATTTGAGCGACACCCATTTCGTTGATGAGCAGCGTGTGCAGCTCCGGAAGATGTCTGACATGCTGGAGCGCGAGCGTGAGACGCTGGAGGATCTGAATTTTCGGCTCAATGAGCAGCGCGAGCTTCGATCCGAGCTATTGTCGATGAAGTTTAAGGTCGCCAGGGCCGACCGTGCCCGCGCGGTCCTGGCAGGCAGCGCCTTCGAAAATTGCCCTCAATGCGGCCAGGCGGTGAGCACGCACCGATCGCATGGGGACGATTGCTATTTGTGCCTGCAACCCCTCCGGCCCGACGAGAGCGCGATCACGCCCGCATCGATCAACAGCGACCTCGACGCGCGGCTGGCGGACATCGAGGCGTCACTTCGCCGACATGGGATCGCGAAAAAGCGGCAGGAAGCACGCATTGCGGCGGTGCTCTCGGACAAAAACCTACTCGACCGGCGCGTTGCCGACCTCCTTGCAACCTATGAATCGGATCGCCTGGCGCGCACGCGTGATGCACAGCGCGAGTTGGCCGAACTTGATGAACGCGCACGCTTCCTGGATCGTGTGAGCGCAATGCCGGACGCTGTCACGAAGATGATCGAGGACGCGGATGACCTGTCCGCCGACTTGGAGCGCCTTGAGCGGGAGATCGTCGCGGAGCAGCGGCGTCTGAGCAAGGCAGATGCAAATTTCGCTGCGCTCGAAGACAATTTCCTCAAGGCGTTGGTGGCAACTCACGTCCCAGGCGTGAGCAGCGCGGATCAGGTCCACATCAATCGGCGCACGATGATCCCGGAGATATGGCCCGGTGGCGACGAAGCGGCGGGATACAGCTTTTATACCGCGGGAAGTGGTGGCAAGAAGACACTACTGACGATATGCTTCGCGCTGGCACTTCACCGCACGGCGGCCGAACATGACCTGCCCGTACCCACGCTGCTCATGATCGATACGCCCCTCAAGAACATCACGCCCGACATCAATCCCGAGCTCGTTCAGGCGTTCTACCGATATCTCTATGAGGTCGCCGAGAGCGATCTCTCCGACCATCAGGTGATCATCGTCGATCAGCTTCTGGTTGAGCCGCCGGATGATAACACGCTGGAGTTCACCGATCGCCTAATGACCGAGGACGATCCCGAAAATCCGCCACTGATCTCCTACTATCACGGTCCGTGAGGAGCCGACGTCAATGCTGTGGTCGACGTCGCATCAAGATGTCGGGGGACCCTCGATGCTCATCATCAGACATGATCAAGGTCGAGCCATGGCGGCAACCGGAAGACCGGCACGCCCATTTTCTCAAGCGCCGCGTAAGTGAAAACGAGATTGATCCCCCGCCCCTCGCTCGCGTCGGTGAGCCCGAGCAGCTCAAAGAACGCATCCCGAAGAGCAGGATCAGGCTTACGGCGTTTCCTTATAGCGCCGCGGGCAAAGCGCATCGCGCAACCCGCCAGCAGGTCAGCAGCCTGTAGGCAGACCTCGCTCGTGCTCGCGGCGAAACGGAGGGCCGCCACGCCGGATAGATCGTAGTTGGCGAAGAGCGCCGACGGCGCATTCCCCTGCCGGGCGAGGTCTTCCATCAAGATTTTGTTATCCGCAAGGACGGAGCCATATTGCAATTGCTCGTCATGAACGAGGGTGATGCCGTCGACGCCATCGGGCCGGGACAGATTGATCCGGGCATAGATGTTGGTGAGCGAGGTGAGGTTGGGCAGCATCCAGACCATGCGGTCGGTTTCGGTCCGATCGGCGAGCGGCAGGAAATCCTCCAGCGCAGCCTCTCCCAGATTGAGGCGGTCGCGTGCCTCCATGGTGAGGAATTGCGCCATGCGGGCGAGCTCTTCATCCGATGCGTCGAGCCAGATCCAGAGCACCTGCAGGAGGGTCCGGATTGCCGCGATCGACGGGCTCCGGCAGGCCGCCATATAGTCGAGCAGGATCTGGTCTGACGGCCCATCGGTCAGGAATTCGGCGACCGCAGTGCGCACCGGCATGGGCACCCGGTCGGTTCCGAGACCACCGCAGAGCAGATTGTTCACGATGTGGATGGCGATAAAGAAGCGCTTGTCGACCAGCTCGATAAAGACCGGGCAATCACGTGCTTCGAGATAAAGCGCAAGGTCGGTGACGAAGTGCGCAAGCCGGGCCATGTCCGATTTGAGTTCACCCGATCCGCACCGATGGGCCACGCGGAGGCGCTCCAGCTCATCGGCGAGACCTTGCTCGTCGGCCACGCCGATACAGGCGAGCGCGAACACGGGCTGGTTGGCGAAATCGAGTGCCTTCGCCGAAGCCAGATCGCCGCCATGGCCGCTCTCGTCAATGAAGTAGGAAGTGGGGCTCATCGCGGTCGCCCCCTCAGTAATAGCGGTCATAATCGCCGCCGAAGTCGCCCAGCGCTGCCAGTTCCGCAAGCACGGTAATCGTCAGTTGAAGCAGGCGGCGCATGCGGTCCGGATCGTCCCACTGATCGTGCCCATGCTTGCCGCCATGGAAGAGGTTGTTCCGCACGGTCTTGGCAAAAGCCACGACCCTGTCGAGATCGGCAGTGTTCGGAGAGAACGGCAGATCCTCGAAATCATGATCGGGATCACCCACGATCTGCCGCCGGGGGTTTTCGGCGATGAGCGCGGTCCCGGCAGGCGTGACGACATAAGCGGCCCGATGCGCTTTCACGAACTTGTCCCAGTTAGGTTCTGCGCGCGCGCCGGTAGTCTCGCTTTTGAGGAAGCGCTTTTCCTTCAGCGCGAACTCGAAGCGGGAGAACCAGTAGAAAAAGTCGAAGGCCAGATTCCGCAGATCCTGATCGATTCCCTCACGACGCATCGCTCGACGGCTCCCAATATCTGCTCTTGCCAGCGCCCATACAGGAGTGGGGCCAAACGATGTCTGAGCGGGAGTTGTGATCGGTCGATAACCCTCCCCTTTACGGGACTTTGACTATCGGCTGCCGCTGCCAGCCGCTAGTGTTCGGCATGTAGTTTTTGGGGGCATGGCGCTGAATGGCACGGATTCGCAAGGTCGAGATCAGGAATTTTCGGTCGATTGCCACGCTCGACTGGTTTCCGCTGGCGGGCATCAACTGCCTGATTGGACCGGGCGACAGCGGAAAATCGACCATTCTCGATGCGATCGACTTCTGCCTCGGCGCGCGGCGGAACCTCACCTTCTGCGATGATGACTTCCATCGGCTCCAGCTTGAACAGCCCATCCGGATCGGCGTGACGCTGGGCGAACTCGACAGCCATCTCCGCTCAATGGAGGCCTATGGACTGTATCTGCGCGGCTTCAATTTTCAAACTGGCGCTATTGAGCCCGAACCAGGAAGTGGCCTCGATACGGTGCTGACGGTCGAGCTTTCGGTTGGGGACGATCTCGAACCACAATGGCAGCTTGTCTCCGAACGGGCTGCGGCGCTGGGGCAGTCGCGCGGTCTGAGTTGGGCGGATCGTGTGCGTCTTGCGCCGACCCGGCTCGGGCAATCGGGTGAGCATAATCTGAGCTGGAAGCGGGGCTCGATTCTGAACAAGGTGTCCGAGGAACGGGCCAGCGCTGCCTCGGCCATTGCGCAAGCGGCGCGCGACGCACGCATAACCTTTGGCGACAAGGCAAAGGATCAGTTGGGCGAAGCCCTTGCCGCGGTTCAGGCAACGGCCGGGCGCCTCGGTGTGCCGATCGCCGGACAGGTGCAAGCGCTGCTCGACGCCCATGGGGTGAATGTCACCGGTGGCACGATCTCGCTCCATGGCGGTGATGGGGTGCCTTTGCGTGGTCTCGGTTTGGGGTCCGTCCGTCTGCTCGTTGCCGGGTTGCAGCGGCATGTCGCGGGCGAAGCGCCGATGATCCTTATCGACGAACTGGAGCATGGTCTGGAGCCGCACCGGATCATTCGACTACTGGCCGAACTGGGCGCGAAGGAGACGAACCCGCCGTTGCAGGCCTTCGTCACCAGCCATTCGCCGGTCGCGGTGCGGGAATTGTCGATCCAGCAACTCCACGTCGTGCGGCCGGGGCCATTCGGGCACACGGTGTCGTGGATGGCGCGCGCAGGCGACGTCCAGGGGACAGTTCGCAAATTTCCAGATGCGCTGCTCGCCCGGTCGGTGCTCGTCTGCGAGGGCGCGAGTGAGGTGGGGTTGATCCGGGGGCTCGACCTCTATCGGCAAGCGACGAACCGGCCGTCGCTGACCGCGCTTGGTGTCGCCCTCGTCGATGGCGGTGGGGACACGACCTTTGCCCGCGCGACCGCGTTCCAGCAGATGGGCTATCGCACCGCCGTGCTGCGCGACAACGATATCGCGGTGCACGGCAATCTCGAGGCGGGCTTCCTTCAGGCCGGCGGGCAGGTTTTCAAATGGACCGATGGGCATGCACTCGAGGATGAGTTGTTCGTGTCGCTGTCGATCGGAGGCGTGAAGCTTCTGCTCGAACGGGCGATCGATCTCAAGGAAGAGAGCGTGGTCGCCGATCATATCCGTTCGGTGTCGCAGAACGCCTATCAGCTAGAGACTGTGAAGAACTTGCTCGCCTTCGGCAGCATCGATGCCGACACCCGCACCATGCTCGGCCGGGCATCTCGCACCCGCAAGGGATGGTTCAAGAACGTCAGCGCGATGGAGGCGGTCGCGCAGGAGATTGTCGCACCGGATCTGCATCAAACGACCGGAGGCCAGCTTCGCCCGACGATCGATGCGATCTTCGCGTGGATCGACCGTGGCTGACGGCGGGCCTGACCTGTTGTCGATTGGACGCGGGTCCGTCGTCGCTCCAGCCGGCTGCGGCAAGACCGAATTGCTGAGCCGGGCGCTGTCTCGCCACGCGGGGGCCGCGCCGATCCTGGTCCTTACCCATACCAATGCCGGCGTGGCGGCGCTGAGGGGGCGGCTCGACCGTGCCGGCGTGCAGCCGCGCCATTACCGGCTGGCGACCATCGACGGCTGGGCCATGCGTCTGATCAAGACCTTCCCCCTGCGCTCGGGTCATGATCCGGCGATCCTCGAAGGACGGACACCAGGCTATGTGGCGATCCGCCGCGCGGCAGCGCAACTGCTTCTGTCGGGTCATGTCTCCGATGTGATCCAGGCCAGCTACGCGCGGCTACTGGTCGACGAATATCAGGACTGTTCCGGGCTTCAGCATCAACTGGTCTGCGCCCTCTCGGCCCTGTTGCCGACCGCGGTGGTGGGAGATCCGATGCAGGCGATCTTCGGCTTCGACCGCAACGATCCGCTGGCCGACTGGGATGGACAGGTGCTGGGCCATTTCGGTCTGGCGGGCACGCTGGGCGATCCCTGGCGATGGACCAATGCGGGGACCGAGCCTTTCGGCCGATGGCTCCTTCATGTGCGGGGCGAGCTACATGCAGGACGCAAGATCGACCTGAGGCAGGCAGCCCCGGAGGTACGCTGGATCCAGCTCGATGGCAGCCAGAACGATCACCCCAAGCAGCTTGGTGCCTGTCAGAGCCGATCCCCTGTCGCCGACGGCTCAGTTCTGATTATCGGCGACTCTCGCAATCCGGGGAGCCAGCAGCGGTTTGCCAGCCAGACGCCCGGGGCCGTCACGGTCGAGGCGGTGGATCTGCGGGATCTGACCGCTTTTGCCGAGGCGCTCGACCTTGCCAGTCCGCTGGCGACGGGCCAGATTCTCGATTTCGCCCAGAAACTCATGACCAATGTGGGCACAACCCAATTGGTGCAGCGGCTCGACACGTTGCGCCGCGGGCAGGCCCGAAAAGAGGCCAATGAGATCGAGAGCGCCGCGCTCGCCTTCGAGGCGGACAGGTGCCATCAGCGTGTCGCCACACTTTTGGTCGAACTGAACAAGCAGAGCGGCGCCCGCGTGTTTCGGCCGGCAGTGTTTCGGGCATGCATGCAGGCGCTGCAGCGGTGCGAGCGCGACGGCACGGCGTTTGTCGACACGGTGATCGCGATGCGGGAGGAATATCGTCTCGTCGGGCGTTCACTCCCCCGCCGCGCTGTCGGGAGCACGTTGCTGCTCAAGGGACTCGAGGCCGATGTTGCGGTGGTTCTGGGCGCTGATAACCTCGATGCCCGCCATCTTTATGTGGCGATGACGCGCGGCTCCCGGCAACTGGTGATCTGCTCGCAGTCTCCGATCCTTGGCTGATCCGATCTTGGATCATCCGGACCGCATGCTGCCATCCAGGCCCAGTCGCTGCCCGATCGAGCGATCGAGACCATCGCGCACATCGACGGCGTCAGCTGCGTTCAACGCTTCCGGGGACAGGGGCCAGAAGCAGCAAGATATCCGATTCGCCCTCAATGACTGGCATGATGTCATCGCGCCATATGCCGTTGTTGCGGCTTAATCCGTGAGCCGGGCCTTCAGTCGCAAGCGGAACGCAAAGTATCTCTTAAGGTACCTGAACCGCACCCAAGAAAATGTGCTTCAGGTGCCGACACCCTGTTCCGGTTGACGATAGGATGCAGCTTCCACCACGACAGGATCCAGGAATGGCGACAGCATCGATGACCGACCCCACCCAGATTTGTGAAGACATCCTCCGCGCGGACAAGGCAGGCAATATCGAGAAGGCGATCCTGCCCAGCGAGAACAGGATCATCGACCGTCTGCTCGATCGGCGCCTTGAACTGGTCGAGGCTTATGCGGAGATCCATGAGAAGCTCCACGCACGGCCCTACGGAATAGAGACGATGCTCGGCATCGTCACCAATGTCGCGGCATTCTGGAACCCCGAGCGGGTCGCCGACGCGCGTGATGCCCGCAACCGGCTGGAGGAGGTGAACCGCGAGATCGCCGAACTGGCGATGGATCTTGCCGGACTGCTCGAAGAGCGCTCCGAGATCGGCAACACCTCCGGCTTCGCGAGCGACACCCATTATCATATCGTCGATGTGATTGACGCAGCGTCGAGCGAGAACGGCTTCTACCGCTTTCATCTCCGCGATGAGTTGAAACCGCTTAGCAGCCGCTACGATCTCAAATATTGGCCGAGCCTGGCTGAGGTTGTTCGGGTGATCGGGCAGGATGCCGATATCGCCGGCACCGCCGCCACGGATTCGCTCACCAGGGCCGCCACCACGGGTTCGCGCGGGTCACGGGCGGACTTCTTCAAGGCGTTGTTCGAGTTGATCATGGAGAATGACACGGCCAGCCATGGACATATTCCGCGCGGCTTCAAGCTCAGCGACAGCACGCTCGCAACGCTTGCCAATTGCGCGCTGGATCTGGGGCCAGACGATGTCGTCGATGCCGCCTATGTGAAGCGGCTGCGCCAACGGCTACGAGGCGAGAGCCGTTAACCGGAAGATTGGGTAAGCCGAAGCTAGCTCGAGCTCATGAAATCGTCCGAGCCGATTCGGTGGGATCCGAACCGCACCTCGTAGCTTTCGCCAAGATCGTGCCGAAATGCCTCGGCTTGGGCCTCGTCTGGGAAAATGCCGGCCAGATGCCATGGCGCGCTGCGCAGCACACCGAAGCCGAGCGCCGATCCTGGATTGGACGGGTCGATGCCCGGTGCGAGGCGATGTAGTTGCACGTCCGCCAGGTCAGTTGCGTAACCGACGCCGGGCAGATCGCCGTCGGGCTCCAGCGAGAAGCTGACCAGTCCGATCACTTCGCCCAGTTCGTTGAACACCGGGCCGCCACTCATGCCGCTGCGCCAATGCGCTTCGACCTCGATCAGCGGCCAGGGGTAGCTAAGGCCACGCCCCTGCGGCAGCAGACCTGTGATCGTGCCGACTGCGCCGTACATCCGCTCGGTAAAGCGCATCGTCTTGTCAGGTTCGTCATGCTTGAGGCAGGTCAGTTCGGGATAGCCGATCGCCAGCACACGGTCAGCGACCTCAGGACGTCGACCGGACAGCCGGACTGGCAGGGGCGGCGCCGACTGCGGCCCAGGTACCGCGCTGGCATCGACATGGAAGCGCATCACGTCAGCGACTATGCGCGGCGACTGCGGCGCGCCGATCAGCACCGGTGGCTCCGGCACCGCCTTGCGCCAGCTCATCGCTTCGCGGATCGGTGCGAAGTATTTGGAACTGAGGCCAACAGTTCCGAAACCCAGTCCCATGCCGAACAAAACGGTCGCGACCGCTGTTTCGCGTAGTTCCGGCGTTTCGAAATGGTCTTTGAGCACGGCGGTCACGAAGGTGCCGAACGGATCGACGAGAAAAGCTGTTCCGAGACCGGTCAGGAAGCCGTTGTCCTTATCCACGGTCAGGACCGGCAATATCTGTTTGCGCAGGTTGAAGGGGTCCTGGATCAGAAACTGCTCGAGACTGCCGTGAGAGGCGGGATCGATTGGAAATGCCATCTGATCGATGTGTGCCGATCAGCCGCGAGTTCAAGGACGGAAGTGGCGCGCCAGGTAGAACGTATCCACACCGGATGCTCGACGGCAGGGCGCGGGAGAACATGGTTTGCGCTATAGGACCGGGATGACTCCGATCTCACCTGTTCGCTTCAACGCTATCGCCGGCTATGCTCGTCAACCTCAAGCCGCCTTGTTCGGAATCGAGCTCGGCTATTTCGAGGTCGATGGCGGGCGGATCGTCGGCATGCTGCTGCGCGACAGAGCGGACAGGGACCATTTCGGCATGGTCTTCGCCCAGGACCGCAAGCTTCGCTTCCGAAGCGTCGCTATGACCGCTTTCGTCAACGATCCAGCAACTGCCGAAGCGGACCTTGCCCTGGCGATGGATGCCGCTGCCGAGGTCCCCATCGAAGAGCACTGGCAAGCCGACGAAAAAGGCGAGCCAGTCGACTTCTTTACCCCGGTGCATCCCGTCGAGCGGCTGAACCCCGACTTCGTGGCATTGATCAGCGAGGAAGTTTACTCCCCGGCGCGGGGAATCATCGAGCCGATGATGCGTTGGTATGAGGATGCCGACGGGAACTTCGTCGAGCAGTTCCAGACTACCGGTTTCGATCAGCGGATCTGGGAACTCTATCTGTTCGCGACCTTTATCGAACTTGGCTATGTCCTCGACCGGACGCATCCGATGCCCGACTTCGTCTGCAGCGGGCTGGCCGGCGCATTCAGCGCCGAAGCGGTTACGGTCGGGCCAACGCGCGATGGCGGACAGATTGTCCCGCCTCCGCCCCGCGAGACATCCGAGCAGAGAAATGCCTATTTGCGGGACTATATGCCAATCAAATTCGGCAGTCCGTTGTCCAGTAAGTTGAAAAAGCGCTACTGGGAACGCCCCCATATCGCAGGCGGGCCGTTCGTGCTTGCCGTCGCCGATTTCTCCTCTCCCGGATCGATGATGCACACCGCGTCGTCGCTCGAGCGCTATCTCTATGGTCTTGATCATGTGACCGAGCGGGATGCTGAAGGTCGGCTCATCATCAAGCCGCAGCGGATCGAGGAACACAGGTTCGGGACCAAGGCGATCCCCTCGGGGTTCTTCCGGCTTTCCGATGCCAAGCATGTTGGTGCGGTGCTGACGAGCGCGAGCGGGACGATCTCGAAGTTCAACCGCATGGGCCTGCTTGCCGGCTTCGGCTCAGGCAATGTCGTCCTGATCCGTCAGGGCACGGCCGTCGATCATGATCCCGATGCCTCCGAGCCCAAGCTGTTCCGGGTGCTCGTCAACTCCACCGGCTATGACGAGAGTTGGGTGGAGGGACTGAACGTCTTTCATAATCCGAATGCCGAGTTGCCCCTCGACCCCAGGTTGATTCCCGGCGCCGGCCATCATTTCCTTACGCCCGACGGCGAGCGCACCAGTTCCGTGCCGCATTTTCATCCCTATGGTTCGATGACGCAGCATTTCGCACCTGTTGACGTCGCTGCATTTGTCGCAGAGGTGGGCGACAGGAGCCATATCATGTGGACATTGCGGCCGGCAGCCGACGGTGACGCTCAGAAATAGCAACCGATTGCGACCAGTCTCCTCCACCGCAGTCAAAGAAAAGCCTGCATGGGTGAAAAGGGCGAAGCCAGGTCCGACGCCGTTGGTTTCATGACAGGGGCTTCAGTTGACCCGGCTCCGGCGATATCCGCCGGAGCGGAGGCTTCACGCTGGCCCTATCCAGAGCAATTCCAGGAGGCTCGCTCCGCGCTGCCATGCCTCGACCCTGACCGCCTGATCCTGAAGTTCAGCCAGATCATCCTCAGTCTGAAGGCGCCAGACAGGGCCGTCGTCGATCTCGAGGAGCGGTCCTCGATCATTCAGCCGCAGAATGCCGCGCAGCCGCAGCGGAACCTTGCTGTCGCTCACCATCCGCCATTCGCAGGCTGGCTGAAAACAAAGGCTGGAGGTCGGCGGCCGATCTGCGCATCGGCAAAAAGGGAAGGAATCATAGCGCCCGGATGCCACGCCGAAGATGAACATTGCAATATCGTTCGATATATGTTCCAATCCTCGGCAGAGGAAAACGCGCATGATCCGGGACTATGTCGCCACCTATGATTTCAACCTGCCGCTCGACGATGCGGCGGTCGATCCTGACCTGCCACTGGTCCGGCGCAGGCTGGCAAGCCTTGCCATGGCAGAAGGCCTGGACGGCGGATATTATGAAGCCCAGGAACTGGCGGAAGCATTTCTGGATGCCGCGCGCGAGGCGAATGCCGAGATCGAAGACGATGATAGCCCGGCGCGGCTCCGTCTGCGAGACATCCTCGCGCGGGGCCTCGATTACCAGCGGGAGTTGTTCGAGGAAGTGTGCGAACTGCCGCTGGCCGATGCGGCGGCGCATCTTTCCTGGCTCACTGCACTGATGAAGCAGCGCGTCGATATGGCGCGACCCGTGGCGGCGATCCTCGGACGGTAAGGCCGGGCCAGTCTTTTGCCGAGGGCCGCGATAATCTCGGCTCGCTCGCTCTACCGCGCTCACGCGGTGACGCCATCTTGCCCGGACGCTAGTCAGAGCCATGGATTCCGAACCGGCCTATCTCGACAAACTCGATCGTCTGCTGCTCGATCAGCCCGACGCCATGCTGATATCGCAACTGGACGGGTTCCTGACCGGCATCGTCGTCAGCCCGGACCTTGTCGCGCCTGGACAATGGATACCCCTGATCTGGGCAGGAGATGAAGGCGATGGCGAGCCTGAGTTCGAGACCGCGGCAGACCTTCAGGCCGCGGTCGATCTCATCATGACGCACTATCATGCAATCCTGCAATCGCTCGAATGTCCGGGCGACTATGCGCCCTTGCTGGAGGTCGATACCCGAAGCAACGAGATCATGTGGGAGATGTGGATCGATGGCTTCACGCAGGCCATGGCGATCGCGCCCGGTGGATGGACCCGGATTCAGGCAGATGACGACGCCGGGTGCCAAGCCGCCCTGAACGGTATCCGAACTCTCAACGATTTTGCGAGCGGTGACCTCCATTTGTCCGACGCGGAGGAAGATCGCTGGGACCGGGAGGCGCCCGAGCTGATCCCGATCTGGATCGAGATGCTGCACCAATGGCGGCTGGAGAGTGATTCCAACCGACCTGCGGCGGTTCGGCGTGCCAAAGTCGGGCGCAACGATCCCTGCCCTTGCGGATCTGGCAAAAAGTACAAGAAATGCTGCGGCACGCACTGAGGGATAACGCAAGCCGGCAAGTGCAGCATTTCGATCCCAGGCTTTGGCTGGCGACACCGATTGGACGTCAGGCTGAGTCAGGTGGTTTTGCCTCTGTGATGACGATAGCGTGCTCCACAAGCTTGTCGGCAAACGCCGTGTCGTTGGCGATACCCGCGGCGAAGGTTGTAGCGATCACCGCGCAGGCGTTGGCCTGCTCCAGTCCACGCAGCAGGTCCTCAACCGCATAGTTCGGTTCGACCGTGTCGGCGGTCAGATTGCGCTGGAGCTGAAGAATCCCGGTGTGGGTGAAGTCGCACATCTCCTTCCAGCGGCCAGCCTTGATCGCGGCGACGACACCGCCTTCGAGTTCAGCTTCCAATCGGTCGAAGATCGCCCTGGGCTGCACATGGCTCTTCCCGGACGCGAACTCCTCAAGTTCCGCGTCTGTCGCGCAACGATGAAGCCACGCCCTATTCACCCAGGCGTCCATCTGCCGGCGCAGCAGCGCCATGAAGGATTGGTAGGAGCCATTCTCAAGCAAAAAATAAGCGCCTTATGGTGATGGAGGGCCACCACCAGGGCGCTCAGTGCAAGTCGTTCGCGCAGCCCGGCATCGACCTTGAGGCCCTCCATGCCGTCCCAGAGCCAGTCGGAGAGATCCTTGCCTCGTCGATCGCGGTGGCCATCGCCATATCTGTGTCCCTCGTGGAGGCGCGCGGATCCGGGCGCCCATACATGCAGATCATGACATTGAAAGGTTGATAGCCGCATCCGCAATTGGGCGGCCCACCTGCCGGCTTTGCTCAGGCGCGGCCGAGGTTGGCGGGAATTGATTGAACGCGTCGGGCCTCGTCCGGGCCAAGGGTCGCCAGCAGCCTGATTTCGGCCGCACCGATGTCGTCGGCATCATCGAAGGCGTCGACCGTATAGGCGCCGCGGGCAAACATCTCATCTGGATCCATGGCAAACGCCGCATAATGGCGCGGCCAGCAACACAGTTGGAGCCAGGGCCAGTCAGGCTCGGGCGGGCTGTAGCGCGCGAAGACGATGTCTTCCGAATGAAGCGCCGATGGGCGACGATCAAGCAATCCGGGCGCGATCAGCCGTTCGCGCCGTTCGCATAGAAATGCCTCGAATTCGTGGGCTTCGGCAGTCGTTTCGAGGATCACCGGATAGTATCGATCAAGCGCAAGTCCCGGTCCCGAAAATTGCGACGGGATATCGATCAGAAGAATATCGGGCAAAGTCGGCAACGGCCGGTGATAGTATATCCGTCTCGCGGCAAGTCGATCAATGAGGCGCATGCTGACGGAATTGGTCCCTTGGCGCGATTGCCCGTCAAGCAGAGACGCGGACAGATTGACGCGATCGTGCTCAGGCCGCCAGCGGCTGGACGCCGTCGTTGAAGCGGTCGAGCCAGGATTGCATGGAGGGCCTCCGCTCGAGGGAGACCCTGGCCGCGTTTTCCTGGAACCCTATGAGGTCGGCCGGGGCTGATGCGATGATCGCGTCGATGTCGGATGCGTCGAGCAGGTGCTCGGCACGAATGAACGCCGTCATCGATCCTGGCCGGGTCCGTGTCGATCGGCGCCAAAGTCCTTCGACTCTTTTGAGGCGCGGTGCAGCGCGCGCTTCCAGCAGGACAATCAGCCTCAGTTGCTCGATCGGCAGCGCGCGCACCTCGTCGGGTTGCATGCCGGTGCAAAAGAAGCAGCTGCTCTTGCCGAAAGGCGGCAGGCCAGCGTCGGCGATACAGCGCTCACAATCCTCGCGGCTCCAACCCCATTCCCGAAGGGGATATCGGTAGTGGTAAAGATCGGACGCATGCCCTTCGCGATGGGCGTAGCGCTGATTGTCGCGCGCGGAGCAGTCATAGCCGATGAGCCGAACGACCTTCTGTCCCCGCTCCCACGCACGGCGCGCGGGCTGCCAATGCTTGACCCATTTATCTTGTGGGGAAATCTTGTGCCGCGCCGAACAAGAGTGGAGGCCGAAGGCGATCGACGGTAACGTGCCGTTGGTCAGACACGCTTCGAGCAGGTCGTTATAGGGCGGCCAGTGCTTGACGCGTGTGACCTGATATTCGACGATTTCGTTGGCGACGCCATGGGCGTCCATCCAGTCGCGAAAGACGGGGATGAGCGCCATCGTGTGAGGTTGCTCGGGCATTGCCGCCAGCAGGACCATCTCGGGCGCCTCGCCCCGTCGGACGAGCTCGATGATCATCGCGGTCGAATTGACGCCTGCGCCCCAGGCCGCCACCACCGGCGCGGCAAAATCTTCTGGACACAGGCTCTCGATCGCCCCTGCCCGGGGCGGATATGCTGCAACGGTCATGATGGTTTCTCCGGACGTTCGCGCTGGGCGAGCGGCGCGATCAGGCGATCAGGGTCAGCAGTGCTTGCCTGTGGGTCGGGCCGGTGCTGGTGACCTGGAAGGGCTGCAACGGATTGCCAGTTCGCAGCACATATTGCGGCCGCCCGGTCGCGCGGCGCAGTTGGACGGCGACGGCATAGGCGTTCGCATAGGATGCTAGGGCGCTGCGTTTTGGCGAGATGGCGTCGATCTGGGCGGCGGCAATCATGACGAATGCTCCTCGGGTCGTTCGAGGTCGGGAAAGACAGGCAGATCGGGCGAGAGGGGCTCGTCGCGGTCGAACAGAACCCAGGAAACGTCGCTGTCGAAGGCGCGGGTCAGGATCGCCCAGAATTCGACGCTGACGTCGTCCGGGCGCTCAGAGCCACAGCCGACCAGGCAGGTGTGGACGAAGAAGCCATAGGCATAAGGCTCGATCACGAGATCGGTATGCCCAACCTCGACCCGGCTATCGGCGCCGCGTGGCGCGGTGGCGATCAGCCCGTCGATATGGCGGCGTTCAGCTACGGGAAGGTGGATGGTCGAACAGACGATAAGCGCGGAACGGCGCATGGGAGTTCTCCTTTGAAGGCGTGCAGGCACGCATTGCGCGGCGGCCGCCTCAGGCGGCTTGGGCGAGGGAGAGCGAAAGCGCGTTGCGGTCCGCGCTGAGCGTCAGGCAAGCCCCTTCCGGGATGAGCCACTGGACATGTTCGAAGACTGCCGCGCGCAGTTGAGCGAGGAGCGCTTCGTCTTCGCCGAGCAACAGTTCATTGGCGAGATTGAGCGCCTGTCGTTCGAACGCGAGCGACTGCGTTTCCCAGCTGTCGCTTTCATGATCGTCGGAATAGCTGAACAGGCTTGCGTAGATCAGGTCGGCGAGCGCGCCAGGTTGCACATTCGCCGTGCGATCGAACAGGATGGTCGCCTCGTCGATGGACCAGGCCGCATTGTTGCAGACCAGCATGTCCACCGCGAGGTTATGGACGGTCGGCTGAGGAGCGTCGGCACCGCCCGGTTGCACAACGATCTCTGCGGTCAGCGCCTCGACGGGCCCGGAGGCGAAATCGTCCGGCAAGGCGACATCGTCGGCATAGCGGTGCAGGACACCATCGCGCTCCATCACGAAGCTGCAGGACAGGAGGCGCGGCAGGGCGTCATACCAGCCATAGCCTTGAAGACCGCGCTCCTCGTGGACGAGCCGCCCATCCAGCGGTGACTGCTTCTTGAGCGCCCGGTCGAGCGCCTGCTCAACATCAGCCTCATGCTCGGTCATCAGGATCATCGGGCCTGATCGGACGGGGCCGCCCATATATCGGTTGCCGGTGTCGGCGACGTTGGGTGCCCAGGCGTTGAGCCAGGGTTCGGCCTCGGGAAGAACTATCCCGAGATCATGGGCGCGCGCCCAGGCCTTATAGGGAAGGCGGTGAGAGGCCTCGAGAGCGACAGTGCGGTAGAGAGCGATCTCGGCCGCCTCCCTCAGACGGGACAGTGCCTCGTTCTCGACCATTTCTTTGCGGGCGGGAAGCACGAGCTGAAGTGCCGGCGCATCGACGATATCGACCCTGACCCGCCAGTTATGGGGATTGCCGAGTTCGCTGAGGGTGGGAAGCTGGCAGGGCACCGTCACGCCGTGGAAGTTGATACGGGGGCTGTGCGAGGCTTCGGTGACGCTGTCGTGGAAGACACCGATCCGGCAGCCCTCCCATATATCGATCCGACAGGCCCCGGCGAGGAAATCCGCGCGGGGCATTTCGACCTTCTGAAAATGGACCGGCAGCGGGAAAAAGTGCGCGGCGGTCCGCAGAGCCGCGTCGAGCTGCGTTTCCCAGGCGGGCGGCAGCTGGATCTGGAATTCGGTGCCGCGCACGATGCCGCTGGGTTCGATGGCGAACGGCAAGGCCCCTTCCCAGCCATCGGCCGGAATATGGACCGCCCAGCCCCGCTTGGCGCTGCGCGACCAGGAGAGGACGCGGACATCCTGGCCGGCGAGGCTGAAGACGCCCATGCCGGCGGGGTCCTCCCGCTGCAGGACGTCATCCCGCCAGCCGGACTCGCCGAGGGTGAGCAGCCCGGTGGGATCATCGATGCCGCGCCCGTCATCATGGACGGAAAGCGATGGCCCCTCGGGAAGGTTGTGGAGGGCGACATAGATGGCCTTGGCGCCGGCGCGGCGTCCGTTCTGGAACAGCTCATGGAGCACGTCGCCGAGCGTGCCATTATAGAGGCGCGAGACCTTGGAGATGAGGTTCTGGCCGACTGCGGGCCGTATCATGGTGGGAAGTGTCATGGCTGAAGCTCCTGTCCGGCGGAGGGCAATGCCCCCGCCTCGACCGCTTCCATTCCCCCTCCCCTTGATCGGACGGTCGGAAGCATCGGATCGGCCAAGTCGACATGGTCGATGATCCAGCCCGGCACGAAGTCCCAGTCGAAACACAGCGGATAGTCATGCTCGACCGCGCGCCAGTCCGCCTCAACGGCGTCGGTCCAGCCAATGACAGTCATGCGGAGCGAAGCGGTGCCGATCGCATCGCAGGCCTTGCGGATCATGAGAGCGAGGCCGATCGCATCGGGATCGGTGCGCGGATTGTCGCGCAGGTCGAGAACCGCCTCCCAGAGGCAGGCGGCGGTCTCGAGACTGGCTTCAGTATAGCGGGGCATGGCGTTTGCCGCCTGGAGATCAGGCCGCATGACGGAGGCCTCCCTGGAAGAGGCCAAGGTCGGCCGCCATCAGCATGCCGATATCGGGCGCGAGGCGGTCGAAAGCGGCGTTGAGGTCGGCAATGGCAACCCTGCAGCTTGCATCGCCGGGATCATGGTCGAGGGCGAACAGAAGCGACGGCAGTTCCGCGGTCATCTCGGGATAGAGCGTGCGGATGATGAGCGCCTCGACCCGCTTGGCAACCAGCGTGAGGCGTGCGGCCAGCCCGCAGGGCACGGCGAGATTGCGCTCGAACCAGGCGTCGGGCGCAATCACGTCTGCGAGCCGGGTCGAGGGCACTCGCTCATTGTCCAGCGTCGCGCGAAGAACGACGCAGCGGGTCCGCCGATCAGCGGCGACATCACTCAGGGGCACGAGTGCCCGATACTGGTAGAGCGGCGCGGTTCCCGCGATGCGGGAGCGGGACACGATGACATGCATGGTGTTTTCCTTCGATTGCGAGGGAGATGGTCCGGACGGATCAGACTGCTGCGGCGCGCTCGACCTGCCCGGCGCGATCGCCGGCATCCCCCTCCCCTCCCGCCTCGGCGGTTACCGGGCGGACCGGGACTTCAGCGCGAGCAGTTCGGCAAAGCGGCCACGCACGGCAGCGCCATCGGCGAACCGGTTCACAAGACCATGGTGCGCGAGGATCGAAGTCCGGGCATGCGCGATCTCGCCCGCTTCGGCCTGTGTCGGCAATCGCGGGGGCCAGCCTTTCACGAAGCGCAGGCCCCCGGGCATGGCAGCCTCGATCGCCCTGCGTTCGGCAGCACGCAATTTTGCGCGCCCCATGTCGTGGCGCAGCGAGAGCGGCAGAAGATGCGGAGCCACATCGGCAATCCAGCGCTGGGGCTGGAAGGAGAAGGTCGATGTCGCCTCGATCGCCACGAGATGCCGATAGAGGTCATGATTGTCGGGAGCACCGGTTGAAGCACCCAAATCGTGCAGCGAGGCCAGGACGCAAAAGGCGCAGGACAGGCGGGTGGCGCCATATGACGCATAGGCTTCGTGCAGGGGAAGCCCGTGATGGCCGTGCATCGCGTAGACCTGGGCTTCGGTCCAGTCGATGGCCGGATGCCAGACCAGCATCCGCGTTCCTGCAGCGTTTCCAGTGCGCGCGAAGCGCTCATCGGCTTTGGAAACAGGCGTGCCACGCCGGTTGGCGCTCTCCTCGCGGCGCAGCCCGAGGACCGATACGATCTCCTGCCCGCGAAAACGGCGGGCGAGTTCGGGACCGATCACCTGCACTTTGAGTTCGGACGTGCAGAAGCGCAGCGATGCCGAGGACCAGGGCCCGATCAGATTATAGGTCTCGAGCGCCTCATAGCGACGCTTGCCCGACGCGAACCGCTGCTCCCAGCGCGCGACCATGTCGCCTGTGCTTCGTCGCACCGTGATCAGGGGAAGGCCGAGGCGCTGTGCGATCGCCGCGACCGTCGCAGGCGTCGAGCGCCATTCAGCCCGGCCAAGATCCGCGTGAATGGCGATGCGGCGATCCGCCGGATGCCCCAGCGCATCGAGCAGTTCGATCGCGCCATGCGCCGACGCCGTCGAGTCCTTGCCGCCCGAGAGGTTGAACAGGAACCAGGCGTTCCGCCTGATGGCCGCGAGGATCGTGTCGTCGATCGCAGGCAAGGGCGCTTCGAAGCCGATGTCCGGCACGCGCGAGAGTGCAGCGCCCATAGCGGGTCTCCTCGGGACGGCAGTTTTGGATGGAAAGGCCAGAGTGCGCGGTCAGGCGCCGGGCGGGATCCGGTTATCGTACAGCGGCCGATCTTCAGGATGCCATTCGCCCGGAAGCCAGATGCGACCGTTGTAGCTGATGCGGCCGACGGGCACATGCTCGACCAGCAGGGTCGCGTCGGGGAACATGCTTGCGCCGAGGCCAGTCAGGTCCCGCCGGTCGGAATACTGACGGGACGCTTCGGCCCAGTCGGCCGCGAAGATATCGGGATAGCCCTTCTGCACGATGCGGAATGGCTGTCGCCGACGCGGCAGTTCACGGGACGCGAGCAAACGCGCGATGTGGCCGGCATAGACGGCGACAGTCGCCCAATAGGCGGCGACGAACGCCTTTCGGCTATCCCAGCTTGTCCGGGATCTGGCGCGGGCATCGGCTGCGAGATCACGCAGCAAGATCGAAAGAAGCAGCCGGGTCTGCGCCGGTAGCGTCTGCAGCAAGCGCGCCGATGGCAGGCCCATCACCGGATTGCGCACCTCGGCGCCGCGCGAGCGATGATCCATTTCGTCCTCCAGTCACCAGTCGAAGGTCTCGAGCCCGTCGACGCAGTCGGCGTCCCGGTCGAGCAGAAGCCAGCGACAGCCTTGTGCCCGCGCGAAATCGATGGCGGCCCGCAGTTCCGGCGGCGCCATCTCAGGCGCCTTGCCGTCAAGCGGATCGGTGAGGACGAACCAGCCATAGCCGGCCTCGGCGACGCCAAGCGGACGGGCCTCGGGAAGCAGCGGCGCCCATTGGTCGAGCAGGTCAGCGGTCGACGGCCTGATATGGCTGGTGCTGATCACCAGATGGCGTCCGATACGCAGCGGCGAGACCGATTCCGGTACGGAGACCGCCACGCTGATGCGCTCGGTCCAGAGATATTCGTCCTCGTGGCGCTCGAAATAGATCTCAGCGACCTGTTCGTCGTCGAGCGTGGCAGGATCGCGCTTGTCGCGGATATCTGACCACCATTCCCGGCAGAATTGAGCGATCTCGGCGATGAGATCCTTGCGCGAGAAGGCCGCATAGTGATTGCCACCGCATTTGTGGTCGATGAAGCCGACATGGACATCGACAGGTAATGGCAGGGGGCGCGAGTCGAGCCATTGCTCGGCCTGTTGCAGGTCAGCGAGCAGGCCGGCGTCGACATTGTCGATGCCGACCAGAGCCGTTCGGACCCGCGCCATGATGGTGGAAAGCTCTACATGCGAAAGCTCAGTCATGATGATTTCCTCGAAGCTGGAGGCGTGGGAGGCGCGACGGGGAGCATCGCGATCAGCCCTGGCCGATCGCGCGCCCGATCCTCGTGAGAGCGTCGGTGATATGTCGCTCGACCTCTTGCGTGGTGAGGCCGAGGCGTTCGGCGATCTGGGTGATGCTTTGCCCGTCCTGCTGGTGCGCGAGCAGGACGGATCGCGTGAGATCCGGCAGTGCGGCGAGCGCGCGGGCGTAGCGTTTGGCCGTGACCGGATCGATTTCGCCGACGCTGGCGGGGTCGATCCGAACCCAGGCTCGCACCCAATAGCCTTGCGCGTCCCGCGTGACGATGTGCTCGTCAGCGTCGACGCGCAGGAAGCCGCTCGAAGCCCAGCGGTCGCGTGCTACGGCGATTACGGGACCAGGCGGCCCAGGAACGGCAGACAGGCATGCCTCGATCCGTGATGCCAGGTCATAGCTGTTGCGCCGCCGGTCGCGCCGCAGGCTGAAGCGCGGATGATCGTTGAAGAAGTCGAGCGCTTCGGCGAGCAGCGCGCGGGCGTCATGGTCGGGCATGGGACATCTCCTGTGCGCCGATCCCGTCGACCGGCACCACGCCCACACCCCCTTCCCTCCCGCGTCACCCGTAATCCGCCGAACGCCTCACGCCGCCATGCGCAGCAGCGGGAGCGCGGTGACGTCACCGACCTGTGCGGAGCGATCGAGCACCGGGTACGGCAGGTCGGGAAGGCCGCGGGCCGCGATCTTCGCCGCCCGGGTCAAAGGGAAGAGATAGACATGGTTGCCCGGATGGCGCTGGCGCCGAAGAAAGCCGACGCGCTCGAGATCGACGAGCCATGCCGTTCGGTCTTCGCCAGCCAGGAGTGGACGAGCACCGGCCTGCAGCAGTTGCTCTACGGCATAGCGCTGTCCGCATTCGGCGTTGCGGATCTTGGAGATGGCTCGGCTCGATATGGGTTGGCCGCTTGGGAGGATAAGATCGATGCGCGACGAGGAGCGCCCGGTGTAGCGGCTACCCATCACGCAATAGAGCCCACCGACATGGCCGGGCATGAAGACCTGGCCGCGTTCATCGATCCGGCGAATCGGATCGGCATAGGAAATGACTGAGATGATCTCGGGCTTCTCCCGGCGCAAAAGGTTGAAGGCGCGCGACAACATCCAGGTCTCGGCATTGCCGCCCGTGTCGTCGAGCAGAACGAGGCGGCCCAGGTCGCACGCGGTGCGCGGGTCTTCGAGCCCCGCCGATTTCGGCACGCTGGCGTTGTTCACCGGATGCGCAAAAACGCAGACGCCGACCAGTTCCGACCGGCCGCCGCCACCGTTGCGGAAAAGGCCTACCGAAAGCCGCGTCACCGGCATCGAGGCGGCATAATGGTGCGCTCGTACGAACGGGGCGGCCTCACGCGCCGTGTCGATCACATCGACGGCGAGCGTCCGGGGATCGATTTCGCTGGCAGTCGGCACCCAGCGGCTGCGCCGGTCGCGCCAGCGCTGGCTTCTTGTGGTGATCATCGTCGGCACCTTCTGAGGAGCGGCCCGCGCCGACCCGTCGCCATCGAGACGCTCGGGCCGGCGCGGAGCCGTGGCTATCGCGCGACCACGCGCCGCGTGAGGTCCGGGATGCGGCTGTTGTCGCAGGGGCTGCAGACCGACATCTCGATCGCATCGCGTTGCGCGCGATACCAGTCGCTTGCCTGAACCCTGTAGGTCTCGGTGGCGAAGGGCTCGCCGCCGCTCGAGAATTCGATATCGACGGTGAAGGTCTGAAGAGCGACCTGGGACGAAGCGTTCATGATGAGATCCTTTCGATAGGAAAAGGGCGGCTCCGACCGAGGTCGAAGCCGCCACGAAGGAGTTGGTCGGGTTGAAGTCGGCGCGGCGGTCGTCAGCCGGGCGCGCGATTGCGCCATTTGGCGGCGGCCTGCTTGGCAGTCAGATCGTTGTGATGCTCCTGGCAAAAGGCCTTGAACGCCGCATCGTCGATCAGCTTTGGTGTCTGCAGTTCCTCGATCACGTCCCAGGAGAACGCATCGATCGAGCCCGGCGCGGCAAGCGGAACCCAGTCGACCAGGTGATTGCTGTCGGCGCCGCAACGCTCACAGGTCTGGCTGTCATAGGTGGCGAGCAGCACCCAGTCCTGGGTCTCCTCGTCCCAGCAGGCATTGGCATCCCGGCTGATCTGCCCGCTGCCGCAATGCCGACAGCGCGGCATCATGGGTTCCATCTTCGGCGCAGCGGCGGGGAGATCGCGGGCGCCGGCATCCGACAGCATCTCGCCCTCGGCAAAACCCGGGGGCACCGGGAGCGCCGCCACCTCATAGGCGGTGTCGGTCCCGGGCCAGATGCCGGTCAGAAAGGTAGCGCTGCAGCTTTCATCGTCGTCCTTCTGCGACTGCCAGTCATCGTCGGCGATCGCGAGGCGGCACGCTGCCTCGATATCTGCCGCTTCATAGGATGTGTGCCGGAAGACGAGCCGGCGATAGCTGCTCTCGATCGTAAAGCTCGGCATCGCTCCCTCCTCAGTTCGCCCTGGCGAAAAGCTTGCGCGCCTTGCCTTCAATCTCGAGACGCGTGTCCTGATTGGACTTGGCCCGCGCATGGGCGGTGATGCCCTGGACGAAATCGAACAAGCTGGCGGGCGGATGGCCTTCCTCGGACGTCACCGACTGGATGATCTTCGCGGTGTCGGTCTTGGAAAAGCCGTTCTTGCGCAGGAAGGTCTCGCGATCCTCGTCGGTCCGCGCGACGATGCGGCTGCGCGCAGTCTTGATGCCCTCGATGAAGCTCATCGCCGAGGAGTCCGCGAAATTCTCGAGCGCCGGAGCAGCCTCGTGGGCGAAGCGGTTGGCGGCGAGTTTGGAATGCCGGATCGAGATCTCCTCGAAATTTTCGACGCCCCATAGATTGCGATTCATACACACCGCGCGAAGGTAAAATGTCGCTATTCCCAGTGTCTTGGAGCCGACTTCCGAGTTCCAGCAATAAAAACCGCGGAAGAAGAGATCGGGCTCGCCATTGGGAAGTTTGCCCGCTTCGATCGGGTGCGTGTCGTCCACCAGGAATAGGAAAACGTCGCGATCCGAGGCGTAGAGCGTGGTCGTTTCGCGCGTGACATCGACATGGGGGTTATAGCGCATCGAACCCCAGTCGAGCACGCCGGGTACCTTCCAGCGCGTGTCCGACACGCCGTTGCCCGCGATCTTCATGACGGCGGTGACCAGTTCATGGTCCCAGATGCGGCCATAATCGGGGCCGGTGACGGCGCGCAGCTCGGCGCGGCCCTCGTGGGTCTTGAGCAGCTTCACCTGTTCGCCGCGATGGCTGAGCAGCCCGTGCTGGAGATTGATGCCCGCGAGTGCCGCAGGCAGGTTGCGCAGATAGGATGCGGGAGCACTAACGAGGCTCGACAATTGGCCGAAGGACCAGTTGGTCGGCGCGATCGGCTCGGCCTCGCCGGGAACGATCAGGCTGAGGCGTTCGGCATTGTCCATGCTTGCCTCGACCCGCACGTCGCGGCTTTCGACAATACGGGTACGGGCGCGATCGGCGCGGCGGCGGACGCTGTCATAGAGTTCGTCGAGCGACAGGAACTTCTCGTCGTCGGGACGGGAATACCATTCGGAGGAAACGCGACCGATGTTGCGACCGCGGGAGATGTCGACCTTATAGGCGCCGGAGACCTGGGGCGCGTCGATATGCTGGGCAAGCGTTGCCATGGGAAATCTCCTTGGAGAAGGCCCGATCCACCTCGGACCGGCCACTCCTTCCCACCCCCTTCCCTCCCGGGTCGCCCGCGCAGGCTGCTGGGGATCAGCCAGCAAGAGCGTCGCGATAAATGTCGGCCGCCCACTGCTCGATCCAGAGCGTGGTCACGTCCTCATGGCCGATATCGCCATCTTCAACGCACTGGCGGATTTCGGCGCGCGCCTGGACGATCGCCTGTTCCCAAGGGTCAGTTGGCGGCTTATCGGGCACGGCACATGCGGGTTCGGGCTGGCGGGTGCCGGATGGGTTTGCGAGCCGCGAAAGCTGCCGTCCCGTCCATGCCTGCATATGCTCCGCCACGAGCTCGTCGGTTTTGGCGACGCCCCGGCGGAAGGCATCCTGGCGGGCTGCTATTCCGTAAGCCTGGCTATCGACAGACAAGATGCGATGGTCGAGGCCCGCGAGTTCCGGGAGCGCACTGCCCTTGACGCCAAAGAGGTGCAGCATCAGCCCCGGCGGGAGAATTCGGTCCAGATGATCGAGCACCGCGATCAAGCCCTCTGGCCCACGGACCTGACGTCGGCACATCGAGCCAACCCCGATGAAGCGGGTCCGCGAGACGTCCAGCGCGAGGGCGTCGAGACAACGCTCATAGTCTTCCGGGCGACGCCCCTGGATCACGGGCATGAGGCGGTGCTCGATCCCGAGATCGCGCGCGCCGCGTCGGCAATCGAGATTGGCGCGAATGGTCCGCGAAATCCGGCCGAGCACCTCTTCCCGGTCGGCTGCAATTTCGGGCTCGACGCAATAGTCCATGCTGGCGAACCAGCGGAACGGATAGCTGGCGGCGAGCGCCAGATAATCATCTGTGCGCCACGGAAATCCGCGATAACGCGCCATCGCGACGAAGCCGGCGGAATCGAGCGCAAGGCTGGCGAGACCCCGCGCGTTGCGAAGCTGATCGAGCTTCCATCCCAGCCATTCGGGCCATCCTTGCCGCTGGCTCCAGCGTGAGAGCGCGTTTGCGGAGATCAGGGCCGGCATCTGCATGGCTCTGGCCTTATTCAGGATTGGCCCTTCCCGCAGATGCGGCAGACCGACCAGAACGCCGATCGTCATGGCCTTGCGCGCTATGCGACTGACCAGCAGCACCAGCGCTCGGCTGCCTGCCTGGGCGTCAGGAGATCGTGGGTGTTCAGGCAGAATTCCTGGAACGCGGCCGTGATGGCGAGGCCAGGATTGCCGAGATGTTCGATCACCTCCCACATGAACCGATCGGCCGGTCGAGATCGCTGTCCGTGGTGGCGGCCCGGGTCTGGGTGAGAAATGCGAAGAAGCTGGCACGATCGCGCTGGGCTGCGATGAAGCGAAGAAGGATGCCGATCTGGGTGACATCACTCCAGCCTTCGGCATCCGCGATCCGACGAAAGAGGTCAGCCGACATGATTTTCTCCATTTTGGAGGATTTGGGAAAGCGGCGCGCGACTGGTTGATCGACACACGCCGGGTGAGGGTGGCGGGGATCAGAACAGGCTGAATTGCCCCGAAGCGGTGTCGGAAGCCTGTGGATTGCTCCGGCTGGTGCGGCCGCATCGCCCCAGTGGGCACGGGCCATATTTCCCCTCGCGATCGGCCAATAGGTCCCGCTCGGCGTGAAGTTCGATGAAGGGGCCGCTATGCCCGCTCGGACGTTTGCATCCGACCCCGACCGGCGCCTTGCAGGTTGGGCAGGCCACCTCGAGAACAGGGTCGCGAGGCCAGGTCAAACCGCAGTCCTGGTTCTGGCAGACGGCGACCCCCTTGACGATGAAGGCCATCTCTCAAGCGGCCTTTTGCACGATCCACTCATAGAGCAGATGGGCGTCCGGCTCATATTCCGAGCCGATCGAGATGCGGACAAACGTGCCGTCGCACGCGAAGGCGGACGCGCGCGGGAAGCTGAGATAAGACCGCCCCTCAAGGACCAGATCGCCCGAACGTACCTTGGTAATCGCCCGCGTGGTGCCGATCGCGCGGTGACCCGCCGGCGCATCGACCAGTTTGAGGGTATCGCCGGCCTTTACGCGCTTCTTGAACGCGGCCAGGGAGACAATGGCATCGACCGGATTCTTCAGGCCGTTGCGTTTCGCGAGCGCCGCCCAATAGGCCTGTCCAATGCGCGCTTCGCAGTAGAAGGAGCAAGACCAATAGTCCTGCAGAGGGTTGGTGCGGGTAGATCCGAACCGCTCCATCTGGTCGCGGATCGCGACCTGCGCCGCTTCCTGAGCCTCACGCCCCGTCAATTCCTCCGGCCAGTCGAGGATCTCGGCCGTGATCTTGCGACCCCCTGAGAATTTCTGGGTCTGGATCGCAAAGGAAGCGTTCGGAAACTTTCGCGCGAGATGCGGCTCGATGCGGCCGGCGAGCGTCGCGAGGTTGTCGCCGGGACGATAGAGATCGCCCTGGTAGTGGAAGTTGCCCCGATCATCATGCGGGGTCTGGCTATA
The DNA here is from genome assembly GCF_001650725.1 of Sphingobium sp. TCM1. Taxonomy (GTDB): domain Bacteria; phylum Pseudomonadota; class Alphaproteobacteria; order Sphingomonadales; family Sphingomonadaceae; genus Sphingobium. The sequence goes on along the minus strand of NZ_LXVX01000034.1, from coordinate 278,835 downwards.
CAGGCGCGCGGGCGCACCCGACGAAGCGGTGTCGGTCATTGCATGTCTCCTTGCTTGATTGGTGCCCGCCCCTCGCGGGCGGGGAGTATCAGGCGTCCGGAACAGACGCCTCGATTTCGGCGGCGAGGAACCGCCGGGTTACCACCCAGTCGAGATATCCCGACCGGGTGTCGTCATTGGCGACCTCGATCTTCCAGTCCTCGACCGGATGATCGGGATCGTCGGACCAGGGATCCGCTCTGGTGGTGAGATTCCCGCTTTCGAGCACACTGGACAGCGCCCCGCGGGTAGTCTCGTGGACAATCCGGTCGGCGAAGATCGCGCACCATCCGCCACCGAAACTGTCGCGATGCGGTCGGCTGCAGCTGAAACTCCATTCGAAACCGATCGCGCTTCCGGCGAGGGAGGCCGCGCAGCAACGCTGGATCAGCGCTGCGATGGGGTCCGGCTGGAAGTCCGTTGTGCTAGAGATGCTGACCGTGCAGATCGCCGGGTCATCTGCCGAATTCTCGACACGCATGTCCGCGCCGAACTCGGGAAAGGCAGCATCGTCGAAGATCGACGTGAAGCCGCTTAAGAGATCATCCAGTGTTTTCGCCGGGAATATTGCCAGAAACTCGGGACTTGCCGAACCGGGCTCGAAGCCGCCTGATAGATCGGCGGACAATTGCCAGGCTTCCTCGATCAGCGCGGCTTCATCGATCGAGCAGGTGAAGGCGAATGAGCCCTGGACGAAGCTGTCGGCCATGGATGTCTCCTCAAGATACTTGCGCGGCCCAATCGCCACGCCATCCATCGGCTTCCTCCTCCCCTCCCTTTGACTTGCACGCCGAATGACGGCACCTGTTCGTTTACGCTTGCGCAAGCTCGCATGGGTCAAGACCAGTCTCTCCAGCCAGAAGAAGGAACCTGCATGGCCGAGGCCGAACAATCGGACGTGATGTCTCTGACCGTGGCGCTGCTCAGCGCCTATTTTGCGAACAACACGGTGCCGAGCAGCGAATTGCCCGCACTGGTCGAAGGGACCCGCAAAGCGTTGCTGGGCGATACATCGACGGTGTCACCAGCCGCCGAGGAGGCAATCCCGGCGCCAGGGCCGGTCGCGCCGGCGGCTGTGGCGCCAGTGTCGGTTGAACCGGTGGTAGAAGCTCCAGCGCCAGTTCCCGACTTCAAGCCGGCAGTGTCGATCGAGGAAAGTCTGGCGTCACCCGACCAGATACTGAGCATGATCGACGGCAAGCCGTACAAGGCCCTGAAGCGCCATCTCTCAACCCATGGTCTGACGCCCGCCGAGTATCGCGCGCGCTATGATCTCCCCGCAGACTATCCCTTGGTCGCACCCGGCTATTCGGCCGCGCGCCGGGAAGTCGCGCTCAAGTTCGGTCTTGGCGGCAAGCGCAAGGGCGCTGCCGCCGAACCGGGCGCAGCCGAAGCAGACAATGCAGCGCCGGCGCCGGACGCGACGCCCGCTGACGTGGTCGCGGAGACGACGGCACCGGCACGTAAACCGAGGGTGAAAGCTCCAGCCCCGGCAACCAGGGCGAAGCCGAAAGCGACGACACGCAAGGGCAAACCCGACATCGTCGCCGAGGCTGAAGCACCGGCAGGCGAGCCGGCCCCCGCGTCCGAACCGGTCGCCAGCGACGTTGCACAGGAAAAGGCCGCCCCCGCTCGCAAGCCCCGTGCGAAGGCAGCGGCTGCAAAGGTTGCGCCCAAAACGAAGGCCAAGGCGGCCACCGGCAAAGCAAAACCGCCTGCGGTCGTGGAGGCTGCGAAGCCAAAGCGCAGTCGGGCGCCGAAAGCAGACACGCCGCCGACCGCACAGGTCGAAGCTGCCCCTGCAGAACCGGCCCCGGCAGAATGATCTCATGGTCCGGGCGCAGTAGTGTGCCCGGACCATCGCTGTTCATGAGGCGTGATCAAGGCCGCGTCATGCCAAGAATAGCCTCGACGATTTCATGCGATCGGTCGGCGGGGATGAAGAGCCGGGTCTTGTAGGCGATGACTTCGCTGAACACGCCGCGCGCCTTCAGTCGCTCACGGTCTTCGGACCGGTAGCTGCGGATTTCGAGCCTGCGGGTCCCGTTGACCAGCGCCACGGCCAGCATCGCGCCGCCAAGCCCCGGGATCGCAATGCCCGTGCCCTTCTGGGCAGCGGCACACAGCTCGGCAGCGGTCAGTTCAACCGAGCCGTCAAGTCCGAAAGCCGTTTCCAGTTCGGTCATCGCGACCGGCGGGATCAACCTGCCAAGAATCGACGTGCCCTCGCCATCGTCGATCCGCCACACCCGGACATCGTCCTGGGGAAGCCTGTGCCAGACCGGTAGCAGGAGCCCTGTCGCGACGCTCACCGTCTCGACATCGGCCTTGGTTTCAGCTTCGGCCGCCTCTGCTTCCCAGAGTTGCTGGAATTCCTCGCGGTCGACCCTCTCCCAATGACTGTTCCAGAGCGCCATCTCGTGCATGCGGGACGCGCCGGTCGGTCGCACGAGCTGGCACATCGGAATGATGCGGCCCTCCTCATCGGTGATCGACCAGGACGGCACCTGCAGGGCAATTCGCTTCGAGCGGCGGTTGCGCAGGAAGGCGATCTCGCTCGTTCCTTCCCAGATCTGCATCAGCCGCTTCCAGCGCATGACCGATGGGCGCAGGAGCAGCTCGAGCCGCAACAGCCTGGTCTCAGCGCCTGTCACCGGATCGGTGCGTAAGGTCTGCTCGGATTTCACATCGATGCGCTCGGCTCGGATGGTTTCGACGCCGACGTCCAGCGTGCCGGCTTCGCGCGCCGCATCGACCCGTGCCTGGATCAACCCCAAATATTCGTCGAAGATCGCGTTCTGCGTTGCGATCCTGAGCGCGAGGATCCGGTTCAGCCAGCGCTGGATAGGCGGCAGTTTCTCAAGCAGAGCGCCATTCTCATCGGCGAGCTTGAGGCCGGTCATGTCCTGGAAGCCATCCAGCGTGACGCTGGAGAGCTTGCCCGCATGGAGCAGGTGATACCATTGGGTCAGTGCCTCCCGAGCGTAATCGCTCTCCAGATTGTCGGCGGGATCGAAGAGATTCTGCCCGCCTGTCTGGCGTTGCCCGCGGGTCAAGGCGCCAAGGCTGTCGAGGCGACGCGCGATCGTCGAGATGAACCGCCGCTCGCCCTTGCAATCGGTCGTGACCGGGCGAAACACCGGCGGGACGCTCTGGTTGGTCCGGTGCGTACGACCAAGTCCCTGGATCGCCACATCGGCGCGCCAGCCCGGCTCCAGCAGGAAATGGACACGGCGCTTGTCGGCGGTTCGGCAGCTGAGATCGGCATGGTAGGATCGCCCTGTGCCGCCGGCGTCGGAAAACACGAGGATCGGCTTGCGTCCGTCCATGAACGCCTGGGTCTCGGCGATGTTAGCGCGCGCGCCGCGACGTTCGAGCTTCTGGCAGCCGTCGCTGCCGCTCAGGATGCGACGCGACCGACCGGTGACCTCGGCGACCCTGGCGGTTCCGAAGTGGGCGAGCAATGCGTCGAGGGCGGCCGGGACCGGCGGCATCGCGCAAAGCTCCTCGATCAGCGCGTCACGGGTCGCGATAGCCTCGACGCACTCGACCATAGCGCCAGCTTCGTCACGCATGGGCTCGGATCGAAGCGAACCGTCGCTCGCCGCAAACACGCGCATCTGCTGGGTCGGGAAGGCATTCTTGAGATAGTCGATGAGGGTCGCTCGGGGAGAAAGCTCCAAATCCAGATGGGCGCGTTCCTCGGGGGAAAGCTCCGCAAGCCGCCGATCGAGGATCGCTTCGGCCGTGCTGACCAGCTGGACGACGGCAACATTACCGGCAGCGACTTCTGCCTCGATCGCCTCGAAGACAGTCGGCATCTTCATGGAGATCAGAAGCGCTGACCAGAAGCGTTGCTTCGAGCTTTCGAACCGGCTGAGTGCCGAGCCCTTGGCCATGGCGTTGAGCGTCCGGCCCGAGGCCCGGTCGACGATATTGGCGGCCTCGAGCGCGGCGGTCAGGTTGCGATGCACGACCGCCCACGCGTCCGCATAGGCGTCGTAAATCTCGATCTGGGCTGGCGTGAGCCTGTGCTCGAGCGGGTCATATTCGACGCCGGCGAAGCTCAGGGCTCTAGCCGTATAAAGACCCATGGCCTTGGTGTCGCGCGCCACAATCTCCATCGCGGCGATCCCGCCTTCTTCCATCGCGGAGAGGAAGGCGTCGCGATCCTGGAAGGCGGTCCCTGGTCCCCACAAGCCGAGGCGCGCGGTGTAGCTCAGATTTTCCGGCTTGGTCGCACCGGTGGCCGAAACATAGATGATGCGGGCCCGGGGCAACGCGATCTGCAGGCGAACGCCGGCGAGGCCCTGTTCGGATCCCTTGGCCGCGCCGAACTCTGTCTCTGTGCCGGCGGCATTGCCGAGGGCATGCGATTCATCGAGCAGTATGACGCCCTCGAAATCAGGGCCGGCCCAGTCGAGCAACTGCTGGAGGCGCGAGGCACGGTCGTGGCGCTGGGAGCGCAAGGTGGCGTAGGTCAGGAACAGGATGCCGCTGTCCATCGCGACAGGCGCGCCAAGCGGAAAGGCATCGAGCGGCTGGATGTCGATCGGCACCCCGCCGAGCGCGCTCCAGTCCCGGCGCGCGTCCTCGATCAGGGCCGAGCTACGGGAAATCCAGATCGCGCGGCGGCGGCCACGGTTCCACTGGTCGAGGATGATGCCGGCGCCTTCGCGTCCCTTCCCGACGCCGGTGCCGTCGGCGATGAAGAAGCCGGTTCGATAGACGGCGCCTTCGGGGTCCTCATGGAGCTGATCCCCGGCCTTGTTGGGCGCAAAGGTCCCGGGCAGATCGCGCTCGCAGGCTTCGCCGGCATGGATGATCGTTTCCAGCTGGGCGTCGGACAGCGCCGCGAGCGCATGGTCCTGCAGCATCGGACGATAGCTCGGCGCGGGCGGCAGGACCGACGCCATGGCAACGGATTCCACAAGCTGATCGGGGTGGGGTCTGGCGCTATCGATCTCGATCCGGGCCGGCCGCCAAGGCGCATAATGGCCGACCGGATCGCCCGGGGGCAGCGGCGTGTCGCGGATCGCATAGGTGAGCGGCCTGGCGCTGCTGTCCGCCGCGATCCGCTCGGGCTTGACCAGCACGCGCCTCTGCAGCCCGCCGAAGATCGCAGACGGCGACGGCAGGGTCGGCTTGCGTGGCCTGAGCGGAACGACGGCGGGTGCCGGCGGCTCAGGGTCGGGGAACGCGAGCCGTGGCGGAATGCCGCTCACCAGTGCGGCCGCCTCGTCGATCGTTTGCGCAGTGTGGCGGTCGGTGGCGCCGGTCCATCCCTTGTCGAAAACGACCAGGCGGATCGCGATGCTGGTGCCATGCTTGGCATAGGGATTGCCGAGGATGGTCATCTCGAAGCGCGGCATCACCGTCTCGCAGACCATCGTGTAACCGTTGGCAGCCGCGCCGTCGGCAGCAAAGCTCGGCGGCATGATCGCGACGCAGCGACCGCCCGGTGCGAGACGCAGCAGCGCGGACCGCAAATGCCGCGCGCCGGCGAAGCGGTCGTTGCCGCGCCCGTCGCTGCGGCTGAAGGGCGGGTTCATCAGCACGACGGTCGGCGCCACCGATCCGGGGAGCAGATCGTGGATGAACTCGGCGTCGTGCCTCGTGACGGCCTGGCCGAGAAGCCGGCCCAGCAATGACGCGCGTCCCGGGTCGCGCTCGTTGAGAGTCAGGCCGGCGCCGACGTGAAGTGCATGGACGGCTAGCATGCCGGTGCCGGCGGACGGCTCCAGGGCATGGTCGTCCTTGCCGATCCTTGCCGCCTGCGCGGCGAGCCAGGCGAGCGAAATCGGCGTGCTGAACTGCTGCATCTCCACCTGATGCTCGCTGCGATAGGTCTGGGTCGGCAGCGCGCGCTCGAACCGGCGAAGCGCGGCGAACGCATCATGGCCGGCGATGTCAAGGCGGGCCGCGCCTGAGGGTGAATTCAGCATCAGGACCTGGGCGGCTTCGAGCGCGTCATAAGCGTCGCGCATCGACCAGGCGCCAGTCGCGTCGGACGTCGAGAAGGCTTCTTCCATGAGGCGTTTCAGGTCCTGGCGTCGGACCGGCTGACCGCGGCCGAGTAGTTCGGCGAGGCGCATCGCAACCGAGTGCAGATGAGCGGTCTTGTGGTTTTCCGGCTCGTCAGGATGGGCGAGCGCGAGCAGAGGAAGAGACATGGCGGAACTCCGATCTGGGTCTGGACCATCGCGGCCCGCCAATTCCCTCCCCCTTCCCTCCCATGCGGCTGACGGGCACAAAAATAGGGCCGTGGCGCGAAGCCAGGCCCTATGAAGGTGGAGATTTCGGTCCGGGTTAGGCGGGTGTGTCACCAGTGGTTAGCGAGCCCAGGAGGATCACCGCGATTGACGGCTTCTCGTCCGCCGAATGCTTCCGGCTGTCATAGGCATGGTGTCCACCGCGTCCGATGGTCAGCACGTCGAACGTCGGTGACAGGCCACCATTGGCGTTGGCGATCGCCGTGCCATTGTCGTGATATTGGATATCGATGAAGCTCGGCGGCGCCCCGCGCCGATACTCGCCGAAGAAGAAGGTGATCCGGCGCCCGTCGGAGGTACGGGCAGTAATCGTGAAATTGCCGTCCGGAATGTCGATCGGCAAAGTGGGCACGTCATTGAAGCGAGCGAAGCCGATCGCCTCGGCATCGCTCGCGGTCATGATGGGCAATTGGGTGATGTCGGCCAAGGGGTGCCTCCCGATGAAGCGGAACCCCGAAATATCGTGGTCCGCAAAGGGAAAATGGGGGCCGCGACGCGTCGTCACGGCCCCGGAGGTTTCAGGTCAAATCAGGCGGCCTGAGGCAGTTCGCCCTCGCCGTCCGGCGCGGCCAGGTCGTTCGCGGGTTCCACTTCGATCTGGACGTCAGGCCGGGTGAACCGCATGACGTCCGGCACCCAGGCGAGAGCTGCCTGCCTCAGTTCGGCCTCGATCGGTACGCTGCCGGCGAAGATCTTTTCGGCCGAGGTCGCAAGCTCATGCTTCTTCGATGCGCCGTAGCGGCTCGACAGCTCCTTGCCGCCGATCTCTTCGAGATGGGCGAGGATCGCGGCCTTGCTGCTCAGGCGATCGAAATAGTTGTTCGCGGTCGGCCGCCACCAGGCCGCGACATCGATCTCAAGCTTCGTTCCGAGGTGATCGATGAACTCCTCGCCATCACGACCGGCGACGACCGCGTGAAGCGTGCGGGCAACCGCCCAGGCCAGCCATGCCGCCCGCGCCTCATCCGGGAGAGCGCAGAAGGCATCGTAGCGCGCGCAGGCGTCACCGGCCTCGATCCAGCTGCGATCGAGCGCTTCGTCGATCTTGCCCCATTCCTCGGCCGCCTGCGTGCCGCTCTGGAAGCCGGTGAGCGCGGACCAGGGCTTGTCGGCCTTCAGTTCGGTCGCGAGGTCCGTGCCGCCATATTTGCGCGTGGCCTTGTCGACCATCCAGAAGGTGCCGAGGTCCAGCGCGAAGGCCGGATCGCTGGCGATATGGACCCGGACCAGCTCGCTCTTCATCTCGGCCAGTTCCTGGGACAGCCGCTGGCTGTAGGAAGGCTTGCCCGACGTGGTGACCACATCCTCGCCGACGTCGTCGTTGTCGGCATCGTCGTCCGTTCCGTCGGTCTCGTCCTGTTCGACGGGCGCGACATAAAGCTGCTCGTGCAGGCGCGGCTCACCGTCATGGCCGATGACGACATAGGCGAGCGCGCCGGCCTTCTGCTCGTCGGTCAGGACCGGGACAGGCTTCTCGATAGCGCGATATTCCGCTTCGAGCGTTTCCACTCGGTTGGCGAGTTCGGCCGCATCGTCTTCGTCGGCCTCCTCATAGGCTTCGTTGGCCGCCTCGAGTTCGACTTCGATCTGTTCGAGCCGGGCCTGCTGCTCGTCCGTTAGCGACGGCGTCTCACCCTTGAGCGGACGCAGATCCCAGGTGTCATTGTAGGTGACATGGGTGGACGGGAGAACACGGACTTCGGCGAAACCCTCGCGCTCCCGCATGGTCTCGGCAGCCGCGGCCATCTTGTCGGCCACGAGACGGTTGAGGATATCGCCGTCGATCCAGCGTTCAGTAGTCGAGTCGGTGAAGAGATCGAGGTCGACCCGGCCGCCCGCTTCGATATAGGCGGCGCGTCCGACCAGCAGAGCCTTGGGATCGTTGCCGACATAGGTGTCTTCGGCGAGCTGGCGCCGGATCTCGTTGACGTTGGCTCGGTAATAGCCGTCCTTGAGCAGTTCGAAGGTCTCGGCCTGGCGGGTCCGGTCACTGCTGCTGGCATAGGCGACAGCCACGTTGAGCGTGATCTCGCCGTTGCGCAGGGCCTCGAAGATCGGATCGGCGAGATCGGCAAGGCGAAGCCGGCTGCGCACGAACCGCTCGGTGAGGCCAAAGCGCTTGGCGACATCCTCGGGGGTCTTGCCTTCGGTCTCAATGATATCCTGGAAGGCCCGGCAGGTGTCGGCCGGATTCATCGTGAGATTGAAGAAATTCTCCTCGAGGCTGGTCTCGATCGCATCCTTGGCATTGCCGAGGACGAGAACCGCAAGCTGATAATCGTTGCCGAAGACGCCTTTGTCGATCAGCCGGTGAACGGCGTCGAGGCGGCGGCCGCCTGCGATGATGCGGTAATGGCCCTTCTTGCGCGAAACGGGCACGCCGATGAGGTTTTGCCGTACGCCCTTGGCAGCGATGTTGGCCTCGAGCTGCGCGTCGGCGACCGCGTCGGTGACAGTGCGGACGTTGCTCGGCGACTTGGTAAGGTTCGCCGCGGCAACAAGGATGGGAAGTTGGGTCATCTCGGATTGTCTCCTGGCGGGGACAGCCTGACGATCAGGCCACTTGCCGCCACCAATCCCTCACTCCCTCCCCTCCCTCGCGAAGGAGGTCGTTCCAGTCCTTGGAGCCCGACGGCGGGAACTCGATGGCAATGTCGCGACCCGGCATGGCATAGGTCTCAAGCGCGTTCGCTGCGCCGATCTCTCCCGCGATGTCATTGTCCGGGAAGAGGATAAGCCGCGTCACATATTCGGGAATAGCGATCTGGTGCAGGCGTTCGGCGCCGAGCGTCGCCCATACGGGAATCCCGAATAGCATCATCGCCGAGATCGCCGTCTCCACCCCTTCGGCAAGGCCGAGAACCGATGTCGCGGGGGCGAGCATCACGGCGGCGCGCTCGGGCCGCCCGAGCGTCATTCGCGGGTCGGCGAGGTCGCGCGCACGGCGCGCATCGTCGCGCTCGAAGAAAGTGCGCTGGATCGCGATGAAGCGACCTTCCCGGTGAAAGCCACCGTCGTGCAGGGCGGCGATCATCGCGGGCCGGAAGTCCACGTCGTTGCCCTGCCCGAGCGGCGTGCGGGGATGGAAGCGCAGCGAACGCGGCAGGATCGCGATCCGGCGCCGGCGCAGATAGAGTTCTGCCGGCGTTCCGCTAAGCGGCCGAGCCTCATCCCAGACGCGTTGCGCGATCTGGCGGCGCCACAAGTCGGTTCCCATGCTCGCGGGCGCATTGGCGGCGCTCTCGACATTGAGGAGGGCCTTTTCCTCGAGGCGGAGAATCTCGTGAATGACGTCGCGCGTGTCGCAGCCGGCGAAGCATTTGAAGAGGAGCGCGCTGTCTCCGACGCGCACCGACAGGCTCGGGCTGTTGTCCTTATGGGCGGGGCACCGACACATCGCGCCGCCAGGCCTCCACGTGCCCCCGAGGCGTTTGACGATATCGGAGCCGATTGCCTCCAATTCCGGATTTCGGTTGCTGGTTCGCGCCATGGGACAATCCGAGCGGTTGGCCCGGCCCGCTCCGGCCCCCTGAGCGCGTGGTCGGCGCAGGGGTGCCAGGACCGGCTGTTCGGGCGGGTGCTGGCGATCTCAGGTCCGGTGCGATCCTGAAATCATCCGGCAACTCCCCGCTCCCTCCCCTCCCGTGAGGGGTTCGCCGCGATCAGGATCGAGAGGCTCCCGGCGAGCCCCTAAACCGCAGCCGAGACAGGTATCCACAGATAGCGGAACCTGCCGGCCGACACGCCCAGATTGGAATAGTCGCGCCACGCGAGCGGATACCGGCCAGTCAGTTGCAGCGGCACGTCGCGACCACTTATCGTTCCTGCGCCGCCTTGTCGCCCCACTGCAGGGTTCCGGCGAGTTCCCTCGCGTCGGCGATATCGAAAGCTGCATCGACCGTGCCGCCGCGCCGGCGGGGCTGCCAGTAGGCGGGGTCGTTCGAAAGGACCAGAACCGCGGCGTCGTGGCCCGTTCGACCCACGAAGGCCTCCATTCGCGCGACATCCTTGCAGACGTCGTGGCGTCGGATGTCGTGAGCGCTTTGCTGCCGAAGGGTGAAGCGCTCTCCGTTCACGTCTGCGACGAAGCCCTTGCAGAGATATTTCAGTTCCAGAGCGAAGCGTCGCTTCCCGAGAAGAAGAAGATCGATCGCACCGCGCAGGTAATTGCCAAGCGGATATTCGAGTCTGATCTGCCGGTGCGGGTCTCGCGCGCGCAACTCCATGGCCAGCTCATGCTGGAAATCAGCTTCCGAGCAGAAGACCGGACGCCGGCTGGCCATCTCGCACATCACTCGATCGATCTCGACCAATTCAAGCTCCCCGCACACCGTCATACCGCGGCAACTATAACCGCTTGGGTTAATACCAAACCCCATTAATCAGAACCCATGTGCCCATTTGCGGATGCCGATGGACATGATGCGCCATGGCTGATCGACGAGCTTGTTCCAGGCGAAGCAGCAGTGATCGACGATATCGTCGTAAGATTTAAAGATGCGGTTCGAGAGCCAGTTGTCGCGCATGAACTGCCAGATGTTTTCGACCGGGTTGAGTTCAGGACATCGTGGCGGCAGCGGCATCAGGGTGATGTTTGGCGGAATGACCAGTTCGGCCGATCCATGCCATCCGGCCTGATCGAGAATGACCACGGCATGTGCGCCCGGCGCGACGTGAAAGGCGATTTCCTCGAGGTGCATCGTCATCGCCTCGCTGTTGCAGGCGGGCATGACGATGCCTGCCGCCTTGCCCTCCAACGGGCAGATCGCTCCGAAGATCCAGGCCGAGGATCGGCGCTGATCTCTTGGGGCGCAAGGCCGGGTGCCGCGCTTGGCCCAGCGCCGGGTCAATTTGGTCTGCTGGCCGATCCGCGCCTCGTCCTGCCACCACAATTCTACGGGCGTTCCTTGGGGCAAGCTTGCAGTGATGCTTGCAAGGCGGGTGGCGAAGTTTTTTTAAAATCGGCAATATCGTCAGTCTTTTGGCTGTTGTGACGCGGGCGGGCCGAGAGCTTGCGGTAGCCCAGGGCGCGCATCTCCCGGCTCAGCGATTGCGGGGAAATCGACAGGCCAAACTCGTCCCACACCCATTGCGCCAGATCGACAAGCCGCCAGCGAACCACACCATGCGCGGACGGGATCGGCCCTGCCTCCACCTGCGCGGCCAGAGCCCGGCGCTGCTCATCGCCCAGGATTGAAGGCTTGCCGGGGGCTTTGCGCGATTTGAGCCCGTCAGGGCCTTCGGCGTTGAAGCGGATTACCCAGTCACGCACGATCTGGAGCGTCACACCGCCAATCTTCGCCGCATCACTCCGCCTGCCGCCATCCAGGATCGAGGCCATCGCCAAAAGCCGTCGCACCTGCTGCGCATCATCGCTGCGCCGGGCAAAAGCTCGCAAGTCTGACCCTGAATAATCGCTTCGCACAACCAACGACGCCGCCATCACAAGCCTCCATCTGCTCGCGATGGTGAATCAGAAAAATCTGCTCTTGGGAATCCCAATGAGTCAGCCTCAAAGGGATTTGGTATAAGGAGACCTGTGCGCGGGTGGGCGTAGAGCTATGTAATCGCGCAGATATTCGACGAGTTATCCATCCGGCCTGCGCTTTGCGGTCGGAGGGGATATCATGCTGGAACGGAGAGAATATTCATCGTGCGCTTGAGGTTGTAGGCGATGGCGGTGAGGTGGACTTGGATGGCGGCTTTGGCGAGACCTCGCCATCGCATTCGGCGCAGGCCATAGCATCGCTTCCACGTCCCGAAGATCTTCTCGATGCGGGCGCGCACGCGATGGATCGGTTGATTCCATTCATGGAGCTTGCGGAGCGTTTTAGCTTCGTCGCGGCCCCACATGCCGGTGGCGACGATCCGGGGAATGCCGCCCTTTGCCAGCACGGCATCACAAAAGTGATTGCCGCGATAGGCGCTGTCGGCAAACACCTCACCGGGATTGTCGGGCAAGGCATCGGGACCTGCTTTGCCGTCATTGATATTGGCCGATGTGATCGACACTTCCTCGACCAACGCGGTATCGGCATCGGCGCCAACATGGGCCTTGAAGCCGTGAACGGCCCGCTTTCCCTTGTGTTTTACCCAGCGCGCATCATCATCGTCTTCACTGGCTGAGGCTATGATGGTGGCATCAACCAAGGTTCCGGTCTTGACCGTCACTGCCTTGGCCTTGAGCTGCATGGTCACGGTTTCAAACAGCGATCGGTCAAGTTGGTGCGCGACCAGCAATCGGCGGAATCTGACAAACGCGGTACGCTCTGGCGTCGCCTCATTCGCGGAAAACCCACAGAAGCGACGAAACGAGGCCCGATCGTCTAGGGCCTCAGCCAGCTTCACATCGGACAGATCATACCAGATCGACAACAGGAGCGCTTTGAACATTGCCAAGGGCGGCCAAGCGGGCTCACCTTTGGAGGCCGGATAAAGCGGTTCGAGAAGAACCGCGACCGTGTGCCAATCAATCAGCGATACAAGCGCATCCAGCGATGACATCGTGCGCTCGGACCCTGAAAACCCAAACCGCTCCTGACCAATCGAACGCTGCGCCACGGCCGCTCTCCTCCCTGGAAAGCCCATAGAATCAGCAATTAACGCGCCTGTCTACGCCCACCCGCGCACAGGTCTCATAAGCGATCGTAGCGCAACGGAGCCCTACCGGCTGAAGAAGACAGGCTAAATCAAGTCGCCGCACCGGTGCTCGAATGGCGCTCGACCTTCAAAGACCGACCGTTGCGCCGCACCAGCCTCGCGGGGTGTCTGGCAATGATCCAAAATGGAGCATAGTTTGCCCGTCCCAATTTACAGACAAAAACTTACAATATGCCGCGACCGGACATGGCTTTCCTTCTCCCAATAGAAAGGAACGTTTCATGCCTATTCCCACAAACGTGATGATCGCCGTTTCCCGACAGCTTGCAAGATCGCCCCTGGAGCAGCTGCAATGATGGAGGGGGGCCGTATCGCAGCGTCCGTGGATCGCTGCAGCATGGTCGGCTTCACCGAACAGGTTCAGCGCTTGCGCGCCGCCGAGCTCGGTCGCGACCTTTTCACCATCCCGGCATTCGAGATGCTTCTCGATCTCTATACGTGCAAGCGCAGACAGCCGCGGTCGTTGACTGCTCTGACCGCCGCGTCGAGCGCATCGGAGCGAAATTCGCAGCGGATCGTCCATCGCATGGCCGAACGGGGGCTGGTCATGCTCCAGCGCGACCCAAAGGATGGCAGAAGGATCATTGTCGATCTGGCGCCGGAGACGCGGACATTGCTCGACCGCTTCTTCGATCGTCTGGTCGAGCTCGTGGCACTCGAGCCGGCGCCTGACCAAAACGGATGCTAGGAGTGCAGGCCGGAGTGCCGAAGAGGAGGCTTCGCGCTCTTGGTAGCTTGAAACCTTCCGGAAATCGTTGCACAGTTTTCCTGCAGTGCGGAAAGCGGCTGGGATCCGCCTGTAGGATAAACCTTCCAGGCATGGCAACGGGCCCATCCATGACGGTTGGGCGCACGCATTGGACGTTATTGCCCGCCACCCTTCGGTGGTCCTGTCATGCTGTCTTCTTTGTCTGCCTATCGTCGCGTTTCGTCGCGCGCCCACCTCCAGACGTGCGCCCGGGCTCATGTTTCGCGGAAGTGAGGACGAAGGCATCTGCGCGCCCGCGAACGCAGGCTATGGCGATCGCCAGTTTGAAGCTGTCTATCGAAGGGAGGCACCCAAGCTGCTCTCCTTTCTCAAGCGGCGGATCTGGCAGGAGGAGGATCGGCACGACTTGGTCCAGGAAGCATTTACGAGGCTGGTCGCTTCGCGATCCAGCGCCGCCACGAGCAACCCGGGCGCCTATTTGCAGGGAATTGTTCGACATCTCCTTGCCGATCGCGTGCGAGCCTGGGCCAGGGCAGAGTCGTTCGATCCGGTCGTTTATACATCCGGCGAAGAGATTGCCCGCCCCGACAGGATCGCGGAGATAAACGACATGCGGGAACGCTACCGACTGGCTGTCGAGTGCCTCCCGCCAAGGACGAAAGAGGTATATTTGTTACATCGCGCTGAAGAACTGGGATATAGGCAGATAGCTGAACAGCTTGAGATCAGTATCCGAACCGTGGAGTGGCATGTGGCCGAGGCCATTGTGCGCATCGGCAAGAGCCTCGAAAATGCCAATGGCTGAGGGCGAGGAGCCGGAGCCGATGCCGAGGATGGACCAGCAAATGCGCGAGGCGTCCCTGTGGTTCGCCCGGATGCGGGGACCTGATGCGGAGGAGTGGCGCCCGCAGTTCGAGGAGTGGCTCGCGCTGGGTGCGTCGCACCGTGGGGCCTACCACCGTGCCGGCGAAATATTCGCATTGGGTCGCTTCATGGCGGCCGAGGAAGAGAACCTTTCTGCCGAGCGTGGAGACGAAGCCGGCGGGGCCAATGACAACGACGACAGCGGACACCGCTGGCGATGGGCGGCGATCGCAGCCAGCCTCTTGCTGACGGTCGGGATCGGAGGCTGGATCGCGAAGGGCAGGCTGCCAGGCATGGGAGAGGGGCCGCCCCAGATGGCCCTGCAGAAGGCGGACCAACCGGCGGGGCAGCAGCGCTACGCGACGGCGGACGGTTCGCGAAGGACGGTTCGGCTGGGCGACGGCTCGACCGTCGAGCTTGCCTCCAACAGCGAGCTTTTCGCGACCTTCACGCCTGATCGGCGCGAGTTGAAACTCGAGCGGGGACGTGCCCGGTTCGAGGTGGCGCATCAAGCGCGTCCCTTTGTCGTCCTGGCCGGCGGAGGGAGCGTGACCGCGCGCGGGACGATTTTCGAGGTGAGTGTGGAGCGCGATGAGCGCGTGACGGTGAAGCTGTTGCGTGGAGCCGTCGATGTCGAACGTCCCAACGCCATCAAGGGAACGACCGGTCCGGCGGCCGTCGCGCGTCTTGAGCCGGGCGAGATCCTGAGCTTCGCGGTGGCGACGCCGACGGTGCTACGGACCCTTGCGACAAAGGGTGGGTCTCTCCCCGTCATGCCGCCCCCGGACATCGATCCGGTGCGCGAATATGAGCGCACGCCGCTCGCTGCGGTGATTGCGGAGGCCAACCGGGATTCCGCGACCACCATCCAACTCGGTGACCCGAGCATCGGAGCGTTGCGGGTAAGCGGGAGGTTCCGGGTCAACGATCCCGACCAGGTCGCCGACCGGCTGGCGGCGCTGTTCGACCTCGACGTCGAAAAGACCAAAACGGGCGAGATCACTCTCAAGCGACGATAGCCAGAAACTTTTTTTGTGACCTACCCCGTAGGTTGCAGTTTTGTTGCGATGCTCCCTGAAAATCCCGCCAGATTGTCGGGAATTTCAAAGGGGGCAAAAGATGGTTCGAATGGGGTCTCGGTTTCGGTGCGCGCTTCTTGCCGCTGTGGCGATCGGTACTTTCGTCCCGGTCGCCCCCGTCCTTGCCGCGGATGAGCGTCGGATCGAGTATAACATCGAAGCCGGGGACCTAGGCGAAGCCCTCAAAGCCGTAAGCCGCCTGTCGGGGAAGGAGATTATCTTCAACTCCGAGGCGGTGCTCGGGAAGACCGCACGCCGATTGCATGGAAGATTTACTGCCGACGAGGCGGTCCAGGCGCTCCTGGAAGGGTCCGGGCTGACCGCTCAGTTCCGAAAGGAAGTAATCATCATCCGGGGGCGAGCGGAACCGTCGGGGAATCTAGCTTATCCCTCGACGGTTCAAAGCGACATTGTGGTGACCGGGTCACGCATACGCGGAGCGACGCCGACGTCTCCGGTGATCAGCATGTCGCGCCAAACACTAACGGATGCCGGCTTCACCAATCTAGGTGATGCGGTTCGGTCAATTCCGCAGAATTTTGGTGGCGGGCAGAATCCGGGTGTTGCGGGTGGCGGGCTCCAGGGTGGCAATAACCAGAATGTGACCTCGTCTTCGACGCTGAATCTGCGCGGCCTTGGGCCAGATGCAACCCTCACCTTACTTAATGGTCATCGTCTTCCGTATGACGCCGTCTATCAGGGCATCGATATCGCCTCGATTCCATTGGCAGCTGTGGACCGTATCGAGGTTGTGGCGGATGGTGCTTCGGCGATCTACGGCTCGGATGCCGTAGGCGGGGTCGCCAATGTGATTCTTCGTCCGGACTATAGCGGCCTCAGCACGTCTGCACGCTATGGCGGCTCCACCGACGGCGGCAACCAACAGCAGCAATACAGCGCCGTCGGTGGAGCCGTGTGGCAGGGTGGCGGCCTCATCGGTGTGTTCGACTACAACCGGTCGACGGCAATCCTAGCCAAGGATCGGGACTATACCCGAACACTGGATGGATCTTCGACGCTTGTTCCGGCCATGCGGCAAATCAGCGCGATATTGGCAGGCCACCAGCAAATCGGGACGCACTTCCGTCTCAGCGTGGATTCAACTTACAATCGGCGCACGTCCCGTACTCAGAGTCCTTCCACAGTCACTGCGGACTATAGCATAAACGGCGCGCTCTCATTGCCTCGTGTCGAATCCTTCTCCGTCTCACCACGCCTGGAATGGTCGATCTCGCCGTCTTGGCACGCCTATGCGACTGGCACCTATGGCGTAAGCGACAGCCGCGTCACATCGGCACAGTTCGCGTCCAGATCGCAATTCCTGACGGCCCTCGTCCACTATAGGGACACACTCGCAACTGGCGAGGCGGGAATCGAAGCTCATGTTTTCACGTTGCCTGGAGGTGACGTCCAACTCGCGGCCGGTGCAGGCTATCGTTCCAACAGTCTTGACGTAAACACCCAGACTGTCACCCCAGTAATAACGACCGTACTGAGTGACTTCACTGCAAATCGCGATAGCTATTATGGGTTCGCAGAAATCAACGTCCCCTTGATATCTCCCGCGCTCATTATCCCCGCTGTCTATCGGCTCTCCCTCAACGCGGCCGTTCGCTACGAAGACTATCCGGGAATCGATCGTATTGCGACGCCCAAACTAGGCATCCTCTATGCCCCGACCGAAGATATAGACCTCAAGGGATCGTGGGGACGGTCGTTCAAGGCGCCGACCCTCTATCAGCAGTTCAACTACAAAGCCGTCAGCCTTAAGCCAGCGAGCGCCTACGGCGCCACCGCGTTCCCGCCCACCGCCACCGTGCTCCAGACCTCGGGCGGGAATGCAGACAGCCTGCGGCCAGAGCATGCGTCGACATGGACCGCGTCTCTTGCGCTGCATCCGCACTGGCTGCCCCACGCGCAACTCGAGGTCAGCTATTTCCACATCGCGTACCGCGACCGGATCATCACACCCCTTCAATCGAGCCTCGGCGCTCTCAGCAATCCGATCTATGCCGACATCATCACCTTCAATCCCTCGGCAGCGCAGATCGCGGCGGCCTTGGCCAATGCTCCGGCTGGGTTATCGAACCAGACAGGAAACCCATACGATCCGGCTAGTGTAGTCGCCATCCTCGACAACCGGCAGCGCAACTCGGCTCGTCAGAGGGCTCATGGCGTGGATATCAATGGCCGTTATACAATCGATCCCGGCCAACTTGGGACGTTCAATCTCCAGGCACAGGTTTCGTATCTAAGCAGCCGGCAAATTCTGATCGAAGGGCAGCCCAGTCTCGATCTTGCCGGGGAGATATTCAACCCACCGCATTGGCGCGCACGCGCGGGCTTCGACTGGCATAAGGCTGGTTATTCCGCCGCCGCTTATTTCAATCGCACCGGCGGCGAGATCGATAACCGCCTACCGGAGCATGTCCCGGTCGGCGGCCTGAGCACGATCGACATCGCTGGCGGCTACACATTCGGATCCGAAAATGCGGTGCTGCGGGGCCTGTCGGTTTCCGCATCGATCTTCAACCTGCTCAATGCGAAGCCCGCACGTATCCGGCAGGCATACGGCATCGATCCCAGCTACGACTCGAACAACGTATCCGCTGTCGGCCGCTTCATGAGTCTTACCGTCACGAAGAAGTGGTGAGGCCATGCGCAAGCTTCTGCTGGCCGGCCTGGCGGCATCCCTGGCGCTCGCTCTTTCCTCGCCTGCTTCCGCGTCGCCGCAGGGCTGCGAGGCTTTAACCCCGTCGCCGACAATTACTGGCGCTCCCGAGCGGACTATCACCGCACGCGACTTACTTGGTCTGAGAGATATAGGTCCGACCGCTGTGATGTTTCTCAGCGGTAGCCCACTTGGCATCTCGCCTGATGGGCGTCGCCTTGCGTTCCAGCTGCGTCAGGCAAACCCTGACACCAACAGCTTCTGTCTTGCCATGTTCGTCATGGATCTGGAGCCCGGTTCCCGGCCGCGCCTAATCGATCAGGGGGGCGAACTCCTACGGGTCATATTCGCGAGAGGACCGTTGGCTGGCTATCCCAGCGGGGAGGCTCAACTAATCGTTCCACGATGGTCGCCTGACGGCTCCGCGGTCGCTTTTCTCAAGGCAACGGGTGGTGCGAGACAGGTCTGGGTCGCGCAGGCTGATGGGTCGGGATCGCGGGCGGTGACGAACTCCACGACCGATATCGAGGATTTCTCTTGGTCCGCCGATGGCCACGACATCATCGCGTCGACGCGTCCCGCTCTTGCCGCCGCCCGTGCGGCTATAGATCATGAGGGCCTGAGCGGATGGCGCTATGATGACCGCTGGTCTCCTGTTGCCAGCAACCACCCATGGCCCGCAGAGCCGCTGGAATTTGAATATCGAACCTACAATCTTGCGACGGGATCCGTGCGTCCGGCCTCGCCTAGTGACCGGCGCCGCCTTGATCCAGACCGAGAGGCGCTGCCGCGCTCGGGCACTGTTCCACCTGCCCTGCTCGGAGCCAAACGTGCTTGGATCATGCCGATCGACCCAAACCTAACATACCCGGTGGATGCCATCCACGTCAGCTTGGGGGACAAGAGAAGCATTCCCTGTAAAGCCGCGCCCTGCCGAGGCAAGTTCGCGGGCCTCTGGTGGGATCGCAATGGAAAGAGGCTGATTTTCCTACGTCATGAAGGTTGGGCATCGGGCGAGCTTGGACTGTACATTTGGCATCCTGGCTATGGCAGTCCGAGGCGCACGCTAGAAACCAACGATCTCCTCCTGGGATGCCAGAGCATTCTCGATCGTCTCGTATGCATGCACGAGGCATCCACTACGCCAAGGAAAATTGTCTCGATCGACCCCGCCACAGGACAAATGCAAACAATCTTTGAACCAAATCCGGATTTTCGCCAATTGAAGCTCGGTCAGGTCGAACGCCTTCACTGGACAAACAATCGGGGGTTGCCGATTTTTGGCGACCTCGTCCTTCCGCCCGGATATCACGGCGAGAGGCAGCTTCCCATTGTCCTGGTCCAGTATGAAACGCGAGGTTTCCTGCGGGGAGGAACTGGAGACGAATATCCGATACAGGCCCTTGCTGCACGAGGCATCGCGGTGCTCAGCTTGCAGCGCCCGAAAAATGTCTCATCGCTCTCTCCCAGCGACGATCGATCGGAGAAGGTCCGCTTGGATTATGGACAATGGTCGGACAAGCGCAGCGTACTATCGGCGATCGAAAGCGGATTATCAATCCTCGGGAGGCGTGGTCTAATTGACCAGACTCGGGTCGGGATAACGGGTCTAAGCGATGGATCCACGACAGCGCAGTTTTCGCTGCTTAACAGCACTTTATTCCGAGCAGCATCGTTGAGCACCTGCTGCGAGGATCCCAAGACACTGTTTCCATTGATGGGCTTTTACGGCGATCGCTATTTGACCTCTTACCTGTACCCGGACTATACTTCCCCTGGTACCAGTTTTTGGCAGCCCTATTCTATCGCCCGCAATGCCGATCGCTTCACAACGCCCCTTCTGCTCCAACTAGCTGACGACGAATATCTCGCCAGCCTCGAAACTGTTACATCTCTTGTTGAAAAGAAACGGCCGGTTGATTCTTATATCTTCGCGGGAGAATATCACACAAAATGGCAGCCCGCTCATCGCCTAGCGGTTTATACGCGCAACCTGGACTGGTTCGATTTCTGGCTGAACGATCGGGAAGATCCTGATCCTAGCAAAAGAGCACAGTTTGACCGTTGGAGGGCTTGGAGAGCAAAAACGTCAGCAATGGACAGTCAACACACTCCCTGAGGATCGCCGTTGCCAACAGCGCGCCCAGGCTTCCGCATCGGCAAGGGCCAGTATCCGGACATATTCGTCACCGCGCCGGAAGTCCGCAGTCCGGAAGAATTCTTCTAACACGTTTTCATCGAGAAGGTGGTGCGCAGCAAGCACACCACCAAGCAATCGGTCTCGCAACTGGCCCCCCCGATTCTCAACTACTTCATGATAAAAGCCGGCTGGCCCACCTTTTGATCGGCGGTCGATAATGCTGGCGGGGAGGCTTGGCGCGAATGCTTTTCGGGCAAGCGCGCGATCCTGTCCTCCCGCGCACCATCTCCATGAAGGAATGCCGAGGCAGAATTCAACAACCGGCTGTGCCAGCAGCGGGGTAACAAGTTCGGACGAGCCATCGCGAGGGTGGCCTTCGGTATAACTCTGTGGACGAAGGAGCAGCGCGATATGGGCAGCGGCCCCGCCCAATGCATCGTCGGGCGCATCCAGCCATGGATGATGGATCCTTGCTCCGCTAGCCTCAATCACCTCCGGGCGAAGAAATTGCGCTTGGCCGCGCCAGCGATATGCATGTGAATTTCGCCACATCTGTCGAACAGCATTGCGAAATGCCGTCCAGATGCTGCTCCCCGTCATTTGGCAAACGTCGGATAGCGTCGACCAGGCTTCACGCGCGCCTTCCTTCCTGAGACGGTCCGCTATCGGGGTCGCCGACTGTAGGAAGCAGAATACATTGTCGCCACCGTTGCCGCTGAACTGGGCGTCCGCGCCGAGCTTAGCTGCGAGCTCATTGTTTATACGGTCGAACGCCTGTCTCCCGACGGCACCGACCGGCTTCGGAAGATGTTCGGCGCTCGACCGGTCGAGGTCGATATACTCCAGTCGGTATGCTCTCTCGCGAAGCTTCATGCCGAATGTCTTTGCAACCAGACCTGCGTAGGCTCGTTCGTCTCCCTGTACGCCCCGCGAGAGCAGGATCAGCCCCGTTGTCTGCGCCCCACTACGAGCCAGACTTGCTGCGACGATTGACGAGTCCAAGCCGCCCGAGAGGCAGAGCTGAATATGCCTATATCGCGACGCGAGGCTCGCAATCGTGCTCTCCACGGTAGCGCGCAGTTCCTCGGCGAGTTCAACGTCGTTGCGTGCAGCATGTTGCCCGACGTGGTTCCACGGCGACCAGCAAGGTTCGAGATTGTTCCCGGTCGCATCCCATATCAGCCGGGATCCTTGCGGCACCTCATCAAGACCTTCAAGCGCGGTACGGCGTTGAGGCAGTGCCACGGCCCAGAGGTGCTGAACCACCGATGTCCAATCGATCGACGGACGATATAAGCCACTCCGGATCGCAATATCGACATCTGAACAGAAACATGTGAGTGGCCCGGCCTGAAACATATAGCAGGGCAAGGAGCCGCTCGGATCGCGCATCACCTCGACTTGGGCCCGCGCCTGGCTGCGGCGGATGAAGGCAACATAGCCTCCCCAGACCTCTCGAAGTAACCGTTGGGCATGCCACCCCGGTTCTCTCGGACGCTTTCCATCATCCCAATCGAAGGGATCAGCGTGGCCGCTACGCGAGTAAACTGTGCCCACAACCGCAAGTTCGTCGCTAGAACATTTAAGACCGCCCGATGCCGGAGTGACAAAGAGGGCGAGTTCTGGAAAGTCCCAAGCCGGAGAATACCCCAGCGCGCCGCAAAGGGCTTTCTGCACGACGGAGAGGCGTTCGGCATCCGCGGACAGAACGGCAAGGTAGCGTACAGCCATCAGACAGCCATGATCGCGCGATATTCTTGGACGCGGTGGAGTTCATCGTTGAGCAACCGATTTCCAAGTTGCACCCATGCGTGCGCCACAAAAGGATGGAGGCGGACGCCGAAGACCAGCACCGGCATGTGGCCGGCTTCGATCAGTGCTAGTGAGAGCGCGACAGACTTCATCAGACACCGTTCATTCGCACTGATAAGCCGATCGGTCGTGCGAAACGCGTTCAGGATTTCATCGAGTCCGTCAGATGCAAGACAGCCGTGGTTGTGGCTCTTGAGCTTTGTCAGCGTGGCGAGCAGCCGACCAATCGGCACAACTTTTAACGCTGACCAAGCCCCCAGTTGGTAGGCAAACGATGATGCAAACGCCGGCCAATGAGCGCTCGAAGCACTCTTCGGTCTATAAACCTCGGTGGGCTTTTGAATGTCCTCAGCAGAAATTCTGCGAGGCTGCTCAGACTCCGAAAGCCAGCCCTTCCGTCGAAGAACTTCCAGATCATCTTGCGCATTTGCTTTAGTTCCCCCGCTTTCCATCAACCGGACAAATGCGCCGTTTTCGGGTTCTTGAACCGCGAAATAGTGACCGCGATGAAGATCGAGAAGGATAGCGCGGCCATCGACAACACAGCCGTGAATATGTGAGGCGATCGCGAGGACCATAGCATTTCCAATTAAAAAAGGTGCGCGCCGATCGGCGCGCACCCGCAATGAATCAGTCCTCGGAAATGCCGATTCCCGGCTTGGCGAGTTGGATCTCGTCGGGTTCGCCCACCAGCGGCGAGCCCTTGGTTTCGGCGGCGATCGAGCCGAGGTCGATCTCGTCGTCGAAGTTGCGATCTTCTTTCCGTTCCATGACACACTCCTCATCAACTGCCGCGCGAATGGCGGCGATGAAGAGTAGTGCCCTTCCTGCTTCGGATGGCGCGAATATATCTCGACAGGCTGGCGCGATATTCTGCGGATGACGGCGGAGCGGTCGTTCGCGAACAGCCGACGTGTCGGACTTTGTGTTAACTGATTGAACTTATTGATTTATGCCGACGCGCGCCCCGTCTGGATGATATGTCGTTGACGGCAAATTTTCCTCAGGTGGTATGCTTCTATTCTTCTTCGCAAAGCTCTTCGGAGATCGGCTACCTCAGAGTTGGTCAGAATCAAAATTTCCCTTTTGGCAGCCTCCGGTTCGCTCGCGTCTGCAATTCTCGTATAGTGAAGCCGCTCGTTCAAACGCCGGACATGGACTGATGCTTGGTTATTTCCCGCTGCATCGGCCAAGGATGTGAAAATCTCCATTGTCCGAGACGCCAATGTGACCGCGGAGGGTTCCTCGGCTATATTTGAGTATCGCTGAAGGGCACGTCGCAGCGCGGGCTCTCTCAGACCGGACATACACGCCATTATCAGCTGCATGTGCCACCTGAGAAGCTCTATGAGCTCAAGAGGTTCGAGGATCGGAACCAGGAATCCCCCATCCGCATGGTGCATGAACAGTCCCTCACCGACGAAGATGAAAGCGGCCTCGCGAACGGGGGTCTTGCTGGAATGATGCCGGTTGGCGAGGTCCTGGATATCAATCCGTTTGCCCGGGACAAAGTGGCCGGCCAGGAAGTCGGCCTTCAGCCCGAGATAGACACGCTCCTGCAATGGGGGGTCCATTGCCGACATCATAGCCCCGTTCCTGCCGAGACCGGGGGGCTCGTCCAGGCCGGGGTCAGAGCTTGAGTCAGGTGATCCAGATTTCGCTGCGCAATCATCTCGATGCACAGTCGCTCGAGATCGCTAAGGTCGCCCATCGCGAGCTGCCTCGGAAAGCACATCTTCTGCCCCGCGAAGAGGAGTGGGATGAGGATATGGCCCGTCGACAGCTCTAGCCGATGGGCGCAAGCCAGATGGTCATCGAGCCGAGAGCGTGGGTTACCGGCTTCGATCTCGCGAAGCCAGCGCACTCCCATGCCAAGCTCGCGCGCCAGATCGCGCTGCGTCAGGCGCCGCTTCTTCCGTGCCTCTTCTATTTGCCGCCCTGACAGTACCTTGACATACAGGATCGGACTTTCAGCAACGGAAGTCGCCAATTGATGCGACATATCCGTGTCTCCTTACGGGAGATACCGCCCGCCAAGGCAATTCCATTGGTTTTGAGGCTAAGGTGTACTTACCACCACTGTCAAACAGAACCTCGGCCAACTTGTCGGGATTTACCCAACAAGATCATTGGCATCGCGTGAGGCCGGTGTTCTTGCTCCCGATTGCAGTGCGCGATCAAAAGCGCGCAGCAATGCACGCTGGTCCGCTTTTGTGACCTGCAGGAGCGCCACGATGTAGATTGTGCCCAAAGTGGGTTGCCTCGCCTCAGGCGAGTCCTGCTGGATACGCTCGGTGATGCTGGTTGCGATATCCCACAGCTGACACGAGGCTCCGACGTGGTGCTCCTGTCCTCCCCCGAGCCAACTCACCTCCTGCCCGCTCAGTTGATCGATGATCTCATCGGTGGGCATGCTGTTCAGATACTCGATCGCGACGTGGAGCGTGGTTCCCCAGGCGATAAGCGACCGCGTGACGCGAATCAGATGGCAATGGGAATCGATCAGAACGTCCAATCCGGCCGGTGAAAGCCGGAGCTTAAAGCTGCGTCGTGCTCGACCCATCGCTCTCTTCCCATGCCAAAACTAGCGCTCGAACACCCGTTCGCGTTCCCGAACAGGTGCATTTCCACGACGAAGCGAGGCACAAGCGGCATTATAATGCCGCTTGTGCCGAAAGCTGTTCTTCGGCGCGCTTGTCATCTCCACTGACCGATTCTGCTCCTCTTATGCTTTGTTTCGCCGCTTCGGCACTTCAGTGCCCTGCCTATTGCGGCAGACTTTCGTGATGGTCATTGCTTAGGACGCACCGGATCGGCGGAGACCACGAGCCTAAGCTCCAGCTCCGCCGCCCGGACTAGCCAAACCCCACACCCGAGCGCCTTGCGGCGCCACGAGGAGACGCGTGCCATGGACTTTCCATGCTCCCCGCCCATGCTTGCAGGAGCACTTCTGCTGGTCATCGGCGCCAACCCCGCCAGCGCCCAAAGCTATCGTCCCGACGCGGAAGGCTACCCTTGCGCCCGCACCGCTGAGCTCGCGGTCGTCCAGAGCGAGGCGGGCTTCTCGATCCGCGAGAAGACGAACTCTGTCCCGCCTCCCCTTGCAGCGGCACCGTTGCCACTGCCGGCGGCGATCAAACTCGGAAGCTCGCTCACTCTCGACAGGCGAATTTTCGCGCGCACCTCCCTCGTTCGTCCGGAGTCATCCGATGTCGCGCAGCGGTAAACTGATCCTGGCTGCGCTACTTTGCGCATCGGCCCCCGCCCATGCGCAAGAAGCCAGCGCCGAGCCGCTCACGGCGGCGGCCGCGGAGGCTCAGCGTCAACTGCGCCAGACCTTCACCAATCTGACCTTCGAGGACTTCGGTCCGGCGCCCGTCAGCGGTCCAATATATCAGGCTATTGCGGGTGGACGAGTCATCTATTTCGCGCCGGAGAGCCAGCATCTCCTCTTCGCGGCGATCTACGACAAAAACGGTGTCAACCTGACGGCTCTGGCGCAGGATGCGGGCGCAAGGAAGCGACTGGGCGCGATCAATCCCGCAGAGGCCCTTGTGATAGGGCCTGCGGGCGCGCCCAAGGTCATCGAGTTCACCGATCCCGACTGTCCCTATTGCCAGGCGCTCGAACGCTTCTGGCTGACCAAGGAAGCCGAGGGGAAACCGGTCCAGCGTCTCGTCTACTTCGTGAGCGGTATTCACCCGCAGGCGGCGGCAAAGGCCGAGCATATCCTCTGCTCCTCGGATCAGCAGGCGGCCTTCAAATCCGTCTACTCCGGTGCTCAGCCTGCCGCGCTGCACAAATGCCGTCCCGGCGCCGAGAAGGTCGCTCGCGACGCCGAGACCGTCCGCAAGATGGGCATCTCGGGCACGCCGACACTCTTCGTCGACGGCAAACTCGTTTCGGGTTTCCAGCAGGCCGAACTCGAAGCCTTTCTCGAGACCGAAAGCCGGAAACCCAAGCCCAGCCCCTGAAGGGTCGGCCCCTACGACTTTGGCGGATCTCGCACGAGCGCGGCGGTCGCCGTGCCGGCGAGGACCGGGATGCCGGCGGCAGCGCGCCTCCAGGGGCCGTCCAGCGAAGCCGCCGGCCGGACACGACCACCGATCGGTACCGGCAAGCATGATCTGGACGGCTCTGGTGACCATAAGGAGACTGAATATGCTCACTTTGCTTCGGGGAAGGACGTTCCGCACGATCGACGCGGCCGTCCTTTTCCTTCTGGCCGCGATCGCTGGCACGAGCGTCGCCTACGCCTTCCAGGCGCCGGCCGCTGGCGACCTTGGTTACGACATCTACGACATCGTCGTGAACCAGGGCGTGAAGGGACCGCTCGGCTTCGTGGGCGGCGTCGCCGCCTTCCTGTTCGGCGTCTCGCGGCTCTTCTCGAACATCATGATCGGCATCCCGACGATCGTGGCGGCGGTCTGCCTCATCAAGGCGGATTCGATCCTCCAGACCTTCGGCATGCTGATCTGAAGACAGGACGGGTGGCCGGTCCGCCGGCGCCCGTCCGCCGGAACGGAAGGTGATGGTCGCCTTCCGATAACCACGCTCAGCAGCGTGGTGAAGCAAGGGAGAAGGGCGTGGACGAACGACTTCCGCAGTTCCTGCACCGGCCGGTCCAGATCCTCTGGTTCGACAGTCAGGAGTTCATTGTCGTGATGAGCGTGATCTTCGTCGCGGTCATCGTCGGCGGGATCATCGGCTGGTCGCTCCTCGGCGCTCTTCTCCTCTTCATTCCCTGGAAGCGGACAAAGCCGCGCGGGTTCATCCCGCACCTGGCCTGGCGCTGGGGCCTTGCCCGCTTCCGCAACTATCCGGGTCCCACCCAGACCCGCTTCTTCGAGTAGGCGAGATGGCACATCCGTTCCGACGCAAGGCAGCGGCCGACATGATCGGCGACACTCGCCCGAGCTGGCACCTGCATCGCTATTTGCAGGGATCGGCCAACCTGTTCGAAGAGAATCGGTTGCTCAAGGTGGCGATCGCCGGCTTGTTCGGTATCACTGCGGTGCTCGGCACTCTCATCTATACGTCGAACCAGAACACGCGCACCGTGGTCGTGCCCTTCGGCGCGGACGGCGACCTCTATGTGACGGGGAACAAGCCGTCGGAGAGTTATCTCCGCTCGATTACCTTCAACATCGTCGGTCTCGCCGGCACCTATTCCGCTTATTCGGCGGACCGGCAGTTCCAGGAGCTGCTGCGGATCGCGCATCCCAGCGCGTACAACGGCCTGCGCGACAGCCTGAACCGACTGCTCGACGAGCTCGGCAACAATCCGACGCTCTCGATCGCGACCTATATCCGCGGCGACCAGCCCGTCACCTGGACGGGCAGCGAAATCCTCGTCCCTGTCGAAAAAGTCCGCGTGATCGGCGGCGTGATCCGCAAATTCCGAGGCAATCTGCGCATTCGCTACGCGCTCGAGAACGGCCGTTTCTGGCTGACCGCCCTCCAGGAGGAGAACTTCAGTGCCGATGTCCGGTAACCGCGCGAGGCTCGCCTGCCTCGCCGGGGCGTTTGTCGCGTCCCTCCCCGCCTCCATGCCTGCCTTCGCCCAGTCGGTTGCGGCGCTGCCCGACCAGACGAGTCGCATCCGGCTCTCCAACCGCGACGTCAATCATATCGTGTGCGTCGGCGGCGACATCGACGACGTCAAATTCTCGGCCGAGAAAGGCCTCGCTGTCGAACGCGGCGGCTCGGATGCCTGGATCAAGTTCCTCGTCCTCGAAACCGAAGATCCGGGGATGGCGCCAGGTGGCACGAAGACGCGCACCTATGTGACGACGCCGTCCGAATTCTTCGTCTCGTGCAACGGCGCTATCTATCCGCTCTACGCCGAGCCCGCAGACATTCCGGCCCAGACGGTGACACTGGTCCCGGGCGGTGCACAGCGCGCGCGCGCTAATGAGGCGCTTCTGGGACCGCTGGTGGAGGAAGAGCGGGCAGTCGGGATTGCGCTTGCGATCCTGCAGGACCGGGTGCCCGCGTCGTTCTCCGAGGTCGCGCCTTCGCGCGACAGGCTCGCCCTTGCCGACCTTCCGACGGCGTCGCTCAGTGAACGGCGGCGTCTCGAGGTCGAGGGTGCTGGGCTTTCGGTCAGTGAATACCTGGTTCGCACCAGTGTCGCGATCACGCTCGACGAACGCGACTTCCTCGATACCGCGCTTGGGGCCGACATCTTCGCCATCACGATCGACCGGCTGACTTTGGGTCCCAATGAGACCGCTCGGCTGATCGTCGTGCGCCGGAGTGTCCAGCCATGACCGCGCCCGACGAGAACCCTCAGAGAGAGGCTGGCCCCTCAGCTCGTCAGGGCGGCGACGTCGACGGGACGGTGAATACCCCGCGCCCGGCTCTGCTCGATCTACCGGCGCAGTGGTCGAAGCTCAGTTCCGACCAGAAACTGCGCGCCAAGCAGTTGGGTGTCGTATCGACGATCGCCCTCGTCGGCCTCGGCCTCTACACCGCAAGCACCAGCGGCCAGAAGGAGGCGCCCAAGGCGCCCCAGGCTTCCAACCTCGACATGGGCGCGGGCCTTCGCGGCGACAGCCTTGAGGTGAAGCTGCGCGGTGATCTCCAGAAGATCCTCGACGGACAGAGTCTCCTCGGAGATCGGGTAACCGCGATCGAGGAAGGCAAGGTGGTTCCGGGGGCCGGCGGCGCTGCCCACGACCAAAGCGGAGGCGCCGACGGGGACCTTCCGCCCGCCCTTCCCGGCGAAGCTCCTGCCTACCCTCCGGCCCCTGCCGAGGCCAAGGGCACCGTCGACGAAATTCCCGCGCCGCCCAGTGCTCCCGCGGCACCACCGGCCCCGCCTGCGCCGCCCACGGAACGGCAGGTCGGTGCGATCGGCGCAGCGACAGCGACGCAAGGGCCAGAAGGAGGCGCTGGCGGCGGGGCCGCAGCAAAAAAAGGGAAGCGGACGATCTATTTGCCACCTGGTTTCATGAAAGCGCGGCTGCTGACCGGTATCGACGCGTTGGCGAGCCGGGACGCAACCAGTAACCCTGAGCCGATCATCGCCCGGGTTCAGGCGCCGGCCGTGCTTCCCAACGAAGTGAAGGCCAATCTGGCCGGCTGCTTCGTCATCGGCAACGCGACCGGCAGCCTCGCCAAGGAGCGGGTTGAGGTCCAGCTCGTCTCGATTTCCTGCGTCGATTTCGAGAGCCATGCGGTCGTCGACCAGGCGATCAAGGGCTTCTTCGTCGACGCCGACGGCAAGAAGGGTTTGTCCGGCAAGGTCGTGACCCGCGCCGGCGCGACGCTCGCGCGCTCGTTCATTGCCGGCACGATCGCGGGCATTTCGCAATCGGTCGAAGGGACGTTCGGGAGCCTCTCCACGTCCGCGCTTGGCAGTGTGCGCAGTCTGGACGCGGGCGATGCCGTCAAGTCGGGCGTTGCCGGCGGGCTCTCCAAATCATCGGACAAGCTCACCGATTTCTATCTCGATCTCGCCCGCCAAGCGGGACCGGTGGTCGAAGTCGGCGCGGCCAAGGAGGTCGTGGTCGTCATTCAGGAAGGTCTGGCTCTCGAGATCAAGCCGTCGATCGGAGGCAAATTCTGATGCGACGCTCCCGCCATCTTACAGGAGGTTCCGCCATGCCCGCGCTGGCCAATCAGTCTCTCCATCGCCTGCTGCTCTCGCTCGGCCTGCTCGTGGGCTTGAGCGGATGTGCGACGGTCGGTTCGATGATGTCGCCTTATTCCGAGAAGTTCGACTGCAAGAACAGCGATCACGGCCAATGCATCCACCCCGATCGGGCCTATGCGGACGCGGTCGCCGGCGTCGCATCAAAGTCGGACCCCAAAGTGACGAACGACCGGGCCATGCTGCGCGGACAGGTCGTCGGCCGAGCGGGTTCCCGATCTCGGGGCGGGAGCGCGGATAACGTTTATGGCAGCTATCGAGACAGCGTCTATCGGGAGCTGAAAGGTCTGATCGATGCACCGGTCACGCCGATGCTCAAGCCGGCACAGACCGTCCGCACGTTGATCCTGCCCTATGCCGATCGGCAGCGTCCGGACCGGCTGTACATGCCACGCTACGTCTATTCGGTGGTAGACAAGCCTGTGTGGGTCGTGGGCGGCGCGTTTGTTGCCACACCTGATCGCGCGTCTCAGGCTCCCATTCTTGGGCAGATCCGCGATACCGCTGCGCCCGATGGCGATCCCGCCCCGGCGGCTGTCGCACCGCCCGCGCCGGCCATCGTGCCGCCGGCACCAGAGCAGCAGCCATGAGCGCCCTCACCTATGGGCGCCTGCGCAATGCCGTGCGGCGCGACAGCTTCTCGGACTATCTCCCACTCGTTGCGTGGGACGAGGAGACCGAGGCTTTCCTCTGCATCGACGACACCTGGGGTCACGCCTGGGAGCTGGTCCCCACCGCCTATATGTTCGCTCATGTGCAGGGCGCCTTGCAGGGGCTGCTCAACATCCACTTCCCCGACGGGACGGTCCTGCAATTGCACACCTTCGCAGACCCGCTGATCGACGATGCACTCGACGCGTTTCTCGATTTGAAGACCCGCGACGATCCGCTCATTCAGGCGTCGGCCCGCTACACCCACGCCTATCTCAGTGAGGGGCGTCATGGCCTAAAGGCGCTGCACGGTATCCCGGTCCGCAATTTTCGCACGTTGCTGTCGATCAAGACGCGGCGGCCGCTCGGCGAGGATTTGCGTCGGCAGGTCGAGGAGCAATTGTCGAAGCTCGGCATCCGCAGACTGCCGCCTGAGGAGATGGTCGCCTTCTACCGGCGCGTTTTCAACGGCGTCGCCGATCCAGCCCCAGGCGTCTTCGCCGATGGTACGACGACGGGGGCGCCGCCGATCGCCAAGCAGATCATCGATGCGGGCCCGGATCTCGTGTTCGAGGGCGCGGAGGTGTTCCTCGGCAACCAGGTCGCGCGCTGCCTGACGCCCAAGGCGCCGGCGCGGCGCATCACCGCCGAACGCGCCAATCGCCTCATGGGCGGGATGCGTGGCGCCGCGGAGGATAGTGACCAGATCGGCGGGCCGTTCCTCTACACGCTCAACATCCTGTTCGATCATTCGCAGTTCGAGATCCACAAGCGCGCGCAGATACTCTCGGCGCAGAAGGCCGCGGGCTCGTTCGCCGTCGAGGTCGGCAAGCAGATCGAGGAGATCGGCTGGATCCTGGACGAGGCGGGCAACAGCAAGTTTGTCCGCGTCATCCCCACGGTCTGGGTGTTCGGCCGCGACCGCGCCCATGCCCGCGATCTGGCCGCAAGGGCCAAGCGGCTGTGGCAGGGCGAGCCCCTGCCCTTCTCGATGCAGGAGGAGAGCTATCTCAATCCAACGTTGCTGGTGATGAGCTTGCCGTTCGGTCTCTACCCCGACCGAACAACACTGCGTCTGCTCGAGCGCGACTTCCGCATGCCGGTGAAGGCGGCCGTGCTGATGGCGCCGATCCAGACCGACTTCCGCGGCGGCGGTCGTCCGGCGCTGCTTTACACCGGGCGCAAGGGCCAACTCGTCACCCTCGATCTCTTCGACCCCAGGATCAACAACTACAATTTCATCGTCTCGGCCGAGAGCGGTGCTGGCAAGAGCTTCCTGCTCAACAATCTCTGCCAGCAATATTACGCCAATGGGGCACTGATCCGGATCATCGATATCGGCGGGAGCTACCGGAAACTCTGCACGCTCTGCTCGGGCCGCTATATCGACATCGGCGAGGAACATCTGGTCCTCAACCCGTTCGACATGGGCCTTGCGCTCGATGGCGACGACAAGCAGTCGGCCATCACGATGGCGGTCGCGATCGTCGCCGAGATGGCGAACGCGTCGACGCGCAAGGGTGTGACCACATCGGAGTGGAACCTGCTCAAGTCGGCGGTGCAGTGGACGATCGACACCGGCCGGGCCGATCATGGCATCGATTCCGTTCGCGAATGGCTTGGTACCTATCCCTCCCTCGTCGAGACCGCGCTGGACAGCGTCGAGCATCTCGTGCCGACCGCGCGCGAGCTCGCCTTCAACCTGCGCGATTTCGGTTCGAACGGTGCCTATGGCCATTATTTCAACGGCCCCTCCACGCTCGACATCCGCAACGATGAGTTCGTCGTACTCGAACTCGAGCGGCTGAAGTCGATGCCCGACCTGTTCAACGTCATCGTCATGGTGGTGGTGAACGCGGTCACCCAGGAGCTGTACCTGTCGGCGCGCGACCGTCCGCGCTTCGTGCTGTGCGATGAAGCCGCGCAGTTCATGACCCGGACCGATGGGCAGGACCTGTCGCGCCTCGCCGAGGCCTTCGGCCAGGGCTACCGGCGCGCGCGCAAGTATCGCGGCTCGTTCGGCATCGTGCTGCAGTCGATGAACGACCTCACGCTATTCGGCGGCACGGGCCAGGTGATCCTCGAAAATGCGGCGACGCGCTTCCTGCTGCAGGGCTCGACCTACGACCGGGCGGTCGAGAACAAGATACTCGATTATTCGGGGTTCGTTCTCGACCTCCTGAAATCGGTTCGCAATTCGAAACCGAACTACAGCGAAGTGTTCATCGACTCGCCGCTCGGCCTCGGCATCGCCAGGCTCGTGGTCGATCCCTTCTCCTACTGGATCAATACATCCGCGCCGGATGAGGTCGCGGCCTTCGAGGCCTTGATACGCCAGGGGCTATCGCCGCTCGAAGCCATCTGTCGACTTGCCGGCATCGAGCCTTCGCAGATCCTGGGCGCGTCTGCCGCGCCCGGCGTCACGGGAGCATGACGGTCATGGCACGCCCGACAGCGCACCCCGATCAGCTGCCGCTCAACTGGTCCGATAACGAAGCCATCGAAGTGATCGTCGAACAGCGTCTTGCAGAGCGGTTCGAAGCGGAATCCTTCCAGTGGCGCTTCCGGCTCGTGATGATCGAGACGGTGATGATGGGTCTGCTCGTGCTCGTCGCCGGGATGTTCCTCAAGCAACCGACCATGATGGTGCTGCGCGCATCGCTGATCATCGCGGCGTCCTGCCTCGCCACCGGAATCCTGCTGCTCAGCCTCTCGGCGGGCACGGCGAAGATCATGAGTCGCCTGCGCGGCAGGAGAGGCCAATGAACGGCCTCACCTCTTCCGCTCCCTCGCAATCGGCGATCCGGCTGACGGTCAGCGGCTTTCTGCTGATGCTGGTCCAAAGCACGCTCCTGCTCATGTCGCCAGCGCTCGGCGACGACGCGGGCACCGTGATCTGGACTCTGACGCCGCTCGCCATCTCCGTCTTCGTCGCCGCCCTTATCGGCATTCCCGAGCCGGCCGAAGGACATTGGAGGCAGCGCCATGGCCGCTGATCTGCTCCGCCGTGTTCGGCGCGATACGATCCTCCTTGTGCTCCTGACGGGCAATGCGCTGGCCGTCGCTGCGGCATTCGCCGCTACGGCGCCGATAGGCAGCAACGCCAAAACGCGCAGCACGATTGGACGGACCTGGCCGATCGCAGAACCTGATGCCCTTGCCGAGATCGAGGCCAAAGTCGCGACTCTTCCCAGCGACATGAGCAAAGCGTTCGGTCCGCGGGACAAATGGAGCGCGCTCAAGGCCGCGCCGCTCGGTGTCGCCGGCGCCGATCGCGTGCGCGGCGTCGTCCCTTTCTACACGCTCGACTTCGACGTCACGCTCCCGGGCGGCAAGACGCTCTATCCCAAGGGCTTCACCTTCAACCCGCTGACCTATGTGAGGCTGCCGCAACGCCTTGTCGTCGTGCATCCGCGCGACCTTGGCTGGGCGCTTCGAAATGCCCGACCGAGCGACTTCATCCTGCTGTCAGCGCTTGGAGCGCAGAACGGGGACGCGATCGACCTGAGCGAAAAGACCGGCCGGGCAATCTACATTCTGGAGGAGCGGGTCAAGCAGCGTCTGGGACTCACCGTCGCGCCGGTCATCGTCGAGCAGTCCGGCACGCGCCTCATCCTCACCGAATTTGGTCCGAAAAGCCGGACTGCCACGACGCCCGCAAACGGGGCGGCGCAATGATCGGGCGTCTTCCCCTCTTCGCCACCGGACTCGTCCTCGGGCTCCTGATGACGCTCGCTTGGCCGAGCAAGGCCCAAGCCTCGAAATGCGAGGCGGGCACTGTCTTCAACCCCATCACTAAGGTGCGCTGGACCTGTATCTTTCCTATAACGGTGGGCGGCATCCGCGTGGGGAGTGTCGACAAGCTCGACAAGGCCCTCGACGCGCAATCGTCATCCAAGCCTCTGTGTGCCTGTCGAAAGGGGATCCAGTTCTGGTTCGGCGTCAAGGTCTCCTACTGGTCACCGAACCGGATGATCGATGTCGTCACTGAACCCGGATGCATGATGGCGCTCGGCGCCGATCTGCTTCCGACCGGCGGCAAGCTGCAAGGCAGCCAGTCGTCGATCTCGGACGGCACCAACACCCGCAAGATGTTCGCGCAGATGCACTATTACATCTCCCCGGTGTGGGCGATGCTCGACATGTTCACCGACCTGCCGTGCCTCGAGAATGACGGCTTCGACGTTGCCATGATCACCGAGGTGCTGCCGACCTGGCAGTCGGGGACACTCGGCGCAATTATCCAGCCCGAGGGCATTCTTTTCGGGAATCCCGCCGCCGGTCTCGCCTGCATGGGCGATAGCGCGGCGGCAGCTGCGGGCAAGGTGATCGATCCCCTGTTCTGGTGCATGGGGTCCTGGGGCGCGACCTATCCGATCGCCGGCGACATCCATTTTGACGACAGCGTCGAGGCCTGGGCCGGGCTCGCAGCGCGCGGTGTCTTCATGATGGGGCGCCTCGGCGCTCTCACGATCAGTTCCGAGGACGGCTGCTCTTTCGTGCCCCAGCCCGTCTGGACCAAGTCCCGGTACAAGCTCCAGATCATGGAGCCGGTGAAGGGCGGCAAGTGCGTCAACATCGGCAGTCCGGGCGCGTTGTGGTCTTCGGCCAAGCATGCGCCGGGCAAGGACAACGCCCAGTTCCTGCTCTTCGAAAAGGTGATCTGCTGCGCCGGGATACCGGTGCCATGAGCGGATCGCTTCCCCTGGTTCCCGTGCGAGACAGCCGTCCATTCCGGAGGTCTGTTCGCCAAGGCCCCTACGGCCGATGGCTTCCGCGCGGGACCGGAGCGGCGTCGCCAAGCCCCCCTGGCGGCGTCGCTCCACCCCCGGCCAGCGCGGCCGCAATGCTCTCCCGACGGGACCGGCGTATCCTCTCCGCCTGCTCCGTCATTGCGACCGCGCTGGCCATTCCGCTCCTCTCACCCGCTTGGGCGCAGACAATGGAAGATCGGGCCCGCGCCGCCGCCGAAGCATCGCGCGCCAAGACCAGCGACAGCGACGCGCTCCGGCAGAACTATGTGACGCCAGGCCTCGCCGGGCAGCAGATTTCGACCGTCGATAATAATCGTACGTTCGCACCGAATATCGCGTGCCAGAAAACCGCAACGATGCTCGAAGTGCTGGTGCAACCAGCGTCCGGCGGCGATCTCGGCAAGGTCACGATCGCGCGTGACACCGATCTCGACGGAACGGTCGACAGCACGTCCAACCTGCCCGTGCCGGTATCGGGCATTTGCGCGAATGGCGTCGTCTCCTGCCAGCCGGGCACCTGGAACGATTGCAGCTTCTTCCGCTGGGATGTCGATGCTGCAAAGAAGCTCAAGCTGACATCTGTCGACATGCCCAGGCTCGCGGGCTGCTACTGCCTCAACAATAGCTGCGGCACCAACCTCGCATGGGGCAACATGGCGTCGGTGCTACGCGATCTTGGGGGAGGGATTGTCGGCGCGCTTACCACGGCCGACCCGCGTTATGGAATCGCCGAAGCCGTGATCGACGGTCCATCGATCCGCTATGTCGGTGCGCAATCCACCGCCTGCTCCGCCAATCCTAACCTTCCCCAGACCGCCTATCGCGCCAAGCCCGCGACGATCGCGTCGGATGCCTACGCCGCATCAACAAGTAATTCCGTGTTCCAGGCGCTCAAGGGGTCGGCGACCGGCGCGGGCACAGCGCTTGCATTCAGGCATTGCTCGATCGAGCGGCGGGTGACGGTGTTGAAACCCGGCGCAGAGGATATCGTCAGCCGCACTGCGGGCGGCTATTCGACGATTCAGAATGGGACGTCCTTCGACTTCCTGATGGGCTCGCCGGCAGACAACAGCCTGGCCGGCGGAAGCTGCACGCTCGTCGACTTCCGCATGACTCTGCATGTGACCGACCCCGACCGCATCGTCGACGCGCGGCTTGCCGAGTTCTTTGCCGATGATTGGGCTCAGGTGCGGATCGATGGACAGCTGATCGGCTCGGGGCCGTCCGCTTGGACCACGTCCGGACTTCCGCCGAGCAAATGCGAACTCAAGAAGACCTTTCACACCTATCCGAACCTCGATCTGCGGCCCTATCTCACCGCCGGCGATCATGAAATCTGGCTGCGCGTCGCGGTCGCTGAGGGCGGAGAAGGCTTCGCG
The DNA here is from genome assembly GCF_001650725.1 of Sphingobium sp. TCM1. Taxonomy (GTDB): domain Bacteria; phylum Pseudomonadota; class Alphaproteobacteria; order Sphingomonadales; family Sphingomonadaceae; genus Sphingobium. The sequence continues at coordinate 242,148 of NZ_LXVX01000034.1, read as the reverse complement.
CGGGTCCATGTCGACATCGACAACAGCTGCAAGACTCTGGAGCAAGTCGTCGATAGTTGCGGGGGACACGCCGCCGATCCGCAATGCAAGCTCGACAGCGAACTGGTCGATGGTGTCCAGACGTGGGTGGGCGGGGTCGCGACCGGGCTGCGCGCCCTCCCCCAGACCCGGATATTGGGCGGGCCGAGCTGCCCGACACAGCTCACACGCGACTACTTCCTGAAGGACCGCACCTACCGGTGTGCGATCGATGACATCGCGAAGCCCGACACGAGCCGCGGCGCCTATATCATCGACCATTCGACCGAAACGATGCTGGCCGACCGCACGCTCCAGAGCGATGGCAGCTATGCGACATCGACGCGCGCCTTCAGCCTGCCCGATCGGGGTTCGGTGCCGGCTTGTGAGCCCGTCTGCAAGACCCGCGCGCCCAAGGCCAACAGCGAGGCCGCGCCCGACGGCGTCGTGGGCGCGAAACAGAATGTGGCGACCGGCTACGACACTTTCTTCCACGCCTGCACTTCGAACAATCAATGCCCGGCTGGCCCGGGTGAGGAAGTCATCTCGGCCTGCGGATGCCTCGACGATTTTCCCGAAGCGGTGGTGATGATGCAGACCGTGCGTCTCGCCGGCGCCGACATGGTCTGCACGGGGAGCGTGCAATGATGGGCCTCCCGACAACGAGATACTGGTATCTGGACCCGCGCGGTGCCGCGCTCGCACTGGTGCTCGGCATGGGGTTCGTGCTCGCCTGCCCGAGCGCCGCCAGGGCGCAGCAGATCTGCGCGGCCGATCTCAACAACAACGGCGATGCGGCCGATGAAGGCGAGCAGGCGAACTGCCGTTCCACCACCAGCGGGGCTTGGCTCTGCCCGATCCAGGAGGTCGACTGCGTTGCCGATGCCATGGGCCAATATAGCTGCCCGGTCGGCCCGCAATATGCCTGCCTTGTGAAGACCGAGGGCGGCCCGCCGGCTTGCTCGCCCAATCAATGCGTCGATCTCGCGACCAATCCCGTCGTGGATGAGCCACCGATGGACGATCCAGGCACCGAGCCGGATGGCGGTATCGATGCCGATGGGAATTGCCTGGGAACGATCGAGATATTCTCAGGCCGCGGGGTGCGGTGCCGGCCCGCCGGGCTTTCGACCACCTTCGCGAACTGCTGCAAGGACAAGGGCAAGATCGTCAAGGACGGGATGGGTTCGTCCATCTCGTCGATCGGCACCAAGATCGCGGTCGCCAAGGGCGTGTTCACGGGCATGAAGGCGGCCTACACGGCGTTCAAGGCAGGCGCGACGGCAAGCCAGGCGGCAAGTTCGGGCGCCAATGCTCTGATCGTCGGCCTCGACCCCACCTCGATCGCAGTCAGTCTCGCGATCAACTTCATGATGGAGTTCCTGTTCGCGGGTTGCGACCAGCAGGACATGGAGACGGCGATGCTGCGCTCGTCGGGCATGTGCCACGAGATCGGCAGCTACTGCACCTCGAGCTTCCTTGGGATCTGCCTGCAGAAGGCCCGTGGCCATTGCTGCTTCAACACCAAGCTTGGCCGCATCATCCAGGAGCAGGGCCGTCCCCAGCTCAAGGCCTTCAACGGCAACCTCTGGGGCACGGCCAAGAAGCCGATGTGCCGCGGGTTCACGCCTGAAGAGTTTCAGGCGCTCGATTTCAGCAAAATGGATCTCTCCGAATATTATGCGGACATCGAAGCCCGCGCTCAATCCGACATTCAAATCGACATGGGGGAGCGCATCGATGCGTATCTCAAAGCAGTCAATCCATAGCGCCGCCCTTTTCGCGCTGTTGGGCGCGGCGACCGCAGCGCTCGCGCAGGACAGCGCAGGTAACGCGCGCCGCGGCGGCGCGCGGCAGTCTGCCACCGATCAAGGCAAGGCAAGCATGGACCGCCTCGAAGGCGCGATCGCACGCGGCAAGGGCGATGCGGCACAGCTGCCCGATCCCAGACTTCCGGCCACCAACAACCCCGCCGACCGGCGACGCGCGTTTGACGGCCTGCACAAACGGCTTGCCCAGCCGAATATGGAAGCACGCGCGCGCGATGCACAGGCCCGGGGCGAGGAAAGCCTCGCCGCCGAGCGTGAGCGACAGGCCAAGGCGCTCCGCCAGGCGCTGGGGCTCGAGCCCGCCGAAGAGCAGGCGCTCGCCAAGGCGAACCCCTCCGCCGCCGGCAAGGGGTGGGTACCGGTCCTCTTTGTGTCCTCATCCGTGCCGATCTCCACGCTCCGCAATTATGCGGTGCAGCTCGAAAAAGTCCGCGGCGTGATGGCGTTTCGCGGCGTGCCTGGGGGCCTCAAGAAAATGGGTCCGATGGCCAAGCTGACCGCGCAGATCCTGCGCATCGATCCCGGCTGCGAAGGCCCGAACTGCGTCATGCGCAACGTCCAACTCATCATCGACCCGATCGTTTTCCGCCAGCATGGCATCGCTCAGGTCCCGGCACTCGCCATGATCCCGGGCGATCCCACCCAGGCCTATTGCGAGCGCGACGAGGACAGCCCGCGCGCGGCCCATGTCGTCTTCGGTGACAGCGCGCTTTCCGGAATGTTCGAAGAATATGCCCGCCTGGGCGGGAAAGAGGAGGTAAGCCATGCTCAGGCTCTTCTGGTTGCTCGCTAGGTGGATCGCGGGGCTCTGGCCGCGCTTACGCCGTCTTCCCCGCAAGGCTGCGGTAGCGCTCGGCGCCCCCGGCCTGGATCAGTCGGCGCGGCCTGACCGGCTCTGGCGCGCCATGCTGGTTGTTCTGCCGATCGCCTTGATGGCGGCGCTTCTCGTCCCGCAGGTCACTTTGGTCATGACCCCCTCGATCGAGGCTTTCGCGGTGCGCAAAAGCCCGGGACCGATTGCCCGCGGCGACTATGTCATGTTCACGCTTCATCATCCGATCGCCGGGCCAAACCCGGTGTCCGTCACCAAGCACGCGCTCTGCATGGCGGGCGACCGCCTGGCGATGTTCGAGACCCCGTCGCCGCTGACCCCGCATAGCAGGGAGGGTCACTACTTTTGCAATGGAAAGCTTCTGGGAGTCAGCCTTCCACAAGCCCATAACGGGTTGAAGCTCGACCATATGCGGTGGAGCGGCATCATTCCCGCCGGGCTGGTCTATGTCGGCTCGACGCATCCGCATGGTTTCGACAGTCGCTATTTCGGATTGCTGCCGATCGCGCGACTGACCCGAATGGAGCGCATACTGTGAGCGCGCGCGATCAGGAAAGGCGCGCCCGGCATCGCCAGGAGCGCAGCCTTGTCTCCGGTCCCCGGAAGGCTCAGCTACCCTGCACGCGATGGAGACTGTGGTTAGCCTTGCAGCGCCCGAACAGCTTCGATGGGCATGAGGAGGACGCGCTCTCCCAGCGGCGAGGCGATGAAGCCGTGCCGCGTATAGAAGCGGACGGCATCATCGTCGATCGCATGGACGATGACGGCGCGAACGCCGGCGATCTCCGAAGCCGCCGCACAGCGGCGCAGCGCGTCGGCAAGCAGATCGGCGCCAAGGCCCAGCCCCTGGAAGCTGGAAGCGACGGCCAGCCTTGCGATGAGGAGCAGAGGCACCTTGTCCGGCATGCCCTTGCGCAGCTTGGCCGTCGGGAGCGCGGCCCGCTCTTCCATGGCGGTGGTGATCGTATAATAGCCTACAACCTGACGGGGCCGCACCGCATTGCAGACCACATAGGTACGCGCCGAAGCGCCTTCACTGGCAACGGCGCGCTCGGCGAGCCAGTCGTCAAGCGAGGCATGACGCCCATTCTTGAACGCGGCGACCTCGTGATCGGCGTTCAGGCGTTCGGGCGGCGTGACGCGGCGCGTGGACATGGAAACCGGCGGTGCGTCCGATCAGCGATTCCAGAGTGGTTCGCGCTTCATCAGCTTTTCGAGTGCAGCCGACGGCGCCGGCGGCGCATCGAGCATAGCCAGGAATTGCTCGTGGCTCTCGGCATCCAGGAAGAAGGTGCGCTGATCGAGGATCGCCGCCTCGGCTTCCCGCCGCGCGCTCGAGAGCATGAACTCGGACAGTTTCTGCCCACGCAAGGAAGCCGCGCGGCTGAGCATCGCCTTGAGCTCGGCCGCAGCCCTGATCTGGATGACGTCATCCTTGCGCGCCGGGGCGCTTCGGTCGGTACGGGCGTGCTGTGCCATGTCGCTAAACTCCTCGACGCTATCTGGCGATTTGCCACGACAATGTCAATACAAATGAGCTCCAAATGTCTTCGGTCTCTCATCGTCGGCCTCGCCCTGGCGGCGCTCTTCGCGCTTCCTCCACCGGTCAGTGCACAAGGGTCGGTTCCGGGTGCCGTCCCGTCCAGGCAAGGCTATTGGTGGTATGAAGCGCCCAAACCGAAGGCCGAGGATAAACCCGAGACTGACACGCTCGTAAAGCCCGTCATCCCGCCGATGGCGGAGCTTGCGCGCCTGTCGCCACCGAAAATCCGCAAGCTCATCGAGGAGCAGCGCGACTATGCCGCGACGGTACTGACGGTCGATGCGGTTGCCGATTTCTGGCGGCTTCAGGATTTTGCGCGGCGCAAGGCGCGTGCGTTCGCGGGCGTCACCCAGATCGCGATGCTGCAACATCCGGAACTTAACTCCAAGTCCGCGAACCCGATGGTCGGTGATGCCCGCTCTGAGTTGAGCGCTGAGAAGGATGACATCCGCCGCTCCTATCTCCGCGCCCGGGCCGGCGAGTTCGGGCTCGTCATGTTTTCGCGTTCGACCTGCGGCTATTGCCGGGTCCAGTGGCCGATCATCCAGCGCTTCCAGGAAGAGATGGGTTGGCAGGTCACGCTCCTTGATCTCGACAAACGCCCTGACCTCGGGAGGAGGTTCGGGGTCGAGATCACTCCAACGACAATGGTCATCCGCCGAGGCAGCCAGCAGCGGATGATCATCGCATCCGGCGTCGAGGCTTATCCGAACCTTGCTCAGATGGCCTATCAGGCGGTGCGTTTGCTGCGCGGCGATATCCGGCCCGAGCAGTTCATGACGGGGCCGGGTGAGGATGCCGGCTTCTTCGATGCGCTCGGCAACGGCCCGGTCTCCGCCACCGATCCCCGCGCACTCGGCGGCGATCTGGTCGACGCCTCCACGGGAGCGAAGCCATGATGCGCGCATTCATCCTCCTCGGCATCCCGGGTCTGGTCATCGGCATGGGTTCGGCCTCCGCGCAGACGGTGGCCCAGGAGGACGCGATGCGGGCCGCGATCCACCCGGTCGCCGATGCCAAAACGATGCTGGCCTGGCTCTCGCGGGTTCCCGTCACTCGGGAATTCCCCGACGATTTCACCACGACTTTGAGAGGGCATGGTGCGGCGTCCATTATCGAAATGACGACGACGCCCGACTGTGTCCCCTGCGGCGACCTCTGGACCAAGTTGTCGGCACTAGGGACGCGCTATGGCTGGCAGGTTCGCACGATTGGCGCCCAGGAGGCAATGATCCGGTCGGGACGCCTCGGTCTTCCGTGGGTGGGACATCCGGTGGCATGGGTGAGGCCGGTCGGCGACGAAAACCGCGTGGTGCCGGTGGCGATCGGCACCGACCACAAGTCCAATCTGGCCCGCAATCTCTATCTGGCCGCTAAGATGCTGGCGGGCGTGAGGCCCGCGGTCGGCGTCAGGGCCATGTCCAAGTTCACCGGCATCGTGGGGCTGCCGGCGACCCGTCCGGGAAAGCGCTGAGCGATGGCGGCCTCGGACTTTCCTTCTTCATCTCCTATCGTCGGGAGCCTACCATGTCCCCTTGGCATCGTACCGCCGTCCATTCGCTGATCACCCTCGCCCTCACCGTGGTCGTTTCCACGGCGCCCGCCCGTGCTCAGAGCTGGGCGGAGAGCTGGTTCGACAATGTCACATATACGTCGCCGGGCAGTTTTGAGGACCAGACCCGTGGCTATGTAACAGCGGGTGGCATGTCGGGCCGCGTCGACGTCCACAACGATTACCTCATGTCGGTGAGCCTGCCCAAGGTTCGCGCGGGCTGTGGCGGCATCGACATGTTCCTTGGCGGCATGTCGTTCCTCGACCCCGATTATCTGGTCCAGAAGCTCGAGAGCATCCTTCAGGCGGCGCCCGCGGTGGCGTTCCAGTATCTGCTCGAGACGCTGGATGAGAAGATGGGGAACATCATCTCGAAGATGGAAGCGGCCACCAATTTCCTGAACTCGATTCAGGTGAATGATTGTCGGCTTGCCAATCGCATGGTGCAGATCGCCAAGGGCGACGACAATATGTCGGGCATCATCGAGGAGATGACCGGGTACCGTTCGGTCAAGCAGGGCTTTGCCAAGAGCTATCAGCAGAGCCGCGAGAAGATCGAGGCCAACAACAACAATCCCACCGAGGACCTGAAGGACGCGCTCGCGAACTGCCCGGCGGAAGTGACGGAAATCTTCCGAACCGGCTCGCTTCTCGCCCATGCCGCGCAGCGGGTCGGCGCCGGCGACTGGGCGAGCGTGATGCGTGCGCGGGTCGGTGACGTCTATATGCGCTGGGATGATGGCGATCGTGTTCCACTGTTCACGGCCATTCCCCAGTGCCCTGCGCAGGACACCGAAAGCGCGCAAGATTTCCTGACCGGCCGCGTCCAGCGCCGCACGCTCAATTTTCCGCCGAGCGGTGCCGATTGCGGGCAGGACGGCAGCGGGCGGGGTGCGCTCGTCCTGGCCCGCGAGCGCATGCAGTCGATCGCCACCAAGATCCGTACGCGTGCAGCCTTGTCGGCCGAGGAGCGGCAGTTCGTCGCCAATGTTCGGACGCTGCCGGTCTATCGCATGCTCGAATGGGGCGTGCGTCAGGGCGTCGTCGACTCGGTGATCGGTGACACGGACGAATTGGTCGCGCTCACCCTCGCCTATCAGATGCTCAACGACCTCACCCGCACTATCGATTTCGCGGTGACGAATGCCGAGCGCGGGGCCACGGTGGCGGGCTCAACCGACGGCAACAACAGAAATGTCTGCCAGACGCGAATCTTGTCCAAGGGTATCGAGCAGTTGCGCGATCTCAGGGATGAGGTGCTGCGCCAGCGTGCGCAGATGCGCCAGAGCTACATGGCGGCCCTCAATCAGGCCAATCTCTCCGCCAACTATGCCGGGCTCCTGCGCGAGCGGGACCGTGATGCCCGCGACGCCGCCGGCGCCGCTGCCCGTAACCAATAGGATCAAACCACCATGCGCCGGCTTGCGAGGCTTGTTGCCACCCTCCCCGCCCTCATCCTCGCCTCGCCCGCGCTGGCGGTCGATACGAGCTTCCACACCTATGATGGCTTCGCCGAGACGGTGGACGCCTTCCGCCTGGTCTCGCTGATCTTCGGCGATCCGCGTTACGAAACACTGGTGATGATTGTCGCAACGGTCGGGATCGGCCTGGGTGCGATCATCGCAAGCGTGCGCGGATCCGGCATGGGGCTGGTCGCCTTCGGGTTTCAGATTCTCGTCGGCGTCGGCCTGTTCGTCGGGCTCATCGCTACAACCGGCACCGTCCATGTCTACGACCGGGTACGCAACGCCAATCAGCCGGTCGGCGGCGTTCCCAATCTCCTCGTCCTCGTTGCAGGCGCGACCAACATGATCGAGCGCGCGATGGTCGAGACGATCGACGACAACACCCTCGATCCCAATGCCAAGATCGAGTTCGGCGCCGGCGGGCACAGCTTTGATCTGTTCCTCAACGCCGTCTCTCCACGCGGCCCAATGACGGATGTCTTCCTCGACGCGACGATCAAGGACTATGTGCGCCAATGCTATCCCGTCGCACGAGTGTCGGCCGCCTATGGCGTCGATGATGACCAGCTCTTTCGGACTTCGACCGACTTGCCCGCCTCCTTCGCGGCGATGGCCGGGCCCGCTACCTTCTCGACCGTCTATACCAAGGCCGACAAGGGCGGCACGACGGTCAGTTGCACGGACGCGTGGACGCATATCTCGGATCGCCTCTCGGACCCGGTCCTGTTTGACGGCTACACCACACAGATCTGTGCGCGGACGGGATACGACACCGGCAATGCCCAGCAGATGACACGCTGCCGGCAGCAGCTCGGCGAAATGGGCCAGATGATGCTGGGGCGGCCGCTGAGCGCGCAGGCATTCCTCACCCACATCCTTCTCGGCAACACCGTGGGCGACGTGCTGTTCGAGGATTCACCGGCAAGCGCGGCGCGGGTCATGGCCAATCGCGCAGTGATTTCCAACGGCCTTGCCACGATGTCGGTGGCGAACGAATGGATGCCGACGATCCGCGCCACCGTGTTCGGCATCATGCTGTTCATGATCCCGATCGCGCTCCTGTTCATCCTGACGCCGATCAACCTGCGGGTTGCGAGCTTTGCGCTCGGTATGTTCGTCTTCGTCGCCCTCTGGGGCGTTATCGACGCCGGCATCTATCAACTCACCCTCGGCCGCGCGACGGCAACGCTTGCGGAGCTGCGCTCGAACGCGCTTGCGGCCAACGCCTGGCTGCTCGCGCCTTCGTCCGCGATGAAGGCACTGGCGATCTTCGGCAGCTTTCGCACGGCCGCCGCTGGGCTTGCCGGTGCCTTTGTTTTTACGGTGTTCCGCTTCAGCGGCAATGTGTTCACGGCCTTCACATCGGGTTCGCTCGGTGTGGCGAGCCAGGGCACGGCTGCTGCCGCGCCGATGGGCACGGCCGAAGGCCAAGCCTCGGCACTCGAAGCGCAGGCTTCTGCGTTGGGCACCCGCTCCCGCGCCGCTGCGGCATCAAGCTTCGGTGACTTCGGGGAACGCTCGACCTTTGGCGCCAGTCGCGTCTTCGGCGAGGCAGGCCGTATCCTTGGCGAGCGCCCCGGCACCTCAGGTGGGACGGCAATGGCGCTTGGCGGCATCGAGGGTTCCCGCCAGCTGGGAAGCCTCGCCCCGGCTCTGGGTGGCCGGGACGTGACGGATCCGGCAGTGGCACGCGCCGTGCAAGCCAATGCCGCCACCACGGCGATCCATCAGTTCGCTGAGAAGGATGCCCTGCGAAGCCTCGGCACGGGCTATTTTGGGGAAGGTGAAGCCGGTGAGAAGGCGTTCGCCGCCTTCAGCCAAAACCTCGTGCAATGGCGCGCCTTTGGCGATCAGAGGGCTTACGGCATGATGATGCAGGCGGCGACGCGGCATTACGAGCGGGCCGGCTACTCGGCAAGCGATGCGCAGCTCAAGGCGTCGGGCGTGATCGGCGAGGCCCAGGCCGATCCGACATTCGCCAAGCTGATCGCCAACACCTTCGACCAGGAGCAGATGCTTAGAAACGACCTCACGTCGGCGCAGATCCAGGTCGGTGCGATGGAAGGACGCCGGGACTATGCCGGCGATAACGTCGCCGGTGTCGAGCGCGCCAATGTCGCGACCGAGCAGGGCTGGCGCAGCGGCGCCAATCAAGGGCAGCGCGAGGCGGCCTCGATGCTCGGTCTTCCCGTCGACGAAACGTCCCGCCGCGTGGGCTTCATCAACGCGCTTTCGGGCGAAGCCCGCAGCACCGCCATCACCCAGCTCTCTCGCGCCACGGGCAGGAATGAGGCGCAGGTCGTGGCAGCGCTCGAGCGCTACAATGCCGCTGTGCAGGTCGGGACCGCCGATGGCGCGAGCGCCGAAGCGGGTCGCGAGGGGACAAGCGTCTACGGGCGCACTCGGGAGGCTGCGGGCTATGACTTCGCCGAGCGTTCGGGCAGGCTCGACGCGCAGCGTGAGGTTGGGACCGACGGCACGCGAAGCGCGGCGCGGATCGGCGAGCAGCGGCGGCAGTCGGAGAATTTCGGATTTGCGGAGGGCGCAGCCGCCGCCGGCGTCTCGACGCGCGAGGCGGCGCGGCTCAACAGCTTCATCCAGGCGCTGAGCCGAACGGCGGGCAATCAGGTCGACATGGCCGAAGGCGGTGCGGCCGGCATCGCCGATCGCGCGCGAAACGAGCGCCTGACCTCGATCGTCGATAAGGAGCGGTTGACGCGGATGCAGGGCCTGCTCGCCGAAAACGGCATCAAGCTGTCGAAGCGGCAAATCGCGATGGACCAGAATGGCGATCTCAGCCTCAATCTTACTCCCGATACGGCGGCTGCCATGTGGAAGGCTGGCCTCATCAACGAAAGCCAGCTCGGCGCGATCGCCAATGGCGGGCATGCGCGCTTCAGTTTCGCGCACAACGACCTCCTCGTCTCCAGCGGAACGGATTTCAGCCGGTCGGCGCGCAGCGATACCAGCACGCGGTTCGAAGCCGGCAAACAGGCGGGTCCGGATACGATCGAGCATTTCATGGGCGGTGGCGCCGAAGGCCAGGCCATGCTCGCCAACTGGCTGCGCGGCGGGTTCGAGATGGACCGCAAGGGCGAATGGCGCCTGAAGCCGCAGGTCGCCGACACGCTCCAGCGCGATGTTCAGGCGATCATGGCCCAGACCGGCTGGCAGCGGGCCTTGTCGCGCTCCGCGCAGGATCAGACCGCGATGGGAACCAACGTAGGCATTGATGTGGGGCGCTCTGTCGGGGTCACCGATACCGAAACGTCTGGCGGGCGCGCTAACATTGTGGGTCGCGGGCGGCAGGCCCCGCAAGGGCCCATCGAGAGGAAGGACCGTACCACGGGAGGGCATTTCGGAGCCAAGGTCGGCTTTGAAAGCCGTGATATGGGCAGCACCACCGAGGATGCGCATTCATCAATAGACATCGTGAACTTTGACGTACGCGAATCTATCGCTGCCGCCGAGCGGGCCGCTGCCCGTTCAGCCAATCCAGAAGCAGCTTTCTCGCGCGAATTGTCGGACCGCATCCTGGGCAGCGAAGGCATGCGCAATCGCTACCTCCAGGACGCGGACAATGGGCGCGCCACCTTCGACATCACCGGACCGCTAACGTCACTGGAGCAGAACTCGGTTCTCGCGAAGGGCAGCTTCTCTACGGATATCGCCGGCAGTCTTGGCGACGGCGATAGCAGCTTCAAGAAGCGTTAACGGTGCTTACCCGTGTGAGGATTGATGTACCCTGCATTGTGTGGATTCAAAGGGTTTCCAATCCAGAGGGATCCCGAGCGAGGGTCGAACATGTCGGTTCCCTTCCCGATGTTATCCAGAAAGCGACTGTGCTCTTCCAACCTGCGTCTTGCGAGGAAAGCTTCCTCCTCGTCGTCAGTCAGCGGTTTTCCATCACCCGATCCAACGAACTCATCCAGGCGCTCTCGCACATAGCCGACGCCCAGTACCATGAGCGCTGTCATCGGAAAGAACAGGACATTCAGATAGCCTGCAATTGCCCCGCGATAAAAGGCCGCAAGGAAATCGACGCGCATCGCTGCCGCCATCCCCAGCCACCAGACGGGAATGGCGGTCCACCAGAGCTTGGCGTACCATGGCCGCCAGAGCCAGGCAGACAGCTTCGGTTCGCCGGCAACACTTTCGGTCTGATGTTCATCGACGGCCGCTTCCACCGGGAAATCCTTTCAATTTCCCCTAGCATATCGGGCATTGATCGTCACCAGAAAACAGTGAACGCAGATTGTCTTTCCTGTCGAACACTCTATTATAGAGACAGGAAGGACATTATGGCCAGCACAACTCCCATCAACGCCCGCCGCACGCGGTCACGCTCAGGCGGACATATCGCCGCCAGTGACACGCTGCGCCGACGAGCGATCGACGTGTTGACCCAGGCCGTTGCCAAGGCCGTCGCGTCCGCGAGTGACGAGACGCTGGCTGATATTGTCGGCAGCGAAGCGGACCCGCGGCACGCCCTCAGCGTCGCGGGGCGCGACATTGCCCCGAGGTCCACAGCTGACCGCGAAGCGATGAGGAGCGCGCGCGAGAAGACGGCGATGTTTCGCGCCGACATGGCCGCCAGGTCGGGAGGCATGCTGGAACGGGGGGATGTCGCAGCGATGTTCGGGGTCACGCCAGCCGCGATCGACAAGCAACGCCAGCGCCGGCAGATCCTAGGCGTCCCCTACGGAACGGAGATTCGCTACCCTGCCGCGCAGTTCGTCGACGGCGAGGTGCCGCAGGGCCTCAAGGCAGTGCTCGAAGCCTTTGATGACATGAATCCCTGGGAGCAGCTGATGATGCTCACCACGCCGCTCGAGGGGTTCGGAGCGCAACCCGAGACGATCTTACAAACGCTGGCCAGACGGCCTGAGCCCAGGGTGTTGAAGCAGCTTGCGGGGCTTGCGGCGAGCTGGGCGGCCTGATCGTCCGTGTCAACCGTTCGACTGAGACGGATCGATGCCGGCGTGCGTCTTCATCGCATCCACCGCGCCGGCCACGATCCAATCTACTTCGGACCGGCCGGCGAGATGCCGCAGTCCCGCTTTGACTCGCCCGACGGCAGCTACAAGGTTCTGTATGCCGCCCGGACACTCGAGACAGCCTTTGGCGAAACCCTCGTTCGCGCACCGGAGACCCCGTACATCCTTTCAACGATAGTCGAGGCCCGACTGCGCAGCGAACTGGTGACGACAAGGCCGCTCAGACTCTATCCGCTGGTCGACGCGGGTGTTTCGACGCACGGCCTATCCTTCACGGACCTTCATGGGATCGATTATCTACGGAGCTGGACGGTCAGCGCCGAGATCCACGCTACGACCGCCGCGGATGGTATCCTCTATACCTCCCGGTTCGACAACCAACGCTGCGTTGCACTCTTCGATCGAGCTGCGGATGCAATTACCAAGACGGCGACAACCAGCGTTGCGATCGGAGCCGCGGAAGCGAAAGCCCTCGCCCATCATTTTGGGAAGCTGTTCGTCGAACCATGACCGGAACCGCCCCTCCCGAGGCGCATCCTTCAAATGCGGCATCCAACCTCACGGAACTCGATCTGCTTGCAGAGTTGGGCGCGACCGGCTATATCTGACTAGCTAGTCAGGAGTATGCGCAATGGGCACTGCCACTCGCAAAGGCGAGCGCGACAAGTCAGCCTCGGGTGGCATCTGGAAACTTGAGGATGCAAAAGCCCGGTTCAGCGAGGTCGTCAGGCGCGCCCAGAGCGAGGGACCGCAGCGGGTCACTGTCCGCGGCCGGGAGGCCGTGGTGGTGATGAGCATTGATGAACTCGACCGGCTGCTGCCCAAGAATGCGGGCAAGCCTGCGTTCGTTCCGTTCCTCGAGAGCCTCGGGCTCGATGGCCTCAACCTTGAGCGCGAGATCGACCGCGGGCGGGACGTCGCCTTGTGAAAGGCTGGCTGCTGAACACCCATATCGTGTCTGCGCTGGCGAACCCGAACGGTGCGCCGAGCGTCAAGGCGTGGGCAACGGCGCAACCCGAACACCGGATGTTCCTGAGCGTCCTGGCGCTCGCGGAGTATGACAAGGGTATCCACAACCTCGAGCCGGACCATCCCGATCGTTCGCGCTATATCGCCGCCCGCGACGCCCTCGCTGAACGCTTCAGCGATCGGCTCCTCTCCGTCGACGACGCCATCGTCTATCGCTGGGGCGCAATTTCGGGTGAGGTAAAGCGGCGGACCGGGCAGTCCCCGCCGGTGATCGACACGCTGCTCGCGGCGACCGCGATCGAACATGACCTCTTCCTTGTGACGCGAAACATCAAGGATACGCGGCATAGCGGCGCCGTGATCTTCAATCCATGGGAAGACGAGCCAGCCCGTTTCCCTCTCACCTGACCCGAATGACATGAGACGATGAAAACCGAACTCGATCACCTTCCAGCAAACAAGCGGCGCGAACTCGATCGGGTCGTCCAGATCCTCTTCGAGGAGTTCGAGGACGCACACGGCGAACCGACCGGCGCTCGGAAGCTCGGCCGCATCCTCAAGATCATTCTCTACGGCTCCTATGCGACCGGGCGCTGGGTGCACGAGCCTCATACCAAGAGAGGCTACCGATCGGATTTCGATCTGCTCATCATCGTCAATCAGAAGGAATTGACGGACCAGATTGCATATTGGGAGAAGGCGGCCGAGCGCCTCGACCGGGAGACCATGATCCTCAACCGGTTACGCACACCCGTCAATTTCATCGTTCACACGCTCCAGGAAGTGAATGACGGTCTGGCCCACGGCCGATATTTCTTCATGGACATCGCGCGCGACGGTATCGCCCTATATCAGGTAGACAATAGCGAGCTTAACGAGCCCACGCCCAAGACGCCGCAACAAGCCTACGTCATGGCGCAGGAATATTTCGATAAGTGGTTCGGCCTCGCCGTATCGGCACGGATGCTTTATCAGTTTGCTTACGACAACAAGCTGCTTGCCGACGCAGGATATAACCTTCAGCAGGCCTGCGAGCGCCTCTATTACTGCGTTCTTCTCGTCCATACTTTCTATACGCCTTATAGCCACAACATCAAATTCCTCCGAACGCGCGCCGAAACGCTTTCCGCGCGGCTCGTCGAAGCCTGGCCAAGGGAGACCCGCAAGCAGGAGGCGATGTTCAACAAGCTCAAAGATGCGTATGTGAAAGCCAAGCACGCAGGCCAATTCGTAATAACGGAAGAGGAATTCAAATTCCTCTCCGAGCGCGTTGAGGTACTTGGCACGATCGTCAACGAACTTTGCCAGAAAAGGTTGGCAGAGCTGCGCACCGAACTATAGGCGCTTTAGCCATATTCGGACGAACATTGCAGGAGGAAATGAATGAACAATAGCGACTTGGCCGAAAAGCTGGCAACGGTGATCGACATCACAAAGGCTGATGCTCGTAAGGCGGTTGATACGGTCTTCGCCGCAATCGCGGAATCCGCGTCGAACGGCGAGGAAATTTCGCTCAACGGCTTTGGCAAGTTCAAGGTCAAAGACACGCCGGCGCGGGAGGGACGCAATCCTTCTACGGGCGCGACCATCCAGATCGCCGCGTCGAAGAAGCTCACTTTCGCGCCCGCCAAGGCGATCAAGGATAAGCTGAACGGCTGAATTCCTGACGACCGGCGATTGCCGAATCGCCGGTCAAAGCCGTCATACGACCTCATCGTCTTCACGAACCTTCAATTCCCCTTTCCGTGTCGTATCATGGTGAGCATCAATGCGGCACGGCAGGCGTCCTATCGCGCTTGCCGCCCACTCTGCCCATGTCCAGCGAAACGGCTTAAAGGGCTTCTATCCGGGAGAAGGCGATGGCAGCTGAAGATATACCCGATGCCGCTGCGCGGCGGCTCGCGCTCGCCCTCGTTGAGAATTGCGTGCGCAATTCTCAACTGGAAAATCTCCATGCTGGCACAACCCCAGCAACTGCGACCGGCGATTTTAGCGACGTGAAGGTGGTTACGCCCTTCGGTGACATCCCTTGGAACCAGCTTTCGCGGATCTCCGATGAGGAAATGAAGGCGCTCATGATCGAGGTGGTCAACAAGGTCTATACCTTCATCACTCACATGGAGGATCTGGTCGCCCTGCGGGATTCCGCCCGCTGGAAGCGCCCAGAGCACGACAAGGCTCTCCTCCAAATAGCCCTTCAGCGTGCGGCCGAACGCAATGGCGAGAAAGCCGGGGAGCGATCCTGATCGAGCTTGTGAGAGTCGCCAACCCGCCTACTCATCACGCGGCCTGTCGGTGGGCAAGTGCCTCGCGCCGCCATCTCGCCGGCGTTGTTTCTGTGGCTTTGACGAACGCATTGGTAAAATGCGCCTGATCGGAGAAACCGCATTCGAGCGCGATCTGCGCGAGAGGCAGGCTCGTGCCGGTCAGCAGCCGCTTTGCGCGTGAGATCCGCTGTTGAACGAACCAGGCATAGGGGGCGATCCCCACTGCATTGGAAAAAGCCCTGACGAAATAGCTGAGCGACAATCGGCAGAGATGCGCAATTTCGGCGATAGATATGGGCTCGGCGAGTTGTCCGCTCATGGTTCGTGTCGCAAGACTCACTTGCCACGGCGCCAGCGTCGGGCGGTTGTTCGAGGAGCCATGGGCGCTCATCGCACGGCGCCTCCGTTTCAGGACGTCTGCTGAGCGATCATCATTGCGTCGCAACGGCGCACCAGGAGTTGCGCCCGCGGTCAAACGTGCAAAGTCGCCATGGCGACCCCCTCAGGTTACAAGGCAGTTGGTCCGCGCCGGGAATCTCAGCGCGCCGCCTCTTGGACCACCACCATCGGTCGCAGCGAGCCTCGGCCCGCGTATCCCAAGGAGGAGGTCATGATATTCCCGAAGGGAGGACACCTCGCCGACCCGAAAGGCGCCCTATTTTTTTCAGACTGTGTTTTGCCTTTGGGCGAGTGCGGTCAAACCCTGCAATGCCGAGCGACTATGGCAGGCGCCAGCCGGAACGGCGAATGGCCTTTCGGAGATATTGTTCCGCTTTGGCCAGTTCCTTCTGAACCGATCGCTTGTGCAAACCAAACTCGTGAGCGATCTCGATCTGCGACTTTTCGTCCCGCCATTTCGCAAGAAAGATCTCGCGGCGCCTCGCAGGCAAGGCGTCGAGTGCGACCAAGGCCCTGCCCATTTCGTCGGTCGCGATCGCTGTGCGTTCCGGATCCGGGGTAGTGTCGGGCAACTCGGTGATCACAGCCTCGTCCGCAGGGCCAAACCGGTTGTCCTTGCGGCGCTGGTTATAGGCCAGGTTGATCGCCATCCGGTAAAGATAGGATCTTGGGTTTCGCACCTCCGCGATGTTCGGATCTGCCCGCAACTTGACATATGCATCATGCAGGGCCTCACCTGCGGCCTCGGATGACCGCAGATGATTGGAGAGGCGTTCCAGCAGCAAATCGTAGTCCGCTTCAATAGTGGCGAGCAGACGCTCGACTGGCCTTTCGGCCAATCCTTCATTGGTCAAGTCAGAAGCGTCCTCCCGAGAAGTCTCTGGACTACCGGCGCCCTCTACCATTCCCCCTCCCGGTTTCGAGTATCGTTATGGAGCCGGGATATCTCGAGCGCGCGAGCTCGGAATATGCGCTTCCGCAAAACTTGGCGGGGATCGAACGCGCGGTGGGGTCGGTCAGGTCACTCATCCCGCGTTTCATGCCATGCGGCTGAGCCGGAAGGATAGTCTCCCGAAGACGGATCGTCCCCTGCCCGACCGCGAGCGGCCTGAATCGCTTGCCGAGGCATAGACCAAGATTCTGGGCATACGGCCGTTGTCGCGCAGGGTCCTATAGGTGGCCTGAATTGGCGCAAAGCGAAGGCGTGCAGACCTGGCATCCCGCTTAGCTATAGCTTCCGACGGGGGTTCCTTATCGGCCCCGATTTGCGGGCACGCGAGCGTCTGGAGTCTCGGCGACGGCCTA
This sequence comes from Sphingobium sp. TCM1, assembly GCF_001650725.1. Taxonomy (GTDB): domain Bacteria; phylum Pseudomonadota; class Alphaproteobacteria; order Sphingomonadales; family Sphingomonadaceae; genus Sphingobium. Next base: position 224,971 of record NZ_LXVX01000034.1, on the reverse strand, counting down.
AGTTCATGTCCGCTTGAATCTGCAAAAATGCTTGGCGCAGACCGTGCAACTGGTCGACGAGATGGAGTATGATATCGACGCCATCGTCATTCACACCGAAATCACGCTTGAGATCATGAATGAGGCGTGCGCGGGCCGCGTCCATTTCGGAGAGGAAGATCGTTGTGGAGCGCCGCTCGACAAACAGCCACTCGCGTTCGATCCACTGCTCGAGTGATCGAAACTCGATCCCAGAGCGGGTAAGGAAGTCTTCCAGATCTATCATCGCGATGCCTCCCGAGGGTTGAAGGTCTTTCCTGCTTCCCAGCTCGATACGAAGCGCTCGAGTTCGGCATCACTCCCCTTGGCCAGGGTGATCTTCAGCTTTACAAACTGGTCCCCGCGACCGCCGCCGGTCCGGGGTGCCCCCATGCCTTTCAGACGTAGCGCGCTTCCACTGTTCGAACCGGCCGGCACTGTCATCGACACCGTCCCGGTTGGTGTGGGCACACGGATCTTTCCGCCAAGGACGGCTTCGGTCAGCGAGATGGGAATCTCGATCGTGATATCGTCACCCTCGCGGGTGAACCTCGGGTCGGGACGCACCTCGATCTCGATTAGCGCGTCGCCGGCTCCGCCTTTGCCAGCGCCGGGGGCACCCTTGCCTTTGAGCCGCAGCGTCTGACCATCGATGATGCCAGCCGGAAGAGTTACGTCAAGTGCGCCGCCCGTCGGCAGCGTGACGCGTTGGGCACCGCCAACAATCGCGTCTGCAAAGCTGACGGCAAGCCGATAGTGCAGATCCTGCCCTCGACGATTGGCCCGCGCTTGCGCACTCTGGCGGAACAGTTCGGCGAACGGATCGCTTCCTTCCGCGAAATCGGCAAATCCGGCATCGCTTGAGTAGCGACCAAAGCCCGACCCGGCGTAGTCACGATAATATTGCTGCTGCGGTCGCTCCGCGCCGGTCTCATCGATCTCGCCGGCGTCGTAGCGCTTGCGCTTCTCCGGGTTGCTCAGCAGATCATAGGCACCTGCAACTTCCTTGAACTTCTCCTCAGCGGATTTGTCGCCGGGGTTAAGGTCGGGATGCAGCTTTTTCGCGAGCTTGCGATACGCTTTCTGGATGTCGTCCGCAGAGGCGGATGGCGCGATGCCGAGGACTTCGTACGGATTGCTCACATGTTAAGCCTTCGCGCCGCGCCGCAGTCTGAGCCGGGACATTGCCCAGAATCCATCTCAATCAACCTTCAGCGAGAGCGCGTCGTCACCCTCGTCAATATGGACCATCGCTCCGTCTCTAATCTCGCCCCGGAGAATCAAATCGGCGAGAGGGTCTTGCAGAAAACGCTGCACGGCGCGCTTCAATGGTCGTGCGCCATAGACCGGATCATAGCCGACGCGGCCAAGCCAAGTGCGCGCGGCATCGCTAAGATCGAGTCTGATTTTGCGATCTTTGAGCAGCTTGCCGACGCGGGCAACCTGAATGTCGACGATTGGCGCCATATGGTCAGCGGCGAGCCGGTGAAACAATATGATCTCATCAAGCCGGTTGAGGAACTCCGGCCGGAAATGGCCGCGGACGATCTCCATCACCTGATCCTCGACCTTCTCGACCGGTTCATTGTCGGCAAGGCCGGCGATATACTGGCTGCCCAGATTGCTGGTCAGCACGATGATCGTATTGGTGAAGTCGACCGTTCGGCCCTGGCCGTCGGTCAGTCGTCCGTCGTCGAGCACCTGGAGGAGTATGTTGAACACGTCGCCATGGGCCTTTTCGACCTCATCGAAGAGGACGACCTGATAGGGCCGGCGGCGGACGGCCTCGGTCAGGACGCCCCCTTCCTCATAGCCGACATAGCCTGGAGGCGCGCCGATCAGACGGGCGACCGAATGCTTCTCCATGAACTCGCTCATGTCGATGCGGACCATCGCGTTGTCGTCGTCGAACAGGAAGCCGGCAAGCGCCTTGGTGAGCTCGGTCTTGCCGACGCCCGTGGGGCCAAGAAAGAGAAAGCTGCCCAGCGGCCGATTGGGATCCTGCAAGCCAGCGCGGGCACGGCGCACCGCCGTCGATACGGCGCGGACGGCATCGGCCTGGCCGATGACACGCTTGCCAATCGTCTCTTCCATGCCGAGCAGCTTCTCGCGCTCGCCAGTCATCATCCGTTCGACGGGGATGCCGGTCCAGCGCGCAACGACGCCGGCAATATCCTCACTGGTCACTTCCTCGCGCAGCATCGCGCCCTCGGCCGCTCCCGCGGCATCGGAGAGTTGCTTTTCTAGGACAGGGATTGTGCCGTATTGGAGCTCGCCAGCCTTGGCGAGATCGCCCGAACGCTGGGCCTGTTCGAGTTCGATGCGCGCGGCGTCGAGTTGCTCCTTGATACGGCTTTCGCCCGCGATTTTCTCCTTCTCCGCCTGCCAGCGCGAGGTCAATTCGCTCGACTGCTGCTCGAGATTGGCGAGGTCCTGCTCCAGCGTTGCCAGCCGGTCTCTTGAGGCCTTGTCGGTCTCCTTCTTCAGCGCCTCCCGCTCGATCTTCAACTGGATGATGCGCCGGTCGAGATTCTCGATCTCCTCGGGCTTGGATTCGACCTCCATGCGCAAGCGCGAGGCCGCCTCGTCCATGAGGTCGATCGCCTTGTCGGGTAGGAAGCGGTCGGTGATGTAACGATGGGAGAGCGTCGCGGCTGAAACCAGGGCGCCGTCGGTGATTCTGACCCCGTGGTGCAGTTCGTATTTTTCCTTGAGCCCGCGCAGGATCGAGATAGTGTCTTCGACCGTCGGCTCGCCGACGAAGACGGGCTGGAACCGTCGCTGGAGCGCCGGATCCTTTTCGACATGCTTGCGATATTCGTCGAGCGTGGTCGCGCCGATGCAATGCAGTTCGCCGCGCGCGAGCGCGGGCTTGAGCAGGTTGGAGGCATCCATTGCGCCTTCCGATTTTCCCGCGCCGATGAGCGTGTGCATCTCGTCGATGAACAGCACGATATGACCCTCGGCGGCCTTCACCTCGTCGAGCACGCCTTTCAGCCGTTCTTCGAACTCGCCGCGATACTTCGCGCCGGCAATCAGACTGCCCATGTCGAGTGCCATCAAAGCGCGATCCTTGAGCGTGTCGGGCACGTCGCCATTGGCGATGCGCAGAGCGAGCCCTTCCGCAATTGCTGTCTTGCCGACGCCGGGTTCGCCGATGAGGACGGGGTTGTTTTTGGTGCGCCGAGCCAGGATCTGGATGGTGCGTCGAATTTCCTCGTCGCGGCCAATGACGGGGTCGAGCTTGCCGTCGCGCGCCGCTTCGGTGAGGTCACGCGCAAATTTCTTGAGCGCATCATAGCGGTCCTCCGCCGACGCGGTGTCCGCGGTCTTGCCTTTGCGCAACTCGTTGATTGCCGCATTCAGCGTGTCGGGCTTGAGGCCTGCTGCAGCCAGGGCCTTGCCGGCTGTCGTGGTCGGCGCCAGCGCCAGCGCCAGCAACATGCGCTCGACGGTGACATAGGTATCGCCTGATTTCTGCGCGACCTGTTCGGCCTGGTCGAGAACGCGCACCGCATCATTGTCGAGGCTCGGTGTTGCCTGCGCGCCGCTGCCTGAGACGGCCGGCACCTTGGCGAGCGCAATGTCGGTCTCGCGCGTCGCCACGGCGGGATTCCCGCCGGCCGCGCGGATAAGGCCGCTCGCCATGCCTTGCCCATCCTCGAGCAACGCCTTCAACAGATGTTCCGGACTAATCCGTTGATGGCTCATGCGGATCGCGACAGTCTGTGCGCTCTGCAGGAAGCCCTTGGCGCGATCGGTGAATTTCTCGAGATTCATGGCATTCCTCGTATGTCGTTTAGCCCAGGTTCCGGTTGGTGCTCAGTCCTTTGTCCATGCGCCGTCGGCGCGAGGCACGCGACGAACTGGGTTGTTCGGTTCGTGGCCATTGTGTGCAGGATCGGACGCACCTGCCGCAGAGCCGAGAAGCGAAATGCAAGGATGGAGAGGGCTGCGGATCATGCCTTGTCATCCGCAATCGCGGGCTTCGCCACTATAGGGGTTTGTACGAAGCTTGGCCGCTGCCGCCCATAGACGCGATCACAGGTGGTGCATCGCCTGCGCACTTGATTGATTAAGAGCTCAGATCGGTAGTCAGACGGTCATCTCTGACTTTCTGTCCGGGGGCAGGCCATTCACGCGCGAGACCGGGAGACTACGTATGCCCCTCGGGGGCAGACAGGCACATTGTCGCGCGGCGAAAAGGGCGCCGTTTCGATCTTGGCTCGACTTGGGCATTTCGGTGGCGTTCGGCGGTAATCGTTCGCCCGAGCGAAGAGGGAACAAGCCACGTGATGACCGACAGTTCGCTGACCGATCTTCCGCAATTTCTAGCTAAGCCTACCCGTTTCATGTTCTTCACGGGCAAAGGAGGCGTGGGCAAGACTTCGATTGCCGGCGCGGCCGCCCTTTCGCTCGCGGATCACGGTAAATCGGTCCTTCTCGTCAGCACAGATCCCGCCTCCAATCTCGATGAGATTCTGGACGTTCCGTTGACCAATCAGCCAGTCGCAGTCCCGAACGCTGCCGGGCTGAGTGTCCTTAACATTGATCCGACTGCGCAGCGGACGCCTATCGCATGCGCGTGCTGGATCAGATGGACCCTCGCGCCAGTCCGGGTGAGCGCGATAGGGTGCGTGAACAGCTATCGGGCTCTTGTACGACTGAGATCGCGGCATTCGACGAATTTGTAGGCCGGCTTACGGATGGTGACGAGGTCTATGATCATGTCCTGTTCGATACGGCGCCAACGGGACATACGCTTCGTTTGCTGAGCCTGCCCAAGGCGTGGAGTGGCTTTCTGGCGGAGAATGATCAGGGTGCGTCGTGCCTGGGACCGCATTCGGGCCTGACGTCGCAGGAAGAACGCTTCAGGAAAGCCATGGCAGCCTTGGGCGATCCGAAGGCCACGACCGTCATTCTCGTGACGCGCCCGGAGCAAGCCGCGATAGCCGAGGCGGGTCGAACCTCGACCGAATTGCGAGTGCTCGGTCTTGGCAATCAGCATCTCGTCGTGAATGGCCTGTTCCACGCCAGCGACCCAACCGATGCGACGGCGGCGTCACTGGAAGCGCAGGGACAGCAGGCGCTCGCAGCCATGCCGGCCGCGCTCCGAACGCTTCCGCGCGACGACATTGCGCTGCGACCCTTCGAGATGATGGGCTTGGAGAGGTTGCCGTTTTCCACGCCTTCTCGCACATCGTGGCAGAGGCGCGTAGCGCGTTTGTCGTGCTGGACACGGCGCCCACAGGTCACAGTCTTCTGCTAATGGATGCCACCGGTGCCTATCACCGGCAGATGACACGCCAATCGACCTTGCATGACCTTGCCGGTCGGATCACCACGCCGCTGATGCGGCTCCAGGATCCCGACTATACGCGTGTCCTGCTGGTTACCCTCGCCGAGACCACGCCGGTCTCTCAGGCCAGCACATTACAAGATGATCTACGGCGCGCGCAGATCGAGCCCTATGCCTGGATCATCAACAAGAGTTTGCTGGCGGCAGGCTCGAGCAATTTACTTTTGCGCCAGCGACTCAATGGCGAGCAGAAGCAGATTGATCGCGTACGGGCGCTCATGGCGAAGCGCCTATTTTTCGTGCCGTGGCAAACGACGCCTCCGGTGGGTGTCGTCGCGCTCGAGCGGCTAGCCCGTGACCAGTCGATCTCCCCACCGCCAACTGGTGATGCCAAGGAACGCGCTGTGTTATAGGCTGCACGCTGGTCGGTCGGTACGATGATGATCGTTTCCGTTCGCTGCCTATCTTCTGATCGTCGAAGGCGTAGCCCGAAAACCGGCTGGATAAATGCTGCGTGGCATCAGTTGCGAGGAATCTGCTGGTTCGCCCACGCAATGATGGAACGCTGGTCCATCGCGCCCGCACTCCTTGCGATTTCCCGTCCGCCTGAAAACAGGATGAGTGATGGTATCGATCGGATCGCAAATCGCGCGGCGACCGCCTGTTCCGCTTCAGTATCGACCTTTAGCAACCGGATCTTCGGTTCAAGAGCCTTCGCAGCGGCGGCAAAGGCCGGGGCCATCGCCTTGCACGGTCCACACCAGCTTGCCCAGAAATCGACGAGGACAGGCAGCGATCCGGTTGTCACATGGCGATCGAACGCCTGGCCATTTACGGTGATAGGCGCTCCTTGAAACAACAACTGGCCGCAGCGTCCGCATTTCGGGCCTTCCGAGATGCGAGTGGCTGGAACGCGATTTGCCGTTGCGCAGGAGGGACAGATGATGACGGCGGGATCGGCCAACGCAGCATTCATTCCGGCATTCCTTGTAATTGATGCACCTTGTCGACATCCATGGGCACGCCATAAACGCTTCCCGCCTGGGCGCCGGAAGCCATGTGATGCGTCGTTTCGCTAATCTCATGGTTGCGCCCTCAATTTATCGCTTACATTTGTAATGTAACCATGTGTGGAATAATGCCAAGATGCGCGAGACGGAATTTCCCGAGATGGATGAAATGTCGGCCGATATGGGCAGCGTCCCGCGCTACTCAAACGAAAGGCGGCTTCCTGAAGGTGCGTGTTCTTCTATCAGCTTGGGTTCCGGCCGTCCGGCCTGCCTGTGACGGTCAGTCCCGTCCTGCTGCAGTGAGACTGCTTCAAGCGATCGCCTTTCAGGCATCCGATGATCAGTCCTCGACGCGGGCATAGCGGATTTTCACGCGCAGTCCCCCAGGCGCGCCTTGGCCAAAGAACACCTCCGCGTGGTCACGTTCGGCGAGCGCCCTCACGATCGCCAGCCCGAGGCCGGCGCCGCCAGTTTCGCGACTGCGGGAGGGGTCGAAGCGTTGAAAGGGTATGCCGAGGCTGGCCAGCCCGTCGACCGGAACGCCTGGACCGTCGTCTTCGACGACGATATCGACCGTCTCGCCGGTCGCATGGGCCGAGATTGCCACTGCGTTGCCGTGACGGACGCCGTTCGCGATGAAGTTGTCGAGGATGCGGTGCAGCGAGAGCGGCGTGGCGGCGATCGCGAGATCGTCGGGCACGGGCGCCAACGTCACGGCTTCGTCGAGTTCGCGATGCGCGTCGACGATCTCGGCGAGCGCCTGTGCAACTGTCACGCGCTCCGGATGGCTTGGCGGTGCGGAGTCGCGGTCCGCCAGCAGCGTATCGTTGATGAGAGCAGTCATCTCGTCGATATCGCGCACCGCGCGGGCTTGCTGATCGGGATCGTCGATGAACTCCGCGCGAAGGCGGAGCCGCGCCAGATAGGTCCGCAGGTCATGCGCGATCACCGCAAGGACGCGCGTCCTCTCGCCGATCAGCACGCGGATCTGCGCCTTCTTGTCGTTGAAGGCGGAGGCGAGCTCGCGCACTTCGCGTGAGCCTACACCATCAAAGGCATCGACGGGCGAAATCGTGCTTGTCCCCGAGCGAATGCGGGTCTTCCGCCACCTACATCGCCAGCCAACTCTTCCAGAGCATGTAGAGGGCGACGAGAAATATCAGCACCGCGAACACGCTGCTGAGCAGCCCCTTGCGCGCGGACAGGCGCTTGGAAATTCCAGCACCGATGATCCCGCCCACAATGCCACCACCGATGAACACGCCCGCCAAGCTCCAGTCGACGAGGCCCGAGAGCGCATAGTTGAACGCGGTGGTCAGCCCGAAGGCGGCAACGGCGACGAGCGACGATCCGACCGCATTGATCATCGGCATACCGGTGGAAGCCATGAGCCCCGGCACGATCAGGAACCCGCCGCCGATGCCGAAGAAACCCGAGAAGAGTCCGGTGGCGCTGCCATAGCCGATCACCTTGGGCGCGTTCTCACGGCGGCATTGGACATCGGGATTGCCGGGATTGCTGCGGCTACGCAGCATCAGCGCGCCCACGGCCAGCATCAGGAGCGCGAACAGGAACAAAAGGCGCTGGCCATCGATGGCCTTGCCGAGCGTGGATCCGGCATAAGCGCCGATCACGCCGGCAAGCGCATACATGCCCGCGCAGCGCCATTTGATGATCCCTTGCCGCGCATGGGGGATGAGGTTCGCACCGGCATTGGCCGCGACGGCCAGCGCGCTCGTGCCGATCGCGACATGAGGCGACGTCACCCCGACCAAGTAGACCATCAGCGGCACCGCGAGGATCGAGCCGCCGCCGCCGACCAGGCCGAGGGTGAATCCCACCAGCGAGCCCGATCCGGCACCGAGCAGATATTGCGCAGGTTCCAGCATGACGATGCTACAGGCTGTTCAGGGGGAGCTTGAGATAGCGCGTGCCATTCTCCTCCGGCTCGGGAAGGTTGCCGCCGCGCATGTTGACCTGGATCGAAGGCAGAATGAGGCGCGGCATGCCGAGCGTGGCATCGCGATCCCGTCGCATCGTAACGAACGCGTCTTCCTCGACGCCTTCATGGACATGGACATTCGCGTTCCGCTCGTCGCCCACGGTCGTCTCCCAGACGAACGCATCCCGGCCCGGCGCCTTATAGTCATGGCACAGGAACAGGCGCGTCGCGTCGGGAAGCGTCAGCAACCGGCGGATCGATCGGAAGAGGGTCCGCGCGTCCCCGCCGGGGAAATCCGCTCGCGCCGTTCCGTAATCGGGCATGAAGAGCGTATCGCCGATAAAGGCCGCGTCGCCGATCACATAGGCCATGTCGGCCGGCGTGTGCCCAGGAACGTGCAGGGCGACCGCTTCGATCGCGCCGAGCTGGAAGCGATCGCCATCACCGAAGAGATGATCAAATTGCGATCCATCCCGCGCAAAGCGCGTGCCTTCGTTGAAGATCTTGCCGAACACGGCCTGGACGGTGAGAATGTCCTTGCCGATGGCGAGCTTGCCGTCGAGCCGTTCCTTGAGATAGGGCGCGGCTGAAAGATGGTCGGCATGGGCATGGGTCTCGAGCAGCCATTCCACCTCGAGCCCTTCAGCCTTGACATAGGCGATGACGGCATCGGCCGAGGTGCAGGAGGTTCGTCCCGAAGCCGGATCGAAATCGAGCACGCTGTCGATGATCGCCGCCTTGCGGGTCGCCGGATCGGCGACGACGTGGGTCGCCGTGAACGTGTCCTCGTCGAAGAAGGTTTTCACGGTCGGTCTGGTTGCGTGCGCGCCCTCGATGATCTGGGCCGCCGTGGCGATGTGGGGATCAGTCATGGGACAATCACTTTCAGTTTCTCATGGAGGTTGGTGGCGCCGGATTGAGGGAAGCTCCGGATGCCGACGGCGGGTTATCACCGCCGGCATCCGGTGCGCCTCAGAGCGCCTTCTTGCTGAAGTACCAGTCGGTCGTGTCATAGCCCTCGCCGGCGCGTTCCTTGGCCGCCTTGGCGGTCTGGGGAGGCGGAACGATGACCGCTTCGCCAGGCTGCCAGCCTTCCGGGGTCGCGACCTTGTTCGCGTCCGAGGTCTGCAGTGCCTTCAACAGCCGCAGGAACTCGGCGACCGAGCGACCATTGGACATCGGATAGTAGACCATCGCGCGGATGATGCCTTCCGGGTCGATGATGAAGGTCGCGCGCACCGCAGAGGTATCCGACGCGCCGGGATGGATCATCCCGAAGGCCGTTGCGACCTTCATCGACAGATCCTCGATGATCGGAAAGGGAATTTCGACGCCGAACTTCTCCTCGATCGCCCGCATCCAGGCGATGTGAGCGTAATGCGAGTCGATCGACAGGCCGAGCAACTCGCAGTCGAGTGCCTTGAACTCGTCGGCGGCGCGGGCGAACGCCATGAACTCGGTCGTGCAAACCGGCGTGAAGTCCGCCGGATGGGAGAAGAGCACGAGCCACTTGCCGCGATAGTCGGAAAGCGAGCGCATTCCGTCCGTCGTTTTCGCGGTGAAATCGGGGGCAGGTTCGTTGATCCTAGGCATGGGTACCAGAAGTGTGTTCAGATCGGTCATGACGTTTCCTTGCTTGAGGGACGATGACATTCATATACACGATTATTGGAATTGATTGAATATCATTCTCTGAATGACAGAGATCACTCCTGCAATCCGTGCAGGAGCACCTGAATCGGTTGCAGACTGAGTTATCAATTACGATTAAACCGTAATCGATGCGCGCGCGGACGCCGACTGCCAGCCCCGCCGAAGCCTCCTCAAGAAGGAGCGGAGGCTTTGGCCAGGCCCTGCCGCCGCGCTGCCTTCGAATCCGTCAGCCAGAGATGGGCGGTGTCCGTTCAGCGACCCGATCAGGGCTGGCGAAATTGCTTATGCGATTGCCGTGACCAGCCAGGCCTTGCCCGGGGCAGCGATGCCAGCGGGCGTTTCAAAGGGCTTGTAAAGAGCAATCAGCTCCGCCCGGATCGCACGGAGCGTTTCAGGCGGAACGGACTCCTCGTCGTCCGCGAAGGGGAATGTCGCCAGCAGGAAGTCCACTGCAGTCTCGGCGCTACTCTGCTCGCCACCAACCATCACCGACCCTGCCCATGGCGTGAGCGTGATGTCGCAAAAGCCGGCCTGCTCGAGCAAGGCCGTGAAGCGCTTCGGGTCCGCCAGGGAAAAGGGCCCGGGTGCGAGCGGGTCTGGCGGGGGCATGGAGATATGCTTCGCAACGATTGCGAGCACGCCGCCGACCCAGACATTGTCCTGTGGCGGAGCCCAGACCGCCATATCCGCGGTCCCGCCCTTGGCCATCAGGCCGTGGAGGTTCTGGAATGCGGCGGCTGGATCGCCAAAGAACATGATGCCAAGGCGCGACATCAGGCGGTCGAACGGTGCCCCTTCCGGCTTGAGTGCGGCAGCATCGCCTGCCTCGAACCGCACGTTGCGCACGCCGGCATCGGTGGCGCGCCGCGCCGCTTCCTTCACTAGCGCTGCGGAAATATCGACGCCGCATACGCGCCCGCCGATCCCGACTTGAAGCGCCGCCTCCCGAGAGGTCCAACCGCCGCCGCAACCAACGTCCAGGACATTTTGCCCCGTTTGCAGCTTTGCATGGTCGAGCAGGGCAAGCCCAAGCGGCCGAAGCATCTGTTCGAAGCGGTCGACCTGGGCCAGCCAGCGATCCCCCATCTCTCCAGCCCAGTCTTCACCGCCGGGATTATGTGCGTCCGTCATCTCGTCCTCTCCTCCAGGCCAGGCAACCAGGGTCATTGCCCCGGTGTTTCGCCGCCAGCTTGAGCGGCGAACTGGTCGAACGCTTCCACGGCCTGCGCTGCATACATCAGGCTCGGGCCCGCGCCCATGTAAAGCGCCATGCCCATGGTCTCCAGGATTTCGTCGCGGGTCGCACCCTGCTTGACCGCGGCCTGCGAATGGAAAGCGACGCATCCGTCGCAACGGATCGCAACCGAGATGGCGAGCGCGATCAGTTCCTTCGTCTTGGTATCGAGCACGCCCGCCTGCGTGGCGGCGCGCGCCATCGCCGAGAAGGCCTTCGTCACCTCCGGGCTGCCCAGGCGCACTTCCTTGATCGCCCCGGTCAGTTCGGCCGCCATGGCTGGCCAATCCTTGTGCATTACGCTTGTCCTTCTGGTTTCAGGAACGGCCGAGTAACGCCGCGAGCCGATAGGCAGCCACGATGCGGTCGGTGCCGGCGCGAATGGATCCAGCCTCGGCGGCGATCGCCTCGCGCTCGGCGTCGAGCAGGTCGAGCTGGGGCTTGATGCCGACCCGCACCTCATGACGGACGCTCTCGAGCGCCTGCGCGGCCGAGGCGGCCTGTTCGGTCGCGGCCTGCTCGACGAGCTGCGCCGTCCGCACCTCCTGGAAGGCCGATACGACCTGCTCCTCGACCTGCATGCTGGCGGCGCGCATCCGCGCGTCGGCAGCGCGGACTTCACTGCTCGCTTCGGCAACCTTGCCCGACACGCGACCGCCACTGAACAGCTCCCAGCGAGCCCGGACACCGACGGTCGCGCTGTCCGCGCGATAATCGGGAAAAAACTGGTCGCGCACTGTTCCGGCTTCGGCAAAAGCCCCGACAGTGGGCAATCGTTCGGCGCGCGCGCCACGGGACGCCGCCTGCGCCGCGCGCAGGCGGGTCTGGGCCTGGACGACCAGGGGGTTGCTGCGCATCGCCTCCTCCATCGCCTCGTCGAGCGTCGCGGGCAGCGGCGGATTGGCGGGCAAGGGCTGCAAATCGGTGGGCTCAAGGCCGGTCAGGTTGGTGAAATGCGCGCGAGCCGAGACCTGCATGCCCTGCGCCCGGGCCAGACCCGCGCGCGCTTCGGCCAAGCGCGCACCAGCCTGCGCGACGTCCGTGCTGGGACTTTCACCGGCTCGATAGCGCAGTCGCGCCTGGCGCTCGATCTCGGTCGTCTCGGCGAGCAGCCGCTCATAAAGAGTCACCATGTGCGCCGCTGTCAGGACGTCGCCATAAGCCTGGGTCACCGCCGTGGCGAGTTGCGCGCGCGCACCGCTTTGCCCGGCCTCGGCGCCTGCAATCCCTGCGCGCGCCCGATCGATGCCCGCGCCGACCCGTCCGCCGGTGAAGAGCGGCTGCTCGACCGTCACCTGGGCCGCGCGCGGGGTTACATTGGCGGCGCCCAGCCCGAAAAAGCTCTGGGGATCGAGGCGACCATAACCGATCGTCCCGCTCAGCGTTGCGGTCGGAAGCTGTCCCGACCGCGCCTGATCGAGACGCGCCTTGGCCGCGTCGGTCTCCGCATCCGCGACCACGATCTCGGGCGCATGGCGCATCGCCGCCGCAATCGCTTCATCAAGCGTCGTGGCGTTGGCCGCCGTGTTCGCCAGCAGCGAAGCGGCAAACCACAGCGTCAGGCGAGCGACCCGGCGGGATCGGTTCATTTGAAGGCGGTCCCCGGTCGGACGCCCATCGCCTTGAAGACGGTCGCGGCGGGGCAGAAACCAGTGAAGCCAGCCTGGATCATGTTGAGGCCGGCAAAAGCGGTCAGCGCAATCCACCAGGGATGAACCAGATAGGCCAGAACGACGCCCAGAAGGACGACACATCCGGCGAAGATCATGACGGCGCGATCGAGAGTCATTGTCGCATTCCTTTCCTTGTCGAGAGTGGCCGTCACATCCGCAGCTTGCGGATGCCCATGACGTGGAGCGCCAACTTCTCGTAGAAGGGCTCGCTCTCGCCCTTGCGCACCTTGCGCAGGAAATATTTCTCGAAGCCGATCTTGGCGAGATGGACCCATGTGCCGCTCGCCGCCCAGTTGACGTTGCGTGGCGGGATCTGCGGCTGCGCGACGAAGGCGACACCGCCGTCGCCGAAATCGGCCAGGCAGACGGCGTTCCAGGTCGCTTCGGCGGTCGGCTCCTTGCCGTCCAGGATCATGGTGAGGTTCGCGGCAATCGCGGTCACCATGCTTTCGATCATGAAGCCGGTCTTGGGCACGCCGACCGGCACCGGCGTCGGGCCGGTAGGCGGGATGGCCACGCAAACGCCGAGCGCGAAGATTTCGGGAAAGGCCGGGTTGCGCTGGTGCTTGTCGACCAGGATGAACCCGCGCGGATTGGTGAGCCCGGCAATGTCGCGAACGGCCGGCACGCCCCGGAACGCGGGGAGCATCATCGAGAAACTGAACGGCAGATCGTGGGTTCTGGCGACCGCGCCGACCTCGGCGATCTCCTCGACATGCATCACGCCGGCATCGACCTTGGCGACGCGCGCATTGGTGATCCACTTGATGTGCCGCTCGCGCATCTCGCTTTCGAGCAAGGACTTGGTGTCGCCGACGCCATCGAGGCCGAGATGGCCGATATAGGGCTCGGCGGTGACGAACGTCATCGGCACCTTGTCGCGAATTTTGCGGCGGCGCAGCTCAGTGTCGAGGATCAGGGCAAACTCATAGGCCGGGCCATAGCAGGAGGCGCCCTGGACGGCGCCTACCACGATGGGCCCGGGGTTTTCGACGAAGTGATCGAAGGCTTCTGCCGCAGCGGACGCATGAGCCGTCTGGCAGATCGAAACAGTATGACCGCCGTGCGGCCCCAGCCCTTCAATTTCATCGAACGCTAAATCAGGCCCGGTTGAAATTACAAGATAATCGTAATTGATTGATGTGCCGTCATTAAGCTCCAGCCGCTTTTCCGAAGCATGGAGACGCTTCGCGCCGACCGCCGTGAAGCCGATCTTCTTCTTCGCGAAGATGGGCGGAAGATGCACCTGGATCGCCTCGGGCTCGCGCCAACGCACGGCGACCCAGGGGTTGGATGGCACGAAGGAGTAGGTTTCCGAGTCGGAGACCATCATCACTTCGGCGCGCGCCTTTGCTGCCGCGTTGATTTCATAGGCGGCGATGGTTCCGCCCAGCCCGGCGCCCAGCACCACGATCTTCGGCTTGTCCATGACTTCCTCTCGCATCTCTCAAGAACTGGCTTGACGGAATATAATGATTACACGATATATGCAATAAGCAAATTAAGGGAGACTCTCATGTTTGGTTTGGGAAAGTCAAAATCGCATCGTGAGTTGCAGCCCCTGGAGCTCAAGAGCATGCTCGCGGACGGTTCCGCGCTGCTCATCGACGTGCGCGAGCCGGACGAATTCGCAGCGGGCCACATCGCTGGCGCAGTGAACATCCCTTTGTCGACCTTTTCACCGCGTAATGTTCCGGATGCAGCCGGACGAACGGTCGTGCTTCAATGCGCGGGTGGCAAACGCTCCGGCATGGCGCTGGACCGTTGCGCGCAGGCGCAGACGGCGATCGACACGCATCTGGGCGGCGGCATCGGCGCATGGAAAAACGCCGGTCTGCCGATCGTCAGCGGCAAATAAGAGCGAAAGGGTCGGGGATGCGCAGGATGACAAAATGGGTCTGGCTTACGGGCGCGTCGCTCGCCTTGGCTTCCTGCGGCGGCAAGGAAACGGCCGAACAGCCTTCCGCGACGCTCCCCGCTGGTGAATCGCTGAAGCTCGCGGCGACCGACATCGCCGACATGAAGGCGGTCGCCGCCGAGATCACCACGCGCGACTCCGCCGAAGCGCTTGCCCGGATACCGGGCACGCTTGTCAGCCTTTCGGTCCGCGAAGGCGAGATGGTCGAAAAAGGCCAGCGCATCGGCACGGTCGTCGATGCGCGCCTCGGCTATGAGACCAGCGCCTATGGCGCGCAGGTCGCCGCCGCGCAGGCCGAGGCGGCGCGCGCGCGCGGCGACCTTGCCCGCGTCCAGGATCTCTACAACAACAAGGTCTATGCCAAGGCGCGCCTTGACCAGGCGGTCGCCCTATCGCGCGCCGCTGACGCCCAGGTCGCAGCCGCACGCGCGCAGCAAGGCGCAAGCGCCAGCGTCGCCGGGCAAGGCGCGATCCTTGCGCCGGCCACCGGCCGGGTGCTGCGTGCCGACATCCCGGCCGGATCGGTCGTCGCGCCGGGCATGTCGGTGGCGACGATCACCGCCGGTCCGCCGCTGCTGCGGCTCGAGCTGCCGGAATCGCTTGCCGGGCAGGTGCGCAACGGCGCGCAAATCCTGGTGGCTGAAGGCGATCTGCCCGAGGGGTCGCGTCAGGGCCGAGTGACGCAGGTTTATCCCGCCGTCACCGGGGGCCGGGTACGGGTCGATGCGACCGTGCCCGGCCTTTCGACGCAGCTTGTGGGGCGGCGCGTCGGTGTCTCGATCGAAGTGGGTAGGCGCGGTGCCCTCGTGGTGCCGCGCCGCTTCGTCTCGACGCGCTACGGCATCGACCAGGTCGATGTCGTGACGGCCAACCGCCGGGTGAGCGCCGTGCCCGTGCAGGTTGCGCCCACCGCCGACCCCGACAGGATCGAGATTCTGAGCGGCGTCGCGGCCGGGGACACGCTCTTCCTGGCGGGCGCGCGCAAATGAACCTCGGCATCTCCGGTCGCCTGACCCGCGCCACCATCATGTCGCCGCTGACGCCGCTATTTCTGATGGCGGCGATCGCGGTCGGGCTGCTCGCGCTTTTCTCGATCCCCCGCGAGGAGGAGCCGCAGATCAGCGTGCCGATGGTCGACATCCAGGTGATGGCGCCCGGTCTCGCCGCAGCCGATGCCGTCGAGCTGGTCGGCATTCCGCTCGAGACCATCGTCAAGAGCGTCGATGGCGTGGAGCATGTCTATACCCAGGCCGAAGATGATGGCGTGATGGTGACGGCGCGCTTCCTGGTAGGATCGGACCCAGAGGACGCCGCGACCCGCATCGACGAGAAGCTGCGCGCCAATTGGGATCGGATCCCGGTGGGCATTCCCGACCCCAAGGTCACGGTGCGCGGGATCAACGACGTCCCCGCGATCGTCCTGACCCTCTCGCCCAAGCCCGGCGCGGCCGGTCAATGGAGCGATCAGACGCTCCACGATCTCGCCACCAAACTGCGCACCGAGATCGCCAAGATCGACAATGTCGGCCTGACTTTCCTGACGGGCGGCCGCCCCGACGAAATACGGATCGCGCCGGATCCGGCCAAGCTCAACCAATATGGCGTGCCGCTCGGCAGCGTCATCGAAGCGGCCGGCCAGGCCAATCGCAGTTTTCCGGCCGGCAGCATTCGCGAGGGCGGCAAGGCGGTTTCCGTCACCGCCGGCCGCACTTTGTCCTCCGCGCAGGAAGTGGGTATGCTCACCGTCCGCTCGGCGCGCGGCGCGCCGGTCTATCTGCGCGACGTTGCCGCCGTCACCCAGGGACCACGCGAGGACCAGTCCCGCGCCTGGCGCTGGGCGCGAATGGGCAACCAATGGTCGAGCGCGCCTGCTGTCAGCATCGCCATCGCCAAGCGGTCGGGCGCCAATGCGGTTGTCGTCTCCGACGCCGTGCTGTCCAGGATCGAAAGTCTCAAGGGCAAGCTCATCCCCGCCGGGGTCGATGTCGCGGTCACGCGCAATTATGGCGCGACGGCGGACGAGAAGGCCAATGAGTTGCTGTTCCATCTGGCGCTGGCGACCATCTCGATTGTCGTCCTGATCGGCTTTGCGGTCGGCTGGCGCGAGGCTGGCGTGACCGCTGTCGTCATCCCCACGACGATCCTGCTCACCATGTTCGCCTCGAACCTCATGGGCTACACGATCAACCGGGTCAGCCTGTTCGCGCTAATCTTCTCGATCGGTATCCTGGTCGATGACGCCATCGTCATGATCGAGAATATCGCGCGCCACTGGGCGATGCCGGATGATCGGACCCGGACGCAGGCCGCGATCGAGGCCGTGGCCGAGGTCGGCAACCCGACCGTGGTCGCAACCCTCACCGTGGTCGCCGCGCTGCTGCCGATGCTGTTCGTCTCGGGCCTGATGGGTCCCTACATGGCGCCGATCCCGGTCAACGCCTCCGCAGCCATGGTCTTTTCCTTCTTCGTCGCGGTCGTGATCGCGCCCTGGCTGATGGTCCGCTTCGCGCGCAAGGCGCTGGCGGACGGAACGACGCATGCCGGCCACGCGCATGACGAGAGCGGTGGAAAGCTCGGCCGGCTCTATGCCCGCGTCGCCCACCGTGTGATCGACAGCCGCGCCTCTGCGCGCAATTTCCTGATCGCGGTCGGCATCGCCACGCTGCTTGCCTGCTCGATGTTCTATTTCAAGGCCGTGACCGTGAAGCTGCTGCCCTTCGACAACAAGTCGGAACTCCAGGTGGTGGTCGACATGCCCGAAGGCACCAGCCTGGAGGCGACCGGCCGGACGCTCGAGGATGTGGCGACCGTGGCGCGCAGGCTGCCCGAGGCGACCGCGATGGAAGCCTATGTGGGCACGTCCGCGCCGTTCAACTTCAACGGCCTCGTTCGCCACTATTTTCTGCGCAACAAACCGGAGATGGGCGACGTGATGGTCGCCTTGTTGCCCAAGGGCGAGCGCGACCGGTCAAGCCACCAGATCGCGCTTGTCCTGCGCCAGCAACTCAAGGCGCTGAAACTGCCCGATGGGGCCTCGATCAAGGTCGTCGAGACGCCACCCGGGCCGCCCGTGCTCGCGACGCTGCTGGCCGAGATCTATGGTCCCGATGCGCAGACCCGGCAGCGCACCGCGACCGAACTGGAAAAGATCTTCCGTTCGGTCCCCTATATCGTCGATGTCGATAACAGCTTCGGCCAGCCTCGACCCAGATTGCGCCTGATCCCGCAGCGCGACCGCATCGATTATTATGGGCTCTCGGAACGTCAAGTGGCTGACAGCATCGGCGCGCTGATGGGCAGCCAGACGGTTGGCTATGCGCCGCGTGGACAGGGCCGCACGCCATTGCCGATCACTATTGCCCTGCCGCAATCGGCACGGGGATGGTCGCAGACGCTCGCCAGCACGCCGGTCGCGGCAACGCCGGGCGGCGCGCTGATCGAGCTGGGCGCAATCGTGGATGCGCGCAACGAACAGGGCAGCCTGGCGATCTTTCGGCGCGACGGCCGCTTCGCCGACATGGTCACGGCCGAACTCGCCGGCGACTATGAGGCGCCGATTTATGGCATGCTCGCTGTCGACAAGGCAGTCGATGCCTATGACTGGGCATCCAAGGGCCTCGCCAGGCCGACCATACGCCTCAACGGCCAGCCCGAAGATGAAGCCGTTACCTCGCTGCTATGGGACGGCGAATGGGAAATCACCTGGGTCACCTTCCGCGACATGGGCGCGGCGTTCATGGTCGCGCTGCTCGGCATCTACATCCTGGTCGTGGCGCAGTTCCGCAACTTCAAGCTGCCCCTGGTGATTCTGACGCCCGTTCCGCTGACGCTGGTCGGCATCGTCATCGGGCACATGCTGTTCTCGGCGCCGTTCACGGCGACGTCGATGATCGGCTTCATCGCGCTCGCCGGCATCATCGTGCGCAACTCGATCCTGCTGGTCGATTTCATCCGGCACACCGTGACCCCCGGCAAGCCGCTGCGCGATGTGCTGATCGAGGCCGGCACGATCCGGTTCAAGCCGATCGTACTGACGGCTGCGGCGGCGATGATCGGCGCAGCCGTCATCCTGACTGATCCGATCTTCCAGGGCCTCGCCATTTCGCTCTTGTTCGGCCTCGCCTCCTCGACCTTGCTCACCGTGCTGGTTATCCCGGCCATCTATGTGGTGCTGCGTGATGACGGAATAACGGCAAGCAAATGAAGATGACGGACGATGCGGTGGACATGCTGTGCGAGCGCGCGACCGAGGTCGCCGCGTTCCTCAAGGTCGTCGCCAATGAACAGCGGCTGCGTTTGCTCTGCCGTCTGCGCGATGGCGAGGCTTCGGTCGGCGAGCTGGTCGAGTTGTGCGGCCTGTCGCAGTCGAGCGTGTCGCAGCATCTGGCGCGCATGCGCGAGGGCGGCCTGGTCCAGACCCGGCGCGAGAACACCACAATATTCTATCGAATCTGCGACGCCAATGTGCAGGCGCTGATGACTTTCCTGTGTGATCAGTTCGCCCAATAATCCGAACATGAACGGCAGGCGCGGCGATACGACACGCGGGGCCTCGCCATGGTCGTACCTGTGCGCCACCGCCCATATGATGCGGTCATCTACGTATAGGTGAAAACATGGTCCGTGGGGTTGATGGTGCCAACTATGCAGGAGACGTGTGATGCCCGATCAAAAGGACGCAACTGGATCGACGATGAGCACGGGCGCCCCGGCGCCCTCCGACCGAAACTCGCTGACGGTTGGTCCGGACGGTCCTATTCTCCTCCATGATGTGCATTTTCTGGAGCAGATGGCGCATTTCAATCGAGAGAAAGTCCCGGAGCGTCAACCCCATGCGAAAGGTTCGGGCGCTTTCGGCATATTCGAGACGACCGAGGATGTAACTGCCTACACCAAGGCGGCGCTGTTTCAGAAAGGCGTGTCGACCGACATGCTGGCGCGCTTTTCAACTGTCGCAGGCGAGGCGGGCAGCCCGGACACCTGGCGCGACGTGCGCGGTTTCTCGTTGAAGTTCTACACCAGCGACGGAAATTATGACCTGGTCGGCAACAACACGCCGGTGTTCTTCATCCGTGATACGATGAAATTCCCGCATTTCATTCGCAGCCAGAAGCGGCTGCCGGATTGCGGCCTGCGTGACAATCACATGCAATGGGACTTCTGGACGCTCAATCCCGAGTCCGCGCATCAGGTCACTTATCTCATGGGAGACCGCGGCTTACCGCGCACCTGGCGCAACATGAACGGCTACGGCTCCCATACCTATATGTGGACCAACGCCGTGGGAGAGAAGTTCTGGGTCAAGTACCACTTCCACACCAATCAGGGCCTGGACCAATTCACCAATGCAGAAGCGGCCGCAATGGCCGGCGCCGACGCCGATTTTCATCGCCGCGACCTGTTCGAGGCGATCAAGCGCGGCGAGCATCCGAGCTGGACCATGTTTGTTCAGGTGATGCCGTATGTCGACGCCAAGACCTATCAGATCAACCCTTTCGACCTGACCAAGACCTGGTCGCACAGGGATTATCCGCTGATCAAGGTCGGCACGATGATGCTGAATCGCAATCCGGAGAACTTTTTCGCGCAAATCGAGCAGGCGGCTTTTTCCCCCGGCAACACAGTCCCAGGCATTGGCCTGTCTCCCGACAAGATGTTGCTCGGCCGCGCCTTCGCGTACAATGATGCGCAACGGAACCGCATCGGCGTGAACTTCCATCAATTGCCGGTCAATCAGCCAAAAGTGCCGGTCAACAGCTATATGTTCGACGGGCACATGACCTATCATCATAGCGGCAGCGCACCAGTCTATGCGCCGAACAGCGGCGGCCGGTCCTGGGCGGACCAAACAGGCCCCGTCGCCGATGGCTGGGAGGCGGACGGCGACATGGTGCGCAGTGCCTATACCCTGCGTCCCAACGACGATGATTTCACGCAACCCGGAATCCTTGTGCGTGAGGTCTTTGACGAAGCACAGAGGGACAGACTGGTCGAAACAGTCGCCGGCAGTCTCCTCGGGGGCGTGCGCTCACCAGTTCTTGAACGAGCCTTTGACTACTGGAAGAGCATTGATCCCGAAGTGGGCGCGCGCATCGAAGCCTGCGTTCGCGTCGGCAACGCGCCGGCGCCCGCTCAGGGGATGGGCGAGGGCTCGGAACCGCGCGCCGAACTGACGGCTCCGTAAGGCGCGCGGCGAGATGATGGCTGGAAAGGAGGACTACGGTTCGTCCCTTCCAGCCGCCTGTCAATCTTCCAGCAGGGCACGCAGCATCCACGCCGACTGCTCATGCACGCCGATCCGCTGGGTCAGGAGGTCGGCCGTGGGTTCGTCGCTTGCGGCATCGACGACAGGATAGAGGCCGCGCGCGGTTCGCGCGGTTGCTTCATGGCCCTGCGCCAGGATGGCGACCATCTCGAGCGCCTTGGGGGGCGAAGCCGGAGCGTCGGGAAGCGAGCTCAGCTTGGCATATTGGCTGTAGGATCCGGGGGCGGGATGACCGAGCGACCGAATGCGCTCGGCAATGGGATCCACCGCATTCCACAACTCGGTATATTGGGCCATGAACATCGCGTGGAGGCTGTTGAACATCGGCCCGGTGACGTTCCAGTGGAAATTATGCGTGGTCAGATACAGCGTATAGGTGTCCGCGAGCAGGTGGCTGAGGCCATCGCTGATCGAGGCACGATCCGTATCGCTGATGCCGATGTTGAGGCTCATGGCTGTCTTTCCAATCTTCACTAGGGATGTCTCATTCGTCATTTTCGCCCGCGCATTACAGCGTCATGTCTTCGTCCGGGTCGGAATGAAATTCATGCCAGAGCCCGTTGAGGATGCCGAAGGCGACGGCCAGGCCAAGTCCCAATACCCAAGTAAAATACCACATGGTCGATGTCCTCGAGATCAGTAGAAGTCCGGGTTGGTGCCGACGTCGTTGAGCGTGATGCGTCCGAACAGCACCTTGTAGACCCAGGCGGTGTAAAGCAGCACGATCGGCAGGAAGACCAGCGTGACAAGCAGCATGACGAACAGGGTCAAATGACTGGAGGATGCGTTCCAGACGGTCAGGCTGGAGGCCGGGTCGATCGAACTGGGCAGGATGAAGGGGAACATCGATAGGCCCACCGTGGCGATGATGCCGAGCGTGCCGAGCGACGAGCCGCCGAACGCCAGCGCTTCGCGGCCAGTCCGGATCCCCGCCAGCGCAATCAGTGGGCCTGCAAAACCGAGCACCGGCGCGACCAGCATCCAGGGATAGAGCGCATAATTGCTCATCCACGCACCCGGCGCGGCAATCATCGCCATGAAATGCGGATTGGACGGTCCCATCGGATTGACGACACCCGTCATGCGGAACCCCATACCGCCGCGCGCCACCATCAGGCCGCCGATGGCGAAGAGCAGGATGGAAAGGACCGCCCCAATCTGCCCGAAACGCCGGGCGCGATCATGGACTGCGCCGCGCTCGATCTTGATTGCCAGCCAGCTCGCGCCGTGCAGGACCAGCATCGCGACCGACAGCAGGCCGGCCAGCAGCGAGAAGGGATGGAACAGACCGAGCAGGCTGCCCTCGTAAAAGGAGCGCAGGTCGCCATCCAGGCGGAAGGGAATGCCGGTCAGCACATTGCCGACGGCCACGCCGAAGACCAAAGCCGGTACGAACCCGCCGACGAACAACGCCCAGTCCCAGCCGCTGCGCCAGGCGGGATCGGGCTTTTTGGAGCGGTATTTGAAACCAACGGGGCGCAGGATCAGTGCCGCGAGCACGAGGAACATGGCGAGATAGAAGCCGGAGAAGCTCACCGCATAGACGAAAGGCCAGGCCGCAAAGATCGCGCCGCCGCCCAGGATGAACCAGACCTGGTTTCCTTCCCAGGTGGCGCCGATCGAATTGATCACCATGCGCCGCTCGGCGTCGGTTTTGGCGACGAAGGGCAGCAGGGCAGCGACGCCCAGATCGAACCCGTCGGTCAGCGCGAACCCGATCAGCAATATGCCCATCAGGCCCCACCAGATCAGGCGAAGGGTCTCATAGTCGATGGGAGGCACCATGATCGCTCTCCTTATTCGGCGGGCAGCGGCGTATAGCCGTGCCCCGCTACAACAGCATCTGATGGCTCATCGATATGTTCCAGCGGCCCCTTGCGGATCGCCGCCAGCATGAGCCGCACCTCGATCACCGCCAGCGTGCCATAGAGCAACGTGAATCCGATGATCGTCGTCCAGAGTTGACCGACCGTCAGGCTGGAAGCGCCCAAGAAGGTCGGCAGCACACCCTCGATCGCCCAGGGCTGGCGTCCGATCTCTGCAAGCACCCAGCCGAACTCGGCGGCGAGCCAGGGAAGCGGAATGATCCAGACCGCAGCCCGCATGAACAGGCGGCAGAAGCCGTTGACGCATCCAAAGCGCCGGATCGAGGCCATGTAGAAGGCGGCGCCGAAGAAGGCGATGAAGAAGAAACCAAGGCCGGCCATCACCCGGAACACCCAGAACATGACGGGCACGTTTGGCACCGTGGACCATGCGGCCTGGACGACCTGATCCGGCGTGGCTTTGCGCGGATCGGCGACAAAGCGCTTGAGCAGCATGGCATAGCCCAGATCGAGCTTGTGTCGCTCGAACTGCTCGCGCGCGACCATATCGGTGCGATTGACCTTCAGCTTCTCGACCGCGTCATAGGCCTGGATGCCATTTTCGATCCGACCCTGCGCCTTGGCGACGAGTTCGGTGATGCCCTCAACCTGGCCCGTCAGGCTGCGTGTCGAGATCAGGCCCAGCACATAGGGGATCTTGATCTCATAGCGCGTATCACGCACTTCGAGACTGGGGATGCCGAAGATGGCGATGCCTGCGGGCGCGGGTTCGGTGTGCCACATGGCCTCCAGCGAGGCCAATTTCATTTTCTGATTGTCTGTAAGTGCATAGCCGGATTCATCGCCCAGCACGACGACCGAGAGCGACGACGCAAGACCGAAAGCTGCGGCGACGGTGAAGGAGCGCTTGGCGACCGCCACCCATTTGCCCTTGAGCAGATACCAGGCCGAGACGCCGAGCACGAAGACCGAGGCGGTCACATAGCCGGCGCTGACGGTGTGAACGAACTTCGCCTGCGCGACCGGATTGAACAGCACCGCCATGAAATCGGTGACTTCCATCCGCATCGTATCCGGATTGAAGCGCGACCCCACGGGATGTTGCATCCAGCCATTGGCGACAAGAATCCACAGCGCGGAAAGGTTCGAACCGAGCGCCACCATGAAGGTGGTGAAGAGATGCTGGCGCTTCGAGAGCTTGTCCCAGCCGAAGAACATGAGGCCGACGAAGGTCGCTTCGAGGAAGAAGGCCATCAGCCCTTCGATGGCCAGTGGCGCGCCGAAGATGTCGCCGACATAATGCGAGAAATAGGACCAGTTCGTGCCGAACTCGAATTCCATGGTGAGGCCCGTGGCCACGCCGAGCACGAAGTTGATCGCGAACAGTTTTGCCCAGAAGCGGGTGACCGTCCGCCAGATCGGTCGGCCGGTCATCACATAGATGCTCTCCATGATGACGAGCATGAACGACAGGCCTAGCGTGAGCGGCACGAACAGGAAGTGATAGAGCGCCGTCAACGCAAACTGGAGGCGCGAGAGCTCGATTACAGCCATATCCATCTTGGCAACACCTCCGGACGGCAACTGGCGGCTCGATCGGACGGTCGAGTCGATTTCGTTTAACCAATAGAAGTAATTATGTATATGAGCAAGCAGCCTTTGACCAAATGATGCGCGCGACACCCCCTTCCCTCCTCTGGCTTGCCGATGGCGCCGGGGCCATTGCGATGGCCGCCGCCCTCGCCTGCGCCGCGCATTTTGGCCTCGCTGCGTCCAGCCGCGAGGGATTGCTGACGTCTCTGGCGGGGCTGATCATCGCAGCGGCGTTACGTGCGAGTGTTCAGGTGGCGGCGACAGGGTCGGGCCAGAAGACGGCGGTGGCAGCCAAGCATGGCTGGCGGCTGCGGGCTTTCGGAGCGGTCCTGACGGCCTCTGCTGGTTCGCGGACCATGCTCGGCGAACAGGTCGCCGACGCCACGGATCGGATCGAGGATCTGGATGGCTATCATGCCCGCTTCCTGCCGCTGCGACTTGCCGCGGGGGCGACGCCGCTCCTGATCGCGGCGGCGGCAGCGGCAGCGAGTTGGGTGGCGGCTGCGATCCTGCTTGCGACGCTCGTGCCCTTTGCTTTGGGGATGATCCTGGCGGGCACGGCAGCGAGCCGAGTTGCTGCCCGCCAGCTCGACATACTCGGCCGTCTGTCCGGTCTGTTCATCGATCGGGTCAAGGCGCTGCCGGTCATCATCAGCTTCGAGGCGCAGGAAAGGATCAGCCGGCACCTGGCCGGGGCGACGCAGGAGGTTGCAAAGCGCACATTGGCTGTCCTGCGCGTCGCTTTCCTGTCGAGCGCTGTCCTCGAGTTCTTTGCGGCCCTCTCGGTTGCGCTAGTGGCGGTGTATTGCGGCTTCAACCTGCTCGGACTCCTCCCCTTCCCATCTCCCGAGAAGCTCGACCTTGGCCGGGCATTGTTCGTGCTGGTCCTCGCGCCCGAATTCTACCTGCCCATGCGGCGGCTGGCGGCGGCCTATCACGACAAGCAGATCGGCGAGGCGGCGATGGCGCGGCTCACCGATCTGCCGCCCGCCCCGATACCCGACGATTCCTCGCCCGCGACCTTGCGCCACCCCCCGGTGATCGCGATCGCGGGACTGGTCGTCGACTATGGCGAGCGGCAGGTCGGGCCGTTCACGCTGGACATTCCCGCCGGCTGCATGACCGTGCTGTCCGGACCCAGCGGCAGCGGCAAGTCCAGCTTGCTGAACGCGCTGCTGCGTCTCGCGCCCACATCGGCGGGCGCCATTCGGGTCGACGGCCAGCCGATCGGCGACCTGCAAGGACAGGTGAGCTGGGCCGGCCAGACCACCACGCTGCTACCCGGCACGATCGCCGACAATATCCGGCTTGCGCGCCTCGGCGCACCGGATGCGGACGTCGTGGATGCCGCTCGCCGCGCGGGGCTGCTCACCTTGGTCGCAGGACGCGTTGATGGCCTCGCCACGCGGCTTGATACACGGGGCTCGGGCCTGTCTGGCGGAGAGCGCCGCCGGATCGGCATCGCCCGCGCACTGTTGCGCGATGCCCCGCTGTGGCTGCTCGACGAACCGACGGCCGATCTGGATCGCGAGTCTGCCGATGCGATCATGCACGAAATCCGTGAAGCGGCTGCGGGGCGCACCGTGCTGCTCGTGACCCATGATCCACGCATTGCCGCCCTCGCCGACCAGCATGTGAGCCTTGCATGACTGGGACTGGCCTCCAGGCATTGCTGTCGAGCGCGAGCCGCGCGCAGCGCAGCTCAATGCGCCTCGCTATCCTCTATGCGATCATCGCTGCCGTCAGCGCTGTCGCGCTGCTGGGACTGTCGGGCTGGTTCATCACCGGCGCTGCGCTGGCGGGCCTTGCGGGCATCGCCGCGGTCCAGGCATTCAACTATCTGCTGCCGAGCGCCGCCATCCGCCTGCTCGCGATCGTCCGGACCCTCTCGCGCTATGGCGAGCGCCTTCAAGGCCACAAGACCGCGCTCCAGACGCTCGCCACCGTGCGGGCGGATCTCTTTCAACGCTTCGTCGAAGCGCCTGACCTCGCCCGCGCCTCTGGCGATCTGGCTGCGACGCTGCTGCAGGATGTCGAGGCGCTCGAAGACCGCTTCATCCGCACACCCGGCATGCTGGGGGCACTCGCGGGCGCAGGTGCCGCGCTCCTCCTCTGCGCAGCGGCGGGCTGGGCCGCCGCAGTGGCGCTCCTTGCCATCATGATCGCGGCCCTGGGGTCATCGTGGCTGCTGGCCAGGCGGCTTCTCCCCGTTCCGGCCCACCAGATCCAGGAGGCGATTGCGCGGCTCAAGCATGATGTCGTGGAATATGGGGCCTGCTCGGCGGAGATCGTCGCCTACGCGATGCGCGAGACGGTTGAAGGCGAGTTGCAAAGTCGCGCCGCAGACCTTGATCGGGCGCGGCTCGCATTTGCGCGCGGCGAAGCGCTGCTGGCGGCCGTCGTCACCCTGACGGGCGGTATCGCAATGGCCGCCGTCATCGGTCTGTCCGATGCCTCTCTTCCCATGACGATGCTGGCCGGACTCGCGGCGGCCGGCGCGATCGAAGCAGTGGGCGCGGCAGTGCGCTCCATCGGGCGCGAGGCGACGGTCGCTGCAGGGCTCCAGAGGCTTGCTGGGCTGGTCGCCAAAACGCACGAGCCATCCCTGGAGGCATCAGGCCTGTTGGGGATGCGGATCACGATCGGAACAGATGCCGACGCGATCACGATGCACCCAGGCGACAGGCTGGCGATCACCGGTCCTTCCGGCTGCGGAAAGACCAGCCTCCTGACCTGCCTCGCCGGCCTGCGTGACAGTTGTGGGTTACCGGTCGCGATCGACGACCGACCGCTGGGGGATTGCCCAGCTTCGGGTCGCCGGTCGCTGTTCGCGCTGTCGCCGCAGGACGCGCAGATGATCGCAGGAACCATCGCCGACAATCTCCGGCTCGCGCGTCCCGGCCTCTCCGAGGCAGCGCTCTGGGATGCCCTCGCGACAGCCTGCCTTGCCGACGAGGTTCGTGTCATGCCGCAGGGGATGACGACCTGGATTGGAGATGGCGGGACGCGGCTTTCCGGCGGCCAGCGCAAGCGGCTTTCGCTTGCCCGGGCATTGCTCGCCGGGCGTCCGTGGCTGCTGTTGGACGAACCCAGCGAGGGTCTGGACGTGGCGACCGAGCAGCAGTTGAAGGATAATCTCGACGCCTGGCTGGACAGGACGCAGTCCGGGCTGATCGTCGTCACGCATCGCCTGGCCATGCTCGCGCTCGCTGGCCGGCAGTTGACGATGATCGGCTAAGCGGGCCTCGGCGCTTGTCCTGCCCGTGCTAGAGAATCTTGGCGAACATTGCCGCGGACCCACGCGCAGGGCGAGGAGCCGGACGCTTGGTGCCGGTGCCAGCTTCTCCCGGTGACAGATTGGCCAACCCGCCCAAAAAGCGCGCGACTGTTTCCAGCGCCTCCGCGGCAACACTGTAATAGACCTGTTTGGCGGCGCGCCGTGTCGTGACAAGCTCTGCCTTGCGCAGGATGGCCAGCTGTTGCGAGAGGCCGGGTTGACCGATGCCGGTCAGCGCCTCCAGTTCGCCGACCGATTTCTCGCCTTCCGAATGGATCGTATCGACCAGACGCAGCCGGGTCTCGTGTCCAAGCGCGCGCATTGCCTCTGCGATCGCCTCGATCTGCTCGTAGGACAGACGTTCTGGCATGGGATTAATCCGCCTTTCGATCGGGCTGGGTCCTGTGGAACCAGCGAGGATCATCTATACCCTTGAGGAGCGCAGCCTGATCCTGATGCGGCGGCAAGAGGACGTCATCGCCCGGATGCCAGCCTTCGGGCGTCACGACATTGTCGGCATCCACCCGTTGCAATGCGGCGAGCACCCGTAGCATTTCCTCGACCGAGCGGCCGATGGTGGCGGGATAGCAGATCATCGCCCGGATGATCCCTTCGGGATCGATGAAATAGGTCGAACGCATCGTCGCCGCGTCCGGCGACCGGTCGGAGATCATGCCATAGGCACGCCCGATGATGAGCGACGGATCTTCGACGATCGGGAAGCTGACAGTCACATCGAAGGCGTCGCGGATGGCCTTGATCCAGCCCAGATGGGAATAGAGGCTGTCGACGGACACGGCCAACAACGCGCAATCCAGCGCCTTGAAACGATCAGAGGCCCGTGACAGCGCGACGAACTCGCTGGTGCATACTGGCGTGAAATCCGCAGGATGCGAAAACAGGACAAGCCAGCGCCCGCGAAAGTCCGAAAGGTTGATCACGCCCATCGTGGTGCGTGCCTGGAAATTGGGCGCAGGATCCCCGATCTGGAGCATCTCGTTGCCGGCGGCGGGTGCCGTCATGTCATTCATTGCGATCTTTCTGTCAGCGCGCGGACCCTGGCTGGTTACGCTACACGATTACATAAGAAATGTAATCAACATATTGATGAGAGTAAAGTCCATATTCTGGCACGACGGGCAGGGGACAGGTAGCAGCCTGCCGGTCGGGCAGCGGACGACGCCCCTCTCTCCGCAAGGCTCGGACAGGACTTTAAGCCGGGGGCTTATAAGCCACACCTTCAACGATAGGCAGATAGGCCGCGAGGGGAAACGATGGCTCAATCTGTTGGTTCACCGGATCGAGAATGAAGCCCGCCGCGCGAATGGCTGCGACGGTGTCCCGGTTCAGATTGCAGCCAACCCCGACCACCTGTTGCACCGGGTTCAAACGATCCTGCCATTTCCGTCGGGCCGGATCGTCGCTGGCAACATGCTCAAGGAACCTGAGGGCACCGCCGGGCCGAAGGACGCGCCAGACCTCCTTCAACACCTGAGCTGGATTGGTGACCGTACACAGGGTCAGGCTTGAAACAACGCAATCGAAGCTGTTGTCCTCATAGGGAAGATATTCACCGGCCAATGCATCGAGCCTGACCTTCCATCCTGACTGTTCGATGCGCGCCCTGGCATGCCTGTTCATCCCGGCCGACGGCTCGACGACCGACAATGAGCGCACACGTGTTCGATCGTAAAAGGGAAGCGTCGCGCCCGTTCCAAAGCCGATCTCGAGCACATCGCCTGACGCGTTCCCGACCAATCGCGCTCGCCGTTCATCAATCGCCGGCTTGTCGAGCGCGCGATCGACGAGCCAGGGGAATATGCGTTCGGAATATATCCCCATCAGTTCCCCCACAGAATTCGAATTGCGTTTTACCGGAAACCGAAAGGGAGCGAAAATTCCATGTCGGCCCCCTGCAATTCGGGCGGCGGCACAGGAAATGGCGCGGCGGCTCGCACCGTCCGCAACGCCAAGCGGTCCAGCATTGTATTGCCGCTGGATCGCGCCAGCGACAGGGCTTTCAAGGAACCGTCGGATGTCATTGCGAATGTCACGATCGCAGTTCCCGGAATATGTGTTCCACTTGGCCTGCGCGCCGCGATGTGGCGCCACAGCCGCTGGGCATAAAGCGCCCTGACTTTATCATCTGGAGCCTTTTGAGGGGCGGCCTCGATGACCGCGGGTTCGGCCTCGCCTCTGATGGCAGCTTGCGGGCTTAGGCTCGTGTCCTTGTCCGTTTCAAGCGGCCGTTGGCTTGATGCCGTTCCACCGGAAACTATGTCCAACGGCTTTTCAGTCGCAGGATGTGGGGACTCGACGGCCCGTGCAGGAGACCGCTCGGCCGGATCGTCTGCATCTGCTTTGGAACCGGCGGGCTCTTCCGTCTCGTCGCGAAGATTGAACGACTTAATGGATGATCCGAGGTCGGCGTGGGCCAAGCGACGGACCTCGAACGCCTGGAGCAGGACTCCCAACAGCAGGATATGGAGCAGGCTGGCGGCACCGATCGCCACCAGCCTTTCGGCGCCCGTCTTCAGAAACCCAGGACTGCGCGCGATCTCCACGTCAGAATGTGACGCCCAGGCCCAGATTGACCGATCGGCCCCGACCGGGAACCGGCCGCGCGAAACCCGTTGCCTTCAGGTCACCGAGCGACATGCCTCCAAGCGGCAGGGAATAGCCCTTGTCCAGGAGATTTTCGATATCGAGGCTGACCCGAAACCGGCTCCAGACATAGGCCGTGCGCAGATTCAGCAAGGCATAGCTCCCTGAGCGCGGCTCGTTGCGGATCGTGTCTACCCGATTCTTCTCCGTCACCCATTCCAGATCAATGGCGCTCTCGAGACCCCCCAGACGATGTTCCAGAGCGACCTTCAGATTGAAGGGCATCTGATGATAGAGTGGCCGTCCGTCGGTCAAATTGTCCCCATGCACCCAGCTGGCGGCAGCCGTCAGCTTGCCCCTGCCCGCTCCCGCGCTATCCCAGAGCGGCGCGGCGGCGCTCACGTCGACGCCGTAGAATTCCGCCTTCCGGTTGGCGAACCGCAACTGCGCGAAGCCAGTAGGCATGCCCATCATGTCGGTGAAACTGGCCAGCTTGACGACGTCGATATAGTCATCGACATGCGTGTAATAGGGCGCGATCGTGACGGTCACAGGCTCCGCGCCGGCGCCGGCCCATGTGAACGACGCGCTGACCGTGTCGGCCCGTTCAGGCTTCAGGTCGATATTGCCGACATAGCCGTTGCCATCGCCGAACCAGCCGATCATGCGGCTCGCCATGCTGCCGCGCCCCCAGCTGTACCGCTCATAGAGATTGGGTGAGCGCAACTTGTGCGCATATCCCAGCTCAAGTTTGACGCCTTGTGCCGGTGTGTAGCGCACCAGGGCCGTGCCGCTCCAGTTGCTGTCCGAACGCGCATGGCCGATGGCGTTGAAGGACGCGGCTGCGGCCGCATCCGCCATGTTCATCATGTTGGTCGCGTAGGGCTGCACATCGCCCGTATCCATCCACACCATGTCATGACGCACCCCGGCCAGGGTCGTCACCGCATCGTTCCAACGCCTCTCCCACTCCAGGAAGGTGCCGAGCCGGTCGCGCTTGCCGGCATTGATGTTCACGAATGTGTTGGGGCCCATCATCATGCTGCCGGCAACCGGTGGCCAATAGTCGTCGAGCCACTGATGATGAAACTCATTGCCGACCCGGATCTTGTCCTTGCTCGAGGCGAGGATTTCGGCCTTGATCGCATAGCTCGCGGTATGGACCTTGGTATTCATGGGCATCCCGCCATCGGCGGTGCCGCCCTTGTCTTCCAGGAAGTTCATTGCGTGGTCTGTATCGCGATATTGGGCTCGCACATCGAGGTCGCCCCAGTCGAACGCGGTTTTGTAGTGCGCATTGAGGAACCATGACCGATTGGAAGTCATGTCCATATATTGGTTGGCAAAACCCTCATAAGGCGAGAAATGGTAGCCGCCCTTGAGTTCCAGAAGACCCGCAGCGGTCTGCATCGCCAGAGCAAGTGCGTGGTCGGTCTTCGCATATTCGGTTGAGCGAACAACGCCGAGATCACCGCCGCCCCGGTAATTCCCGGCCTGTGTGTAGGAGCCATTGTAGGTCAGGCTGAACCGATCCGACGCGGCGGTGAGCGTCACAGCGCCGCCAAAGGCATCGTCATTGCTCCTGAAGAAGCTGGATGCCTCCCCCTTGAACAACGTGTTTCCCGAGGTGGAGAAAACGGGCGGGGCCGTTTCAACGGTAATGGCTCCGCCGATGCTGTCGCCGCCCATGCTGACTGGCGTCACCCCGGTGATGACGGTGATCGCGTCGATGGTCTGGGGATCTGTATAGGAAAGCGGTGGATTCATGTCGTTGGGGCATGCCGGGTCGATCACGAATCCATCGACCAGGATATTGAGCCGCTGCTCGTTCAGGCCACGCAACGCAGGCATTGTGGAAAACCCGCCACCGCTGTTGCCGCTCACGCCGGGTAGGCTTTGCAGGATGCGCGCGGTATCGCTGGTGCGAGATTGCCGCACCCTGACCTCTGTTCTCGACAAGATGGTCGCGGAGACCGAAGGCAGCGACGAGCCATCAACGGGTGAATCGACGTCGATCTGCGGAAGCGCCACACTCTCCTGCGCAACGGCGGGCGTGAATGGGGCAAGACAGGTTGCGGAGATCAGCAGCATGCTGCGGCCCGCGAGGGACCGAGGGAAAATCGAATGATGAATCATGGAATCAGCTCTTGATCAGATGACCGACAAAGCGGCCCTGCCGTCCTTGCGGGCGGCCTGAAGATCAAGGCGCCCACGCTGCGGCAAGGCAGGAACCCCGCCCGCCGCATTCAAGGCGCCCGTTAAAATATCAGAGCTGGGATACTGGGGGACCTCGCGAGGGCGGCGGCGGCGCGGCCATGCCGCGTCCGGGCGTCAGACCGAGCGCGGCCGGGGTATGCTTGTCAGTATCGACCCCTGCCGGGGGCCATTCGACAGGATAGGCCTGGGCCAGGGTCGAAGCGGCCGCATG
This sequence comes from Sphingobium sp. TCM1, assembly GCF_001650725.1. Lineage (GTDB taxonomy): Bacteria > Pseudomonadota > Alphaproteobacteria > Sphingomonadales > Sphingomonadaceae > Sphingobium. Next base: position 192,231 of record NZ_LXVX01000034.1, on the reverse strand, counting down.
CCCGGAATAGGGGCAAACGGAATCATGTTTTGGTCGGCCATCCTCAGCGGGAAGGTCCTTCACATGGCCGTCGATCGTCAGGATTTTCGTCACCGCGCCATAGCCGGTGCACATCACGATCCGAGTGCCACCCGACGCATCGGTTGTCGCCATGAAGCCCGGCGGAACGATGATCTTGATGGCAAGCGCAAGGAAGGCCAGAGCCGCGAAAAGCAGTCCCCGTCCGTTCCGTGATGATGCGCCCCTGCTTCTCACGGCCGCTGACCTAACCATGCGATCGAAGAGAGGCAATGCGCAAAACCACGACGTTATTTATTGCGCATTCTCGTCGGGCGCCCAGATGCTGTGCGAGTCTATCTGCAGCTTCAGCAAGGCGCGGGCCGCTTCGGAGCGCGCCTCGATTTCCGAGCGTCGGCTGTCCTTGGCCTGCCGGCGGGCATAGAGCATGTCGGCCAGATCAATCTCGCCGAGTTGGTAACCCCGCTCGGTCCTTCCGGCCGCCTGCGCCGCGCTTTGCGCCGATTCCTGTGCGCTTTGCCACGCCTCCAGCCGGGTGCGCGCGTTGGACAAGTCAGCATCGGCGATGGCGGCGACCGCTCGCTGGACATTGGCAAGTTCGAGGCTGGCAGCGCTCGCCTGGGCTGAGGCCTGATCGGCCGCGGCACGTCGATAACCGCCGCCCAACGGGATGGAAGCGACCACACCGGCGCCTTGCTCCATGCCACTGCGCTCGCTGAACAAACGGAACCCAAAGGATGGATCGGCAACCCGGTCCGCCCGAACCCGCCTCGCGACGACAGCGAGCCGCTGCGCCTCGCCGTCGGCGGCCCGGATCTCATGGCTGCGCTCGATCACCAGCCCCCGCATGGCTTCGAGATCCTGCTGCGGCAGTTCCGGCAAGGCCAGCTCGGGCGGCTCGGGCGGGAGCGGTATCTCCGGAAATGTGGCCGCGAGTGTCACGCGCGCCTGCTCGCGGGCCGAGCGCGATGCAGCGGCCTGCGCCCTCGCCTGGGCGAGGGCCGCCGACGCCTGATCGAGATCGAGCGCCGAGGCATCGCGCAGCTGGACGCGGCGTTGCAGCGCGGCCAGCGCCGCCTCGAGCGAGCGCGCCGTATCGAGGTCGTTGCGGTGAAGGCTGCCGGCGGTGAGCCAGTCATGCCAGAGGCCGGAGAACATCAAGGCCGCCTGGTGGCGGGCATCCTCCATCTGGTTCTCCGCCACCTCGACGCCGAGCGCTCCCGACTTGCGGTCGAGCGCCGCCTTGCCGGGCAAGCGAAACGGACGTGAGATGGTTGCGTCGAACTCGTCATAACCGCCCTCGCGGTCAACGCTGCGGCGAATATAGCTGCTGGTGACCAGAACCTCATGGGTGCCCTTGCGCAGCATGTCGCCCTGCGCCCGAGCGGCTGCGACTCTCGCTGCTGCGGCGGCAACAGTCGGATGGTTGTCGAGCGCTTCATTGATCTTCTCGACCGGTGGAAGGTCGGCGCGTTGGGCGTGCAGCGGGCCAGGGGCCAGCGACAGGAGCACGGCCAAGGCAAGGACGGATGGCCTCATGCGATCCTCCCCCGGTGGACCACCGACAGGGCGCGCCATCGCACCGGCTGCTCGTGCCGAGAGTCCGTTACCGCCCGGACCACCTCGTCCAGGGTGGCATCGGCGACTATGAGCTCGATCGCGCTGCGCCGGAGATTGCCCGTCACCTGCTCGGCCGTTCGCGCATCGCTGAAATCCCGCCCGCGCACCGCTTCTTCGCGAATATGGATCGGCGCCTGCGCGATGGAGCGGAGCGCCTCCACGACCGCCTCCACGTCCCGGATCGCGCAATGGAAGGTCAGAAGCAGGTCAGGCATTTTCGGTTTCCCTGGCACTTTCGCCAAAGCGCTCGAACAGGATCGGCAGCAGGACGAGCGTCAGCAGCGTGGAGGTGATGAGCCCACCGATGACGACGATCGCGAGCGGGCGCTGGATCTCCGAACCGGGGCCACTGGCGAACAGCAGGGGCACGAGGCCGAAGGCGGTGATGCTGGCGGTCATCAGCACCGGGCGCAGCCTGCGCTCCGCGCCCTGCCGTACTGCCTCGGCCATGTCGTAGCCCTCCGCGAGGAGCTGGCGGAAATAAGCCACGAGCACGAGCCCGTTCAGCACCGCGATGCCAAGCAGGGCGATGAAGCCGACCGACGCGGGCACCGAAAGATATTCGCCCGACGCCCAGAGCGACACGACGCCACCCACCATCGCGAAGGGGATGTTGAGCAGGATGAGAATCGCGGCGCGCAGTGACCGGAGCGTCGCCAGCAGCACGCAGAAGATGAGCAGCAGCGCCATCGGGATGACGAGCATCAGCCGGGCCGAGGCGCGCTGCTGGTTCTCGAACTGACCGCCCCAGACGATGCGATATCCGGCCGGCAGCTTGACCTTTGCCGCCACCGCCGCCTTGGCCTCGTCGACATAGCCCACCAGGTCGCGGCCCGAGACGAAGGCCTGCACCAGCGCGAAGCGGGAGCCGTTCTCATGGTCGAGCTTGACCGGCCCTTCGGTCCTCTCGACGCGGGCCATGTCGCTCACACGCGCCAGCACGCCATCGGGTGTCTTCAGTTGCAGATCGGCGAAGCGGACGGGATCGGCGCGCAGGCTCTCATCCCCCCGGATGACGATGGGCACGCGCTTCTGCCCCTCGGCCACGATGCCGGCCCGGACGCCTTCCACCTGCGCGCGCAGGGCATCCTGCAACTGATCGACCGGCATGCCGAACCGCCCCGCGGCGGTGCGGTCGATGTCGAGCTGGAGATAATCGACGCTGTCATTGGCGACGGTCAGCACCTCAGAGGCGCCGCGAATGCCCTGGAGCGCGTGCTGGACCTGTCCGGCGAGATCCCCCAGCGTCGCAAGGTCAGGGCCGAAGATCTTGACCGCGAGGTCGCCGCGCGCGCCGGTCAACATTTCGGAGACGCGCATCTCGATCGGCTGGGTGAAGCTCGGCTGGATGCCGGGCAGTCCCTCGATCGCCTTGCGCATCTCGCCGACGACGAAGTCCTTGTCGCCGCGCCATTCGGACTGCGGCTTCAGGCGCACGAAGCTGTCGGTCTCGTTCGGACCCATCGGATCGAGGCCGATCTCGTCCGCGCCGACGCGGGCAATCACGTCCTGCACTTCGGGCACGGCGCGCAGCAGGCGCTGCACCGCCAGATCGCCCTTCACCGACTGGTCGAGGCTGATCGAAGGCAGCTTGGTCAGCTGGACGATCACCGAGCCCTCGTCCATCGTTGGCATGAAGGTCTTGCCGACCGCGCCATAGGCCATACCGGCAATCACCAGACCCGCGGCCGCCAGTCCATAGACCACCCGCTTGTGCGCAAACGCAGTCTCCAGCAGCGCATGGTAACGCGGCGAGAGCTGGCGCATGATCCAGGGCTCGCCATGATGACCGTTCTTAAGCCCAAATGACGAGAGCACCGGAACCAGCGTCAGCGCCAGCAGCAGCGATCCGGCGAGCGCGAAGACGATGGTCAGCGCGACCGGGGCGAACAGCTTGCCCTCGAGACCCTGAAGCGCAAGTAGCGGCAAAAAGACCAGCGCGATGATGAGGATGCCGGCCGAGACCGGCACGATGACCTCGCTTGACGCCTGGAAGATCAGGTTGAGGCGTGGATGGCCTTCTTCATGCGCCCGCCCCAGCCGCTCGACGATATTCTCGACCACCACCACCGCGCCATCGACCAGCATGCCGATCGCGATGGCGAGGCCGCCCAGACTCATCAGGTTCGCCGACAGGCCCATGCCGCGCATGAACAGGAAGGTGATGAGCGCCGCCATCGGCAATGTCGCGGCGACGATCGCGGCGGCGCGCCAGTCGCCCAGGAACAGGATGAGCAGGATAATCACTAGGATCGTGGCTTCGAGCAGCGCTTCCTCGACCGTGCCGACGGCGCGGCCGATGAGATCGGACCGATCGTAGAAGACATCGATACGAGTACCGGCCGGCAGAGTCTTCTGAAGCTCGGCAAGCCGGGCGCGCACGCCCTCGACAACCTGGCGGGCATCCGCGCCGCGCAAGGCGATCACCAGCCCTTCGACCGCCTCGCCCTCGCCATTCTTGGTGACCGCACCGTAGCGAGTGAGACTGCCGGTCCCGACGGAGGCGACATCGCCCAGCCGGACGACGCGACCGTCTCGGCTGGCGATCACCAGCGATTGGAGATCCTCGACCGTGCGGATCGCGCCGACCGCGCGCACGATCAGCGCTTCCTCGCCAGTCGTAAGGCGTCCCGCGCCGTCGTTGCGGTTACCGCTCTCGATCGCACCTCGCAGGTCGGCGATCGAAAGCTTCGCGCTCGCGAGCGCCACCGGATCTGGCCTCACCTCGAACGTCCGCACATAGCCGCCGAGCGCGTTGACGTCGGCGACACCGGGCACGGTCCTGAGCGCGGGCCGGATCGTCCAGTCGAGCAGCTCGCGCTTTTGCTGAAGGTTGAGCGGCCCCTCGATCGTGAACATGTAGACGTCGGAGAGCGGCGTCGAGATTGGGGCGAGGCCGCCGCCGACCGACGCGGGCAGATCGGCCATCACGCCGGACAGGCGCTCGGCAACCTGCTGGCGGGCCCAATAGATGTCGGTGCCGTCGGTGAAGTCGATCGTGATGTCGGCAATCGCATATTTGGCGGTCGAGCGCAGGATTGCCTGGTTGGGGATGCCCAACATCTCCATTTCGATCGGCGCGATGACGCGGCTCTCCACCTCCTCGGGCGTCATGCCTGGCGCCTTGAGGATCATCTTGACCTGCGTCTGGGCGATATTGGGATAGGCATCGACGGGCAGGTTCACGAACGCCCATGCGCCGAGGCCTGCAACGGTCAGGGCGAGAGCAAGGACGAGCAGGCGATAGGACAGCGCCGTCGCGACCAGTGAGCGCAGCATTGGCCGGTTACCGCGACAAGGCGAGCGCTTTGAGCGCGCTCGTGCCGGCGATGACCACCTGCTCGCCGGGCTTCACGCCCGACAACAAGACCGCCCGGCTTCCATTCGCCCCGCCGCTCTTCACCTCGCGCACCGCAAAGCCGCCCCTGGTGGCGACGAAGACGACAGTCCGGCCACCCATCGTTGCGACAGCGGCTGCAGGCACGCCTACCGCGCCCGCAGGCGCCGGGCCGGAAATCAGCAGATTGGTCGCCCTTCCCGCCACGATGCCCGGACCGGCGGCAATCTCGGCCTTTACGCTGGCAGAACGGGTCGCCGGATCGATCGTGGATCCCACAGCGGTCACGCGGCCCTGTATGTCCGGATCGATCCGCACCACCATGCCCGGGTGGACCAGTCCCACCAGGCGCTCGGGCAACTGGCCAAGCACTTCGTAGCGGTTCGCTGCATCGATCACATAAGGCGCGGTCGTGCCATCCACCGAATTTCCGGTCTGGATGCTGGCCGTGGTGATGCGGCCCGCGATTGGCGCCGTCAGCGTATAGTTGCCGCTTGCACCATGGCCGTTGACCATGCGCAGGATACGCGCCTTCTCGGAAACGTCGGCGCTGGTTTCCACGGCCATCGCACGAGCCTCATCGGCGCGCGCACCGGCAATGATGCCCTCCCGGCTGAGTTGCGAGAGCCGCGCGGCATTCGACCGGGCGACACCCAGCCGTGCGTTCGCGCGGGTCAGGTCCGCGCCCATCATCAGAACCTCGCGGCTCGAAATGATCGCCAGTGGCTGTCCCTGCCGCACCGTGTCGCCTTCGACCACCAGCGTGCGCATCACCACGCCCGGAAAGGTCGCGGCCACCGCCACGCGCGCATTGGCGGGCGGCTGGATCACCGCCGGCACCATCGCGAGCGGGGCATCCTGCGCAGCGACCGCGGGAGCGAGGCGGATGCCAAGCTGGGCGATCCGCTTGCTGTCGACCTTGAGGTCTCCGGAAACGCTCCCCGCATTTCCTGGCACCGCCTCCGGCCGCGCCGCAGGGGGGGCTGGCGCGTTCGGGTTCGCCGTGATCCACCAAAGGCCGGACACGATGCCGACCAGCGCCACGGCGCCAATGGAAAGATAGGCTCGGCTGTTCATGCCTCTCCGCTAGAGGAACAAGCTGACCGCTCCCTGACGGCGAGAAGATTTAGCTGTTGTCCGGGAAGCGCAGCGACAATTCGCGCACTTCGGGATCGGTCGTCAGCGTGCCGCCATGCGCGGCCATGATCCGCTCGACGATCGCGAGACCCAGCCCCGCGCCATCCTTGCTGGCATGGTCGGCGCGGCTGTGACGGCGGACCAGGTCATGCAGGCGGTCAGGGGAAAGGCCAGGTCCTTCGTCCCTCACCCGGATCGAGGGACCGGGACCGACATGGACCTGGACGACGCCACCGACCGGCGTCGCGCGGACTGCATTTTCGATGAGATTGCGCAGCGCCGCCGCAATCGCCTCGCGCCGGCCGCGCACGACCGGAGCCTCCGTGTCGGCCTCCAGCATGATCGTCCGACCAGCCGCAATCACGCCGAGCGCCAACAGGCTGACGACGTCCCTCGCCACGTCAGCGAGCGGCACTGTCTCGGGCGCTATTTGCGCCGCTGTGGCGGCATCGATCTGAGCGAGCAGCATCAACTGGTCGATCAGCCGCCGCATCGCCGCCACATCGCTCTTCAGGCGGCTGGCGTCGGCATTATCGAGCCGGTCCAGCTCAAGCGAGAGGACAGCGAGCGGCGTGCGCAGTTCGTGGGCCACGTCGGCGGCAAATGCCTCCTGCCGGGCGGCCGCGTCATCGAGGCGCGCGAGGAGATCGTTGACGGCACCCGTGAACGGCAAGGCCTCCGCAGGAATCTGCGACGTATCGATCCGAAAGCCGCGTTCATGTCCGCGGGCCGCTTCGATCTGCTCGGCGGCTTCCGCCATGGGCACGAATGCCTGGCGAATGACCCGGAGGCTGACGAACGCCATGGGCACCATCAGCACCAGCAGCGGCAGCGCGACATGCTCCAGCATCTCGCGAATCGCACGGATCGTGGCATCCCTGGCGCTGAGATCGGCGAAGGATAGGCGATAGAAGAAGGCAACCGCGCCAAGCAGCAATACAGCGCCGACCAGGCTGACGACCCCCAATCCGCGGATCAATCTTCGGGCAACGGATCGGCGGCGAGTCATATCGCGGTTTCCCGCAGCATGTAGCCGACGCCTCGGATCGTGTGCAGGCTGTCGCTCGCTCCGGCGTCGTCGAGCTTGCGCCGCAATCGCGACATCGCTGCCTCCACGGCATTGGGCGTCACCGGCTCGTTAAAGCTGTAGAGGGCCTCCTCGATGGCGCCGCGCGACACCACGGTCCCGGCCCGGCGCATCAGCAACTCCAGCAAGTCCGCCTCGCGCCGGGACAGCTCGATCGCCCTGCCGCAATAGCGCGCGCTACGCCTGGCAGCATCGAACGTCAGGTCACCGACCTCCAATACGGACTGCATGCGAGGGCCGGGCCGTCGCAGCAACGCGCGAATCCGCGCGGCAAGTTCATCGATCTCGACCGGCTTGACCACATAGTCGTCCGCGCCGGCATCCAGGCCGGTCACGCGGTCCTCCAGGGCGCCGCGCGCGGTCTGGATGATGGCTGGCGGAACCTGGCCGCACCGGCGCCTGGTGGCCAGCCAGTCGATCCCGTCGCCGTCGGGCAGGCCCAGGTCCAACACGATGGCGTCATAAGCCGCGCCGTCCATGGCGTTGTCGGCGCTGGCCAGGCTGCCGGCAATATCGCACGAGAAGCCCCGGCGTTGCAGACCTTCGGCGATCAGTATCGCCAGCCGGTCATTGTCCTCGACGATAAGCACACGCACGACGCATCATTCTCCTGGGTCCGGCTGCTGTGCTCGACACGCTATGTGCACCGCGAACGCCGGCCCCTGCGGCAGTCGTCGCGAGGATCGAGCATGAATGCAATGTTTCAATCCTTGTCGGTGCCTTCCGCAGACTCACTGGACTGATGATCGCCGCCGTACCGTTCGCCTCGCTCGGTCTCCAGCCTCGGCCCGAAAGCAGCAGCGTCGAACCGGAGGATCGCGACGACCGTCGCGGCGATCACTGCGCCGCCAGCCAGCAATGCCATCGGGCCGGGCGCGCGGGCATCACGGGCGCCGGCATGGAGGGCGGTGCGCTTGCGGCCTGTGATCATCGCCCGCACGAGATTCTCGCGCGTCACCATCGACATCGCGATGACGGCCACCACATGGATGCCGATCAGCGCCAGGAGCCCGTAGGCCAGTGCTTCGTGGAGATCTTCGCTTCCCCTGCCCGCATCGAGCTGGATGCCCGTCCATAAGACGGCAGCGACACCCGCGAGCAGGGCGAGAACCGCTAGCGCACCGAGCGGATTGTGGCCGACCGAATGTTCCGGATCGCGAGACAGGAGGGAGCGAATATGGCCAGCAACAAGGGATGGCCGAACGAAATTAACGAAGCGGGCATGCTCGCCGCCGACGCCCCCCCAAACCAGGCGAAAGACAATGAGCACCGCAGCCATCCAACCGGCCGCAATGTGCCATGCGGCGATAGGACTGTCGCCCTCCGAGGAAAGGAATGCGATCGCAATTGCCGCAACAAGGAACCAGTGGAACAGTCTGAGCGGCACGTCCCAGACCTTCAGCGCATTCTCGCGAACGAGTTTCCCGGTGACCATCGCCTTCTCCTTCAACAGGAGATTAGCGGCGACGACTGACGGCAGCCTGACGGCGATGGGAATACGTCAGCCGAGCGATGTTCCGACAATTGCGCCCGCTCCATAGGTAATCCCGGCCGCAGCGAGACCGATGAGGAGCTGTCGCACAGCCGAGAACAAGGCGCTCCGTCCGGTGAACAGGCTCGTCCCCGCGCCGATCAGCGCCAGCGCGAAGCCGCTCGCGGCAAAGCTGCCGATGAGAGCGGTACGCCCGGAGAGAAACAGGAACGGCGCGACCGGAACGATGGCTCCTGCCGAAAAAAGCAGGAAGGACCAAATCGCGGCGGTCCACGCGGAACCCCCGAGCTGATCAGGATCGATCCCCAGTTCCTCGCGCGCCAGTGTATCCAGCGCGGTGTCTTCATTGCTCAGCAGCTTGTCCGCTAGGGCTCGGGCCTGCAGTTCATCGATGCCCTTGGCCTGGTAGATGAGGACCAATTCCTCGCGCTCCTCGTCGGGCACCTCGCGCAGTTCCTCCGCCTCGGTTGCGATCTGGCTCTGGTAGAGCTCGCGCGAACTGGTGACCGACAGCCATTCGCCCATCGCCATCGAACAGGCACCGGCGACCAAGCCGGCAAAGCCGATGAGTAGCAGTGTCTGTTCGGCGACCGCCGCACCCGCGACGCCCATGACGAGGCTCATGTTCGAGACGAGCCCGTCATTGGCGCCGAGCACGGCGGCGCGTAGCGTGTTGCCGCCACCACGATGCCGGCCTTCCAGCAGCGCCAGTGTGGGACCGGAGAGGCCGCCCTTGCCGGCGGCCGCGCGCATGAGCAGCGCGTGCGAGCGCTCGTCTGCCGGCAGGCCCGCGCCCCGCGCTTCCGGCTGGTTGTCATAGGCGGCGCTATCGCGCGTCTCGTTCGCGGCCAGCGTCGGCAGCACGAAAGCGGGGCCGAATCGCCGCGCGAGCCGCGCGAGTATGCGTGCTCGTGCAGAAGGCGTTGGACGGAACTGCGCGCCTTTCGCCTCGATCCGTTTGCGCCAGAAATCGCCATGCGCCTCCTCGACGGCGGCAAGCCGCCGGAACACTTCGGCGAGCTTGGGATCGGCCTCGCTCTCTGCAAGCGCTGCATAGATCGCCGCGCCGTCAACCTCGCCCTGAAGATTGGAACGATAGCGCGGAAGGGCGTCGGGTTCGGCCATGGTCGATATGCCTCGATTTTCGGTCTGGAAGAACATAAGCCTAACACAGGCGCGCGGAAGCTCCGCAGTTTGCCGCCATGGGCCACTGGCATCATTTACCCGAGCCCCTGAAGCTCGACTTACGTAGCAATACGAACTGCCTGACGGCCCATGGCGCTGCATGTATCGTGAGGGCTCAATGCGCCGGGCCGGGAGAAGCAGGCGATACTGCTCTGGAGTGACGTGTGCGATGCGATTGACCCGGCTGAAACTTCTTCCTGTTGCCCTCGCTCTGATTCTCGTCGTTGCCTGGCTGCTAAGCCTGCGCACCGGGGCCTTGACGGGCGGTTTCTGGGCGGTCCGCCACGAACTCATCTACCTCACCGGCATTCTCGCCATCGGCTTCATGGCGGCGGGCGTGGTGCTGGCGGCGCGGCCAGTGCAGATCGAAGGCGCGCTTGGCGGCCTCGACAAATTCTACCGTCTCCATAAATGGTTTGGCGTAGCTGGCCTGCTTCTCGCGCTGGCCCATTGGCTGCTCGAGATCATCCCACGCTGGATGGTGGGTCAGGGCTGGCTGGTTCGTCCAAGCCGACCAAGGGGAAGCGGCCCGGCCGCTGGCGCCAATCTTCTGGACGGTTTGCGCGGCGCCGCCACCGAGCTGGGCGAGATCGCGCTCTACATCCTGATCGTGCTCGTCCTGCTCGCGCTCTGGAAGAAGTTCCCGTATCACTGGTTCTTCAAGGCGCATCGCCTGACTGCGCCGATCTTCCTCGTGCTCGTGTTCCATGCCGTGGTTTTGATGGACCGCACCTACTGGACCGCGCCTCTGGGGCTGCTGATGATCGTCCTGCTCGCGGCGGGCACGGTTGCCGCCACAACAGCCCTGTTCCGGCGCATTGGCTATTCGCGCCGGGCGGCCGGGGTGATCACGCGGCTCGTGATCTATCCCGGCAATGCCGTTCTCGACGTGGCAGTCGATGTCGGGACGGCGTGGCCGGGCCATCAAGCCGGGCAGTTCGCCTTCCTCAAGACCGACGATCGTGAAGGCGCCCATCCCTTCACCCTCTCCTCGGCATGGCATAATGACGGCCATCTGGCCTTCAGCATCAAGGGCCTAGGCGACTATACGCGCAAGCTCCCGGACCTGCTCCATGTAGGCCAGCCCGTGACGATCGAAGGCCCCTATGGGTGCTTCGATTTCCAGGGCAACCGCGCCCGACAGATCTGGATCGCGGGCGGCGTTGGCATCACCCCCTTCATCGCACGCCTCCAGGCACTTGCCGGGACCGGTCAGGGAGGCGGTATCGACCTTTTCTATTCGACCGCGGCGCCCGACGATGGTTTTGTCGGGCAAGTTCGCGATCTCGCCGAGAAAGCGGGCGTCCGCTTCCACCTGTTTGTCACGCCCCGTGACGGCTTTTTGACATTGGATCGATTGGCCGACCTGGTGCCTGACTGGATCGAGGCAGACATCTGGTTTTGCGGTCCGGCTGCTTTTGGAAAGAGCCTGTGTGCCGCAATGACGTCGCGGGGTCTGACAGGATCGCAGTTCAATCAGGAGCTTTTCGAGATGCGCTAGGCGGCGAGCGCCCGCGCCGCACAAAGTCTTCGCGCGACAGAAAATGCATCGTTCGGGACTTTGGTAGCGATTCATCGCCAGTGCGTCGCCCATAGTCCGGAACGAGATCGATAGCGTTGTCCTTTACCCGGAATCGCCAGGGCTACGTATTGTGACCGTTGGCCGCGAGTGTCGCATAGCGGATGATTTCCCGGAGGCTCGACTTCCCGGCCAGCGGGACGCGTAGGTGTCGCGCATAGTCCTCATAGTCGGCCATCGATCCCACCGACGATCTCCACGCAACCGCGCCCGATCCGGCGAGTACGACCGCACCACCGATTCCGACAAGAAAGGTCCGCCTGTTCATGGCGCCCTCAAGCGGTCCGGCCATCGGCGGGATCGGGCGGGCGGCGGAGGAATTCGTCGATCGTCCTGCGCACCTCGTCGCCGCGCGACACCATGAGGTGTCCACCCGTCTCGAAGACCTTCAACCGAGCGCCAGGAACATGCGCTGCCGTGAACCGGGCGCCCGGCAGGGTCTTGAAGAGGTCATCCGCCGCCGAGATGATGAGCGTAGGAACCACGATCTTCTCCAACGGCCACGGCACGATCTTGTTCTCGCCATCGTTCTGGAGGCCGGCAGCGCGTCTCGACAACGGAAGTATGCCGCGCATGATCGCGGTGATACGCGCGCTCTTCGCGCGGCGCATTGGTCTCGACCTCGGGCGGAACGCCGAGGAACCGCACGACGGACGCCCGCGCGACCCTGATCGCCAGCCAGAAGGCAAAATCTGCGCTGATGGGATTCAGTGCGTCGTACAGGAGCTTCGCACGCGCATCGGGCAAGCCCTGCTCGATCAACTCCGGCGAAACTGATTGCGGAGTTTCGCGCCCAGGCAGAAGCGCTGGGTCACTGCCATCAGCAGGAAAGCCGCCGTTGCGATCGTTCTGTTCTGGATAGCCGTCATGGCCGCCATTTTCTGGATTTTCTGGCCTGCGCCGTCCATTGAACCGGGGCGTGCGTAATGACGCCTCATCCGGGGCTTTACGTAACGCATCGCATAGGAGCGCCCGCTATCGGAAACGATGCAATATCTCCTCTCCGAACGGAACAACATGAGGTACCCGAACATCGCTTCGGATTCAGGACAGCCGAAGATCCTGCTTGCAGGAGACGATCCTGCCGTCAGGCGATCGCTTCAGCTGGTCTTGCGGGCGCGGGGCTACGACGTCAGGGCGCACGCGAGCGGAAAGACACTGCTCGACGATCCGTTTTGCACAAGCGCTGCCTGCCTGGTGGCGGACTATCGGTTCCGCGAACTCGACGGCTTCGAGATTTTGTCGTGCCTGCGTTCGCGGGATTGGAATGGACCCGCCATATTGATTACCGCCTACTCCACCCCGGACCTTCAGGAGCGAGCTGCCAGACTCGGCTTTGGAGCGGTGATCGAGACGCCGTTTCGCGAAGGAGCCGTCGGCGACACGATCGACCGTCTCTTGCATGCGCACCGTCGGTCAGGCGGAGCGCATTACGATGGTCAGTGAAAGGGAACCAATCACCAACCGCCTGTTGCTCGCGCTGCCTCCGGCGACGCTCGCACGGCTGACACCCGAGATGGAGCTTATCCAGACGGAGTCGGGGGCGGTCATCGATCATGTTAACGGGTTGATCCAACATCTCTATTTCGTAAACCGCGGCATCGTCTCGATGGTCAAGGTGATGCGTGATGGCCGCTCCGTCGAAGTGGGCGCGATCGGTGTCGAGGGCATCACCGATTCCAATGCACTGTTCGGCGTCGATGTGGCGATCACCGAGACGATGGTGCAGGTGCCGGGCAGCGCGCTCAAGATCAGCCGAACTTTCCTTTCGCGCGAGCTCGAGCGAGACCGCGATCTGAGGCGGATGATGGAGCGGTACTGGCGCTTCGCCTTTGGCCAGCTCGCACAAACTGCGGCCTGTAACCGACTGCATACGCTCGAGGAGCGCTGCTGTCGTTGGTTGCTGACGAGCCATGACAGCGCCCTTGCCGACACCTTTCCCCTCACCCACGAGTTCCTCGCGACGATGCTTGGAACGACCCGCTCCAGCGTCTCGCTGACCGCCAAGGTGCTCCATCGGGCAGGATACATCGATTATGTGCGCGGGATCATTACGATCGTCGACCGGCCGGGTCTCGAGGAGACGTCGTGCGAGTGTTACGCCGAGACCACCACAGAGATGAATCGGTTGTTTGGCCCGGAAACGCAGCCGGGCGGCTGACTTTTCGGGAAAGATTCAGAACCGCTGCTGCTATGTTCGACATCGAACAGACACGCGCGCGAACGGTCATCACTCTGTGCACTCCGACACGCTGAGGCGATAGGATCGCCGCCAGCGGCGCTCCGCTCGCCCGTAGGCAGGTCGCTAGCGGGAGCATTGCAAATGGCGTGTGATGGCGGGAGCGGTCGGAGCGACTTCGAGAAGCGATCCTGGGCGCACAACGAGAATATCCTGCGCTTCCAGGCGCTTCTCCACAATGCCGCCCATCGCGACAGACATAATGAAATCCGCAAACTCCTTCACGATGAGCAAGAGAAGCTGCGGTCGCTTGAGAAAGATAGGTGACTTCAAAAAGGCAGACTGGCCTTCCCGCTTTGTCGAAGGAGATTGCCCGCGTCCATTCCGTCCCATGCCGCCGTCAGCACGCAGCTGAACGCGATCTTCGTGTCGCTCGAGTTGAGCCGTTCCACTTGGCTGGTGACGTCGCTGGCGCCGGGTGGCTGCGGGCGCATTTCACGCCATCAGGGGAAGGCCAGCGACGTGCCGGCACTGCTGGAGCGGTTCGCGCAGTTGCAGGCGAAGGCGCGGGAGCGGACGGGCGAGCAGTATCCGCTGGTCGTCATCCAGGAGGCGGGGCTGGACGGCTTCTGGATTCACCGCTGCCTCGTGCGCGAAGGCATCGAGAGCCATGTCGTCGATGCCGCCTCGATCGCGGCCTCGTGGCGCAGCCAGCGCGCGAAGACGGACAAGCTCGACGGCGAGGCGCTGGTCCGCACGCTGCTTGCCTACAAGCGCGGCGAGCCGCGGGTCTGTGCCATGGTGACAGTGCCGAGCGCAGAGGACGAAGACCGCCGGCGCGTCTGCCGCGAGCGGCGCTCGCTGGTCGTCGAACGCATCCGGCACGTCAACCGCATCAAGGGCCTGCTGTTCGCGCGAGAGGTCGGCGATTACGAACCACTGCGCACGAACCGGCGCGCGCGGCTGGAGGAACTAGTCACCGGTGACGGTCGGCCGCTGCCTTGCCATGTGAAGCGCGAGATCGAGCGCGAGTTGGACCGGCTGGAGCTGGTCATGCGCCAGATCAAGGAGGTGGAGCGCGGGCGCGACGCGATGCTGGAGGCGGCGACGGACGAGGCAGCTGAGCCGGCGAGCGCCCGGCTGCTCCAGCTGCGCGGCATCGGTCCCGAGTTTGCCGGCGTGCTGCATGCCGAGGCGTTCTTCCGCAGCTTCAGCAACCGGCGGCAGGTCGCCTGCTATGGGCCGCCGTCATGTCACTCGTTAGCGCTATCGGCTCTGCCTTGACCATCGTAGTGACCGGTCCGGTGAGCCGGTAGCCCCGCTTGGCCTTGGTCTGTACACTCAGCCGGACGGGCGCGACCGCATCGATGCGCCGGGCAAGCGTGAACAATGCGGCCGGATCGCCGGCCTTCAACTCCAGCTCGATCTCGCTGATCGGCGATGTTCGGTCCCCCACCGCCGCCTCGCCGCGGTCCAGAACCATTTCGATCGCCGCGCCGTCCTGCCTCAGGATCCACGTGCGCCGCGCGATCCGCACCTCGAAGACCGAAGCGACGGTATCGACCGCGCCGCCAATCATGGCCCGGACCGGCGTGGTATCATCGAGGTTGGGCTTGTCGTCCTTGACCGCACGTCCCCATTCGGAGCGCACGAACAGGCCCGCGGCACTGGCACCATCCGCCTTCACGGTCTGCGTGCGCTTCCTCCCCGAACGGCGGATGCGCAGCGAAAACCCCTTCTTCGCCAGAGCATGATCCGGAGTATCAAAATAGATCGACCGCTGCTCGATCTTTTCAGGATTGACGGGCAGCAAAGCGGAAGCTTCGAACGCATCGGCGGCGTCCGGCGTCAGTTCGAGCTTCAGTTCGACTTCGTCCGCCATGCTTGCCTTCTCTCACCGTTTCGTGATGTCATCTAGGAGCGATCTGAACGCTAGGCCGCCCGCGTAGATTTGGCCGATGGGCCGTCGGCAGCTGCGTCGAGCCATTCGACGAGGCGTTCGGCCTGCGCCTTGTGCCAATGCGGCGGGTTGGGGACGGATGCCGCAGGCAGGAAGCAGGCAAAGGCGAGAAGCAGGAATTTCTTCATAGCTTTTCCTCTCGAAAGCCGGGGCGTGACAACATAGGGAACAATACGGAGCCCTGTCCGCGCCGAAGCCAACTCGATAGCTGCACAGCGGTATGGCGGTGATAGAGCCGTCGCGGCGGCCATAGTAGTCAAGCGAGCCGAATTGGGGAGCATCTCGGGACATATACTTATTCCGACGCCAAGGCTCGCGATGATAACCTCCCGGACATGAAGAGAATTGCGACCCTTACGGTAAACCCGGCCAAAGATGTGGCCTATGAGGCGGATCGCGTCTTTCACACTCACAAGATCCGGGCCCACCAGGAACATTATGACCCGGATGGCGGCATCAATATGGCGCGTGCCATCGCCCGGCTGGGCGGCCCGGCGCGCGCGCACTATCTCGTGGGTGGCGCCACCGGTGCGACGCTCGATAGCCTTCTCGATATGCATCAGATGGTTCGCTCCAGCATCCCGATCCAAGGCAACACCCCCGTAAGCACGGCGGTCTACGAGCGGGAAACGGCCAAGGAATTCCGGTTCGGGCCGCGTGGCCCGGCGTCACCGAGCGGGATAGCAAGCATGTCTCGACCATCTCGGCGGCATGGAATGAGATTATCTCGTCGCGAGCGGATCGCTGCTGCGGGCGCGCCAGAGATCGTCAACAAGGACCCGGCCAAATATATGGCTGTGACCATGGGCCTGCGGCCTTTCACTTGAATTGAAACTGGACCACGGCACCGAAGACGCCAACTATCGCCGCGCATCACGCTGCGAATGACGCAGGAAGCGCTTGTCAGGGGTTCGTGCCCCTTTTCGGGGAATGACCACATGTGCTTTTCAGCCAGCTCCAGCTTTATCGCTAGCGCCGTGATTGGATCGATCGGCGTGGCGACATTGCGGCATGTCCGCGAGCCGCGAGCCCTGCTGTTCGCTTCCGTGCCGATGCTGTTCGCAGTTCACCAATTCTCCGAAGGGTTCGTCTGGCTCGGCCTTGAAGGGCATATCGGCCAGCTTGCGCTTGATCATGTCGCATTCCTGTTCATGCTCTATGCGCAGGGGATACTACCCCTGCTGATGCCGGCCGCTGTCGCGCTGATGGAACCGCCCGGCTGGCGCAGAAAGGTCATTCTCAGCCTGACCGCCGTCGGCGCGTTCGTATGTGCATGGGACGTCTACGGGTTGATATTCTTTCCGAACCAGGTCTTTATCGAGCAGAACTCGATCGCCTACCGTAACCCGCTGACCGGCGATTTCTGGGTGTCCTGCCTGTATATTATAGCGACGTGCGGTGCTCTGCTGCTGTCCACCCATCGCGTCGTCAAAGCCTACGGCGTGGTGAACGTCATTGCGCTGACGGTCGCAGAGATCGTCAAGGAATACGCATTTGCTTCTGTCTGGTGTTTTTACGCCGCGGTCATGAGCGTGATGATCTATTGGCAATTCAAGCGTCTGAACATTGATATCGAGACGCCCAACGGTGCTTCACCAAACCTCAGGCCGTTCCTGCTCGCCTGGCTGCGTCCTGGCAGGTCAGCCCGTGTGGGCACGGATTGAACGCCCAATTCTGGTTAGGAGAGTCCCGCGCTTCCAAGACGACCCGTCGCAAGCGTCTGTGCCTTCACAATCGCAGGAGGGGCGCAGCGCCAGCGTTTGACGGTCGGAGGCCCCCATGATGACGCAAGCGCCACTCGACTCGGCATATGGCAACATAGGTCAAACGACCCGGACGGGTCGGGGCGGCGTTCCAGATGGGCGACACGCGTGAAGGAATTCATTACCCAGACCGATATCGAGCGGTTCGAGGCCCTGCTGGCGAGCGAGACCGACGCCGGAAAATGAACACACTTCGCGGATTGCTGGCGGGCGAGATCAGCCATCGCGGCGACGATACTGCGCAGTGTCCGAAGGGCCGTTGTTCGATCTGACGATGCTAGGGGAACGGTTTCCCAAGATCTCTGAGGTGCCGGGCACCAGCTTGAGTGAGCCACGAAGTGCTGCCCGAAGCGAGAATCTTGGGCAGCGGCTCGTCACGCGCGCGACGTCGGACACCGAGCTTGTGGGACCAGAATTCGGCCCGAGCCGCTCGAATGCGGCCATTGTGATACGTTGCGGTCCTTGCCAGGACTGCATTGCGTGGTTTCATAGGCCGAGGAGACAGGGAAGGCGATGATCCGAAACCGACAGCCGCATGGTCAGATTTTTGCTGCGTAGATCATTCGGCCGGGGCCGAGTTGGCCGAGAACTTCCATTATGGCGGTTTGGGCAACGGCAAAACATCCCTGGCTTCGCCCGAGCTTGCCGGTCGTCCGAACGATGTCGTCCGATACATAGGACGCCGCATGGATCACGATAGCGCGCTTTTCGGCATTGCTGTTCTCGGGGTCAAGACCGATCAGGCGCTGCGAGCGACCATGCTTGCCTGAATAACCGCTGCCGACCAGATAAGCGCCCGCTGAAGATGCCGCCGACCCCGGTGAATTGGAGAAGCGCTCGACCCAACCGCTATGATCCGGATCGGACCCGCGCCCGTGCGCGACCAGCAGACTTTGGCTCCGCCCGCTCATCACATCGACGATATGGAACCGGGGAGTGCGCGATGCCTGGCTGAAATCCACGATACCGATCACGTCGCGTTGCTTTATCGTCGCGCCGTGGCGATCCAGCGCACTCAATGCGCGTTGAAGCAGAACCGGGCGCGGAGGAACTGGTCCTGGCAGGGCGGCGCGTCCGTTCGTCTGTTGTAACATGCCCAGAGCGACGGCACCGCCACCCAAAAGCAGGCGGCGCCTGGAAATGAATGTCACGCTTGTCTCGAACCACTATCTGTTTGCTGATCAAGACCATGATAAGAATGATATGCGCCACTTCACAGATAAGTACTAAACCTTACGGCCGTCCTGCCGTTTGCCGCTCGGCCGGCTTATCACGATCGGCGGACCGGAGTGGCCGCCGCTTGAGCGCCGAGCGCATCGTTATCAGACCGGGCAGCAACGGCAGCCACAATGTCAGGATTCTCAATAGCATCGTGGCGGCAAAGGCAGTCTCTATCGGCACGCCCAGGAGACCGAGCGTTGCGATTGAGGTTGCCTCGAAGCTGCCGAGACCGAGCGGGATCGGGCCTAGCGTGACGATGATCGATGCCATGATAAGCGCGATGAATCCGGTCCCGAACGCCGCAGGTTCTCCCAGGGCGTTCAGGGAAGCCCAGAGTGTCGCCGCATCGGCCAGGAAGACCGCCCCGTTGAAGCCGGTCACGCGAACCAGAAGCTGGCGGTCGCCGATTAGATCCGTCGGGGCCTGACCGACGATCTCAAGCAGGTTGCGGACTACGCCTACGCGTTCGAGCCGAGGCGACAAGGGTTGGCTGCCGCGGTGCCTGAGCCAGAGCGCGAGTGACGGAATCGCAAGCGCGACCAGCAGAAAGGTGGTGACCGCGCCGGCCATCAGCGGCGTCGCCTTGTCGTGGAGCCACAGCAGAACCAGCATGACGATCGCGAAAAATGCGAAGGCGGCATAATAGCCGATCATCGACACGAGCAGGGCCGCGACCGCCGTCCCGCGCGGCACGCGTAACCGCACGAGTTGGTCGACGAGCAGGACATTGCCCCCCATTCCCGCGCTCGGCACTGCCTGGTCGGCGAATAATTTGGTGAGCGCGATTCGCATCAATCTGGGGAGCGGACGCGGCGTTCCCGCACAGCGCAGCACCACCGCCCAGCCCGCCGCCACGCTGGCATAGGTCGAAAGCTGGAATAGGACGGCAAGAGCCAACCAGAAGAGATTGGCGCGAGCGACCAGCCGGCCAAAGTTCTCTATCTCGCCGAAATGCAGCACCGCCCCGACCAGCGCCGCCACAAGGATGATGCCGAGAAACCAGGGCCGCCATGCGCCCGACGGCTTTGTTGCGGTCGGCTCGTCAGCTTTCGAGGACATAGCTGCCCGGCGCGTTCCCGAGCGCCCCGGCGTTCACGCCGGAACCGCCGAGCGGCGGCGGTAGGCCTGGAGGACTTGAATGAAGGTCGAGCCAGGCGGCCCATGCCGGCCACCACGAACCTGCGCCTGACGATGTCCGGGCCAGCCAGGTTTCAGGATCGACGCAGTCCGCCTCTGCCGGTCGCGCGAGCAACCGAATGCCTCGCCGAGCGACGACGGCGCGAGCCCGCCTGCAAGGGTCGCAACGGCTACTCTCATGGCGCGAAGGAACAGTTCAGCCAATGCGCCGTCTGGATAACCAGCACATTTTGTCGCCATTCTGTCGGGCGTCGATAGCGAAACCACTGCCTGCTCCTCGTTGCCTGTCAGCGGCTCATAGGAACTTCTGCAGCACGACGAATTAGGTAAGCCTACGGACCCCGCCCGCCTGTCAGCTTACGTAGCTTTGCGGATTGGTCGCCGCGACGTGCCGACACAGGGTAGAGGTCTAGCTCTTACCCAAGGCGAGGACCTTCGCATGCTCCACCGAAGCAATGAATTTGAGTGGCCGGCATCCGGCAATTCGAACGGCGGGTATCGGGGGGGTGGCGCCTATATGAGCGCGGTCTATCTCCACATGGCCGGCGGTGTGATCCTATCGGCAGCGTTCGCCCTTCTGGTCGCCTACAGCCGGTCGCTCGCCGACGCGCTGTTCACAGCGGGCGGGCTCACCATCGTTGGATGGATCGTGACGCTGGCGCCCCTCGGGCTCGTGATCCTGCTCGGCGCCAGCATTGACCGGCTCTCGGCCTCGATGGCCAGGGCGATCTTCATCCTCTACGCCGCGCTCGTCGGACTGTCGCTCGGCAGCGTGCTGCTCACCTACAGCAGCGGCAGCGTCGCCTACACCTTCGTTGCCGCTGCTGCCGGATTTGCCGTACTCGCTCTGGTGGGCACTGTCACGCACAAGGATCTGTCCGGCCTGAGCGCCTTTTTCGCGATCGCGCTCGTCGGGCTCATCGTGACGATGCTGCTTAATCTGTTCGTGCGCTCAGGCACTCTCGATCTGCTCACCTCGGGCATCGGCATCCTGCTGTTCGCAGGGCTCACCGCATTCGATGCCCAGCGGCTGAAGCGTCAATATGAGGAGGGCGCCGCGGATGGGCGCAATGGCGCTGCGGTAATGGGTGCGCTGACGCTCTACCTCGACTTCCTGAACCTGTTCCTGTCCTTGCTGCGGTTCAGCGGACGGGAGCCGCGGTGACCGAGCCGAAGGCGTTCTGGCAAGCTACGCCCGACGATTCTCTCCGCACGCTCGCCGCGACCCGCGACGGGCTGTCGTCGAATGAGGCTGCCTTGCGCCTCGACCGTGACGGACCGAACGAGATATCCGCGGCGAAGCAGCGGCATCTCCTGCTCGACCTCCTGCGCCGCCTCGGCAATCCTCTGATCGCCATCCTGCTCGTGGCCGCCGGCATAGCCGGGGCGACCGGCGACATGGCGAGCTTTGCGATCATCTTCATCGTCGTCGTGCTGTCTACCGCCCTCGATCTCGTCCAGGAGCACAGGGCCGAAGCGACGGCGGAAGCCCTCAAGCAGGCGATCGCCCTTCATGCGACCGTGCTGCGCGATGGCAAGCCGATCGAGTTGCCCGTGCGCGAGCTGGTGGCTGGCGATATCGTCATGCTTGCGGCGGGCGATCTCGTCCCTGCCGATGGCATAGTCCTGGCGGCAAACGGCGCGCAGGTGAACGAGGCGCTGCTGACCGGCGAGCCTTATCCGGTCGAGAAGCAGATCGAGCCCGTCATGACCGCCGAGACGCCGGCCGACGCGCGCAACGCGCTGTTCCACGGGACATCGCTCATTGGCGGCACGGCGACGATGCTCGTCGTCCAGACCGGTTTGCGCACGCGCTTCGGCGCGATTGCGCGTTCGCTCGCCGGCAAGCAGCCGGCGACCGCGTTCGAGCATGGCATCCACAAACTTGGCACATTGATCGTGCGGCTCACGATCTTCCTCGTATTGTTCGTGCTGCTCGCCCATCTGGCCCTCGGCCGGCCGCCACTACAGTCCTTCCTGTTCGCGATGGCGCTCGCGGTGGGCCTGACGCCCGAGCTTTTGCCGATGATCATGACCGTCGCGCTCGGGCGCGGCGCTCAGCGGATGGCGAAAGCCAAAGTGGTGGTGAAGCGGCTGTCCGCGATCCACGACCTCGGCCAGATGGACATATTGTGCACCGACAAGACTGGCACACTCACCGAGGCGCGGATCACGCTCGTCGGCCACCCAGGCATCGACGGCGAGGATGACGAGCGGGTGGCGGAGCTGGCGGCGGTCAACGCCCGCTTCGAGACCGGCCTGAAAAGTCCGCTTGACCAGGCGCTGGTGCTCCACATGACTGGCCGCTCGCTCGAGGACTGGCGCAAGCTGGACGAACGGCCGTTCGATTTCGAGCGGCGACGCGTGGCGGTCCTGGCCGAGCAAGGAAGCGAGCGGATCGAGATCGTCAAGGGCGCGCCCGAGACACTGCTTGCCCTGTGCACGAGAGCGCAGGACCGGTCGGGGGCACTTCTGCCACTTGACGATGGATTGCGCGCGCGGCTGTGCGCATTGCGGGACGATCGGGCTGCACAGGGGCTCAGACTGCTCGCCATCGCATGGAAGCCGGCCGCCGGACAGGAGCGCATCGACGCACACGGCGAAGACGAACTCGTCTTCGCTGGCTATTGCGTGTTCGTCGACCCGCCCAAGCCCAGCGCCACAACCGCAGTCGCCCGGCTCGAAGCGGCGGGCATCCGCATCAAGGTGATTTCGGGTGACGCTGCGCCGGTGATCCAGCATCTCGTGGCGGCGCTCGCCCTGCCGGTCGAAGGTATTTTGACCGGCGAAGAGATCGCGAAGCTGAATGATTCAGCACTCGCTGCCCGCGTGGAACAGGTCGACCTTTTCGCCCGCGTCACGCCCGACCAGAAGACACGGATCGTGCGGGCGCTCCGTGCGCGCGGCCACACGGTGGGCTTCATCGGCGACGGCATCAACGACGCGCCGGCGATCCGCGCCGCGGATGTCGGCCTGTCGGTCGACGGCGCCACCGACGTTGCGCGCGAGGCAGCCGACATGATCCTGCTCGCGCCCGATCTCGGCGTGCTCGCCGACGGTGTCGCCGAGGGCCGGCGAACCTATGCCAACATCATGAAATATGTTCGGATGGGAACGAGCTCCAACTTCGGCAACATGCTGACGATGGCGGTCGCGTCGCTGTTCCTGCCGTTCCTGCCGCTCACACCGGTGCAGGTCCTGCTGAACAACCTTCTTTACGACTTGTCCGAGATCGGCATCCCGTTCGACAGCGCCGATAGCGACGATCTGGCGCGTCCGCAGGGATGGGACATAAGGGGGCTGGTGCGCTTCACCGCGATCATGGGACCGCTGTCATCGCTCTTCGACTTGGCGACCTTTGCGCTTCTGCTCGGCGTCTTCCACGTCGGCATCCCGGAGTTTCGCACGGCCTGGTTCATGGAATCGATGCTGACGCAGATCCTGGTGGTGTTCGTGATCCGCACATCCCGCCCGGCCTGGTCGAGCCGGCCGCACATCGTGCTGACCGTCACGGCGCTGGCCGGCCTTGCGGCGGCGCTGCTGCTGCCGCTGCTACCCTCGGCCGGTCTGCTCGGCTTCGCGATGCCAGGCGCAACCATATTCGGCGCCATCGCACTGCTGGTGGTCGGCTATCTGGTAAGCGCGGAGTGCCTCAAGCGATTCGCTTTGCGGCCGGTGAAGTCCGCGCATCGATGACGAGGCCGCCGTGGCTGCATGACCGCGTCCCTCGATCTTATCGGGATGGTTTGAAATGCCGGCAATTGGCATCGCGGCGGAGCGATAGGCCGGGGCCGTAGGCGCCCATGCGGACGCACGGCGCTGGCGCACGGGCCCGGTATCATGAATGCTTGCAGGCAGTTTGAACACGATCGGAGATTCGGGACGGTGAAGGAACGACGTATTGGTTACGAAGCGCTGCGGTCGAAGCTGATGAGCGCGCAGGATGCCGCGCGGTTGATCGCACCCGGCACCACAGTGGGCATGAGCGGCTTTACTGGTTCGGGCTATCCCAAGGCGGTCCCGCTCGCCCTTGCCGAGCGGATCGAGGCCGAGCATGCCGCAGGCAACCCCTTCTCGCTCCGCGTCTGGACCGGCGCGTCGACAGGTCCGGAACTCGACGGGGCGCTGGCCAAGGCAGACGGCATCGAATTCCGCCTGCCCTATAACTCCGACCCGATCGCCCGCGACAAGATCAACCGCGGCGAGATGGAATATTTCGACATGCATCTGAGCCAGGTCGCGCCGATGGCGTGGCAGGGCTTCCTGGGTCCGCTGGACACGGCGCTAGTGGAGATCAGTGGCATCCGGCCGGACGGCTCGCTGATCCCGTCGTCGTCGGTCGGCAACAACAAGACGTGGCTGGACAGGGCGAGCCAGGTCATCCTCGAGGTGAACAGCTGGCAGAACCCGGCGCTCGAGGGCATGCACGACATCTATTATGGCACCGCCCTGCCCCCGCACCGCGTGCCGATCCCGCTCGTGCGGCCGGACGACAGGATCGGCGAGACCGGATTCCGGTGCGACCCCGCCAAGATCATCGCTATCGTCGAAACGGACGCGCCCGACCGCAATCTGCCGTTCAAAGCGCCCGACGAGGACGCGCTGACCATAGCCGGTCACCTGCTGGATTTCTTCCGCCATGAGGTCGCACAGGGCCGATTGCCCGCGTCCCTGCTGCCGATCCAGTCGGGGGTAGGCAACATCGCCAACGCCGTGCTGACCGGCCTTGTCGACAGCCCTTTCGAGGACATGACCGCCTATACCGAGGTGATCCAGGACGGGATGCTGGACCTGCTTGCCGCCGGCAAGCTGCGGATGGCATCCGCGACGGCCTTCTCGCTCAGTCCCGAGGCCGCCGCCGGGCTCAATGCCGACATGGAGCGTTTTCGGGGCAAGATGGTGCTGCGTCCGCAGGAGATCAGCAACCATCCCGAGCTGATCCGGCGGCTGGGCTGCATTGCGATGAACGGGCTGATCGAAGCCGACATCTACGGCAACGTCAATTCCACCCATGTCATGGGCTCGCGCATCCAGAACGGCATCGGCGGATCGGGCGATTTCGCCCGCAACGCCTATGTGTCGATCTTCATGACGCCCTCGCTCGCCAAGGGTGGCGCGATTTCCGCCATCGTGCCGCAAGTGAGCCATGTCGACCACATCAACCAGGACGTCCAGATACTCGTGACCGAGCAGGGCCTGGCCGATCTGCGCGGTCTCTCGCCCAAGCAGCGCGCGCGACTGATCATCGAGAAATGCGCTCACCCTCGCTACCGGCCGGCGCTGTCCGATTATTTCGAGCGGGCCTTGCGGTCATCCTACGGGAAGCACTCGCCGTCCCTGCTGGCCGAAGCCCTGTCATGGCATCAGCGCTTCGTGGAGACAGGCACGATGATGGCCTGAGCCAGCGGCGAGTCCCTGGGATCATCGTCTCTCAACGCCGCCGAGCAGCGCGCCGGTCGCTGACCTTCTTGTCGCTTTCCAGGACCGCCCGCATATCGTAGATCGTCCACTGGCGGATCTTGGCATCCTGTATTTCCGCCAGTTGGCGTTTCAGGCCGGCGGCGAAATCAGCGTAGCTGTTCTGCCAGTCGCGACCCACGACCCGCCGAAGCTTCGGGTCTCCGGTCTTGACCCGGGGCTGCAGGCGTTCCGCCGTGCAGCGGGAACACCTCGCCCATCTCCCGCACGATGATGGAGGCGCTCAGCCGAGCGAAACGCCCACGATTGCACCCGCGCCATAGGTGACCACGGCGGCGGCAATCCCGATGGCGAGTTGGCGGACCGCCGAGAACAGCCCGGAGCGGCCGGTAAATAGACTTGTGCCGGCACCGATCAGCGCGAGAGCAAGGCCGCTGGCGGCCAGGCTGACAATCAGCGCCGGTCGCCCGGAGAGCAGCAGGAACGGCGCCACGGGGATGATGGCGCCGCCCGCAAAGAGCAGGAACGACCAGCTCGCCGCCATCCATGCGGACCCGCCGAGTTCGTCCGGATCGATCCCCAGTTCCTCGCGCGCCAGCGTGTCGAGCGCTGTTCCTTCATTGCTCAGCAGCCGCTCCGCCAGCGCGCGCGCCTGCGGTTCGGCAATGCCCTTGGCCTGATAGATGAGGATCAGTTCCTCCTTCTCCTCCTCAGGAACCTCGCGCAGTTCCTCTGCTTCGGTCGCGATCTGGCTCTGGTAGAGTTCGCGCGAGCTTGTGACCGACAGCCATTCGCCCATCGCCATCGAGCAGGCGCCCGCGACAAGACCGGCAAGCCCCGTGAGCAACAGCGTATTGTCCGCCGCGGCGGCGCCGGCCACACCCATCACGAGGCTGAGATTGGAGACGAGGCCGTCATTGGCTCCGAGCACGGCGGCGCGCAATGTGTTGCCACCGCCGCGGTGGCGTCCCTCGAGGAGGGCGATCGTCGGTCCTGAAAGACCTCCTTTACCGGCGGCGGCCCGCATCAGCACGGCATGCGATCGCTCATCGGCCGGTAGCCCGGCGGCCTTCGCATCGGGCTGTGCGTCATAGGCCGTGCTGCCACGCGCCTCGCTGGCCGCGATCGCCGGTAGGACGAAAGCCGGTCCCAATCGCTTCGCCAGCCAGGAGAGGATGCGTGCGCTTGCGGAGGGAGCAGGCGAAAAATGGTCGCCGCCGGCTTCGATCCGCTTCCGCCAGAACTCGCCATGGGCCTGCTCGACCGCGGCGAGCCGGTGGAAGACCTCGGCCAGTTTCGGATCGGCTTCGCTCTCGGCCAGCGCCGCATAGATCGCCGCGCCGTCGACCTCGCCCTGGAGATTGGAGCGATAGCGCGGCAGGGCGCCAGGGTCGGTCCCGGTGGTCAAGCTTCTATGATCACTTTCAGCGCCTGGGTCGCCGCGGCGCGGCCGAAGGTGTCATAGGCGTCAAGAATGTCCGCCAGCGCGAAACGATGCGTGATCAGCAGCTTGGGATCGATTTTCTTTGATTGGACCGTCTTGAGCAGCATCGGCGTCGTCGCGGTGTCGACCAGCCGCGTCGTGATCGAGATGTTTTGCGACCAGAGCCGCTCAAGATGGAGATCGACCTTGGAGCCGTGGACGCCGATATTGGCGATCACGCCGCCAGGCGCCACGATGTCCTGGCACAGCAGGAAGGTGGCGGGAATGCCCACAGCCTCGATCGCGGCGTCGACGCCGCGTCCCTCGGTCAGCGCCTTCACCGCGTCCGCCGCTTTCCTGTCGGCGCTGTTGACGACATGCGTCGCGCCGAAACGGCGGGCGACTTCCAGTCGGTTGTCGTCGAGATCGATCATGATGATTTGAGCGGGAGAATAGAATTGCGCCGTCAGCAACGTCGCCAGCCCGATCGGACCCGCGCCGACGATGGCGACGCTGCCCCCCGGCGCGACCTTTCCGTTGAGCACGCCGCACTCGAAGCCGGTCGGCAAGATGTCGCTCAACATCACCAGCGCCTCCTCATCAGCGCCTTCGGGGATCGGGTAAAGGCTGGTATCGGCATGGGGGATGCGGACATATTCGGCCTGGGTGCCGTCGATCTCGTTGCCGAGGATCCAGCCGCCGGTGGTGCAATGCGAATACATGCCGCGCCGACAATAGTCGCACCGGCCGCAGGCGGTGACGCACGAAATGAGCACGCGGTCGCCCGGCTTGAAGACGGAGACCCCCGCGCCGATCGCCTCGACCACGCCCACGCCTTCATGACCCAGGATGCGGCCCGGTGCGCAGGTCGCGACGTCGCCCTTCAGGATGTGCAGGTCCGTCCCGCAGATCGTCGTCCGAGTGATGCGAACGACCGCATCGCCGGCGTCGCGGATTTCGGGCTTGGGCCGGTCCTCGAGCGCCTTGGCGCCTGGACCCTGATAAACGAGCGCTTTCATGGACAAACCTTTCTGTGACCGAATATTGGACATGTGCCTCGACGCGGCCCTTCAGGACCGGTGATCAAGACCAGCGATGTGAACCCGGGCTCGCGTCGAACCTATCCGTAGATTAACGGATCGAACCCTGTCGGCGTCTCGTGACCTCCGCGACAGGGTTCGGCTTCCCCGTGGGGCTGGCTAGATGACGAGTCCAAGGACAGCGCCGAACAGGATATCCGACGGCTGCTCGGTGTGATCGGCGTGGCGCCGCTGCACATAACCAACGTCCGGCTCGCCCGCGCCGTCGAAGCCGCCACCCACGAGATGAAGCTTCTCGAAATTGGTGATGTCGTGGCCCTGACATTCGCATCGCGGACCAGAAACCACTGTTGCCAAGGACATCGTCCCGCTGCCTACCTGGAGGCTGTGGCTGGTCGCATATGGCTATGGGTCATGGGTCGGATATCTTACCGGGTGTGACTTCTGGCGGCTCCTGCGACAGTACGAGAACCTGGTTTGAATGTTGCGCTGAACTGAACGGTTGGGGGGCGGCGCCAATCCGTAGATAAACGGAATGTGCTGGAGATCGCGGGAGTCTAGCAAGCGGTCGTTGGGCGTTGGACCGTAGAGGCATAGGAGTCGAACATCATGATCTACACGCAAGGATCGCGCTTCGGCGGCAGCCCGGCTTCGCTCGAGCAGCGCGGCGCATGGGGCTGGTTCGTGGCGCTCGGCATGGCGCTCGTTCTGTTGGGCGCCTCTGCGTCCGCAAACCTGTTTATCACGACCGTTGCGGCGACTTTCTACGTCGGGGCCGTCATGCTGGTCGCTGGCGCGTTCCAGATTATCCATGCCTTCGGCGTCAGAAAAAGGACGCGATTCACATTTTGGGCTCTCAGCGGATTACTTTATCTTGCGGCCGCTGCCGCGATGTTCCTCGATCCCGTGTTCGCGGCCACCCTACTGACCCTGTTCCTCGCCGTCTCGCTCGGACTCTCCGGCGTTCTGCGTCTCTTCATCGCGCTTACAACGCGCTCGCTCTCCCGTTGGGGGTGGATGGCCGTCTCGGCCGTTGCGAGCATCGCCGCCGCGCTGGTGATTGCGCTTGGCTGGCCGGTTAATTCGATCTGGGTTCTCGGGATGGTGCTGTCCATCGACCTGCTGTTCCAGGGGATCGCCCTCCTCTTGATCGGCCTGTCCCTGCGTAACGCCACGTTCGGCACGCGCGCTTCGGGCTGACGCTAGGGCGCAACGGGCAATCGGATCGATCCTAGGCACGATCGCCCATGATGGGTGAGCCAGACTTCGCAGAGCTGTTCACGGCCAAGCTCATCACGGTGCAGCGCGAAGGCTACGGCTTTTCCGCGCTTAAGGAAGATGCGGTGGCCGCGCTGACGTTCGCGGTCGTCGCCCTACCGCTTTCGATGGCGATCGCGATCGCCTCGGATGATGCCGGATCGGGGCCCCGCCGGGTCAAGGGCGTTGGCGTACCCGACGCCCAGCAATCAGCAATGGCGCTGGATATTCGCCAGCCTCGGAAGGGCCGCTGGTTCGTCACAGAGTCGCTGCACATCGGCCGGAATGCTTGCCCTCGTCGTCTGCTATCGAACTTCGTCGAGGTGATGTGCATGTCCGCTTCGCACACCGGCTCAGGCCAGCAACATCCCATCGGATCGAAGGCGGCGATAAGCATCTGCCGCTTGGAAAGCATTGTCGGCCCAAGACGAGTGCCATGCAGTTCGGGAAGGGCAATTTCAACATGGACCACGAGAACAGACTGATCGCCGCCCTCGATGATCACAACAAGATCCTTCCCCATACCGGCCTCTCAGGCAGGTTGATATAAGTAGGGGATGCCGCGTCGAATCCGCGACCAACCTGGTAAGTTTACTTAGCGCGATGCCCGGAAAGCCGTGCGAGACTGATAGTACCGCCAATGATAGGATCGTGACATGGGCCAGATGCATGCCATGCAGCTCGACGGACCCGGCAAGCCGCTGCGCATGGTCGCGCGGCCGTTGCCCGTTGCCGGTCCGGCGGATCTCCTGATCAAGGTGGCGGCCTGTGGTGTCTGCCGCACCGACCTCCATGTGCTCGACGGGGAAATCCCCGCCCATTACCCGATCATCCCGGGTCACGAGATCGTCGGCCGGGTGCTTGCCGTGGGCGAAGAAACCGCAGGTTTCGCGATCGGCCAACGCGTTGGCGTTCCGTGGCTCGGCTACACCTGCGGCGTCTGCGGCTATTGCAGGAGTGGGCACGAAAATCTCTGCGATCAGCCACAGTTTACCGGCTGTACCCGCGATGGGGGTTATGCCAGTCATGTCGTCGCGGACGCACGCTATTGCTTCGCGTTGCCGGACCGCTTTACCGACGTCGAGGCAGCGCCGCTATTGTGCGCGGGGCTGATCGGCTGGCGCGCACTGCGTCTTGCCGGCGACGCCCGGCGGATCGGGCTGTACGGTTTTGGCGCGGCCGCGCACATCCTCACCCAGGTCGCGACATGGCAGGGGCGTGAGGTCTATGCCTTCACTAAGCCGGGCGACGAAGACGGACAGGCGTTTGCTCGGTCGCTTGGCGGCATTTGGGCCGGGTCGTCCGAGGCCGCGCCTCCGGTTCAGCTCGATGCCGCGCTGATCTTTGCGCCCGTAGGGGCGCTGGTACCGGCCGCGCTGAAGGTCGTGCGCAAGGGTGGACGCGTTGTCTGCGCGGGCATTCATATGAGTGACATTCCTGCCTTCCCCTATGCCGATCTCTGGGGCGAGCGCTCGATCCTCTCGGTCGCCAACCTGACGCGCGAGGATGGCACTTCCTTCTTCGAGATGGTTGAAAAGGCGGGGATCAGGACCGTGACCGAACGGTTTACGCTGGAGCATGCGAACGAGGCATTGCAACGGTTGCGCGAGGGTCGGTTGATAGGTGCTGCGGTAATCTGTCCCGATCCGGAGAAATTTCGTTCCTGAGAAGCTTACGCGCGTGCGTGACGGAAATCGCCGGCACCGCGTTCTTCGACGATTTCAACGCCTGCAAGAACACTATCATCGCGCCGGTTGCATCGTGCATCTTTGGGCCTGCGAGCACATCGACAAATCGCGGGGGCGCCAGCGCGGCGCGACGGCGTTGCCGAGGTGTGCCGGGCATGGGCACTGGATTTGAGGTGAAAGTCCTTTACGGGGCGAGTTGGTAGCAACCGTAAGTCGAAGGCAACTGCACGCAGCGTGCCCGTCGGGAGACGGCAATGCGCTGATGCCGCGAGGTCGTGTGGGGAAGAAGTCTTAGGCGAACCGCAGCACCGAACGCGAGTAAACCCTTGGACAGGCCGATCCGGTCGGGTGAGCGTGCCTCATAACGCGACGCCCAAAATCCAACCGAGACCGGGGCGGTAATGAGGGCGGCGGCGGCGGGACATTCAGTGTTCTTACCCCGGGAGATCTGTTGGGGTCCGCGTGAGCGGTAAGCGGGCAGGAGGAAACGACGACCGCTGACGCCCCTGCAGAAGTCGGATCTCTCCGTAGGAGCGATGAAGCCGGTGAAAGTCGGCTGAGCAAAGGGAGAGATGGGTTGAGAAGGAAAGGGCATCATCAATTGGGCTTCGTGTTCGCCGACAGCCCGCGAGGGGGTGGCGATGAAGGAGGCTCGGGCGAACCCGAGCATCGTTCATGGCTACTGCACACAGCGAAGCACAAAACCATGGCAAGTTCTTTCACCCGGGCAGCCGATTCGGATCGGCTGCTGGAAGCGGTGGCATCCGAGGCAAATCTCGCCCGGGCGCTGCTGTCTGTTGTACGCAATAAGGGTGCACCGGGAATTGACGGCCAGACGGTTGAGGAGGCCGAAGCGAAAGCTCCGCGTCTACTGGCCGACCTGCGTCGTGAACTGTTGGCGGAACGCTTTTACCCAGGGGATATTCGTCGGGTCTGGATTTCCAAGCCCGGAGGAGGTCAGCGCGGTCTTGGCATTCCCAATGTGAGAACGAGGGTGGTTCAACAAGCGGTCCTCCAGATTCTGGAGCCAATATTTGAGCCAACCTTCCATCCCGGCAGTCACGGGTTCCCTCATAATCGCGGTGCTCACACGGCAATTGGTGAAGCAACCGGATATTTGGAAGAGGGCTTCCGGACGGTGGTCGATCTGGATCTGGCGCAATTTTTTGACCGGGTTCATCACCAACGCCTGCTGGATCGAATGAGCCAGCGAGTGGCCGACCGGCGGATCCTCAACCTGATACGACGAATGCTGAAGTCAGCCGTGGTGATGCCGGATGGCACACGTATCGAAGTTGTTGAAGGAACCCCGCAAGGCGGTCCGCTTTCGCCATTTTTGTCGAATATCGTCCTCGACGAGTTCGATCAGGAAATGGCGCGGCGTGGGTTGCGTTTTGTTCGCTACGCTGATGACGCCAACGTCTTCGTGCGCAGCGAGAGAGCCGGGATCCGGGTCATGTCATCTCTTCGGCGATTTCTGGAGGAGCGTTTGCGCCTTCAGGTCAATGAGGAGAAAAGCGCGGTCCGGAAACCGGAGCAGGTCCACTTCCTCGGCTTTTGCTTTCGCTGTACGGAGGGCGTGTCCTCGATCGAGGTCGCGTTATCCAGCAAGACGAAGCGTCGGTTGATGACGACCATACGGGAAATGACTCCACCCAATTGGGGGAGATCAATCATGACCTGCATGGCCGAACTCAGTCGATACCTGAACGGATGGTCGGCATATTACCGCCTCTGCACCGCAGAGGTCCCGTCGGAACTGGGGGTCATCGACGCCCACGTTCGCCGCCGGCTCAGGGCGATCATCGTACGTCAAAAGAAGCGTCCGCGCTTCTTGTTCCGGTACCTGTTGTCACGCGGGGTCAGTCGTCAAGCGGCGGCTGGAACCGCTTTTTGCGGCAAGGGGAGCTGGGCGAAGTCAAATCGTCCGGGGATTGTGAAGGCTTATCCTCCTTCATGGTTCCACGAACGGCTGATCTCGCTCAAAACTCGATGGCACGAGTTAAACCCCCCACGGGTCAATGACCAGTTTGTACTGGCGCTCTGATATCAACCCAAAGAGCCGGATGCGTGGTCCGCATGTCCGGTTCTGAGAGAGCCGCGGTGGAGTAATCCGCCGCGGCTACTCGACGGCCGGCGGACGGCCCGGCCCGCCTGGGCCAGTGCCCACATATCGCCCTGACCCTGACTGCGCTGGCCGGACTTGCCGCGGCGCTCGTCGTGCCGTTCCTGCCTTGGCCGGGGTCGCTCAGCTTCGCCGCCCCAACAGCAGCGGTGATTGGGGCCATCGCGTTAATGGCAATGTCTATCTCGCGAGCGCCGAACGGCTCAGGCGGTTTGCGCTGCGCAGCGCGGCCTGACAGCCGCGCCGGCGCTCGGTGCCCCGGCTAAGTAACATTCCGCATAGGGACAAACGCGCCGAAGGCTCATCAAGCGTGACGGGAGGGCGCTCCGCATCGCTGCGGGGCATAAGATGACTTCGTCGAGGGCGGACCACACCCGATCCAGTGGTCCCTCCACACGAAAAGAAGGACAGCACGATGACCTATGCCACCACCAATCCCTATTCCGGCGAGGTCCTGAAGACATTCCCGGACGCGACCGATGACGCCGTCCTGTTCGCGATCGGGAGGGCCGACCACGCTTTCCAGTCGTGGCGGCATAGTGCGTTTGCGCGGCGTGCGACGGTGATGCGTGGCGCCGCAGCCATTCTGCGCAAGGACGTGGAGCGCTATGCTCGATTGCTGACGCTGGAGATGGGCAAATTGCTGGCCGAGGCAAAGGGCGAGGTGGAGCTGTCGGCTGCGATCTTCGACTATTATGCCGACAACGCCGAGCGCCTGCTTGCGTCACAGACGCTCCCGGTTGCCGACCCGGCCGAAGGCGAAGCGACACTGGTCCACGAACCGCTCGGCGTGCTGCTCGCGATCGAACCCTGGAACTTCCCCTATTATCAGATCGCGCGGATCATCGCGCCACAGCTCTCGGCGGGCAACACCATGTTGCTCAAACATGCCGCCAATGTCCCGCAGAGCGCGGCGGCATTCGAGGCGCTGATGCTGGAGGCTGGCTTGCCCGAAGGCGCGTTCCAGAACCTTTATGCCACCCGCGAGCAGATCGAATTGATCATCAACGATCCGCGCGTCCACGGCGTCGCCCTGACAGGCTCGGAAGCCGCCGGGGCGGTGGTGGCAGCGCAGGCCGGCAAGGCGCTCAAGAAATCGACGATGGAGCTGGGCGGCGCCGATGCCTTTGTCGTCCTCAAGGACGCCGACCTCGAGAAGACCGTCAGATGGGCGGTGTTCGGCCGGCACTGGAACGGGGGTCAGGTCTGTGTCTCGTCGAAACGCATGATCATCGTCGATGAGGTTTATGACGATTTTCTCGATCGCTATACCAAGGGTGTTGCCGCGCTGCGGATGGGCGACCCGTTCGATCCTGAGACGACGCTCGCGCCGCTTTCGTCCCAGAAGGCAGCGGACGATCTCAAGGACATGATCGCGCGTGCGGTCGAGCATGGCGCCAGGGCAATGCCGGTTGGACCCGACGCGCCCAATCAGGGTGCCTTCGTGCGGCCGACCATCCTCACCGATATCGGCGAGGACAATCCGGCGCGCTATTGGGAATTCTTCGGCCCCGTCTCGATGTTGTTTCGCGCGAAGGACGAGGACGATGCGGTCCGGATCGCCAATGATTCACCGTTCGGGCTGGGCGGCTCGGTGTTTACGTCGGACACGAAGCATGGCGCCGAAGTGGCGCGGCGCATCTCGACCGGCATGGTGTTCGTGAACCACCCGACGATGGTGAAGGCGGACCTTCCGTTCGGCGGCGTCCGCCGCTCCGGCTATGGCCGAGAGTTGCTCGGGCTCGGCATCAAGGAGTTCGTCAACCACAAGTTAATCGACGTCGTCGACATCGACGCCCCCTTTTGAACCTGCTCGTCCGCAGCCTGCCTCACCCCCAGGAGACAGGCCGCGGGCACCCCCTACCCCAATTTCGAGGCACGATCATGGAAAAGACAATGAAGGCGGCCGTAGTCCGCGAATTCGGCAAGCCGCTGGTCATCGAGGAAGTGGCGGTGCGCATGCCCGGCCCCGGCCAGATTCTCGTCAAGATCGCCGCGACCGGCGTCTGCCATACCGATCTCCATGCCGCCGAGGGCGACTGGCCGGTCAAGCCCAACCCGCCCTTCATCCCGGGCCACGAGGGTGTGGGCCATGTCGTCGCGGTCGGCTCCGGCGTCACCCATGTGAAGGAAGGCGACCGCGTCGGCGTTCCCTGGCTCTATACCGCCTGCGGGCATTGCGTGCACTGCCTGGGCGGCTGGGAGACCCTGTGCGAGGACCAGCAGAACACCGGCTATTCGGTCAATGGCAGCTTCGCCGAATATGTCCTCGCCGATCCCAATTATGTCGGCCACCTCCCCGCCAATATCGGCTTCGTCGAAATCGCTCCGATCCTATGCGCGGGCGTGACGGTCTATAAGGGGCTCAAGGTCACCGACACCAAGCCAGGCGACTGGGTGGCGATCTCCGGCATCGGCGGACTCGGCCATATGGCGGTCCAATATGCCAAGGCGATGGGGCTTAACGTCGTCGCGGTCGATATCGACGATGCCAAGCTGAAGCTCGCCGAGGAGCTGGGCGCGACGCTGACGGTCAACGCGCTGAGCACCGATCCCGCGGCGTTCATCAAGAAGGAAATCGGCGGCGCGCAGGGCGTGCTGGTGACCGCGGTCTCGCCCAAGGCCTTCCAGCAGGCGATGGGCATGGTGCGGCGCGGCGGCACCGTATCGCTCAACGGCCTGCCGCCCGGCGATTTCCCGCTGTCGATCTTCGACACTGTGCTGAACGGCATCACGGTGCGCGGGTCGATCGTCGGCACCCGCCTCGACCTTCAGGAAGCGCTGGACTTCGCCGCCGACGGCAAAGTTCATGCGACCGTTGCGACCGACACGCTCGAGAACATCAACGACATCTTCGGCCGCATGCATCGCGGCGAGATCGAGGGCCGCATCGTCATCGATTTCGAGAAGGCATAGGCGATCGCCGGATGAACAGACGGCAGATGGTGATCGGCGGCGGCGTGCTGGCCGTAGGGGGCGCTGCCGCGTTCGGCTTCTCGGACACCGGCTCGATGACCGACTATGCAGCAAGGATGGCGGCGCAGCGCGCCGTCCTTGCGGAGCATCCGCAGCTGGTGGACCTGGTCCGCTATGCGACGCTGGCCGCCAGCGGCCACAACACCCAACCCTGGCGTTTCCACCTCGAACGCCGCCGCATCACGATCCTGCCCGATTTCGAGCGGCGCACGCCGGTCGTCGATCCCGATGATCACCATCTCTTCGTCAGCTTGGGCTGCGCCGCCGAGAATCTCGCGCTCGCCGCCGCCGCTCGGGGCCATGGGGGCGAACTGCGGTTAGACTCCGACGGAGAAGGCGCCGTGCATTTTGACTTCGACACTGCGTCACCGGTGCGATCGTCGCTCTTCGAGGCGATCCCGAAACGCCAGTCGACACGCGCCGATTATGACGGCCGGTCGGTCGCCGCCGCTGATCTGGCTATGCTCGCCGCCGCCGCACAGGTTCCAGGCGTCGATCTGATCTTGCTGTCGGAGCGTTCACGAGTTGAACAGGTGCTCGATCTCGTCCTCGCCGGCAATCGCGCCCAGATAGCCGATCCCGCGTTCGTGCATGAGTTGAAGCGTTGGATTCGGTTCAATCCCCGGCAAGCGCTCGAATGGGGCGACGGGCTGTTCAGCGCCACGACCGGCAATCCGACCGCCCCGGCCTGGTTGGGCAAGTTGCTGTTCGATCTGGCGTTCCGCGTCGCTTCGGAGAATGATCGATACACCAGTCAGATTCGCTCGTCGGCGGGAATCGCCGTTTTCGTGTCGGAGCGCAACGACAAGGCCCATTGGGTGCAGGTTGGGCGCGCATGCCAGCGCTTCGCGCTGCAGGCGACTGCGTTGGGGCTCAAGCACGCCTTCATCAATCAGCCTGTCGAGGTGGTCGCCTTGCAGCCTGAGCTTGCGCGGCTCGTCGGCCTGCCCGGCCGGCGACCCGACGTCGTTCTACGCTTCGGATACGGGATTGAGATGCCTTTCTCCGCGCGCAGACCGGTGAATGCAGTGGTATCGCCGCTATCGGCGCGGTCCGAATAAAGCCCGCGGCTTGCCTTATCATCTCGCCGGCCCTTGGCGCGGCTGGCGGAATCGGGCCCTGCAGCGATATTTACTGGTCGGCGCACTTCGGCGAGGATCGGCTCGTTGCAGCGCACGTTGAGCGGTGTAGGGGCCTTGCCGGGATTGCTCTATCCCGTGCCGGCGAGGCCGATACTGTGCGCCACACCGGAGAGTTGGGTGGCCCGAGCATATGGCGAGGCGGCACTAAGTAAGCGATCGGCGCCGGATGCTTAGCTGACGTGAAGTTTCGATTCGTCCGGGGTTACGGTGAACCGTGTCAGGGTGCTCAGCTTTCCGTCCGGTGACTGCACCTGATCCATGACCTTGACGTCGGTGCGCCACTCTTTGGGCGTCACGTCGAAAGTCTGATAGCCACGCTGCTGATTGACCAAGGCGAAATGGGGGTTGTTGGCCATCAGCGCCCTGCTCGTCGCAGTTTCTCGCGCGCCATCGCCGCCGGATGTAATCGATGTGCCGAGGAACTCGGTGGCAGCCGCAGGGCCGTCCAATTCATCGTCGCGCAGTGGCACCACGCCGACGTTGTGAATATGAGAATCTCCAGTGGCGATCACCACGTTGGTCAGCTTGCGATCTGTGATGGCTTGCACCAGCCGGGCCCGCGCGGCCGGATAACCACTCCAGGTATCAGTGGCCGCCGGTGCGGGCGAGCCATCGGCTGCCCGCCTGACCATCGGCATCACGCGCACCTGCTGGGCGATGAGATTCCAGCGGGCATCATTGCGCAACCCCTCGCCGAGCCAGGTTTCCTGGGCCGAGCCCATGATGGTCGAGTCTGGCGCGTCATGGATCCGGCAGGCGCGCTCGCCCTGCCTCTCGCAGAGTTGATCGCTGCGGTAGCTGCGGGTGTCGAGCACATGCATGCGGAACAGCCGACCATAATCGAGCCGACGATACATGGTCAGGCCGTTGGGACGTGGAAACTGGGCCTTGCGCACCGGCATGTGCTCGTACCATGCCTGCATTGCGGCGTAGCGGCGCAAAAGGAACGCCTCGGGCGGCGTGCCGTCCTGGTCGAACGCCGATGCCCAGTTGTTATCCACCTCATGATCGTCGAATGAGACAATGAAAGCCAACGCATGGTGGGCGGCCTGCAGGTCTGCATCGGCCTTGTACTGCGCGTAGCGGTTTCGATAATCGTCCAGGCTGTAGATTTCATCGCTGGAATGCGTGCGGTCGACGATTTTGCCGGTGCCGTCCGTGATGACGATGCTACTATGACGCCCATTCTCATAGATATAATCGCCATAGTGGAAAATCGCGTCGAGATCCGGCTCCCGGCTCAAATGCCGATAAGCGCCGTACCAGCCTTGAGGGTAGGACTGACAACCGGCGAGCCCGAGACGAACGCGATCCGGCAAGGTGCCGGCCGCAGGCGCCGTGCGGGCCACACCAACCGGGCTCGGCTCGGCACCTTCGACCAGGAAACGATACCAGTAAGGCCGCCTGGATTGCAGCCCTTCCACCTCGATATGGACGCTATGAGCGAGTTCGGGACGTGCGATCGCTTCACCGAAGCGGACGATCCGGGCAAAATGCTCGTCCTCGGCCACTTCCCAGCGGACCGGAACGCCCAGCATCGGCATGCCGCCATGCTGCTCCACCGGGCTGGGGGCAAGGCGCGTCCAGATCACGAAGCCGTCTGGCCAGGGATCGCCCGAAGCGACGCCCAGAGAGAAGGGATAGTCGGCGAATTTCGGGCTGCCCCAAGCGCTCTCGATCGGGCTCAACCCCGCGAACAGGACCAGGCCTCCCGCCCTCACCAGCAGCTTGCGACGATCGAGGTTGTACTGTGCCATCGGGTCGTTCCATTCGGTTGGAGGTCGTTCAGAAAGTCGCGCGCACCCCAACCGTGCCGCTGACGCCAGCATTGTTGTAATTGGCGTCGTGGTCGGGAGCGACGCCGGCCAAATTCGCAACCCCCGGCGCCATGCGATAGGCTGGCTTGCTGAGCAGGTTGCGCACCGCGAAAAAGGTCTGAAAGCCACGCTTGATCTGATAGCTGCCAGACAGATTGACGTCCCAGCGAGCCCGGTCGTAGGTGCCGGTCGAGATCGTGCCCGCCCGATCATCCGTCCAGACCGCGTTGAGGTAAAGCCTCACCGGACCCGTCTTATAGGCCAGCGCCGCGGTCACCATGTTTTTGGGGGTCAGCGAGATCGGTTCGTTCGGCTTGGTATAGGTATAGGAACCGCGAAGCGTCAGCCCCTTGAATGGAGACGGCAGCAGGCGCTCGAGCGAATAGTTGAGTTCGAGCTCGACGCCCTCGATATCGATCGTCCCGTCGCCGACCGTGGTCGTGGTGCGGAAGAGATAGTCGGCAAATTCGGTGCCGGTGTAGCCGAATTCCCGAGCGGTTAGCTCTTGGGTCTGAAAGGCCCCCTTGAGCTTGTTGCGGAAATAATTGACCGCGATCAGGCCGACCGGTTCGAAATATTGGGCCAGCCTGACCGAGAAATTATCGGAAATCTCAGGCGTCAGACCAGGGTTCGGAGCGGTCACGGTCTGGGCCGTCTCATTGACCGTCCAGACGCCCGCCAGGACGCTGACTTCGGGTCGACGGATGGTGCGGCTGTAGCCGAGCTGCAGGTCGGTGTTGCGGAAGATCGAGAATTTAGCCGAGGCGCTGGGGAAGAAATAGTCATAGCTGCCCTTGCGAGCGACCCTGCCGCGCGATTCATATTGATGCTTGATGCCGTCGACCGTGGTCGCCTGCCCCGTCGAGGCGGATACAGCATAGCCAGCGGCCGTCATTTCGGCCGCACTCAGCGGATCGGGCTCGAGCGATCGTGTCTTGGTCTGTTCCCACCGCAAGCCGGCGCGCACGCTCAACCAGTCGGCGGGCTGTGACGTCGCCATGGAATAGGCCGCGTTGGTGTCTTCCTCAAAGTGTCGGCTGTTGGCGATGAAGGCGTTGTAATAATTGGTCGCCGTCATCGTGTGGACGAACTGATCGGGGTGGTCGAGAAAGAGCCGTCCAAGCAGATAGTTGCTCGGCATGTACAGGTCGGGAGACCCGGAAAGCGAGGTATAGCTGAAGCCGGAGTTGTTGAAGGTCAGCGGCGTACTGCTTTGGATCTGAGACAGGAATTCGGCAGTGCTGAGCGGCCCCGTATATTGATAGCGGTAAGCTTCGCGCTGGTTTTCATATTCATAGGTACTGCGCTGGATTTTCGCACCCGTCTTAAACGTCACCGGCGCAAAGCCGAAGGGGACGTCTACCGTGAGGTTCAGCCCGCCACCCATGCGCTCGACGTACGCCGATCGTCCGTCCTGGGTATTAAGGATGGTCGAGGACATGGTGTAGCTCGACGGATTGCTCCAGTCGGCGCCGCTCACCTGATGCACGGCCCAGTCTGCTGCGAGATAGTCTTTGCTGCGCTGTGCCGAGAAATTGCCGCCGACGGTCGGCGCGTTGGCAAGGTTGAAGACCGCGCCTTCCTTGCCCAGCGGATCATAGCTGCTGCGCGAGTTGGTATAGGCAAAGTTGCCATCGAGTGTGAGCCGGTTTTGCCGGAACTCGAAGCTGGGAACCAGTGTCAGGCCACTGCCCTTCTTGGCAATCGTGATCGAGCCGGCCGTCACTGTGTTCGCCGTGGCGAGCTGCTGCGTCGTGAAATCGAAAGCCGGGTCGCCGACCAGCCCACGTGCGCGGGCGCCGCTGGTGAAGGTGAAGGTTCGCTGGTCCGAGAGATTATAGGACCGGTTGTACATCGACATGAGCGAAAGCGTCAGGCTGTCGCTCGCCTTGAAATCGACCGTGACGTTGGTGGAGAAGCGCGAGACTTCCTGGGCGGTCACGCGGCTCGTGAGCGTGGCCGCCGCGAGGGGAAACGGGCTTGCGGCTGTGGGCGCATAGTTCCATCCATTCTGGACTGTCTCGAATTCCGTATGTGTGCGCGACAGACTGGCGCTCGCCAGGACTCCGAGGCGCCCGTCGAGAAACACGTCCGAATATTCGATCGAGCCACCTGGCCGGAAACGCCCATTGCCGCTCTTTTCGGTCGGCCCTGCGCGCCGGTTGTCCCACAGGTCCGATTGCGTGGTGGCATTCAAGGACGCGACGATCCGCCTCCCCTTGCGGTCAAAGGCGCGTTTGGTTCGCAGGTTGATGGTGCCGGCGGGAGCATTGGCATCGACATCGGCGCTGATCGTCTTGGAAATCTCGATAGAGTCGATGCTGCTGAGCGACGCCTGCTCGAAGCTGAAAGCCCGCGAACTGTTTGCGCCTTCGTTTGCATCCGCTCCCGCGACGCTGATTCCGTTGATGGTCACGGACGTGTATTCGGGCGGCAGGCCGCGCAGCCCGACATACCGCACCGTATCGTCGGCTCCGCCCTGGTTCTGCGTGACAACGCCGGGCATGAATTTCAGGAACTCGCCGACATTGCCTTCGGACACTTCTCCAAACGATTCCGACGACAGGTTGTTGGTGATGTTCATCGAGCGGCGCTGGCTCATGATTGCGCGCGCGTCGCCTTCCCGCACGCCGGTCACGACAATCTCTGGCCCCCTCGCCTCCTCCCCGGGCGCCAGGAGCGCGAAATCCAGCGTCACCGTCTTGCCGGCGATCACCTGGACGGCGGACGCCTGGTCCGCGTAGCCGGTAAAGCTGACCGTGACTTTAGCCGAGCCGGCCGGCACGTCCAGGATCCGAAACTCACCGCCTTCGTTCGAGGCGACGGTTTGGCGCTCGCCGGCAGCCGTGATAAGGCGAATGATCGCATCGCGCTTATACTCACCGGTCGCCGGATCGATCACCCGACCGACAATGACACCAACCTCAACCCGTTCTCCCGCCTTCTTGCGCAGCGCCGCGCCTTTGCCCGCCGAGCGAAGTGTAATGATCTGGCCATCATCGGTATCGATGCGAAGCGGCGTTCCGGCGATCAGTCTTCGCAGCGCAGTCCGGACGTCCATGCGCCCTTTG
This sequence comes from Sphingobium sp. TCM1, assembly GCF_001650725.1. GTDB lineage: Bacteria > Pseudomonadota > Alphaproteobacteria > Sphingomonadales > Sphingomonadaceae > Sphingobium. Next base: position 150,559 of record NZ_LXVX01000034.1, on the reverse strand, counting down.
ACGGCAGGTGTACGAATGCCTTCGAGATCCCTGGCAGGAGCGACGATTTGCACTTGAGCCTGGCGGGCCAGTTCCGGAATCGCGCGAACCGCCGGCTGAGCGGGAATGTCGAAGCTTCTCTCCTGGGCGAAGGCCGGGCAGCTCATAGCGAGCGCGACGAAGGCGGCCCCGGACGACAGGACGGAACGGCGAAGATTCATTGTTGCTTGCCCCTACTGGCTGCGCGTATCGCAATGCTTGCGGCTGAGAGACTTCAGCGAGCCGGTTCCGCCATCGGGGTTTGAAATTTTTACGGCGCTGCTGCGCTCCGCGTCAGGATGATAGTGTCTCCACTCTGCCTGACCTGCGCATCGAACACGCGGGCAATCGCTCGGCTAAAGCCGGCCGGATCGTTCGCCGCGAACAGGCCAGTGACGGGTTCCCGCGCAAGGGCCGGATCGCGGATCATGATCCTGGTGTCGCTGTAGCGGGCGAAGGCATTCGCGGCCTCCTTCAGCGTCTCGCCTTCAAAGGCGATCTTGCCCTCGCGCCAAGCCAGCTCGCGGGAAACAAAATCCGACGTGACGCTCTGTGCATGTTCGGGGAGAGTTGACCCACCGGAACCCGGGCGAGCCAGGATCAGCCGCGTGTTCGCTGCAAGGACCAGTGGAGACGTGAGCGATTGCGATGGGGAAGCCATATCGACTTGTCCATGATCGACCAGGACATCGATTGGATCGTTGTCGAGCTTGCGAACCCGGAAAGCTGCACGGGACGTGCTCAGATGACGGTCGCCTACATCGACACGGAACGGGCGCTTCGGATCGTTGGTAACGGCGAAATAGGCCTCGCCTTCGATCAATGTCACCACGCGCTCGGAATTGTCGTAGCGCACCCGGATTCTGGTTTCGGTGTTCAGCAAGACCGTCGAACCGTCTTCGAGCGGGACCAGCCGAATCTCGCCCCGGCCGGTCGTGATCGCGCCCCATGCCGGGACGCTGATGCCGACCGCGATCATCGACGCTACCGCCACCGCACCGCCTCCCCAGGCGAGCGCCTGACGCCTCGAGACACGCGACCCCACCGGCGCTTTCGGTGCCTCGAAGGGCGCGGGGTCGAAATGCGGTCCCAGAGCCTGTGCAGACTCGCTCATCATGGATACGGCCTGAGCGCGCAGGAACGCGCCCCGCCTGCGCGGATCTCCACTCAACCAGGCTTCAAACGCCTTCTCTTCCGCGGGAGCCAGCGCGCCGCGATCCAGCCGCGCGGTCCAATCGGAGGCTGCCTGGTCAATGCTGTGACTTGTTTCTCGCTCGGCCATCTAACGAGGCAATCTCCGAATCCGTATCCCTAGAGGTTTGAGAACGGGTCTTTCCGCCATGACCAAGCCAATCAATCAAGAACCGGACACCGCGCGATATATGTTTTTCGACCGTATTCTCGGAGATTCTCATCTGAGCAGCTATTTCACGCTGAGAAAAGCCTTCGACACGCCGCAGGATGAAGGCTTCACGCGTTTTGAGTGGCATCGCCGCGATCGCTACCGCCAACCGTCCCAACTCGTCGCGGCCGATAGCGCATTGTTCTGGAGATGGAGCATCGTCGGGATAGTCGAGCCTCTCCAGATCGTCGACGGCCTGGATCGACACGATCTGCGCGCGCCGGATGTGACGTACGATCAGCGAGCGGGCAATCTGGAACAAATAGGCCTTGGGAAAGCGGATCGCATCGACCGAGTCCATTTCTGCGAGGACCGTGTAGGATTCCTGGATGATGTCATCGATATCGATGCCGACCACAGCGCGTCTGACAAGCCAGCCGCGCAGCGCCGCCTCATGCGGCAGAATATGCCGCAGGAACCAGCGCGTTCGCTCCCTATCTAGACTGTGCATCCATTATCCGGAGAAGAGTGGAACTTGGGCTTCTGCGGGAATGCCTGATGCCGGTGGAGGCCCTGACAGCGCCGCTTCGATTCGCGCCGTAGTAGAATTGAATTGTGACAGTCAGGCTTGTCTCCGCCATCCAACAATCGACATTTGAAGACCTGGACCGGGTTCATCCACGCATGAAGATGCTGTCGGGTGACGACACAAGGGACAGTCACCGCAAACCGCAGATGGTCACGCGGCGTCGTGCGCTCGGCGTGCTCGCCGTCCCACAGCAGGGGCGGGAACAAAATAGGCATTCTTGCGCGACCTCGCTCATGCGAAACGTCGCCTGGAGGGCATGGTAGTGCTGGGACCCCAACACCGTTCGGTGCGCTCGAACATGCCGAATGCGGCCTCAGCACGCCGATGGTGATGATTCATGGCATCGGGGGATCCCACCGGAGCCTGCGCTTTTCGAGTGGGATATCGCAAGCGGACTCCGGATAATCGCCCGTCCTCTGCGCCCACCTGCGCAGCGACTTCCCCCGCCGATATCTCATCGGAGCGCCAAGTTGACGTTTTGCCGCCCCAACGCTTCGTCGGCTGGAACGGACAGCATCTTCTCGGATGACAACTTGGCCTGGACCGACCACGTAGGCGGCGCATGGTTCAGTTCGGCCAGCCCTGATAACCGGCCATTCCAGGTCGGTGTTGAGCCAGCGTCAGTTGCTCCGTCATTCAGCCAGTTTGCCGCAAGACTGGGCGGTGGCTCATAGCGCGTCCGCGTGACTTCAGCGCCCGAGCACGAGTGGCAGCCTGCAGCTCTCGAGCAGACGCCGTGTGACGCCGCCGAACAAAGTCTCGGCGAGCCGTCCATGGCTATACGCACCCATCAGGCAATAGGCGGCGCCGGACGCCTCGCATGCCTCCGCGATCAGCGTGTCCGCCTTGCGATCCAGTCCGTCGACACGCTCGATCGACGCGTGGATATCGTGACGGGACAGATAGGTGGCGGCCTCCTCCGCCGGGACCGCTTCCGAGCCGTCATCCACCGTGAAGAGGCGCACGGAGGCGGCGAGTTTCAGCAACGGGACGCAGGCCTGCATCGTCCTCATTACGGGCGCCGACCCATCCCAGGCGATCAGTGCCGTCCCCGCGGTATCGAAGGCGCGGCTATCGTCCGGAACGGCAACCAGCGGCTTGCGGGACCGTATGGCGATGGTCCCGGTGATGCCGCGCATGTCGGGCGTCGCAAAGGCGTCGAGTTTGCGATTGACCACGATCAGATCGGCGAGACCCGAGGCACGGGTGATGCATTCCGCCATGTCACCAACGGCATTGATCCAATCCCATTGTATCGCCTCGCGCGCGAGGCGCTCCTCCAGCCTCGTGCGGTTCTGAGCTTCGCGCTCGCGCTCGTCGGCAAGCAGCATCGTCGCGCCGGTTGCATCATAATCCCCCGCGAGCATCGGCATCAACGCCACATCGACGCAGTTGAGATGGCCTTGCAGGGCCCGGGTGATGTCGAGCGCCGCCTGAAGCCGCGCCTCCTGACCGGCATCGTCATGCACAAGCAGCAGAATGTTCTTCATGGGGTTGCTCCAGAATGTGAACGCTGCGGCGCGGCGTCGAAAGATAGCCTAAATGGCCACATGCGTGACCGACATGCGGGATTTTCCGGATGGAGCGGTCACAGCCTCACATGGTTGAGCCGCAGCGCATTTGCGACCACGCTAACCGAGGACAGCGCCATGGCGGCCGCCGCGATCATCGGCGACAGCAGGATACCGAAGAGCGGATAGAGCAGCCCCGCCGCGACCGGGATCCCCGCTGCATTGTAGATGAACGCGAAGACGAGATTCTGGCGGATATTGGACATGGTCGCCTGGCTGAGCCGACGCGCACGTACGATCCCCATCAGGTCGCCCCTGAGGAGCGTGATGCCCGCGCTCTCGATCGCCACGTCCGTACCCGACGCCATCGCGATCCCCACCTCGGCGGCCGCGAGCGCGGGCGCATCGTTGACGCCATCGCCGGCCATCGCCACCGTGCGGCCTTCGTGCTTCAGGCGCTCCACCACCGCGCTCTTGCGGTCGGGGAGCACATCGGCCTCGACCTCGTCGATGCCGAGCGCCCGCGCAACGGCTTCGGCCGTCGTGCGATTGTCGCCGGTCAGCATGACGACGCGGATCCCCTCGGCCCGCAACGCACTGAGCGCCTCGGGCGTCGTCGTCTTGATCGGGTCGGCAATCGCAAACACACCCGCCACAATGCCGTCGAGACCCGCGAAGATGGCCGTAGCGCCTTCACGCCGCAGGGCGTCGGCCTGTGCGGCCAGCGGTGCGGTATCGATACCATGTTCTTTCAGAAAGTCGGCATTGCCCAACAGCACACGCCTGCCCTCGACGGTGCCGAGCGCGCCCTTGCCGGTTGGGGAGTCGAAGTCGGACACCTCGGGAATGACGATCAGGCGACTGCCTGCAGCCTCGACGATCGCGCGCGCCAGCGGATGCTCGGACGCACGCTCCACACCGGCGGCCAGCCGCAGTAACTCGTCCTCCCCAAGGCCCTCGGCAGCTATGACCTTCGTTACCGAAGGATGCCCTTCAGTCAGCGTTCCGGTCTTGTCGACGACCAGCGTGTCGACCTTTTCCATCCGTTCGAGCGCCTCGGCATTCTTGATCAGCACGCCGAGGCCTGCGCCGCGGCCGACGCCGACCATGATCGACATCGGCGTTGCGAGGCCCAGCGCGCATGGGCAGGCGATGATGAGCACCGCCACAGCCGCAACCAGACCATAGGCAAAGCGCGGCTCCGGTCCCCAGATTGCCCAGCCGGCGAAGGCGAGCACCGCAATCGCCAGCACAGCAGGCACGAACCAGCCGGCAACCTGGTCGGCCATGCGTTGGATCGGCGCGCGCGAGCGCTGTGCCGCCGCGACCATCTGGACGATCCGCGCCAGCATCGTGTCGCGTCCCACCTTGTCGGCCCGGACGATGAGAGCGCCGGTCTGGTTGAGCGTGCCGCCGATCACCTTGTCGCCAATGACCTTTGTTACGGGCATCGACTCACCGGTGACCATTGCCTCGTCGAGCGAGGAACGACCATCTTCGACCACGCCATCTACCGGGACCTTTTCCCCAGGCCGCACGCGCAGCCGATCGCCGACGGAAACCTGGTCGAGGTCGATCTCTTCCTCATCACCGTTTGCAGCGATGCGTCGCGCAATCTTGGGCGTGAGGTTGAGCAGCGCCTTGATCGCGCCTGAAGTGCGTTCGCGAGCGCGCAGCTCGAGCATCTGCCCGAGCAGCACCAGCACCGTGATGACCACGGCCGCCTCGAAATAGATGGCGACCGTCCCATCCGGTGATCGAAACGCCAACGGAAAGGCGCCGGGCGCAAGCGTTGCGACAATGCTGTAGGCCCAGGAGATCCCCGTCCCCATCGCGATCAGGGTGGACATGTTGAGGTTGCCGGTCCGAAGCGACGCCCAGCCGCGCTCGAAGAACGGCCAGCCGGCCCACAACACCACCGGGGTCGCCAGCACGAGCTGGATCCATGCCGAGATCCGCATCGGCACCAGATGATGCAGCTCGGGAAAGATATGGCCGCCCATTTCGAGGACGAACACCGGCAACGTCAGCGCAAGCGCGATCCAGAAGCGCCGCGTCATGTTGGCGAGTTCAGGACTTGGTCCCGTATCCGGCGTTACCAAAGCTGGCTCGAGCGTCATCCCGCAGATCGGACAATTGCCAGGATGATCCTGCCGGATTTCCGGGTGCATCGGGCATGTCCAGATCGTACTCGGCGCGGCATCGTGAGCGGTGGACGCTGCCCGGGCCGCATAATGGTCGGGATCGGCCACGAACTTGCTTCGGCAAGTCGCGCTGCAGAAGTGCCAGATCTTGCCAGCATGATGGACGTGGTGGGCGGTCTGTTCCGGATCGACCGTCATCCCGCAGACTGGGTCTTTAGGCAGTGCATGATCCGCCTGCGGTTGCTCATGATTATAAAGGTCGTGCTGCATCAAGCTGCTCCTGTGGCAACGCCGCTGCATATGAGGTTTGATACCATGTCTGGGTCAAACGCTGCCGGCGGCAGGCATCCGACCGATGACAAGGCCATAACAACCGGAAGAACCCGCCGATCTGCGTTACATTACCTATAGAAGGGGGCGGGACGTCGGGAGGCCAAGCAGACAACATCCAGGATTCGTTTCATCCCATCCGGCCTCAAGATCCTGTCTCTTCTCTGTGCGGCATTGATCAGTATGCCGGCTCTCGGCCAGACCGATCCCGATGTCGGACATCAACCGCGAGTCGGGCCGCCCGCAGCGGCACCGACCGCCGACAGGACCAAGACCGATGGGACATCCGGCGGCACAATGACCTCGACGCCGCCGAAGGGAGGCTCCGAGCAGGTGCAGGGTCGCAGGACGATGATGGACAAGTGCATGGAGGGAGAACATCGACCCGCCAAGGGTACGGCAATATCCCCGGCGGCGCCGTCCCAATAGCGATCCGAGCCAGGAGTGATGTTCGACTGCGCCAACAGGTGGTCCACAACATGGGCGATTACCGGTACTTCGGGCTAGTGCTCCTGGTGGCCGTTGGTTCGGCAGTCTTCTTCAATTTCGGGGAGCTTTGGGGACACATCTACGGCGTCCTCCCTATGCACTGTTCCTTACAGGTCCGCTGATACACCTGTTCATGCGCCATAACCATCATCACCGACACGGTGCAGCAGCGGTGGCCGAGGCTGGGTTTAGCGATACGCAGCTGAAGCCCTGGGCCGGAAACGCCCAGGAGCCGAACGATCGAGGCGATCATCCACACGAGATCGCCGCATTCGAATAATCCTGATCGAAGGTCCCCAAGGACGGCCAACGGCTCAATCCGCGCAGGCGGTTTTCGCAGGTCAACAATGCGGCCGGAAATCCGATTTTCAGTTCAAACGCCGCATACGTCCGCTCAGCATCTCGTCAATAGAATTGGACGCCGTGGGGAGCGTCTGCTGTGCCTGGGCGCCACCGGATAATCTCACGGCTTGGCTAATGCGCGAGCAGCAGCGGAACGGACGCGTCGGACAGGAGGTCGCGGGTCACTCCGCCGAGCACCGTCTCACGCAGCCGAGAATGCCCATAGGCTCCCATAACGAGAGAAGATGCCGCCAGTTCTCGCGCCGCATCCAAAAGCGTCTGCGCGATCGTGCGCCCCTCCTGGGGCCATTCGTGCAGCTGTGAAGCCATACCGTGCCGGGCGAGGTACCGGCTTGCGTCCATCGGTGGAAATTCACTGGCATCGTTCGATATGGTGATGATGTGGACTTCGCTCGCCAGCCGCAAGAAGGAAAGCGTCAGACGCAGGCTGTGCGCGGCTTCGATCGATCCGTTCCAGGCTAAGACGACCGGCCCGTTGGCGTTGAAGCTGGTCGTGCCCGGGGGCACGACCAGCACCGGCGCGCGCGCGTGTATGGCCACGTCGGCGACGATCGGCAGAGGCTCCGGCGTGTCATCCTGGCCCTTGTTCTGACGGCTCAGGATCAGGACGTCGGCTAGGCGCCCGCAGCTCACCAGCGCGTCGGCGGCATTTCCATCGGCATGCTCCCAATCCCAGGAGATATCCTCGCTTTTCAGTCGTTGCTCGATGCGTTCTCGTTCCTCATCGTCGCGCGCTTGAAGGGCATCGAGAAGCTCCGACGATGCATAAAGGCCGCCGAAGGGGTCGCCGACGACATAGCTGTTGAACGGGGTGACCTGGACGCAGGTGATATGTGACTGGTGAGCGCGCGCAAGGTCCAGCGCCACGGCAAGCCGCTCCGCCTGTCCGCAATCGTCATGGATATGCAGAAGTATCGATTTCACCACGCCCTCCTCGTTTTCGCCACGATCCCGTTTGCATCGCACGCTAGAGGTTAGAGCGGCCGGGATAACTAAGGGATAATACCAATCCCGAGACGGTCCCGATCACATCATGATCGCGTGCGACGGGTCCAGATACGGATCGTTGTCCGCAGGATCGACATGACAGGATATCGAGGATCAAATGCGATGCGTCCGGTCGGCACATATGCCTCTGCTACGCGAGCCATGCCGTGTTTGAACTTGGCGATATACCCGATTTGGCGAACCTCGACGCGTTTGGGTCGCAGCATGGGGATGGCCATGATGTCGGCATTGCTCCTTGGCATGCCGTTCGGGCCGCTGTCCGCGCAGCAACCGACGCTGGATACGAGTTCAATCCTTGAGACGGTCGAGCGCCTGAAGCCCGGGGAATATATCTGGGCGCCTGATATTGCTCCCGCCGGCCCCGTGCTGATCATCGTCAGCCTCGCCAACCAGCGGGCCGTCACCTACCGAAACGGCGTGCCGATCGGCGTCTCCACGGTCTCGACCGGAAAGCCCGGACATGAGACGCCAACGGGGTTGTTCACGATCCTGCAGAAGGACATCGATCACAAGTCCAACCTCTACGACGATGCGCCGATGCCCTATATGCAGCGCCTGACATGGGGCGGCGTAGCTCTTCACGGCGGTAATCTGCCTGGGTATCCTGCGTCGCATGGCTGCATCCGCCTGCCGCCGGGCTTCGCCAAGCTTCTCTACAGCGTCACTCGCCTCGGCTTGACGGTCGTCATCACGAAAGAGGCGGCAGTGCCCCGTGTCGCGCCGGTACCCGATCCCCTGCGGCCGACAGCATCCGACATCGACGACGCTTCGCCTTCCGGGCCGCTCACATGGCGTCCCGAACTGTCGCCCTCGGGACCTGTATCCATCGTGATCAGCACCGCAGATCGACGAATGATCGTGCTCCGCGACGGCCGCCAGATCGGATCAGCGCCCGTAGCACGGGACACCAGCATCGACCATACGACAGCCTATACGCTACGCTCGATCGACGGAGCCGGATTTCACTGGCTGCGCATCCCGTTATCCGGCGAGGCCTCAACAGCCGAGCAGGCACCGTCAGCCGAGCAGACAGTGCCGTCCGAGAATCGGAACCGATTGCGCGTCGCCGAGGACTTCCGTCGCTCCGTCGCAGCAATTCTGACCGAGGGCGCAACGGTGCTGGTTACCAACGACAGTCTCGCAAGGAGTCAAACCGGCCGGTCGCTCACAGTCATAACCGGGGAAGACGAATAGCGGGCGCGGACAAAGCCCGAGTTCAACATGCGTATCGGCATGAGGTGAGGCGTTTCGTCAGCGCAGTCCCAGCTTGGCGCGCGCCACCGCAGCCAACTTGTCCAGCGATCCGTCCGCCTGGACCCTAAGCCACGCGCCGAGATCGCCGATTTCTAATTGTGATTGGGCTTGCGCGACCGAAACATCGGCATCCGATGCGTCGGCGCCGCGAATCCCCACCCGGCTGAGCCGCGCGGTTGCCGCCGCCTCTAACCAGAGACCGTCGAACGGGACGCCAGCCGTCCGCCCGACCGCTGCGATCCTCTCGCGCTCGACGGGCAGCGCGAACACCGCGTCGGCCACGACGGATTGGCCGAGCGCAAGCGCCGATGCCGCCATCCGGCCCATTGCCTCGTAGACCTCGACGGCGGCCCGCGCCGAATAGCTGTCGCGGGGGAGCCTGGCCTCAGGAGCCAGCCCCGCGAGGTGTTTGCGCAGCACGTCAGTCCGAAAGATCCTGGCGCCGGGCACGCGCCCGGTCGCGCCGCCGAGCCGGCGCGCAAGGCTGGACTTGCCCGTCCCCGAAAGTCCGCCGATCGCTACCAGCCGCGGAGGAACGGGCGCCAGCATCGCGAGCGCAAGGTCGAGATAGGATCGTGCGCCCAGCGCGAGCGCTCTGTCTTCTCCGGCACGCAGGCTCTGGGCCGCCAGCACATGCGCGCGAACCGCCGCGCGAACGGACAGGAACAGAGGCAATAGCCCGATCCCGCCCTCATCGTCCGGCGACAGATCAAGATAGCGGTTGAAGATGATGTTCGCCTCGGTACGGAGATTGCGATGCCATAGATCCATCAGGAGAAAGGCAAGATCATAGAGCACATCGATCGTGGCCAGCTCGACGCTGAACTCGAGGCAGTCGAACAAGGTCGGTTCACCGTCGATCAGCGCGATGTTGGCGAGATGTAGGTCGCCATGCCCATGTCTGACCCGGCCTTTCCGCGCTCGGGCATCGAGCAGCGATGTCATGCCATCGGTTATCTGGAGCAGCCTTTCGCCCAGATGCTTTGCCTTGTCCGGGTCGAGAATAGCGGGAACGGCCGCCATGCTGGCGATATTGCCTTCGACGACGCGGCGGAACGATGCGCCACCCCCTTGCGCCAGATCAGCTTCCGTCGTCGAATGGAACGCGTTTATGCGATCCGCCAGCCGCATCAGCAGGCGTTCATCGAGTTGGCCGCGATCGGCGAGATGCGTGAGCAGCGCATCATCGGGAAAGCGTCGCATCTCGAGCAACCAGTCGACCACGTCACCGGAACCATCAATCGCCAGCCGCCCGCCGGCGTCCCGCGTGATCGGATGAAGAGCAAGATAGAGATCGGGTGCGGTTCGGCGGTTGAGGTAAAGCTCCGCCTCGAGCGCGGCATGACGTTTGTCGCAGGTCGAGAAATCAAGATAGCCGAACCGGACCGCGCGCTTGAGCTTCCAGGCGCGGTCACCGACAAGAAAAATACTGGCGCAGTGGGTATCGATGCGTGTGGGCCACGTTCGCTTGAAGGCGTGACCCTCCCCGAGGAAGACGACGGCATCGGCCTGGTCGTCCGGCGCGCCGGGGCCAGGCGATGACGTCGCCATTGGCTCAGGCCTTCTCGATCGCGATCTTGCGCGTTCGCGCCGCCGCATTCTCGTCCTTGGCTAGCGTCACCGTCAGGACGCCGTCCTTGAACTGCGCCTTGATACCCTCGGCATCCACATCGGCGGGGAGCGAAATCTGGCGCCGGAAGGAACCATAGCGGCGCTCGCTGAGCAGGAAGCCCTTCTCCTTGCGCTCTTCCTCTTCCTTCTTTTCGCCCGAGATGCTGAGCACGCCATCGGCAACGTTAATCTCCACATCCTTTTCATCGAGTCCGGGAAGCTCCGCGGTAAGACGATAGGCCTTCTCGTCATCGACCAGCTCGAGCGCCGGCACGATTGCCAAGGCGCCGCGCGGAGCGAAGTGGAAAAGGCTGCGGCCGGAGTTGCCGAAATCGTCGAACAGGCGGTCGATCTCCGATCGCAGCCAGCCGACCGGCTCGCTGATCTGGGTTGCCAGATCGCGCAACGATGATGCCGGACGTGTTTTGGTCGCTGGAACATTGGTCACATCGTTCATCTTGCTTCTCCTCAGGTTGAAGATGGTCGATCCCGTAATGAGGGAAAGACCTGCCATCAGGCGAACAGGGCATGTTCGCCTTCAGCCTCGATCGGTTCAGGAACCACGAGTTGGTCATTCTCGTGGTGATGGGCGCGATGATGGGGATGCGGCATATGGGGCCAAAGTGCCTCCATGCCCGCGTTCCACCAACTCGTGTAGAGCGCCAGCGGCAACTGCCACAGGCGTTGGGCGGCAAGCATCGCCGCGGCTGTGTCGGGATCACCGGACGGCCAACTCGCCTGGTTGGTGCTCTCGTCACTCATGATGACCTCCTTCGCCGAGTCTTGGTGAGGATAAAGGCGGCCCATCCGCGCCTATATTGGGGAGTTTACCTAGCTGACCATCTCGGGCGCCGTCCTGCCGCCGTACTCGGCTGAAATTTGTCGCTTGGCCAGGAGTCGAGCCCCGGCTGCAGGGAATGATGGCATACCCTGGTTTCTCCGGGACAATACGGATTCTGTGGCAGTGCCGGGCAACAGACAAGGGACCTTGCAGGGATTCCCCGATGCGGGGTCAAGCCATTAGCGCCCTGCGATGAACTTGCCGACGATCCCCGGTCTGTGACCGTCGATGAGCTGCCGACCCACCTGGGACGGCTATTTTGCGAGCCAAGGAGATTTGAGATGAAGAACGACAGTCAATTGCAGCGTGACGTGATGGCAGAACTGGAATGGGAGCCGAGCATCGATCACGCCGACATCGGTGTGGCGGTGACGGACGGCGTCGTCACCCTTTCCGGCTTCGTCAAAAGCTATCCGCAAAAGCTGGCGGCGGAAAAGGCGGCGCGGCGCGTGGCGGGCGTCAAGGCGCTCGCCGAGGAGATCAAGGTGCGCTTCGCGTCGGATCCCAAGACGGCCGATCATGAGATCGCCAAGCGCATACTCGACATGTTCTCCTGGAACATCTCCATCCCCGGCGACAAGATCGCGGTGAAAGTCGAGCATGGCTGGGTGACGCTCACCGGCACGGTCGACTGGTACTATCAGAGCGAGGAGGCGCGGAAAGTCGCCGGCAAGGTCAACGGCGTCGTCGGTGTCAGCAATCTGATCGAGGTGCGCAAGTTGCCGACATCGGGCGATATCAAGGACCGGATCATGGCAGCGTTCAAGCGCAATGCCGATCTCGATGCGGCATCGGTGACCGTGTTCACCGATGGCGGCAAGGTCACGCTGGGCGGTAAGGTCAAGGCGTGGAACGAGCGACAGATCGCCGAGCGCGCGGCTTGGGCCGCTCCCGGCGTCACCAGGGTCGAGGACAATATCATCATCGCTTTCTGACCCTCGCAGGGAGCAGGCGGCCGCCGGGATGGCCCGGCGGCCGCCTGCTCGCCATCCGATCTTGATCGTGAGGATTGGATCCGCACTTGCGCGACGAACGCAGGCTCTTTACTCTCGGTCGGGCGGCTTGCGGAATGCAATACCTTCGGAAAATTCGCAGGCCACGTTTTCCCATGTTTGCGCGCGATCGACCGTCCCGACTGGCACGACGTGGGGCAACACAGGGCAGCCAAGGACCTCGCGTGTACGATCGACGATGTCTCCCAGATTGCTTATGCAAGCCTGGCGCTGCGGATGTTTATGCTGTTCCAAGGCAAGGTTGCCACTATAAGGTCTCGAAGTGAGACGGACCCTGCAATGATCTTGGGCCGACTCGATGCTGTTTTGGAAGGACAACGGCAGAGTGCGAGGATAGGCTAAGATTTCATGCCAATATGCCTTCCGCTCCGGCAAACAACATTCTCCGATCGGTCAAACTACTAAAACGATAAGCCCTGAATATGAACAGGGCGCAAATGGAGAGGCCTATAAAATCAAGACGGGGTCTTCATGGCAAGCGAAGTGCACGGCAACACATTGCGATCAGTCCGTTCAGCTTGCTTGATCGCCGTCGCGACCGTCCTTGTCGCCATACCCGTCAACCTTCTGCTGCGGGCATGGGGCTTCGATCACGACCTCTATCTCCTGCTCATCCTTTCAACCATCGTGGCAGCTGCCCTCGGCGGGACTGGCGCGGCAACGGCTGCGGCTATTTTCGCAGTCCTCGTGGGGGTCTTTTTTGCGTTATCGCGCCGTGCTGCTGCTTCTGAACCTGTCGATCTGGCGCTTTTGCTGCTCGTTGCCTTAGGCATCGCTCTGCTCGACGCTCGCAACGCCTACAGGGCACGGCGTCGTGCCGCCCTGGACAAGTTTCGTCAAAGCCAACTCTCAGAGATCGCCGATGAACTCAACCTTCTGATCGACGGCGCCCAAGGTTACGCGATCTATATGCTCGATCCCGAGGGTCGCGTTACGATCTGGAACGAGGGCGCCGAACGGCTGAAGGGCTGGAGCGAGCAAGAGGCGATCGGCCAGCACTGCTCGATCTTCTATCCGGCGGATGCGGTCCAGGCCGGCAAACCCGAAGCCGACCTCGAACGCGCCCGCGAGCAGGGCAAGGTCGAGGAAGAGGACTGGCGGCTCCGGAAGGACGGATCGGAGTTCCTGGCGCATATCTCGATCACCGCGCTCCGCGACGGCAGTGGAGCATTGCGCGGCTTCGGCAAGGTGGTCCGCGATGCGACGGACGAGCGCGCCGCCGAAAGCGCGCACAAGGCGAGCGCCAGCCATCTCCGCTCGATCCTCTCGACCGTCCCCGATGCGATGATCGTGATCGACGAGCATGGCATCATCCTGTCGTTCAGCGCCGCGGCCGAACGGCTGTTCGGCTTCTCGGAGGCCGAAATTCGCGGATCGAACGTAAGTATGCTCATGCCCTCGCCCGATCGCGACCGGCATGACGGCTATCTCAAACATTATCTTGAAACCGGCGAGCGAAGGATCATCGGGATCGGGCGCGTCGTCATTGGCGCACGGCGCGACGGCTCGACCTTCCCGATGGAGTTGTCGGTGGGCGAAGCCATCGGCGAGACCCAGCGTGTCTTCACCGGCTTCATCCGGGATCTGACCGAACGGCAGGAGACGCAGGAGCGCCTCGACGAGCTGCAATCCAAGCTGATCCATGTCGCCCGGGTCAGCGCGATGGGCACGATGGCCTCGACACTGGCCCATGAGCTCAACCAGCCGATCACCGCCGTCGCCAATTATGTCGAAGCGGTGCGGGATCTGCTCGCCGAAGCCAATCCCGAAGATCTGCCGATGATCCGCGAAGCGCTGGACGATTCGGTGCGAGAGGCCCTGCGCGCAGGCCAGATCGTCCGGCGGCTGCGCGATTTCGTGGCGCGCGGGGAAGTCGAGAAAACCGTCGAGGATCTCCCCACGCTCATCGGCGAGGCGGCGGCGCTCGGGCTGATAGGCGCTCGGGAGAAGGGTGTCGATACCCAGTTCGATCTCGCTCCCGACGCTTCGAAAGTGCTCCTCGACAAGGTGCAGATCCAGCAGGTGCTGATCAATCTCCTTCGCAATGCTGTGGAGGCGATGGCAGGATCATCCGAACGGCACCTGTGGATCACCTCCCGCCACGAGAAAGCAGGCGTCATCCGGGTCACCGTGGCCGATTCCGGGCCTGGCGTGTCGCCGGAAGTCGCGGAGCAGCTTTTCACTGCCTTCGTCAGCACGAAGAGCGAGGGCATGGGTCTGGGGCTTTCGATCTGCCGTACCATCGTGGAGGCGAATGGCGGCCGGATATGGCTGGAGCCGCGCCCTGGCGGCGGGTCGCAATTCCACTTTACGCTCATTGAAGCCGAGCCGGAGAATGCAGAATGACGGAAAGACGCATGATTCATATCGTTGACGACGAGGAAGCGATCCGGCGATCTGCCGGATTCATGCTCAAAACCTCCGGATTCACGGTGGCAAGCTACGCATCAGGCGTTTCGTTTCTCCGCGAAGTGCGCCACGCCGAGCCTGGCTGCATCCTGCTCGATGTCCGCATGCCCGACATGGATGGTCTTGAGGTGCAGCAGGCACTCCTCGAACGGGGCATCGCGATGCCCGTCATCATCCTCACCGGCAATGGCGACATCTCGATCGCGGTGCGTGCCATGAAGGCGGGCGCGGTCGAGTTCATCGAAAAGCCCTTCGAGAAGGCCGTCTTGCTCGACGCGATCGCCGCCGCCTTCGAGCGGCTGGACAACAGTGGCAAACGCGCGACAAGAGCGGCCGACGCGAGCGTGTTGATCGCGGCGCTGACCGGACGCGAGCAGGATGTGCTCAAGGGTCTGGCCGAAGGCCTACCCAACAAGACGATCGCCTATGATCTGGGCATATCGCCCCGGACCGTCGAGGTGCATCGTGCGAACCTGATGACGAAATTAGGTGTGCGTAGCCTGTCCGATGCTCTGCGTATCGCGTTCGCCGCCAATCTCGGAAACGACGAGTCGTAGGACCTCTACGTAACGACTCCCCCGCGATCTTGCTGCAATTGCTTGCGTCCGGTCGACGTTCAAAGCCGGTCAGCGCGAGGCGAACATGAATGGCAATATTGCAGCTCTTCCGGCGGAGCGACCGAAGATTCTTTTGGTGGAGGACGAACCGAGCGTACGCCGCTCGTTCCAGCTTCTCCTCCACGCCCAAGGCTATGATATCCGCTCCTATGCATCGAGCGCGGCACTCGTCGCCGATCCGCTCGTGAATGAGGCCGTCTGCCTGGTCACCGACTATCGCATGCCCGAGATGGATGGTTTTGCGGTCCTGCGCTCGCTTCGAGCGCGCGGATGGCAACGACCGGCTATCCTCGTCACCGCCTATGGCTCACCCGATCTTGTCGAGCGGGCGATGAAGGAAGGCTTCAGCGTCGTCCTCGAGAAGCCGCTGCGCGAGCATGCGCTCGCTGAGGCTGTCGCGCGTTTGACAGCTCCGCTCCCCCCCGCCCCATCTTCGTGAATTGATAAACAGCGGTTCGGGCGTCGTCGACGCTTCAGCGCCTCGGCGGCGATGGATCGCTAACAAGAATGTCCCGGAGCAGCCGGCGGACTTGCACAATGCACCGCCTCCGCGATACCATTTGCTGCAAATGCGAAGGCGCGATTCTTTTCCTGGCCGGATCACGCATTCGCTCAAAATACATGAAATTACGGGCGAAGTAATGCCGGCGGAATGCTGCAGGGGCAGCCGGCATGGGGCATTTACGTAATGCGCTTGCACGCGTGGAGCTGCAGTAGAAACGGGATTTTTCAGGAGCTTCAAGATGGCAGCAACGCATTCACGCCAGGACGCGTCCGATCCGCTCGACGGCATAGCCGAAACCCTCGACCGGGCCGCTATCGCCGGGATCGCGCAATTGACCAGCGGGCTTTCGCCGGCGACCATCGTGCAGGCCTTCTCCGACTGGGGCATGCATCTTGCCAGCTCGCCGGGCAAGCAACTTCAGCTGGCGGCCAAGACGGCACGCAAATTCGTGCGGCTCGGCGACTATGCCGTGCGCAGCATCGGCGACCATGACGCTGCTCCCGCGATCGAGCCGCTGCCGCAGGATCGACGCTTTACCGATCCGGCATGGAAGGAGGCACCCTACAACGTCATCGCCCAGGCTTTCCTCCTCAACCAGCAATGGTGGCATGCCGCCACGACCGGCGTGATGGGTGTCACGAGGCATCATGAGGACATGGTCGCCTTCGGAATGCGGCAAATCCTCGACACGATGGCGCCGACCAACTTCATCGCCACCAACCCGGTCCTCCAGAAGCGGATATTCGAGACCGGCGGGCAGTGCCTCATCGAAGGTGCCAGGCAATTGCTGGAGGACATGCAGCGCACCATGCGCGGCGAACCACCGATAGGCACCGAAGCGTTCGAGGTCGGGAAGGGCATCGCCGTCACGCCCGGCAAAGTCGTCTATCGAAACGCGCTGATCGAGCTGATCGAATATGCGCCCACCACCGACAAGGTGCGGCCGGAGCCCATCCTGATCGTGCCGGCCTGGATCATGAAATATTATATTCTCGACCTTTCGCCGGAGAACTCGCTGGTCCGCTGGCTCACCGCGCAGGGATATACGGTCTTCATCATCTCCTGGCACAATCCGGTCAGCGCCGACCGCGACCTCGACATGGAGGCCTACCGGCGGCTGGGTCCGATGGCCGCGCTCGACGCCGTGACCGCGATCACGGGATCGTCGGCCGTTCACGCCGTCGGCTATTGTATCGGCGGCACGCTGCTGTCGATCGCGGCGGCGGCGATGGCGCGCGAGGGCGACGACCGGTTCGCCACGGTGACGTTGTTCGCCGCGCAGACCGAGTTCAGCGAGCCAGGCGAGCTTGGCCTGTTCATCGACGAGGCGCAGCTCAGCGTGCTCGACAACATGATGTGGAGTAAGGGCTATCTCGACGGCACACAGATGGGCGGCGCCTTCCAGATCCTGCGCTCGAACGATCTGGTCTGGTCGCGGATCCTCAATACTTACCTGATGGGCGAGCGCGAGCCGATGTCGGACCTGATGGCCTGGAACGCCGATGCCACGCGGATGCCCTACGTCATGCACAGCCAATATCTGCGCCGCCTGTTCCTCGACGATGATCTCGCCGAGGGCCGCTACAAAGTCGATGGCCGGACGATCAGCCTGTCGGCGCTGCGCCAGCCGATGTTCGTCGTCGGCACCGAGCGCGACCATGTCGCGCCCTGGCGCTCGGTCCACAAGATCCACATGCTGAGCAGCGCGGAGATCACCTTCGCACTGACCAGCGGCGGGCACAATGCCGGGATCGTCTCCGAGCCCGGACACAAGGGGCGGCGCTATCATATCCTCACCCGCGAAACGGATGGCGCCGCGCTCGATCCGGACGAGTGGATGGCACTTGCGCCGGTGCGGGAGGGATCCTGGTGGGTCGGCTGGGAGGAGTGGCTGCGCGCGCATTCGGGCGAGCCGATCGCGCCGCCCCCGCTAGGCGCGCCCGACAAGGGCTATCCGATTCTGGAGGACGCCCCGGGGCGCTATGTGCTGGAGCATTGAGCGGTGGTTTTGACCGACATGATCGAGAACCGCACCTTCGACGAAATCGCCATCGGCGATACGGCGAGCATTACCCGCACGCTGCGCGAGCAGGATATCCAGCTCTTCGCGCTCGTCTCGGGCGACGCATATCCTGCGCATCTCGACGCCGATCATGCGGGGACCGACCTGTCGCACCGTATGATCGCCCACGGCATGTGGGGCGGAGGCTTGATCTCAGCTGTTCTCGACACCGAGCTGCCCGGACCGGGCGCAAGCTACCTGAGCCAGTCATTGCGCTTCGTCCGGCCGGTGGGTCTGGGCGACGCCATCACAACTTCGGTGAAGGTAACCGAGAAACGATCCGAGCATCATGTGCTTTTGCTCGATTGTCGCTGCGTCAACCAGAACGGCGACGAGATCATCACGGGCCAGGCCGAGGTCAGGGCGCCAACCGAGAAGATCCGCCTTCCGCGAATGGCGCTCCCCGACGTTCGCATCTCCGGTCATGACAGCTATCGCAAACTGATCGAACGGACCAAAGCGGACGTGGCGCCGCAGACCGCCGTCGCCCATCCCTGCAGCGCCGCGGCGATGACCGCGGTGGTCGACGCTGCCGAGGCCGGTCTGATCACACCGATTCTGGTCGGGCCGGAAGCCCGGATCCGCGCGGCGGCGCATGAGGCGGAGAAAGACATCTCCGCATATCGTGTCGTGCCCGCCGCGCACAGCCACGCCGCTGCGGCAGCGGCGGTCGCGCTTGTCCATTCGGGCGAAGCGAAGCTGCTCATGAAGGGATCGCTCCACACCGATGAACTGATGAGCGCGGTGGTCTCCTCCTCGACAGGCCTGCGGACGGAGCGGCGCATCAGCCACGCCTATCTGATGGACGTGCCCGGCCATCCCACGCCGCTCATCATCACCGACGCTGCGATCAACATCGAACCGAGTCTCGAGGAAAAAGCCGACATCATCCGCAACGCCATCGATCTCGCGCATGTGATCGGGATCGAAAGTCCCAGGGTCGCGATCCTCTCGGCGGTAGAGACGGTCAATCCGTCGATGCGATCGACGCTCGACGCCGCCGCGCTCTGCAAGATGGCCGATCGCGGCCAGATCTCAGGCGGTGTGCTCGATGGCCCGCTGGCGTTCGACAATGCGATCAGCGAGGCGGCGGCGAAGGAAAAGGGCATTGTCTCGCCCGTCGCAGGCAAGGCGGAAATCCTGGTCGTGCCCACCCTCGAGGCCGGAAACATGCTCGCCAAGCAACTCACCTTCCTGGGTGGGGCGGACGCCGCCGGGGTGGTGCTGGGCGCCCGCGTGCCGATCATCCTCACCAGCCGCGCGGATTCCCTGCGCACCCGTCTCGCCTCCTGCGCAGTCGCGGTGCTGCTCGCGCGCGCCGCCACCATGGCGGCGCCGGGCCTGCCCGAAGGCAAGCCGCTGGCATGAGCCGCGCCATTGTCAGCCTCAACGCCGGATCGTCGAGCATCAAGTTCGCGCTGTTCACGCTGGACGCCGACGGCCCGCGTCATGCCGCGGCCGGCAAGCTGGAAGGGATCGGCATAGCGCCGCGGCTCGTGGCGCGCGACGCCGAGGGCACCGTCCTGGTCGACCGCAACTGGACAAATGGCGCGGGGCTGACCCACGAGGTCCTGCTGCATGACCTGTTCACCTGGGCAGGAGATCACCTGCCCGAGCATGAGATCATCGCCATCGGCCATCGCGTCGTCCATGGCGGAATGTGGTTTGCGCGGCCGCTTCTGGTCGACGACGCCCTGCTCGCGGCACTGGACGCGCTGTGCCCCTTGGCGCCGCTCCACCAGCCCCACAATCTCGCCGCGATCCGGGCCATCCGCGCGCTGGCGCCCGCCCTTCCCCAGGTCGCCTGCTTCGATACCGCCTTCCATCACGACCGCGCGGACACCGCCACGCGTTTCGCCCTGCCTCGCGCGCTGCACGACAAGGGTATCCGGCGTTACGGTTTCCACGGCCTTTCCTATGAATATATCGCGCGGACACTGCAGGAAATCGACCCGGAGCTGGCGGGCGGGCGAGTGATCGTCGCCCACCTGGGAAACGGCGCGAGCCTGTGCGCGATGCATGACGGAAAGAGCGTCGATACGACGATGGGCTTCACCGCGCTCGACGGGCTGATGATGGGAACGCGCTGCGGCGCGATCGATCCCGGCGTTGTGCTTCACCTGCAGACCCAGGAAGGGATGAGCGCAGTGGACGTCGAGGCACTGCTCTACAACCGGTCGGGATTGCTCGGCGTTTCCGGAGTTTCCAGCGACATGCGGGCGCTTCACAAGAGCGATGACCCTTGCGCCGCCGAAGCGATCGACCTCTTCACCTGGCGCGCGGCGCGGGAAGCTGCGGCGCTGGTTGGCGCGCTGGGCGGCCTCGACGGACTGGTTTTCACCGCGGGCATTGGCGAAAACGATCCCACCGTCCGCGCGGTAATCTGCGAGCGACTGGGCTGGCTGGGCATCGCCATCGACCCGTCGGCGAACGCATGCGACGCGCCAATCATCAGCACTGCGGACAGCCGGATCACCGTTCGCGTCATTCCGACCGACGAGGAACGCATGATCGCCATCCATACCATCGGCGCCTTGCCTACGGCGGGAGGTGGTCAGTGAGACCTGTTGCCGCCTGGGCCGCCGGAGCTCGGTTCGCTGCCAGCACGGAAAGCGATATCGCTGGTCGGTCGACCCATGGAGTCCCGTGCGCCCGGTACGGCCATAATCTCTTTGGTAATCGTCGACCACCGCCCCGCATTCAACCGGGAGCCGTTCTCCTGCGATGACGAGCGCGGATTGGCATCTCTATGATCGCAACGGCGAGATGACGCTTCACATGACCGGCGACTGGACGGCGCTGGCCCTGGGGAACGCCCTCGACCGATTGTCCGCACACCTCGGAGAGAGAGGCATGGTTCAGCGGGTTGATCTGTCTGACCTGGGGCGGGTCGATACGGCTGGCGCGCTTGCGTTGCTGCAGTTCGTGCCCAAAGAGGTCGACATAGACTGTGGCCCGCGAGAGGATCTGCGCCGGCTGATCGAACTCGTCCGGCCGGCGCTATACACTGAAACGCCGCCCCGGCGGGGTTCCGGGGGGATAGTGGGCTTTTTCGACCGTTTCGGACGCCAGGTGGTCCAGCTCGGCGGCGAAGCTTACGCCATGCTCGAATTCACCGGTCGGCTGATCGCGGCGCTCGGCCGGACGTTTTTTCATCCGCGCCGCCTGCGCGTGACGCCGTTGGTCGCAATGATGCAGGACGCGGGCGTCAACGCCTTGCCGATCGTTTTCGTGATGACCTTCTTCATCGGTGCGGTCATCGCATTGGTCGGCACCAACCTGCTGACGACACTCGGCGTGGAAGTGTTCACGGTCCAGCTGGTCGCGGTGGCGATCCTGCGCGAGTTCGGCGTGGTCATCGCCGCGATCCTGCTGTCGGGCCGCTCCGCATCGTCCTTCGCAGCGCAGATCGGCTCGATGCGCATGAACCAGGAAACCGACGCGATGCAGGTGATGGGCGTCGACCGTTTCGACGCGCTGGTCATCCCCCGCGTCCTGGCCGCGCTGCTGATGATGCCGCTGATGACTTTCTGCGCGGATATCGGCGGCATTGCCGGCGGCTTGCTGGTCAGCTGGGCGACAATCGATATCAGCCCGGTCTTCTTCATCCAGCGCACGCTCGAAACGGTGAATATCAAGCATTTCTGGATCGGCATGAGCAAGGCGCCGTTCCTGGCGATCGTCATCGCCGCCGCTGGCTGCCGGCATGGCCTGATGGTTGGTGGCGACGTCCAAAGCCTCGGCCGCAACGTCACCTCCGCGGTCGTCCAGTCGGTCTTCATGGTCATCATGTTCGACGCGATCTTCGCGGTGCTCTTCATGGTGCTGGACCTGTGAGTGCGCCATCAACCACCGACAGCGACGATGCGCCGATCCGCGTCAGCGGCCTGCGAACGGCGTTCGGCGAAAAGGTCATCCACGAGGATCTTGATCTCGAGGTCCGGCGCGGCGAGATACTCGGCGTCGTGGGCGGCTCCGGTTCGGGCAAATCGGTGCTGCTCAACACCATCCTCGGCCTCAAGCGACCCGATGGCGGGACCGTCGAAATCTTCGGTCGGCACATCGATGATCCGGGCGCGCAGGCCGATATCGAACGGCGCATCGGCGTGATGTTCCAGCAGGGCGCCCTGTTCTCCTTCCTCACCGTGGAGGAGAATGTCGAGACACCGCTCCTCGAGCATGCGCATCTCTCAAGGGACTTTGTACGCGATCTCGCCCGGCTGAAGATCAAGTTGGCGGGTCTGCCCGACGATGCCGGCATCCTGAAGCCCGCCGAGCTGTCCGGCGGCATGCGCAAGCGCGCGGGTGTCGCCCGCGCCATCGCACTCGATCCCGAGATCCTGTTCCTCGACGAGCCGACAGCCGGACTCGATCCGATCGCGGCGAGCGAGTTTGACGATCTCGTCAGGACGCTGCGTGATGCGCTCGGCTTCACCGTCTTCATGATCACCCACGATCTCGATACGCTCTATGCCATCTGCGACCGGGTTGCCGTCGTCGCCGACAGGAAGATTGTCGCCATCGCGCCGGTCGCCGAGCTCGAGCGATCGGACCATCCCTGGATCAGGCGCTATTTTCTGGGGCCGCGCGGCCGTGCCGCCAAGAAGCAGAAGGAAGGCTGATGGAACGCCACGCCAATTATGCGCTGGTGGGCGCTATCTCGATCGTGCTGCTCATCGCCGCGATCGTTTTCGTGGTCTGGTTGGGCGGCTCGCAGTTCAGACGGGAGCACGATCCCTTCCAGGTCGTGTTTCATGGCCCGGTGCGGGGTCTGAGCGTCGGAGCCGAGGTCCAGTTCAATGGCATCAAGGTCGGCGAGATCCAGCGGATCAGGCTCGACGCGCGCGATCCCAACCGCGTGGTCACCGACATCGAGGTCAACCGCGGGACACCAGTGCGCGTGGATTCGATGGCGTCCACTGAAACGCAGGGAATTTCCGGCGTCAGTATCGTGCAGATCAGCGCCGGGACGGCCAGCAAACCGCTGTTGCGCCGCGTCGATCACAGCAGGCGCCCCGTGATTCCCAGCAAGCCCAACGCATTGTCTTCGCTGTTGCAAGGAGGAGGCCAGATGGTGGCAAGCGCCACCGAAGCACTCACTCGCGTGAACAGGCTTCTGTCCGATCGCAACATCGCCAATGTCGGGGCCGCCATCCATGACGTCCGGACGACGACCGCGGAACTTGCGGCGAACCGGACGATGATCGCCAACGCGGCCTCGGCCATGGCCAAACTCGACCGCGCCGCCACCGATATTCAGGAAGCGGCGGCGTCAGTCCGTCAGATCGCCGATGGCAATGGAAAACGCGCGCTTGCGGATGTGTCAGGGGCAGCGGGCGAACTCAAGGCGGCGGTTCACGAGGCGCGCGGCGTCATCGCGAAGCTCGATACGCAAAGCGGCGACCTGGGCACGACTACTCTTCCCAACATCAACGCCACCATGCTCACGCTGCAGGAAACGGCGGAATCGCTGGACGGCCTGATCCGCCAGATCCGCCAAAGTCCTCGTCAGGCGCTTAGCAAGGATAGCGGCAAGGAACTGGAGCTACCGCGATGATTTTTTCTCCAGGCAATCGGACGTTGGTGCTCTTGCTGGGGGCATCGCTGCTGGGCAGCTGCGGCAGCCTGCTGGGTGGCGGCAGACGGGACGATCTCTTTCGCTTCGGCGTAGTCGAGCGTGCTGATGCCCCTTCCGCGCGATACCCGGTTCCGCGCCGGACGCTGACGTTGCTGCGATCGCGGTTCGCGCCCGAGATCGAGGGCGATCGCATCCTGACGACGCGCGGCGAGCGCGCCCTCTACATCAAGGATGCCCGCTGGGTGGCTTCCGTGCCCGACCTGTTCGCCCAGACCCTCGAGCGGCAGTTCGAGACGCGCGCGCCAGGCATCCGGCTGGCAGCGCCGAGGAACGCGGCGGGAGCATCACAGGCCTTGCAGGTCACCGTCGACCGCTTCGAAGCGCGTTACCATGGCGAAGGAGATCAAAAGGCTCCGCCTACGGTCCTCGTCGCCGGTGGCATGACTTTGTTCGACCTCGATGACCGGCAGCCTGTCGCGTCCTGTCGGTTGTCGGTCGAGGAACCCGCTATGACGAACAGCACGACCGGAATAGTAGCCGCGTTCAATCGGGCGGCTGTCCGCTATGCGGCATCCATCGCCGACCGGAGCGCGCAGACGTCATGCACCGACAGCATGGATGCAAAAACTCGGAAAGGTCAGAACGATGAGCGATAACCCAACCTCGCTGGTCACGCGCAGCGGACTCAAGTTGCTGGTGAGACCCGCAGACACACACGACGAGGCGACTTTGAAGCATTTGTTCCACCATGTGAGCCATGAAGATCTGCGCTTCCGGTTCCTGTCTGGATTGAACGAAATCGGGCCGGAGCAACTCCGGGCCCTGACGCCGATCGATGACGGCAACGCAATAAGCTATCTTGCGTTCGATGCCGAGAGCAGCGCCGCAATTGCAAGCGCGATGCTCGTATCCGATGCAGCGGGCGAGCGGGGCGAGATAGCAATCTCGGTTGACGCGGACTATCGGCACAGAGGCGTCGGATGGACACTGCTCTCTTTCATGGCCGATGAGGCCGAAGCGCGAGGGCTATCGACAATCGAGTCAATCGAGAGCCGCGCCAATACCGCTGCAATCGGACTCGAGCGCGACATGGGATTCTCGGTGGAAGAATATCCCGGGGACTCGACCCTGGTCCTGGTCAGGAAGAAGCTGCGCCCCGTTTGACCGCCGGCGCGCGGCGTTCAACAAGCCAGTGCCGCGGCAATCGCATCCTTCAATGGCGTCGTTGCGCCCTGTCCGGCCGCGGCATCCGACTGGGCAAGCATTGCCGCCACCGCCTCGGACAGGCCCGTGCCAACCAGCGCCGCTTTGTCGTCGGCCTCGCTCAGGTTGCGAAATATGACCGTCTTACCGTAAGCGCTAAAACACCCCCACTCGGCGGCATTCAGGCGGCCTGATCGATAATGGCGCTAGCGACGGAGCGACTATCTACCCAGTTGTAGGGGAGTAGATCATTGATCGGATCTGTATCGCCGCGCAGGATGATGCGGGCGAGGACATCGGTGAGGTAAGCCTGGGGGTTAATGCCGCCCAGCTTACAAGTTTCGATGAGGCTGGCGAAGGTCGCCCAGTTTTCGGCCCCCAGGTCATGACCTGTGAACAGGGCATTTTTACGCTGGAGCGTAAGCGGCCTGATTGATCGCTCGACGGTGTTGTTGTCCAGCTCGATCCGCCCATCCTCAAGGAAGCGGACGAGGCCTTTCCAGTGGTTGAGGGTGTAGCGGATGGCTTCGGCCGTGTTGGATCCTCGGGGCAGCTTGGGCAGCATTTCCTCAAGCCAAGGCAGCATGTCCGCGATGATCGAAGCGGATTCAGCTTGGCGGACCGCCAACCTGTGTTCGGGGCTGGAACCTCGGATACGCGCCTCGATTTTGTAGAGGCTGGCGATCCGCCGCAGCGCCTCATCGGCGACCGGAGCGTTGCCACCCTTGGCATCGTCGAAGAAGCCACGCCTGACATGCGCCCAGCAGAAGGCGAGCGTTCCAGGACCACCCTTCCGGTCCGGCACCTCGATATGCTTGTAGGCGCCATAGCCGTCGCACTGAACGATGCCGGTAAAATCCCCGAGCAGCTTTTCCGCCCAGACTTTCCCGCGACCCGGCATGTAGGTGTAGACGACCGCCGGTGGATCGGTGCCGCCATGCGCCCCATCATCACGCGCGATCGCCCAGAGATAGCCCGTCTTCACCTTGCCGGTGCCGGGTGCCAGGACCTTGGCGGTGGTCTCATCAACGAACAGCCTTGCGCTCGTTAGGAGGTCGGCTTTCATCCTGTTGGTCAGGCGGCCGAGCCAGGCGGCGGCTCGACCCGCCCAGTTGCACATGGTTCCCCGGTCGATCTCGATACCCTGACGCCGCAATGCCTGGGCCTGCCGATAGAAGGGCATGTGATCGGCATATTTCTTGACCAGCACATCGGCGACCAGCGCCTCGGTGGGCAGGCCGCCTGGCACCACATGCTTGGCCGCGGGCGCCTGGAACACGCCATCGCTGCACGCCCGGCACGCCATTTTCGGGCGGAACGTCACGATCACGCGATACTGGACCGGGATGACATCGAGCCGGCTCGATATGTCGCTGTCTATGCAGTGCAGCGCGCCTCCGCAGCACGGACATTCCGTTTCGCCTGGAAGGATCACTTCCTCAACGCAGGTCAGGTGCGCCGGCAGCGACGCCCGCGCAGTCCCGCTTTCCCTCCGCGCCCGTTCCTTCTTCTGACCTGCCGCCTGCTCGCCAAGCGCCTCCAGTTCAGCACGGGCGACGTCGAGATCATCGAAGGCAAGCGCCAACTGATCTTCGCTCAGCTTTTCCGACCGTTTCCCGAATGTCGTGCGGGTGATCTGGTCGATGATGTGCTGCATCCGAGCTTCACGCTCGAGGCCGGCCAGGACCATCGCCTTGAGGGTGGCGACATCGTCAGGAAGGTCGGTTGCCGTGGCGGACATGCCCCATTTCTGGCAGTTTGGGAGCGATCCGCAATGGCATTTCGATCAGGGGAATCAGGCGTGCGACCTATCGCGTCGTCACCGGAGCCTGAGTGCGCGGCGTGTGCATTTTCGACCATTGCAGCCCTTCGAACAAGGCTGACGCTTGCGATGCCGACAGCCGCATCACGCCATCGTGCGCCCGGGGCCAATGAAAGCCTCCGATCTGCAAGACCTTGCTCACAAGTACCAGGCCAGTGCCGTCCCAGACCAGCAGCTTGATCCTGTTCGCCCGCTTCGAGCGGAAGATGAAGACCACCCCCGAGAAGGGTTTGAGCCCGAGTTCATGCTCGACCAGCGCCGCCAGGCTGACGGCGCCTTTCCTGAAGTCGACCGGCTTTGTCGCCACCATCACCTTGAGCGGCCCTGGCGGGATAATCATCCCGACCGGCTCACAGCGGCGAGCACCCGAGCGATATGATCCTCGCTCGCGCCCGGCGGCACATGGATCGCGAGGGCGGCCGTGCGGATCACGATCTCATCGCCTCCACCATCAGCCGAGCCGGTGCCGCCAGCATCTTCGATCACCGCCGGGACAAAGCCCAGCTTCTTGCTGGCCAGGCGTTTGCCCGGAATACTGTCATGCCGCCACGCATAAAGCTGCTGTGGCAGCAGTCCATGCGTTCGCGCAATTTCTGCGATGTTGGCGCCGGGCTCAAAACTCGACGCGATGATCCGGGCCTTGGCCTCGGCCGACCAGCGACGCCGCATCGGCCCTGCTGGAATGACGTCCATACGCGAGGGCCGATGGCCCTCCTGCCTTTCGAAACCTGTTTCGAATGTACTTATATCATCGGCCACTACGATACCCCTCAGACGAGGGGCGAAACATAGCCAGATCAGCGCTTACGAAAATGTGGGGAGGTTTTTGCGCTTACGTCTTACCCGCCTGGCGGGAGAGTTCGTCCGCGAATTCGGCGGCCCCGAGGAGCCAGGTGACGAGCGGCAACGGCCTTGGATGAGACCGTCCCTATTCCGGCTTCACAGACGGCGCCAACGCCCGCAATCGACCGATCAATGCGTCCAGCCGCTGTTCGGCTTCTACATGATCGGCCTCGGGATAGGCTGTCGCGACACGGGCGCCCCAATAGCCGAGATCGACCGTCGTGAGGCTGAATTCAAAGCGGACGCCTTCGCGGACGCCACGGAAGCGCCCGCGCCACACGGAATCCTCTGGTACGTCTGGAAGAACGACCTGCCCCTCGGTCAGCGGCGTACTTTCATCGAAATAGCCGCGCACTTGCCCTTTCATGATCGTATAATGCTCCTTCGCCGACATTTGCTCGATGTGAACAAGCGAGATGCGCGCGACGATCGCCGCGCCATGCACTGGCGAGTGATATTCGACGGAAACATACTGGCCGCTGGGATCATATCCTTGCTCCGCCACGCGCGTGAATCCGGCGAGTATATGTGGAAAGCGTGTACCGCTTCCCTCATGCACCAGCGTTCCGTCGGGATCGAGGCGGAAGCCCGCCGGGACGGTCGCTCTGGCGGCGGCGGGTGCCGCCTGGGCGGCGGTGCACGCCGAAAGCCCAAGCAAGGCACTCAGGACAAGCGGTGCGATACATTGAAGACGCGGCTTCCTTTTCATTCAGGAAGCTTCGCCATGATGATGGCGGCGATCGCCATCATCAGACCTGCCGTCAATCCATACAGGAAAATGACATCGATCGACTGACGAATTCTGTCCAGGGCGTGCATGGCAATTCCTCCTATGTGATGAGAAATGTTTCGCGCAGCCGCGTCGACGGGCATATTGGTAGTGTTACTGAGCCGGCCATCCTATGCCCGCTTATGCCATCGTTCCGATCGTCTTGCGGAACCGCGAAAGCGCGATCAGGAAGAACACCGCGCCGATCGCAATGATCGCCAGGAATTGCGGCCAGACCACGTCGAGCCCGGCGCCGCGATAGAGGATCGATTGCGCCATCTTGACGAAGTGGGTGGTGGGCGCGGCGAGCATCACGGTCTGCACGATCTCGGGCATGCTCTCGCGAGGTGTCGTGCCGCCCGAGAGCATCTGGAGCGGCAGTAGCACGAGCATCAGCAGCAGCCCGAACTGCGGCATGGACCGCGCGATCGTACCCATGAAGATGCCCATCGACGTGGTCGCGAACAGGTGAAGCCCAGCCCCGAGGAGAAAGAGCGGGATCGATCCCTCGATGGGAACCTTCAATATCCCTTCGATCACGAAAAGAAGCGCGAAGGCGCAGGCGACAAGCACGACGAGCCCCATCGCCCAGACCTTGCTCGCCATGATTTCGAACGGCGTGACCGGCATCACCAGCAGATGCTCGATCGTGCCATGCTCGCGCTCCCGGATCAGCGCGGCGCCGGTCAGTACGATCGAGAGCATGGTGACGTTGTTGATGATCTCCATTACCGACCCGAACCAACTCTGCGCCAGCGTCGGGTTGAAACGGGCGCGCAGGGCCAGGTCGACGGGCGGTGGTGCTGTCGCCCGCGTACCCCGCATGAACTCCGAGACCTCGCCCTGGACGATCTGCTGGATGTAGCCGCCGCCGGTGAAGGCCTGGCTCATCCGCGTGGCATCGATGTTGAGCTGAACGGTCGGCTGGCGGCCGGCGAGCACGTCGCGCTGGAAATCGGGCGGCAGGTCGAGCGCGAAGGTGTAGCGTCCGGCATCCATGGCCGGATCGACCTCGCCCAGAGGAATCAATGCAGGCTTGGTGAAGTGCGGGGGATAAAAGGCCCCGGTGATCCGGTTCGACAGCGGCGACTGGTCCTCGTCGACGATCGCGATCGGCGCCTTGTGCAAGGTCTCTGGCATGGCGGAAGCCGCCACGTAGATGCCGAGCGAAAAGGCATAGGCGATCAGCACCAGCATCATCGGATCGCGCCACAGGCTGCGCAGTTCCTTGATCCCGAGGCGGAGGATATTGGCCGTGTGCCGCATTCTAGGCCTCCTGCTTCTTGAGGAGCGCGACGGACAGCGCGAGCAGCACCGGCACAGCTACGGCCAATGCCAGCAGCGGCTGGCCGAGATCGCCAAAGCCCAGCCCCTTCGAGAAGACGCCCCGGCAGATGGTGACGAAATAGGTGGTCGGAAAGATCGTGCCGACAAATGCACCGACGCCCTCAAGCGAGGATACCGGGTTGATCAACCCGGAAAATTGAACCGCCGGGAGGATGGTGCCGATCGCGGTCGCGAACAACGCGGCGATCTGGCTGCGCATGAAGATCGAGAAGAGCAGCCCGATCGCGGTCGCGGACATAGTGTAGAACAAGGCCGCCACCGTCATCGCCAGCAGGTTGCCGGTGATCGGCACGCGAAAGACGAGCAACGCCAGGAGCACCAGCAGGACATAGTTGAGCATGGCAAGCGCGACATAGGGCAACTGCTTGCCCAGCAGGAACTCGATCCGCGTGATCGGCGTGACATAGAAGTTGATGATCGAGCCGAGCTCCTTCTCGCGCACGACGCTGAGTGCCGTCAGCATCGCCGGAAACAGCAGCAGCAGGATCGGGATGACCGCCGGAGCGATCGCGACCAGGCTCTTGACGTCGGGATTGTAGCGATAGCGCATCTCGATGTTGATGAGACCGCCCGAGGGCTTCGCCCCCAATTCCTGCGTCGCCATTTCTCCCAGCCATTGGGCGTGCATCGCCTGGATATAGCCCTGCACGGTCTCGGCACGCTGCGGCATGGCGCCGTCGATCCACACGCCGATCTGCACCGGCGTGCCGCGTCTCAGATCGCGCGCGAAGTTGGGTGGGAGCTCGATCGCGACGCTGAGCTCCCCGTCGCGCATGCGCCGGTCGAGCTGCGCATAGTCGGTGATCGGCGGACGTTCGACGAAATAGCGCGACCCGGCGAGGTTGAGCGCATAGTTCTGGCTGGTGGTCGTGCCGTCGCGGTCGAGGACCGCAAAGGGCAGATCCTCCACGTCCATGCTGATCCCATAGCCCATGATGAACATGAGCAATACGCTTCCCAACAGGGCGAGCGTGGCGCGGATCGGATCGCGGCGCAACTCCAGCGCCTCGCGCCGGGAATAGCTCATCATGCGCCGGCGGCTGAAGGTGCGGGTAAAGGACGAACCGGACTGAGCCATGCTCCCGGCGGCCGGCACTGGCGCCGCCGTTCGCGTCCCTACCCTTTCGTCCCTGCCGGCCGCGTCTTCGAGATGGCTGATGAACGCGTCCTCGAGATTCTTGCTGCCGCGCTTTGCGACGATCGCCGCCGGCGTGTCGCTGACGAGCACCTTGCCGGCGTGCATCAGCGAAATCCGGTCGCAACGCTCGGCCTCGTTCATGAAATGCGTGGATATGAAGATCGTCACCTTGTCGCCCCGCGACAGGTCGATCATCATCTGCCAGAACTGGTCGCGCGCGATCGGATCCACGCCTGAGGTCGGTTCGTCGAGGATCAACATCTCGGGCTTATGGATCATCGCCACCGCCAGACTGAGGCGCTGCCGCTGTCCGAGCGGGAGGGCGTCGGGCAGCGCGTTCATGATATCGGCCAGGCCGAACCGCTCGGCCATCTCTTCGATCCGCGCGGGGATCTGGGCGGTGGGCACGTGGAAGAGCTGCGCATGCAGCTCGAGATTCTGCCTGACGGTGAGTTCGGAATAGAGCGAGAAGGCCTGCGACATGTAACCGACCCGCTGGCGCGTCGCCATGTCGTCATTCTCGACCTTGCTCCCGAACAGCCAGGCCTCGCCCTCGCTCGCCTTGAGCAGGCCGGTCAGCATCTTCATCGTCGTCGACTTGCCGCAGCCGTTCGACCCCAGGAAACCGAAGATCTCGCCGCGTTCGATCCGGAAATCGACATGATCGACAGCGGTAAAATCGCCAAAGCGCATGGTGAGTCCACTGGCCTCGATGGCGATCTCGGCCTCGCCCCCGTCGCTGCGCGGCGGGATCGTCACCGGCTTGTGACCGCGCCGCCGTTCCTCGGGCAGCAGAGCGATGAACGCCTGTTCCAGCTGGTCCGTGCCGGTGCGTCGATAGAAGTCCGTGGGCGTGCCGATGGCGAGGATTTGCCCGGCATCCATCGCCACCAGCCAGTCGAACCGCGCGGCCTCCTCCATATAGGCGGTGGCGACCAGCACGCTCATATGCGGCCGGTCGCCCCGGATGCGGTCGATCAGGTCCCAGAACTGCGCGCGTGACAGCGGATCGACGCCCGTGGTCGGCTCATCGAGCAGCAGGAAATCGGGGTCGTGGATGAGGGCACAGCATAGCCCCAGCTTTTGTTTCATTCCGCCCGAAAGCTTGCCGGCAGGACGTTTGCGAAACGGCGCAAGGCCGGTGCTCTCCGTAAGCTCTGTGATCCGCCGCTCGCGTTCCTGTGCATCCTGCCCGAACAGGCGCGCGAAAAATTCCAGATTCTCGTCAACGGACAAAGTCGGATAGAGGTTCTTGCCCAGACCCTGCGGCATATAGGCGATGCGAGGGCAAACCGCTTCGCGATGCGTCCTATCCGCCATGTCGCCGCCGAGCACCTCGATGTTGCCCTGCTGGATCGCGCGCGCGCCGGCGATCAGCGAGAACAGGGTGGACTTGCCCACCCCATCGGGGCCGATCAGCGCCACCATCCTGCCGGCGGGAATCTCGAGCTCGATGCCATCGAGCGCCCGCGTCTTGCCATAATCCAGGCTTACGCCCGAAAGACGGGCTGCCATCGCCGGCACGGCGCTTTCCGGCATGCCGGGCGTGATCATCGCGGCACGTTTACGGTCAGCTTCGCCGGCCACTGGGTGCTGCGGTCGATGCGGACATAGGCCATGCCGGGAAGCCCGGTCTTGACCTGGGTGATGTGGCGATCGAGCAAGGCGGGATCGATCCGCGCCTTCACCCGAAACATCAGCTTCTGCCGCTCGCTTGTCGTCTCCACCGTCTTGGGCGTGAACTGGGCGACATCGGCGACGAACGAGACTTTGGCGGGGATCACGAAGTCGGGCGCGGCATCCAGCACGATCCGCACGTCGCTCCCCAGCGCCACGCGTCCCGCTACCGTCTCAGGCAGGAAGAAGGTCATGTAGACGTCGCCGAGATTGACGAGGTTGAGCACCCTCCCGCCGCCGGCGACGACCTCGCCCGGCTGGGCCACGCGATACTGGACCCTTCCCCCAGCCGGCGCGCGCAGGGCGCTGTCGCGAATATCGGCCTCGATCCGCTCGATCGTCGCGCGCGCCGCGTCGACGTTCGAGCGCGCGCCGATCACCTGGCTGCGCGCGGTGCCGATGGCCGCATCGACCGACGCCATTTGCGCGCGCGCCGCCTCGACCGCCGCGGTCGCTCCTTCGACTTGCGCCTGATCGTCGTCGCGCTCCTGCGCGGCGGTCGCGCCCTCGCGCGCCAGCGTCTCCGAGCGAGCGAACCGCTTGCGCGCGGCATTGAGTTCGGCCTCGCGCTGCCGCACGGCGGCGAGCGCGGCGGCGCGCTCGCTCTGGCGCTGCGACACCTGGCTTTGGGCGACCAGAATCGCGTTGATGGCCTGGGCAAGCTGGGCCTGCGCCTCCGAGCGCTGGGCGTTGAGGACATCGGTGTCCATGTGGGCGACGATCTGTCCCGCCTTCACGAAGTCGCCCTCGTCGGCGACGATGTCGCGGATGCGCCCGGGAGTCTTGGCCGAGACATCGATCTCGATCGCCTCGATCCGGCCGTTGCCGCCGACGATACCGTCGGGCAGGTCGCTCGGCTTGAGCGCCAGCCACAGGATGAAGGCCGCCACGCCAACCGCCGCGGCGATGGCGCCCCTGATAATCCACGTCTTCCAAGGCGTCGTCATTGTGCTGGATTCCCGGTTTCGGCTGCGTTGATGTCGAAGGCTGGATTTTGCAGGAAGCCCCCACCCAGCGCCGCATAGAGTGCAACGGCGCTCGCAAGCTCGGCGCGCCGGAGCTGGACGAGCGTCTGCTCGGTGTCGAACAGGTCCCGCTGCGCGTCGAGGACTTCAAGATAGGCCGAGCGCCCGTTATCGAAGCGCAATTGGGCGAGCCGCGCGCGTTCCTGAAGCGCAGCGAGCATGACGCGCGTCGTTTCGATCTGGAGGCCGAGTTGCCGGCGCCGGACCAGCGCGTCCGAGACATCGCGAAACGCCGCCTGCACCGTCTTTTCGTAGTCGGCAACGGCGATCACCTGCCGGGCCTTCGTCACATCGAGGTTGGCCGCCAGCCGGCCTGCGTTGAACAACGGCAGGCTGATCGTCGGAGAGAAGTTCCAGGAAAGGCTGCCATTCTTGAACAGGCCGTCCAGTTCGCTGCTTGCGGTCCCGAAGGTCCCGGTCAGATTGATGTTCGGAAAGAAGGCGGCGCGGGCGGCGCCGATATTCGCATTGGCGGCGCGCAGCGAATATTCCGCCGCCACGATATCGGGCCGGTTGGCGAGAAGCTCCGACGGCAAGCCCGGAGGAAGTACAACCTCCGGCGCAACTTCGGCGAGGCCGAGCGGCCCCGGCCGCATATCGACCGGACGCCCGACCAGCAGTGCGAGGGCATTGCGATTGACGTCACGGTCCTGATCGAGCGCCTGCAGCGCCGTCTGCGCTTGTGCCAGCAGGGTTTGCGCCTGGGTCATCTCCAGTTTCGAGCCCGAGCCCACTTCGTAGCGCCGCCGCATGATCCGCAGCGATTCCTCGCGCGTGGCGATCGTGCGGACCGCCAATACGGCGCGCTCCTCATATTCGCGCTCGAGCAGATAACCGTTGGCGATCTGGGCGATGAGATCGGTCGCGATCGCGCGCCGCGCTTCCTCCGTCGCCAGATATTGCGCCCGCGCCGCCTCGTTGAGATTGCGCAGCCGGCCCCAGAAGTCGATCTCCCAACCGGCGCTGAGTTGGCCGTAGATCTGGTTGCCTGTAACTGCCTGGCCCGTCATCGACAGATCCGCGGGGGTGCGTGCCCGGGTTCCAGTGGCAACGGCGTCGAGCTGGGGGTAGAGCGCCGATCCCTGGATCCGCCACGCCGCCCGCGCTTCCGCGATGCGCCCCGAGGCAATCCGGATATCGCGGTTGTTCTCGAGCGCTGCGGCGATCAGCGCGCGAAGCTGCTCCTCGCGGAAGAAATCATGCCAGCCGATGCGGGCGATGGACGGCGACCCGGGTGCCGATGCCGCATAGGTTTGTGGAACCGGCTGCGGAGGGCGGACATGCGCCGGCGCGAACGAGCAGCCGGCCAGTAGCATAGACGCAGTGAGACAGGCCGCGCTTATGGCTGGCGACCGGTATCGGGTCCTTGTGATCTCTGGAATGGCCATATCGCCGCGCAATGTTCCTGGTGGAGTTCAGATAGACGGCTCCCGCCCAGAAGGCCGGGCGGGAGCCGTGTTCGCCGTGAGTTGCGGCCCTCAGGCTGTCGCGGACGCTTTTGCAGGCGCGGGCGCCGGCGGCGGCACGTTTGCTTTCTCGGGCTTGGCCACCGGTGCCGAAGGCTGGAACCACGTCCGGAAGCTATCGGTCAGTTCCTGCGGACCGGTCGCCTGCGAGAGCAGGTCTTTCCAGCTCCCCTGCCATGCCTCGACGGCCGCCTTGATCTTGCTCATCGAGGCCTCCCGGCTCTTTTCCATCTCGCCAAGCAGGCTCGTGAAGCCGTCGCTCCGGAAGGCAGGAACGGTTCCTGGCTTCAACTCTTTCAACTGATCGACGAACAGTGTCGTCGCCTTGCTGCCGATCTGCGCATAGTCCTCGCCCCCGGTCCGGGCGATCTCGGCGAATTTGAGGACGAGCTCGCCATTGGCCCTGGCAAGCGCGGTGATCTGATCGAGGGGATAGGTCATGGGTCAGGTCCTTTTAAAATCCAGGTGGGGCAAAAGCAGTTTCGGTCGCGATGCTGCGCTGCGATATGAGGGATTATCCGTATGCGTGACGGCAGATGCGGCTCAGCCGTTGGCGATATATTGCCCGCCGTTGATGGTGAGCACCGAGCCCGTGCAGAAGGCCGCCTTTGGCGAGGCGAGATAGGAGACCGCTTGCGCGATCTCGTCGGGATCGCCGAGACGGCCGACCGGAATGCCGGCGATGATCCCGGCGCGCACCTCCTCCCGAACCGCCGCAACCATGTCCGTGTCGACATAGCCGGGACAGACGGCGTTGACGGTGATGCCGCGGGCGGCATTTTCCTGGGCCAGAGCCTTGGTGAAGCCGATCACGCCCGCTTTCGCCGCGGAATAATTGACCTGCCCCACCTGGCCCTTCTGGCCGTTGATCGACGAGATGTTGATGATCCGGCCGAAACGGCGCTCGCGCATCCCCTCGATGATCGCGCGGGTCATGGTGAACATCGAATCGAGATTGGTCGCCAGCACGGCGCGCCAACTGTCCCAGTTCATCTTGTGGAAGACCCCGTCGCGGGTGATGCCCGCATTGTTGACGAGGATGGACACCGGCCCAAGCCGCTCCTCGACCTGGGCCACGCCGTTCCGGCAGGCATCCTCGTCCGCAACGTCCCACTTGAACACCGCTATGCCAGTGTCCTGCCCGAACCGGGCAGCCGCAGCATCGTCTCCATAGTAGACGGCCGCTACCTCATAGCCTTCCGATTTCAGGGATCTGGCAATGGCCGCGCCGATCCCGCGCGTGCCACCGGTTACGAGTGCGATATGCGTCATGATCGTTAGGTTCCGTTTCGGCTGAAGGTACGCCGCGCCGTTTCCTTCAAAGCTCCTCCCCCGGACAATGCGTAGCTATACTTAGCAGTACTATTGCCGCCCCCCGGGCGATCCCTGGATCAAGTCAAGACCCATGAAGGATCACTGTTCATAGGCCTCGCCAAGGTAAAGTCTGCGCACGGCGGGATTGTGGAGCATGGAGTCGGGCGCACCCTCGAACAGCACCCTCCCCTCATGGATGACATAGGCCCGATCAATCAGTTCGAGCATTTCGTGGACATTATGGTCGGTTATAAGGATGCCGACGCCATGCTCCTTGAGGTCGCGCACCATCAGCTTGATATCGATGATCGACAAGGGGTCGATGCCGGTAAAGGGCTCGTCCAGCAACATGACGGCCGGCTTTGCGGCCATCGCCCGAGCAATCTCGGTGCGGCGGCGTTCCCCGCCTGACAAAGCCGGAGCCGGCGTATCGCGGACATGGGCAATACCGAACTCGGCGAGCAGTTCATCGAGGCGCGCGGCGATCACCACGGGATCGTGCGCGCGGCACTCGAGCACCGCGGTGATATTCTCCGCCACCGTCATTCCCCGAAAGATCGACGGCTCCTGCGGAAGATAGCCCAGGCCTTGTGCCGCGCGCCTGTCCATCGGCAGCGCCGTCACATCCGCTCCGCCAAGCAGGATCATGCCGGCATCGACGCTCGTCAGACCCATGATCGCATAGAAGCAGATGGTCTTTCCGGCGCCGTTGGGACCAAGCAGCCCCACGATCTCCCCCGGTTTAACGTTGAGCGAGACGCCGTGGAGAACCTTTCGGGCGCCGAACGATTTTTCGATCCCGAGAACCGAGAGTCCTTCGGTCACAAGGGCGGAACTCGGCAATTGGCCCGGTCGACCGGGCACCTGATCGCCATCCTTGTGAACAGACGTGCCGCCGTCGGCGGCTTCCCGGTTCCCTTGTGAGAATGGGTCTTTCGAAAAATTCTCGTTGAGCATGAGCGCGCGGCCCCTTGTCGGTCGCAATCGGGCCAGAGCGGCGTCGATCCAAGATCGATCGCCGCCCCAGGTCTCTTCGCTCAGGAGACG
Source organism: Sphingobium sp. TCM1 (assembly GCF_001650725.1). Taxonomy (GTDB): domain Bacteria; phylum Pseudomonadota; class Alphaproteobacteria; order Sphingomonadales; family Sphingomonadaceae; genus Sphingobium. The sequence continues at coordinate 113,224 of NZ_LXVX01000034.1, read as the reverse complement.
GCCTCAAGGGCAAGGGCCACGCCCTGTCCGCCACCGATGCAAAGCGTGACGAGCCCTCGCCTGAGCCCATCCCGCCGCATCGAATGAAGCAGCCGCGTGGTCAGCGCCGCGCCGGTCGCGCCGATCGGATGGCCATGGGCGATCGCCCCGCCTTCGACATTGACGATGTCCTCCGGCAACCCGAGTTCGCGGATGACGGCGATGGCGATCGCGGCGAACGCCTCGTTGATTTCGACCCGTTCGAGGTCCGATACCGACCAACCCGCGCGGGTGAGCGCCTGGCGCACGGCCGGCACCGGACCCAGCCCGAACAGGCCTGGCTCCACTGCGCCCACGCCGAACGCGACCAGACGCCCCAGGGGAGGGACACCATGCTGGTGCGCCCAGCCCTCGCTCGCGACGATCATCGCCGCAGCGCCCGTATTGAGGCCGGGGGCGTTGCCCGCCGTGATGGTGCCTTCCGGACGGAAGGCCGGTTTGAGGTAGGCGAGGCTTTCGAGCGTGGCATCCGGCCGGTTCTGCTCGTCCCGGGAAAAGATGGTCGGCCCCTTTCGTCCTGGAATTTCGACCGCCACGATCTCGCTGTCGAACTTGCCGGCCGCCTGTGCCGTACTGAACCGTTGCTGCGAGCGCACTGCCCAAGCGTCCTGGGCCTCGCGCGAGATCTGGAATTTCGTGACGAGGTCCTCGGTCACCCAGCCCGAATGCTGGTCGACGAACGCATCGTTGAGACCGTCATGGAGCATGCTGTCGAACAGCTTGCCGTCTCCCATCCGGTAGCCCCAGCGGCCCTTCTCGATGAGGTAGGGCGCCTGGTCCATATTCTCCATCCCGCCCGCGACGGCGGCATTCGTCAGGCCCAGCATGATCTCCTGCGCGGCGGTGGCGATCGCCTGGGCTCCGGAGCCGCAGACCCGGTTGACCGTCATCGCCGGCACGGCCTCGGGAATGCCGCCACCGATCGCCGCCTGCCGCGCCGGGTTCATCTTCGCCCCGGCCTGCACCACCTGGCCCATAACGACGGTATCGATCGCATCGCCGGTTACGCCGGCGCGCTTCAATGTCTCCGCGATGGCGATACTCCCGAGTTTCGGCGCGGCCATGTCCTTGAGGGTTCCGCCATAGCTGCCGATGGCGGTGCGCACGGGTGCGCAAAGAACAACATTCGTAGTCATGATCTTTTCCTTCCGTCAGCCTCTTCAGGCCATGTATTTGCCGCCGTTGATCGACAGCGTAGCGCCGGAGACGAAGCCGGCCTCGTCCTCGACCAGGAACAGGACGCCGCGCGCGATCTCGTCGGGCGTGCCGAGGCGCCCGACGGGAACAGCGGCCAGAACGCCTTTCATCGCCTCCGCCGATACCGCGGCGACCATCGCCGTGTCGGTATAGCCCGGCGCAATCACATTGACGGTGACGTTGCGCGCCGCGCTCTCGAGCGCGAGCGCCTTGGTGAAGCCGATCACCCCGGCCTTGGCGGCGGCATAATTGGTCTGGCCGAACTGCCCCGACAGCGCGTTGACTGAACTCACATTGACGATCCGACCGAAGCGCCGCTCGCGCATGCCCTCGATCACTGCGCGGCACATGTTGAAGCAGCCGCCCAGATCGATGTCGATCACGCTGCGCCACTGCTCCTCGCTCATCTTGTGGAGCGTGCCGTCGCGCGTGATGCCGGCGTTGTTGACGAGGATATCGACCGGGCCGACTTCCGCGACGACCTTGGCTACACCGGCCTGGCTCGCGGCGAAATCGCCGACGTTCCAATCATAGACGGGAATGCCCGTATCGTCATGAAAGGCCTGGGCTTCGGCCTCATTGCCGAAATAATTGGCGACGACGGTATAGCCGTGCGCCTTGAGGAGACGTGCGGTCGCGGCGCCGATGCCGCTTACGCCGCCGGTGATGAGCGCTATACGGGACATAGAAATTTCCTTGCTGCTGGTGCTGGTTGAAAGTGGGCGGGAGAGGTGGTCGCTACGCGAGATAGCCGCCATCGACGGGATAGTAGGCGACCGCCATGAAGGAGACGGAATCCGGGGCTCCGATCGCGATCTCGCCTTTGAAGTCGAACATCCGGTATCTCCAGAGCACATGAAAGCCACCGCCCAAACGGGCATCGCCAAGCCCATCCGGCGCCTCTCCCCGGTGTTTTGGATTCCCGATCACGACGGGATATGCAGATCGTGTGCATCGCCGGAGCACCACGCCGCCATCGGGAACTATACTTATGCATATGGATCGGCGCGCGAGCCGATCCTTCTCCCTTACTGGAAAGCGTGAGAATGGGGCCCGACTGGAGCGGCAGGATCGCTCACAAATCGGGTGACGGAGCACAGATCCTTTGTCCGGCAGGCAAAGATCCGCTGATGGCGGGGGTTGCGCCTTATCTCTCCCCTGCGTTACGCTTCTATGTGGTTAACGACTCTGCGGAAATGACATGCGTAGTATAAGAACAAAGTAATAGCTTGATATTCTATGGTATAATGGCGGTAGTTTGGGAGGAGGATGTTGGGCCAGACCGTGTGATTGCGTAGTGCGCATTTCTCGTTGCGAAGCCATGGAAGGGCATGTCCGATTGGAGATGAAAAACATGAACCCATCCACCGCCATCTCGCCTTCAGGCTCGCCGGCCAGCGTTGCAAAGACATTCGATTATCCCGCAGCCCTGGTGGCCGCCCCGTTCGTTTCGGCGCCTTCATGCGCGGCACACTTCCAGATCTTCTCCGACCGGGCACTTCACCTCGCCCTCCCACCGGGCAGGCAACCGCGGCTAGAGGCCGGGATCGCGTGCGAATATACACCGTCGTTCTTTTATCCGGTCCGCAATGCTGGCGGCAGCGGTCGGTACCTGCACGCATGACAGTTCGACCGCTCTCCTGGCTCATGGCGGGCATATCGATCCTCGTCGCCTCGACTGCCCATGCTGCCTCCCCGATCGAAATCCTGATCGGCGATGCCGGCCAACGCGACCCGGACGGCGCCATTCTGGTCGATCTGCGATTGCTCAATGGGGGCAACGTTCCGCAAACGCTATCCTTGCCCGACCGCATCGAAGCACGGATCGGAACGTCAGCGTCTGTCAGGACCGTCTGGATCGAACGCGCCGCGAACATCCCGGCCAGCCTGACCGTGCCGCCTGGCGGATTTATGCGGGCGCGCTATCGTTTTCGCGCCCCTGCCGACCTGGTACCGGACGGCGCGGTGCTTTCCATTCCGGCATGGAGTTCGCAGCAGATCACCGTTGCATTGCGGAACGCGACGCAAGTGGCGCAGGCGGTGCCCGCTCCACAGGCACCGTTCATTCCAGAGCGAAAAGCCGCGCCTCCGCCGGCCGACCGTTCGGCTGGCAATGCCTTTCTCGTCAATCTTTCGGCCTATGAGCCGATCTACGCCGTCTACGGGCCCGGCACCGACAGCGAGGCAAGAATCCAGATCAGCTTCAAATACCAGCTGTTCGGATCGAGACGGGTCGACGGGCTGCCGCGGTCCTGGCGCGATGGGTTGCACTTCGCCTATAGCCAGCGGATGTTCTGGGATCTGGGCGGCAACTCTTCGCCGTTCCGCAATGTCGATTATCAGCCCGAACTCTTCTATCTTACCCCTTCCGCCACTTTGTCGAACGGCATCTCTTTGAGCGCGCAGGGCGGTATCCGGCATGAATCGAATGGGCGCGACGGCTCGGCGTCGCGCAGCATCAACAGCATCTATGTCGCGCCGACGGCCGCGATCCCGCTCGGCGGAGACTATCGCCTCTCCATTGCGCCGCGCCTGTCCCTTTTCGTCGGCGACAAGTCAGACAATCCAGATATCCGCCGCTATCGCGGCATCACAGGGCTTTTCGTCGAGATCGGCAAGGATGAAGGACTGCGCCTCTCGACCTCCACCCGGTTCAACTTTTCGAGCGGCAAGGGTGCGCTTAGCGCCGATCTCTCCTATCCACTGCCGCGCCTGCTGGGGGGCGGCCCGGATTTATATCTCTTCGGGCAGAGTTTCACGGGCTATGGCGAGAACCTGCTCGATTATGATCGGCGGATGACCCGGTTCAGAATAGGTGTAGCGCTCGTACGTTAACGGTGATCGATGCCGGAACCGAGATAGCGGTTCGAGGCCGCTGGGGATTTCATCCATCGGATCCTCGATGAGCAGAACGCCGGGCCGAGCCCGCTCCAAGCGCAGAATGGTGGCGATTATAATGACGTGCAGGTGCTGAAGCCTGAGTCTGGCGGCGCTGCCGATCATGCGCTCCATCAGCGCAATCCGGCCTTCATCTCCAACACCTGGATGGGCATCGTGGGAGATTATGCACCGCAGCACCTAGCGCCGACCTCCCGTGATGAGGAGAGCACATGACGGCTGCGTCGCCTTTTCCAGTCCCGATCGACCGCTTATTCTTTTACAAGGATGTTTTCTCATGACCGCCATCGTCGTCTTCCTCTCTACGCCGATCGACGCTGACAAGCTTGCCGAATATGGCCAGAAGGCCCTCGCGACGGTGGCCACGCACGGTGGTGCGGCGCCTGGGCTCGGTCCGCTTTTCGGGCTCAGCAACGGTGCCGCGTACACGCATGGCGCCATTTTCTCTTTGCCGACCATGCGGCCGCGACCGGTTGGTACGAAAGTTCCACTTATCAGGTGCTGATCGCCCTCTGCGGCGAGGCGATGCACTGCTCGATCGACATCGTCGGATGATCCGACAAGCCGCCGTTTCTCGCCAACGGCGGATGCATCGGCGGCAAGGAGCGGGCCTTGCTCACTCGAACTCATGCGTATTTTCCCGGCGAGTGTCCGTAGCATTGCGTATGACATGCCCACAGTCCTTTTCGTAGGGTTGGAGTGGAAAGGCGGGACGGTGAACAAACTATCGGCGCCTGTGGGAACTCCCACAATCTACTGTATTGGCAGCGACCCGTACCCTGAAGTGAACCGCCCCGGCTTTCCCGGAGGCATTTTCATTTGAGTCATGCAACCATATCGAGGGTCTTGTTGGCTGCATAGTAGTTGGCTTCGGCTTCGGCTGGCGGGATGTGTCCGATGGGGCCGAACAGACGATGATTGTTGAACCAGTCCACCCAGTGCAGCGTTGCCATTTCCACAGCCGATACGCCCGCCCATGAGCGCTGTCGCCAGATGACTTCGGCCTTGTAGAGGCCGTTGATGGTCTCGGCCAAGGCGTTGTCATAGCTGTCGCCGACGCTGCCGACCGAGGGCACCAGATTGGCCTCTGCCAGGCGTTGGGTGTAGTTCATGGCAAGGTATTGGGTGCCCCTGTCGCTATGGTGGATCAGGCCATCGTCAGCACTTGGCCTGCGGGCATGGATCGCCTGCTCCAGGGCATCCAGCACGAAGCTCGCCGTGGCGCTGGTGCTGACCTTCCAGCCCACGATCCGGCGTGCGAAGGCATCGATCACGAAGGCGACGTAGACGAACCCGGCCCAGGTATGGACGTAAGTGAAGTCGACCACCCACAGGGCATTGGGCCGGCTGACCTTGAACTCGCGGTTGACCTTGTCCAGCGGACACGGGGCCTTCGGGTTGCTGATGGTCGTCACCGTCGTCTTGCCTCTGCGCACGCCTGCTAGGCCCATGGCGCGCATCAGCCGCTCCACGGTGCACTTGGCCACCTTGATCCCTTCACGGCGCATCTGGTGCCAGACCTTGCGGGCACCATAGAGACCGAAGCTGCTCTCGTGGACGCGCTTGATCGCCGCGCGCATCTCGTCGTCGCGCCGGGCACGGGCGGGGCGCCTGCCGGGATCGGCAAGGCGGGCAACATGCTCGTGGTAGGAAGACGGGGCGATCGCCAGTTCCCGGCAGATCGGCTCGATACCCAGTTCTTCCCGGTGAGCGTCGATGAACGACATCACCATTTGCCGTGGCGGTCGAGCTCCGCCTGCGCAAAATATGCCGAGGCTTTTCGCAGGATCTCGTTCGCCCGGCGCAGTTCCTTGACCTCGCGCTCCAGTGCCTTGACCCGATCACGTTCACTGACAGCCTGCGCCGCTGGCCCCGCTCGTCGGCTCGCCTCCTCACGGCACCAGCGGCGCAGCGTCTCGGTCGTGCAGCCGACCTTCCCGGCTATCGAGGTCATCGCCGCCCACTCCGATGGGTAGTCCCCTCGATGCTCCTCGACCATCCGCACCGCACGGTCACGAAACTCAGGCGAAAACTTGTTCCTTGTAGCGCTCATCGTGGCTCCTTCTCACAGATAGGAGCCTCCGGAAAAGCCGGGACGGTTCAAAGTGAAGTCGGCGCTGAACGATGGTGCCTCTCGTTGCTTTGCCACCCTTGACGCCTTTCTTTTGGCTTCGGCGCGGTTGGCACCGGGTATCGTCCTACTCGACGCCGACAACCTTCAGGATGATGTACCCGGTGCCATCGCTGCCCTTCGCACGCGCGGGTCGGTGCAAGCTGTTCTGCTCTCGAAAGCGGCGCCCGACTTCGCGTTTGGTGTCGCCGCCATTCGGGCCGGCGCGGTCGATATTCTTGAAAAGCCGCTGTCCGAACAGCGCCTTCTGGCGGCAATCCGATTGGCGACGAGCAGGCCCAGACCGCGCACGCCGACAACCATTGCCAGAAACATCGATCGGCTGACCGCCCGGGAACGTGAAGTTGTGGCCTGGCTGCTGTACGGGCTTACCAACAAGGAAATCGGGCGAGAGCTGGAAATCAGCCACAGAACGGTCGAAATCCATCGCGCGCGGCTGATGCGGAAGCTTGCGGTGCCGAGCCTTCCCGCATTGATCGACGTCGTCCTCGCACAGCGCGACAAGCTGCCCGATGTCGGGATCGCACGACCCTCGCACGCGCCAGGGGCATAGCCCTACCGGGCCACGGCAGGATGCTGGCTCGGCATGGAAGCCTCTCTCTACAAATGCGACCTTCGATCAGCTCCTGCGGGAATTCACGTAGCGACACCCCCCTCGCGTGACGCCATCCTCTGGTCGAAGGAGGCCCGTCATGGATGATCCCGAGATTTCCTACCTGCTGCGTCGCTGCTGCTCACATCGGGCACTGGCCCGCGTCACGGCCTGTCCCGAAGCCCATTACGTTCATCAGGACTTCGTCAGGCGCTACCAACATCGGTTGCTGGCCGTGCGGCGCGCGCGCGATGACACCGCCGGCATGTCAGGAGCGGCTGGCGGCATGATGTCGCCGCTCGACGCGTTGGCGCAGCAGCCCCCGAGCGGCAACTTTATGCACGTCCAATGATCGATCGGAGAGAAGATGAGTGAACTTGGCCACGACCTACATGCCCTGTTTCCCGCGCAGCGGGAAATCCTTCACGCCCTGAAACTGGAGAGCGCACATTACCGCTTCCTGGCCGATCGCCACCATGAGTTGGCCCAGCAGATCTCTCGGATCGAAGGCGGACTGGACGCCGCTTCCGATGATCGGCTCGAAGACCTGAAAAAGCAGCGCCTGACCCTGCTCGATGAGGTCGCGGAGATGATCGCGGACAGACAGGACGTGTGATGCCGGATGTCGATCTCATACGCCGGCGTCTCACCGATCAGCTCTCCGAGCTGAGCGCCCAGGTCGGCCGCATCGAGGATGAGCAGGGCCAGCCTCTCGATGATGATTTCGAAGAGCAGGCGATCGCCCGCGAAGACGATGAAGCACTTGATGCCGTCGAGCGGTCGGCGCTGACGGAAATAGCCCTGACGCGACGGGCGCTCGCAAGGCTGGACTCGGGCGCCTATGGCCTGTGCACCATGTGCGGGGAGCTGATCGCGCCGACACGGCTCGAGGCGCTGCCCGCCGCCGCACAGTGCATCCGATGTGCAAGCGCGGCGGCGCACGACAGGGCCTGACGGACCGCGTATGCGCCGCCTCGAGGACACGAGCTTTGCTGTGCTCATCCTGGCCGTGTCGCTGGCCTTTGCGTGGATCGTGCAGCCGCTGTTCGGCGCCATTCTCTGGGGCGTCATCGCGTCGATCCTCTTCGCGCCTCTCAACGATCGCCTGCTGCGTGCGATGCCGACGCGGAACAACCTTGCCGCTCTGCTGACGCTGCTCGTGATCATGGCGATGGTGATCCTCCCCGCCATCCTGCTTTCTGCGTTCCTGCTTCAGGAGGTGGCGGGCGTCTACGCGCGAATGCAAAGCGGCGAGGCTGATCCCGGCGCCTACTTCCTCCGGTTCCAGGCACATCTGCCGCAATGGCTGAAGTCGCTGTTGTCAGGGTTGGGCCTGAGCGATTTCGAGACCGTCCGGACCAAATTGACCGCCGGGATCGCCGCCAGCTTCCAGACCCTGACGGCGCGAGCATTCAGCATCGGCCAGAGCGCCTTCGGCTTCGTCGTCGCCCTGGGCGTCATGCTCTACCTGACTTTCTTTCTGTTGCGCGACGGCAAGCAGGTAGCTGCCCGGGTTGAAACGGCCATTCCGCTCGATCCGGACCAACGCGCCGCACTGCTCGCGAAATTCGCCGCCGTCATTCGGGCGACGATCAGGGGCAGCCTCGTGGTTGCGGTCATCCAGGGTGCCATCGGCGGGATCGTCTTCTGGGCGCTGGGCATCCATAGCGCCTTGCTTTGGGGCGTACTGATGGCGTTTCTGTCGCTGCTGCCGGCGATCGGGACAGGCATCGTCTGGGCGCCGGTCGCCGTCTATCTGCTCGTGACCGGCGCGGTCTGGGAAGGCGTCATTCTGATCCTGTGCGGCCTGTTCGTGATCGGCCTCGTGGACAATCTCCTGCGTCCGATCCTGGTGGGACGGGACGCGCGCATGCCCGATTATGTCGTGCTGATCTCCACCCTCGGCGGTCTGCAAGTACTCGGCTTCAACGGGCTCGTGATCGGTCCGGTGGCGGCGGCCTTGTTCATCGCTGCATGGGATATCTTCGCACATTCGCGGCTCCAGCCTGAACCGGGTGCATCATAGACACGTGTCACGTCCGCGCCTGCCGTGCAAAGCGTGAGGCCCGCCGCAACTGGACCATCTTGCTCGCCTCGAGCAGAATCAGGAGCAGCGCTGCTGACCCCATGGTGATCGCGACGTCGGGGCCGTGGAGCGGACCGAATTTGAGCAGGCTCCGCAGCGCGGGAACAGTCATGACGACGGCCGCGACGGCAACCACCGCGCCCAGGACGTAGCGCAGGGCCGCATTGCCCCGGACCAGCGCGTGAAGGAGCGATGTGTCGAACGATCGATTGACCAGGATCAGCACGAGGATCACGCCGATCAGCGAGAAGAAGGTCAGCGCGCGCGCATCAGCTTCCGCCATACCGGCGTAGCTCGACGCCAGAAATATTGTGGCGAGCAGCGCAAAGCCCAACCCACCCTGGAACACGCTCCAGCCGATCATGCGCAGCGAGAAGAGCCGTTCCTCGGGGTGACGCGGCTTACGGTTCATCAGATCCTGCTCCTCGCGCTCGGCCTCGAAGACGAGCGCGCAGACAGGATCGATGATCATCTCGAGCAATGCGATATGGATTGGGCCGAACAGGATGGGTAGGCCTGAGGCGAGCGGCAGCAGCGCCAGGCCTGCGATTGGCACATGGACGGCGAAGATGAACGCCATCGCCTTGCGGATATTGTCGTAGATGCGCCGCCCGAGCCGCACCGCCTTGACGATCGACCCGAAATCATCGTCGAGCAGGACGATCGCCGAGGCTTCCCGTGCAACATCGGTGCCGCGCTTGCCCATCGCGATGCCGATATGCGCGGCCTTGAGCGACGGGGCGTCATTGACCCCGTCGCCTGTCATCGCGACGATTTCGCCCTCCGCCTTATACGCCGTCACGATCCGCAGTTTCTGTTCGGGCATGATCCGCGCGAAAACGGTCACCGTCTTCAGCCGTTCGGCAAGGGCCGCGTCGTCCAGGGCAGCGAGGTCGGTCCCGGTCAGCACGTCGCCGTCCATGATTCCGGCCTGCGTCGCGATAGTCCGCGCGGTCGCCGCATAATCGCCGGTGATCATCACGACCTTGATCCCGGCGCTGCGGCATTCGGCGACGGCGGCCGGCACGCTGGCGCGCAAGGGATCGGCGAGGCCGATCAGACCGATCAGGGCAAAATCATAGTTCTGCTGAGACTCCGGCAAGGCGCTCCCAGGGCTGGTCGATGCCGTTGCGACACCGAGCACCCGCATGCCCCGCTGCGCCATGGTGTCGACCGCGGTCTCCAGACGAGATCGCTCGGCCGACGACAGATGACAGAGCGCAGCGATCGCCTCCGGCGCGCCCTTGGCCGCCACCGTGCAGGCTGCCTCGGGGTCGGAGGTTTCCCAGACATTCGTCATCGCCAGCAGTTCGGGACGCAGCCCGTAGCTATGGGCCAGACTTAACCCGGCACGGCGCTTGGCCAGTTCGGGAATGGCCGCGCCCGTCTGGTGAAAGGCGACCTCCATCGGATCGACCGGCACCGGCGCGCTTGCGAGGATGCTTGCATCCAGCAACTCGTGAAAGCGAGGTGACAGCACGGTCATGCCATCGACGGCGCCGATCTCGCCCGACGCGAGCCACAGCTCCGTCACCGCCATCCGGTTCTCGGTCAAGGTCCCCGTCTTGTCGGTGCACAATATGGTCGCGGAACCCAACGTTTCGATGGCGGCCGCCCGGCGCGTGAGAACCCCGGCTTGGGCGATGCGCCATGCCCCCATCGCGAGGAAGATCGTGAGGACCACCGGGAACTCCTCCGGCAGCATGGACATGCCGATCGCGATTCCCGCGAGCAGAGCGTCGATCCATCCTCCGCGCAGGAGCCCGAAGAGCAGGACGACAAGGAGGGCGACGAAGCCGCCGCCGATCGCGCAGAGCCGGACGATCCGGGCGGTTTCCCGGCGTAGGCGCGGCGGCTCGGCATCGAGCGTCGAGAGCGACTGGCCGATCTTGCCGATCTCGCTGCGCGGACCGGTCGCGATCGCCAGCGCCAGCCCCGAGCCGCGGGTGATGAGCGAGCCCGAATAGACGAGCGGCTGATCCTCCCCGCCCGGCCGTCGCTGCAGCAACTCCTCGCCCTGAAGCGCCGGCTGCTTGCGGACCGGTACAGACTCGCCGGTAAGCAGCGATTCGTCGGCCTGAAGATCGTCCGCCGAGACCAGCATCGCGTCGGCGGCGACCCTGTCGCCCTGCTCAAGGACGAGCAGATCGCCTTCGACTACCTCGCGCCCGGCAATGCGGATGCGGGTTCCGTCGCGTATTACCAGGGCACGCGGCGCCGACAGGTCGCGCAACGCTTCGAGAACATGCTCGGTGCGGCTTTCCTGGATCACCGTGATGCCGATCGAAAAGGTCGCGAAGCCGAGGAGGATGAGCGCTTCGCCGAGGTCGCCCAGCAGCATATAGGCGACGCCGCCGGCGAGCAGCAGCGCCAGCATCGGCTCCCGGACAACTTCAGCGAGAATATGCGGCACCGTGCGTCGCCCTGTTCTTGGCAGTTCGTTCGGTCCCTGGGCATCAAAGCGTCGCCGGGCCTCCGTCGCGGTCAGCCCGGACCGGGATGGCGCGGTAGGTCGCTGGTCGGTGGCCGTCGGCATCCATCGTCTTCCTGTTCGAAGTGCGCGACGTCCTGCGTCGCCTCCCTGTTCCGGGCCATTCTGGCGTAGGCCGACTACCGACACATTACGGGTACTTACGGATTTCGGTGATCGTCATTCCTGTTGTCCTATTGTGCCAGCCAAGATTGGCACCGTGGCCTTGGTGCTACCCGCAGCCAATGGATATTTGCATTTTCGTCGGGTCATACGGTGGCATCGAGTTGCCCTTGGACGACGTTGCATTCAGAACCGAGGATATAAGTGACGGCGTTTGAGATGGATTTTGCGGCGGCCGGGGGTGTTACTACCATAGCCGGCATCGCGCTGGCGCTGGCCCTTGGCCTGCTCATCGGCGTCCAGCGTGGCTGGACCTTGCGCCATGAACCGGCCGGCTCCCGCTTCGCGGGCATCCGGACCTTCGGGCTGCTGGGGCTGGCCGGCGGCGTCGCGGGCGCCCTTCGGTCGATCGAGCCCGGCGTGGCGATCATCCTGATCGCGTCGGCGGCCATGCTGGTCCTGATGGGATATGCGCAGGCGGCATGGCGTGGCGGACCGGTCAGCGGAACAGCGAGCCTTGCCGGGCTGCTGACGCTCGGCTGCGGGTTCCTCGCGACCGCCCCGCAGGAACGCCTCGCCACGATCGTCGCTGTCGTGATGACGCTGGTGCTTGCGCTCCGTTCGCAGCTTCACGGTTGGATCGGGCGGCTAAGCGAGGTCGAGGTAAGCGCGATCGCCCGTTTCGCACTGATCTCGCTCGCCATCCTGCCACTCCTGCCTGACCGCGCTTATGGTCCCTACGATGCCTGGAATCCGCGGCAATTGTGGATGGTGGTCGTCCTCGTGTCGGGATTTTCCTTCGCCGGCTATGTGGCCAGCAAGCGCCTCGGCGCCTCGCGCGGGACACTTGCGACGGCAGCTGCCGGCGCCATGGTCTCGTCCACGGCGGTTACCGCCGCCTTGGCGACGCGCCTGCGCGACGGTGCGGAAAATGGTCCTATTCTCATCGCGGGAATCACCACCGCCTCCGTCGTCATGCTGGTCCGCGTGCTGGTGCTGGTGGGCGTGCTGGCGCCTTACGCGCTACCGGCGCTTGCGCTGCTGGTCGCGCCCGCGGCGCTGATCAGCGCCCTCGCCACGGGCTGGCATCTCCGGGCGGCGGCGCAACTGCCCTCATCGTCCAGCCAGGAAGTTCCGGTTCGCAACCCGTTCAACCTTGCGCCGGCGCTCAGCCTCATGGCGCTGGTGATGGTTCTGTCGTTGGCGTCGCGCTGGGTACTCGATCGGTTTGGCGACGCCGGCTTGGCCACGGTTCTCGCCTTGTCGGGGATGGTGGATGTCGATTCCGCCATCATCACGATGGGTGGGTTGCCAAAGGGCGTGCTCGACGGACGAACGGCGGGCCTCATTCTGGCCGCCCCGGTCATTCTCAACACCCTCGTCAAGGCCGGAGCCACGGTCAGCCTGGCCGGAAAACATCGGGGCTGGTCCGCCGCCATGGCCCTGATTGCGAGCGTCGCAGCCAGCTTGCTGATGCTGCCCATCATCTTGCACTGATCGATCGGGGACGAACAGCTTATGCTGGAAAATGCGATATCGGATCGTCGCGGGCGCCATGGCGGCAGTGATCTGATCGGTAAGCGTGCGGAACGTCTCGGCGAGCGGATTGGGGTTGCTCGGATCGGTCGCCGCGATGTGCGCCGCCGCCGCTCGGTAATGCCCCTTGCGCAGGTCCATATAGCTGAGCCAACCATGCGCTTCAGCTGCCTGTTTGCCCGCCAGCAGCGGTTGCAGATGCGCCCGCGCCTTCGCCTCATCGCCGAACGCCACAGCGGTGGCGCCAATCGCGAGCGAATCCTTTGCGGTTCCAGCGGTGATGCGGTCCCGCAGGGTGAACCAGTCGTGCTTTTCGTAGAGCGCGGCGTCATCCTGATGAACCGGCGCTTGGGCGATTGCGACCGCCGAAGCGACAGCCAGAAGCAGCAGTGCGGATTTCATGCGGCAAGCTTATGGAAGATGGTCGGATTCGCAACACGGTTGATCACGTACCGGCCATTTGCCCGCAAGCGGCTTACGAGCCGTTTTTGTCTTCTGATCGATCAGGACTGCCTGTTGCCATCAGCTTGGCGGCTTGTCGGTGCAGTGATTCGAAACGCCGCCTTCACGCATCCGGCATAGAATGTTCATGATTGAGCGTGAACTGCCATGTTGCTGCGGGTGTCGAAACCGGAACGGTTTTTACACAGCGTGAGTGACGGCTTTCGGCATCGCTCGACACGAAAGCCGACCGAGAACTAACCACCCGATCCTAGCCGTTCCACATCAGATCGACCGTGATGGTCCGCCTCAGGCGGAATTCAAACTGACCCACTGCCCGCAATCTCAATCCGTCGCGTGGCAACCTGGCGATTCGGGCCGAGTCGGTGCCTCAGAACGCGACCATTCTTTCGGGAGAGTGAGAAAAGCAGGCTCTGACTGTGCGCCTAACGTCCGGATTCTGCTTCCCTACGCCAACTTCTGCCGAAACGGCACTTCAGTGCCCTCCCTGTTGCGGGCTGAATCGCGATCGGGCATTCAGGTATCGGATCAATCGGCGGCTGGATGTGCCACACGCTCTTCGGAGTGCTGAACTGCCACGCCTCGTATCTCTATCAGATTGTTAGAGGGAATTGCTCCGCCTGGCAGAGTTTCAGGTGACAGCAATCACGCTGATTGAATGATCACATTCCCCCTTCAGCAGTGGCATTGTATGCAAAAATGCGTGACCGATCATCCGCTCACGCAGAAAAGTCAGTCTTTCACAACCTTCTTCCTAGATCGCGCAGCCCGGTATCGGCCGAAGCCGACCTTCACCAGCAATCCCTCGACACACATACGGGAAAGATAGCAGCGGTGAACGCCGATATCGGTGAGGTCCTTTGTACGAACCTCACCCTTTTCTCGAGCGAGAGCGACAGCCCGCTCTCTCAAAGAAGGCTTCGGACCGCCAGCAAGTCTAATGCGCTCCGCACGGTCACGCTCTCTCTTTCGGATTCCATGTGTCGGCTCCCGTGGAGACGAGAGAGGCGCATCGGAAGCAAATGCGTCAGATTTAACCGGTTGCCAGATCGAAGAGGTTCTTGCCGAAGCGCGATACCGTGATATGGTTTTTCTTGCTTCATCCGATACGAATAGCAAAATTGTTTTAGACGTATCCTGAAATGGGAGCCACATTTGCCTCAGCCCCGGCGCTGACGCCCTTCCCCCACAGCATCGACCCTTCGCATCCCAGGCCGCGAATCCACCGCGATTCCCCGGTTCGATTTTTTGCGCCCCCGCGCATTCCAGGCCCTTGCCATTTTGCCCGGGCCGATGCATAGGCGCGGCCTGCCCGGCGCGAGCCGGGCCGCTCCCCGATAGCTCAGCGGTAGAGCATTCGACTGTTAATCGAATGGCCGTAGGTTCGAATCCTACTCGGGGAGCCAGTTTTTCCACCATCGTAACAGCCATTTGATCGCGCGCCGTCGCGTGCGCCCACTCCCGTGCATGGACAAGAAAAAGCGCGCGAAGCCCTTCGGCCCCGCGCGCATCAAGTCTGCTTGGGAGGGGGAGGTAAAGTCAGCGCGACGCGTATTGCCGCCCGCGCGCCGCGACGGCCCAGCGCTGCGGCGTCGCGCCCGGCGCCGTTTCACGCACGAAGCACTGGCCCCGCTGCGACCGGATCATGCGGCACGCCGTCATCGCGTCGGTGCGGCTGGCAAAGCCGCTGACCGCCAGCCGGTGATAGAGCTTGCCGTTGACCGTCGCCTGGCTGGTCAGGACCGGGAAGGCGGCGAGCGACGCGCTGCGCCCCGCCATCCCCATCCATTTTTCCTTGGCGATGGCCGCGCTGTCATAGGCGCCCAGCTGGACGACCCAGTTGCTGGCATGGCCCGCGGGCTTGAGGAAGGCTGCCTTCTGCATCCGCGCCACCGGCGCCGACGCGACCGCGCGCTGGGCCAGGCGCGGCTTGCGGCCATGCTCCTCGACGATGAAGGCGCGACGGGCGAGCTGGACCGGCGGCGCGACGGACGCAGCGTCCGCGACCTGCACCGGCGCATCCTGGACCGGCGCGGCTTCGACCATGGCAACCGGCTCCGCCGCGACCTCTGCGACCGGCGCCGCCGCCGTCTCGATCGGCGCGGCTGCGGGCGCGGCAAGCGCCAGCATGGCCGGCTGCCCCTGGTCGGCGCCGTCGATCGTCACGCCCATCAGCGCGGCGACGCGCTGCGGCGCCAGTGACGGCTCGGCAATCTGCGCCCAGTCCGAAATCCGCTTGTTGGCATCCAGCGGGTCGAGGTCCATGCCGACCAGCAGTCGCGCATCCTTCCACCGCCCGGCCAGCGCATAGGCATAGGCCAGATTCTGTCGGGTCCGGGCGCTCGCCGACGGATCATGAATCGCTTCGGACAGGATGCGGACGCCCAGCGGCGCGTCACCCGCCATCGCCATCGCCAGGCCATAATCGGACGCGGGCACCGTGTCCGCATTGGCGGCCAGCAGGCTGCGCGCGGCGTCGGGCCGGCCCTGCGCCACCTGCACCAGCGCCAGGCTGACGATGGTGCGCGCGTCTGTGCTACCCAGCGCCAGCGCGTCGGACAGCGCCGTCTCGGCCGATCCGAACCGACCGGCCAGCACATAGGCGCGGCCGAGCAGCTGCCGATATTCGGCATTTTGCGGGGCGATCCGGACCGCGGCCTCTGCCGCCTCCACCGCCCTGCGCGCATCGCGGTCGGCCAGCGCCTTGCCGGCGGTCGCGGCCAGCCTGGCCGGATCGCCCTTGGCAGGCGCGATGGAGGTCGAGGGACGGAACGCCGCCCCGGTGCATCCCACCATCGTCGTGGCGACCATCAGCGAAGCCAGCGCCGCCTTTCCGAAAGCCTTGCGGTTCATATGCCTGTCCACCCTTTCTTCACGCGCCGCCGCGCATATGCGGCAGCTGCTGGGTCAGCCGGTCGACGTCCGGCAGGTTGCTGAGAAAATTGTCGAGCGCTTCGGTCACCATCTGCTGCGCCGACCGGCCCGTGACCGCGCTCGCCAGCCGCAGCCGGAGATGGCGATCCGCGTCCAGCCGCAGCGTGAAGGCGGCCTTGCGGCTGCGTGCCGGCGCGGCGGTTGTGACGGGCTGCGCCCGCTCCTGCGTCGCACCGATCCGTTCGGCCAGTTCCTCGCGCGCCGCCACCACGGCGGGGACGGGCGCACTGACGGCTACGCTGTTGCCCATCGGCGTCAAGCCGATCGCCACGGGCGGCTGTTCGACCGGCTCCGGCGTCGGCTCGACGTCGAAGCCCATGTCGTTCCAGCCCAGATCATCCTGTTGAATCGCGACCGCCGCGCCCCGGCCGAAGCCGAGCATGGGGCGGCGCATGGCCGGCTGGGCCGCGCCCTTGCGGGCGAGCAGGCCGGAGGTGAGCGATGCGAGCGGCTTGGGTTCGGCCATGACGATGCTCTCCTTACTGGCCGATCACGCGGCGGCCGAAGCCACCACCGGCGGGACGGGCGGCGACGGTGCCGACGCTGCCATGCGGCACGGAAAAGACCGTGCGACGGAAATTCTTTTCCAGCCGGTCGGACACATAGGTCCACAGCGCCTCCACCTCGGCGGCGGAGCGGCCCTTGGGATCGACCTCCATCACGGTGCGGCCGTCGATCATCGACGCGGCGAAATCGGTGCGATGGTGCAGCGTCACCGGCGCGACCGTGCCATGCTGCGACAGGGCGACGGCGGCCTCGGAAGTGATGCGCGCCTTGGGCGTGGCGGCGTTGACGACGAAGATCAGCGGCTTGCCGGCACGTTCGCACAGGTCGACCGTGGCGCCGACGGCGCGCAGGTCATGCGGGCTGGGCCTGGTCGGCACGACGATCAGTTCGGCGACCGAAATGACGCTCTGGATCGCCATGGTGATGGCGGGCGGCGTATCGATAACCGCCAGCTTGAAGCCTTGCTGGCGCAATATCTCCAGGTCGGCGGCCAGCCGCGCGACGGTGGTCTGGGCGAAGGCGGGATATTCCGCCTCGCGCTCGTTCCACCAGTCGGCCAGCGATCCCTGCGGATCGATGTCGATCAGCACCACCGGACCGGCGCCGGCGCGCTGCGCCTGCACGGCCAGATGCCCCGACAGGGTGGTCTTGCCCGACCCGCCCTTCTGCGATGCCAATGCCAATATCCGCACGCTCAACCCCCGTGGAAAATCCAGTTCCGCCGGGGATTGCCATGGCTGCGCCTAAAATTCGGTTAACCGGCCTGCATGCCATCGCATCGCAGGGACCGGGAAAGGACTGCCACCGGCCCGCGCTTGTGCTAATCGGACCTTAACCTTGTTCCGTCATGACGACCGCAACGGATTGCCGCAGGAGCGTGGAAGATGAAGCATATCTGGGGGATGATGGCCGCCGGCGCATGGCTGGCCCTGTCCGCACCGGTGCTGGCCGATGTGAAGACGGGCGTCGATGCCTGGCAGCAGGGCGACTATGCCAAGGCGATCCGCGAATGGCGGCCGCTGGCACAAGCCGGCGACCCCGATGCGCAATTCAACATGGGCCAGGCCTACAAGCTGGGCCGGGGCGTCCAGGCCGATCTTTCTACCGCAATCGACTGGTACCGAAAGGCGACCGCTCAGGGCCATTTGCGGGCCGAGGATAATCTGGGCCTGCTGATGTTCCAGCAAGGCGATCGCGCCGGCGCCATGTCCTACCTTCAGCGCGCGTCGATGCGGGGCGAGCCGCGCGCCCAATATATCGTCGGGACCGCCCTGTTCAACGGCGACCTGGTCGGCAAGGACTGGGTGCGCGCCTATGCGCTGATGAGCCGGGCGGCCGCTTCGGGCCTTGCCCAGGCGTCGACCAGCCTCACCCAGATGGACAAATATATTCCCGAGGATCAGCGCCGGCAGGGCCTGGCCATGGCGGCCAATATGGACCAGGGCAAGGGCGCGACCTTTGCCGCGGCCGACCAGGCGCCTGTTCGCGCCGCCCCCGCATCGGTGCCGACGGCGCAGCTGCCGGCCTCCACGCCGCCGGCGGCCAGGACCGCAGCACCAGCGCCGAAGCCCGCCACCCCCAGGCCGCAGGTCGCCGCCGCGACCCCGCCCAGGCCCGCCCTGCCCCGGCCGTCCGCATCGGGCGGCTGGCGGGTCCAGCTCGGCGCGTTCGGCGCGGAAGCCAATGCCCGCGCCCTGTGGAGCCGCCTGACCGGCAAGGTGAGCGGCCTGTCCGCCTATCAGCCCTTCCTGGTGAAGGCCGGCGCCGTCACCCGCCTCCAGGCCGGGCCGATCGCCAGCAGTGCCGACGCCAGCCGCCTCTGCATCCGCATCAAGGCCGCCGGCGCAGACTGTATGCCCAAGAAGAGCTGAAGGTCGAACGGTCGTGGTCACCTGACCACGCCCGCCTGCTCCACCATCCAGTCGCGAAACTGCGCCACTGCCGGACTGGTCAGCGCATCGGGCGGATAGACGAGATAATAGGCCTGCTCGGTCGACATGGGACGGGCGAAGGGGATGACCAATGTCCCGGCGTCCAGCTCCGGCCGAATGAGGAAGCTGGGGATCAGCGCCACCCCCGCGCCCGCCGCCGACGCCTGCGCCAGCATCAGGAAATGTTCGAAGGCCGGCCCCGGCGCCAGCCCCGACGTGTCGACGCCCGCCGCCGCCAGCCAGCGCGCCCAGGCGTCGCGTCGCGATGTCTGGCTAAGCAAGGGCACATGCAACAGGTCGGCCGGCGTGCGCAGCGGATGGGCCGCCAGCCAATCAGGCGCGCAGACCGGCACCGCTTCCTCACGAAACAGGAAGTCCATCGAGACACCCGGCCAGTCCGCGGCGACACCGAAATGGACAGCCGCATCAAATTCTTCATGGCCAAAGTCGAAGGGTTGCGAGCGGGCGGCGAAGTCGATCACCAGGTCGGGATGGCGCGCGGTCAGCAGAGGCAGGCGCGGCGCGAGCCAGCGCATCCCGAAACTGGGCAATGTCGCGACCCGGAGCGCGGTCTGCGACGGCCTGGCCGACGCCCTGGCCGTGGCGCGGCGGATGCTGTCGAGCGCGGGCAGCAATTCGTCCGCATAGGTCCGCCCTGCCTCGTTCAGGCGCACCCGCCGCCCGATCCGGTCGAACAGGGGTGTCTGGAGCATGTCCTCCAGCTGCGCGATCTGGCGGCTGACTGCGCTCTGGGTCAGGCCGATCTCCTCGCCTGCGCGGGAAAAGCCGCCATGGCGCACCGCCGCCTCGAAAGCGGTCAGCGTGTTCATCGGCGGCAGCCATTTGCGGGAAACGCTCATTCCAATCTCGCATCAATAGATGACAGGTCGCCATTTTGAATATGCTGACTATCCTGCGATAAGAGCGGTGTCATCCCGGAGCATGTAAATGTCGAATGAGAATATGGGCAGCATGGAGACACTGGTCGTCGCGACGCTGGGCGCCACCGCGGGCCGGCGGACCATGGCCATGCTGGCGATCGACCCCCTGCTGCTGGCCGAGCGCGGTGAGACGGTATCCCGCGCCGCCTTCGCCATGGCCCTGAACGTCGCGCTGTTCCACGACCTGCTGGGCCGGGTGCCGAGCGGCGCGGCCTATGTCGCCGACACGGTGGCACGCGGCGGCACGATCCTGTTCGACCATGGTGCGCTGCGCTCTATCCGCTTTGCCGAAGGCGCGACCGGCGCATTGCCCGGCGGCGAGGACGCCTTCACCCGCATCTTCCTGCCGCTGGGTTATGAGATGGCGGCCATCTATCCGCTCGACCGGCTGAAGATGACCGGCCGGGCCTATCGCCATATCGACTTGCCCGAGGCGATCCCCCAATTCTTCCTGTCCGAACTGCATGTCGACCGCTTCGACGCGGAGTTCGGCGCAGCGGCCCATCGCATATTCGACAGCAGCCGCGACCCGCTGGACGATTGCGCCAGGGCCGTCCTCGCCCGCTATGCCGCCCGCGAAGCTGTCCAGATCGGTGAAGCGATCGCCGCCCTGCCGGTGATCCTGTCCGCCTTCGACCGGCAGCATAAGCCGCCCGCCTTCGACGATTACCAGCTACTCCTCTCCCGATCCAACGAAGCGGCCTGGATCGCGACCGAAGGCAATGGCTTCAACCATGCGACCGACCGGGTGCCGGACGTCGCCACCCTTGCCGACCGGTTGAAGGCCGAAGACCGGCCGATGAAGGAGCGGCTGGAAATTTCCGCCAGCGGCCGGGTGCGCCAGACCGCCTTCCGCGCCGACAGCGTCGAACGCCTCTTCGCCGATGGCGAACTGCGCCGGGTGCCAGGCTCCTTCTACGAATTCATCAGCCGCGACGTCGATCCCGAAACGGGCCGGCTCGACCTCGCCTTCGACACCGGCAACGCAACCGGCATCTTCGCCATGACCAGTGCGCTGGCGGGCGCTTCACGGTGACGATGATGCTCCAGTCCTTCGATCCGGCGTCACGCGAACTGGTCTGGGAAGGGCCGGTCGCGAACGCGGAGGATTGCCGCCGCGCCATCGCCGCCGCCCGCGCCGCCCTGCCCGGCTGGCGCGCGCTGCCCGTGGACGACCGCATCACCGTCGCCCGGCGCTATGCCGCGATCCTGGGCGAGCGGCGCGCGGCGCTGTCCGAACTCATTTCCCGCGAGACGGGCAAGCTGCTCTGGGAAAGCGACGCCGAAGTCGGGTCGATGATCGCCAAGGTCGACGTGTCGACCAAGGCCCATGCCGAACGCACCGGCGAGCGGAGCGCCGACATGCCGTTCGGCCGCGCGGTTCTGCGCCATCGCGGCCATGGCGTGATGGCGGTGCTCGGTCCCTATAATTTTCCCGGCCACCTGCCCAATGGCCATATCGTCCCCGCCCTGATCGCGGGCAATGCGGTGGTGTTCAAGCCATCGGAGATCACCCCCGCCACCGGCGCGGCGATGGCCGACGCCTGGGCGGCGGCGGGCCTGCCCGACGGTCTGCTGACCGTCTTGCAGGGCGGCCGGGCGACGGGAGAAGCGCTGGTCGCGGGCGACATAGACGGGCTGCTCTTCACCGGATCGGCGGGCGCCGGGGCGGCGCTGCGCCGGGCGCTGGTGGACCGGCCGCACGTCATCATGGCGCTGGAACTGGGCGGCAATAATCCGCTGATCGCCTGGGACTCACCCGAAGCCGCCGCGTCGATCATCGTCAACTCCGCCTTCGTCACCACCGGCCAGCGCTGTTCCTGCGCCCGCCGCCTGATCGTGCCCGAAGGATCGGTCGGCGACGCGATCGTCGAGGCGACCGCCGCGCTCGCGGCGCAACTGCCGATCACCGCCTGGAACGAGCCGGGCGAGGCCTTCATGGGGCCGCTCGTGTCCGACCAGGCCGCCGCAGCGGCGCATCGGGCGGTCAGCGACCTGATCGCGCGCGGCGCGCGGGTGATCCGCCCGTTCGACGGGATCAAGGGCCATAGCGCCGCCTTCGTCACTCCCGCCCTGCTCGACATGACCGGCATCGAGGCGCCGGACGCGGAGATTTTCGCCCCGGTCCTGTCGGTCATCCGGGTGCCCGATTTCGACGCCGCGATCGCCACCGCCAATGCGACCAGCTTCGGCCTGTCCGCCGGCCTGATCTCGCAGGATGAGGCACTCTGGCGGCGGGTGGTCGAGGAAAGCCGCGCGGGCGTGGTCAATCGCAACCGGCCGACGACCGGGGCGGCGGGCAACATGCCCTTCGGCGGCCTCGGCGCATCGGGCAATCACCGCCCCAGCGCCTATTATGCCGCCGACTATTGCGCCTATCCGATCGCCAGCTTCGAGGCGGACGAAGTCGCAGCCGTGCCGGTTAACGGCTTGAACATCACACAGGCTTAGGGCAACGGCAGCGCATCATCCGCGGAGGGGCCGTTGCCAAATCCTGTCGTTCCATCCTGGGTTCTGACCCTGGTCTGCGCCGATCGCGTCGGCATCGTCGCCGCCGTCAGCCGCTTCCTGGCGGAGAGCGGCGGGTTCATCACCGACAGCCAGCAATATGCCGACCGGGAGGCCGACCTCTTCTTCATGCGCGTCGCGTTCGAGGCGACCGACGAGCGGATGCGCGATACCGACGGGCTGCGCGCGGACTTTGCCGGGATCGGCGAACAATTCGCGATGGACTGGGTGCTGACCGCCGCCAGCCACCGGCCCCGGATGCTGATCGCCGTATCGAAGGGATCGCATTGCCTGGCCGACCTGCTGCATCGCTGGCAGACGGGAATGCTGGCGGTCGACATCATGGGGGTGGTGTCGAACCATGCCGACATGCGCCGCATCACCGAATGGCATGGCATCCCCTATCATGAGCTGCCCGCCAATGGCGACAAGGCGGCACAGGAGGCCGCGCTGCTCGACATTTTCGACCGCAGCCGGTCCGACTATCTGATCCTCGCGCGCTACATGCAAGTGCTGTCGGAGGAACTGGTCGAGCGACTGGCGGGACGCTGCGTCAATATCCACCACAGCTTCCTGCCCGGCTTCAAGGGCGCCCGTCCCTATCACCGCGCGCATGAGCGCGGGGTCAAGCTGATCGGCGCGACCGCGCATTTCGTCACCGCCGACCTGGACGAGGGGCCGATCATCGAGCAGGCGGTCGAGCGGATCGACCATCGCGCCACCGCCGACGACATGGTCCGCATCGGCCGCGACATCGAGGCGCAGGTGCTGGCGCGCGCCGTCGGCTGGATCGCCGACCGGCGCGTGCTGCTGAACGGCGGCAAGACGGTGGTGTTCCGGTAGGTTCCCGTCCGTTAAAGCCCCAGCCGCTCCCAGAAATCGTCCGCCTTGATCGTAGCGCTGGGCACCGGCTTGCGCTCGGCGCTCGCCCAGGACGAATGGGGCAGAAAGACATGGGCGGCCGCCGAGCGGGCGGGGCTGCGCTGTTGCCGGCGCGAACTTATGGTCTTGCGTGTCATCGTCTTCTCCTGATCAAGGGAACACGACACCTGGCGAAGTCGCCTGGGGACCGTGCGCTTTAGCCGTTGGTGACGCGGAGCAAGCTGACATCCTTCAAAAGCCGCGAAGCGCCGGGCGCTCACCGCTCTATCTAGTAGTTCGGTAGAGAAAGTCCAAATAGCTTTGCTTGGCCAGGTGCCAGCCTGGCTTGGGTCAGGACAGCCGGTGCAGCGCGCACAGCTTGTTGCCTGCCGGATCGCGCAGATAGGCAAGGTAGAGCTTGCCGAAGCCGCCTTCCCGCACGCCGGGCGGATCTTCGCAGGCGGTTCCACCGGCGGCAAGGCCCGCGGCGTGCCAGGCATCGGCCTGTGCGGGCGAGTCCATGGCAAAGCCGATCGTCCCGCCATTGGCATGGCAGGCCGGCTGGCCGTCGATCGGCCTGCTGACCATGAACAGCGCGCCCTTGTGCAAGTAGATCAGGCGCCCCTTGTCATCGACCATAGCGGCTTTGCCGCCCAGCGTCGCAAACAGCGAATCGTAGAAGGCCCGCGACGCGTCGATGTCATCGGTCCCGACCATGACATGGCTGAACATGCCTCTCTCCCCAAGTTTCTCAAAGTAAGCGCGGCCGCAGGACAGGCGGCAGCGAGGCGCGACGCTGAAGGCAGGAGACGATCGACGGTTCATCATGAACCGTCAGGAGAAGGATCAGGATATGACGCTATAGAGGAACCAGCCGACGATCAGCAGGCTCGACACGATGCAGATACGATCACCAAAAATGTCGATACGAGACATTAGTAAACATCCTTCCACCCTTGGGCGATCTTTCGTCGCCTCTGTGGAAAGACTACATCAGTTTTACGGCAAGCGGAACAGCAAAATTGCGGCGGATCGCCCCGTTGGGACGGCGAACCGCTCATCCGTGCCTCTTGAAATGGTCAGGGCCTAACGCACCGCCCCAACGCTCGCCCTTTCAGCCCCAGGCCGCCCCGCGATGGCGCAGAAAGGCGCGAGTCGCCTCCTGCGCGCCGACATAGGCTTCCTGGAACTCGGCGCTCCAATATTTGAGGTCGTCGAGGTCGATTCGCGCGCCCGAGACGGCGCAGACCACGAACTGCCCCGGCCGCACGATATCGAAATGCGGTGTCTCATAATGAAGCACCGCCAGCCCCTGAATATCCGCATTCATCCCGGACGCCATCAGTCGCCGGTCAGGATGCGGTCGACCAGCTGCTTCACGGTCGGCACAAACCCGTTCGAGTAGAAGGGGTCCTGCTTGAAGCGATAGGCGGCATGGCCGGCGAACAACAGATTCTTGTCGAGGTCGCCGCCATGGACCGATTCCTGGAGCGACTTCTGGATGCAGAAGCTGCGCGGATCGGCGAGGCGGCCGGTCGAGTTGGTCTCACTGTCCATCCAGCTGGAGAAGGCGCATTGGCTGAGGCAGCCCATGCAGTCGGTCTGGTCCTTGCGGATTTCCGCCTTCTCTTCCTCTG
Organism: Sphingobium sp. TCM1; assembly: GCF_001650725.1. GTDB lineage: Bacteria > Pseudomonadota > Alphaproteobacteria > Sphingomonadales > Sphingomonadaceae > Sphingobium. Next base: position 88,371 of record NZ_LXVX01000034.1, on the reverse strand, counting down.
TGACGAAGACGAGCGTATTGTCCGGCGTCTTGAGCGCGGAGGTGAAGCCCGCGCCGAACCATTCGCGGGCACGCTGAAGGTCACCGAGCGTCACCCAGAAATTCTTGCCCTTCACGCCGACGTCGAGCTGGTGGGTATGATCGCCCGCCTGTTCGGTGCTGAAGGGAATCTGCCGGTCCGAACGCGCTTCGAGCGAGCGCAGGAAAGGATTGCGGATCGCCGAGCTGTAGAAGCCGGTCGGCGAGAAACGGTGCAGCAGCACGTCGCCCGGTTCCAGCTGCATCAGCCGGTCTTTCCAGAGCTGCGGGATCGGGCTTTCCTGCGTCAGCAGCGGGCGGGTACCGAACTGGAACATGATCGCGCCCAGTTCGGGATTGTCGATCCAGTCGTTCCAGTCCTTGAGCGCCCAGACGCCACCGGCCATCACGATCGGCACATCGTCCGAAATGCCGCCTTCGCGCATGGTTGCGCGCAGGTCACGGACGCGGGGATAGGGGTCCTGCGGCGCGCGCGGGTCTTCCGCGTTGGAGAGGCCGTTATGGCCGCCCGCGAGCCAGGGGTCTTCATAGACGACCGCCGCCAGCCATTCCGATGCCTTGGAATAGGCGCGTTTCCACAGCGCGCGGAAGGCGCGGCCGGAGGAGACGATGGGGAGATAGCTGACATTGTAGGAGGCGGCGATCTCGCTGAGCTTGTAGGGCATACCCGCGCCGCAGGTGACGCCCGCGACCATGCCCTTCGTCTTTTCGAGCACGCCGTGCAGCACGCGCTGGGCGCCGCCCATTTCCCACAGCACGTTGATGTTGATCGCGCCCTTGCCGCCGGCGATCTCGAAGGCGCGCTTCACCTGCTCGACGGCACCGTCGATGGCATAGGCGATCAGTTCCTCATGCCGGTCACGACGGGTGCGACCATGATAGATCTGGGGGATGACGTTGCCGAAGCTGTCATAGCTGTCGGCGTTGACCGCAGACACCGTGCCGATGCCGCCGGCAGCCGCCCAGGCGCCCGAACTGGCATGGTTGGACACGGCAACGCCCTTGCCGCCTTCGACCAGCGGCCAGACTTCGCGGCCACCATAGACGATGGGCTTCAACCCCTTGAACAACGACATCTCCTGCGCAACGGCCCGGCCCCCTCGACCGGGTAAAAAGCGACCCTATAGCAGCTTTGGCTGTCTATGACGAATTTCGCGCGCCCTAGCGCAAAATCATGGGGCTGGCCAGTGCCTCCCCGTACAGGCGTGCATAGGCGTTTACCATCTGCTCCTCGACATAGTCGCGCTCCGCGCGCTGCCGGTTGGCGGCGCCCAGGCGCGCGCGCAGGTCCGGGTCGGCCGCCAGCGCGCCCAGCGCATCGGCCAGCCCCGCCTCGTCCGGCACGACCAGGGGGCGGTTTTCGGGCGCGACCATATTGGCGACGTCGCCCACATCCATGGACGCGACCGGCACGCCGGCCGCCATCGCTTCCACCAGAGAGATCGGAAACTGCTCGCTGTCGGAGGACAGGGCGAAGATGTCGAACAGGCCGACGAAGCGCCAGGGGCGGTCCATGAAGCCGGCGAGGTGGAGGTCGTCCAGACCATGGGCGGCGGCTTCGGCCAGGATGGCGTCGCGCTCCGGCCCCTCGCCCACCACCACAAGTTGCAGCCGGTCCCGATGCGCGGCGACCGCGCGGACGAGGCGCGGGATATTCTTGACCGGGCGCAGTCCGGCAAGCGTCCCGACCAGCAGCTTGCCGGGGGAGCGGACAAGGCCGGGAATGGCGTCCGGCGCGGGCGGCGCGGCGTAGCGGGCGACGTCGATGCCGTTGCGGATCAGATGGACCCTGCCCTCCGGTTGCTTCCACACCTGCCGGGCGATCCCCTCCAGCCGGGCCGAGGGCACGACCAGCGCATGGGCGTGGCGCAGCGCCAGACGGCGATAGAGATTGCGCCGGGGGTTGAGGCCCGCCGCCTCGTCGGCGTTGAAGCCATCTTCATGATGGACCAGCGGCGGCATCATGGACAGCGAACTGGACAATTGATGGGCCATGACCGCATCCATCGCACCCCAATTGTAAGTCAGTATTAAATCAAATCTTTTCAGATATTTAGCTATATTCCGGAAGCGCACATAGCCGGGACGGCCGGCCATGGCCGGCGCATCGGGAAAGTCGACCGGAACATGCGCGCCGATCGCCGCGCGCGCGCCCATCGCATCCGGCGCGGCGCTGACGATGCTGTGCCGCGCCCGATCGCCCCAGATGTTCATCAGCCGGATGGCGCGGGCTTCCTTCCCCCCCAGGGTGAAGCTGCCATGGACGTGGAGGATATGGGGCCGGGGCTGGCCGGAACCATCAGCCATGGAGGACGCGGCTCAGCAGCCGGTCGATGGCGGCGACGCTTTCCGGCTCGTCGAGCGCGGGGGCGTGGCCGACATGGGGGATGGTCGCCAGTTCGGCGCTGTCGCCCATGTCCCGCACCATGCGTTCCGCGGTGGCGGCGCCGAGCAGGTCGGACCGTTCGCCGCGCAGCAGCAGCGTCGGGATGCCGGCGAAGGCCTGCATCACCGGCCACATGTCGACGCCCGCCTCGCTGCCCATGGCGCGGATGGGTTCGGCGATCTTCATGTCATAATCGAGCACCACGCGGCCGCCGCTGTTGAGGCGATAGAGGCGCTTGGCCATGGCGATCCATTGTTCCAGATCATAGCCGGGATAGACATCCGCATTGGCCTCCGCCAGCGCGCGGGCGGCATGGACCCAGGTCGGGTGCGATTGGCCGACGCCGACATAGGAGCGGATGCGCGCCAGCCCCGCATCGTCCAGCGTCGGGCCGACATCGTTGAGCAGCGCGCCCGCCAGCCATTCGCGCTGGGTAGCGGCGATCAGCATGGTGATGATGCCGCCCAGCGAGGTGCCGATCGCAACGAAACGGGTGATGGCAAGGTCGGCGAGCAGACGGCTGATGTCCTGCAAATAGGTGAGCGGGACATAGGTCATCGCGTCCTTGGCATAGGCGCTTTCGGCGCGACCGCGCATGTCCGGGCAGATCAGGCGCCATTCGCCCGCCAGCCGGCCGGCCAGCGGCTCGAAATCGCGGGCGTTGCGGGTCAGGCCGGGCAGGCAGAGCAAGGGCGGGCGCCCGTCATCGCCGCCCCCCTCGGCTGGATAGTCCCGATAATGAAGCCGCAGCCCGTCGGGTGACCACCAATATCCGTCCTTGTAGCCGGTCAAGCTTGATCCTTCCGCCCTCACTCCCCCATATCGCCATATGAACCAGACGCCGCAAGCCGCCAAATATCGTCCCGCCACCGAAATCGACGCGCTGATGCCGGACATTGCCGATCCGGTCGCCGCGGCGGACTTCCCGCAGACGATCCTGCGCTACCGCAACGACCGGGCGGCGGCGGCGGTGGGGCTGGACGGGCTGAGCGACGCGCAATGGATCTCGCATTTCGGGCGCTTCGCGCCGCTGGAGGGCAGCCTGCCCCGGCCGCTGGCGTTGCGATACCATGGCCACCAGTTCCGCCATTATAATCCCGACATCGGCGACGGGCGCGGATTTCTGTTCGCGCAAGTGCGGGACGACAGGGACCGGCTGCTGGACCTGGGCACCAAGGGATCGGGCCAGACGCCCTATAGCCGCTTCGGCGACGGACGGCTGACGCTGAAAGGCGGCGTGCGCGAGATATTGGCGACAGAAATGCTGGAGGCGCTGGGCGTCCACACGTCCAAGACCTTTTCGATCATCGAGACGGGCGAGGCGCTGGAGCGCAATGACGAGCCTTCGCCGACGCGCGGCGCCGCGATGGTGCGCCTGTCCCATTCGCATATCCGCATCGGCAGCTTCCAGCGGGCAGCTTTCCACGAAGACAAGGCGCTGTTGGAGAAGCTGACCGACTATGCGCTGACGCGGCTCTATGGCGAGACGCCGGGGAACAATCCGGCCGCGCAACTGCTGGGCCGGGTGGTCGAGCGGACCGCCGACCTGGCGGCGAGCTACATGATCGCGGGCTTCGTGCATGGCGTGCTGAACAGCGACAATATCAATGTGACGGGCGAGAGTTTCGACTATGGGCCTTGGCGCTTCACGCCGCTGTGGGACGCTGGCTTCACCGCCGCCTATTTCGACCATCAAGGGCTTTATGCCTTCGGGCGGCAGGCCGAGGCGATCCATTGGGACGTCGCGCAACTGGCGGTGTCGCTGCGCCCGCTGGTGGACGCGGAGCCGCTGATCGCGCAACTGGAGCGTTTCCCGACGCTCTATGGGGAGGCGATGCAACGCCGTTTCTGCTGGCGGCTGGGCGTCGAGCCGGGGGCCGAGCCGGGTCCGATGATCGAGGCGGCGGTGCGCGGCATGGTGACGACCGGCACCGGGATCGACGTTTTCTTCCATGACTGGCGCGGCGGCACGGCGCGCGACGGCGCGTCCTATGGCGACGCGGCATGGGCACCCTTCCGCGTGGCGATCGCGGATTTCAGCGCGTTGCCCGGAGCGAAGGACCATGACTATTGGGCCGACGAGGTTCCCTGCTCCATGCATATCGACGAGGTCGAGGCGATCTGGAGCGCGATCGACAAGGAGGACGACTGGGGTCCGCTGCACGCCAAGGTCGCCGCGATCCGGCGCATGGGCGAAGCGCATGGGGATGCGCCGGCGGTGGTGTGACGCGGGCGCAGGCTTCACCCCGTTGAAGATAGTCCGTCATAGCCAGCGCAGCGGCGTATCAGGATAGAGCCATCGGCCTCCAGGACGCGCCCATCATCCCCCTCTTCTTTCGTTAACCAATTTCCGGCATATCATGGCGCAAATGTCCGCGTCGCTTACATCCCATGAACCCGCAACCGGCGCCCTGCTGTGGCAGGGCGAGCCAGGCGATGTCGATGCCGAGGTGGCGCGCGCCCGCGCCGCCTGGCCGCGCTGGGCGGCGCAGCCCATCGCCTATCGGATCGAGACGCTGCGACGCTTCGTCAATGTCGTTCGCCGCAACGAGGAGGCGCTGGCCGACCTGATCGCGCGCGAGACGGGCAAGCCGCTGTGGGACGCGCGCTCCGAGGTCGCCGCCGTCATGGGCAAGGTGGACATCAGCGTCGCCGCCTATTCGGAACGCACCGGGCAAAGGCGGCTGGAGGCGGCGCTGGGCGCGCGCCAGTCCGTGCGGCACAAGCCCCATGGCGTGATGGCGGTGCTTGGCCCCTATAATTTCCCGGCGCACCTGCCCAACGGCCATATCATCCCAGCGCTGCTGGCGGGCAATGCGGTGGTTTTCAAGCCGTCGGAAAAGACGCCGGCCGTGGGCGAGATGCTGGTGAAGCTCTATCATGAGGCGGGGGTGCCGATCGATGCGGTGCGGCTGCTGGTCGGCGGGTCGGACGCGGGCAAGGCGTTGGCCGCCCATGCCGATGTCGGCGGGATATTGTTCACCGGATCGGCCCAGACGGGCATCGCGATCAACCGGCAGTTCGCGGCGCAACCGTCCAAGATCCTGGCGCTGGAGATGGGCGGCAACAATCCGATTGTCGTGTGGGACACGCCGGAAATCCATGCCGCCGCGACCATCGTCATCCAGTCCGCCTTCCTGAGCAGCGGCCAGCGCTGCACCGCCGCCAGCCGGCTGATCGTCCGGGACAGCCTGGCCGACGCGCTGATCGCGGAGGTCAAGAAGCTGGCGGACCGGCTGATCGTCGACCATCCCCATGCCGACCCCACGCCCTATATGGGTCCGGTGATCGACAATCAGGCCGCCGACGGGCTGACCGAAAGCTTCCTCTGGCTGATGAGCAACGGCGGCCGCCCGATCAAGCATATGGTCCGGCCGCAAAAGGGCCTGCCCTTCCTGACGCCGGCGATCATCGACGTGACCGGCATGAAGGAGCGGCCCGACGTCGAACTGTTCGGACCCTTGTTGCAGGTGATCCGCGTGGCCGAGTTCGGCGATGCGATCGCGGAGGCGAACAACAGCCGCTATGGCCTGGCCGCGTCGCTGATCGGCGGGTCGCCCGAACAATATAGCCAGTTCTGGTCGAACATCCGCGCGGGCGTGGTCAACTGGAACCGGCCGACCAACGGCGCTGCGTCCAACGCGCCGTTCGGCGGGGTCGGCGTGTCGGGCAATCACCGGCCAAGCGCCTATTATGCCGCCGATTATTGCGCCTATCCGGTGGTGTCGGCCGAGATCGAGACGCCGCGCGCTTCCATCGGCGTGGGGCTGAAGGACATCGATGTCAGCGCCATGGGCGACTGACCGCCCGGCCCGCAAAAACTTTTCCTAATCCCCGCCATACCCATTCTGAATTGAACTCGCGCGGCGCTTTCGCCATGTGGCGACCATGGCTGACAATGCACCTGCTACCGTTCACCTGGTGGGCGCGGGACCGGGCGATCCGGAACTGCTGACCATCAAGGCCGTGCGCCTGATCCGCGACGCGCGGGTCATCGTGCATGACGGGCTGGTTTCCGACGAGATATTGGCGCTGGCCGGGCCGCAGGCGGAACTGATTTCCGTCGCCAAGCAGCGCAGCCGCCATTCGATGCCGCAGGACGCGATCAACGCGCTGCTGGTCCGCTGCGCGCTGGCGGGCGAGCCGGTGGTGCGGCTGAAGGGCGGCGATCCCTTCATCTTCGGCCGCGGCGGCGAGGAAGTGGACGCCTGCCGCGCGGCGGGCGTGCCGGTGGAGGTGGTGCCGGGCATCAGCGCGGCGATCGGCAGCGCGGCGGCCGCGCAGCTCCCCCTCACCCATCGCGAGGCGTCGAGCGCGGTCACTTTCGTCGCGGGCCAGTGCAAGGGATTGTCCGACCAGGACTGGTCGGGACTGGCGGGGAAGGGCCGCACGCTCGTCATCTATATGGGCGTCGCGACGGCGGCCGACATTGCCGACAAGCTGATCGCAGACGGCGTGTCACCGGCGATCCCGGTGGCGGTGCTGGAAAATGGCACGCGCGCCGACATGCGCAGCTTGCGCACCCTGCTCGCCGACCTGGGCGACATGGTGGCGCGGGAAAAGGTCGTCAGCCCGGCGCTGATCGTGGTCGGCGACGTGGCGGCCCATGCGCTGGCGCGCGACGTGCTGGTCGCGTGTCGCGATGCAGCCGGGACTATGGAAGGCGCGGCAACGACCGCGCCGGATGGGAAAAGGGTAGAATGAAGATATTGACGGGCAATGACCTGGTGAGCGGCGACGTCATCTGGTGGGCGGGCGACGGCTGGTCGCGCCAGGTGGGCGACAGCGTCGATGTGGGCGAACATGGCGACGACCTGGCCCGCACCGAGGAAGCCGCGCTGCGCGTGGTGGGCGCCTATGTGATCGACGCGACCGTCACGCAGGACGGCGTGCGCCCGGCCCATATCAAGGATCGCATCCGCGCGCTGGGGCCGACCGTGCGTCCCGACCTGACCCTGAAACCGAATGACGCCGATGCCGGCAACTGGGTGATCTGACCATGTATCGCTACGACAGCTACGACCAGTCCATCGTCGACGCCCGCGTCGAGGAGTTTCGCGACCAGGTGCAGCGCCGCCTGACCGGCGCGCTGACCGAGGACCAGTTCAAGCCGCTGCGGCTGATGAACGGCCTCTATCTGCAACTCCACGCCTATATGCTGCGCGTCGCCATCCCCTATGGCACGCTGAGCGGCAAGCAGATGCGCAAGCTGGGCGAGATCGCGGCGAAATATGACCGGGGCTATGGCCACTTCACCACGCGCCAGAACCTGCAATATAACTGGATCAAGCTGGCCGACGCGCCCGACATCCTCGCCGAGCTGGCGACGGTGGAGATGCACGCCATCCAGACCAGCGGCAATTGCATCCGCAACATCAGTTCCGACCAATATGCGGGCGTGAGCGCCGACGAGGTGGCGGACCCCCGCCCCTGGGCCGAACTGCTGCGCCAATGGTCGAGCTTCCACCCTGAATTCACCTATCTGCCGCGCAAGTTCAAGATCGCGGTGGTCGCCAGCGACGAGGACCGCGCGGCGATGCGGCTGCACGATATCGGCCTGAAGCTGGTCGAGCGTGACGGCGTCATCGGTGCCGAAGTCTATGCCGGCGGCGGCATGGGCCGCACCCCGATGGTCGCCCCGCTGATCCGCGACTTCGTGCCGGAAGAGGAGATCATCTCCTATCTGGAAGCCTGCCTGCGCGTCTACAACCGCTATGGCCGCCGCGACAACAAGTATAAGGCGCGGATCAAGATCCTGGTCCATGAGATCGGCGTCGAGGAATATAAGCGGCAGGTCGAGGAAGAGTTCGCCCATATGCGGACGCTGGGCCTCAACCCGCCGAGCGAGGAACTGGACCGCATCCGCGCCTTCTTCGCCGCACCCGCCTATGAAACGGGCCTGAGCGGAGAGATCGACCGCAGCGATCCGGCCTTCGCCTTGTGGGTCGACCGGCAGGTCGCGGCGCACAAGGCGCCCGGCTATGCGATCGTCAATATCAGCCTGAAGCCGCTGACCGGAATCCCCGGCGATGCGTCGGCCGAGCAGATCGCGCTCGTGGCGGACCTGGCAGAACGCTATAGTTTCGACGAACTGCGTGTGACTCATGCGCAGAATCTCGTCCTGCCGCATGTTCGGAAGGCAGACCTCCACGCCATCTGGCAGAAGCTGGACGAAGCGGGGCTGGCCGAGGCGAACCTGGACCTCATCACCGACATCATCGCCTGCCCCGGCCTCGATTATTGCGCGCTCGCCAACGCCCGCTCGATCCCGCTGGCACAGAAGATCGCGCAGCGCTTCGCCGATGCCGAGCGTCAGGCGGAACTGGGCGAGTTGAAGCTCAAGATTTCAGGCTGCATCAACGCCTGCGGCCACCATCATGCCGGCCATATCGGCATATTGGGCGTCGACCGGAAGGGCGTAGAGAATTTCCAGCTGCTGCTCGGCGGGTCGGGCGCGGAGGATGCTTCGCTCGGCCAGATCACCGGCCCCGGCTTCTCCGAGGACGGCGTGGTCGACGCGATCGAGAAAGTCACGGACATCTACCTGGCCCAGCGCGAAAGCGGCGAACGCTTCCTCGACACCTATCGCCGCATCGGCATGAAGCCGTTCAAGGAGGCGATCTATGGTTGAGTTGTCGTCTCGAAAAAAAATCTTTGTCGTTTCCGCGAAGGCGGAAACCCATCTCCTGAGCGATCCCCAGCCGCAAGGTGAGGAGGTGGTTTCCCGCCGCCGCGGGGATGACGGGATGGGTCAAATGGACGGAGGCTTTTAGGATGGTTGAATTTCTGTCGTTCCGCGAGGGCGAAGCGGGCCAGGAACCGGCGGTCACGGTCGAATCCTTCACCGGCCAGTCCAACGCCACCGCCGTCCGCATCGAACCGGGCGAGGATGCCCGCGAACTGCTGCCCTATCTCGACCGGCTGTCGCTGGTCGAGGTGAACTTCCCGGCCTATGGCGACGGGCGCGGCTATTCGGCCGCGCGCATCCTGCGGGAAGCGGGCTATCAGGGCGAATTGCGCGCCGTGGGCGACGTGTTGGTGGACCAGATCAACGCGATGCGCCGCTGCGGCTTCGACAGTTTCCACCCCGTCAAGGCGCTGGATGACGCCGCCGTGGAGCGCGCGCTCAACCGCTATGCCGACGTCTACCAGAAGGCGATCGACGGCCGCAGCCCGGTGTGGGCGAAGCGGCACCCGGAGAAAATAGATGGCTGAACCTGCCCGCCAGATTGATGTGATCGATGCGCGCCCCGCCTTTACCCAGGGGCAAGCCGACGCGCTGAACGCGCGGTTCGAGGGCGTCGATACGCTGACCATGCTCAAGACCGTGTTCGCAGAAGGCCTCGCCGGCAATGTCGCCGTCGTCTCCTCCTTCGGCACGGAGAGCGCGGTGCTGCTCGATCTGGTGGCGAAGGCGGACCCGACCGTGCCGGTGATCTTCGTCGACACGCTCAAGATGTTCGCCGAGACGCTGAACTATCGCGATACGCTGATCGCGCGGATGGGCTTCACCGACAGTCGCACGGTGACGCCGCTGGCGGACGTGATCGCGAAGAAGGACGAGACCGGGCTGCGCTGGTCCTACGATCCGGACGGGTGCTGCGAAATCCGCAAGGTCGAGCCGATGAAGCGCGCCAAGGATGGCCTCGACGCCTGGATTTCGGGCCGCAAGGCGTTCCAGTCGGTGACGCGCCAGAACCTGCCCCGGTTCGAGGTGGAGGATGGCCTGCTGAAGCTCAACCCGCTGGGCGACTGGACCAAGACCGACCTGGAAGCCTATTTCGCCGAGCATGACCTGCCGCGTCACCCGCTGGAAAGCCAGGGCTATCTGTCGATCGGCTGCGAACCCTGCACGTCCAAGGTGCTGCCGGGCGAAGACCCGCGCGCGGGCCGCTGGCGCGGCTGGGACAAGGTGGAATGCGGCATCCACTCGCCGGTTTCGCCGATCCCGGTGCCCGTCGCCGACCCGGACGATCCGGCGAACATGCCGGTCTTCTGAGGGGACGGGATTTACGCTACCCGGCTTGGGGAAAGGTCGCCTTTGGCGGCCTTTTTCCTGGCCGCCCTTACCTGCTTCACATGCCCCAAAGCCCCGGCAGTCCGGCTTATCCCGCCGCCTTCACGATTTCCGCCCATGCCTCTTCTGTGATGACTTCGATGCCGAGCGCCGTCGCCTGCTTGAGCTTGCTGCCCGCCCCCGGCCCGGCCACGACCAGATCGGTCTTCGCACTCACTGATCCCGCCGCCTTCGCGCCCAGCCGTTCGGCCTGTGCCTTGGCCTCGTCGCGGCTCATGGTTTCGAGCTTGCCGGTGAAGACGACAGTCTTGCCCGTCACCGCGCTGGCGGTGGTTTCCACGACATAATCGGGTGGCGACACTTCAGAGAGAAGATCGTCCCAGACCGCCTGATTATGCGGTTCATGGAAGAAGTCGGCCAGCGCATGACCCACCGCCGCGCCGACATTTTCAACGCCGATATGCTCGGCGATCGCCTTGTCGCGCTTCGCCTGTGTTTCGGCCGGGTCGGCCATGTCGCGCAGGGCGATGATCTCCTGCGCCAAGGCGCGGATGCCGGCGAGCGTCGTGTAGCGCTTGAGCAGGTCACGCGCCGTGACCGCGCCGACATGGCGGATGCCCAGGCCAAAGAGCAGGCGCGCGGCGTCCGGCGCGCGCTTGGCCTCGATCGCGGCGAGGAGATTATCGACCGACTTTTCCTTCCAGCCTTCGCGCGCCAGAAGATCGGCGCGATGCCGTTTCAGGCGGAAGATGTCGGCCGGCTCGGTGATCCACCCAAGGTCGAGAAATTCCTGGATGCTTTTTTCGCCCAGCCCTTCGATGTCGAGCGCGGCGCGGCTGACGAAGTGGCGCAGCCGCTCGAACCGCTGGGCCGGGCAGATGAGGCCGCCGGTGCAGCGATAATCGACTTCCTCCTCCTCGCGCACCGCTTCGGAGCCGCAGACCGGGCAATGGGTCGGGAAGGGAAAGGCCGCTCGCACTTCGTCGCGAGTCAGATTGTCGACCACCTGCGGGATGACGTCGCCCGCGCGCTGGACGATGATGCGGTCGCCGGGGCGGACGCCCAGGCGCGCAATCTCGTCAGCATTGTGCAGCGTGACGTTGGAGACGACCACGCCGCCCACGGTGACGGGGGTCAGCCGGCCGACGGGGGTCAGCTTGCCGGTGCGGCCGACCTGGATGTCGATGGATTCGAGCGTGGTCTGCGCGCGTTCGGCGGGGAATTTATGGGCGATGGCCCAGCGCGGGGCTTTGGCGACGAAGCCGAGGCGCTGCTGCCAGTCGAGCCGGTCGACCTTGTATACGACGCCGTCGATATCGAAGGGCAGGTCGGCGCGCGCGGCCTCTATGCCCCGATAATGGGCGATGAGAGCTTCGAGGCTGTCGACGCAGGCGAGCATGTCGGAGACGGGCAGGCCCCAGGAAGCGATCGCCTGCATGACGCCCAGTTGGGTGTCGGCGGGCAGTGCGCCATGGGCGCCCCAGCCATGGGCAAGGAAGCGCAGCGGGCGGCTGGCGGTGACGGCCGCGTCCTTCTGGCGCAGCGACCCGGCGGCAGCGTTGCGGGGGTTGGCGAACTGGCGCGCCTTGTCCGGGTCGTCGGCTTCGGCGAGGAGGCGCTGGTTGAGCGCCACGAAATCGGCCTTCGCCATATAGACCTCTCCGCGCACTTCGAACAGGTCGGGGATATTGGAGCCGGTCAGGCTCTGGGGAATATCGGCGATGGTGCGGACATTGGCGGTGACATCCTCGCCGGTCGCGCCGTCGCCGCGCGTCGCGGCGAGGACCAGTTCGCCCTTTTCATAACGGAGCGAACAGGAGAGGCCGTCGATCTTCGGCTCGGCGGTGAGCGCGAGCGGCGCATCGTCGGGCAGCGCAAGGAAGCGGCGGACGCGGGCCAGGAACTCGGCGATGTCCTCGTCAGAAAAGCCGTTGTCGAGGCTCATCATGCGGACGGCGTGCGGCACCTTCTTCAGCGCGGAAGTGGCGGTGGCGCCGACTTGGGCATTGGGCGAATCGGCGCGGATCAGGTGCGGGTAGGCAGCCTCCAGCGCGTTGTTTTCGCGGATCAGCGCGTCATAGGCGGCGTCCGTGATCTCCGGCGCGTCCTGGTCATGATAGAGGCGGTTATGCTTCGCCACCTCCCTGGCAAGACGCATCAGGCGGTTGGCGGCTTCGGCTTCGGTGAGGGTCGCGGGGTCGGTCATGGGGGATGCTTTAGCGCCGGCTTCAGATTCCCGCCACCGGCACGGTCTCGAACCGTTGCCCGAAGCCCGCGATGATGGGCCGCGCCTGGGCGATGGCGGCGCGGACGGCAGGGAGTTTGAGGGAGGCGGCATGGCTTTCGCGGCTGTCCCAGACTTCGGTGATCCAGATCGCGTCGGGATTGGCGCTGTCGAACGCCACGACATAGGAGAGGCAACCGGGCATCGCGCCGGTCGCTTCCGCGAGGATGGCGGCCAGTTCGTCGCGCTTGCCGGGAAGGCTCAGCATCTGGCCGATCAGGCCGTAGCGGGGCTTTGCCTCCTGCGCTGCGGCGGGGATGGCGGTGGCGGCGATCGCGGCGGCGGCGAGGCCGAGCATGTCTCTGCGATCATGGGTCATGCGCCTTCCCTTTTCCTCATGGTCCGTTCGTTTCTCGACTTCGCTCGAAACGGACGGCCGTCTCTCTAAACCCGCTCCAGCAAGCGTTCCGCCTGCGCCCTTGCTTCCGCCGTGATCTCCGCGCCGGAGAGCATCCGGGCGATTTCCTCGCGCCGTTCGGCTTCGTCCAGCGCGTGGACGCCGGTGCGGGTGACGGTGCCGTCGCTGGACTTCGCGATCAGCATATGGCCCGCGCCGCGCGCGGCGACCTGCGGACTGTGGGTGACGACGAGGATCTGGTTGCTGCGGGCGAGGCGCGCGAGCCGCTCCCCGATGGCGTCGGCGACTGCGCCGCCCACGCCCCGGTCGATCTCGTCGAAGATCAGCGTGTCCGCCCCGCCCCGTTCGGCCAGCGCGACCTTCAAGGCGAGGATGAAGCGCGACAATTCGCCGCCGCTCGCGATCTTCGCCAGCGGGGCGAAGGGCGCGCCGGGGTTGGTCGAGATTTCGAACTCGACCCGGTCCATGCCCTGCGCGCTCCACTGCCCCTCGTCCAGTTGCGCGACGACGGTGCGGAAGCGGGCCGCGTCCAGTTTGAGCGGCGCCAGTTCGCCCGCCACGGCGGCGTCGAGGCGGCCGGCGGCCAGTTGGCGTTCGGCCGACAGCGCCTGCGCGGCGGCGCGATAGGCGGCGGCCTTCTTCGCGACATCCTTTTCCAGCGTGGCGATATGCTCCTCCCCGCCCTCGATGGCGGCGAGTTTCGCGGCCATCTCGTCGCGCAGGGCGGCAAGATCGTCGGGCGCGACCTGATGCTTGCGTGCAAGGCCGCGCAAGTCGAACAGCCGCGTCTCGATCGCGTCGAGGCGGGCGGGATCGAAGCTGAGCGCTTCGGCGGCCTCGGCCAGGCGATCCTCCGCCTCCCCCGCTTCCACCACGGCGCGGTCGAGCGCTTCGAGCACGGCGGTCAACAGCGGCTCTTCCCCGGCGATGCGGTCGAGCCGGCGCGCGGCCTGGCGCAACTGGGCCAGGCCACCGTCGGAGCCGGCCAGGCAATCGGCTACGGCGGAGAGGTCGTCGGCGAGGCGCGCGCCCTTCTGCATATTGGCCCGCTCCTCGGCCAGCGTCGCTTCCTCGCCGGCTTCGGGCGCGAAGGCGCGCAGTTCCTCGACCGCGTGCGTCAGATAGTCGCGGTCGCGCGCGGCGTTGGCGACGATCGTGCGCGCTTCGGCGAGCGCGGTCGCCGCCATGCGCCAGGCGGCATGGCCGGACGCGACCGCTTCGGCCTCGCACCGGCCATAGCTGTCCAGCAGCGCGCGGTGGCCGCGCGGGTTCAGGAGGCCGCGATCGTCATGCTGGCCATGGATTTCGACCAGGGCGCTGCCAAGGTCGCGCAGCAGCGCCGCCGAACAGGGCTGGTCATTGACGAAGGCGCGGCTGCCGCCATCGGCCTTCACCAGCCGGCGGATCAGCAAAGGCTCGCCTGGCTCTATGTCGATGCCATTATCCGCCAGCAGCGCGGTGGCGCGATGGTCGGCGGCCGGCGGCTCGAAGCTGGCGACGACGCTGGCCTGCGCTTCGCCATTGCGGACGAGGCCGCTGTCGGCGCGCGCGCCCAGCGCCAGGCCCAGCGAATCGAGCAGGATCGACTTGCCCGCCCCCGTCTCTCCGGTCAGCACGGAAAGGCCCGCGCCGAACTCCAGGTCCAGCGCCTCGATCAACACGACATTGCGGATGGCGAGCGCGGTCAGCAAGACACCAGACTCCCCCCTCCTTGACAAGGAGGGGCCGGGGGTGGGTGCGCCGCGTCAGCGGCGCTCGATAACATGAAGGCCGGACGCGCGCTCCGCTCGCGACCCACCCCTAACCCCTCCCTGGAAGGGACGGGACCATGTTGGATTCAAGCCTTGCCGCCATGTTCCTGCATCAGCTTGTAGCTGCGTTCATACCATTTGGTGCCGGGATAGTTGCGGCCCAGCACGGCGGCGGCCTTCTGCGCTTCGGCGGGGATGCCGAGCGAGAGATAGGATTCGACCAGTCGCTCCAGCGCTTCGGGCGTGTGGGTGGTGGTCTGATATTTGTCGATCACGGTGCGGAAGCGCAGCGTGGCGGCGAGCCACTGGCCGCGACGCTGATAGAAGCGGCCGACCTCCATCTCCTTGCCGGCGAGGTGATCGTTCACCAGATCGACCTTCAGCCGCGCGTCGGCGGCATAGCGTGTGTCGGGATAGCGGCGGATCAGTTCGCCCAGCGCGTCCATTGCCTGGCTCGTGATCTTCTGGTCGCGGGTGACGTCGGCAATCTGCTCATAATAGCAGAGCGCGATCAGATAATAAGCGTAGGGCGCGTCCTTGTTGCCGGTGTGGATCGACAGGAAGCGCTGCGAGGCGGAGATCGATTCCGCATAGTCGCGGTTCATATAATAGCTGAAGGCCGACATGAGCTGCGCCCGGCGCGCCCAGGGCGAATAGGGATGCTGGCGCTCCACTTCGTCGAACAGGGCGGCGGCGAGCTTGTACTGGCCGCGATCGAGCCGCGCCTTGCCGCTGTTGTAGAGGGTCGACACGTCACGGGCGACATAGAGGGTGTCGGCCTTGTTCTTCGATGTCGAGCAGCCGGTCAGCACGGGCGAGGCGATCAGGACCAGGGTGGTGGCCGCGCCTATGCGCGTCAGGGTTTTCGTCAGCATGGGCCGGGTCATAGCCGAGCGGATCGCCGTCGCCAAGCGGCAGAATGGCCGGGCGTTCAACCGGCCATGCGAAGCGGCAGGTCGAGCCGCGCGACAGCCCCCTTCGGGCTTCCCGGTTCCAGCATGAAACGCCCGCCCAGCTGCGCCGCGAGCGCATGGGCGATGCGCAGGCCGAGGGATTCGCCCTGCCCCGGCTCGAAACCGGATGCGATCCCCTGCCCATCGTCGGCAATGCGCAGCGCGAGTCCGTCCTCCCGCCTCGTCAGCGTCACTTCTATGCGCCCCGGCCGGTCGGGCAAGCCGTGCTCGATCGCGTTGGCGACCCCTTCGGCGACGATCAGCGCGAGCGGCACGCAGACCTCCGGGTCGAGCGCGAGATCGGCGGGCGCGTCGAGGTGGAGGCGAATATCGTCGCGGCCGCTGGCGTCGAGCAGGTCGGCGGTCAGCGTCGCGAGGAAGGCGCGCATGTCCTGCCCCTTGCGCTCAGGATCGTAGAGCGCGCGGCTGATCCGGCCGACCAGCGCGAGCCGGGCGGAGGCATCGTCGAGCGCGCGCCGGGCGACATCATGATCGACATGGCGCCGCTGGAGCGAGAGCATGGCAGCGACGACCTGAAGATTGTTGGACACGCGATGCTGAAGCTCGTGAAACAGCAGTTCGCGATTCTCCGCCAGCGCCCGGCTGCGTTCGCGCTCCACCGCCAGATTATAATTGGCCCGCTGCATGAAGTGGATGAGGATGATGTCGACCACGACCACGGTGGTGTAGAAGAACAACGCCACCGCCACCGCCGGATCGAGCGCCAGTCGGTGGAAGGGCGGGATGAAGAAATACCAGGATAGGAGGCCGCACAGCAGAGCCGCGAAAATGCCGGGTCGCACGCCGAACAGGAAGGACGAGAGGATGACCGCGGGAAAGAAGGTGACGAAGGGATAGCCCTGCGGCAGCAGCGGTTCGGCAGCCATGCGCAGCAGCATCGCCGCGCCGCAGAAGATCAGCGTCAGCCCATAGGCATAGACCGGCCGATCGAGGACGAGCGGCAGGCGTTCGACAAAGCGCTCATTCCTCCGCTGCATCATGATCCCCGGACAAGTGTCGTTACAGTATCAAAACTTTAGGCGGGCGCATTGATCGAAATCAGTCGATCCTCGCACCACCCCAAAAAAAGGGCGTCCGGATCAACCGGACGCCCTGATTTTTATCGCTTCGTCGCGGGCCAGCCGGCCCACGGCAGCGGATCAGTCCTGGGTCAGGAAGTCGGGCAGACCGGCGCTGGAGCCGTCGTCGTCGCCCTTGCCGCCTTCGTTGCGCGGGCCACGGTCACGGCGCGGGCCGCGATCGCCGCCCCGGTCACCACCGCGACCACCACGGTCGCCGCCGTCACGGCGCGGGCCGCGACCACGGTCGCCCCGATCCCCACGACCTTCACCACGGTCGCCGCGCGGTTCGCGCGGTTCGCGGGCCGGACGGGTGTCTTCCAGTTCCTCTCCGGTTTCCTGATCGACAACGCGCATCGACAGGCGAACCTTGCCGCGCGGATCGATCTCGAGAACCTTGACCTTCACTTCCTGGCCTTCCGACACGACGTCGGTCGGCTTTTCGACGCGCTCATTCTTCATTTCGGAGACGTGGACGAGACCGTCCTTGCCGCCCATGAAGTTCACGAACGCACCGAAATCGACGATGTTGACGACCTTGCCGGTGTAGACCTTGCCGACTTCCGCTTCCTCGACGATGCCGAGAATCCACTTCTTGGCGGCTTCGATCTGGGCGATGTCGGACGAGCTGATCTTGATGATGCCCTCGTCGTCGATGTCGACCTTGGCGCCGGTTTCCGCGACGATCTCGCGGATGACCTTGCCGCCGGTGCCGATGACGTCACGGATCTTCGACTTGTCGATCTGGATCGTCTCGATGCGCGGGGCATGGGCCGACAGCTCGGTGCGGGTCGAGGACAGCGCCTTGCTCATCTCACCCAGGATATGGGCGCGGCCTTCCTTGGCCTGGCGCAGCGCGACTTCGAAGATTTCCTGCGTGATGCCGGCAACCTTGATGTCCATCTGCATGGTGGTGATGCCCGCTTCGGTACCGGCCACCTTGAAGTCCATGTCGCCCAGATGATCCTCGTCGCCCAGAATGTCGCTGAGGACAGCGAAATTCTTGCCTTCCAGGATCAGGCCCATGGCGATGCCCGACACCGGACGCTTCAGCGGAACGCCCGCGTCCATCATCGACAGCGAACCGCCGCAGACCGTCGCCATCGACGACGAGCCGTTGGACTCGGTGATGTCGGAGAGGACACGGATGGTGTAGGGGAACTCGTCCTTGGTCGGCAGGACCGGGTGCAGGGCGCGCCATGCGAGCTTGCCATGACCGACTTCGCGACGGCCCGGCGCGCCGAAGCGGCCGACTTCACCAACCGAATAGGGCGGGAAGTTATAGTGCAGCATGAAGCTTTCATAATGAACGCCGACCAGGCCGTCGATCATCTGCTCGGCGTCCTTGGTGCCCAGCGTGGTGGTGCAGATCGACTGCGTTTCACCACGGGTGAACAGCGCCGAACCATGGGTGCGCGGCAGGAAGCCGACCATCGCCTCGATCGGGCGGATCTGGGTGGTGGTGCGGCCGTCGATGCGCTTGCCGTCCTTGAGGATGGCGCCGCGCACGATTTCCGCTTCCAGCTTCTTGGTCAGCTTGATGCCGGCCATCACGGTCTGGGCGTCGAGACCTTCCTCGGTGAACCAGGCCTTCGCCTTGGCGCGGGCTTCGTTCAGGGCGTTGGAGCGGGCCGACTTGTCGGTCAGCTTGTAGGCGGCCGTGATGTCCTTGCCGATCAGCTTCTTCAGCTTCTTCTTCAGGTCATCCAGGTCATCGCCCTTGGCGACGGCCCACGGATCCTTCGCTGCCTTCTCGGCCAGCTCGATGATGGCTTCGACGATCTTCTTCGACGCTTCGTGCGCGAAGAGGACGGCGCCGAGCATGACGTCTTCCGACAGCTCCTTGGCTTCGGATTCGACCATCATCACGGCATTGTGGGTGGCAGCGACGACCAGGTCGAGTTCGCCGGTCTTCACTTCGTCGAGCGACGGGTTCAGCTGATATTCGCCATCCTTGTAACCGACGCGGGCGGCGCCGATCGGACCCAGGAAGGGCACGCCCGACAGGGTCAGCGCGGCCGACGCGGCGATCATCGCCACAATGTCCGGCTCGCTTTCGCCGTCGAAGCTCAGAACCTGAGCGATGACGTTGATTTCGTTATAGAAACCTTCAGGGAACAGCGGGCGGACCGGACGGTCGATCAGACGGGAAACCAGCGTTTCCTTTTCCGTGGCGCCACGCTCACGCTTGAAGAAGCCGCCCGGAATGCGACCGGCGGCCGAATATTTTTCCTGATAGTGGACGGTCAGCGGGAAGAAGTCCTGCCCTTCCTTCACCGACTTGGCGGCGGTCACGGCGCACAGCACCACGGTTTCGCCATAGGTCGCCAGCACGGCGGCGTCGGCCTGACGCGCGATACGGCCGGTTTCGAGGGTCAGCGTCTTGCCGGCCAGCTCGATTGATACCTTCTTTACATCGAACATAGATTTTTCCTTCGCCCGCGCGGCCCTATTGCCGGGCGGGGCCTGTGTTGCGGACTAACCGGCCCGCTGCGGTGTCGGGGCATCGTCTGGCCCCTTGAATGAAACAGGGCGCCGAATTGCGCCCTATTCCAGAATCGGAAACGGCCCCGAATGGGGCCGTCCCTTTGTAGCAGGCTTACTTGCGCAGGCCCAGCTTGGCGATGAGGTCGTTATAGCGACCCGCATCCTTCTTCTTGAGATAGTCCAGCAGCGAACGGCGCTTGTTGACCAGCATCAGCAGGCCGCGACGGCTGTGGTTATCCTTGTGATGACCCTTGAAATGCTCGGTCAGGTTCGAGATGCGCTCCGACAGGATCGCAACCTGGACTTCCGGCGAACCGGTGTCGCCTTCGACGCGGGCATGTTCCTTGATCAGCGCTTCCTTGCGCTCAGCAGTAATCGACATCGGCTTCCTTTCTGATTTAGAGATTAAAGCCGCGCACCACCCGGATTTCCGGGCCACTGGCCTCCACCAGCGCGACGGGCGTTTCGCCCTCCATCGCCAGTAACAAACCGGTATGCGGTTTCCCCACGAGCACCTTCCCCTGTCGGAGAGCCAGCGCGTCATCGGGAGAGACTGCGAGAGCCGGGATGTCGTCCAGCCCCGCCGTCAACGGCAGCATTAGCCCACCGATGCCGTCGCCCCTAGCAGCTTCGTCCAATTTGTCCAGCGAAATCGCGGAATCCAGGGTGAACGGCCCGGCCTTCACCCGGCGCAACATGGTGACATGGCCGACCGTGCCGAGCGCCAGAGCGATGTCGCGGGCAAGCGAACGGATATAGGTGCCCTTGGACACATGGGCGGTAAGGGTGATCTGGCCCAGCCGTTCGTCGTTTCCGTCCTCGCGGGGATGGCAAAGCCGCAGACCGTGGATCGTCACCGATCGCAGCTTCATCTCGACCGCCTCCCCCTTGCGGGCGAGGTCGTAGGCGCGCTGGCCGTCGATCAGGATGGCGCTATAGGCGGGCGGCGCCTGCTCGATGGGGCCGGTGAAGCGCGGCAGGATCGCTTCCACCTGCGCCAGCGTGGGCCTGTGATCGCTCTCCACAATCACCTTCCCCTCCAGATCGAGCGTGTCGGTCTGGACACCGAAAGCGACAGTGAAATCATAGATCTTGTCGCTGTCGAGCATCCGGCCCGCCAGCTTCGTCGCCTCCCCGATCGCGATCGGCAGCACCCCGGTCGCCAGCGGATCGAGCGTGCCGCCATGGCCGACCTTCCACTTGCCCGCTCCGCCCAGAATCTCCCGCTGGATGCGCAGCGCGCGCTTGACCGCGCTGACCGCCTGGGTCGAACCGAGGCCATGGGGTTTGTCGAGGATGATCCAGCCGTGCATGGCGCGCCTGTAGAGCGGCGAGCCGCCGCTGTCAGCCCTGCATCTGCTCCACGAAATGGCGGCGGCACAAGGCGACGTAGCGGTCATTGCCGCCAATTTCGGTCTGGTCGCCCTGCCGGATCGCCCTCCCCTGCCCATCGACACGCAGGTTCATGATCGCCTTGCGCCCGCATTCGCAGATCGTCTTGATCTCGCTCAGCGTGTCGGCGAGGCCCAGCAGCGCGGCGCTGCCGGGGAAGAGCTGGCCCTGGAAATCGGTGCGGATGCCGTAGCAGAGGACCGGAATATTGAGCCGGTCGCAGACACCGCCCAATTGCCACACCTGCGCCTCGCTCAAAAACTGCGCCTCGTCCACCAGCACGCAGGACAGCGACGTCGCGTCATGCTGCGCGGAGATGGCGGCGAGCATGTCGGTTTGGCTGTCGAACAGATGCGCCGGCGCCTCCAGCCCGATGCGCGACACGATCCGCCCCTGGCCATAGCGATCGTCCACCGCCGCGGTCCAGAGCATCGTGTCCATGCCGCGTTCGCGATAGTTGAAGTCCGATTGCAGCAGGGTCGTCGATTTGCCAGCATTCATCGAGCTGTAGTAGAAATAAAGCTTCGCCATCGGCGTTGGATTAGCGGATTGTGGGCGCGACGCCAGCGAGGAAACGAACCAGCGCATCGGCGAGCGCGATCCGCTTGTCGGAGAAGCCATGATCGGTCGGCCAGACCATCAGCCGGGCGTCGGGATTGGCGCCCTGCGCGTCGGCGGCGACCTTGCGCGCCATGGCGCCGATGCCCCGCTCCGCGCCGATGATGGAGAGCGGGCGGCGGCCATAGCCGGCGAGGCGACGGCCGAGGTCGAACTTGGCGCCGTCGGCCCTGATCTCGCCGGTCAGGCTGTCATAGGTCGCGCCGGCCAGCGGCGGCAGGTCGCCTGCCACCTCCGCCTTCCAGTCCGCCTCGCCTTCCGGCGTGGCGAGCGCGGCGACGGTCTGCGCCGGATCCCAGGGATCGATCAGGAACAGTCCCGCGACGCGCGGTTCGGCTGCGGCGGCATCGGCGGCCATGAAGCCGCCCATACTGTGCCCCGCCACCACGATCGCGCTGGTGTCGATGCGATAGCGGGCCACGGTCGAGGGCTGTTGCAGGAACTGGAGCGCGGCGAAGGCATCTTCCGAGGCATTGCCGAAGGAGAAGCGGCCGGGGCTGCCCCAGCTGCCGCGATAATGGAGGGTCAGGACGTTCCACCCGGCGCGACGCGCGGCCTGGGCAAGGTCCAGATTCTGCTCATTGCCCGGAAAGCCGTGAAGCAGCAGCAGGGTAGGATGGATGCCCGCACCGGCGGCGGTATAGAGGACGGCGTTCATCGCGCCATCCTGCGCCGGGATGACGAAGGCGCTCATGCCGGCGGGATAGGCGGCGTCGGGCCGCGGATCGGTGACGACGGCGGGATGGATGGCGGGGTCTTTTGCAAGGGCGGGGGCGGCAACCGCACAGGCCAGGATCATGACGGAGGGAAAACGCATCATTTCGGAACCTCGATTGCTACAGGCGGATCGGCCAGCTTGCGGAAAGCCTCTCCATCAAACGTCACGAATGCTTCGGCACCGTTCGCGCCAAGAACATGAATGGCATCGGCAATGTCCGCGCCGGCGCGAAACTGCGCCACGGCCCATCGAACTCCGTTGCCCTGCTCCACCTCGACATTCGGCAGGTCCATGATGTCGGACAAAATGTCGGCCAACGCCAGACGCCCCACCTTATACCGGCCACCCAGCAGCCAGGCCGTTTCAAGCATGACGGTAAGGGGAATGAAGATGCCTTCGGCGATCAGGGCGTCCGCGATCTCGGCCTGCCGAACATCATCCCGGACCAAGGCCCGAGCCAGGATATTCGAGTCCACCGCCTTCAACGATCGCTATCCTCGGCCGCCTTGCGCCAGCACTCCGCGATCGTCTCGTTCATTTCCTCGATCGTCACCGTCGGGCCATCATAATGGATGCGCGCCCGGATGCCGGCCATGATCTCTTCAAAGCTGCGGCCGGATTTGCGGTGCTGCGGCTTCAGGAATACGCCGCCGCCCATGGGCACGACGTCCAGCACCTGCCCTGGCGCAAGCCCGAGCTGGTCGCGTACATCCTTGGGGATGACGACCTGACCCTTTGCCGACAATGTGGTCTTGCCGCTCATCACGGTAAGATGCGTCTTACCGTTGCCCGAGTCAATCTTCGCCCTCGTCCTGCGCCAGGTCGCGGGCGACCTTTGGGTCGCGGAGCAGCTTGTCGATATGGCTGCCCTCGTCGAAACTCTCGTCCGCCAGGAATTTGAGCCTGGCCGCATATTTGAGGCGGATGCGGTGCGCGACTTCGCGCTGGAGATAGGCGGTGTTCGTGCGCAGCGCCTTGAGCACCGCCTCCTCATCCTGGCCCAGCAGCGACTTTATGAAGACGGTGGCGTGGCGCAGGTCGGGCGACATGCGGACTTCGGTGACGCTGACGACATGCCGGGCCAGCACATCGTCATGCACGTCGCCGCGCTGAAGAATGTCGGACAGGACATGGCGCACCTGCTCGCCCACGCGCAGCAGGCGGACGGAGGGGCCTTCGGGTTGTTGTTGAGCCATAAATCATCCCTCCCGCTTGCGAGTTCCGGGTGAACCGTGCCCGCATGGTCAGGTCGGTCCGGGATACTGACCGACCCGGACCGGGCCGGGGATGGGCTCCTCCCACCGGCCTCTGCAATTCAGGAGAGGGCGAGCCCACCCCCTGCCCCCTCCCGCGCGCGGGAGGGGGCCATGGATTACAGCGTGCGCTGGCGTTCCTCGACCTCGAACAGTTCGAGCGTATCGCCGACCTTGATGTCGTTCGTGTCCTGAAGCACGGCACCGCACTCCATGCCGGCGCGGACTTCGGACACATCGTCCTTGAACCGGCGCAACGACGCGATGTGGGTGCGCGACACGATGACATCGTCGCGGGTAAGGCGCGCCGACAGACCCTTGCGGATGATGCCGTCCATGACGAGCAGACCCGCCGCCTTGTCCTTCTTGCCCGCCGGGAACACCTGGAGCACCTCGGCACGACCCACGATCGTTTCGATGCGTTCCGGCGCCAGCTGGCCGGCCATTTCGCCGCGGACTTCCTCAAGCAGGTCGTAGATCACGTCATAATAGCGCAGCGAGATCTTCTCGCGCTCCGCCAGCTGACGCGCCTTGGCGTTGGGACGGACGTTGAAGCCGATCAGCGGCGCGCGGCTGGCGGCGGCCAGCGTCACGTCGCTTTCGGTGATCGCGCCGACACCCGAATGCAGGATGCGGACCTTGATCTCGTCGGTCGAGATGCGGTTGAGCGACGTCACGATCGCTTCGACCGAACCCTGCACGTCGCCCTTCACCACCACCGGATATTCGATGACGGTCGTGTTCAGCGCCGAGAACATATGTTCGAAGCTGGTCGGGGCAGCCGTGGTGCGCTTCTTGGTCGCCTGTTCCTGACGATAGGCGGCAACTTCGCGGGCGCGGGCTTCATTCTCCACGACGGTGAGCTGGTCGCCCGCCATCGGGACGCCGGAGAGACCCAGAACCTCGACCGGGGTCGAGGGACCGGCGGTCTTCACCTGCTGTCCTTTGTCGTTGATCATCGCGCGGACCTTGCCGCTTTCGGACCCGATGACGAAGGTGTCGCCGATCTTGAGCGTGCCCTTGCGGACCAGAACGGTCGCGACCGCGCCGCGACCCTTGTCGAGCTGCGCCTCGATCACATTGCCTTCGGCGGCGCGATCGGGGTTGGCGGTCAGTTCCATGACCTCGGCCTGCAGCAGGATCTTTTCGATCAGTTCGTCGAGGCCGGTCTTCTTGAGCGCCGAAACCTCCACGTCCTGGACGTCGCCGCCCATGTCCTCGACCACGATCTCCTCGCTCAGCAGGCGCTCGCGCACCTTCTGCGGATTGGCTTCGGGCTTGTCGCACTTGTTGATCGCGACGATCATCGGGACGCCAGCTGCCTTGGTATGGTTGATGGCCTCGATCGTCTGCGGCATCAGGCCGTCATCGGCCGCCACCACCAGGATGACGATGTCGGTGACGTTGGCGCCGCGGGCGCGCATTTCCGAGAAGGCCTCGTGGCCCGGCGTATCGAGGAAGGTGATGACATCACCCCCCTTGGTCTTCACCTGATAGGCGCCGATATGCTGGGTGATGCCGCCGCTTTCGCCCGCGACCACGTCGGTCCCGCGCAGCGCGTCGAGCAGCGAGGTCTTGCCATGGTCGACGTGACCCATGATGGTCACGACCGGCGCACGGGGCTTCAGCGTTTCAACAGCGTCGACTTCGCCTTCCATGCCGATTTCGACGTCGGCATCGGACACGCGCTGGATGCGGTGGCCGAATTCCTCGACCAGCAATTCCGCCGTATCCTGATCGATCGGCTGGTTGAGCGTGACAGCGGTCCCCATCTTGAACAGGGCCTTCACCAGGTCCGCACCCTTTTCGGCCATGCGGTTGGCGAGTTCCTGCACCGTGATGCTTTCCGGCACGATCACGTCGCGCGACTGCTTCTCACGCTGCTGGGCGCCGCCGGCATAATGAGCGCGACGCTCCTTTTCGCGGGCGCGCTTCAATGCGGCGAGCGAGCGGGCACGGGCGCTGTCGTCGTCCGCGAGCGCGCGGGTGACGGTGAGCTTGCCGGCCTGACGGCGATTGTCCTCGCCCTTCTTGGCGCGATCGGGCTTGGCCGGTTCGGGACGCTTGATCGGGGTGACGGGCGTGAAACGGCGCGGCGGCGGCACGGCCGACCCGGTGGTCGCCGGCTTCTGTTCGGCAGCGGCAGGCGCGGCTTCCGCCGGAGCGGCGGCGGCCGGAGCCGGCGCGGCTTCCTCGACCGGAGCGGCCGGCGGGTTAGCGGCGGTATCGGCGGCCCTGGTGGCTTCCTCCGCCTGACGGGCGGCTTCGGCCTCGGCGGCTTCGGCAGCGAGGCGGTTTTCCTCGGCGCGGCGCTTCTCTTCCTCGGTTGCGGCCAGACGCTGGGCATCCTCGCGACGACGCGCTTCCTCAAGCGCGTTCATGCGGGCTTCCTCAGCCTCGCGCAGCAGCTTGGCCTGCAATTCCTGACGCGACATCAGGCTCTGCGGCGGTGCCTGGCGCACCGGAGCGGGCTGCGGCGCACGGGCCTGCGGCGCGGGTGCGGCGGGACGCGGCGCGGCGGGCGCGGGGGTCGGGTCCGTCTGGGGCGCAGCCGCAGGCGCGGCACCGGTCGTCTCACCGGGCTTGCCCAGGATGCGGCGCCGCTTCACCTCAACCACGACCGTATTCTTGCGGCCATGGCTGAACTGCTGCTGCACCTGGCCGGATTCCACGGTCCGCTTGATGCCCAGCGGCTTGCGACCCAGAACCGGCTTGTCTTCCTTGCTGTCACTCATACGATCGAACTTAACCCTTCACTTCCGCTCCGGCCGGAAAGGCCCGCCGGCGCCCTTATTTCTCGATGCTGATCCGGCCAATGCTCATTCGAGCCGATGCTCGTCAGGGACGGCCGGCGCATCAGCGGAGACATGCTCCCCATGCACAGGCGCCCCGTTAGCGCAACCCAGATAGCTTTCCAAGCGGCCTATGGCCGCGCGCAGGCGCGAAGCAGCCCGCGAGTCGGTCACCGCAATATGGACGACATTATCCCGCCCCATTGCCATAGATAGGGCATCGCGGTCCACAGGCAAGGTGATGCCGGCCAAATCACTGCCCTCCGCTTCCCGGCCGACCCGCAGGGCCTGGTCCAGTTTGCGGTTGCCGTCGGCCGCCGCATCGGCGGCGTGGAGCAGCAATTGGACCTGCCCCTTGCGGCAGGCGACGTCGATCTTTTCCGATCCGGTGAGCAGCATGGACGCGCGCGCCTCCAGCCCCAACCGATCGAGCAGCGCCTTGCGCAGGCCCGACTCGATCATCTCCGGCAGGGTATCGGGAATCTGGAGCGTGCCGTCCTTGAAGGAACGGGCGAGCGCGGCCTTGAGCTTGCCCTTGGCGAGAGCGGTTTCCAGTTCGGCGCGGCGGACGCCGATCCACGCGCCCCGCCCCGGCGCCTTGGCGCGGAGATCGGGAAGCACCTGCCCCTCCGGCCCCACGGCCAGGCGGATCAGCATGTCGGGATCGGCGCGGTCGCCGGTCAATATGCATTTGCGTTCGGTCATGCGCGCTCCTCCGCCAGAACGGAAGAAAGGGCAAGTCCAACGCTGTGGTGAGCGCCTATTCTCTCATCGGGGAGTGACCGCAGCATTGGCGTCCTCCCTTGGTGAAGAGGGCGCGTCGCGGTCGGCGAGCAATTGCCCGCCGGCTGCGTAATTTTCGGTCGAGATTTCCGAGATCACGATCTGCACGGCAGCCGCCGGCTTCCCCAGCCGCTCCACGAGCGACCGGGTGACGTCAGCGACGATCGCGGCTTTCTGCTCGCGGGTCGCGCTGCCGGCCAGGCGGATGTCGACAAAAGGCATGGTGGCTCAGGCTTCCTCTTCGAACCAGTGGGCGCGGGCGGCCATGATGATCTCATTGCCCTGCTCGTCGCTC
Organism: Sphingobium sp. TCM1; assembly: GCF_001650725.1. GTDB lineage: Bacteria > Pseudomonadota > Alphaproteobacteria > Sphingomonadales > Sphingomonadaceae > Sphingobium. The sequence goes on along the minus strand of NZ_LXVX01000034.1, from coordinate 61,167 downwards.
AGGCCATAGGCCGCCAGGATGCCGCCCTTGTCATCGCTGCTGCTGTCCGACTTGCGGCGGCGCTGGTCGATACGCTTCTTCTGCACCAGCTCGTCGGTGGCGAGGTCGGCGAGATCGTCGAGCGTCTTGATGCCCGCCTTGCCCAGCGTGACCAGCATCGCTTCGGTCAGATGCGGCATGTCGGCCAGCGCATCCTCGACGCCCAGCGCCTGACGCTCTTCGCGCGCGGCGGCTTCGCGACGGTCGAGCGCTTCCTGCGCGCGGCTCTGCAACTCGGCGGCGAGATCTTCGTCGAAGCCCTCGATCCCGGCCAGTTCCTCGACGCTGACATAGGCGACTTCTTCCAGCTCGCCGAAGCCTTCGGCCACCAGCAGCTGCGACAGTGTCTCGTCCACGTCCAGTTCGTTCTGGAACAGTTCGGAGCGGGCGACGAATTCCTTCTGGCGCTTCTCGCTGGCGTCGGCCTCGGTCATGATGTCGATCGCCTTGCCGGTCAGCTGGCTGGCGAGGCGGACATTCTGGCCGCGGCGGCCGATGGCGAGGCTGAGCTGATCGTCGGGAACGACGACTTCGATGCGCTCTTCTTCCTCATCGATGACGACGCGGGCGACCTGGGCGGGCTGAAGCGCGTTGACGACGAAGGTGGCGGTATCTTCCGACCAGGGGATGATGTCGATCTTTTCGCCCTGCATCTCCTGCACGACGGCCTGGACGCGGCTGCCCTTCATGCCGACGCAGGCGCCGACCGGGTCGATGCTCGAATCGCGGCTGATGACGCCGATCTTGGCGCGGCTGCCCGGATCGCGGGCGGCGGCCATGATGGTGATCACACCGTCATAGATTTCGGGGACTTCCTGCGCGAACAGCTTCTTCATGAATTCGGGATGCGCGCGGGACAGGAAAATCTGCGGCCCGCGATTTTCGCGGCGCACGTTCAGCACGACCGAACGAATGCGGTCGCCGACGCGGACGACTTCGCGCGGAATCTGCTGGTCCCGGCGGATCACGCCTTCGGCGCGGCCCAGATTGACGACGACATGGCCGAATTCGACCGACTTGACGACGCCGGTGATGATCTCGCCCACGCGGTCCTTATATTCTTCATACTGGCGCTCGCGCTCTGCGTCGCGGACCTTCTGGAAGATGACCTGCTTGGCCGACTGGGCGTCGATGCGGCCCAGGTCGATGGCGGGCAGCGGATCGACGATGAAGTCGCCGATCACGGCGTCCTTCTTCAGCTTCTGCGCCTGCTTGAGGTCGACCTGCTTGAAATAATCCTCGACCACCTCGACCACTTCGACGACGCGCCACAGGCGCAGGTCGCCGCTGTCCGGGTCCAGCTTCGCGCGGATGTCGTTCTCCGCGCCGTAGCGGGCGCGCGCGGCGCGCTGGATCGCATCTTCCATCGCCTCGATGACGATGGCCTTGTCGATCATCTTTTCCGATGCCACCGAATTGGCGATGGCGATCAGTTCGGCCTTGTTGGCGGAAATGGCGTTGGCCATGACGTTATGAACCCTTATTCTTCGGTTTCAAACTCGTCCGCCCCATCGGAGGAGAGCGGCATACTAGCAGCAATCAGCCTGTCGGTCAGCACCAGCTTGGCGTCGCCCACAAGCGCGAAAGGAATGGAGACGTCACCCGCCTTGGCGTCGGCGAAGAGGATATCCTCGCCCTCCACGCCCTTGAGGATGCCGCGAAAGCTCTTGCGACCCGACACGATCTCCGTCGCGCTGATCTTCGCCTCATGCCCGGCCCATTCGAGGAAATCGTGCAGGCGGGTGAGCGGCCGGTCGATGCCGGGCGAGCTGACTTCGAGGCGATAGGCGTCCTCGATCGGGTCGGCTTCGTCCAGCACGTCCGACAGGCGGCGCGAGATGGTCGCGCAATCCTCGATCACGAGCTGCCTGGTCGACGGATTTTCGGCCATGATCTGGAGCGTATATTCGTCGCCCGACCCGAACAGCCTGACGCGCACGAGGGCAAAGCCCAGGGCCTTCACCTCGGGTTCGATCAGCGCGGTCAGTTCGGCGATGTCCGCCATGCAGTCTCCAGACAAAATATGCAGCTTCTTTCGCGCCGCAGGCTCTCCGCCTGCGACCCTGACATGTTTGACGATGTAAGGAAGCAAGGGCGATATAGGCATGGTACGGGAAATCTGCAACATTATTCGTCTCGGATCATTTCACCCGCATAATCCCGCGCCGCAGCCCCGACATGGAGACGAAAGATGCGCCATTTGACGCTCGCCGCCCTGCCCCTCCTCCTGATCGCCTGTTCGGGCGAGGGCGCCAACAGTCAGACGCCGGCGTCGGCCGAAAAGCCGTTCAAGACGTCCGTCATCGCCGATTTCGATTCGCCCTGGGCCATGACCTTCCTGCCCGACGGCCGCGCGCTGGTGACGGAAAAGAAGGGCGAGATGATCCTGTTCGATCCGAAGAACGGGACCAAGATTCCGGTCGCGGGCATCCCCGCTGTGGACAGCGCGGGACAGGGCGCGCTGATGGACGTGGTGCTGTCGCCGACTTTCGGCACGGACAAGGCGGTCTATTTCAGCTTTTCCGAAGAACGCGACGGGCTGAAGGGCGTGGCGCTGGCCAAGGGCGCGTTCAATCAGGCGAGTGACGGCACGACCAGGCTGGACGGCGTACAGGTGATCTTCCGCGCCAGCCCCTATGTGACGGGCAACGGCCATTATTCCGGCCGCATCGCCTTCTCGCCGGACGGCAAATATCTTTTCTTCACCAATGGCGAGCGCCAGAAATTCGATCCGGCGCAAGACCCCAAGGCGACGCTGGGCAAGGTGCTGCGCCTGAACCCGGACGGCACGCCCGCGGCGGGCAATCCTCTGGCCGCCAAGGGCTTCAACCCCACCATATGGTCCTATGGCCATCGCAACCTGTTGGGCATCGCCTTCGACAAGGATGGACGGCTGTGGGAGCAGGAAATGGGGCCGAAGGGCGGCGACGAGGTGAACCTCATCAAGCCGGGTCTCAACTATGGCTATCCCAAGGTGTCGAACGGCGACCATTATGACGGCCGCGACATTCCCGATCACAAGGCGGGCGATGGCTATGAAGCGCCCAAGCTGAGCTGGAACCCGGTGATTTCGCCGGGCGGGCTGATCCATTATTCGGGCGACCTGTTCCCGCAATGGAAGGACAGCCTGTTCATCGGCGGGCTGTCCAGCCAGAGCCTCGTCCGGGTGAAGCTGGACGGCGAGACGGCGGAAAAGGCAGACCAGTGGGACATGGGCGCGCGCATCCGCGAGGTCGAGCAGGGACCGGACGGCGCGCTGTGGCTGCTGGAGGATGGCGACGACGGATCGCAGGGGCGGATGCTGAAGCTGACGCCGGCGGGGTGACGGCTTGAATGGGACCATCGAACGGTCCATCTCCAGCGGCAATCGCAACGGGAGCGGTGCCGATGAAGGTTTCCGTGACCGACGCCAAGGCGCAAATGACCGATCTCGTCCGCCGCGCCGAAGCGGGGGACGAGGTCATCCTTGCCCGTCACGGCCATCCTGCCGTGCGCCTGGTTCCGGTCAAGATGCGTGCATGACCGTCCTTCGACAGCAAGACGACATCGCCATCTCGGCGGCAACCCTTACGAAGATGCTCATCGTTGCGGGCCAGCGGGGCATAGCAGCCGAGGCTGAAACGCCTATTGCCGGTCTGGACGTCGAAATCGTTCCCGTGACCCCCGCTTCCGCGCGGCGCGCCGCTGCCGCCTATGCCCGATGGGGCAAGGGCGCGCATCCCGCCAGCCTCAATTTCGGCGACTGTTTCGCCTATGAGCTGGCCAGGAGGCGCGACTGTCCATTATTGTTCGTGGGCGGCGATTTCGCGCAGACAGACGTGATGCCGGCCCTCTGATCCTCCCGCATTCCGACGGCGCAGCCCGAGACGAAAAACGGGGCCATCCGGCCCCGTTTCCATTTACACCAGCCGGCTCTGCTTGACCGCCGCCTGAATGAAGCTGGCGAAGAGCGGATGCGGGTCGAAGGGCTTGGATTTCAGTTCCGGGTGGAACTGCACGCCGACGAACCAGGGATGGTCGGGCCGCTCGACGATTTCCGGCAGCGTGCCGTCCGGCGACATGCCGGAGAAGATCAGGCCGCCCTTTTCCAGCGGCTCGCGATAGCCCGCATTCACCTCATAGCGGTGGCGATGCCGTTCGCTGATCTCGGTCGCGCCATAGACGCCCGCAACGACGCTGTTACCGTCGAGCCTGGCGGGATAGGCGCCCAGGCGCATCGTGCCGCCCAGGTCGGTTTCGGCGGTGCGCTTCTGCAGGCCTTCCTTGCTCATCCATTCGGTGATGAGGCCGACGACCGGCTCGGACGTCTCGCCAAACTCGGTGGTGGACGCGTCGGCGATACCCGCCGTGTTGCGCGCGCCCTCGATGCAGGCCATCTGCATACCGAGGCAGATGCCGAAGAAGGGCACGTTGCGTTCGCGCGCGAACTTGACCGAGGCGATCTTGCCCTCCGACCCGCGCACGCCGAAGCCGCCGGGGACGAGGATGCCGTGCATCGGTTCGAGGCTGGCGACGAGATCCTCGCCCTTCTCGAACAGCTCAGCGTCGATCCACTTGATATTGACCTTCACCCGGTTGGCGAGGCCGCCATGGTGCAGCGCCTCGTGCAGCGACTTGTAGGCGTCGAGCAGGCCGACATATTTGCCGACCACGCCGATCGTCACTTCACCCTCGGGATTGAGCTGGCGATCCATGATGTCGTCCCAGCGCGCCATGCTGGGCGCGGGCGCATCCTTGATGCCGAAGGCGCGCAGCACTTCCTCGTCCAGTCCTTCGGCATGATATTGCTGGGGCACGGCGTAGATGCTGCTGGCGTCCAGTGCGGGGATGACCGCTTCGGGACGCACGTTGCAGAAAAGCGCGATCTTGCGGCGCTCGCTTTCGGGCAGCGGATGTTCGCAGCGGCACAGCAATATGTCGGGCTGGATGCCGAGCGAGGTCAGTTCGCGCACGCTGTGCTGGGTCGGCTTGGTCTTCAGCTCGCCGGCCGCCGCGATATAGGGCACCAGCGTCACATGGACGAAGATCGACTGGCCGCGATCGAGGTCGTTATGGAGTTGGCGAATCGCCTCCATGAAGGGGAGCGATTCGATGTCGCCCACCGTGCCGCCGATTTCGCACAGGACGAAGTCGAGATCTTCGGTGTCGGCCAGCGCGAAGGCCTTGATCTCGTCGGTGACGTGCGGGATGACCTGCACCGTCGCGCCCAGATAGTCGCCGCGCCGTTCGCGCTGGATGATCGTCTGGTAGACGCGGCCCTGCGTCACATTATCCGACTGACGCGCCGAAACCCCTGTAAAACGCTCATAATGGCCAAGGTCGAGGTCGGTTTCCGCCCCATCGTCGGTCACATAGACCTCACCATGCTGATACGGGCTCATCGTGCCCGGATCGACATTGAGATAGGGATCGAACTTCCGGATGCGAACACGGAAACCTCGCGCCTGCAACAGAGCTGCAAGCGAAGCGGCCATCAGGCCCTTGCCAAGCGAGGAGACCACGCCGCCGGTGATGAAAATATACCGCGCCATGGGAGTGGAGGCTTAGCCTTTCGGAACAACAAAGGGCAAGCGCGCGAATCCACGCGCGCTTAAAAAAAGATCGAAAGATCGGTGAGGTGGTTAGTTGGCGAGCGGAACCGCGCCGTTGGCCGCCGGAGTCGGCGCCGCGGCCGCATTGCTGGCCGCACCGGCCAGCGGATCAGCATTCGCCGGCGCCGGGGCGCCCTGCGTCGCCGGAGCCTGACGCACCAGCGAGGTATCGATGTCGCTCGGCGCATGGCGCACCGAGGCGATGACCGCCATGACGATCGACAGCAGCACGAAGATGCTGGCGAGCACGGTGGTCGACCGGGTCAGGAAATCCGCCGCGCCGCGCGCCGACATCAGCCCCGCCGGGCTGCCGCCCACGCCCAGGCCGCCGCCTTCCGACTTCTGCATCAGGATGACGGTGACCAGCAGGGCGGCGATGATCGCCTGCACGACGAGGAGGAAGGTGAACATTGGGCTGTTTCTGTCCGGTGAAGGAGTGCGTTGGCGCGCACATAGCGATGATGGGGCGCGGGGGCAACCTTGTCCGCCCTTCCCTCCTCACACCGACATCCGTTCGCTTCCCGACTTCGCTCGAAGCGAACGGATGTGTCGATCATCAGGCCGCGGCCGCCATGCGCTGGTCGGCCGCCTCGATGATCGGGGCGAATTTCGCCGCGGTCAGGCTGGCGCCGCCGACCAGGCCGCCATCGACGTCGGGCACGGACATGAGTTCGACCGCATTGTCGCCGTTCATCGAGCCGCCATAGAGAATCCGCACCTTGTCCGCCTCTTCGCCGATCCGGCTCCTGAGCGCGGCGCGCAGGGCGGCGTGCATGGAGGCGACCGCCTCGATCGTGGGGATGCGTCCGGTGCCGATCGCCCAGATGGGTTCATAGGCGACCGCCAGCCAGTCGGCCGACGCGCCTTCGGGCAGCGATGCGAGCAGCTGCGCCGACACCACTTCCTCCGCCCGACCGGCGTCGCGTATGTCGATCGTCTCGCCAACGCAGAGGATGACGTTGATGCCCGCCTTGTGCGCGGCGACCGACTTGGCGGCGATGTCGGCATTGGTCTCGCCGCGCGCCTCGCGCCGTTCGCTGTGGCCGGTGATGACCCAGGTGGCGCCCGCCTCCGCCAGCATTTCGGCCGAGAGCGATCCGGTATAGGCGCCGCTCATGTCCATATGGCAGTTCTGCGCGCCGATGAACGCCGCGCCGCGCCGCTCCGATCCCGCCATGATGAGCGTGGCGGGCAGGCAGAGGCCCACCTCCACCGCCGGATGCGCCGCGGCCACCCGGCCGATCGCCTCCACTTCGCCCAGATGCGCGCGCATCCCGTTCATCTTCCAGTTGCCGACAACCAGCTTCCGCCTGTTCATCCGCGTGATTTCCCTTGTGGTTATTGCTGCACGTCGCTCCCGCGCCTCCGTCACCGGGCTTGCCGCCCCGCGTCTCCCCGGAAGAACGGGAACTGGAGAAAGCCGATGAACGGCGCTCACGCATTTGTCCAGTGCAAGCCTTGCCGCCGCGCCGTTCCGCCCTTAAAGCGGGCCGCCACACAGCCGCAGTACCGGGTCCCCCATGCTTTCTGTCTTTCGCAGCTTCATCCGCTCCAAGTTCGGCGCGCTCTTCGCGATCCTCTTCCTGGGGGTCATCGCCGCCGCCTTCATCCTGGGCGACCTGACCAGCGGCCAGTTCGGCAACAGCCTGGGCGGGGGCGGCACGGCCGCCTCGGCAAAGGGCCACAAGCTGAGCCAGGGGGAGTTTCAGGACCGGGTGCAGCGCGTGTTCGAAAATGCGCGCCGCTCCAATCCAGGCCTCCAGATCGCCGATTTCTTCGCGCAGGGCGGCGCGGCACAGGTCTATGACCAGCTTGTCGCATCGCTGACGCTGCGTGCCTTTGCCGACGATCAGGGCGTGCATATCTCCAAGCGGCTGGTCGACGCGCAGATCGCGCAGATCCCCGCCTTCCAGGACGCGGCCGGCAATTTCAGCCAGGAGAATTTCCGCCAGCTGCTGATCCGCGAGCGGCTGACCGAACAGGCGCTGCGCGACGATATCAGCCGCGAGATCCTCCAGCGCCAGCTGCTGGCGCCGATCGGCCTGGGCGCGCGTCCTTCCGAAACGCTGGTGCTGCCCTATGCGTCGCTGCTGCTGGAAGCGCGCCAGGGCACGGTCGCCGCGATCCCGGCGGTCGCCTTCCTCGACGAGAAGAGCCCGACCGACGCGCAGCTGGCCGATTATTACAGGAAGAACAGCGCCCGCTTCACCATCCCCGAACAGCGCCGCATCCGCTATGCGGTGGTCGACGCCGCCCGCTTCGCCCAGGCGTCGCAACCGTCCGAGGCGGAGATCGCCGGCTATTACAACCAGAACAAGGCCGCCTATGCGGCGAAGCAGAACCGCAGCATCGAGCAGCTGGTCCTGCCGACGCAGGCGGGTGCGAAGGCGATCGCCGATCAGGTGAAGGCCGGCAAGACCCTGGCCGTCGCCGCGCAGGGCGCGGGCCTTGCGGTGTCGACCGCCGCCGACCAGAGCCGCGAGGCGCTGACCGCATCGGCCAGCAAGGCCGTGGCCGACGCCGCCTTCGCCGCCAGGCAGGGCGAACTGGTGGGACCGGTGCGCGGATCGCTCGGCTGGCTGCTGCTGCGCGTCACCGCGATCAACGAGACGCCGGCGCGTCCACTGGCCGCCGTGCGCGGCGAAATCGTCGAGACGCTGCGCGCGCAGAAGGAAAAGCAGCTGCTCGCCGACTTCACCGGCAAGCTGGAGGACCAGATCGCCGATGGCGGCACCTTCGAGGAAGTGGTGAAGGATAATGGCCTGACGCTGGCGACCAGCCCGGCGCTGCTGTCGACCGGCAAGCAGGTCAGGGACCAGGCCTATGTGGTGCCCGCCGACATCCAGCCGCTGATCGCCCCCGTCTTCGCGATGAGCGCCGACGATGACGCGCAGCTGGTGCCGATCACCCCGGACAAGCGCTATGCGCTGGTCGCGCCGGGCGAGATCATCGCCGCCGCACCCCCGCCGCTGGCCGAGGTGAAGCAGCTGGTGCTGGCGCAGTACAAGCTCAACGCCGGCAACCAGAAGGCAAAGGCGCTGGCCGAGCAGATCCAGGCGAAGGTCGCCAAGGGCGCGAAGCTGGCCGACGCCATCGCCCAGGCCGGCGTCAAGTTGCCCGCGCCGCAGGTGCTGGGCGGCCGCCGCGCCGACATCATGCGCGGCGAACAGCGCCCGCCGGCCGAGGTCGCGATCCTCTTCTCGATGGCGGCCAACACGGTCAAGACCCTGCCGATCGGTCAGGATCGCGGCTATTTCGTGGTCCAGCTGAACAAGATCGAGCGTGGCGACGCCAAGGGCCAGCCCCAGCTGCTGGCGCAGGTGCGCGACCAGCTGGGCGAAGTGATCGGCCAGGAATATGGCCAGCAGTTCGAGCGCGCGGTCGAAAAGCAGCTGGACGTTACGCGCAACGCCAATGCCGTGGCGCAGGTGCGCCAGGCGCTGGCCGCGACCAACAGCGGCGACCAGTAAGATGGCGGCCAAAGGGGCAATGGGCATCGGGGGCTTGGACGGCGTGACGAGTGCGCGCGCGGCTCTGGCGCGGGGCGAATCGGCCCTGGTGTGGCGGCGGCAGATCGCCGACACCGACACGCCGATCTCCGCCGCGCTCAAGCTGTTCGAGTCCGATCGCGGCGATTATCTGCTGGAATCGGTCGAGGGCGGCGCGGTGCGCGGCCGCTACAGCCTGATCGGCCTCGCCCCCGACCTGGTCTTTCGGGCGCACGGCCAGAGCGCCGAGATCAACCGGCAATGGGCGACCGACCGCGACGCCTTCGTGCCCGAACAGGCCGGCGCGCTCGATGCGCTGCGCGCGCTGGTGGCGGAATGCCGGGCGGAGATGGACGCCGCGCTGCCCGCTGCGCTCGCCTGCCTGGTCGGCTATTTCGGCTACGAAACGGTTGGGCTGGTCGAAAAGCTGCCCCGCCCGGCACCCAATCCGATCGGCGTACCCGACATGCTGTTCGTGCGGCCGACCGTGATCCTGATCTTCGACCGGCTGGCCGATCAGCTCTATATCGTCTCGCCGGTGTGGAAGGGCAGCTTCGCCGATGCCGAAAAGGCGATCGAGGCGGCACTTGAGCGGATCGACGCCACCGCCGCGCGCCTCGCCGCGCCGCTCCCCCCCCTGCCCGCACCGGCCGACATCGCTGACGTGGAAGTGACGCCCGTGCTGGAACCGGGCCGCTATGCGCAGATGGTGGACGCGGCCAAGGACTATATCGTCGCGGGCGACATCTTCCAGGTGGTGCTGGCCCAGCGCTTCACAAGTCCCTTCACCCTGCCGCCGATCGCCCTCTATCGCGCGCTGCGGCGGATCAATCCGTCGCCCTTCCTCTATTATCTCGACCTGCCAGGCTTCGCGCTGATCGGATCGTCACCGGAAATTCTCGTCCGCGCCCGCGATGGAGAGGTGACGATCCGCCCGATCGCCGGCACCCGCCCGCGTGGCAAAAGCGCGGTCGAGGACGCCGCCAATCGCGAAAGCCTGCTCGCCGATCCCAAGGAACGGGCCGAGCATCTGATGCTGCTGGACCTGGGCCGCAACGATGTCGGCCGCGTCGCCGCCGCCGGAACGGTGACGGTCACGGAAAGCTACAGCGTCGAATTTTACAGCCATGTCATGCACATCGTGTCCAACGTGGTCGGCCGCCTCGCGCCCGACAAGGATGCGATCGACGCACTGTTCGCGGGTTTTCCGGCGGGCACCGTTTCGGGCGCGCCCAAGGTCCGAGCCTGCGAGATCATCGCGGAACTGGAGCCGGAAACGCGCGGCGCCTATGCCGGCGGGGTCGGCTATTTCGGGCCGGACGGCAATATGGACAGTTGCATCGTGCTGCGCACGGCGGTGCTCAAGGACGGCATCATGCACGTCCAGGCGGGCGCGGGCATCGTCGCCGATTCGAACGCCGACTATGAGCAGCGCGAATGCGAGGCCAAGAGCGGCGCGCTGCTGGCCGCGGCGCGCGAGGCGGTGAGCGTGGCGCGGGATGCCGGGTTCGGGCAGTAAGTCACACGGCATTCGTTAGCGACACGCCCGCCATCCCATGGCGCCGCGTTCCGCCTGGTCGAGGTGGAAATGATCGCGATGGGCGGCATTGTAATCAGGTGACAGCACCGTCGAGAACAGGTCGCACGCCCCGTCGCGCACTGCGCGCAGGAAAGCCGCGTCCTTCCCCTCCCCCTTCCAGTCGTTGACGAGGCTGACCTGCCGCCCGTCCGCCAGCACGAAGGCCGCCACGTCGATCGCGTCGGCGGTGGCATGTTCGCTGAAATCGCCCTGGCTGCGGCCGTACATGCGGCGACAGCTATAGCTGCCGAAATGGCGAATGCTGCGGACCGGCTGGCCATAGATGCGCTGGGCGGCGGGCTGCACCACCTGCCATTCCCACAACCTGAACGCGGCCGCCACCGGACAGGACGGCGCGACTGACGCGGGCGACAGGGCGATGGCGTCCGCTTCCCCTTTCAGCCGCACCGCGTCGGCATAGGCGCACTGACCGTCGCCGCCCGGCTTCATCGCCACATAATCGACGCCGGCCCCGTCGAGCAGTGCCCGGCACCGGGCCGTATCGCCGGTCAGCGCGGCCAGCTTGCGCCCGGTGAAAAGCCCGACCGGCTGCGCGAGGTCGAGGTCGGTCCAGGGCAGATCCTGCGGCCGCTGGCGCAGCCAGGCATGGCCGAGGAACAGCAGCAGCAGCGCGCCACCCAGCAGGACGACACGACGAAGGGTCAGATGAAGTTTCCGCATCCCCTAAGCACGCCGGACCTGCCGCATGGGTTCCGACGTAACCGGATAGCCGAGATGATCGGGGATGCAGAGATGCGCCTCCCCGTCCCGCTCCTCCTTCCATGGCCGCACCTTCTCGACCGGAAAGGCCGCCGCATGGGCCACCAGATCGGCGTGGGAGGCGAAGGGCGCCAGCCGCTCCAGATTGCGCCGGGTGGGAAAGATGATCCTTCCCTCGCCCGCGTCGCAGCGCGCCAGCACCTCGGCCGCGCTGCTCCAGAGGAGCCGCACATTCTCGGTCGAATCGACGCTCGCCATCTGCCCCTCCGGCGCGCGGGCCAGGTAGAAACGCGTGTCGAACACCCGCGCGGCCCGCTCGAAGGGCGCGGGGTGCCAGCGCGCGAAGGGGGTCAGCGCTTCGAACGCGATGCCCAGGCCATGCCGGTCCAGCAGATCGCCGAGCGGCCTGCCGTCATGCAAGCCATCGCGCAGCCGCAGCACCGATGCGGCGTCCACCAGCCCGGCCAGACCGATCCCCAGCCCCGCTTCCTCGATCGTCTCGCGAATCGCGGCGATGCGGGCGGCCGCCTCGTCCGGCGCCAGGTCATGGTCGAGCCGCGCGGCCAGCGCATGGTCGGCCTCGTCCACCGCGCCGCCGGGAAAGACCAGCGCGCCGGCGGCGAAAGCCATGGTCGACGCCCGCTCCACCATCAATATTTCGGGCGGCAATATTTCGGGGGACAATATCGCGGAGGTCGCGGCCGGCCGGTCGCGCAGGATCACCACCGTCGCGGCGGGACGGCCCGCATCATCTTCATCTGTCATGGAAACCGCTCTAGGCGCTTGCCGCACGGGCGGTAAAGTCCTTCGGATCAACCCCGGTGAGGAGGTTGGTGGAGCCTAGGGGGATCGAACCCCTGACCTCGTCATTGCGAACGACGCGCTCTCCCAGCTGAGCTAAGGCCCCTGAAGGAGCGCTGCCTATAGGCGAGGCTTTTGGGCCTTGCAACGGTCTTTTGCCGAAAAAATCGCGGCCATTGCTGATCTCGATCAAGGGGCAGGAAGCGCCCGCGATTTCCGCGCGGCGAGGCGGTGTCCCAGCCAGACATTACTCCTGCGTAACGCCCGGAACGATGGCCCCGCCCGGCCATTGATGCCCCGACGACGCCGATAATGCGTCGCCAGGACAGACCAAGGAGAAGGACGATGGGTTATCAAGGCGGACGCCGCTATGGCGAGGATCGCTATTCGGCCGGCTGGGACCGCGGAGACCGGTATCGGGCACAGGGCGACCGCGATGATCGGAGCTCCCGCTACGGCACGCGCGGCCAGTTCGGCGGCCCGGACTATCGCCGACCCCCGGCCGACTATGATTATGAGGAACGCGGCTTCCTCGACCGCGCGGGCGACGAGGTTCGCAGCTGGTTCGGCGACGAAGAGGCCGAACGCCGGCGCGAATATGACGAATATTACAACCGCCCCTATGGCGACCCGCGCGACCAGTCGAGCCGGCTGGGCTATGCGTCGGCGGCGCGCAGCGACTATCTGCCCAATCGCGGCCATGCGCCCTACACCGGCGAACGCAGCGGCTTTGGCAGCGAGGATCATGGCCAGCGCATCCGCGCCTATGGGCCGACCCAGGACTATGGCGCGCATCATGACAGCAACTATCACAGCTGGCGCCAGCAGCGGATCGACGAGCTGGACCGCGACTATGCCGAATATCAGCGCGAACATCGCGACCGCTTCAACAGCGAGTTCGGCAGCTGGCGCACCCGCCGCAGCGAACAGCGCCAGGCGATCAGCCAGGTGCGGGAACATATGGAAGTGGTCGGCAGCGACGGCGAGCATGTCGGCACCGTCGACAAGCTGCGCGGCGACCGCATCATCCTGACCAAGAATGACGAGGATGCGGGCGGCGTGCATCACTCCATCCCGTCCAGCTGGATCAAGTCGGTCGATGCGACCAAGGTGACGCTGGAAAAGACCGCGAGCCAGGCGCAGGACGCGTGGCGCACCGAGCGGGAGCAGAATGCCCTGTTCGGTGATCGTGACGAGGATCGCGGTGGCTGGAGCAGCGAGGGCACGGCGAGCAGCACGACCGGCTATGGCGGCAACCGCTATCGCTGAGCGCGGATGATGAATGGAAGGCCCGGTCGGCATGACCGGGCCTTTTCCATGCCCGCTTGCGCGCACGGGCCGGACAGTGCCAAAGCGTCGACCCCGTCCCGTGCGAGAGATTGATGCCGACCCTGATCCTGCTGGCCCTGTCCAACCTGTTCATGACCGTCGCCTGGTACTGGCATCTGAAGGGCGGCATGAACAAGCCGATCCTGCTGGTCATCCTGATCAGCTGGGGCATCGCCTTCATCGAATATTGCCTGGCGGTGCCCGCGAACCGCATGGGTTACGCGCAGGGCTGGAGCGCGGGCCAGCTCAAGGTCGCGCAGGAGGCGATCGCGCTCATCATCTTCGGCGGCTTCATGGTGACGGTGCTGGGCGAGCCGCTGCACTGGCGCCATCTTGCCGCCTTCGCCTGCATAATGGGCGCGGTGGGATTCCTGTTCGTGGGCCGGGGCTGACCGTTCAGGGGGCTGCGCGCAATGGCTTTGGCGCAGAACCGGCGGCCGGCTCCGGTCGATCGCCATGCACGCCGCCATAGGTGCTGAACTGCTCCAGCGGCAGCGCCGTCCCGCAAAAGGCGCATTCCGCGACCATCCGACCGACGATCCAATGCTGCCGCGTGCAGGCCGGGCAGCGGTTGGTTTCCCCGCTATGATACAGAGGGATGAATCCCCTGGCGAATGACGGCCGCGCCGTCCCGAATGCAATCTGCATATACCCTCCTCCTCTGAACGCCTGAGAGCTTCAACGCGCGAGACGGAAAAGGTTTCACTTGCGAACCAGATATTCCGCGCGTGCCGCCATGGCGGCACTATACGCGCGAATCGCGCGTGTCCGCGTGAGAAAAGCGCTCTGCCTCTTCGTGAGTATGGCCGAACCGGTCGAACGGGCGAGCGGAGCCGCTGTCAGCGAACCCGCCGGCGGGCGACAGCCGTCTCCGGGCAGGAATGCGACGGCTTGCGCTCGCCCGTCACCTCGGCAGGAGCAGGCTGGAATCCCCGTAGGAATAGAAGCGATAGCCCGTCGCGATCGCGTGGGCGTAGACCTCTTGCATCCGTTCGCGGCCCATCAGCGCGGACACCAGCATGAAGAGCGTCGACTTGGGCAGGTGGAAATTGGTCATGAGCCCGTCCACCGCGCGGAAGCGATAGCCCGGCGTGATGAATATCCGCGTCTCGTCGGCGAAGGGGCGCAGCAGGCCGTCCTCGCCGCACGCGCTTTCAAGCAGGCGCAGCGACGTGGTGCCCACCGCGATCAGCCGCCCCCCGGCTGCGCGCGCGGCGTTCAGGCGCTCGGCCGTCGCGGCGTCGATCCGGCCCCATTCGGCGTGCATCCGGTGATCGTCGGTATCGTCGGCCTTGACCGGCAGGAAGGTGCCCGCGCCCACATGCAGCGTCAGCGTTTCGGTCCTCACGCCCGCCGAGCCGATCGCGGCCATCAGGTCGGGGGTGAAATGCAGCGCGGCGGTGGGCGCGGCGACGGCGCCATCCTCGCGCGCGAACATGGTCTGGTAATCGCGGCGGTCGCGGTCGTCGGTCGGGCGCTTGCTGGCGATATAGGGTGGCAGCGGCATCCGGCCCGCCCGCTCCAGCAGGACTTCCACCGGCTCCTCGCCCTCGAAATCCAGCGTCACCCCGCCATCCTCGTCGCGCGCGCCCGCGATGGCCGTGACGCCCGCACCGAAATCGATGCGGTCGCCCGCGCGCACCCGCTTGGCGTTGCGCAGGAAGGCCTGCCATTGCCGCAGCCCCTGCCGCTTGTGCAGGGTCGCGCCGATCCTCGCCTGGCCGCGCATCCCCTCCAGCTGGGCGGGAATGACCCTGGTGTCGTTGAACACCAGCACGTCGCCGGCGCGCAGCAGCGACGGCAGGTCGCGCACGACATGGTCCTGCATGGCGCCGTCGCCGGGCACCAGCAGCAGCCGCGCGCTGTCGCGCGGGGAAGCGGGCCGGAGCGCGATATTCTCCGCCGGCAGGTCGAAATCGAACAGGTCTACGCGCATGGCTGGACGGCCGGACGAACCGGCTTATTTCCGCTTCGGCGCAGGCGCGGCGGGCGTGTCGATGATCGATGGCGCCGACGACGGCGGCGGCGCGGGCAGCGCAGTGACCGGCGGCTTGCCGTCGCTTTCGATCGACGCCTGGAGGATCAGGGTCGGGTTGGCCGGCGGTTCGCCCTGGGCGATCGCGTCGACATATTGCATCCCTTCGATCACGCGGCCGAAGACGGTATATTTCTTGTCGAGCTGCATCCGGGGCAGCAGCACGATGAAGAACTGGCTGTTGGCGCTGTCCTCGCTCTGGGCGCGGGCCATCGACACCGTGCCACGCAGGTGGGGCATCGGGTTGAATTCGGCCTTGAGGTCGGGCAACTGCGAACCGCCGGTACCGTCGCCCTTGGGATCGCCGCCCTGCGCCATGAAGCCGGGGATGACGCGGTGGAATTTCAGGCCGTTATAAAAGCCCTGGCGCGTCAGCTCCTTGATCCGATCAACATGGCCCGGCGCGATGTCGGGACGCAGCTGGATACGCACGCGGCCGCCGCTCGACAGGTCGAGATCCCAGATATTCTGCGGGTCGGCCGGCACGGTGGCGGGCGGCAGCTTGACCGTCGGGTCGGAACCCAGCGACTTGGCGTTTTCCTGCGCGCGCGCGGCGGCTTCCGACTTCTTCAGATCCTCTGCATTGCCGCCACCGCCGCCCTGGGCATAGGCGAGGCCGGACGCGGTGAGGGCGAAGCCGATCGCCACGGTCTTGAGCGCGCGAGTTAAACGCATGGGGTAAGACATTCCTTGATCTCTTGTCGCCTGGGGGCAAGGCGCCCTGATAGCGCGCTGATCGCGATTGGCAACTGAACGCAGGCTGAAACGGGTTCAGGCGGCGTTTTTCAGCCCTGCCCCTTGCGGCCGAGCTGCGCGACCCGCGCCACCACCTCGTCGCGCACGACGGGGCCGACGAACTTGTGGATCGGGCCGCCATACAGGGCGATTTCCTTGACCAGCCGCGACGCGATCGGCTGGAGCGAGACGTCCGCCATCAGGAAGACGGTTTCGACCCGGCCGTTGATCTGCTGGTTCATCCCCGCCATCTGATATTCATATTCGAAGTCCGCGACAGCGCGCAGGCCGCGGATGATGACGCTGGCCCCCTGCGATTCGGCAAAGTCCATCAGCAGCGAATTAAAGCCTGTGACGACGATCTCCGCATCGATGCCCGCACATTCGCGGCGCACCATCTCCAGCCGCTCCTCGTCAGAGAACATGGGCGACTTGGCGATGTTGGTGGTCACGCCGATCACCAGCTTGTCGACCAGCTTCGCGCCGCGCCGGATGATGTCCATATGCCCCAGGGTGATGGGATCGAACGTGCCGGGATAGACGCCGATGCGCTGTTTCGTCATGGCCTAGCGGTCCCTTTCCACGATATAGTCGGCAATGGCGCGCAGCAGGTCGGCCTCCGCGCCGAAATTGTGAAGATGCGCCTTCGCCTGGGCGACCAGCATGTGCGCCCGTTCCCGCGCCGGCTCGACGCCGAGCAGCGAGACGAAGGTTTCCTTGCCCGCCGCCGCATCCTTGCCAAGCGCCTTGCCGGCCAGCGCCTCGTCCCCCTCCACGTCGAGCAGGTCGTCGGCGATCTGGAAGGCGAGGCCGATGTCGCGGGCATAGCCATGCAGCCGGGTGCGCGCATCGTGCGGCAGGCGGGCCATGATCGCGGCGGCATCGACACAGACGGCGATCAGCGCACCGGTCTTGAGATTCTGGAGCCGCGTCACGGTAGCGAGGTCGAAGCGGGTCGTTTCCGCTTCCAGGTCCATCATCTGCCCGCCGGCCATGCCCGCCGGGCCGCTGGCGAGCGCCAGTGCCTTCACCAGTTCCACCCGCACGAAGGGGTCGGGATGGGTCTCCTCGTCGGCGAGGATCTGGAACGCCAGATCGTGCAGGCAGTCGCCCGCCAGGATCGCCGTCGCCTCGTCAAAGGCCTTGTGAACGGTCGGCTTGCCCCGGCGCATGTCGTCATCGTCCATCGCCGGCAGATCGTCATGGATCAGCGAATAGACATGGATGCACTCGATCGCGAGGCCGACCCGGAGCGCCGAGTCGCGGGAAATGTTGAACAGGTCGCTCGCCGCCTGCACCAGCAGCGGGCGCAGCCGCTTGCCGCCGCCGATCGCGGCATGGCGCATCGCTTCATAAAGGCGACGGCGCGGATCGTCGGGTACCGCCAGCAGCCGGTCGAAAGCGGCGTCGATCTGCTGCGCGACGATGGTCGCGCGCGTCGTCACCAGTGCGGCCGCGGAGACGCCCCCTCCCCCCTTCATGCGATCAGTCCGCGCCGAAAGGCTGCGCGCCGGTCACTGCGCCGCTGGCATCGACCGTCAGTCGGCTGATCCGCGCCTCGGCCGCCTGGAGGCGATCGGCGCAGCGCTTGCGCAGTTCCTCGCCCCGCGCATAGAGCGAGATCGACTCGTCCAGCGGCACGTCGCCGCTTTCCAGCCGGCGGACGATCTGTTCGAGCGCGCGCAGCGCATCCTCGAACGACAGGGTTGCGGGATCGGGGTTGGAAATGTCCTCAGCCATGCCCCTGCATTGGCCGCGCCCCGTCCGCCGGTCAAGCCCGGCGCAGCCAATTATGACCGATCGCTCCGGGCCGACCGGCAATAAGGCGTTCGCCCCTTGCCCGGTCCGCCTGCCTCGTCATCAAACAGTCATGACGCCATATCAGGGGACATGGCGGGAAAACCGCTATTTTGCGTTGACGCACCATGTCGCCCATGCACATAGAAGGACCGCTATGAAATCTCATCTCCCCCTGATCGCCGTTGCCGCCGTCGCGCTGCTGTCCGCCTGCAACAAGAATGACGAACCCGAAGTCGTGGGCGGCCCGGCCGACCCCATGGCGGCCCAGCTCGCCAACGCAGCGCCGGTCGAACTGCCGCCGTCGGTCAAGGCCAACAAGCAGTTCCGCTGCAAGGACAACAGCCTGTTCTTCGTCGACTTTATGAGCGACGAAAAGACCGCGATCCTGCGCACCGAAAAGAACGGCGCCCCCACCGCGCTGAAGGCTGCCGAAGCCGGTCAGCCCTTCACCGCCGAGGGCGGCTATGAAATCAAGGGTTCGGGCGACGACGTCACGATCACCGTGCCGGGCAAGGGCGCACAGGCCTGCCACGTCTGAGACGGGGCTTCCCTTTTGGTTCAAGCGGGCCGGACCTTCCCCAAGGTCCGGCCTTTTTCTTGGGCGGGATCGGGACGCGATTTGGCGACGAGAGTCGATCGCCCGCAACGCCGGACCTAATCCGGGATCGGCCCTCTTCGTCGGCTGCGCCAGAAAGCGGGCTCCGGATCAGGGCGGGCCTGAGGAGCATGTATGGCAGCAAGCGACCACTTTTTGCCTTACAGCGAGGACGCGACGTGCGCCAATAGCGGACGCGTGTGATGCCTGCTAGGATGGTCGAATGAACGAAGATGTCGCGAACTGGCAGATGCGCGGACAGGTTTTTGTCTGGCGCTACTCGGCCTCCCAAAGTTCGCATAAGGGGTGGCACTTTTCAGCCGAACCAGCCGCGTGCGGCGCATTGGTTGAATTGCTCACCTACATGCGATCCGTCGCTGAAGCCGTCCATAGGACCATCAGGCTTAGTCGGCCGACACCATCGATTTCGTCCGTGCCGGGCTACGGCGATCCGAAGAACGATGATTTCGAAAAGCTTAGGATCATTTTTGACCCGTCCTTTTCTGACCTTCAGTTGCAGCTGACGACCGACCGCTTAGAGCTGTTTGTGGGAGAGGAACGGTGCAACGACCTCCTGACCGCGTTGACTGATGTTCAGAACGGAAAAGGGGATTTTGCGTTTGGTCCTAATCAAAAGGGAGCTTCACCACCGATCTGGTTTTGGTGGATGCCTTGGAGGGGCCAGTCCTATGCCCGATAGCGACCAATGCCGGTCCTTCCGACTAGCCGAAAATGCGCTTGATAGCGGACCAAAATCCGGTCTTTTTTTGTGGTGAAACGATAGGGAATTTGAAGTCCCAACTGCGATCCTTCGCAGGTTTGCCGTTAATGAGATACTCTATCGCGTCGATGTTGCCCTCGGGCCAGACGATAATCTCCTTGTCGTTGATCCACTCAACTTGCGAGGCGTCGCCGACGTCTGGACCATCCCACGTTAGTGTCAGGCAATCATTGGGCATTAGCTCAAAGCATTGGGGCCAAGGCTCAACCGAGACGTAAATTGGCCAAGTCTTCTCGTTGAGAAATGTTTGCTGTGTCAGAGCCATTTGTTCGTTCTACCGCAATGCTTAGAACATGCCAAATGTCAGCTTCCTACTGATTATCGCTTAGCAGCAGACCGTCCGCGTCCCACCCCTTCTCGCCATGCGCGGCACGCTTCGACAATCATCCGAAGCCCCATCCTGCACGCCCACCATTGTGATTCGCGCACGCCCTCGCTAAAGGCGCGCTCATGTCCAGCACCGCCACCCAGATCACCCCGGAAGTCGTCGCCGAACATGGCCTCAGCCCGGAAGAATATGACCGCGTCCTGCACGCCCTCGGCCGGGAACCGAACCTGACCGAACTCGGCATCTTCTCGGTCATGTGGTCGGAACATTGCAGCTATAAATCCAGCCGGATTCACCTGAAGAAGCTGCCGACCACCGGCCCGCAGGTCATCTGCGGCCCCGGCGAAAATGCCGGCGTGGTCGACATCGGCGACGGCCAGGCCGCCATCTTCAAGATGGAGAGCCACAACCACCCCAGCTACATCGAACCCTATCAGGGCGCGGCGACGGGTGTCGGCGGCATCCTGCGCGACGTGTTCACCATGGGCGCGCGCCCGGTGGCGAACATGAACGCGCTGCGCTTCGGCCGCCCCGACCACCCGAAGATGAAGCATCTGATCGCGGGCGTGGTCCATGGCATCGGCGGCTACGGCAATTGCGTGGGCGTGCCGACCGTGGGCGGCGAGGTGAATTTCCACCCCGCCTATGACGGCAACATCCTGGTCAACGCGATGACCGTGGGCGTCGCCGACACCGACAAGATCTTCTATTCGGCAGCCAGCGGCGTCGGCAATCCGATCGTCTATGTGGGGTCGAAGACCGGCCGCGACGGCATCCATGGCGCGACCATGGCCTCGGCCGATTTCGGCGACGACGCCGATGCCAAGCGCCCGACCGTGCAGGTCGGCGACCCGTTCACCGAAAAGCTGCTGATCGAGGCGTGCCTGGAACTGATGGCGTCCGACGCGATCGTCGCGATCCAGGACATGGGCGCGGCGGGCCTCACCTCCTCCAGCGTCGAGATGGCGTCGAAGGGCGGCGTCGGCATCCAGCTCAACATGGACGACGTGCCGCAGCGCGAAACCGGCATGACCGCCTATGAGATGATGCTGTCGGAAAGCCAGGAGCGGATGCTCATGGTGCTCAAGCCCGGCCGCGAAGCGTTCGCCGAAGCGATCTTCCGCAAGTGGGAGCTGGACTTCGCGGTCATCGGCCATGTCACCGACACCGGCCGCATGGTGCTGGTCCACAAGGGCGAGACGGTGTGCGACATTCCGCTCGCCCCGCTGGCCGACGACGCGCCGCTCTACGACCGTCCTTCGATGCCGAAGGACGACTACAAGCGCTGGGCCAATGTCGCGCCGCTGGGCGAGATCGCCGAGAGCGCGGATATCGGCGCCGATCTGGTGACGCTGATGGCGTCGCCCGACATCGCCAGCCGTCGCTGGATCTGGGAGCAATATGACCATATGGTCGGCGCCGACACGGTGCAGCGTCCCGGCGGCGACGCCGCGGTCGTGCGCGTCCATGGCACGCGCAAGGGCATCGCGATCAGCACCGACTGCACCCCGCGCTACTGCTATGCCGATCCCTATGAGGGCGGCAAGCAGGCGATCGCCGAATGCTATCGCAATCTGAGCGCGGTCGGATCGACCCCGCTCGCCGTCACCAACTGCCTCAACTTCGCCAACCCGCAGCGCCCGGAGATCATGGCGCAGCTGACCGGCTGCCTCGACGGCATGGGCGACGCCTGCCGCGCGCTCGACTTCCCGATCGTGTCCGGCAATGTCAGCCTCTACAATGAATCCAAGGCGACTGGCGGCGGCTCGGCGATCCTGCCGACACCGGCGATCGGCGGCATCGGCCTGCTCAAGGATGTCGACGTGATGGCGACCGTGGCGTTCAAGAATGAGGGCGACGCGATCTGGCTGATCGGCGGGCCGGACGGCGCGTTGGGCACTCACCTCGGTCAGTCGATCTGGCTGCGCGAGATTGCCGGTCGTGAAGCGGGCGACGCCCCGAAGGTCGATCTCGCAGCCGAGCGGACCCATGCCAACACCGTCCGCGCGCTGGTCGCGGCGGGCCAGGTCAACGCCGTGCATGACGTCGCCGATGGCGGCCTGCTGGTGACGATCGCGGAAATGGCGCTCGCCGGCGGGATCGGCGCGACGCTGGAGGTGGCGCTGACCACGGCTTCGGCCTTCGGCGAGGATCAGGGCCGCTATGTCGTCGCGGCCCCGGCCGGCGTCGAGATTGCCGGTGCGGTGAAGATCGGCACGACCGGCGGCGACAGTGTCGCGGGCGTCCCGCTCGACATGCTGCGCACCGCGCATGAAGGCTTCTTCCCTGCGCTGATGAACAACGAACTCTAACGACACTCGTCGTCCCCGCGCAGGCGGGAACCCACTTCTCGTCGCGCAACCGGAGTGCAGAAGGCGCGCTGGGTTCCCGCTTTCGCGGAAACGACGGAGAGGGTAGCCTTGTGCGATGCGCATCCGCCAGCATCGCACAGGTGTGGTTCCCGGCTTCCCGCAGGACTATGGCGTCAGGCAGCTGATGTGGTTCGAGCAGCATGGCTCGATGGATGAAGCGATCCTGCGTGAAAAGCGGCTCAATGGAACCGCGCCTGGAAGATGGCGCTGATCGTAGAGTTGAATCCGTATTGGGACGACTTGACGATTGGCCTGGGTTTCGAGCGGTTGCCTGACTGACGCGCGATCGTTCCCGCTTGCGAGGAGGGCGCTGCGATGATGCTGTGCCGCGCGCCATCTTAACAACGGAGGGCGAGACATGACCACCGGCTATTCCGGCACCCCGCTGGCCAGGAAGCTCAGCCTCAAACCCGGCCTGCGCGCCTGGTGGGAGGATATGCCCGCCAGCGTCGCGGCGGAGATTGGCAACAGCGGCGTCATTCCCCTGCCCGCACCGGAAGCGCCGATCGACGCCGCCCATATCTTCGTCAGCGACCGCGCGACCATGGCGGCCCGGATCGCGGCGCTGCGGCCCCTGCTCGCGCCCACCGGCTTCCTGTGGGTCAGCTGGCCCAAGAAAGCGTCCAGGGTGCCGACCGATATCACGGAGGGCGTCATCCGCGCGGCCGTGCTGCCCACGACCGACCTGGCCGATGTGAAGGTGTGCGCCGTCGATGCCGTCTGGTCCGGCCTCAAGCTGATGATCCGCAAATCGGCGCGCTGACGCTCCTGTTTTTGATAGCGCTATCAGTTCCACTCTCCTATGCTCGCGCGAAAGGAAAGGGAGAGGGATTTTGCGCACAGCGTCACGCGCGGTCTTTTGGTTGCTCGCCACCATCGCCATGCCGGTCGTCACGGAACCGGCGGTTGCCGGACCGGCCCGGTTCGACGATTTCCGCTATGACGGCCGCGCCCAGGAGCAGGTGACGCCCGGCCCCGGCGACTATCGCAATCCCATCCTGTCGGGCTATTATCCCGACCCGTCCATCACCCGCGTCGGCGACCGCTATTATCTCGTCAATTCCTCCTTCGCCCATTATCCTGGCCTGCCGATCTTCACGTCCACCGATCTCGTGAACTGGCGCCAGATCGGCAATGCGATCGACCGCCCCGACCAGTTCGACTTCTCCGGCAAGCGCATCACGCTGGGCATGTTCGCGCCCGACATCTCCTTTCACGACGGCCTGTTCTACCTGGTTGGAACCTGCGTGACATGCGGCGGAAATTTCGTCATGACCGCGCCCGATCCGTCCGGACCATGGTCGAAGCCCTGCTGGCTGCCCTTCGAGGGGATCGACCCGTCCATCTATTGGGAGGGCGACCGCGCCTTCATCGTCAACAACCGGGCGCCGGCGGAGCCGGCCCGCTATGACGGGCATCGCGCCATCTGGGTGCAGGAATTCGACTGGCGCAACCTCCGCATGACCGGCGAATCGACCCAGATCGTCAATGGCGGCGTCGACATCGCCCGCAAGCCCGCGTGGATCGAAGGCCCTCACCTGCTGAAGCGAGAAGGCTATTATTACCTGATCGCGGCGGAAGGCGGCACCGGCGACCAGCATAGCGAGGTGGTGTTCCGGTCCCGCGGCCTGCGCGGTCCCTACACCCCCCATGCCGGCAACCCCATCCTCAGCCAGCGCAGCCTGGACCCCGCACGCCCGCATCCGGTGACGTCCGCCGGCCATGCCAAGCTGGTGCAGACTGAGGATGGAGACTGGTGGGCGACCTTCCTCGCCACCCGCCCCTATGGTCCCGACCTCTACAATATCGGGCGCGAGACCTTCCTTTTGCCCGTGACGTGGCGCGACGGCTGGCCCCATATCCTGCCCGAAGGCCAGCCCATCCCCTATGCGGCACCGCGCCCGCGCCTGCCCGCAGGCTCCACCGGCACGCCGCCAACGAGCGGCGATTTTTCCTATCGCGATGACTTCAGCAGCCCGCGGCTCGGCCCCGCCTGGATCGGCGTCCGCACGCCGATGCGCCCCTTCTACCGGCTGGAGCAGGGCGCTCTGGTGCTGGATGGCGCGACCGCCCTGGGCGACCTGTCGGCCGCACCTGCCTTCATCGGGCGACGCCAGCAGCACCATGTCGCGACCGTCTCGACCCGTCTCGACTATCGCCCCGATGCCGAAGGCGACCGGGCCGGGCTGATGGCGGTCCAGTCGGACCGCAACTTCCTCTTCTTCGGCATCATGCAGAGCGACGGAGCGCCCCATATCGTCCTGATGGCGCGGGAAGGATCGGACAGCGACCGGCTGATCGCCTCCGCCCCGGTCGATCCGTCCATGCCCCTCACCCTGTCTCTCGCCATGGATGGCGGCCGGATGCGCGCCAGCTATGCAAGCGGCGGGGCGGAGAGCGTCCTCGCTTCCGATGTCGATATCCGATTCCTCAGCACCAAGCTGGCCGGCGGCTTCGTGGGCACGATCATCGGCCCCTATGCCTGGAACGCGCGCGTCACCCGGCCGAGCAGCAACTGATAGACGTCGCGGCCGCCCGCCGCGTCATAGGCGGCCATGACCCGGCGCAGCGCGGTCGGCCCCAACGGGCGATGCCCTTCGCCGGGCACCACCGCGCCGATCCCCTTGAGATGGGCCAGCAGCGCGCGCGCGCCCTTGCCCTCCAGCGCCACCGTCTCCGCGAAGGCGAAGGCATCGTCCTGCCCCGCCAGCATCGCGCGCAGGGCATCCAGCGAGGGATAGTCCGGCACCCCGCTTGCCAGCCCGGCGGCGTCATGGGCGGCCCGCCAGGCGGCGAAGCTGCCCCGCCCCATGGTCGAGAAGATCAGGCTGCCCCCCGGCCGCAGCAGCCCCGCGAGCCGCGCGATCGCGGCCGGCAGGTCGTCGAACCACTGGAAGGCGAGGCTGGACAGGATCAGGTCGAACCATGGCCCGTCGAAGGACGGCGCTTCGCCATCCATCGTCAGGAATGTGCCCGCGATCCGGCCGTGCGACGCGGCCTGTTCCAGCATGGCGGGCGAAATATCGGTCGCGATCAGGTCCGCGCCTGGCCAGCGCGCCTGTATCTCGCGCGTCAGCAGACCCGTGCCGCACCCGATTTCCAGGATACGCGCCACGCCGCCGGGCCGCTGCCGCCGGGCGAGGTCGGCCACCAGCGACGCGGCCAGCCGCTGCGGCCCGGCATGAGCCTCATAATGCTCGGCCGCCGCACCGAAGGCGTCGCTTATCCGTCGCTTGCGGCCATCGTTCATGGCTGGCGCATTTTCCGTTCACCGTTCACGGTCCACGCCTTGGAAAATGCGGCCACAAAGAACAAGAGCCTTTCCACCTTTTGTGGAAAGGCTCTAGGCGGATGGCAGAGCCTCGGCGCTCTGACCAGCCCGTTCAAGGAAACGCCGCCGCATGACCGCATCCCCCCGCATTCCCGCCATGGACGTGCTGCGCGGCTGCGCCGTGATGGCCATCATGTGGATGAACATCACCGCCTTCGCCCTGCCGCAGAACGCCTATTTCAACCCCGCGGTGGCGGGGCCGCTCTCGGCCGGCGACATCGGCTTCTGGGCGGTCAGCCTGATCTTCGTCGATGGCAAGATGCGCGGCCTGTTCGCCCTGCTGTTCGGTGCATCCATGCTGCTGCTGATCGACCGGGAGGAGATGGCGGGTCGCGATGGCCGGCGGACGCAGATGATTCGCGCCTTCTGGCTGTTCGTCATCGGCTGCGCCCATTTCTTCCTGCTCTGGTGGGGCGACATATTGCGCGTCTATGCGATCGTCGCCCTCTTCGCCCTGCCCTTCGCGGGGCTGGAGCCGCTGGCGCTGGTCAAGCGCGCCTTCCTCTTCTTCCTGTTCCAGTTCCTGCTGCTGGCCGCGTTCATCGGCAGCCTCTATCTGTGGGGCCATGCCGCCGCCGGGGCGGACGCCAGCGCGGCGATGCGCGAGGGCTTCACCGGCTTCATGGCCGCCCTGTCCGATCCCGCCGACCCGGCAACCCAGGCCGAAATCGCCACCTATCGCAGCGGTTTCACCGCCATCCTGCACATGAAGCTGGCCGCCTTCCCCGGCGACTGGCTGTGGGGACTGCTGTTCAACGCGTTCGAGACGCTGGGCTTCATGCTGCTCGGCATGGCGATGCTGAAGGGCGGCTTCCTGACCGGAAACTGGGATATGGAGCAATATCGCCGGACTGCCCGCCATTGCTTCCTGATCGGGGTGCCGCCGATGGCCGCGCTGGCGCTCTGGGTGTGGTGGAGCGGATTCGCGCCGCTCCCCACTTATGGCGCGGCGCTTGCCTGGTCGCTGCCCTTCCGCATCCCGCTGACGGTCGGATGGGCGGCGCTTATCCTCTGGCTGCTGGCGCGGCACCGGGACAGCACGCTGGTCGGCCGGATCGCGGCGGCGGGGCGGATGACGCTCAGCAATTATCTGGGCGCCAGCCTCGTCATGACGGCGATCTTCTATGGCTGGGGGCTTGGCCTATTCGGCCATGTCCGGCCGGCGCTGCTGCCGTTGTTCGTGGTCGGCGCCTGGGCGGCGATGCTGCTCTGGTCGCAGCCTTATGCGACTCGCTTCGCCATGGGGCCAGCCGAATGGCTGTGGCGCAGTCTCAGCCATGGTGCAGTGCAAAAGATTCGCAGGAGCAGCTGATTACTATTGCGACCTATTATCATCTGCGCTATCTCTCCTTCATCAGGAGAAGAGCCGCGATGGTCGTCTGCGTTTGTAATGCCATTCGAGAAAAGGATCTGCGGGAAGCCGCGCGCGATGGCGCCGATACGCCCTGCAACGCCTATGCCCGTTTCGGCCGCCGGCCCAAATGCGGCCAGTGCGTATCCTTCGCCCGCACCATCATCGCGGCGGAACGCGCATCCGCCTGATAAAATTGCAAATCAAGCGCACCAGCCAATCGCGAAGCCGACGCAATAGCGCAGTAAAAAAGCCCTGATTTTCAAGGGTTTTCGACTTAACAGATGCCTGCATTAGGCTTATAATCCCGGCGTTCCCGAAACAGCCGGA
The DNA here is from genome assembly GCF_001650725.1 of Sphingobium sp. TCM1. Taxonomy (GTDB): domain Bacteria; phylum Pseudomonadota; class Alphaproteobacteria; order Sphingomonadales; family Sphingomonadaceae; genus Sphingobium. The sequence continues at coordinate 33,962 of NZ_LXVX01000034.1, read as the reverse complement.
GTATAGCGCCATGAAAGGCGACCCGAAGGTCATCGACTTTCTGAACGAGGTCCTCAAGAATGAGTTGACCGCGATCAATCAATATTTCCTCCACTATCGGATGCTCAACCATTGGGGCATCGAGAAACTGGCCAAGTTCGAATATTCCGAATCGATCGACGAGATGAAGCACGCCGACAAGGTGGCGGAGCGCATCCTGTTCCTCGACGGCCTGCCCAATTTCCAGCTGCTCGGCCGCCTGAAGATCGGCGAGACGGTGGAGGAAATCCTCAAGGCCGACCTCGAACTGGAATATGAGGCGCTGCCGGTGCTGAAGGACGCGATCGCCTATTGCGAATCGATTCGCGATTATGTCAGCCGTGACCTGTTCCAATATATCCTCGAAAGCGAGGAAGAGCATGTCGACACGCTGGAAACCCAGTTCGAGATGATCGAGCGCATGGGCATCCAGAATTATATCCAGTTGCAGAGCAAGGCTGCGGAGGACTGACCAGCCCTTCCGGCCTGGTCCGACCGCGTCGGATCACGCCCCTGCGACTCATGCCCGGGCGAGGCCACCTTCCGGCGGTGGGCCTCGCCCTTTTTCGTTACAGCAGCGCTTCCAGCAGTCCGATCAGCGGCAGGTCCGCCGGCGGCATGTCCAGCCCGTACATCTGCGCGGGGCGCGCCCATTTGAGCGCCGTCGCATGGCGCGGCTCGGGCTGTCCCCGCCATTTGCGGCAGACATAGAGCAGCAGCAGCAGATGGCGATCGCCCAGCGGCTCGCTGGCGAACGTCGCGGGTGCCAGGCAGCTGGCATGGGTCTCGATGCCCAGTTCCTCCTCCAGCTCGCGCACCAGCGCCGCCTCCGGCGTTTCGCCCGACTCGACCTTGCCGCCGGGAAATTCCCACAGGCCCGCCATGGTCCCGCCCGGCGGACGCTGCTGCAACAGCACGCGGCCATCGGCATCGATCAACGCCACGGCAACGACGAACAGGGGAGAAATGGGCGTCATATCGGTCCGGATGAGAGGGCTTTGTTAACCCTGGCTGCTTTACACGTCTGTCGGGGACTGTCTGTAGCGAACTGGGGATATGATGCGCGGGCTTTTCGAAATCATCACCCGTCGAGGGCTGTTGCGGTGCGAACGCGGCGCGACCGCGGTCGAATATGCCCTCATCATAGCTATGGTCGTGCTCGCCATGACTGCGGCGCTCTCCAATGTCGCCGACAGGACAATCGGCATGTGGAACAATGTCGCGACAGAAGTAACGAAGAATTAACCATCAATATCTGACAGCTTCGTTCATCCCATTAAGCCTTTTTCAACCGAGCTGTTCTAATCCCGTCCTTGCTGACCACGAATTACCAAGCGGGGCGGCCGGGTAGTTTAACGGATTAATCCATTCAAGGAGACGTCACATGCAGTTCATCCGCAAGATGCTGAAGAATGAAAAGGGTGCCACCGCGATCGAATACGGCCTGATCGCCGCTCTGATCGCCGTCGCCGCCATTGGCGCCATGACCAGCCTGGGCAGCAAGCTCGGCAGCACCTTCAACAATGTCTCGGAAAAGCTCTAAGCCTCTCCCAGCATGACAAAAGGGGCGGCGGACGCGAGTCCGCCGCCCCTTTTCGTTGTCACCAGCCGATGATCTTCACTTTTTGCCCCGGTCGCAGCGCGGCATTGGCGGCCAGCCCGTTGATCGTCCGGAAACGCTCCACGGGATAGTCGCTATAGGCCATGCGGCGGCTGAGCGACTGGACGGTGTCGCCGGATTTGACAGTCACCAACTGGACGCGACGCGGCCGGATCGCCGCCGCCTCCTGGCTCGACAGGCGCTGAAGCGATTGCACCATCGGCGTAAAGGGGCCGATGCCCTGCCCTGCCGGCGTCAGCAGCAGGAAATGATAGGCACGCCCACCACCGAAATCATAGGCGAAGACGGTCGCGTCGACCTGGCTCGACTGGGTCGAGGCGCGCACCGTGCGCCAGGCGGCGGGGATGCCCCCAACCGTCGTGCGGCTCACCTCGCCTGCGGGCACGCCGCCATCGCTGCCGCCCAGCCGGGCGAAGACGCTGTCGACATAAGCCGCCAGATTGCCCGAATAGGGCGCGGCGCCGAACTGCGCCTGCCCGCCCGATCCGGTGATCGACACGGCATCCGTACCATTTTCCATGCCGAAGCCGCTGGGCGCGGTGAAACTCAAACGCAGGTCCGGATGGCGAAAGCGGTTGCCCTCGATCACGCCCTGCCGGGGATCATCGCCATAGAGGACGCCGTTCACGGCATTGAGGAAGGCGTCGCGATTGCGCACCGTGCTGCCGGCGCGAGTCGCGGCCGCCGCCTGTGCCGCCCGGTCCACGCGTGAGGCCGGGTCGGGGTGCGTGCTGGCCCATTCGGGCATGGACCGGGCGCTGCCGGCCAGTTGCGCGTCCAGATTGCTCTGCGCCGCCAGCGAGGCAAGCATTTCGGAGAGGGCGCGGGGATCATAGCCCGCCGACGCGAGATAGCGGATGCCGAGGTCGTCGGCCTCATATTCCTGGCTGCGGGAAAATTTGAGGGTCAGAAGCTGGCTGCCCGTGCCGATCCCCTTCTGTACCAGCCCGGCCAGGCCCGAATCGCCCAGCAACGCGCCGGCCAGAACGCCCAGCAGCGCCCCGCCGATGGCATTGCGCTGTGCGGCCTGCTGGCGCCGCTGGCCATGCTGGGCGGCGACATGACCGACCTCATGACCCAGCACGCCCGCCAGTTCCGCCTCGTCATTCATCAGCGCCATCAGCTGGCGCGTGACATAGACATAGCCGCCGGGGATGGCGAAGGCGTTGTTCACCGGGCTGTTGAGCAGGGTAACGGTGAAATCGCTCTGCGCGTTGGAAAGGCCGGACTGAACCGCGATCCGGCGCCCGACCGTCTCCACATAGCGCGCCTGCGGCCCGGCATAGGCGCCACCAAATTCCTTGAGCAGTTCGGGGTGCTGCTTCGCGCCGCTCGCCTTGTCCTGCTGGCTGATGGACGACACGGTGCGAATCGCGCGCTGCTGCCCGATCACCATCGGCGCGCTCAACCCCATCGCCAGCACCGCCCCCGAGCAGCCCAACGCAATCTTCCAGTTCATAAACCCTCACCCTTCGACGTTACCGGCACGTAACGAGCGAAAATGGCGGGCTGTTCCCGAAAAAGCGAGGGAAGTCAGACGCCGATGGCGAGGAATTTGTCGGCGCGGTCGGTACGCAGCGCCTGCGCGCCCATGCCATCGAGCGAATCCAGTTCCGCCTCGATCGCCGTGCCCAGGCTGGCGATCGCCTGCACCGGATCGCGATGCGCGCCGCCCACCGGCTCGGCCACGATGCGATCGATCACGCCCAGCGATTTCAGATGCTGCGCCGTCACCTGCATCGCGGTCGCCGCGTCGCTCGCCTTGTCGGCGGTCCGCCACAGGATCGATGCGCAGCCTTCGGGCGAGATCACCGAATAGACCGCATGTTCAAACATCAACACGCGATTGGCCGCCGCCAGCGCGATCGCGCCGCCCGATCCGCCTTCGCCCACCACCGCCGCGACCATCGGCACGCCCAGCGCCAGACAGGCTTCCGTCGACCGGGCGATGGCTTCGGCCTGGCCGCGCTCCTCCGCCTGCACGCCCGGAAAGGCGCCCGACGTGTCGACCAGGGTCACCACCGGCAGGCCGAAGCGATCCGCCAGCTCCATCAGGCGGATGGCCTTGCGATAGCCTTCGGGTTTGGCCATGCCGAAATTGTGGCGCACGCGGCTGGCCGTGTCGTCGCCCTTCTCGTGACCGATCACCATGACCTTGCGCTCGCCAAGCGTCGCGAAGCCGCCGATGATCGCCTGATCGTCGGCAAAGGCGCGGTCGCCGGCAAGCGGCATGAAATTGTCGAACATGCCCGCGACATAGTCCTTGAAATGCGGACGGTCGGGATGCCGCGCCACCTGGGTCTTCTGCCAGGGCGTCAGCTTCGCATAAGTGTCCTTGAGCAGCTTCGCCGCGCGCTGTTCCAGCGTCGCGATCTCGCCGTCGATGTTGATGTCCCCCACGCTGGCGGTGGCGCGCAGTTCGACAATGCGCGCTTCCAGCTCAGCGATCGGCTTCTCGAATTCCAGAAAGCTTACCATGGCGCCACGCGTTACGGTGCTGGCGCTTCGCCGTCAACGCGGCGATGCGCGTTCCTTGTCGGCATGGTCGCGAGCGGATGGCGTCGGTTGACCAGCTCGACCAGCCGCCGGCTGTCGACATGGGTGTAGATCTGGGTCGTGCCGATGTCGGCATGACCCAGCATCGCCTGCAAGGCGCGCAGGTCCGCCCCGCCTTCCAGCAGATGGGTCGCGAAGGCGTGGCGCAGCACATGGGGGCTGACCCGTTCGGGCGCGATGCCGGCGGCGGCAGCCAGCGCCTTGACCAGCTGATAGAGGCGGATGCGGCTCAGATGGCTCTTGCCCGACGGGAACAGCCAGGGGCTGTCCGCCGCCACATGGGGCAGCCAGGCAGCGACGGCGGCGCGCGCGCGGTCGGAAATGGGCACCAGCCGCTCGCGCGCGCCCTTGCCCTTGAGGATGAGGAAGGGCCGGTCGGCGGCCAGCGCCCGGCGCGGCAGCGATACCAGTTCGGTCGCGCGCAGGCCCGATCCGTAGAGGAGTTCGATCAGCGCGGACAGGCGCAGGTCGAGCGGCGCGGGATGCTCCACGTCGATCCGCTCGGCGATCAGCGCGAAGAAACGGTCGACTTCCGCTGTGGACAATATCCTGGGCAGGGATCGCCGCGTCACCGGGCGGGGCAAGGCGGCGGAGGGATTGTCGGCGCGCAATCCTTCCTCTTCAAGAAAACCGTAGAAGGCCCGCAAAGCGGACGTCTTGCGCGCGACGGAAGACGCCGCCAGCTCCGCCCAGGCCGCCGCCAGCGTGCCCAGCCCGTCGCGGGTGGCGCACGCAAGGTCGCCCAGTACATCGCCCGCGCCCGCCAGGTCGGCGCGATAGGCCAGCAGCGTGTTGCGCGACGCGCCGCGCTCCGCCGCCATCATTTCGAGGAAACGGTCGACCAGGGCGGCATCCTCCTGCCCCATGGTCAGATGCGGCTGATCGCCTCGGCGGCGATCATCCGCGCCTCCGGGTCCAGCCCGACCCGGTGGAGCGCGGCGACGACATGATAGAGATGTGCGGGCGGCAGGTGAGTCCAGTCCTGCCCCTGCATCCCCACCGCGACGAGCAATGCCACCGTCGCCTTTTCGCCCCGCTGCGCCGCCGCGCCGATGGCGCGCGCCCAGCGGCTGTTGGGGGCGAGCGCCACGCCATTGTCCTGCGCCAGCGCGGCGCCATCCTGCGGCGACAGGCGCGCCAGGCCGGCGAGGGCGGCGATCAGCATCCGCCCCTTTTCCGGCCCGACCTCGCCGACATAGGATGATACGCGGCCGGAACTGATATCCACCACCGGGCTGGGTGCGCCGACGGCCAGCAGCGCCCAGAATTGCGACGCGCCCTCGCCGTCCAGTCGGCCGATCGCCTGCGCCCAGCGCGCGGCATTGCGGTCATAGCCGGCGGTCAGCATGGCGGCGACCAGATTGGCGGCATCCTGCGCCGAAGCCTGCGCGACCGGCAGCGCGGCCGCGGCACGCGCGGTGGCGATCAGGCCGACATAGTCGGGCTTCGCGCCATCCTGCCACCAGCTCTGCATCCCCCCGATCCGGTCCGCCACTGTCGCGCCCGCATAGGCGGCGCGCAGCGCCTCGATCTTGTCCGCGATATCGGCGGGCGCATCCCCGTCACTGCCCAGCTGGCCATAGAAGCCGACCAGCGCCGCATTGGAAAACACCCCCAGCCGCGCGGCAATATCCACCCCCGGCTGCCGCCGCAGCGCCGTCAGCGCCGGCGCGCGCGCTTCCCAGGCGCGGACATGCTGCCCCGCCGTGGCGTAGAGATCCTCGGGTATCTCGACGTTGAGCGCGGTCGCCAGGCCATAGCGCCAGGCCGTGAGCCGATCGACGCCGTCCCATTCGATCTTGACCGAGCGGCGGGCATTGAAGCCGGTGCCGACGACCTTTTCCGCCAGCCGATAGTCGATGCCGCGCACCACCCCGCGGCGCTGCGCCTGGTTGAGCGCGCCGCTCGCCATGCCCTGATCGCCCGACAGCGCCGGGCAGATCGCGCGGGTCATGTCCCAGCCCGGCTCCTTGGAGAAACGTAGCGCCCCTTCCGACAGCGGGCACAGGCCCGCAGGGTCCGCGCTCGCCAGATAGGTCTGCATCGCGATGGCATAGAGGCGCGGGCTGTAGCGGTCGGAATCGACGCTCTGCACCATCAGCCGGGCGCTGTCCGCCTCTCCCATGCGCAGCAGCAGCCAGGCGCGCTCCGCCGCCCAGTCCGCGCCGTCGATGCCGCGCGGCGTGTCGGTCGCGCTCAGCAAGGCGCGGCGCAGCAGGATGGAGGCCCAGCGCGACACGATCGGCGCATGGGTCTGCCGCATCAGCGCCGCCAGATATTGCCCCGATTCCCGGCCGAAGGCGTCCGGTTCGAAACCGCGTGTCTGCGGCGTCAGCGGGCCGATGCGGTCGAGCGAGCGCCGCGCCGTGTCGGGCAGGTCATATTTGGCCTTCTGCGCCGCCAGTTCCTCGGGGGTCAGTTCCGCCTCGGCCGCGTTCGTCGCGTCGGCCGCCAGCGACAAGTCCGGCAACCCCTGGTCGGGCAGCGGCTGGACCATCGGCGCGGCGGGCGATCCGGGCGCGGGCTGCGCCGGTCGCGCAGGCTGCGGCGCGGCCGCCGGGGCTTCGGGCGCATCGCCGAAGCCGGGGGGCAACAGCGATTCGGGCGCCTGCTGCGCCACCACGGGCAAGGTCAGCGCAAGCGCGAAGCTGCCCAGCGCCCATTTGGCATTCGCCCGCGGCCAGCGCATCCGCCTTACTGACCCAGTTTCTCGGAGGGGATGATCTTTTCGACGCGCTGCTGCGGCTTTTCCCCGCCGCGCGACCAGAAAAAGGCGAGCAGGGCGGCGACCAGCAGGACAAGGACGATGGGAATGATCGGCAGGCGGCCGCCGCGGCGACGCGAACTGCCTTCGAAACTGCTATAGTTGCGATTATTCTTCATAGGTCCTTGGCTTAGCTGGCCGGGCCTGCAAGGCCGGGTGAACAAAGAAAAGATGCGATTTGCCTCTGCGACGGCTGGCTGTATAGCCCCCCTCGCCATGCAGCGAAACAGCAAAATCCCGGAGAGCCAGGCCCGGCGCGGTCCCATCGTATTGGTGGGCATGATGGGCGTGGGCAAATCGACGGTCGGCCGCCGGCTGGCCGCGCGCCTCGGCCTCAGCTTCGTCGATGCCGACGAGGAGATCGAGAAGGCCGCCGGCATGAGCGTGACCGAGATTTTCGAACGCTATGGCGAAGCCTATTTCCGCGACGGCGAGCGGCGAGTGATCGCCCGGCTGATGGACGGCGCGCCCAAGGTGATCGCGACCGGTGGCGGCGCCTTCATGCAGGACGAGACGCGCAAGCTGATCCTGGAGCAGGCGACGGCCGTGTGGCTGGACGCCGACATCGATATATTGGTCGATCGGGTGGGCCGCCGCGAAAGCCGGCCGCTGCTCAAGAATCGCGATCCGCGCGTGGTGCTGACCGAACTGGCGGCGGTGCGCAATCCGGTCTACGCGCTTGCCCCCATTCATGTGAAGAGCATCGCCGCCCCGCACGAAGTCGCGGTCGAGCGGATCATGGAGCAATTGACGGCATGGCATTAGTCCGCGTCGCGCTGGACGCGCGCAGTTACGATATCGTCATCGAACAGGGTGCGCTGGATCGCGCCGGCGACACGCTCAAACCCTATGCGCGCAATGGCCGGCTGGTGGTCGTGACCGACGCCAATGTTGCCGCGACCCAGTTGCCCCGGCTCGACGCCAGCCTTCGCGCGGCGGGCATCACCGTCGAACCGATCATCCTGCCGCCGGGCGAACAGACCAAGAGCTGGCGCTATCTGGAACAATTGCTCGACGCACTGCTGGCCCTGGAGATCGAGCGCGGCGACCATGTGATCGCGCTGGGCGGCGGCGTGATCGGCGACCTGGTGGGTTTCGCCGCCTCGATCCTGAAGCGCGGCTGCCATTTCATCCAGCTGCCGACCACACTTCTGGCGCAGGTCGATTCGTCGGTCGGCGGCAAGACCGCGATCAACGCAAAGGCGGGCAAGAACCTGATCGGCAGCTTCTACCAGCCCGCCCTCGTCCTGATCGATCCGTCGACGCTCGACAGCCTGCCGCCGCGAGAAACCCGCGCCGGCTATGCCGAGGTGGTCAAATATGGCCTGATCGACGACCCGGACTTCTTCGCCTGGTGCGAGAGCGATGGCCATCGCCTGCTGGCGGGCGACCCGCAGGCGCGCACTTATGCGATCGAACGCAGCGTCAGCGCCAAGGCCGCGATCGTCGCCGATGACGAGCGCGAGACGTCGGGCCGCCGCGCGCTGCTCAACCTGGGCCACACCTTCGGCCACGCGCTGGAGGCGGACACCGGCTTTTCCGACATGCTGCTCCATGGCGAAGGCGTCGCGGCGGGCATGGCGCTCGCCTTCCGCTATTCGGCGCGCCTTGGCCTCTGCCCGCAGGCCGACGCCGATCGCGTCACCGCCCACCTCCAGGCCGTGGGCCTTCCACACGACCTCGCCACCGCCCATGTCACCGCCGACGGCGCGGCACTGGTCGGCCATATGCTGCACGACAAGAAGATGGCGGCCGGCACCCTGCCCTTCCTCCTGGCGCGCGGTATCGGAGCGACCTTCCTGTCGAAGGATGTCGTGCTGGATGATGTGACAGCGTTCCTGGACGAGGAACGGGCCGCCTGATCGCCTCAAAGCGCGCCCCTCGAAGGCGCAAAGCCGCGGTGCAGGAAGCGGACAGAGGCCGACAGTCAGGCGCGGTGCGACGCCGCACGGAAGCGGCCATCCCTTTAATTACCGTCATCCGAGCGACAAGGAGGAAGGATTTTATATCCGCCTGCACGGGGATGACGAGACGAGTGATGCGCGTCCGCTCACCACCATCATCGCGACAAACAAAAAGGGCGCCTCGCGGGCGCCCTTTCCGTTTCAACCATCGAAGGCCGATTACTTCTTCAGCGTCAGCCCGCCGAAACGCTTGTTGAAGCGCGCCACCTGGCCGCCGGTGTCCAGCTGGCGGTTACCGCCCGTCCAGGCCGGGTGCGACTTGGGATCGATGTCGAGCGCCAGCGTGTCGCCTTCCTTGCCCCAGGTCGAGCGGGTCTGGAAGGTGGTGCCGTCGGTCATCTGGACCGTGATCAGGTGGTAGTCGGGGTGGGTATTGGCCTTCATGGCGATATGCTCCTTCGATGGCCGGTTTCCGACCGGCCGGATGCGTGAAAATGCGAAGGCGCGCCGTTAGCGGTTTGCGCGCGGATTGGCAAGAATAAAGGCGTCATCCCGGCGAAGGCCGGGATCTACGACCAGGACGCGGCAGCCGCCCTGCGACCCCGGCATTCGCAGGGGGGACACGCAGCCCTCAATCCTTGGGCGGATCGGTGATCATGGCGACGAAATTGGCTTCCGACGCCAGTTTGCCGTCGATCATTGCCTTGCCGCTGAACTTGCAGATGGCGCCGCGATTCTGCGTCACTTCGACATGCAGGTCGAGCAGGCAACCCGGCTCCACCGGCGAGCGGAATTTCGCGCCGTCGATGCTCATGAAATAGACGAGCTTGCCCGAATCGGCCAAGTTCATCGATTCCACCGCCAGCACGCCCGCAGCCTGCGCCATCGCTTCCACGATCAGCACGCCGGGCATGATCGGCCGGGTCGGGAAATGTCCCTGAAAGAACGGCTCGTTCACCGACACCGCCTTGATCGCGTGGATCGACTGGCTGGGCACCAGCGAGACCACGCGGTCGATCAGCAGCATCGGATAACGGTGCGGCAACGCGGCCATGACCCGACGGATATCCATCGGGCCACGCGCGGTCGATTCAACCTCTCCCGTCATCGTCTATCAGCGCGACTTGGGCGCCTGCGCCGGGGCTACCGGAGCGGCAGCGGCCGCACCGGCCTGACCCTGACGGCCCGGCTGCCAGCCGGCCGGCGGGGTGATGCCGACGCTGGGCACCAGCGCATTGAGTTCGGTCACGACCGACTGGGTGATGTCGACGGTCGGCTGGTAGGAGACGGTCGCCTCGGGCGAAAGGACCAGGTCGACCTTCGCCTTGGTCATCGCGGCCTTGAGCGCGTCGGAGAGCTTCGCGGTGATCTGCTCCTCGACATAGGCGTTGGCGATCGCGATCGGCTGGCCCATGCGCTGCAGTTCGGCCTGGGCGGTCTGCTGCGACTGCTGGAACTGCTGATACTGGGTCTCGATCGCCGGGGTCGGCTTGCCGCCGGCGGCCTTGAGCGCGGCCTGGAGCGCGTCGCCCTTGGTCTTGAGGTCGGTGTCGATCGCCGTCTTGCGCGCGTTGAACGCATCGATCTGCGGCTTGTAGGTGGTCTGCATCTGGGTGCGCGCGGTGGTGTAGGCAGCGCTGGTGCCCACGGCGCGCTGCAGGTCGGCGACGGCGATGCCGGTCTTCGACTGGGCGGCGGCCGGAACGGCGGTCAGGGCCAGAGCGGTCATCGGCGCGAAAACGAGCGCCGCGGCTTTAACGATGGTCTTCATCAGAATTGAGTCCCTACATTGAAGGTGATGAGCTTGTTGTCGTCCCCTGGTTCCTTGAGCAGGGCCTTGGCGATGTCGATGCGGAACGGGCCGAAAGGCGAGTTCCAGTTGACGCCGAAGCCCACCGACAGACGCGGCTTGAGCGTGTCGCCGAGATATTCTTCCACGAAATTGCCGCCCGCAAAGCTGTAGTTGACCGGACAGACCGGCGCATAGGGCGTGCCGTCCGCCTTGACGGTCGTCCCCGATCCCGACGTCGGCGAGCAATAGCCGGCAAACTGGATCGTTTCGGGATTACGCAGACCCGCTACAGCGCCGGCATCCATGAAGATCGAAGGGCGCAGGCCCATTTCGCGTGCACCCGAACCCAGCGGAATCTCCACCTCGGCGCGGGCGAGATAGTAGATCTTGCCGCCCAGCGCGTCGTCCGAGACATTGTTGTTGCTGTTGTTCTTGATGTAGTTGCCGGTGGCCGTGCCGTCGGAATCGGTTTCCGCCTGGAGGTAGAAGCGCTTCACGCGCGGACCGACACCGCGAATGTCGAAGCCCCGGAACTGCGGTTCGCCCAGGAAGAAGCGATCGACCAGACGGATCTTGTCCACCAGGTCGCCGGCCGCGTCGCGACGCTCGCCTTCCAGGCTGTGGATATAGCCGCCCTCGCCCGACAGCGAGAAGATGAAGCCGCTGCCCAGCGGGAAATATTTGGCGGCGCTGATGCGGGTCTTCACATATTTGACGTCGCCCCCCAGCCCGGCAAAATCCTGGCTCAGCACGATATTATGGCCGCGCGTCGCCCGGATACGATTGTCGCGCGTATCGTAGATCAACGAATAGCCGAGCGAAGAGGTCGTGCGCTTGCCGATGGCGTCGCAGAGATAGCGGCCGGCCAGCAGCGGGTCGCATTCGGTATCGCCGTCGCCGTCCGTGTCGGAATAATAGGTGTCCTGATCCAGCGTCGTATTGTCGAAGTTCAGCTGATAGCGCAGCGCCAGCGACATATATTCGGTGATCGGCACGCCCGCGCGCAGCTGGAAGCCGGTCGACGTATTTTCATAGGTCGTGTCGCGGTCATTATTGGTCAGATAGCGGAAGCTGTTGAGGTCGCGGCGATAGATGTCGCCGCCCAGCGCGATATTCTTGTCCATGAAATAGGGTTCGGTGAAGCCCAGTTCGATGGATTTGGAATAGGCCGAATAATTGACCGAGGTGCGCAGTTCCTGACCCTTGCCGCGGAAGTTGCGCTGGGTGATCGATGCCGCGACGATGAAGCGCTCCAGTGACGAGAAACCCGCCGAGAGCGACAATTCGCCGGTCGATTTCTCCTGGACGTTGGTTTCCAGCACGATGCGGTCGGGCGCGGAGCCGGGCTTCTGCTCGATGTCGAGCTTTTCCTGGAAGAAGCCCAGCGAGTTGATGCGGTCCTTCGAGCGCTTGACCAGGAAACTGTTGAACGCGTCGCCTTCCGCCAGGCGGAATTCGCGGCGGACCACCTTGTCCTGCGTCAGCGTGTTGCCGTTGATGTCGACCCGCTCGACATAGACGCGCGGCGCGTTGGCGATGCGGAAATTAATCCCCATCGTCAGCGATTCCTTGTCGCGGTTGAAGTCCGGCGACACGTCGGCGAAGGCATAGCCGAACAGGCCCGCCGTCTCGCTCAGCGTGTCGACCGTGTCCTCGACCTGCTTGGCATTGTACCAGTCGCCCTTCTTCATCGGCAGGCGCTTGGTCAGGCTGTCCCCCGACAGGTCGCGAATGTCCGATTCGACCTTCACGTCGCCGAACTTGTAGCGGTCGCCTTCCTCGACGACATAGGTGATGATGAAGTCCTGCTTGTCGGGCGTCAGTTCCGCAACCGCGGAGATGACGCGGAAGTCGGCATAGCCTTCGGTCAGGTAGAATTGGCGCAGCTTCTGCTGGTCATAGGCCAGCCGGTCGGGATCATAGCTGGTGCCCGAGGAAAAGAGGCGGAACCAGCGCGACTGCTTCGTCACCATCTGGCTGCGCAGTTCGCCGTCCTTGAACTTGTCGTTGCCGATGATGTTGATCTGGCGGACCTTGGACTTGGGCCCTTCCGAGATTTCGAATACGATATCGACGCGGTTCTGGTCGAGCTGGACCATCTTCGGCTCGATCGTCGCGGCGAAGCGACCCTGCCGGCGATACAGCTCGACGATGCGGGCGACGTCGGCGCGCACCTTGGATCTGGTATAGATCTGGCGCGGGGCCAGTTTTATTTCGGGACGGATCTTGTCGTCCTTCAGGCGCTTATTACCTTCCAGGACGATGCGGTTGATGACGGGGTTTTCCTTCACCTCCACCGTCAGCGCGCCATTGTCGTTGCGGATCTGGACGTCGGCGAACAGCTCCGTCTCGTACAGGTCGCGCAGCGCCTGATCCAGGCTCTCCTGCGTGTAGGGCTGGCCGGTGCGCAGCTTGGTGTAGGAAAGGACGGTGTCCGGCTCCAGGCGCTGGGTGCCCGTTACCGCGACGCTGCGCACGGTGCCCTGCGGCGCGACGGCGGGCGCGGTTACGGCGGGCGCCGGGGCGGCGGCGTCCTGCGCCATGGCCGGGGCCATCGGCAGGCCCGCGATCATCGTCGTCGCCAACAGGGCCGCGACGACCGGGCGCTGCCTGTTGCTGCTGTTCATCGCTGTCACCCGCTTCACCTCAAACTCGAATAAAATGTTTCCGCCGCAACAGACGACGCCAAACGGCGCTTCCCTGCCCGATGCGCGTCAGCCGATCAAGCCGGAGAGGCTCTTCCAAAGGCCGAAAGACGATAAATCGTTGAAAGTCACCAGCAGCATCATCGCCATCAGAAGCGCCAGACCCGACCGATAGGCCCATTCCTGGGCCGCTGCGCTCACCGGCCGCCGCTGCACCGCCTCGATCCCGTAAAAGAGCAGATGCCCGCCATCCAGCATGGGAATTGGCAAGAGATTGATGAACCCCAAGTTAATCGAGATGAGCGCGGCGAAGAAGATGAAGCTTTCCAGCCCCAGCGTCGCCGCCTGTCCCGACACCTGCGCGATCTTCAGCGGCCCGCCCAGTTCCTTCACCGACCGGCCGCCACCCAATATCTGGCCCAGCGTCTCGACCATGGTGCGGACGATCTGCCCGGTCCGCTCGATCGCGACCACCGGCGCGCGCAACAGGCTGACCGGCTCGATCACCGGGGCGCCGGGCGCCAGGCCGAGCCGCCCGATATTGAACCTGTTGCCGAACCCGTCATCCTCGCTGACGCTGCCGATCATGCCCTGCTTGACGATACGCTGGCCGGCACGGTCGATCACGATCTCGACCGGCTCGCCCGGCCGGATCTGGGCATAGAGGCGGATGTCGTCGAAGGTGGCCATCTCGCGGCCGCCCAGCGAGACGATGCGGTCGCCCGCGACGATGCCCGCCGCCGCCGCCGCGCTGCCCGCCTGCACCTGCCCCGCCACCGCAGGCGTGCGGCTTTCGCCATGGACGAAGGCGAAGGTCGCCAGGATCAGGATCGCGAACAGGAAATTGATCGCCGGCCCCGCCGCGACGATCGCCGCGCGCTGCCACAGCGGCTTGGCGGGGAAGCTTTCCGCCCGTTCCTTCGCCGGCATTTCCAGCCAGGCCGGATCGGTCATGCTCGCCGCGTTCATGTCGCCCTTGAAGCGGACATAGCCGCCCAGCGGCAGCGCCGCGACGCGCCAGCGGGTGCCACGCCGGTCCACCCAGGCGAACAGTTCCGGGCCGAAGCCGATGGAAAAGGCCTCCGCCTTCACCCCGCACCAGCGCCCGACCAGATAATGGCCCAGCTCATGCACGAAGACGAGCGGCCCTATGACCGCCACGAAGGCGAGCACGGTCATCAGGAAACCGGGATTCTGGATCAAGCCGTCAATCTTTCCATCACTTCGCGCGCCTGTCGGCGCGCCTGCGCGTCGGCGGCCAGCACATCATCGATCGCCAATGGCCGTGCCGCGCTATAACGCTCCAACACATCCTCCACAATCATGGCAATATCAAGGAAGCCGATGCGGCCGTCCAGGAAGGCCGCGACCGCGACCTCGTTGGCGGCATTGAGGATGGCAGGTGCCGCGCCGCCCTCGGTCGCCGCCGCGCGGGCCAGGCGAAGGGCAGGAAAGCGTATCGGATCAGGCGCTTCGAAGTCGAGCCTGCCGATCCGCGCAAGGTCGAGCGGCTGGCAGGGCGTCGCGATCCGGTCGGGCCAGGCGAGCGCATGGGCGATGGGGATACGCATATCGGGCGAACCGAGCTGTGCCAGCGTCGAACAGTCGCGATATTCGACCATCGAATGGATTACCGACTGGGGGTGGACCAATATCTCGATCCGGTCCAGCCCGACCGGGAAGAGATAGGCCGCCTCGATCAGCTCCAGCCCCTTGTTCATCATCGTCGCGCTGTCGACGCTGATCTTCGCGCCCATCGACCAGTTGGGATGGGCCACCGCCTGGGCCGGGGTGATGTCAGCCATCTCGGCCCGGCTACGGGTGCGGAACGGGCCGCCGCTGGCAGTCAGGATGATCCTGGAGACGGTATCCAGGCTGCTGCCTGCAAGGCACTGGAAGATAGCATTATGTTCGCTGTCCACCGGCAGCAATGTCGCGCCCGCGTCGCGCGCCGCCTTCATCATCAGCCCGCCGGCCGATACGAGCGATTCCTTGTTGGCCAGCGCCACCGTGCCCCCCGCCTTGAGCGCCGCCATGGTCGGCTTGAGCCCCGCGCAGCCAACGATCGACGCCATCGTCCAGTCCGCGCCGCGCGCCGCCGCCTCGACCAGCGCATCCTCGCCCGCCGCCGCCTCGATCCCCGAACCGGCCAGCGCGTCCTTTAGCGCGCCGTAGAGCCGCTCCTGCCCGATCACCGCGACCTGTGCGCCCGTCGCGCGCGCCTGCGCCGCCAAACCGTCCACATCGCTGTTGGCGGTCAGCGCGACGACGCGATAGGCATCGGGATCGCGCCGGACGAGGTCCAGCGTCGACAGGCCGACCGATCCGGTGGCGCCAAAGATCGAAACGTTCTTCATCCGCCCTGCCCCAGCACAAGATAGATCAGGGCCGCGAGCGGCGCGGCGGCGACCACGCCGTCCAGCCGGTCCATCACCCCGCCATGGCCCGGCAGCAGCGTGCCGCTGTCCTTCACGCCCGCCCGCCGCTTCATATGGCTTTCCAGCAGGTCGCCCAGCTGCGCCGCCACCGCCAGCAGCCCGCTCGCCGCCGCCAGCTGGATCGGCAGGCCCGCGAAGCGGTGCAGCAGGAAACCCAGCACCAGCGCCGCCAGCACGCCGCCAGCCAGCCCCGACCAGGTCTTGGACGGGCTGATGCGCGGCGCCAGCTTCGGTCCGCCGATCGAACGGCCGGCGAAATAGGCGCCGATGTCGGTCGCCCACACCAAGGACAGCGCCCAGAAGGCGAGCAGCAAGCCATAGGCATAGGGTTGTTCCGCCCGCAGGAACTGGAGCGCGGTGATCGGCACGCAGATATAGGGGATGCCGAGCGCCAGCTTCATGCTGCGGCTGGTGAAGGCCACGAAGAAGAAGCCCGCCGCCCCGGCCATCAGCACCGGCCAGTCGATCCCGGCCGCCAGCGGACAGAGCAGCGCCAGCGGGATCGACACGGCGAACATCGCCGCCTTGCGCTGGTCTGCGCTCGCGCCGGTCAGGTCGCCCCATTCGCCCTGCATCAGCACGCCCGCCACCACCAGCAGCAGCCAGAACAGCAGTCCGCCCGCCAGCAGCGCGCCGAGCGCCACCGCGATCAGCGCGACGCCGACAATGGTGCGGGTGCGCAATTCGCTCGTCATAGGATCACAATCCGCCGAACCGGCGGTCCCTCAGGCGGAAGGCGTCCAGCGCCTGCCCCAACGCGCGCCCGTCAAAGTCGGGCCACAGCATGTCGGTGAAATACAGCTCGGCATAGGCCGCCTGCCACAGCATGAAATTGCTGAGCCGCTGCTCTCCGGAGGTCCGGATCAGCAGGTCGAGCGGCGGCAGGTCGGCGGTGTCCAGTTCGGCGTCGATCGCGGCGATGCCAATATCCTGCGCCGCCAGTTCCCCCTTTGCCACCCGATCGGCCAGCCGCTGCGCCGCGCGCACCATCTCGTCCTGGGCGCCGTAGTTGAGCGCGATCGCGATCACCGGGCCGCTGTTGGCCGCGGTGCGCGCCATCGCATTCTCGATCAGTTCGACCAGCGCGGGTTCGAGCGCGCGATAATTGCCGATCACCCGCAACCGCACCCCATTGGCGTGGAACTCGTCCAGGTCCGACTGGATGAAATGGCGCAGCAGCCCCATCAGGTCCGACACCTCGGTCGCCGGCCGCTTCCAGTTCTCCGACGAGAAGGCGTAGAGCGTGAGGCATTCGAGGCCCATCTCCTGCGCCGCGCGCGCTACACGGCGCACCGCCTCCACGCCGGCGCGATGGCCGGCGATGCGGGGCAGCAGCCTTTTCTTCGCCCAGCGGCCATTGCCGTCCATGATAATGGCGACATGACGCGCGCCATGGGCCGGCGCGGCGCTGGGCAGATCGGACTTGGCTTGTGTGGCCATCAGAAGGACATGCGTGCTTTGGCCGCGAAAGGAAAGCCCCCGGCTTACTGGCCGAGGATTTCCTTTTCCTTCGCGCTCGCCGCCGCATCGATATCCGCGATGGTGGCGTCGGTCAGCTTCTGGACTTCGGTTTCCAGCCGCTTGCGCTCGTCTTCGCTGATCTCGCCCTTCTTTTCGTCGGTCTTCAGGCTGTCCATGCCATCGCGGCGGACGTTGCGCACGGCGACGCGGGCGCCTTCGGCATATTTGCTGGCGAGCTTGGCCAGTTCCTTGCGGCGCTCCTCGGTCAGGTCGGGGATCGGCAGGCGCAGCGTCTGGCCGTCGACGATGGGGTTGAGGCCCAGGCCCGCCGAGCGGATCGCCTTGTCGCACGGGCCGACATTGCTCTTGTCCCACACCTGGACCGACAACATGCGCGGTTCGGGCGCGGAGACGGTCGCGACCTGGTTCAGCGGCATGTGCGCGCCATAGACCTCGACCGTCACCGGATCGAGCAGCTGGATGTTGGCGCGGCCGGTGCGCAGGCCAGACAGGTCGCCCTTCAGCGATTCGAGCGCCCCCGCCATGCGGCGTTCGAGGTCGGCTTTGTTATATTGCGGCATGATCTTCTCAACGCTCCTGATTTTTCACGATCGTCGCGACACCCTGCCCGGCCAGCACGGTCGCCAGATTGCCGGTTTCGCGGATGTTGAACACGACGATGGGGATATTATTCTCGCGGCACAACGCGATGGCGCTGGCGTCCATGACCTTGAGGTTATCGTTCAGCACCTGGTCGAAGCTGATCTCGTCATAGCGGACGGCATCGGCCACCTGCTTGGGATCAGCATTGTAGACGCCATCGACGCTGGTGCCCTTGAACAGCGCGTCGCAGTTCATTTCGGCCGCGCGCAGCGCCGCAGTGGTGTCGGTGGTGAAGAAGGGGCTGCCCGTGCCCGCCGCGAAGATGACGATCCGGCCCTTCTCCATATGGCGCTCGGCCTTGCGGCGAATGTAAGGCTCGCACACCGACGCCATCGGGATCGCCGACTGGACGCGGGTGTCATAACCCAGCTTTTCCAGCGCATTCTGCACCGCCAGCGCATTCATGACGGTGGCCAGCATTCCCATATAATCGGCGCTCGCCCGGTCGAACCCTTTGGCCGCGCCGGCAAGGCCGCGAAAGATATTGCCGCCGCCCACGACCACGCACAGCTCGAAGCCGGCATCCTTGGCCGCGGCGATCTCACCCGCGACACGGGCCACGGTTTCCGGCTCGATGCCGAACTGCCCCTGCCCCATCAGCACTTCGCCGGACAATTTCAACAGGATGCGCTTGTAGGCGGGCCGGGTCATGCGGGGCAAGAATCCTTATAAGTGGCAGGGAAAGCGGCCGGACATTAGAGGGGCGAAACCGGGATGCCAAGGGGCGTTTGTCGCCGACAGCGCCCTCTTCATAGGGAAAGGTCCGGCAACGCCGCAAGGCCGGGGTGGGCAACCGACGCCGCCGACGAATAGCGCCAACGAAAAAGGGGCGCCCCTTGAGGACGCCCCTTCCCTTTTCCGTACCGCTTGCGCGGGGGCGATCAGACGCCGGCGGCCGCCGCGACTTCCGCCGCGAAGTCGCTGACTTCCTTCTCGATGCCTTCGCCCAGCTGGAAGCGGACATAGCTCTTCAGCGTGATCGACGCGCCGGCATCCTTGGCGGCCTTGGCGACGACGTCTGCGACCGGGGTCTTGTTGTCCATCACGAACAGCTGCGACAGCAGAGCCTGCTCCTTGGCGAACTTGGCGACCGCGCCATCGACCATCTTGGCGACGATTTCGGCGGGCTTACCCGATTCGGCGGCCTTTTCGGCAGCGATGGCACGTTCACGCTCCAGCAGCGCCGGGTCGATGTCGGCAGCCGACAGCGCCAGCGGGAAAGCGGCGGCGATGTGCATGGCCAGCTGCTTGCCCAGCGGCTCCAGAACGTCGGCGGGCGCATTGCCCTCCAGCGCGACGAGCACGCCGATCTTGCCCAGGCCCGGCGCGGCCGCGTTGTGGACGTAGGGAACGACGACGCCTTCGGTCACTTCGACATGGGCGACGCGACGGACATTCTGGTTCTCGCCGATGGTCGCGATGTTGGCGACCAGCTTTTCGGCGACGGTGCCGCCCGACGGATAGGCGGCAGCCGACAGCGCCTCGGCATCGGCCGCGCCGGTTTCCAGCGCGACGGCCGAAACGGTGCGAACGAAGTCCTGGAACTGTTCGTTCTTGGCAACGAAGTCGGTTTCGCTGTTCACTTCGACCGCGACGCCCTTGGTGCCGGCGACGACGACGCCGACCAGGCCTTCAGCGGCGGTGCGGCTCGACTTCTTCTGCGCGGCGGCGAGGCCCTTGGCACGCAGCCAGTCGGTCGCAGCCTCGATGTCGCCATTGGCTTCGGTGAGCGCCTTCTTGCAGTCCATCATGCCCGCGCCCGAACGGTCGCGCAGTTCCTTGACGGCGGCAGCGGTAATCTCGGCCATGTTTCGGCTCCTAATAGTGGATGTTTCAAATAAGCGAGGCTTAGACAGGCGTTAGGGCGCGTCCCCGAAGAGCGCGCCCTAGCCTGTCATTCTTGCAGTCTTGCGACGCTGTTAGGCTTCGGCGACGACCTCTTCGGCCATCGGCTCGTCCAGCGCGCCCAGATCGACGCCCGAAGCCTGCTGCGCACCACGGTTGCCCTTGGTGGCGGCGGCAGCAATGGCGTCGCAGTAGAGGCGGATGGCGCGGCTGGCGTCGTCATTCGCCGGAACCGGGAAGGCGATGCCGTCGGGCGAGACGTTCGAATCGAGGATCGCGACGACCGGGATGCCCAGCGTGTTGGCTTCCTTGATCGCCAGTTCTTCCTTGTTGGCGTCGATCACGAACATGACATCGGGGATGCCGTTCATGTCGCGGATGCCACCCAGCGACAGTTCCAGCTTCTCGCGCTCGCGGGTCATCTGGAGGACTTCCTTCTTGGTGAAGCCGTGGGTGTCGCCCGACAGCTTTTCCTCGAGGGTCTTCAGGCGCTTGATCGAACCCGAAATGGTCTTCCAGTTGGTGAGCATACCGCCCAGCCAGCGATGGTTGACGAAGTGCTGGCCCGACTTGCGGGCAGCGTCCGCGATCGGATCCTGCGCCTGGCGCTTGGTGCCCACGAACAGCACCTTGCCGCCGGCGGCGACGGTGGCCGACACGAAGTCGAGCGCGCGGCCGAACAGCGGCACGGTCTGCGACAGGTCAAGGATGTGGATGCCGTTGCGTTCGCCGAAGATGTACGGCTTCATGCGCGGGTTCCAGCGGTGGGTCTGGTGGCCGAAATGGGCGCCAGCCTCGATCAATTGGTGCATGGTGACGACAGGTGCCGCCATAATATTTCTCCTTCCGGTTGCTACCTCTGGGAATCAGGAACCCGCCAAGACCTTCAAGGCCGGACAAGGCACCGGATATGTCGATTCCCATGTGGAATGGGCGCGCACTTAGACGCGAAAAAAAGCAAATGCAAGGGTTGACGCCGTTCTTCCATGAGAACATAAAGGGAACAGACGGAACAAATACGGTCAGCCGCCGTTCATGCCGTCATAGTGAGCCATGCCGTGCAAATGGCAAGACAGAAAGTGATCGCCATGTTCACTCTTGTTGCTGCGACCCTGTTTTCCGCCGCCTTCCTGCTGGCGGTCGCCACCATCGCCTGGATGTTCGCGGCCTATCATGACAAGATGGTGGCCGCCCTGCTGTTCCAGCCGATCCCGCAGACGCCTCAGGTCTACCATATCCGCGTCAGCCGCCCGCGCGTGACCCACGGCCTGCGCAAGGCCAGCCTTCCCCTTCCTGCCGGCGGCCTGACCGCCTGACCGTCAGGCGGCGCCCGCCGCCGCCTGACGCTGGCGCCTGACCTTGGCGTAGGACAGGATGCCGAAGGGGATGAGCGCGATATAGCCGGCGCACAGGATCAACAGGGTCAGCCAGGGGTCTGTCACCAGCAATGCCGCCATCAGCCCCGCCACCGCGATCGCCTCCAGCCGGATGCGCTTGCGCAGCCGCAGCGCCGACCAGCTGTAGGTCGCGATGTTGGAGATCATCAGGAACGCGGTGAAGGCCGTCCAGGGCGCGACCACATACCAGGCGCGGAAAAACGCCTCGCCCGTCACCAGCCAGAGATAGAGCGGCACGAAGGCCAGCCCCGCGCCTGCGGGTGCGGGAACGCCGGTCAGGAAGCCCGCCGATTTGTGCGGCTGCTCGTCGGCGTCGATATTGGCGTTGAAGCGCGCCAGCCGCAGCGCGCAGGACAGCGCATGGGCCAGCGCGAAGATCCAGCCGAATTTCGGCATGGCGTGCAGCGACCACAAATAAAGGATCAGCGCCGGGGCGACGCCGAACGCGATCGAATCGGACAGGGAATCGAGTTCCGCGCCGAACCGGCTCTCGCCGCGCAGCAGCCGCGCGATCCGCCCGTCCAGCCCGTCCAGCACACCCGCGAACAGGATGGATAGCACCGCCCGCTCCCAATCGCCCGAAATGCCGTAGCGCACGCCGGTCAGGCCGAAGCACAGCGCCATCGCCGTCACCGCATTGGGCGCCAGCATCCGCAGGGTGATACCCCGCCGCAGCCCCGGCGGCACCGCGCGACGCTGGCGGCTCATGGCGCCACCGTCACGGCGCTGGCCCCGACCGAAGTTTCCGTCTGCCCCGAGCATGTCGAAGGGCTCTTCCTCGCGGACGCATGGCGCGAGGAAAGAGCCGGGGCTTCGACTGGCGCGGCCCGAACGGCGACAGAGGCAAGGTCCATCAGGATCACTGCTGGATGCCCGCCACGACGCGGCGGTCACCGATCTGGCCCAATATGGTTTCGCCCGCGACGGTACGCTGGCCCAGGATCACGCGCGGCGCGGTCCCGGCGGGCAGATAGACATCGACGCGGCTGCCGAAACGGATGAGGCCGATGCGCTGTCCCGCCGCGACCATGTCGCCGGGCTTGACGAAGGGCACGATACGCCGCGCCACCAGGCCGGCGATCTGGGTAAAGCCGACGCGCAATCCGTCATGCCGCTCGACCAGGATATGCTGGCGCTCATTATCCTCGCTCGCCTTGTCCAGGTCCGCGTTCAGGAACTTGCCCGAAATATAGACCACCGACTTCACCGTCCCGCCGATGGGGGTGCGGTTGATATGGACGTCGAACACGCTCATGAAAATGGACACGCGGATCAGCGGCTGGTCGCCCAGTCCGTTGGCGCCCGCCATCTCGCGCGGCGGCGGCACGCGCTGGATCAGCGTCACCAGGCCATCGGCGGGCGCGATGATAGCGCCTTCGTCCTGCGGCACCGCCCGTACCGGATCGCGGAAGAAGGCGAAGACCCAGATCGTCACCATGACCATCAGCCAGCCCAATATCTCCCATCCCACCAGGAACAGGAGGCCGGTGATCGCAGCGGCGATCAGGCCGAACTTCATCCCCTCCGGATGGACCGAAGGGAAGCGCCATTTGACATTGCCGCCAGCGGCAATCGTGATCTCGTCATTCTCCATGGGCACCGTCTTTAGGGAGAGACTGTTGCGCTGACAACGACCGATCCCGGTCGGGGGTCCATCGGCGGCAGATTCATGGCCCTGGGCAGTTGAACATTGCCGCCGCTTTCCTTAGGGGCGTCCCATAATTCCACCCAAGAGAAGAAGGCGAATAGGCGCTATGGCGAAGATCAAGGTGAAAAACCCCGTCGTGGAGATCGACGGCGACGAAATGACCCGGATCATCTGGGAATGGATCCGTGAGCGCCTGATCCTGCCCTATCTCGACATCGACCTCAAATATTACGACCTGTCCGTCCAGAAGCGCGACGAGACCAACGACCAGATCACGATCGATTCCGCCAACGCGATCAAGCAATATGGCGTCGGCGTGAAGTGCGCCACCATCACCCCCGACGAACAGCGCGTCGAGGAATTCAACCTCAAGTCGATGTGGAAGTCGCCCAACGGCACGATCCGCAACATCCTGGGCGGCGTCGTGTTCCGCGAACCGATCGTCATCTCCAACGTGCCGCGCCTCATCCCCGGCTGGACCAAGCCGATCGTCGTGGGCCGTCACGCCTTTGGCGACCAGTATCGCGCCACCGACTTCCGCGTGCCCGGCGCCGGCAAGCTGCGCCTGGTGTTCGAGGGCAATGACGGCGAAGTGATCGACCGCGAAGTGTTCGACTTCCCCGGATCGGGCGTCGCGATGGCGATGTACAATCTCGATGATTCGATCCGCGACTTCGCCCGCGCCTCCTTCAACTATGGCCTCAACCTGAAGTGGCCGGTCTATCTCTCGACCAAGAACACCATCCTCAAAGCCTATGACGGCCGCTTCAAGGATCTGTTCCAGGAAGTGTTCGAGACCGAGGGCTTCGCGCAGAAGTTCAAGGACGCCGGCATCGTCTATGAGCATCGCCTGATCGACGACATGGTCGCCTCGGCGCTCAAGTGGAGCGGCGAATTCGTGTGGGCGTGCAAGAATTATGACGGCGACGTCCAGTCGGACCAGGTGGCGCAGGGCTTTGGCTCGCTCGGCCTCATGACCTCGGTCCTGCTCTCGCCCGACGGCAAGACCGTGGAAGCCGAAGCCGCGCACGGCACCGTCACCCGTCACTATCGCCAGCACCAGCAGGGCAAGGCGACCTCGACCAATCCGATCGCCTCGATCTTCGCCTGGACCGGCGGCCTCAAGTTCCGCGGCAAGTTCGACGACACGCCCGATGTGGTGCGCTTCGCCGAAACGCTGGAGAAGGTCTGCATCCAGACCGTCGAAAGCGGCGCGATGACCAAGGATCTGGCGCTGCTGATCGGCCCGGAACAGGCCTGGATGACCACCGAGCAGTTCTTCGAGGCGATCCGCTCCAACCTCGAAACCGAAATGGGCAAGTGGAACTGAGGGCACGGAACTGATCCGGCCCCTTACGGTTTCAATACGGTAACGGAACGAGGCGGCGCCGCATCCCGGCGCCGCCTTTTTCATGGGCAGGAACGAACGGGAGACGATTGTGACGACCACCGCGAAGAAGCGCCTCGAAGTCCGCGCGGCCGTGCCGACCGACGTGCGCGGCATCCAGCGGCTGATCGCCCGCGCCTATCCCGGTATGCCCAATTATTCGCTCGCCACCATCCGCGGCCAGATCAACAATTTTCCCAATGGCTGCTTCGTCGCCCTCTATGACAACAAGGTGGTGGGCTATTGCGCGACCATGCGCGTCAGCAAGAGCATGGCCTTTTCCCCGCATGACTGGGAAGAGATCACCGCCAACGGCTTCGGCACCCGCCACAGCGCGGCGGGCGAATGGCTCTATGGCTATGAAATGGCGGTCGATCCCAAGCTGCGCGGCCTGCGCATCGGACAGCGCCTCTACGACGAGCGCAAGGAACTGGCCGAGGAACTCGACCTGCACGGCATCGTCATCGCCGGCCGGATGCCCGGCTATGCCCGCGCCAAGCGCCGCGTCGGCAGCCCGGCCGACTATCTCGACAAGGTGATCCAGGGCAAGCTGCGCGACCAGGTCATCAGCTTCCAGCTCAAGAACCAGTTCGAACCGCTGGGCGTGCTCGAAAACTACCTCCCCGAGGACAAGCAGTCGGACGGCCACGCCGCCCATCTGGTTTGGCGCAATCCCTATGTCGATCCCGACGAAGCGCCAGAAATGCGCGTGCCGCGCGGCGTCGAGAGCGTCCGCCTCGCCACCTGCCAGTTGCAGGCCCGCGCGGTGCAGGATTTCGACGAATTCATCCGCAACATCGAATATTTCGTCGATGTCGCCGCCGATTATCGCTCGGACTTCATCGTCTTTCCCGAGCTCTTCACCCTCCCCCTCCTCTCCTTCGAGACGAAGAAGCTCAATCCGGTCGAGGCGATCGACAGGCTCACCGGCTACACCCCGCGCCTGACGAAGGAACTGACACGGATGGCGCTGGAATATAATATCAACATCATCGGCGGATCGCATCCCACCCGCGCCGATGATGGCGACATTCAGAATATCGCCTATGTCGCCCTGCGCGACGGATCGGTCCACACCCAGGAAAAAATCCACCCGACGCCGAACGAAGCCTTCTGGTGGAACATCAAGGGCGGCGACGCGCTGGACGTGATCCAGACCGACTGCGGCCCGATCGGCGTGCTCATCTGCTATGACAGCGAATTTCCCGAACTGGCCCGTCGCCTGGTCGACCAGGGCGCGCGCATCATCTTCGTGCCCTTCTGCACCGACTCGCGCCTGGGCTATATGCGCGTGCGCTATTGCGCGCAGGCCCGCGCGATCGAAAATCAATGCTATGTCGTGATGTCCGGCAATGTCGGCAATCTCCCGAACGTCGACAATATGGACATTCAATATGCCCAGAGCGCGATCCTGACGCCCTGCGACCTGCCCTTCGCCCGCGACGGCATCGCGGCCGAATCCACCGAGAATGTCGAAACGCTCACCATGGCGGACGTGAACCTCGCCGACCTCAGCTGGGCGCGGGCGGAAGGCACGGTCCGCAACCTGCGCGACCGGCGCTTCGACCTCTACCATATCGACTGGGACAGCAATCCCGACCACGGCCATGCGCCCAGCGGCGGCCCGGTCCCGGCGGGCGGGCATAATTCACCGGGCGGCGGGTAAGGGGCACATCCGTTCGTCCGGTGCGGTACGGATCGATCCTGACGGTGTTGAAACGACCATTTCTCGACGTTCATCGTAGATGCCGCTGTCGCCTAAAGCGGACCTTGAGCCGCGTCCCACCTTCTGGCATCAATTCTCTGATGAAGCAGTTGAGCAAAACGCCTTCACGCCCATTCGGCCCGATCAGGTCTGGCGCGCCGGTTGTGCCTGATCGCTCTCTTGAACTGATTTATCTTGGGGCTGGCGGCATACTTGCGGCCCTATCACTTGTTCTTATAGGCTATATCTGGCTTCAACTTCAGATGCCGGAAGCGGCGCTTTGGTTACTGCCTGTTCCACTGATCTCGGCCTTATTTATCATACCTGCCATGACAGCCCGTAGAGAACGGCTAAACATAGAAATTGCGCACGCACGCTATCAAGAAGGTCTTAGAAAGGCGTTTTCTGAGCTTTAAGCAGACAGTCCTCTCCCCACCCCTTCTCGTCGTTGCATTACAGCCCCATCCGCAACAGCCGGCCCTGCCCGCCGGGATCAGGCCACCACCGGAGCCAGCAGTTGGTCCCGCGTCGCGAGCAGTTGCTCCAGCGGCGGCTGGTCGCTGCCGCGCGTCACGCTGGCCATGGCGCGATCGAGCCGGGCCCTCGACGCCGGGTCGATCTCCGGCAGGGCCGCCGCAATCCCGATCATGTCGTCCATCCGTCCCCAGCAGTTGAGCGCCAGGTCGCATCCGGCGGCGACGACACCCGCCGCCAGTTCGGCGATGCTGCCCCGGAGCGCCTTCATGTCGAGGTCGTCCGACATCAGCAGGCCGGTAAAGCCGATCCGTTCGCGGATGATCTCCCCGATCACGGTCGGGGAAAGACTGGCGGGCCGCTCCGCGTCCCAGGCGGTGTAGACGACATGCGCCGTCATCCCCATCGGCGCGTCGCGCAGCGTGCGGAACGGCGCGATGTCGGTTTCCAGCGCGTTCAGGTTCGCATCCACCACCGGCAATTCCAGATGGCTGTCGACCAGCGCGCGGCCATGGCCCGGCATATGTTTGACGATGCCGACCACCCCGCCCTCGGCCAGCCCCTCCAGCACGGCGCGGCCCAGAGCCGCCACTCGCATCGGCTCCGCACCCAGCGTCCGGTCGCCCATGATGTCGCTCGCGCCCTCCTGCCGCACGTCGAGCAGGGGCAGCGCATCGACGGTGATGCCCGCTTCCGCCAGCGTCAGCGCGATCGCCCGCGCATTGGCGTGCGCGGCCGCGATCGCGCTGGACGGCGCGACATCGTAGAGCCGGTCGAACAGCGCGCCGGGCGGGAAGCTGGGCCAGACCGGGCCTTGCATCCGGGTGACGCGGCCGCCCTCCTGATCGATCATGATCAGCAGGTCGTCGCGTCCATGGAGGGACCGAAGATCGTCTGTCAGGGCGCGCAGCTGCGCCCGGTCGACGATATTGCGCTTGAAGAGGATATAGCCCGCCGGCTCCGCCTCGGCGAAGAAGGCGCGCTCGTCGGGGGTCAGGGTTTCGCCGGCCAGGCCGAAGATTACGGGCTTCATGCGCCCGATCCTAGCGCCGCCCGCGCCCCCTGTCGAAGCGCAAATGGCGGGGCGACCATAACCAGCGGTCGCCGCCGGCCCTCGTTCAGTTCACCACCATGCAGCTTTCGCCCGCGACCTTGAGCTTGCCGCAGATCATGCTCGCCTGGGCGCCCGCGCTGGCGCGCAGGCGATAGACGGTGCCGCCGCCGACCTGCGCCTCTTCGATCGTGGTGGCGAGCGGGGCGAGATAGGCGAAGCGCTTGGACAGGCGGCTCCAGCCATCCTTGGCCACCGCCGCGCTGCCATAGGCGCCGAGCTGGATCGTGCCGCTGCTGGCGGTCGCGCGGGGCGCCGTGGCCGGCCGGGCGGCGGTTTCGTCGGCGACGCGGGCCGACACACTCTGCCCGGCGCGCGGGGCGACGGCGGGCCTGGCATTGGCGGGCGCGGGCGCGGTGCCGGTGATCGGCGCCTCGGGCACGCGGCTCGGATCGATCCGGCCGTCACGCGCCACGCCTTCGCTCGCGGCATAGCTGGCGTCGCCCTCACCGTCGAACTTCTTGGCGTCGGCCTCCTGCGCCGGGATCTTGTAGTCCCCCTGGGGCGCCGCGATCAGCTTCCCTTCGCCGGCCGCGCCGCCGCTGCGGTTCTGCACCCACCAGACGCCGGCCACGACAGCGCCGATCAGCGCCAGCCCGACCAGGATCAGCCCCAGCAGGCGCAACGGCGACAGCCGCTCCTCCTCCTCGTCCATGGCCGGCTCCAGCCAGGGCAGCCGATCCTCGTCATCCAGATCGAGTCGACCGCGCGCATAGTCGCCCATCGTCAGAAAACCTCGCTTGTCACTGCATCTCGGTCAGGGCGGCCACGCCCATCAGGGCCAGGCCGTTGCGGATAATCTGCCCTATTCCCTGGGCCAGGAAAAGGCGGCTAGCCGTAATCGCCGGTTCATCGGCCAAAATGACACGCGCGCGCGGATCGTCATTGCCCATGTTCCACCAGCCATGGAAGGCTGACGCCAAGTCATTGAGATAGAAAGCGATCCTGTGCGGCTCACGAGCCTGCGCCGACCCTTCTACCACGCGGGGGAACTGCGCGGCGAGCTTGACCATCGCCAGCTCCGCCGTCCCAAGAAGGGACAGGTCGGGCGCGGGCAGGTCGATCCCGGCCTCCTGCGCGCGGCGGCCGAGCGAGGAAATGCGCGCATGGGCGTACTGGACATAGAAGACCGGGTTGTCCTTCGATGCCTCCACCACCTTGGCGAAATCAAAGTCCATCTGCGCGTCCGCCTTGCGCGTCAGCATGGTGAAGCGGACGACATCCTTGCCTACTTCCTTGACCACGTCCGCCAGAGTCACGAAATTGCCGGCGCGCTTGGACATCTTCACCGGTTCGCCGTCGCGCAGCAGGCGGACCATCTGGATCAGCTTGACGTCGAAGCGTGCCCGCCCTTCCGTCAGCGCCGCGACGGCGGCCTGGATGCGCTTCACCGTCCCTGCGTGGTCCGCGCCCCAGATGTCGATCAACTGGTCGGCGCTCTCGGCCTTCTGGTAATGATAGGCCATGTCCGCGCCGAAATAGGTCCACGACCCGTTCGACTTCTTGATCGGCCGGTCCTGATCGTCGCCGAATTTGGTCGAGCGGAACAGCGGCAATTCCACCGGCTCCCAGTCGTCGGGCAGCTCGCCCTTGGGCGCTTCCAGCACGCCGTCATAGACCAGGTCATGCGCGCGCAGCCAGGCTTCGGCTTCGTCCGGCTTGCCCGCCGCCTGCAATGCGGCCTCCGACGAAAAAATGTCGTGATGGATGCCCAGCAGCGCCAGGTCGCTGCGGATCATGTCCATCATCCTCGCCACGGCGAAGGTGCGGAACGTCACCAGCCAGTCGCCCTCCGGCGCGCCCACGAAGCGGTCGCCATATTCGGCCGCCAGCGCCTGCCCTACCGGGACCAGATAGTCGCCCGGATACAGCCCCTGGGGAATCTCGCCGACATCCTCGCCCAGCGCCTCGCGGTAGCGAAGATGCGCCGACCGGGCGAGCACGTCCACCTGGCCGCCCGCGTCATTGATATAATATTCGCGGATCACCTTGTGCCCGGCATATTCGAGCAGCGTGGCGAGCGCGTCGCCCACCACCGCGCCGCGGCAATGGCCCATGTGCATCGGCCCGGTCGGGTTGGCCGAGACATATTCGACGTTGACGGTGACGCCCTGGCCGAAGTCGGAACGGCCATAATCCGCCGCGTCGGCGTGGATCGCAGCCAGTTCCGCGCGCCAGGTGGCGTCTGTCAGGGTCAGGTTGATGAAGCCGGGACCGGCGATGGCGGCGCTTTCGACCTCATCCAGCGCCTGGAGCCTGGTGACGATCGCATCGGCCAGCGCGCGCGGATTGGTGCCGGCGGGCTTGGCCAGCACCATTGCCGCATTGGTGGCCAGGTCGCCATGCGACGGATCGCGCGGCGGCTCGACCGTCACCGGCTTGCGGTTGAGCCCGGCGGGCAGTACGCCATCGGCCTCCAGCGCGTCGAGCACGGCATCGAGATGGGCGGTGAAACGGGTATAAAGGGACACGGGCAGTTCCTCGAAAAGCTGTAGACCCGTTCGGGCCGAGCCTGTCGAAGCCCCGTTCTTTTAAGAAGTACGGCCCTTCGACAAGCTCAGGGCGAACGGCATTGGGTTCGCTCTCAGCGGGTCGCGTTATATCGGAGCTGGTCCTGGGTCAGGTTGAAACCCACGAGCAGCTCGAAACTGGTTCGCTGCAACGCCGCCTTGACGTCGGGCTGGGCGAAGGGATCGATTGCGGCGTCGGCATCGCCGGCCTTGCGCTTCTGCGTGATCTTCTGCTGGATGTCGGCCGGCAGCGTGGCGGCGGCCTTGTCGACATAGGAACCGGCCTTGGCCTGCGCGCTGGCACGATATTCGCCCGCCGCGAAGTTCAGCGTCACCTGCCCCACCCGCTTGGCGACCACGGCATTGCCGCCGCGCACCACGGCCGAGAAATAGGGCAGCACCACCTGCCGCGCCGCGCTCGCGTCGCTGCGGCGCCCGTTCACGGTGAAGCTCGCCTCGGTGTAGAATTGCGCGCCGTCCGCGCAGGTCGAACGCAGGTTGGTGATATTCGCCACCACGTCGATCGCCGCGGCATCCGTGCTGCCCGCCGGATTGAACAGGGTGATGTCACCGGTCTGGGCCGGTATCGCCGCCGTCGGACAGGCCGACCGCACAGCGACGATGCCGCCCGTCGCGTCGATCTCGCCCCGGCGCGAACAGCCTGCAAGGGCCAGGGCCAGCATCGATGTCAGGGCGATATGGGACAATTTCACAGGCAGATATTCCTTCGCACGCCTTTTCAGCCCGATGGCCATCGGGCCAGAAGCTTTGCGCTTCCTTATCCATCCCCCGCGCGCCACGCAACCGCCCATCCCCTCCAACCGCAAGGAAGCGGCTTTCCTCCGGAAGAACATTCGCCTAAGCGGCAGACATGACCGATGCGCCCGCAGCCCTGCCGCCCATTACCCTGCTGATCGCCGCCCCGCGCGGCTTCTGCGCCGGGGTCGACCGCGCGATCATCATCGTCGAAAAGGCGATCGAGAAATATGGCGCGCCTGTCTATGTCCGTCACGAAATCGTCCACAACAAATTCGTGGTCGACGGCCTGAAGGCGAAGGGCGCGATCTTCGTCGAGAGCCTGGATCAGGTGCCCGACGGCGTGCCCGTGGTCTTTTCCGCCCATGGCGTGCCCAAGGCGGTACCGGCCAAGGCAGAACGGCGCGGCCTCGACTATCTCGACGCCACCTGCCCGCTGGTCAGCAAGGTCCATCGCCAGGCCGAACGCCAGGTGGACGCAGGCCGCCACATCCTCTTCATCGGCCATCATGGCCATCCGGAGGTGATCGGCACCTTCGGTCAGGTGCCAGAAGGCACTATGACCCTGATCGAGACGGTCGAGGATGCCGAGGCCTTCGCGCCCGCCGACCCCGACAACCTGGCCTTCCTGACCCAGACGACCTTGTCGGTGGACGACACCGCCGCGATCGTGGCGGCGCTCCAGCGCCGCTTCCCGTCCATCAGCGCACCCAAGGGAGAGGACATCTGCTATGCCACCTCCAACCGCCAGACGGCGGTCAAGGCCATCGCCGCGCGGTGCGACGCCCTTTACGTAATCGGTGCGCCCAACAGTTCCAACTCACTTCGGCTGGTGGAAGTGGCGCAGCGCGAAGGCACGCCCGCCCGCCTGATCCAGCGCGCCGACGAGATCGATTTCGACTGGCTGGCGCGTGTGGGCACGCTGGGCCTGACGGCGGGCGCTTCCGCGCCCGAAGTGCTGGTGCGCGAAGTGGTGAACCGCATCGCCACGCGCTTCACCGTCGTCGAGGAGCAGGTGGAAACGGCGCGCGAAAGCATCGCCTTCAAGCTGCCCCGCGGACTGGAGACGGCCTGAGCCATGGCAGTCTACACCCACGTCCCCGCCGAGGATATCGACGCCTTCCTCGCGCGCTATGACGCCGGCCGACTGGTATCGGCCAAGGGCATTGCCGAAGGGGTGGAGAACAGCAATTATATGCTCGAAACCACCGGCGCCGACGGACATGGTCATCGCTATATCCTGACCCTCTATGAAAAGCGGGTGGACGAGGCCGACCTGCCCTTCTTCATGGACCTGCTCGACCATCTGGGCGCGCGCGGCTGTCAGGTTCCGCGCTTCATCGCCGATCGCGAAGGCCGGCGGCTCCAGCAATTATCGGGCCGCCCCGCCTGCCTGATCGAGTTCCTGACCGGCATTTCCGTCACCGAACCCACCCCCGACCAGGCGCGCGCCGCCGGCGTGGCGCTGGGCGAACTGCACAAGGCGGCGCAGGGCTTTGCGGGCGAACGCCGCAACGCGCTCGACAAGGATGGCTGGCACGCGCTGGCGGCCCGATGCGGCGACGATTTCGACGAGATCCAGCCCGGCCTCGCCGCGCGTGTGGCGCAGGAACTCGCCTTCCTCGACGCCCATTGGCCCGCCGACCTGCCCCGGTCGGTGATCCATGCCGATCTGTTCCCCGACAATGTGCTGATGCTGGGGGAGGAGGTGACGGGCCTCATCGACTTCTATTTCAGCTGCACCGACATCCGCGCCTATGACCTGGCGGTCACTCACAGCGCATGGGTGTTCAGCAATGACGGCGCGACCTGGTTCGGCGATCGCGCGGCGGCGCTGGGTGCGGGCTATGCCCGGTCCCATGGCCTGACCGAGGCCGAGCGCGCCGCCTTCCCGATCCTGTGCCGGGGCGCGGCCCTGCGCTTCCTGCTGACGCGCGCCTATGACTGGATCAACACGCCGGCCGATGCGCTGGTGACGCGGAAGGACCCGCTTGCCTATCTGCGCCGGCTGGACTTCTACGCGAAGGCCGACCCGGCGGAATTGCTGGGCGCCTGAGAAACAACATCCGTTCGCTTCGGGCGAAGTCGAGACGCGTCAAGCGCCGTTCTCGACACGCGCGACCCGACCGGAGGAGACATTATGACCGACCTTCCGACCGTAGACATTTTCACCGACGGCGCCTGCAAGGGCAATCCCGGCCCCGGCGGCTGGGGCGCGGTGCTGCGCTTTGGCGACACGGAGAAGGAAATCTCCGGCGGCGAGGCGCAGACCACCAACAACCGCATGGAGATGATGGCCGCGGTCGAGGCGCTCAACACGCTCAAGAAGCCGTGCCACGTCACGCTCCACACCGACAGCAAATATGTGATGGACGGCATCACCAAATGGGTCTTCGGCTGGCAGAAAAAGGGCTGGAGGACCGCCGACAACAAGCCGGTCAAGAATGTCGAGATCTGGCAGGCGTTGCTGAAGGCGGCGGCGCGCCATCAGGTGACGTGGAAATGGGTGAAGGGCCATGCCGGCCACCCCGAAAACGAACGCGCCGACCAACTCGCCTGCGCGGCAGCAGAGACGTTCCGGAAATAGGACGGACCACCGGCGGGCCGGAAGGACCAAAGGCAAAAGCCTGCGCGGCTCCGGACTCTGCTGGCGGGCGGCCTTCTGACTGACAGGCTTTGCGCATGGAACTCAAATTTGTGAAGCGCTCGGGCAAATATGACGAGTTGACCATCCTTCGAGACGAGGGTGCGTCAGAGACGATCCCATGCCCGAAACAAGGCATCATTCCCCATGACATGGTCCATTATGCGGTGGAAAGCGTGCTCGCCCATGGCGGCTTCCTGTCGCTGTTGAAAGATGGTCAGGCAGCGGATTTCACGGCGGGCGGCGGGGACAATGAAGCCGCCGTGGAGCGACTGGTCGAAGCATTCCAGGCTGAAATGTGGGGCGGGCGCGTGTCGGCGGCGGATTTGCTCGCCACCTATCGGCACGCCTGCGATGCACGGGGCCATGGCAGCGTGCCAATATCCGGTAATGATGTCGAGGCCATACGCGTCCGGCTTGACGAGTTGACGGCGCGATGGGCGGCGCTTGCGGTGAACGAAGGGCTCTCCTTGCGCTTCTGATGCCCGCCCCCATGCACGGGGAACGACCAGCGCGTGACCGACGCCCCGCTTATTCCGCCTCTTCGACCGGCGCGCCGGGGCCGTTCTTCAGGATGGAATCGATCGCGTTCTTCGCGCCAGCCTTGTTGGGGTGGACGGCTC
>NZ_LXVX01000033.1:2500-5664 GCF_001650725.1 Sphingobium sp. TCM1 | reverse complement strand
GGTTGCGGGGGCAGGATTTGAACCTGCGACCTTCAGGTTATGAGCCTGACGAGCTACCGGGCTGCTCCACCCCGCGACGTTGTTCTGCCTGAGGAGGCAGTTTTTTGCAGCAAAAAGGGGCGGCCTGTTTTACGGGCCGCCCTTTTTGGGATGTGAATGGGTTTTGAACAAAGCGCGAGCTTCAAT
Source organism: Sphingobium sp. TCM1 (assembly GCF_001650725.1). GTDB lineage: Bacteria > Pseudomonadota > Alphaproteobacteria > Sphingomonadales > Sphingomonadaceae > Sphingobium. The sequence continues at coordinate 5,478 of NZ_LXVX01000033.1, read as the reverse complement.
GCCTGGCGACGCCCTACTCTTCCGGGGCTTGAGCCACAGTACCATCGGCGCAGTCAGGTTTCACGGCCGAGTTCGGGATGGGATCGGGTGGGTCACTGACGCTATGGTCACCAAGCAATGGAGCTGGCGCTTTGTTGGGTATAATCGATGCCCGTGCGGGGTGTGTTGAGATATCCTGGCTGGCTTAACGACCGCCATGTTTCGACAGGTTTTTTCAAGGCTGTCGTTGATGGTGGGACTCTGCGGTTCATTTCTGAACCGTTTAAGCGCGAACAGAGCAATTAGGATCGGTTAGCTCCATGCGTTACCGCACTTCCACATCCGACCTATCAACGTCGTGGTCTACGACGGCTCGATGAAATCTTATCTTGAGGGAGGCTTCCCGCTTAGATGCTTTCAGCGGTTATCCCGTCCATACATAGCTACCCAGCTGCGCCCTTGGCAGGACGACTGGTACACCAGAGGTATGTTCAACCCGGTCCTCTCGTACTAGGGTCAACTCCTCTCAAATTTCGACGCCCACGGCAGATAGGGACCAAACTGTCTCGCGACGTTCTGAACCCAGCTCACGTACCACTTTAATTGGCGAACAGCCAAACCCTTGGGACCTGCTCCAGCCCCAGGATGTGATGAGCCGACATCGAGGTGCCAAACGATTCCGTCGATATGAGCTCTTGGGAATCATCAGCCTGTTATCCCCGGCGTACCTTTTATCCGTTGAGCGATGGCCCTTCCACGAGGGACCACCGGATCACTATGACCGACTTTCGTCTCTGCTCGACTTGTCAGTCTCGCAGTCAGGCGGGCTTATGCCATTGCACTCTAACAGACGGTTTCCAACCGTCCTGAGCCCACCATCGCGCGCCTCCGTTACTCTTTAGGAGGCGACCGCCCCAGTCAAACTACCCGCCACAGAGGGTCCCTGCACCGGATAACGGTGCGAGGTTAGACATCAGAAAACAACAGGGTGGTATTTCACCTATGGCTCCACGACAACTGGCGTCATCGCTTCAAAGCCTCCCACCTATGCTACACAGTTCTTTCCTAATGCCACTCTGAAGCTGCAGTAAAGGTGCACGGGGTCTTTCCGTCTAACCGCGGGTACTCCGCATCTTCACGGAGAATTCAATTTCGCTGAGCATATCCTGGAGACAGTGGGGAAGTCGTTACGCCATTCGTGCAGGTCGGAACTTACCCGACAAGGAATTTCGCTACCTTAGGACCGTTATAGTTACGGCCGCCGTTTACCTGGGCTTCAATTCAGAGCTTGCACTCCTCCTCTTAACCTTCAGGCACCGGGCAGGCGTCAGGCCCTATACGTCGTCTTGAAGCCGACTTAGCAGAGCCCTGTGTTTTTGCTAAACAGTCGCTACCCCCTGGCCTGTGCCCCCCACAAAAAGTTGCCTTAATGTGGGGCCTCCTTCTTCCGAAGGTACGGAGGCAATTTGCCGAGTTCCTTCAGGATACTTCTCTCAAACGCCTTGGTATACTCTACCATTCCACCTGTGTCGGTTTAGGGTACGGTCTATACGGTGGGGCTATTTCCTGGGACAACTTCCCTGCCCGGACCAATCCAATAAGGCCGAACAAGTTACGCCATCCGTCACACACCACCAGGCCCACGAATATTAACGTGGTTCCCATCGACTACCCCCTTCGGGCTCGTCTTAGGGGCCGGCTTACCCTGCTCAGATTAGCTTTAAGCAGGAACCCTTGGAATTTCGGCGACAGTGCATCTCACACTGTTAATCGCTACTCATGTCTGCATTCGCACTTCCGATACCTCCACGGTCGGTTACCCTCCCGCTTCAACGGCCTACGGAACGCTCCGCTACCGCTCAGTCAAAAGACTGAACCCTAAGCTTCGGTGCACGTCTTGAGCCCCGTTACATCTTCGCCGCAGGATCTCTTATTTAGACCAGTGAGCTGTTACGCTTTCTTTAAAGGATGGCTGCTTCTAAGCCAACCTCCTGGTTGTTTTGGAAATCCCACATGCTTTCCCACTTAGACGTGACTTGGGGACCTTAGCTGTAGGTTAGGGCTGTTTCCCTTTTGACGACGGACCTTAGCACCCGCCGTCTGTCTGCCGGACTAGACTCGTTGGTATTCGGAGTTTGGTTAGTATTGGTAGATCTCGCGACCCCCGCAACCATCCAGTGCTCTACCCCCAACGGCAATCATCCGACGCTCTACCTCAATAGATTTCGCGGAGAACCAGCTATTTCCCGGCTTGATTGGCCTTTCACCCCTAAACACAACTCATCCGATAATTTTTCAACATTAAACGGTTCGGTCCTCCAGTGCGTGTTACCGCACCTTCAACCTGGTCATGCCTAGATCGCCGGGTTTCGGGTCTAATGCATCATACTCATGGTCGCCCTATTCAGACTCGCTTTCGCTGCGCCTACACCTAACGGCTTAAGCTTGCATGATACACTAAGTCACAGACCCATTATGCAAGAGGTACGCGGTCAGGTCTCAAGGACCCTCCCACTGCTTGTAGGCATCCGGTTTCAGGTACTGTTTCACTCCCCTCATCGGGGTGCTTTTCACCTTTCCCTCACGGTACTGGTTCGCTATCGGTCATGTACGAGTATTTAGGCTTGGAGGGTGGTCCCCCCATGTTCAGACAGAGTTTCACGTGCTCCGCCCTACTCAAGTCCTGATGTTTCGCTTTCACATACGGGGCTGTCACCCGCTATGGCGCCACTTTCCAGAGGCTTCTGTTAACTAAACACCAGGCACTGGCCTGGTCCGCGTTCGCTCGCCACTACTAACGGAATCTCGGTTGATGTCTTTTCCTCCGGGTACTGAGATGTTTCAGTTCTCCGGGTTCGCCTCACCAAAGCCTATTTTATTCAGCTTAGTGATACCTCTCCCATTTAACACTGATCCAGCAGAAGCTGGCGCAGTCTTAAATGGTGAAGGTGGGTTGTCCCATTCGGAAATCGCGGGATCAAAGCTTGCTCACAGCTCCC
>NZ_LXVX01000032.1 GCF_001650725.1 Sphingobium sp. TCM1 | reverse complement strand
CCCATAGGATGACCTCGCCGGTAAAATGCCGTCCTTTGAAATCGTTCATCGCAACTGACCTTGACAGTACATGAGCCCAATCTTGGAAACCGTGTCAGAGTTTGCAACAGAGCCGACTTGTCCAGTTCCGACGGGTCCATTCCCCATTGCTTGCGGGTGTAACCCTGGAAGAAAGTCTCGTAGAGTTCGCGTCCCACCGCCGAGATGACGACATCCTCCGACGTGCGGACGATATCCACGGGCTCTGCGCGGGAGGCCAGGAAGGCGGCGGCCTCCTCCTCCGTCCGCAGATCAAGATGGTAGAGGCTGTTCACCGTCGTGCGGTTGATTGGCATCGGTACCAGGCGGTCGCCGACAGCCGCGAGCACGCGGTGCTCATAGCCACGCCATTCGGTGAACTGCGAGAGATACTCGAAGATGTCGGCCGAATTGGTGTGGAAGATATGGGGGCCATATTGGTGGATGAGGATGCCGGCATCGTCCAGTCGGTCATAGGCGTTGCCGGCGACGTGCGGCCGCTTGTCCACGACCAGCACCCGCTTGCCCGCGTCGCGTGCGAGCCGTTCCGCCATGATCGCGCCGGCAAAGCCTGCCCCGACGACCATGACGTCATAGGATTGCGGGCGGTCTCCGTCTGCGCCAATAGGCGACACCACGGGATAGACGTGGCTGCTGCGTTGCACCGCTTCGTCAATGAGGTTGCTCATCGCGCATTGCGTGAGATCCCAGCTCTCCCCTGCGAGCCGCGCGTCGACGGCGGCCAGCCAGCCGTTTGTGCGGGAGAGGGTAAGCGCCGCGTCGCAGGCGGCGACGAAAGCGTCCCGCCCGTCCGCGATGCGCACCGCCTCGACATCGCCATAGCCGCGCACGACGTCACGCACCGGGGTAGAGACGACGGGGCAGCCCGCGGCGAGATATTCGGGTGTCTTCGTGGGACTGATGAAGCGTGTCGCCTCGTTGATGGCGAAGGGCATCAGGGCGACGTCCCAGCCGCGTAGATAGTCGGGCAGTTCGGCATAGCCCTTGCCGCCCAGATAATGGAGGTTGGGGCGGCGGGGCAGGTCGGCGTCGCTGATCTTCACCACTGGCCCCACGATGACGATGGACCATTCGGGCCGCGCGTCCGCCAAACCTTCCAGCAGCGCGAGGTCCATCCGTTCGTCCACGACGCCATAAAAACCGAGGCGCGGGGAGGGGAGCTCCGCCTGATCCTCCGGCTCCGGACCAGCGGCGCGGGCGGTCGAGAAGTGGGTGGCGTCGACGCTGGATGGAAAGGCATGGACCGAAGGATGGCGCGCGGCCTTTGCCTCGTAGAGACTGTGCCCGCCGGTGAAGACGAGGTCGCAGCTGTCGAGCAGCCGCTGCTCAAGCGGGAGAAGCTCTGACGGCGCGCCCTTGAAGTTCGCCAGCTCGTCCATGCAGTCATAGACGATGCAGTCCGCCGCCAGATGGTCGGAGAAGGGCAGCATCATCGGCGTATAGTACCAGCAGATGAGCGGTCGCGCCGGATCGCGGGTGATCGCGCCGTCGAGCAGGGCGCGCAATGTTTCCGTCTCCTCATGCCGGCTGAGGCCGGCGGGGAGGTGCGGGGTGAGGATGGTGACGCCGGAACAGTCGCAGACATGGGTGTCCAACGTCGCACTTGGCGCATCGTGGATCGGCTCTTCCCAAACGATGACCTTCCGGTCCCGGGCGAAGCGGCTCATCAGATGTTGCGGCCGCTGATAGACGAAGTTCCAGCGCAGGTGACTGAAGCAGATGAGCGTGCCGCCGCCCTCCGTCGGGCTGTCGGGGTTGATGGCGTCGACGTCGCTTGGAATGCCGCTCATGTCTGGAACCTTGCTGAATGATGAACATCGGCAACACGCCGTTCATCGCTCCGGTTCCTGTACAAACCGGCCCAAGTTCAAAGAGATAACACAAGATATCAAGTCGAGAGCGGAAACCTGATCCATGTCAGTCGTTCTGGCGAAGGTCTGGGAGATATGTACGATGAAGAGGCATCTGGAATTATGGGGTGGGCCGGAGTGCACCATCAACAGGGTTCGGGATACATATCAGGATCAGTTCGAGCGATGCGGCCACTATGATCGGATCGACGATCTGAATCTATTTGCCGACATCGGCATAACGACGATCCGTTATCCTATATTATGGGAATGCATTGCGCCTGATCGGCCCGGACAGCATCTCTGGCAGGGCGTGGATGCGCGGATCGACCGGCTGCGCGCACATGGCATCGACGTCATTGCCGGGCTTGTCCATCACGGCAGCGGTCCCTCCTACACGCATCTCCTCGACGATGACGGTTTCGCGCGGGGTCTCGCTGATTTCGCGGCCCGCGTTGCGGAGCGCTATTCCTGGATCAACCAGTGGACGCCGGTCAATGAGCCGCTCACCACGGCGCGCTTTTCGGCGCTTTATGGCCATTGGTATCCGCATGTCCGCGACGAGGGCGCGTTCTGGCGCGCGCTCCTCAACCAGATCGACGGAACCCGGCTCGCGATGCAGGCCATTCGCAGGGTCAATCCCGCCGCGCGGCTCGTTCAGACGGAGGATCTCGGCCGCACCTTCGCCACTGCCGAGTTGCGCGAGCAGGCTGCGTTCGAGAATATCCGGCGCTGGGCGACATGGGACCTGCTGTTCGGGCGCGTACGGCGCGGTCATCCGCTGTGGCGGCGCATGGCCGCGCACGGGCTGGAGCACAGGCTGGAGGCCATTGCGGCCGATCCCTGTCCGCCAGACATCATCGGCATCAACCATTATCTGACCAGCGAGCGGTTCCTCGACCATCGCATGCAGCGCTATCCCGCCCATGCGCATGGCGGCAATGACGGGCAGCGCTATGCCGATGTCGAGGCGATCCGGGTGCTGGAGCCGCCCCCGCCCGGTCTGAGGGGCGTGATAGAGGAGGCGTGGGACCGCTATGCGACCCCGATCGCGGTCACCGAAGTCCATAATGGCTGCACGCGCGAGGAGCAGCTGCGCTGGCTGGCGGAGGCGTGGGATTGCGCCGAGGATCTGCGCAATGAGGGCGTGGACGTGCGAGCGATCACGCTCTGGTCGCTGCTCGGCAGTAGCGGATGGAACACGCTGCTGACCGCCCCCGGCATCTATGAGCCGGGCATATTCGACGTCAGTAGCGGAACGCCGCGCGCGACCGCTCTCGCAGCGCTCGGCACGGCTCTGGCCACTGGCGCTGCACGGCATCCGCTTGCAGCGCAGCCGGGCTGGTGGCGTCGGCCGATCCGGCTTGAATATCCCGCCGTCCGCCGTCCTGCCCCGGCCGTGCAGCACCGGGCGGACAGTTGCAGGGAGCGTGCGCCCATGGGTCGGCCCCTCCTGATCATGGGCGCGACAGGAACCCTGGGGCAAGCGTTCGCGCGGGCCTGTACGCTCCGCAACATACCGCATGTGCTGACGGCGCGGCACGCGCTCGACATCACCAGCGAGGCCAGCATCGGGGCTGCGCTGGACCGGCACGATCCCTGGGCAGTGGTGAACGCCGCCGGCTGGGTACGGGTCGACGAGGCGGAAAGCCATGCCGCCCGTTGTTTTGCGGCGAACAGCGACGGCCCGGTCCGCCTTGCGCGGATGGCGGAGGAGCGGGGGCTTGCCACCCTCAATGTCTCAAGCGACCTCGTCTTCGGGGGCAAGGCGGAAGGGGCCTATGTCGAAACCGACGCGCCCGACCCGCGCAACGTCTATGGCGAGAGCAAGGCGCGCATGGAGGAGGGACTTCTCGCCCTGGCGGGGACGCATCTCATCGTTCGCACCGCAGCCTTCTTCTCTCCCCATGACGAGTTCAACTTTGCCGTCGCGGTCGCTCGCGCCCTGACGGCGGGGCAGCCGTTCGAGGCCGCGGCGGACCAGCGGATCACGCCGACCTATGTGCCGCATCTCGTCAGGGTCGCGCTCGACCTCCTGATCGACGGTGAGCAGGGCCTCTGGCACCTCACCAATGAGACGGAGCTATCATGGGCAGAGTTCGCGGAAGCCGTCGCGGACAGCCTGAACCTGCCCCGGCATCTGATCCGCGCCGTGCCGGGCGCCCGCCTGAACCAAATGGCGCCACGCCCCTCCCGCGTACCGCTCGCGACGGGGCGCGGGGCGCACCTGCCGTCTCTTGCGGATGCCCTCGGCGAGTTTGCGCGGCATGAGAAGAGGCAGCAAGCGGTGCGCGAGCTTGCATGACATGCAAACGGCCATGGATCCGAAGACCCATGGCCGCCGAACATTCAGCCGTCTTACATCCAGCCGTCGAGATCGTCGGGGATGTTGCTCAGCGTACCCTTGCCGGTGATGGCGTTCAGATCGAACGGCTGCGCCTCCAGGAAAAATTCCAGCTGGTCACGCGATGTCACAAGCGAATTGATCACGCGGACTTTCAGGCCTTTGAAGTTCGGGCCGTCGATGCGCAGCGCCTTCAGCGTGACTTTCGATCCATGCGGTATCTTCACGAAGCGCGGATAGTTCAGCAGGCGAAAGTCCGGCTGAACGATCTCAAGCTCGACGTCGATCGGGCCAGCATTCGCGATCTCCATCTCGCCTGAGTTTCCGATCAGAAACTCTGACGGCGAATATTTGGTGAACGACATCTTCAGGACCGCGTTCATCACCGTTTGAACATTCTCGCGCGTGCCGAAGAAAGTGTCGCGGAAGAGGCCGACCGTACGACGCTTTTCCAGCGCATCCTTGAAGGCCGCTTCATCCTCTCCCTGCGTCAGGAACAGGGTGGCGACGCGGTGATCCATCCCCGCCGCCTCCTGCTCCAACGCGGTCCCGAGATGAGCGTCCGTAGTCGCCGCGATATAGAGGTTATATTTCAGGGCCACGTCCATCGCGCTGGGGTGGATGAAATCGCTTTGCGCAACCTCAATCCCCGACAGCAGACCCTCTGAAAACATCCGTTCGAGGAACGGCGTCACCACTGCCTCACCAGGGGAGGAGGAGGGGATGGTCGGATGATTCCACTGGCAGATGGCGCCCTGCCGCTTCGCTTCGCGGAACCGTGCTTCCAGATCTTTCTCGTCCGCGCTGGTCCGGTTCCAGTCGACCCGGAGCTGCCCGCCCGTCTGCTTGAAGGTGCTGTAATGGACTTTCCCCGGGTTCAGCGCATTTGCATCCTTGAGGAAGTGACAATTGAAATGCCCGATCGCGCGCGTGATCTCCGACCCGAGCGAGAGTTTCATGCCGCCGAGGCCAAGCATGCCCGAAGAGATGAACGCGCGGCCGATTTCATAGCTGCGGTTCTTGTTGGTGCCGGTGTCGCGGATCTTTGGCGTGATGATGTCATGTTCCGTGAAGGACACGAACTTAAGCCCGTCATGCGCCGCTTCTGCGAGGCGAAGCGTCGGCCAGGCCGAGCCGTCCGAGAATACGGTGTGCAGGTGCAGGTCGCCGGCGAAAATATGATGTCCGTCCTTCGTATCGGGGAAGATCAGACGCGCGGGCGACGGCGGCCGCTGATCGGATTGCGTCACGAACTCGGCGGAAGCTTCTCCGGCGGTGAACAGCCCTGCGAGCATAGCGAGAGCGGAAACCATTGCGCGGAAGTTTCTATGCTTAACCATAAGATCTCCTGATGAAGGTGGTGTTTGATGAATGGGCTTTGATATCGGTCGTGAAATCAGATTCACCGCACCCACATTGCGCTGGGTTCAGAACTTGGGCTCTGTTGCAAAAATCGTGAAGCTTGAGCATGCTTGGCGGAGATTGGACGGACGGAACGATGACGGATTTCAAGTGGCGCCATTTCCAGGGTGATGTGATCCTGTGGGCGG
>NZ_LXVX01000031.1 GCF_001650725.1 Sphingobium sp. TCM1 | reverse complement strand
AGATGTGTATAAGAGACAGGTCCACATATGGAACTGCGGATAGTTCGCAGGCAAACGAACTATCATGAAGCTGAGTGACCGTTTCAGGGGATTCCTTCTACTTCAGAACATGATGCTGAAGGATTTCATCCGAGATAGCGTGGCCAATGGGTCGATCGCAACCGAGGATGCAACACGGCTGAACCGGGTTGGAACCCTCAACCTCCAGGAAATTGCCCGGTGGGACAGGGATCTTTCGAGTGGCGGTGGAAGCAAGTCACCCTGCCAAGATCGCGCTGAATGAACCGGTACGACCAAAAAACATGGGGGCTTGCGGCGTGTTTCGCCGCACTCGCAGGTTATGTCGATGCTCTGGGATTCCTCTATCTTGGGGGCTTTTTCGTCTCCTTCATGAGCGGGAATTCGACGCGGCTTGCGGTCGGCCTGAGCACCCATGTCTCGGACGCGGCGACAGCGGCCGGATTGATCGGTTCGTTCGTGATCGGTGTCATGCTGGGTTCGCTTTGCGGCCGGGTCATTCAGCACTCCAGGCACAGCGCGCTGATATACCTTATCGCGGTCATGCTATCGGTGGCGGCGCTTCTCGCCATGTTCGGCAGCAATTGGGCGGCCGCCGCTGTGCTGGCAATGGCGATGGGCGCGGAGAACGCGCTCTTCGAGCGCGATGGAGAGGTTCAGATCGGCCTGACCTATATGACCGGCACGCTGGTGAAGTTCGGGCAGCGCCTGCTTTCCGCGCTGATGGGCGGCGAACGCTTCGGATGGTTGCCCTATTTGTTGCTGTGGATTGGTCTCGTGACGGGCGCCATCCTGGGTGCGCTGATTTATCGGCTTGTGGGGCATTCGGCGATCTGGGTCGCCGCGGGCGCGGCACTGCTTTTGGCGTCATGGCTTCATCACCGGCCGGCACCGCTCGCAGATCCAGCCAGGAAAACGGGCAAATGACTGACGGGTCTCCGCGCCCTGCGGACATCGATCTCGACATGTTTCACGATCTCGTCTTTGGCTTGCGCCTCGAACGCCCAGAGCCTGGCTCGGCTCTTCCTGATCGCTATGGGAGCGCCGGCCATATTCCGATTTCGCTGGACGCGCCCTTCGGCCCAACCGGTCCGATGCTGTTTCGTTTTGGAGACATACTGTCCCTATTATTCGGTTGGTCGACCGTGCAGCGCGGCATGCGGGTCAGTGATCCCGATCATCTCCTGTTCGATTATACGCGCGTGATGATGGGGTTCAGGCTGTTCAGGGCAGCACCCAAACATATCGAGATGATCGGGTTGGGCGGCGGATCCCTCGCCAAGGCCTGCTATCGTTCCCTGCCCGATTGCGACATCACGGTGATCGAGATCGATCCGGACGTGATCGCCCTGCGACAGCAATTCCACATTCCGCCGGACGATCACAGATTTCGCGTCATATGTGCCGACGGCGCCGACTATCTCGCCGCGTCCGCGGGCAGGCCGGATATCCTGTTCATCGACGGCTTCGACAGCAAAGGCCTTCCCCCGACGCTCAGTCGACAGGGCTTTTATGATAACTGTCGCGCGCGTCTCGGTCCTGACGGCCTGCTGGTCGCCAACCTTTGCGACAATTCCATGGCCTTCGCGACGCTCGTTCGTCGCATAGCTGCAAGTTTCGATGGTCGGGTGATCGCAATTCCAGCGGAACGGAGAGGCAATCGCGTCGTTTTCGCCAGCGCTGACCGCGCCTTCCCTCCCTCGTTTGAGATGCTCGGCACTGCGGCGCAATCTCTGTCTTGTCAGGAGATCGTCGACTATTCGATAAAGGCACGGCGGATCATGCCAGCTCTGCGTCGATGGGCGAAGCGTCAGCCACGTTCTCAGATAAGGCTCTGAAACCCTCGCCAGCTTGCGCAGGGCCGGGTGCCACCGCATCAAACGGGGCGCGTGCGGGTTACTTCACCGGCGGTGGGGCGCAGGTGGAAGCCATTGTCGTAAACGCCCGGCAGCTTAAACGATTCGGACCTGAAACAACACGCCGACGATCGCCGGGCAGTGATCCCCACGAGCCATGCGGGCCAGTTCATCGGTTGAGTGATGCTCGTGTCCCTTACCCTATTGCGATGGAATCGCTATCGGGGTGCGATATGGTCTGCTCTCGATAACAGCAACATTCAGGACTGGCTCTCGCGCGGCCGATCATGAAAGAGACGGCCCAGTTCGGTAAAGACTTTGGCGAGATCGTTTCTCGAGGCGCGCTCGGATATCCATCGAACGACGAGCCTCACATTCATCAGCGCGAGGACGGTCTCTTGCGCTTCGGGCAGCTCCCCGCTCACGGTCGCGGCGCGGACCCTGATGCCGCAAGCGACTTCGGCGGGGACCGGCATGAGCGGACCACCCCACGAGATAATCTGTTCGAGATCGAGGCTCAGGTCCTCGGCAAGTAAGCGATAGAGATTCCCGGGCAGGCGGTCAGCATAGATAAGCTTGAGACACCGTTCCAATTCGGCCTCTTCCATGGGGGCCAGGAATTGATGATTGGTCCGTCGCGCCATATCCGTCCCTCGATGTTGCCATTCTGTGATGTCAAGCAGTGACGCTGTTGTTCGCGCTCGCTCATGCACCGCGATCTCGAGTTCGGACGGCCAGGCGGAACGCGGTCCCAACGGTGTCGCCCCCCAGGCGAAAGCACCGACGCGCGTCCGCATCTGCGATGGGATTGCGCTTTCCAGTTCCACTCCTGGCTCTGCCGTGCGCGCAGGGAACATGCGGCCTCTCTGTGAAATATATGGCCCTGGAATAGGACGCGATCACGACAGCCTAGCATCCACATTGGTTCACGTTCAAGCGCGAGGCAATGGGACCGTCGCACTACGGTTGGCCGCGATTGGCAAGACAAGATTTGCCAACCATCTCTCTACCCGACCTCGCCAGTAGCTTGAATTGTGGAGGCAGCACACCGTCCATTCAAGGATCGTGGGGGTTGCGCATCGCGCCTCTTTCCCAATGCTTCTCGTGGCGCTCTGGTTCGGCCCCACGCAGGCATCGCCATCCTTCATCAAGGAAGAACCACGCTGTTGCGCCATGCCGATTGCGCATTTCACGCGAACCCGCGGTATCACGCTCATCCAGCACGATGCCTGCTGCGGAAAAAAGCGCTTCGATCGGGGCCGAAGAATATCCGGGTATCATCGCGTTGGCCCCGTGCCGCGCGTAGAAGCCAGGCAACCATTCTTTGCGTTGCCCTCGCGTTCCCCCATTGCATAGAGTTTACGCATATGTTCGGTGTCGAACAAAGCCGCATCATCATCGGGATCGGGTTCATCGATCGCACATACAGAGAGCCGGATTTTTCGTTCCTGCGCAAAGCTGCGCAGGTCATCGATGCTCGTCCTGTCCGCTTCGCCCAGCACCGTGGAAAGCGCACGCGACACAAGGCTCAAGGTGCGCGGTTTCGACACCTCGAACTTCGGTGCAAGCCGGCCATTATAGAGGATGTAGATCGCCCCTTCCGAACCGTCTGCCCGCGCGTCGACCATCATGTCGCGTGGTAGCAGGAAGAACCCGCTGATCGTGCCGCCATCGACATGAAGTTCAGCGAAATGTTTGCCGTTGACGGTCGCGTCGATCAGGACCGGCGGAAAGGCGCCGGGAATGCTCGCGGACGCCAGCAGCACCTGCCGGAACAGCGCCAGTTTGCGTGGTGAAGCACTCGCGGCTATTGCCCCCATGTCCCAGATGACACCGCGCTGCGCATCGAGATCGGTCGTCATGACCAGCAGCCGCCGGCCCTTGCGGTGTTCGGCGGCGATAAGGTCGAGGAAGTCGGGGGTTATGTAGCGCGCGATCAATGTCTGCAATGGTTTCGTGTCGAGCAGGCCCGATCCGCCCAGCAGGCCGGGCAAGATCCGCTTGCGGTAAATGTCTTTGGCGCTGACATTGGTGTAGATCGCCGTGAGCGCGGTATCCTGGCCGCTGCCCAGAAAAGCGAAGGGCGCAATGAGCGCGCCCGTGCTGACCCCGGTCACCATGTCGAACGCAGGTCGATCGCCACGCCGCGTCCAGGCATTCAACAGCCCGGCTGAAAAGGCCCCTTTGTCGGACCCGCCCGACAAGGCGAGGAAGGTTCTGGGCTTGTCGACTGGAGTGGCGCCGCGATCGGCGATCACCTTCGCAGCCCGCCGGCGGTAGGCATCATCATCGCCTTTTGCCCAGAATCGCACTGGCTCGCCGGGCAAGATGCTCGCCGCGATGCTATCGGCCGATGAATACGGGATGCGGGCGGGCATCGTCGCGCAGCCTGCCAGGGCCAGCAACGACAGAAGCGAGGTGCTACACAGCCGGAGCGCCGGCCTCATGCGGGTTTATGCTCCTGCGACAGCTTGGCGAGGTAGCGACCACCAAGCCTGAGAACGACGCGGCGTAGCACGAAGAAAAAGCCATTGGACGGCACGAAGATCTGCGCCTTGAACCGGACGCCGCGCCGGTGCTTGTCGACGAAGGGACGCATCTTCGCTTCCCAGGCACCGAGTCCCGCCGCGATGTCGCCGTCATGCGCGGCGATGGCCTCGCCCAGTTCATAACCACCGACGATCGCGGCCGATGCGCCCATGCCGGAATAGAGCGTCAGGCACCAGGCCGAATCCCCGACCAACACGATCCGGCCATTGGACCAGTGCGACATCCGCACTTCATTGACCGAATCGAACAGGTAGCTGTCGGTCTGGGCGAGATCATCAAGCGCCTCTTCGACCACACCGCCGCTGTCCATGTCCTTGTAAACCTCGCGCAGCACGTCGACGGGCGGTCGCTTGAACTGCGCGTCGATGTCATTGGTGCGGTAGGTGAACAACGCGGTCGGGGTATGATCCTGCAAGGGGAAGACCCAGAGCGAGCGCTTTCCTTCGTTGAGGATGATGCCATCACCGGCCCGGAAGGTTTCCATTTGGTGACGAAGCTGAAAGGCGCAGATGATCGCGTTGAACGGTCGCATGAATTTTTCGTGCGGGCCGAAGGCGAGTTTGCGGACCGTAGAGCGCAGACCGTCGGCGCCGACCACCAGATCGAACAGTTCATCTGTTTCAGGACCGTCGCCCTGGCGAAGGCGCACGCGCACCTGTTCGCCGTCCCTCGACAGTGCAACCGGGGTGGTCCAAACCGGACGTCGATCTGGCCATCGACGGCGTGCCACAGCCCTTCCTCGATGTCCCCGCGCAGAAGTGTGTCGGGTTTGGTCGGCTGGTCGGCGAAGCCCGCCACGCGGACGCGGGTGCCGTCCTTGGTCAAATGCCAGTTCTGGGATTGCTCGGGCGTGCGGATATGGATGTCGCGCGCCACGCCCAGCTTTTCGGCGGCTTCGCACCCGCTTTCGTGCAGGCCGATGAAATAGCCGCCGGTCCGCCGCTCGGGCGCGCGCTCGACGATGACGGGGTGGTAGCCCTTTTTCCTGAGCGCGATGGCGCTGGCCATCCCGGCGATCCCCAGCCCGACAATCAAGACCCTTGGCGGCATCATCTATCCTTATCTCGTGACGTCGCGGGCAGCACTCCGCTATTTCAGCGGTTCGCCCCCATCATGCGGTCCTGGCAGTTGCAAATGACCTGATATTTTGTCGGCCAGTTCCAACTCCCGGACCACCATATACGTCAGCCTTTTGTCCGAGTTCCCCCATCTTGAATGATAACCCTCTTTCGTTACCGCGGTTGCACTGTCTCGTCGCCGCAACGAAACACGTGCGGCGCGACCCTGGATATCAAAGTCCGCCGCAGAGACAGGCCAAATGCTACGCGCCCACGAGTCTCCCCCGCCTGTATCTTCAGGGCGGGTCGCTTTCCACTGAAGCACAGGCGGGAGGTCCATCGATACGGTGCAGTCGGAACCGAATCGTGGCTCGTTTCGAATAAGGCCTTGGGGTTAGCCTGCATATTGATATCTGGCACCGGCACACCTTGTGCCAGAGGGGCGGCCCGCTGTGCTCATGTCTGCAGGATCATCTGAAGCAGCACACGCTGCACGGTCGTGCTTGGATCGAAGTCCTCCGCCGGACATGATCTTGCCCAAGAAAAAGGCCGGCTCGACGCCGGCCTAGTTAGGAGAGGATGCCTGAAAGGCCAGATTATGCTGCACTTGCGAAGCATATTACGCAAGTGCAAAATGCATACTCCGGAACATTCAGCCGCACTGCCCCGGAAAGTTGCCGCCAATTTGGCCTCCTCAGCAGATCATGTTAAATTTTCCCGATACCCAGGAGACCGAAATGACCCGCGCAGCGCTTTACGCCCGCTATTCCGATGACAAGCAGAGCCCAGCTTCTATTGAGGACCAGTTTTTGGTCTGCCGCGAACAGGCTGCGCGCGAAGGCTGGCGCATCGTCGGTAGTTACAAGGATGCCGCGATCTCGGGTGCGAGCGTCATCCTGCGACCCGGCATTCAGGCGCTGCTCCAGGATGCCCAGATGGGCCGCTTCGATGTCCTGCTCGCTGAAGCGCTTGATCGCGTCTCCCGCGATCAGGCCGACGTGGCAACGCTATACAAGAACCTTCAGTTCGCGGGCGTGAAGATAGTGACCCTGGCCGAGGGCGAGGTTTCGGAACTGCATGTCGGCCTGAAGGGCACGATGAACGCCCTCTTCCTCAAGGATCTTGCCAAGAAGACCCATCGTGGCCTTCGCGGACGCGTCGAGAAAGGCAAGTCCGGCGGCGGCCTTTGCTACGGCTATGACGTCGTGCGTCGTTTTTCCAGCGAAGGTGAGGCAGTTCACGGCGAGCGCACCATCAACGACGCTGAAGCGGAAGTTGTACGTCAGGTGTTCCGCCAGTTTGCCAATGGTCTCAGCCCGCATGCGATAGCCTGCCGTCTCAATGAAGCGGGGATAGCCGCACCGACCGGCAAGCTCTGGACATCGACCACGATTCGGGGTCACTCGAAGCGTGGCACAGGCTTGATCAACAATGAACTCTATATCGGCAAGCTGGTCTGGAACCGCCTGCGCTACCTGAAGAACCCCCAGACCGGCAAGCGTGTCTCCCGTATCAATCCGCAGTCCGAGTGGATCGTTACCGACGTGCCTCATCTGCGGATCCTGGACGACGAACTCTGGCAGGCCGCAAAAGCGCGACAGGAAGATATCGCGATCCAATATGCCGGCGTCATCGAAGCGACGCGCTCGGCCCACAATGCGATGAACCGGACTCATCGCCCCAAGAGCCTGCTGTCCGGCCTTGTCTACTGCGGCTGCTGCGGTGGGTCTTATACCCTTCGCGGGCAGGGGCGGTTTGCATGTTCGAACCACATAGACACGAGAAGCTGTTCCAATGGGCATAGCATTGCGCGCGACAAGCTGGAGGCGCGCGTTCTCGACGGTCTTCGTGACCGGTTGATGAGTCCCGAAGTAGCGGCCGAAGCCATTCGTACCTGCGTCGAAGAAACCAATCGCATCAATCGCCAGCGCCGCGCGACAGACACCGCCGATCGGGCGGAACTCGACAAGGTCCTCAAAGCTATCAAGGGACTTGTGACGCTCGCGACGGAAGACAAGGGAACCCGTTCGCTCGTTGATCAACTGCTCGAACTCGAGGCACAGGAAGACGCCATTCGCGCCCGGCTCGCTGCAGCTCCCGCCGATGTCCCGGACATCCATCCGAATATCTCGGAGATTTACCGGCGCAAGGTGGAGCGCTTTGCGGAAGCGCTAGCGCATCCGGAAGAACGGCAAGAGGCGGCCGATGCGCTGCGCGCGCTTATCGAGCGCATCGTTCTGACGCCCGGCGCCAAACGGGGCGAGGTCAACGCCATGCTGCACGGCGAGTTTGGCACCATCCTCGAATGGTTGGAACGGCGCAATTGGGCCAACACCGACAGCCCCTCCGATGCTTTCGCATCAGGGGGCCCCGGTATGTCGGTTTCTGTGGTTGCGGGAGGGCGATCCAACCGTAACCGACAAAAGCTGGAAAAATCTGGTTTGTCGGTATCGGTGGTTGCGGGGGCAGGATTTGAACCTGCGACCTTCAGGTTATGAGCCTGACGAGCTACCGGGCTGCTCCACCCCGCGACGTTGTTCTGCCTGAGGAGGCAGTTTTTTGCAGCAAAAAGGGGCGGCCTGTTTTACGGGCCGCCCTTTTTG
>NZ_LXVX01000030.1 GCF_001650725.1 Sphingobium sp. TCM1 | reverse complement strand
CCCTCGGCGCTGACGGAGGCCATGGGCATGCTCAACCACCATTTCGCAGCAGCCGCCTGATCGGCGCAGAGCGACAGCCTACCTCTGACTGCCGCCAATCTTTGCAACAGAGCCACTGCAAGTGCCTTCGCGCTTTTCGCGCCCTTGAGCGACTATGAGCTGCCTGTCGCGCCGCGCTATCTCGGCGTCGCTCCCAACAGCCATGCGGCTGGCACGTTCCTACTGCCGCTGCTCTGGCGCGGAGGGACCATCCACCTGATGCGAGGCTTCGATGTCGAGCAGGCGTTGGCCACCATCGAACGCGAGAGGATCAATTTCACGTTCCTAGTCCCGTCCATGATCTATACGCTGCTCGACCATCCGTCGCTCGACCGACATGATATGTCTTCTTTGGAGACGCTGCTCTACGGTGCCTCCTCGATTACGCCACCGAGGCTTCTCGAAGCGATCGAGCGCCTAGGCCCGGTCATGTCGCAGGCTTACGGACAGACCGAATGTCTTCCGCTCAGCGTCCTGCGGCGCGCGGATCATAAAGCGGATACACCGCACCTTCTGAGCTCATGCGGGTTTCCTGCGGCGTCCGCGACCGTCGCGTTGCTCGACGAAGACGGCGATCCGATTCCCGCCGGCGAAACAGGGGAGATTTGCGTGCGCAGCCCGGCAGCGCTCGACAGATATCACAATCTGCCGGACCTCACCGCGGAAACCCTTGCGGGCGGCTGGCTGCACACCGGCGATATCGGAACGCAGGACGAGCAGGGTTACCTATTCATCGTCGACCGCAAGAAGGACATGATCATCTCCGGCGGCTTCAATATCTACAGCCGCGATGTCGAAGATGCGCTGACGAGCCACGAGCAGGTCGATGTCTGCGCGGTGATTGGAACGCCGCATCCAAAATGGGGTGAGGCGGTCACCGCCTATATCATCCGCAAGCCTGGGGCGGACGTCTCGTCGGAAGCGCTCGTAGCCCATGTGAAGAGCAGAAAGGGGTCGCTCTACGCGCCCAAGCGGGTCGAGTTCGTCGACGCTCTCCCACTGACGGCGGTCGGCAAGATCGACAAGAAAGCCCTGCGCGACCTGGCGGGACGAGCCTCGGCGCCGGAAAAACGATGATCGGCGGGTTGCTCTGCATTGAGACGCGTCGCGCCGGTGGGAAACAAACGTCCCGCCAGCCGGTGAGCCTGGCCGTCACCTATCCGCCGAAGTCCAACTATCCGAATGATGGAGCACGTACATGAAAGTCGTCGCCGACCGCCCGGCCGAGGGCGTTCGCCGAATTGCCTTGAACAGGCCTGAAAGCCTCAACGCGTTCGATGATGAAACCCGAGGCCGCCTCCACGAGGAACTCGAGCAGGCGCTCGCAGACAGCGATGTAAGAGCGATCCTGTTGACCGGCACCGGTCCGAACTTCTCGGCCGGTGGTGACATACGATATATGCGGGATCTGGATCGCCAGCCGTTCACGGCCTTCCATGCTCGGCTTCTCGATCTCTGCCGCGTTATCGGCACGGCCGAGAAGCCGATCGTCGGGGCGGTCTGCGGTTCATGTGCGGGCGACGCGCTCGGCATAGTCCTCGCTTGCTATCAGCTTGTTGCCTCCGCATCCACGCGTTTCCTGATTCCATTTCATGCGGATCGGGCTCACGCCCGATATGGCGCTGCCGTTCTGGCTGGCACGTCGGGTCGGCCCGCATGCGGCACGCAGGATCATTTTGCAGGACCAGCCGGTTGCGTCCGACCGGGCGCTCAAGCTGGAACTCTGCGATCAGGTCGTGGAAGGTGGCGAGCGGGAGTGCGAGCGAAGAGTATCTTGAAGCGGAACACGCCGCAGCGGGAGTCTGTCTCGGCAGCCCGGAATTCCACGAAGGCGTCGCTGCCTTCTTCGAGAAATGCTCGCCTGTCTGGCCGCTACCTACCGCCGGAGTATAATCTGATGCTACCAGCTTCCTTCGCGGGACGTCTGCGCGTTCCGGCACTCACATCCCCTATGTTTCTCGTATCCGGGCCAGACCTGGTGATAGCCGCCTGCCGGTCCGGGCTGCTGGGAACATTTCCCTCGGTCAACCAGCGTACGCCGGAGGGTTACGAAGAATGGCTCGTCGGCATCCGGAGCCAGCTAACCGGCGCGGATGCGCCGTTCGGGGTTCAGTTCAGCGTTCATGCCACCAACGAACGCCTGGCGGCGGATCTGGAGATCACGATCCGACATCAGGTCCCGGTGGTCATAACCACATTGTCGATCAGCCGTGAGGTGACGGATGCCATCCATTCTTATGGCGGGCTGGTGTTCCACGATGCGACGAACATGCGGCACGCCCGCAAGGCACTCGATGCCAATGTCGATGGCATCATCGCGGTTTGCGCGGGTGCGGGCGGTCATGCCGGCACGCTCAGTCCGTTCGCTTTCGTTGCCGAACTGCGACCGGAGTTGCGTGGAAAGACCCTGATCCTCGCCGGCGCAGTCGGCAATGGCCGGAGTGTGGCGGCTGCGGTCGCGGCCGGAGCAGATATGGTGTCGATGGGTACGGCGTTCATTCCGACCATCGAGAGCATGGCCGCGCAGGATATGAAGGAGATGATCGTCGCTTCCTCGGCCAGCGACATCATTTACACTGATCGGGTTTCGGGGTTGCATGCCAACTTCCTCGGTCAAACAATTCCCGCCAACCTCGCGAGGCCGGAAGGCGAGTTCAACGTAACTGAAGAGATCAGCCCGAAGCGGTGGCGGGATGTCTGGACCGCTGGGCACGGCGTCGGACCAATCGACGGCATCCGTTCCGTTCAGCATCTGGCGGAGAAAATCGAGCGGGAATATCGCGAGGCTGTCGATTGCCTCACCAGCGCCGATCAAGCGGTCGAGGTGAACGCATGACGAACTCTCTCTTCGGCTATGACGACGACGAAGGTCTCGCCATCGACACGCTGCGGCGGTTTCTTGACGACAAGCTTGAACCCGAGATCCGGGCGCATGGTGATGGACATTTCAGCAAGACCCAGCTCACCGGCTGGATCAGCCAGTTGACCGACTTCGGTCTGATCAACGCGCCGCTTCCCGAGGAGGCGGGCGGTCTCGGGCAGAGCTGGCGGCTCCATCTGCGCCTGTTCGAGGAGGTCGCCTATTCCTCGATTGACCTCGCAATTCCGCTGCTCATGAACGTCGTCTGCGCATCGATCATCCACACCCTCGCCCCCGACCATCTGCGTGAACGATATCTTGCGGGGCTCCTCCGTGGCAAATTCATGGCGTCTATGGGGATATCCGAGCCGAATGTCGGGTCTGATGTATCCGGCGTCCGGACGCGGGCCGTGCGAGACGGCGACCATTGGGTAATTTCCGGTGAGAAAACGTGGATCTCCAACGGCGCGCATTCCGACTTCCTGATCTGCACGTGCAGCACGGGAGACGGCGAACTCACCCACATTCTGCTCGAGCGCCACGAACATCCCTATGAGGTGCGGGCCATTGAGAAGATGGCGCTGAACGGACAGTCGACAGCGCAGATATTCCTCGATGACGTGCGCGTGCCTGTCGCCAATACTATCGGGCAAATCGGGGACGGGTTGCGGAACACGCTCGCCGTATTCGAGCGCGCGCGTATTCACGTCGCCGCACTTGGCTATGGCCTGGCACGCCGAGCCAGGGATGAGGCAATTCGCTATGCCCGCGACCGTACCCAGCATGGCAAGCCCATCGCCGCGCACCAGCTCATCGCTGACAAAATCGCGACCATGGCCATGCAGATAGATGCCGCACGCCTGCTCGGCCTGCGCGCCGCATCGATGATCGATGAAGGCAAGCGCTGTGATGCTGAGTGCGCCATGGCAAAGTGGTACGGAACGGAGATCGCTGTCGACGCGACAAGGCAGGCGGTGCAGATTCATGGTGGGAACGGTGTGACCCGGGAATTCATTGTCGAGCGACTGGCCAGGGAAGCGATAGTCCTGCCGATCCCGGATGGGACAACCGAGATACAGAAGCTGATCGTTTCACGGTCTCTGACCGGCATTTCGGCTTTCAAATAAGATACATTTTGGGAGGCGGCATGGACGCGTACGTAGCACCGGTCGAGGATTATCGTTTTCTGCTCAGCCAAGTATTGGGCTTCGATCTCGAGATGGCGGAACTCGGCTCCGATCTCGACACGGAACTGGCGGTAAGCATCCTGGACGAAGCTGGGAAACTCTGCACGGAGGTGCTCCACCCGATCAATCAGAGCGGCGACGAAGAAGGTAGCCGGATTGTCGATGGGGAAGTGAGGACCCCTGCGGGGTTCTCGAACGCCTATGCGACATTCCGCGATGCAGGATGGCCGTCGCTGAGCGCTGATACAGCTCACGGCGGCCAAGGGCTGCCATTCGTTCTGCAGCTATGGTTGGACGAAATGCTGTCCGCATCCAACTTATCATTCGGGTTGTTTCCAGCGCTGACAAGGGGTGCGGCGGAAGCGATCGCGGCCCATGCGACCGACGCGGTGAAGTCGACTTACCTTTCAAGAATGGTAAGCGGCGAATGGACCGGTGTGATGGCGCTGACCGAAAGCAGTGCGGGAAGCGATCTCTCGCTGATCAAGACCAAGGCCTCTCCACAGGCCGACGGAAGTCACACCATTACTGGGCAGAAAATCTTCATATCGTCCGGCGATCACGACTTCGGGGGGAACATCATTCACCTCGTCCTTGCACGCCTGCCCGATGCGCCTGCGGGAGTGAGCGGAATCAGCTTGTTCCTTGTGCCAAAGTTTCTGCCTGACGCCGCAGGCGCATGTGCTCGGCGCAACACGATGGCGGTAGGCTCGCTGGAGCATAAAATGGGCATACACGCCCAGCCAACTTGCGTCATGAATTACGACGAGGCGATCGGATGGCTCGTCGGCGAACCAAATCGTGGGCTGGCGGCGATGTTCACCATGATGAACGCCGAAAGACTGATGGTCGGTATGCAAGGTCTGGGTGTAGCCGCATCGGCGTATCAACAGGCTGCCGTCTATGCAAAGGGGCGTAGCCAGGGGCGCGGTGCGAGCGCCGCAAGCGGGACGGTGGCAATCGTCGAGCACGTCGATGTTCGGCGAATGCTGCTCGATGTGCGCAGCTTCGTCGAGGGTGGACGTGCCCTCGCTGGATGGGTCGCCCTGCAGGTGGATCGCGCCCGCAAGCATCCTGATCCGGATGAACGTACTCGCGCCGATGGCTTCGTCGCGCTCCTCACGCCGGTGATCAAGGCTGCTTTCACCGACATGGGTTTCGAGAGCGCGGTTCAAGCCCAACAGGTATTCGGTGGACACGGGTATATCCGGGAGTGGGGCATGGAACAGCTCGTCCGAGACGCGAGGATCGCCCAGATATACGAGGGCACGAATGGCATTCAGGCGCTCGACTTGGTTGGTCGCAAGCTCTCAATGGCTGGCGGTACGGTTGTCGATGCTTACTTCGCACTCATAGAAGGCGATCTAGACCGGGCGGCGGACGGATCGATCGCCAAAAATGTTGTCACGGCGCTTGAGACGCTACGGGGCATCACGGTCTTATTGAAAGGGGCCGATCCACAGACGTTAGGCGCTGCGGCTGTCGATTATCTTCGTATGTTTGCGTTGGTCAGCCTCGGATGGATGTGGCTGCGAATGGAGTGCGCTGCTGAGCAAGGCTCGACGCCACTAGACAGAGCGAAAATAGATATTGCGCGTTATTTCGCTACCCGAGTGCTGCCAAGGGTGAGCGGAATGGCCGCAACCCTTTCGAGTGGTCCGGAGCCGATCATGGCATTGCCGGTGGACGCTTTCTAACAATGGCAGGTCCAGCCCTGCGCGGCCCTTGCTAAGCGGATGCGTGTTGAATGGCTCCCCGGTGCCCCGCCTTTGGCGGATAATCGCATCAGCATTTGAGCATGCGCGATGCCGGCACTAATCACCATTCCACGATGCAGGTCGCTTGCTCACCAGTAAGCAAGCCTGCTCGATATCTGAAGCATACGACGGCTTTTCGGTAAGCGTTGCGTGGAGGCGCCTTGCGGGAAATCCGTTTTCTTGCGTCCGTGTCAGGTGTCAACGGCGGAGCAAAACCCGGCCAGCGGGGCGGAGTAAAAGCAGGCCAGCGGTCGAGGCGTGATGACGATATGGAAAGGGCCCCGATCGGGGCCCTTTCCATATCGTCGCGACCGTTTTCTCCCGGCTATGGCGACGGGATCTCGCCGGTGTTCGGGTCGGCCGACACGGTGGCCTGGTTTTGCTCCGCCCTTCTGGCTGATCGCCGGCCGGCGGACTGTTTGAGGCGGTAGCTGTCGCCGTTCATGGTGAGGATGGAGACGTGGTGGGTGTGAGCTGCCCCCTTCTGAGTGGTCCATCGACTATTACAGTCTGGACCAAGGAAGGGACGACGAATGCCTGCGAAGAAGCACAAGCCCGAGGAGATTATCGGGAAGCTACGTGAGGTTGAGATCATGCTGGGTCAGGGCGGCACGACCGCCGAGGCCTGTCGGCGCATCGCGGTCAGCGAGCAGACCTACTACCGCTGGCGCAAGGAATATGGTGGCCTGAAGACCGATCAGGCTCGGCGGATGAAGGATCTGGAAAAGGAGAACCTGCGGCTGCGCCGGGCGATCTCGGATCTGACGCTGGACAAGCTCATCCTGCAGGAGGCAGCCAAGGGAAACTTCTGAGCCCCGCACGGCGTCGGCGCTGCATCGACCAGGTCCGGGAGGTGCTGGATGTATCCGAGCGGCGGGTGTGCCGCGTGCTCGGCCAGCACCGGTCGACGCAGCGCAAGGTGCCGTTCGGGGCAGATGACGAGCTGGCGCTCACCGAGGATATCATCGCCCTTGCCAGGCAGTACGGGCGCTACGGCTATCGCCGGGTGACGGCGCTGCTGCACGCGGCGGGTTGGTCGGTGAACCATAAACGGGTGGAACGGATCTGGCGACGCGAGGGGCTGAAGGTGCCGCAGCGCCAGCCGAAACGCGGCCGGTTATGGCTGAACGATGGCTCGTGCATCCGGTTGCGGCCGGAGTATCCGGGGCATGTCTGGGCTTACGACTTCGTCGAGGAACGCACCCATGACGGACGCAAGTTCCGCATCCTTACCATTATCGACGAGGCGAGCAGGGAGTGCCTGGCACTCGTCGTCGCGCGCCAGCTCAAACACGAAGACGTACTGGCAGCGCTGGCCGAGTTGTTCATCGAGCGTGGTCCGCCCGCGCATATCAGGTCGGACAACGTCCTAGGTTGGGACTGTCTCTTATACACATCT
>NZ_LXVX01000029.1 GCF_001650725.1 Sphingobium sp. TCM1 | reverse complement strand
GAAAGGCCGGACATATGGAAGCAAGCGATCCGATCAAATTTTCCGTTCAGCCCTTGCAAGAGGGAGCCGTCCACATATGGAACTGTAGCCTTCGGTCCAGAAGATGACCTCGGCATTATATTTGAACTTGGCGACGAACTCGCCGGCCTTGTTCTTCTCGATCACGAACTTGTGGGCCATGTCCATTCTCCCGGCTTGTTGCGCTACCGAAACCGACCCGGACCATAGGCAGCCGCGTCAATGCTGGCAACCGCTTCCGGCATCGCCGATCCGGTCAGCAGCGCAGCCCCCAGCAGCGCCGCGGCTGGCGCGGTCTGGATGCCGAACCCGCCCTGCCCCGCGAACCAGAAGAAGCCGGGCGCGACCGGATCGAAGCCATAGACCGGCGCACGGTCGGGCGCGAAGCTGCGCAGCCCCGCCCATTTATGCTCGATCCGTCCGATCCGCCAGTCGACCGCCTCCTCGAACCGCGCGATCGCCTCGGCCACGGCCAGTTCCTCGGGCGCGGCGTCGCAGGGTGGCGATGGCGTCTCGTCATGCGGGGTCAGCCAGATGCGCCCCGGCCCGTCCGGCTTGAAATAGAAGCGCGACCGCAGGTCCATGATCAGCGGCAGGTCGGGCGAGGGCAGGTCGGGCACCTGGAGTTGCACGACCGTCCGTCGCAGCGGCGCGATGCCGACCGGCGCCACGCCGCTCAGCCGCGCCACCGCGTCGGCCCAGGCGCCCGCCGCATTGACCAGCACGCCGCATCCGACCGGCCCGTCGCGCGTCTCGATCCGCCAGCCGCCGTCCGCCGCCCGCGCGCCCAGCAGCGCCGCGCCCAGCCGCACCTCGCCACCCAGCCGGCGGAAGCGGCGCAGGCAGGCCTGATGCAGCGCGGCCACGTCGATGTCCTGGCAGCTCGCCTCCATCACCCCCAGCGTCCAGTCCGGGCGCAGTCCCGGCACCAGCGCACACGGATCGACCGGGCGGAGATCGACCTTCCCCGCGAACTGCGCGATCAGCGCGTCGCGCAGCGGCGCGTCCTCCGCGCGCCCAACATGCAGTGTCCGGCGCGGCGACAGGAAGCTGCCCTCATGGAAATCGGGGTCCGGCGCAGCCAGCAGCGGCCCCGACGCGGTCGTCAGCGGCTGTACCACCGGGCCGCCATAGCTTTCCTCCCAGAAGGCGACCGACCGCCCGGTGGCATGATAGCCCGCGCGCTCCTCCATCTCCAGGATCAGCACCCGCGCATCGGCGGCGAGCAGCGCGCCCAGACTCGCGCCGGCCATGCCGCCGCCCACGATCACGATGTCGAAATGGGTCAATTTGCAATCTCGTCCCGCGCAGTCTCGTCCAGAAAGGCCTCGATCCGGTCCAGAGCGTCGCACCGAACCGGGTCCAGCTCGCGCAATATCTCGTGCGCGGCCTCCCGCCCATAGATATGCAGTCGCGCGTCGGGAAGCCGCGCCGCCACCTGCCGGATCGCAGCGGTCGACACCAGCCGATCGGCCTCGCTCGCCAGGATCAGCAACGGACAGGCGACCTGCGCCACCCCCGGCCCCTCGGCCAGCGCCCGAGTCGAATCGAGCGCCTGCGCCACCCAGTTCCAGCTCGGCGGCCCCAGCGCGATGTCCCGACTATGGTCGCGCCACCATAGTTCGTCGGCATAGCGGGCGGGATCATGGGTCAGTCTTTTCTGGCGCATCCGCCGTTGCCGCTCGCTATCCTCCTTCTGCGTCCAGGCGCGCCGGTCGCCCCGTCCCATGGCTACCATCAGCCGCGCGACCGCCACCGCCAGCCAACGCGGCAGCGGCGCGCTGTGCAGCCCCAGCATCGGCGCGACCAGCACCGCGGCGTCGGGCGGCGGCATCCCCTCCGCCAACGCGCGCAGCAGCATATGGCCGCCCATCGAATGGCCCAGCATCACCGCCGGCCCCTGCCCTTCGGCGCGCCAATCGTCCGCCAACGCCCGAAAATCACTGATATAATCGGCAAAATCCCCGACATGGCCGCACATCGGATCATCGGTCAGCCGTCCCGATCCGCCCTGCCCGCGCCAGTCGAAGCTGGTCACGGCCCAGCCGCGCCGCGCCATATGATCGATCACCTCCAGATATTTCTCGATCATGTCGCCACGGCCGTTCAGCAACAGCATCCGTCCGCGCGTACCCGAGCCCAGCCGGTAGCGGCGGATCGCCCAGCCATCGGACGCCTGCCAGTAATCCAGCCGCCCGCCCATCGGCCAGGCGCGCCGATCGAAAGCGGCGGCGGGAGGGTAAGCGGAGCGGAAATCGGGCGAATCCATGCCGTCCATGGTTACGGTTTGGTAAGCCATGCGGTCTAGGGAATAGTGCCCATGTTGGGGGAATATTTCCGGCTGGCGCTGATGATCGCCCTGGGCGCGCTGCTGATCGCGGCGGCGATCACCGATCTGCGTTCGCGCATCATCTCCAACCGCCTGAACCTGGCCGTGGCGCTGCTGGCGCCACTCTGGTGGCTCGCGAGCGGGCTGGACCCGTGGCCCGGCATGGCCCTGCAACTGCTGGCCGGCGCCCTCGTCTTCATGGTCTTCGCCGCGCTCTTCGCGATCGGCATGATGGGCGGCGGCGACGTCAAGCTGCTGGGCGCGCTGGCGCTCTGGTTCCCGTGGCAGGCGATGCTCAGTCTTATCGTGCTGATGGCACTGCTGGGCGGCCTGGTCACGTTGGTCACGCTGCTGCACCATCGCTGGGCGAAAAGGCCCGGCCAACCCGAAATACCCTATGGCGTCGCCATCTCGATCGCAGCCCTGTGGCTGATTGGCGAACGATATCTTAACCATTTTGCTTGATGAGTGGAGCACTGGGGGCAGTGCTGCCGCTTGAGGGAGGCGAGTTTCGTCATGGATGCTAAGAAGATCGTGCTGCTGGTAGGCGCGCTGATCATAGCCGTTACTACAGCCCTGCTTGCGCGCAGCATGTTGAGTTCATCCAGCGCGCCACAGGTCAATGCCGCCGCCATGCCGGCGGAAGCGGACCTGCCGCATGTGCTGGTCGCGACCAAGGCGCTGCCGGTCGGCACCATCCTGGATGCGGAAAGTTTCCGCTTCCAGCCCTGGCCCAAGGATCTGGTCGAACAGGCCTATTATCTGCGCGGCCAGGCCGATCCGGCCAAGCTCGCCGGCTCGGTCGTGCGGACCGCCATCTCGGCGGGCCAGCCGCTGACCCAGGGCGGACTCGTCAAGCCGGGCGACCGCGGCTTCCTGGCCGCCGCGCTCGGGCCGGGGATGCGCGCCGTCACGGTGCCCGTATCGGCGCAAAGCTCGGTCGCCGGCTTCGTCTTTCCCGGTGACCGGATCGACCTCGTCCTGACGCAGAGCGTGTCGGGCGGCGGCGACGGCGCCCCGCTCAAGGTGTCCGAAACCATCCTGCGCAACCTGCGCGTGCTCGCCACCGACCAGCGCATGGATGCGATGGGCGCCGACGGCAAGCCCGTGGTTCAGACCTATTCCAACGTCACGATCGAAGTGACGCCCAAGATCGCGGAGAAGATCGCGGTCGCCCAGACCATCGGTTCGCTGTCCATGTCGCTGCGCTCGATCGCCGACACCGCATCGGAACTCGACGCCGCCATCGCGGGCACCGATGTCGACCTGCCCGACGGCGCCAGCCCGACCTCGGAAAAGGCGATCCTGACCAAATTGGCCTCGCGCCCGGTCGATCGCGGCTCCACCTATTCCACCGGCGCCGACGTGTCGCGCTACCAGCGCAGCTCGGTCCCGGCCAAGGCCGAAGCGCCCGTGCCGGCCATGGCGGCCGCCAACGGCGCGCCCATGGGCACCGTCGCCTTCAGGGGGCCGGTGATCCGCGTGGCACGGGGCACCAACGTGACCGAAGTTCCGGTCGGGGGGAAGTAAGATGAAGATCCTGCATCATCGCGCCATGCGCGCCGCCGCCCCCGCCATTGCGCTGGGCCTGGCCGCCGCGACGCTCGCCACGCCGGTCACGGCGCTCAACGCGGCTCCTTCCGCCAGGCAGGACAGTGCGATCCTGATGTCGGTCGGCGGCAGCCGGGTGGTCAACCTGCCGGCGCGGATGTCGGACGTGGTGATCGCCAACCCGGAGGTGGTCGACGTCCATGTCCGCTCGCAGAACCAGCTCTACCTGATCGCCAAGAAGGCCGGTGAAACCACCGTCTTCGCCACCGCGCCCAACGGCAAGGTGCTGTTTTCCGGCACCGTGCGCGTCGGCAACAACATCACCAGCGTGGACGACATGCTGCATGTCGCGATGCCCGACGCGAACATCGCCGTGAACAACATGAACGGCATGGTGCTGCTGACCGGCACGATCAAGGCGCCCGAAGACGCGGCCGAGGCCGAACGCCTCACGCAAGCCTTCGTCGGCAAGGAGGTGACCGTCGTCAGCCGCCTGCGCATGGCGACCCCGCTCCAGGTGATGCTCCAGGTCAAGATTTCCGAAGTAACCAAGGATATCGGTCACAAGATCGGCACCAATTTCACCAGCATCGACCGCTCGGGCGGCAAGGTGCTCGGCAGTGTCGGCGGAGGCCTGCGCGATTTCGCTCAGTTCAATGCAGATGACAATAGCTGGGAATTCACGACCCCGGTGGACGGCGGCTACAGCCTTGGCGGCGTCGCACGCATCCTGGGCATGGACATTGCCGGCGCGCTGGACCTCGCCGAATCGAGTGGCCTCGCCACCGTTCTGGCGCAGCCCAACCTGACCGCGCTATCGGGCGAAACCGCCAGCTTCCTGGCGGGCGGCGAATATCCCTACACCGTCAGCAACGGCACCCAGGGCAACAGCATCGAATTCAAGCAATATGGCGTGCAGCTGGCCTTCACGCCCACGGTGCTGGCCGACGGCCGTATCTCTCTGCGCGTCCGTCCGACCGTGTCGAGCCTCGACTTCTCGATCAACGCCAATGTCCCCGCGCTCAAGAGCCGCACCGCCGAAACCACGGTGGAGCTGGGTTCGGGCCAGGCCTTCATGATCGCGGGCCTGCTCAACAACGAGGCTGCGAACAATATCAACAAGGTGCCGGGCCTGGGCAACCTGCCGATCCTGGGCAGCCTGTTCAAGTCGCGCCAGTTCCAGCGCAACGAGACCGAACTGGTGATCGTCGTCACCCCCTATCTGGTGAAGCCGGTCAATGCATCCGACATCCATTTGCCGACCGACGGCTTCCGCAACGCCAATGTGGGCCAGGGCCTGTTCCTGCAACAGGGGCATGACGGGGTGAGCGGCGCCCGGCCGGCCATGCCCAGCCGCGCCCCCGGCGCGCCGATGCCCACGCCCGGCCCGGAAGCGTCCCTGCCCGCGGCCCCGCTGGCCCGCGCCGACCGGAAATCGGGCAAGAATGCCAGCGCCGCCCCCGGCTTCAGCTTCTGACGGAAGGATGAAAGACATGACTTCCCCTCTCCAGACCCGTCTGTCGATCAGGACGCTGGGTGCGCTGGCCGTGCTGGCGCTGCCGCTCGCGGGCTGCATGACCGACAGTCCCAATCGCAGCGTCGAATCCGTCCACCAGCCGGTGGTCAGCTACGCCAGCTATACCTTCGACGTGCAGGCCGGCCCCGGCGACACGCTGACCCCGGTCGAGGCGGGCCGCCTCGCCGACTGGTTCGCCTCGATCCGCCTTGGCTATGGCGATCAGGTGGCGATCGTCTCCGACGCCTATTATGGTCCCGCATTGCGTGAAGGCATCGCCGATGTCGTGGCGCGCCACGGCCTGCTGGTGGGCGAGGACAGCTCGGCGGTCGCCGGCGCCGCGCCGCAGGGCAGCGTCCGCCTGATCGTGCGCCGCGCGTCCGCCAGCGTGCCGGGCTGCCCGGACTGGAGCGACAAGCAGGAAGCCGACATGAACCTGGGCGCCTCGGCCAATTATGGCTGCGCGCTCAACGGCAACCTCGCCGCCATGATCGCCAATCCGGAAGATCTGGTCCGTGGCCAGAGCAGCGACAGCGACCTGCGCACCGCCACCTCCAACCGCGCGATCTCCACCTATCGCGACAAGCCGCCGACGGGCGCAGGCGAACTCAAGCAGATAACCGCGGGAGCCCAGTAACATGAACGCACCCTGGAAACCCGGCGCGGGCCTGCGCGATCCGTTCCACGCCTTCGTCTGCGACGATCATAGTTTCGACATGCTGCGCGCGGTCACTGCCGAAATGGGCTGGGCACCCGAAAAGGTGAACAAGGGCGGGATGCGCAACGCGGTCCAGAGCCTGTCGATCACGGCATCGCCGCAGATCCTGTTCGTCGACATGTCCGAAAGCGGCGATCCGCTCAACGACATCAACAGCCTCGCCGAAGTGTGCGAACCCGGCACGGTGGTGATCGCCGCCGGCCAGGTGAACGACGTGCGCCTCTATCGCGATCTCATCGCCAGCGGCATCCAGGACTATCTGCTCAAGCCCTTCGGCGCCGACCAGTTGCGCGACGCGCTGGCGCAGGCGCAGGCGGTGTTCATGGCGCCGCGCGACGCGGGACCGGAACGCCCCCATTGCACCATGGCGGTGGTGGGGACGCGCGGGGGCGTGGGCGCCTCCACCGTTGCGACCTCGCTCGCCTGGATGCTGTCGGAAAAGAAGAAGCGCCCGACCGCCCTGCTCGACCTCGACGTCCATTTCGGCACCAATGCGCTGGCTATGGACCTGGAGCCGGGCCGTGGCCTGACCGACGCGATCGAAAATCCCAGCCGTATCGACGGGCTGTTCATCGAACGCGCGATGGTGCGGGCCAGCGACACGCTGGCGATCCTGTCGGCCGAAGCGCCGATCAGCCAGCCGATGCTGACCGACGGCGGCGCCTTCTACCAGCTGCTGGAGGAATTCCGCCTCGCCTTCGAATGCAGCGTTATCGACCTGCCGCGCAACATGCTGATCCAGCATCCGCACCTGATGAGCGACGTCAATCTGACGCTGGTCGTGACGGAACTGACGCTGGCGGCGGCGCGCGACACGATCCGCATCCTGTCCTGGCTCAAGACCAACGCGCCCCAGTCGCGCGTGGTGGTCGTCGCCAACCGCGTCCATCCCGGATCGCCGGAAATCAGCCGCAAGGATTTCGAACAATCGATCGAGCGCAAGGTGGATGTCCTCATCCCCTTCGACCTGCGCATCGCGTCGCAGGC
Source organism: Sphingobium sp. TCM1 (assembly GCF_001650725.1). Taxonomy (GTDB): domain Bacteria; phylum Pseudomonadota; class Alphaproteobacteria; order Sphingomonadales; family Sphingomonadaceae; genus Sphingobium. The sequence goes on along the minus strand of NZ_LXVX01000029.1, from coordinate 2,471 downwards.
GGCCAAGCTCGGCAAGACGCTCGCCGAAACCGCCAAGGGCAGCAAGGTCGGCGCGGCCTGCGCCACCCTGCTCGACGAAGCGCTGGGCGCGGCGGAGGCCGATGACGGCGGTGCCATCAAGCCGACGGCGCGCAAGGGGGACTCCCTGCTCGGCAAGATCGACTTCAAGAGCATGATACCGTCGCGCCGCAAGGACAAGGCCGCGCTGGAAGATTGACGGTGCGCCGCCGCCCGGCGGCCGCCCCTGAAGGACAGGCCCACGAAGGACAGGCAAAGAGATGGACGGCAATTTCCTGTTGATAACGGTGCTGGTGGCGACGATGCTGGGCCTCGTCCTGGTCGCCTTCGCCGGTCCGTCGCCGGACAAGGCGCGCAAGCGCCGTGTCGCCCTGATCCGTGGCCGTCACAGCGAATCGGCCGAGGCACTACTCGAAGCGCGGATGCGCAAGGCCATTTCCAACCGGCCGACCGGCACCGAAGCCAAGATGCTGGTGTCGCTGATCCCCAATCCGGACAATCTGGCCAAGCGCATCAAGATGACCGGCCGGAAATGGACGCTCAGCCAGTATATGACGGCCTGCGCCGTGACCTTCCTGGTCATCACCGCCTTCCTGATGCTGCGCGGCTTTCCCTTTCTCTTCGCGATGATGGTGGGCCTGGCCGCGGGCCTGGGCCTGCCGCACTGGTGGGTCGGTCGCCTGATCGCCAGGCGGATCAACCAGTTCACCGTCAAATTCCCCGATGCGCTCGAACTGCTGACGCGCGGCCTGCGCTCGGGCCTGCCGATCGCCGAGACGCTGGGCATCGTGTCGAGCGAAATTCCGGGGCCGGTGGGCGAGGAATTCAAGCTGATCACCGAACGCATCAAGATCGGCCGGACCATGGAGCAGGCGCTTCAGGAAACCGCAGATCGCCTCGGCACGCCCGAATTCCAGTTCTTCGTCATCACCCTGTCGATCCAGCGGGAAACCGGCGGCAACCTCGCCGAAACCCTGTCCAACCTCGCCACCGTGCTGCGCCAGCGCGCCCAGATGAAGCTCAAGATCCGCGCCATGTCCTCCGAATCCAAGGCATCGGCCTATATCATCGGCGTCCTGCCCTTCCTGGTGTTCGGCATGATCTGCTACATCAACTTCAACTATATGAGCCCCTTCTTCACCCCCGATCCGGCGGGTATTTTCGGGCTATCGCTGATGCAGGTGATCGGCATCGGCGGCATGTGCTGGATGGCGATCGGCGCCTTCATCATGGCCCAGATGGTCAATTTCGAGATTTGATGGGGAGCGATTAGATCATGGACGCACCCACCCCCGCCGGCACCCTGTTCGGCATGACCGCCACCGATTTCGGCACACTGCTTGCGGGCCTTGCGACGCTCGCCGTCCTCTTCGCCCTCTATGCCGTGATGACGGTGCGCGACCCGATGGCCAAGCGGGTCAAGGCGCTGAACGAACGGCGCGAACAGCTCAAGGCCGGCATTACCGCCTCCACCGCCAAGCGCCGCGCCAAGCTGGTGCAGAAGAACCAGACGACGGACCAGATGCGGTCCTTCCTCTCCAGCCTGAAGGTGTTGCAGGACGACCAGCTCAAGGACGCGCAGATCCGGCTGGCGCAGGCCGGCATCCGGTCGAAGGATCTGGCGGTCGCCGTCATCTTCGGCCGCATGATCCTGCCGATCGTGATCGGCGGCGCCGCCGCGATCCTGCTCTATGGCGTGGGCATCGAACCCGAATGGGGACCGGTAAAGCGCTTTTTCGCCTTCGCGGTCGCGCTGCTGCTCGCCTACAAGGCGCCCGACATCTATATCGACAACAAGGTGCAGAAACGGTCGGCCGCGATCCGCAAGGGACTGCCCGATGCGCTCGACCTGCTGGTCATCTGCGCCGAGGCGGGCCTGACCGTCGACGCCGCCTTCAACCGCGTCGCGCGCGAACTGGGCAAGGCCTATCCCGAACTGGGCGACGAGTTCCAGCTGACCGCGATCGAACTGTCCTTCCTCACCGAACGGCGCATGGCGTTCGAAAATCTCGCCACCCGCGTGAAGCTGGATGCGGTCAAGGGCGTGGTCACGACCATGATCCAGACCGAGAAATATGGCACTCCGCTGGCCAGCGCGCTGCGCGTACTGTCGGCCGAGTTCCGCCACGAACGCATGATGCGCGCAGAGGAAAAGGCCGCCCGCCTGCCCGCGATCATGACGGTGCCGCTGATTCTCTTCATCCTGCCGACCCTGTTCGTGGTCATTCTGGGTCCGGCCGCCTGCTCGATCAGCACCGCTTTCTGAAAAATGGGTCGCGGCCGGGGCGCTTGCCGTAGCGTCCCGGCGACCCCGCCACCGTCCGAGCGATAAAGCGCTGGAATGACCGGTTTTCCTCCTCTATTTCCGCTAACGTAATACCAGCCTTCAGTGAAGCTGACTCACGATGGGGATTCCCAAGGCGCTGAATTTCTGAATCTATGGATTCCTGTTG
>NZ_LXVX01000028.1 GCF_001650725.1 Sphingobium sp. TCM1 | reverse complement strand
CCAACTGATCAAAACCAGTCGGCCGACTAAATCCCCGGGATGAAGGGGTCCTTTTTGCACGCCGATCACCCCACGAAGGGGGTGCCTATTGCACGCTGATCCTCACACCAGGTGCGCCCACGACTCCATTGGGGCCCACCTTTCCCCTCCTCATTTGCGATGACATCGGCCAGGAAGCGGCCGACTTCATTGGTGTCGACACAGGCAGTGGCAGCAATCAGCCCAGGATCGTTCTTATCGCCGCCAAAGGGAAGAAGCCGGCCAAGGGCGATACTGGTGTGTCAGCTTCCGATCTTTATGATGTCTGCGGTCAGGTGGCTAAGAATCTCGCCTACCTCAAGGCAGACACCCAAGCTTTGCCAGGGTCCCTGGAAAAATGGGACAAGGACTGGAAACTCAATGGCGCCGAAGTCCCCAGGATGCGTCAAGGGACCACCGCACAAGCTTTTCGCACTGCGTTTACGGCCGCTCGCGCCAATCCGGCCGCAACGCGGGAAATGTGGATGATCCTTGGCGGCGCAATTCTATCGAAAAAGGCGGCGAAAAGGGAGTTTTCCAGAGCGACGCCCAAAGCCCATGTGCTGCAGTTTCATCACCTTCTACTGTCCACCTACTCGACCTGCCAGTCGGTCGGCGTCAATCTGCGGATATTCTGCGTGCCATAGACATCGGTCGTCCTGCAGTCCGTGGCTGGCCCGACTATGGTGAGAAATCGCTCGATCATCCGACGTCTCGAAGCCATCAATCGGTCGGACAAGGTCAACCCGTTCACCGAATATGATCGGCGACGAATGACCCAGTCTTTTCGATCATGTCGCGGACATCATCATGCGTGAATTCATCGGAATGACCATGCGCGGCATTGTTGCGAATATCTGCAAGAGCAGTGATCCGCTTTGACACAAGAAGCGAATAGGCCTCAGCCTTTAGGAGATCGGCATTCATCTTGTTAAGGCTGGAAGGTGTGATACCGCCATCTTCGCAAAGCTGCCGTAAGGATGTTTCAAGCACAACGCCGGCGACCACGGCCGCAGCCACTTTATAGCCCTTCCCAAGCAATTCTGTTGCCTGATCCAGTTCATTGCTGAAGAGCTCCGCTTGGACAAGGCTACGGACAGATGAAAGATAGCCACCTTCGAAATCCTCGTGGGCAGCCTCAAACACGGCCTTGAGATTGAGCAAGATCGAATGGTTCGTGCCCCAGCCCGAGCCATTTTCAAATTCGGTGAAGCCTCGGTAGTGGGACGACTGCTCACCGCAAGACAGAGCAAGCAGATGACGCGCTTTGACCTTCCAGTTGTTAAACATCTCGGCGTCAACATAATCCCCGGCCATGGAGTAATGTCCATCCTGCCGCCGCTTCGTGGCCAGAACAGCAGCTAACTGATCAAGCAGCTCAAGATATCGCCTGCTGATTTTATTCATATCGTCGTCCCAAACAGTTGCCTCCCATCGGGAGCCATCCGATACATCCTTTTTAAAGGGAGTGTGACCAGGGTCATTGATGAACCCCAGCCGCCTTGATCCAGCGTGAAACGAATGTCTCGGCCTGTATCGGGGACGGCAATTCTGCCGATGGGAATGTCTGTGCAACAACATTTTCGAGCTTCACCGCCTTGGGAGGGGCAACAAGGCGCCATTTAGCCAGCGCTGCTGTAAAGAAGAAAAGGCTGGCATCCACCTCTCCCTTCTCAAGCAACAAATCCCCGACCCACTGCCGGATGTAGGCCTGGTTCTCGATATCGCTGTCATCATGCTCTCTCTCGATCAGAAAGGCCGATTTGCCATAGCATATCAGGGCGGAGTCGACCTGGCCCATCAGATGAAAGCAGCGCCCGATATTACCGTAGAATGCGCCACCGCGATCCTGATCGCAGACGGCAGGATCGAGCACCTGATCCACGTTCGCGTCTCCCAGAAAATAGCCTAGCGCAGGGTCGATCGCACCGGAATCGCGTTCGGCCAAAGCCAGATTATGTTCCGAGCTAAAGTGCGTGTCGACACCACTATCCTTCTTCAGACGCGCACCATCTTTCCCCCATTTGATTGCAGCCAGATAATCCCCGTTCATCCAGAACCCATATGTCTGCATGTCGCAATAATTGATGTAGCGGGCATCCTTCCCCTCCAATGTCTCCTCATATTGCTCGAGCGCCGTGCGCGCATCCTCGAGCCGACCCAGATTGACGAGGCTACGATGATAGGCCCGAAATATCGCGTCGAAGTCTGCATATTCGCGCCATTCTTTGGTAGGCACAGCCGACAGGAGACTGTGCGCAATCCGAACGAACTCAACCGGTGACGCGTTAGTGCGCAGCGCGACCCGCACTTCATTGAGACGCGCAAACGCCCGCTCATAATGCCCCGCGTTTACGCAGAGCTCAGCGCCTTCAAACCACCGCCCCACCGTGCTGGCAGAAGGCCTTTTGCTCAATTCTGACAAATGGGTTCCAAAAAAGGCATCGTAGAATGACAGAATTTTGTCGATGTACCAGACGCGCTCGGATCGTTTGAAGGTCTTGTGGATGAATGCGCGGATGACCGGATGAAGTTCAAATCCCTCATCTCCTTGGTCGAGCTTCTTGACGACGAGCAGATTGAGGGAGCGCAAAAGGCGGATCGCCTTGCTTGTCTGATTGTAGTTGGCTCGTGAATGGAGATAGTCCGAGACAGTGATGGCCGAAACAGGCCGGAGCGTTTCCGCAAGGGCCTGGAGAACGATCTGTTCCCGGTCGCGCAGGCTCTGCCAAATCGATCGCAGGGTCGCATCCGGAATCTCGCCGGTGCCGGAAGCAATGTTGGTAAGCAACTCCTCAAGGGTCACGTGAGGTGCGCGGGCCGCAACCTGTGCGGCCAGGAGATCGAGCCAGAACGCGTGACCCTGTGTCTTGACATGCGCCTCGGCCACGCTTTCGTCGGCGACATGGGCTTTGCGTAGTCCGAACAATTCCTTTGTGGCCAGGAGATCGAGTCCTTCGAGCCTCTTGCCGTACATGGCATCTGACGTGATCGCAATTGCAGGCCGACACGTGAAAATCAGCACCGCATCCGATTTATTTTGCAAGAAGCGCGAGACAAATGCTCCCGCGGATCCAATCAGAGTATCAATTTCCAAATCGACATAATGATCGACATTATCAAATATGACCAGCAGGTTTAGGCCATCAGTAAGGGAACAAAACAAATCTGCCAAGGTCTCGATCGTTTGCTTAGACAATTCACTACTCATAACGCGGCTGTCATTGAGAGCTTCTATCATGTTTATGATATGATCTTCGAACTTTTCACTCTGCTCCTTGCAATCTCGCCACAAACGATATTCATATTTTTCGCGGCAATGGTCGCTATTGTAAAGCTGCGCTGCCAGAGCCGATTTGCCCTGGCCTCCCATACCGGTGATGAACGCGACGCGGAAGCTGGCTTCGATGAGCTCCTCCATATCCTGTTTTCGACCCACGTAATGGTCTATGACAGGAGGCCGATCCGCTTCAGTGTTTACGAGGCGCGCATATCGGGCCGAGAAGACTGCCTTCTTTTCTACAGATGCAGGGCCTTCAGGTTGCTGTTCCGCAACAGGCGGCCGCAGCGGCAATGCGCGCTTAGGGGTGTGCGGCTTTTCAAGCGATTGCCACTTTGACGCGAGAGCAGGAAGGAAATCATGGCAGTCCACGCCAGCGTAGAAGGAAATCCTGCCCCGATCGAGGCCGGGTCGCAGCAAGTCGAGCAGTTGGGTGCGCACGCGAGGCGTTTTGTCGCGGAAGCACCAGACGACCTCGGGATAGGCATTGTCGTCGACCACCACGTCAACGAGCGCACGGGTGAACGCATCGTCCCATCCGCCATATGCAAGCACGACAACAATCTGGTTTCGCAAAAGATTGGCGAGCGATGACCGAAGCTGGGGCCTGTCCTGATTTAACTGGCGCGGCGTATGCAGCGTGTCAGAGCCAAACCAATAGCCATGGAGATAGACGATATGGGAACCGTCACCCTCGGTCAGGGAGATGTTTCCATCCCTGTGGAGTATCGTTCGAAACGAAGTACCGCCAGCAGCCGATATCGAGACGCCAATCAGCGGATCGAAATTGGTGGTCAACATGACCTTTCCGAACCTGCCGGGATATCCTACAGCCAGTTCGCCCAGCGCTCTTACCCCAGGTGTAAGATGCCAGCCGGCCGTATCTGTCTCAAATCCGCGGCAAGCTTCTTCCGACGTGTCAGCTGTCAGCGCGTAACCGGAAGTGCGCGCAACAGCGTCAAGTCGGGCTGCTGCGACGGCCTTGCGGATAACCTGGTTGGCGACTTGAGGCCCTCTGCTCCCTAGGAGGAAGTGAAACGCATCCTGATATTTGTTCGAAGCACCGGCGATAGCCCTTGAGAGATCCTGGCGCTCATCATCGGTCAGTTCGCTTCCAATCAGATCTATAATGCCATCTACGCCCGGCACACCCTGTCCACCTACCTCCTTGGGCGCTGTGAGTGCGGAGCCGACAACGAAAACAATCTGGCGATCGGATCCAACCATCCCATTGCTCAGTCGAGCCAGAAGAGCCTTCGCGTCATAATAGTCACTTGAATCATTCAGAATCGTAAAGTCGTTCACGTAAGCCCCCCCCAGTAATACTTAGGCACAGGTCGTCCCAACCCATGCCGTTGACTCGACGCCTCCACAGAAATGCGGCTCCTGCAATTCGAAATGATGGCCGGTCAGGTCACAAGCAAGTGAAAAATCGAGATAGATGAGGGGGTTCATTCGCTTTCTTTAGGAGGTCTCCACGATCTATTGCTTAGACTCGCATGTCCGTGAACGAAGGGTAGCTTCCAAAGGCGCTGTCCCAGCAGTTGAATGGCCGATATGTTGGCGACAGCGGACGGCACATGATCTGCTGTTTGGCGTCCGCTAACGCACCCTTGGCGCTCCGAAGTAGACTGTCCGCTAAGTCCCCTGAGGGGTCATTCGCGACTGGATGATTGGCCGTCCCCGACGTCCGGGTTCGAGAGCAACAATTTTTCTAGCAAGCGACTGGAAGTGGCACTTCCTTACCTTGGGCCGGTATGAAGCCGCTGGTGCGCGTAAGGGTGTGCGGGAAGGTCGAATTTGGTGGATGCTGACGGCAGTGAACAGCTCCGCCCCGACATTCAAGAGCGAATTCGTACGCATGGTCGGCGATCACGCACTGTCCGGGCGTGACAGGGGGCCTCCGGCTATACTATCGGGCCTTTTGGGGGGAGAAATCATGGCGCGGAAACCGGATAATAGCGGCTGGGGTCTGATGGCCATATGCATCCTGCTGATATTAGCGATCGCCAAATGTGGTGGTGGTGCTGCGGATAAAAGTGACAGCACGCCGTCGGGAGAACCGTCGGAGGCAATGACCGAAACGGCCCCAGAAGCTGTTACGATGTATGTAACTACTGCCACCCTTAATTGTCGGGCAGAACCGCAGAAGAACGCCAGGGCGGTCGAGAAACTAACGCGCGGGGACACCGTGTCGGCCGGCGAAACACGCGGTTCGTGGGTCATGTTGGACCGCGTCGGCGAAGACTGCTGGGTCGCGCAGCGCTTCCTCTCGGAGAGCGAGCCGGAGCCGGAGCCCGCGGCCAGACCCGCGCGATTGCTGTCATCGGCGTCTTCAGAGCCACTGGAAGCGGTATCGTCGCGGCGATCTGGCCCCAGCTGTGGCGGCAAGTGGAAGTGCGGGCAGATGGATAGCTGTGCGGAAGCATATCATTATCTGAACGAATGTGGCGTCGGCCGGCTTGATGGAGACGGGGACGGCGTGCCCTGCGAAAGCATCTGCTGACCTGCCGCGCATCAGACCGCTGTCCACTCCGGCACCCGTTGATCCTGCAAAAGTCGCAGCCGGCGCCAATCTAGCGCTGAATAGACATCGGCAAGGTCGCCGCGCCTCTCGACCGGCAATGCCGCGGCAACTTCGCGATCAAACCTAGCGCTCAAGGCATCGTCGGCGAGATAGGCCTCCTCCCACCAGCTAATGATGCGATCTCGACTGTCGGCAAAGATCGCTGCGGATGGCAGTCGATCTCGCTTCTGATGCTGATTCACCTTTCGGTCGCAGGGGCCGAGGTTCCAAAGATCGCTGCATGGCCATGCCGCCCAAGGCAGGCAATGGTCGATATCCAACCGCGTCAGCGGCAGTTTTTGGCCCGTCCAGATGCACTGGAGTTGGCGGCCGGTTCGAGAAATTCTTTCTGCGGCAAGACGGGCGATCGACGTGCTGCGAACCGGCTCGCGCCATTCCAGGGCGGCTTCGGCCATTCCAGGGGGAACGGGAAGGCTCATCCGATCGGCGTATGTCCGCATGAGGCGGCTCCATTCGGCGACGAGCATCGGCTCGATCCAGGCGCCGAAGCGGGACAGGGCGCGCCAGAGATGGCCGGGCACGACCAGCGTCCCCCAAGCCTGAAGGCGATGGAGATCAAGGTCGATCCCAGCTGCTCTCGTTCGGCGCTGCCGGACGATTTCGAACACCCGCTGATTGCTATTCGGGAACCGTGTGAAATTCGCCGGCATCGTTGCGATCGTGGATGCGGCCTCGTTCACCGCCGCAAGGATGGCAGTGGCGCGATCGGGTTCGAAGACAGTGCCGACGCGTAATTCGGCTGGATCGGTCCCGTCCGCCAGCAGTCGACGGAATCCTGCCTTGGCAAAGCCAAGGCAGTACGGTCCGCTATTCTTGGGCAGTTGTGGGAGGCCCAGTCTTACCAAGGGCAAATACATCCGGACCCAATAAAGCGCGACGAGGCCGAGCGGCAATTCAACGGCGTCTGGTTGATCGGGCGCGGGAAGGGCTGCTGCGGGCGACTGTTCGGCGACGCGGGCGACCGCGCGCAGCAGTCCAAGCTTGTAAGTGGAGGATTTTTCATCGCCGAGAACGATGCCCCGGACCAGCGCCAGTGCTCCGGTCCCGTCATCGGGCATCCGGAGGGCAACACCTGTCCAGCTGACGCCATCTCGCCCTTGCAGATCATTGGATGCCTGAACTTTCAGCACTTCCATGCCGTGCGCACGGGCCAGGCCTTCAATCTCTCCACTGGAGGTTGGATGCATGGGCCGATCGGCAGGGGGAGGGCCGGAGCGCAGTGTCATGGCGAGGACAGCGCCGGGCCGCAGGAGCGTCACCAGTTTGCGAAAGGCGCGGGCGCGATCGTCCGGAGCGATATGTTGCCAAACTGCCGAAATCGTTATCAAGTCGAAGGATAGCGCCAGACGGTGGACCTGATCGAGAGAGGGCAGCCGATCGTCGAGCCACCGAATGCCGTCATTTGGCTTGGTTGCGGCATGAAGGCGAAATCCTTCCGCCGGTTCAACTGCAACGACATCGAAGCCAAGGCTCCGCAGCCATCTTGCATCTCGACCTGAGCCCGCGCCGACGTCTAGTGCGAGGCCGGATGATGGAAAGAGAGGTTGGAGCGCCTGAAATGCCGCGCCAGACGGCAAAGCGTCATAGCGCTCCGCAAGTTCATGGGCCGCATCATGATAGGCGGCGATTGTCTGATCGTAGCTGTTCAGCGTCATCCCCCGGTTCGGACTGGCTCATAGCTTGAAGCGGTTCGTTGGCCAATCGTGATGTCCGTTTGACGATGGGGGGTTAGCGTTGCCCGCGATAGGGTTCGCACGCGATGCCGTCGCCATCGCCATCCATGTGCGGGCCATAGCCGGGCTGTCCGGCATAAAGCGGTGCGGCTCCGGCCGCGCGGGCGGCGCGACAATTGGGATAGGACCAACTGCTCCCGCTCGCCTTTGCTGGGACGGCTTGTTGCGGCGCTACAGTACCAGAGGACGGCTGTTGCGCATCGAGTTCCTCTGCCGACATCATGTGCGGCGGGGTATAGGGGATCGCCTCGACAGATTGGCGTTGCTCTACTGGCGCTGGAACATCGCGATCCTGCATGAAGAATGATCCGGCTCCCACGGCGGCGGCCAGCATGGTGCCGGCGGCTACTTTCGCGGCGAGCGCCACTTGCCGACGCTTGCGCCTCTGCGCGGCATAATGGGCGCTATGGCGAACGGGAACAGCGCGGAAGGGCTTCTTGAACGACATGGGGCGGCATCATGCCGCCCCATGGTGAAATTTCGGTTTCTCCGCGTGTCGCTCAGGCGAGCTCGGGCTCGGCCTTGGCTTTGCGCGTGCGGGTGGCCGGGGCCTTAGCGGCTGGCGCGGCGGCCTTGGGCTTACGCCCCAGGCCGATCTTGTGGGCCAGTTCCTTGCGCGTGGCCGCGTAGCTGGGCGCAACCATCGGATAGTCGGCGGGGAGGCCCCATTTTGCGCGATAGTCTGCCGGGGTCATCTGATAATGGGTCATCAGATGGCGCTTGAGCATCTTGAGCTTCTTACCGTCTTCCAGGCAGACGATATAGTCGGGCTTCACCGAGGCGCGGATCGAGACGGCAGGTTCGAGTTTAGGCGATTCCGGCTCGTTCGTGCCGAGGCCGGTCAGCGCCTGATGCACATTGGCGATCAGCTGCGGCAGATCGCCAACGCTGACGCTGTTATTGGAAACGTGGGCGGCGACGATGTCGGCGGTGAGGGTGATAAGCGTATCTTGTGCGACCGGCTGTTCGGACATTTTTGTTGCTCCTGAATGGGCGATAGGAGGGGCGCCAGCCAGGTTGTCGGGTGGCGACTGGCGCGAGATAGACCCCTCCAGGCGCAACATCAAATGACGCAGCTAATTTGAAGGTCCTGACCCGCTCAGCTGATTGATGCAATTAGCGATTTTCTTCCACATCGCGACGCCATCGACGTCACCAATGGCGGTCAGTTCAGAAATTCTCTGGTCGGCATAGGCTTTTGCATGGTCGCCATGGGTGCGGATGAGCATGGATGCCGCACCCCAGGGCACCTGTTCTTGGGTCAGCGTCATTTGGCGATGATCCTGTCAGCCGCCACAATGTCGTGCGCCTCTCGCGCGCCTTCGACGCGCACATGACGGCCGAGAAGATGGTCCTGCCTACCAACCGTCAGCAGACGCCATTGACCGCCATCGGCCATGCGCAGGACGAGTTGGCTTCCCTCCCGCATCAGCAGTCCTTCCAATGTGATTGGGCGGTAGCGGGCCATATAGGTAGCGCTTCCTTATGGATGGCTCAGATCTTGCCGTGCGGCGTAACAGACTGCTGGATCGGCTTCTGCCAATCCGTCGCCCCCATCACTGCTTAAAGACATTGTCACGATGCCAGGCGAGAAAATGGGGGTGTGGGCGATCGATCAGCCGAAGTGGCAGGTTAGCGCGCCCGCTCCGGTTAATCAGCGCGGTTACGCTGTCGGTGTCGTTGGCCTGTCGAGAAATCATGATGTCGAGATCGTCAGAAAGGCTGATAAGACCGCGATCGAACATCCAATGGACGGTGCCGGACAGGGCTATACCGTTCTGGACAGCGTCGGGACCGTCGGCCTCGACTGGCCGGATATGGGCCGCTTCTGCCTCTGCTCTTCCGCCACCGTTGATGAGCTTGAGGCCGGTGATGGCGCAACGCTCATCATAAGCCTGGAGCACAACCCGCCGAAAAATGCGGTCGCGATCGACTCTGGAGACGAGCCTTTCCGTTCGTGCGCGTTCCTGCTCAATGAGAAACGGCATGATGGCTTCCTCAGACCGGACTGTGAGATCGCCGACACGTGGCAGAAGCGGCGTCCGATCCTCAAGGCCAAGATCGAGGATGCGATTGAAGTCGGCAGGCGAGATTGGGCGCACCGCCGACTGCGCACGGCCTGAAATCTTGCCGGCATCGTTCAGGAGACCGCGTTCGGCCAGGCCATCGACACCGCTGAAAGGAACGGCATTGGCAAATTCGAGATAGCTGCCCAGCTGGATCATGGCGATGTACATGCCGGGAGCCTGAGGGTCGGGGATCACCTGTTCGACTTTGGCGACGGCGAAGTAGCCGCGTGAGCCCCGCACCTTCACCGGCTCATAATAGACGATCCAGTCATTGATGCAGGCGGAGAAACGGCCGAGATATTGGGAGGGGAACTGATAGCGTTCTGCCGGGCTGTCATCATAGATCGAATCCGAACGATGAATGAAAACCCCAAAGGCCATGGCCCGGCTATCCCCCGATATCTGGCCTCTTTATGGCCTGCCTTCAGGGGTGCGGACAAGAGGTAAGTTGTTCTGCTTTGGATGATTTAAGGGCGTCTCCTTGGCGGACCGCGCTCTATTCCGCTTCGCTGCACCGAGCCTTCGCTTCGCTAGTCTCGGCCCTGGCGGGCGACGATCGCTGACGCGCGATCCTTGCCGGATCGTGATGGACATCGCCTGGCAAGCGATGGCGTGGATCCGGTCCCGGACTGGCGGTGTGGGCGTCGCTTCCCTCTAGGCCCGTCGCGGCGGGCGGCAAGCCGGCCTGTGGCGCGGCTCTTTCACTGACGTTCCAGTCCTTGCGGATGCTGCCCGCCGCTTTACCGGGCCTTCCGGTGCGCTCTTGCCGCCCACCCCGCTTTTCCGGGGTCCGGTGTGTGCAAGAGGAGTAGAAGTCATGGAACTCAAGCATATCGACATTGCCTGCCTCTCGGTTTCGCCTGCCAACATGCGGGGCGTGAAGAAGGCGCCGGACCTGACCAATATCCTGCCGTCCGTTCGGGCGCGGGGCGTGTTGGTGCCGCTGATCGTGCGGCAGAATGGCAGTCCCACCACCTATGAGATTGTCGCGGGCAAGCGGCGCTATCATGCCGCGCTGATCGTAGCGCAGGAGGAGGGGAGCGTGGAGCCGCTGCCTTGCGCGATCATGGAGGCGGGCGACGATGCGGCGGCGCTGGAGGCCTCGCTCATCGAGAATATCGCCCGGCTCGATCCCGACGAGGTGACGCGCTGGGAAACCTTCACGCGGCTGGTCAAGGAAGGCCGGTCGCCAGAGGATATCTCGCTGACCTTCGGCCTCACCGCCTTGCAGGTGAAACGGACGCTGGCGCTGGGCAATCTTCTGCCCCGCATCCGCAACCTCTATCGCAGCGATACGATTGATGCCGTCACCGTGCGGCATCTGACCTTGGCGTCAAAGGCCCGACAGCGTGAATGGCTGGCCCTGCTGGACGATGAGGATGCCCGACCGCCGATGGGCCATCATGTCAAATCATGGCTGCTGGGCGGCAGCGCCATTGCGACCGACAAGGCGCTGTTCGATCCGGCGGGCTATACCGGCGGTATCGTGGCGGACCTGTTCGGCGATCACAGCTATTTCGCTGACGCGGACCTGTTCTGGCAGATGCAGGAGGCGGCCATTGCCCAGCGCGTAGAGGGGTATCGCGACGCCGGGTGGCAGGATGTTGCCGTCATGGCGCGGGGCGAGGCCTTTCATTCATGGGAGCATGAGCGCTGCCCCAAGGCCAAGGGCGGCCGCGTCTACGTGACCATGGGCCATGGCGGCGATGTCAGCTTTCATGAGGGCTATGTGACCCTCAAGGAGGCGCGAAAGCTGGAACAGGGCGGCACCGTTGAAAAGGCGGTGCGACCCGAACTGTCCGCGCCACTGGCCAGCTATATCGATCTCCATCATCACACTGCCGTACGTGCGAAGGTCGGTACGGCCCCTGCCATCGCTTTGCGGCTGATGGTCGCCCATGCCATTGCCGGTTCGTCGCTCTGGCGGGTGGACGTTGCCCCGCAGCGGGGCGCGACCGACGCGATCACGGAGAGCGTCGAGAATTGCGCATCGGAAGCGGATTTCGACAAGGAACGGCGGATCGCGCTCAACCTGCTGGGCCTCAATCCCGACACGCCGACCGTGACCGGCCACACCTATGATCGGGAGCTGATCCCGCTCCATCTGCGACTGCTCGACCTCGATGACGCCATGGTGATGGGCATCCTCGCCATCGTCATGGGCGAAACGCTGGAAGCGGGGTCGGCGCTGGTCGAACTGCTGGGCGTCCAGTTGAATATCGACATGGCTTCATGCTGGCAGGCCGACGACGTTTTGCTGGACCTTATCCGCGACCGGGAAGTGATGGGCTATATCCTTGCCGATGTGGCGGGGAAGGAAGCCGCGTCGGCCAATGCCGGGGCAACCGCGAAGGTGCAGCGGCAGATCGTGCGGGACTGCCTTGCCGGGAGCAATGGACGGGAACAGCGCATTGGCTGGGTGCCGCGCTGGATGGCCTTTCCGCCGTCTGCCTATACCGAGCGGGGCGGGGTCGGCAGCGTCGAGCGGTGGGAAGCGGTCTCGCCGTTGCTCGAGGGGCAGGAGGCGCAGGAGCCCGAGCGGGGCGAACCGCAAACGGCGGATGCGACCGAGGATCATCAGAACATCGCGGAAGATGAACCCGTCCCGCAGGCTGCTTGAGCGAGACGCTGGCAGGCGGCAGTGACCTGTCGCCTGCCATTTCGCTATGACCCCCGCCCTTTTTTGGGGGATTGAAATTTCGCGGGCGGCTCCGCCGCCCGGCTTCGTGGCACAGAAACAAGGACCGCAGCTGAGATAAGCGGGCTGTTGGCTTTGTTGGGCAAACGTGCGCCACGGGATTGCGGAGCGCTGCGAAAGGCAGCGCGACGGGTCTGACAGCGGACACCGCGCGATGGGCGCGATGACGTCCGGTCAATGTCTGATCGGCCTGTCGGCGCGGCGGGGGTGGGCGTCGCTGCCCCTTAGTCCCACCGCGGCGACCCGCAAGTCGGGGCTTGGCCCCAACTCCTCCACTCATGTTGCGGCCCCCTGGGTGCAGCCCGCCTCGCTCGGTGGGCCTGCCGGTCCGCTCCTGCCGCCCACCCCCGCCACTCCGGCGGCCGGTGCGATGCGGGAAGGAGAAAGGACATGGGACATCAGGACAAGACCGCGCGCACGGGCTCGAGCCTCTATAGCGAGGTGACCGACCGGATCGTCGCACAGATCGAGGAAGGCACCCTGCCGTGGGTGCGGCCATGGGATGATGGCAAGGCGGCGCTGGGCCTGCCGCGCAATGCCGGAACGGGGCGGCGCTATTCCGGGATCAATGTCCTGATCCTGTGGGACCGGCTGTTCGAGCAGGGCTATGGTTCGCAACGCTGGCTGACCTACCGGCAGGCGCAGGCACTGGGCGGCAATGTCCGCAAGGGGGAGCAGGGCACGACAGTCTGTTATGCGGATCGCTTCACGCCCAAGGATAGCGATACTGTCCCGACCGGACCGGATGGCGAACCGCGACAGATTGCTTTCCTCAAGCGCTTCACGGTCTTCAACATCGACCAGTGCGAGGGGCTCGAGGACATGGCATCCTCCCCCGTCACGACATGGAACAAGGCTCTCATCATCCCACGCGCGAACGCGCTGATCGGCGCGACAGGCGCTGATATCCGGGTCGGCGGAGGGGAAGCCTATTATGCCCCGCAGGACGATTTTATCCGCGTGCCCCGGCCCGAACATTTCCATGAACCGATCAACTGGTTTCGGACCGCCCTGCATGAGCTTGGTCACTGGACGGGGCATCCTTCCCGTCTCGACCGTCTCCCCAATACGGGCTTTGGCAGCCCCGCTTATGCGCGGGAAGAACTGATTGCCGAAATGGCCAGCGCTTTCCTGTGCGCGGAGCTGGGTATCGTACCAACCGTCCGCCATGCCGATTATCTGGGCGCGTGGCTGTCCGTCCTGCGCGAGGACAGCAAGGCGATCTTCCGTGCCGCCAGTCAGGCGAGCAAGGCGGCGGATTATCTCTTGGCCTTCGAGGGCGAAGAAACCGGGGAGGAGGCGGCATGACGCGCGTCACCCTGTCGCCGTCGGATCGGGAGCGGCTGCGGGCCGCCCTTGCACAGCTACCGCCGCTATCCCGGATCGTCTATCTGCTGCATGCCCGCGATGGGCGCGGCTTTGCCGAGATCGCCTTCCTGATCGGGGAGGACATCCATGCCGTGGAAATCCATCTCGCCCGGGCGCTGGAGCAGCTGTTGAGCGCGCTCGACGGAGGGGCCGACCCCTGATTGTCTCAATTTGACGGCCTTCTTCCATCTTCATTTGGTGGAAGGGGGCCGAGCGGTTAGGAAGAATTCCGCATGCGTACCGACCTTGATCATCTCCCTCCCACCAAGCAGCGAGAGCTGGAGCGCGTCCTCCAGATCCTGTTCGAGGAATTCGGGGACGCGCACAGCGAGGCCAAGGGACGCAGGCGGCTGGGACGGATCGTCAAGATCATCCTCTATGGCAGCCATGCGCGCGGCGGCTGGGTGGATGAACCCCATACCGCCAAGGGCTATGTCTCGGACTTCGATCTCCTGATCATCGTCAACCAGAAGGAACTGACCGAGCGCGACACCTATTGGGCCGCCGCCGAGCAGCGGCTCAACGCCGAATATGCCGTACGCGCAGCGCTACGCACCCCCGTCAACTTCATCGTCCATTCGCTCCAGCAGGTGAACCAGGGCCTTGCCCATGGACGCTTCTTCTTCATGGACATCGCCCTCGACGGGATCGCCCTCTATGAGGCAGATGACCGCGAGCTTGCCAGCCCCAAGCCGAAGACGCCTGCCGATACGCTGGCGATGGCGAAGGAATATTTTGAAGAATGGATGCCAAGTTCGGTCGAGTTTTTGGATAACTATCGCTTTAATCTCGAAAAAGGACGGCACAACAACGCTGCATTCCAGCTGCATCAGGCGACTGAGCGTCTCTACCACTGCGTCCTGCTGGTCTGCACCTTCTACAGCCCCTTATGCCGCGCGCGGCATAATGGAGATTATGCCGAGCCGTGGACTATGCCGCATATCCATGGGAAAGCCAGGATAGCTGCGGGATTTGGCGCAACCCGCTCGGCATAGTTTCACGG
>NZ_LXVX01000027.1 GCF_001650725.1 Sphingobium sp. TCM1 | reverse complement strand
ACCGGAGGCGCGCGCAGCGCAAGATAGATTTTTGAAGGCGCCGAAGGTGGCTGTCAGCTGCGGTTTTTGAAGCGCCAGCTGTCGTTGCCCGTCTCGACGATATCGCAGTGGTGGGTGACGCGGTCGAGCAGCGCCGTGGTCATCTTGGGATCGCCGAACACGGTCGGCCATTCGCCGAAGGCGAGGTTCGTGGTGATGATGACGCTGGTCCGCTCATAAAGCTTGCTGATGAGGTGGAACAGCAACTGCCCTCCCGAGCGGGCGAACGGCAGATAACCGAGCTCGTCGAGAACGATCAGGTCGAGCCGCGACAGCTGCGCCGCCAGGGTCCCGCCTTTGCCGATCCGGGTCTCCTCTTCGAGGCGTGTCACCAGACCACGCTGACCACGGCACGGACTGATGAACTCGCCATCATTGATCAGGTTCTGCAGGGCGAGATCCACCTGCCCCCCCATGCATGCACCGTTGTTCAGGTCCAAGCCCTGCCGCGCCTGTCGAACGGCAAATATGATTTTAAGGCGATGGACGGTCTCGCGCCATCCCGCGAAAAAGCGCCGTCATTCGAGGCGATGTTCGAAGGGTTCAACAACGAACCGTTCAGCCTCCGTAAGCTAACCGCCTTCCTGGGCCTCGCCTCGCGACGGATTGCGCACCATTGCGCGGACATTCTCCTTCTCGACGTCGCGGCCACCAGCATCTTCGAAATCTTCGAGGAGTTTGGCACGGAGAGCCCAGATAGGATCGGGCGAGAGACAAGGTTTATCGACATCTCAACGGACTCGCTCTCGTTCGTTAATGCCAGCATCGCACTGGAAGGATATCTCGGCTTCATCCCCCCGCGCTGGGATCAACTCTCGCTTGCCGAACTGGAGGAACTCAAACATGTCGCCCATGTTTAAGACGCGGCGCATGGAGGCAGGAGTCGTCCTGCGTGCGGCGGCGATATCCCTCGTGGCGCTGAACCATGCCAACCCCGATATCGACCAGGTTTTGGGATTTAACTTCTCGGGTGGCATGAGCGTCCTGATGGCGCTCTCCGGCTATTTTTTTGCGAAGTTCGTGCTTGACGCTCCCTCGCTCCCACAGATGCGGCATCGATTGATCGGCTTCGGGCGATCCATCCTGCTACCCAGCTTCTTCATGGTCTTATTCTTCTTCATCATCTTACGTAAATTCGATGTTTTAGAATTATTGTTTATCCGAAACCTCTTCACGGACGGTCGAATATCCAAGTTTCCGACCTGGTATCCGCAGGTCATGATGCAGATCCTGATCGTCGTCTACATCCTGTCCTACATCGGTCTCATCCGGAATTTCGGTCGGAAGCTACTCCCTTATTCCGTCGTTTTGCTGTTTGTCGCATCCGTGTTGCTACGATTTTATCTGGACAACTATTCAGATGGTCTGGACCATCCTACACTGCCCTACTCCCGGTTCTGGAATTTTTGCCTCGGCTGGTGCTTCTACTTCTTTGCCGATCCCTCAAGGACTCCGAAAGGAAACAGGGTCGCGATGGCTGCCCTGGCGATTGCCAGCAGCTTCCTCGTTTACGGGGCCGCCAAACTACCTGCCTACTGCCTCATTGCGGGGACCCTTATTTTCCTCTTTGTAAGGGACATCGCAGTCCCCGCCATCCTGCACAAGCTCATCACGATCGTCGCCATGGCAAACCTCCATATCTTTCTCTGGCACCGCTTCTTCTTCGAGATTTACGAGGACATCATGCATGTCACCGCCCAAGGTGGGTTCGGCATGTGGCTATTCGGAATGTCGGCAAGCGTCGTTCTGTGGATTGGGTGGGAGGCGGCAGTCCGAACGGCGAGGGAGTTCGCATTGGCATCAACCTCCCTGAAATCGAAAGTTATTCCTTCCGTCCGAAGCCATACTCTCCCGGCAAGCTAGGGCAGGAATTAAGTGAAATGCGACCAAATTTAACAAATGATTGCTGAGATGTTTTTCTTTTGATACAAAGAACATGAATGCACCTTGGCAGAAGGTACGCGTCTCATGACAGACGGGAATTTTGATGTACCTGTTACAGGAACGCCCGTCATTCTATACGAGCTAAATGAGGTATCCTGGCAAGTTGTTGATTGGTACATTGGAAGAAATCCTCATGGGAACTTCGCGAATATTTTAGGCATGTCGAGATCCTACACCACTGTTACGACAGATGTGGGGGAACTTCATCCCTGGGTAACGTGGCCGACATTGCATCGGGGGGTGGACAATCGCAGCCATGGAATTGAGTTCCTTAATCAGGATCTGACGAGAGCGAGCGAATTCCCGCCTGTGTGGGAGACCGCCGCCAAAGCCGGGAAGCGGGTCGGTGTTTTTGCAAGCCTGCAATCCTATCCTCCCCCGCCCGACGACGCGTACGCCTTCTACATCCCCGACACTTTCGCGCCGCAGCCGGGCACGATCCCGCCCGAATGCAGGCCGTTCCAGATGCTCAACCTTCGCCAGACAGCACTGGATGGGGGGATCGTCTCCGACGTGAAACCGAGCAGAGAGCTCGCAACACTGATGCTCGGCCTGGTTCGGATCGGCTTGTCTTTGTCGACCGTTCTCGCTCTCGCGCGGCAGGTCATTCTTGAAAAGATCAATCCACTTTACAAGTCGCGTCGCTCGATCATGCAGGCGCCGATCGCCTTTGATGTCTTTAAGCATCTTCTGCATCGGACCAAACCGGAGTTCACGACGTTCTTCACCAATCATGTCGCGGGCATGATGCATCGATATTGGAAGCATGCTTTCCCGGAGGAATTCCAATACACTTTGACCTCCGATGAAGACAGGTTGAAGGCGAAGAATATACAGCGGGCGATGGATGTCGCGGATTATCAGCTAGGTTATCTGCTTGACTATATCACCCGGACTGATGGAACCTTGATCGTCGCGAGCAGCATGGGACAGGAAGCCGTTTTCCGCTCCGGCGGCGATCAGGCCCGCATCATCGACGTTCCAGCCTTCGTCCGGGCAATCGGGTTTAGCGGAGATTATCGTTCGAACCTCGCAATGCACCCGGATTTCAATTTCGAGTTCGACACGCCGGAGGATGCGGGGCGTTTCGCGTCGCTGGTGGAAGCTGCGACATTCGCCGGAGGAAGACGCCTCTGTTACAAGGTCAACCTTGTAAACAGGACCCTGAATTTCGGATTGGCGCAGCCGCCGGAAGGCATGGACAATTATGTGGAACGCCCCTCCGGCGGCGGCGTGAAGGAGAGGATTTCCTTTGCGGAGGCCGGGATCAAGCGATTCAAGCGCGACGTCGGCACGGGATATCACCAGCCCCGCGGCATCCTCCTTTGGCACCGGCCGGGAGAGGCGAGCGACGCTTCGAGGGAAGTCATCCAGAGTACTGCTGTGCGGGCCATGATCCTTTCCGCTCTCGGCATCGCTGTGGAGCCAAAGTCTCCGCTTCCCTCCGATAGAAACCCCACCCGCAACGAGGCCGAACAAGTGGATGCGTCCTGACCGTCCGCTCTGACAATGAGATGCGATGTGGATGTCATCATTGGTCCTTGCATCTTGTCAGCCGACCATGGGACGGTCTCAACGCTGGAAGCCGCATGGTCCCGGATCCACGGTTCATACGAAAATGTCGAACAGCGATAAGGGCAGCGGCGCTATACGGCCTGCGCGCTGCGGGTAATGCACCCAGCTTGCGCGCCATGGCTTAGCGCTCCAAATGGCTTTCAACCGGAAGTCCAGCGCACGATGTCCGCCTTCTCTATCTCCAAGGCATCAGGCAGGATCCGTGGATCGGTGATGGTCAATTTATTTCGATACCGTGATGATATGACTCTTAGAACCGCCTTCCGCGCGTGAAGGTGCCTCCGACCGTGCGTTCAGCGGGGCTGTTCATCAGCCAGTCCGCACACTGATAAAAAGGGGCTTGGCAAAGGGCGAGATCGCGATGTGCAAGTCGGCACCGCCGTCTACGCATCAGGCTTCATCCATCGCAGGTCTGCGACCGTAGTCACTCAGACGTCATGGTCCCGGTCTAACGGCGCACCGCGGTGCAGCGTAAATGCGCGCGCCATTTCCCTTCAGATTTCGCATTCTGAGGAGTGCATCGTGCGTACCACCGTCAGAGCTCGCTATGAGCTGGCCCAGGAAGATGACATCCGCGATGAGTTGACCCGCTTTGTCGCCCGGCGACTGCGCAATGGCAATGACGAAGAAGATATCGTGCAGGAGACATATCTGCGCATCTACCGGTACCGGCAGACCGGCACGATCGCCAATCTCAAGGCTTTTTGTTTTTCTGTCGCGCAGAACCTGATCAACGATCATTTCCGCCGTCTTTCGCGCATGCCTGCCACTTGCCCCATAGAGGAAGATTTTATCTGCCCCATGCCGCGCATTGATGAGGCCTTGCTTCATCGCGAGCGGGTGGAGGCGATCGTCGCCATCCTGAAGAACATGCCGCCGCTCAGACGGGAAATCTTCCTCCGCCGTCGACTGGACGATCATCCACCCGCGGTTATCGCCACCGACCTAGACATGCGGCAATCGGCGGTGGAAAAGCATGTCTTCCGTGCGCACAGCGACATAAGACAGGGTCTCGCCAAGCGGAAACTGACCGGTTGGAGCAGGATCTAGCCATGCGTGACGACAGCCTATCGCGAAGCGACGCCCCCATCGATGAATTGGCGCTCAAGGAAGCGCTAACGCGCGTCCATGACGGCGGGCGCCTGTCCAATGATGATATCCGCAAGATGCGCGCCAGCCGGAAGGCAGCCATAGCGGGCGGCCTCGGCGCGGTCGTTCTGGCCATCACCGGCCTCACCATCTTTCGGTCGCCGGTCAATACGGCCGCGGAGTTCAGCACGAAGCCCGGAGAGCGGCGTGACGTCCGGCTGGAAGACGGGTCGTTCGTGCAACTCAGCGGCGCAAGCCATCTGACTGTCACCATAACGAGCCGGGGCCGCTACGCCCGTCTGATCGCAGGGGAAGCGCGGTTCGACATCGCGCACGATGCCAGCCGCCCCTTCATCGCCCATGCCGGCCGAGCCGAGGCGCAGGTGCTGGGACGGTGTTCGACCTTAACGTAACATCCGCCAGCACCAGTCTCGCCGTGGCGCGCGGAGCGGTTCTGTTGAAGCCGGTCGGGTCGCCCCAGGCGGTCACTGTGCGTGCCGGTTGGCAGAGCCTCGTCCACGACACCACCGTCGACCGCCCCAAGCCGTTCGACGCCTCCCGTCCCGACTGGCGGGAAGGATGGATCGATACTGACGGCATGACGCTCGGCACGCTGGTCGAAATTCTGAACCGGCAGGGCGGGATCGTCATCAGTGCTCCGCCAGCGGCGCTGGCGGCGATCCCGATCATGGGGCGCTTTCGAACGGATCGGCCGGCCGCACTCCTCTCCGTCATCGGCAAGGCGAACGGCTTCGATGTACGGGCCGATCAGGGAATCTTGCGCTTCCACAAGGCATTATAAGAAAATTCTGCCTGCCAGACTATGGGCTGAAAAAACAGTGTCCGGCTTTGGCGATCCCCGCGTCTTTCGAAGGAGAGCACATGATGGTGCTCGCAAGGGGATACGACATGGGGTCTCACATTTCTCACCGTGCATTGCACGTCGCCATCGCCATTGCCGCCACGGCGGCGCCCTGTTCAGCGCATGCGGAAGCGGGGAGCTTTGCCAAAAGCTTCCAGTTCGCCATTCCGCCCGGAAATCTGTCCGCCGCCCTGTCGGCGTTTTCCGCAACGACCGGGCTTCAGGTCGTCGCCTCGTCCGGGGACGTCGGCTCCCATATGAGCGCCGGCATATCGGGCAAGTACAAGGCGTCCGATGCCATCGCCCGCCTCCTCGCCAAGTCGGGCTACACCGCCAGCCTGGTCGGCGACATGGTCGTTCTGCAGCAGGCCACGGCGTCGCCGCGCGCGATGCCGATCGCCCTGCAGAGCGCCGGCGGCGCCGGCACGTCCCGCCCCGACGCTGACGAGAGCGAAGCGGCGGAAGGCGATCGGGACATCATCGTCACGGCGGAGCGTCGCGAGCAGCGCCTGGTCGACGTCCCCGTCGCCCTGTCGGCCTTCGGCGGCGAGCAGCTCCGCAATCGCGGCGCCGACCGCCTTGTCGACCTGGCGAGCCAGACGCCCGGCGTCCTCGCCACGGTGCAGGTGTCGGGTGGTGACATGCCGACCTTCACCATCCGCGGCGTTGGCTTTGACGATTTGCGCCCCAACGGCAATCCTGCAACTTCGCTCAACATCGACGGCATCTACCAGGGGTCGGCCATCCTCGCGACCGGCCAATTTTTCGATATCGAGCGGGTGGAGATCCTGAAGGGGCCGCAGGGAACCCTCTATGGACAGAATTCGACCGCAGGTGCGATCAACATCCTGTCCCGCCGTCCGGGCGACAAGCTGAACGGCTATGTCAGCACCGAACTGGCGACCTTCGGCACGGCCCGCATGGAGGGCGCGGTCGGCGGCCCGATCTCGCCGATCGTCAGCGCCCGTATCGCCGCGCTATACACCAGGACGGACGGCTACATGACGGACATCGGCAATGCCAATGCCGTCGCGACCTTCAGGCCGCCTGCCGGCATCCCGCCGCTGCCCGTTACCGGCATGAACCGTGACGTCGCACGATCCGAAAGCATCGCCGGCCGCGCCATCATAGAGATCAACCCGTCCGACCGGACCGAAATATTCCTGAAGGTCAACGGTACGAAGCAGACCGGCGGGGCATTGCAGCCCAGCCGCAACGTCACCCAGAACGGCTTCGCCCCGAACGCGCGATATGAAGTCGATTCGGACGTGCCGACAAAGCTGAACGTTTCCGGCTATGGTATCACCGGCAGTCTGCAGCAGAGCGTCGGTGACGATTACACCTTCGTCCTGACAGGCGGATACAGCCATGTCTCGCACCTCGCGATCTACAATGGGGACGGGGTGCCTATCCGTTTGATCAATATCCTCTACGGCGACAAAGACGATCAGGAATATGCCGAGATTCGGTTCCAGAAGAACGACACGTCGCGGTTCAGCTGGATCGTGGGCGCGACGGCATTTCACGACGACGTTCGCATCGACCAGACCTTTACGATGCTCGACACGACGCGCGGCATCATCCAGGGCGATTACACGCAAAAGCGGACAAGCTTCGGCGTCTTCGGGGATGGAACCTGGGCGTTCGACTCCGGATTCAAGATCGGCGGCGGCCTCCGCTACACGCATGACAAGGTCGACTTCAATGGCCTGACGCAGGGCCTCGATCCCTATGGCGTATCGCTTCTCCCGGCCATCTTCCCGCTTTTGCCCTATAAGTTCGATCGTAACATCCGAAAGTCCCAGGTGTCCGGCCGTATCTACGGCAGCAAGAATTTCGGCCCTTCCTCGTCGATCTATGCGTCCATCAGGCGCGGGTATAAGGGCGGTGGCTTCGATGCCACCACGCCCAGCAACGACCTCGAATCCGCGCCGTTCGGTGCCGAGACGGTCTGGTCCTATGAGCTGGGCTTCAAGATCCTTCCCCGCCGTGCCTTCCTTCAGCTTGAAGGTGCGATCTTCTTCAACGACTACAAGGATATTCAGACGACGGCGGTCACGCAGATCACCACTGCCGCGGGCGTCCTGTCCGGCGGCACGCGTGTCAATGCGGGCGACGCCCAGAGCTGGGGCGCGGAACTGTCCGCGACCATCAGGCCGACCGACGATCTGAAGCTGGAAATCTCCGGCGCCTATCTCGGCAATGAGATCAAGAAGGTCATCTCGACCAATCCCGTCGAACGCCTGCGTCGTGCGGATGCGCGGCTTCCGTTCACACCGGGCGTTAGCCTGAACGGTGCTTTCGAATATACCATCCATGCCTCGGATACGATGGATGTCATCCTCGCGTCCGACGGTCAGTATCTGTCCAAATATTATTTCGACATCGACAACTTCGCCGTGACCAAGTCGCGCTTCATAGGCAATGCGCGCGTAGAACTACGGTATCAGAACAATATCTCCGCCACGGCCTGGGTCCGCAACCTGACCGACACATACTATCCGCTCTCCCGATTCAACTCCGCCACGACCAGCACCGACCTCCCGGCGGCCCCGCGCACCTATGGCATCACGCTTGGATACAAGTTCTGAACCCAGCGCAATGTGGGTGCGGTGAATCTGATTTCACGACCGATATCAAAGCCCATTCATCAAACACCACCTTCATC
>NZ_LXVX01000026.1 GCF_001650725.1 Sphingobium sp. TCM1 | reverse complement strand
GCGTCTGCGCAAGCTCGACATTTAGCTGGTCGCGTTCGCTTACAACATGTGCATATTCAAGCGATTTTTGTTCAGCATGAATTTTTAGATCAATTGCCTCTTTATTATACCAATAAAAGCTATTGCGCGTCACTCTATCATGGTAAGACCAGGCAGAAATAAAATCGTCTCTTATCTTAATAGCGAAATCGGCGGAAATTTGACTATCACAATTTGATATTATTATTTTTGTAAATTGATTTACTGTATCAATAAATCCCATTTTATCGTTTATTGAAATAATAGATGCATCAAATTTGTTTTCTACATCAGAGAGATCGACCGAGGCAAAAACCATCTTTGAAAGCTTTGACTCTACGATTTTCCTAAGTTCACTATCGTTTGCAATTGCAGTAGTATCTATAACGAGATCGGCATGGTCTACGCATTTTGCATATAAATAAATATGCATTATTGTGAATAATAAAAATAAATCTTCGTTTTTTGTAGATGGTTGTGCATTCAAAAAAAATTCTCTCAGACAATTAATAAATTGATCTTTATCTCTAGATTTATCAACAGTCTCCAATATCGTTGATACAAAGTAATCATTTCCTTTCAAGCTTTGTCCAGAATAAGATGCCCATTGATCAAATATATTTCGATAAACCAATACGTTATTAACTGACATGGCTCTCTTTATAGAAGGCATTCTTCCTAGGCTTCTTGTTTCGCTTAGCACTGGTATTTTTCTATTTTTGTAGCCCTGCTCTATCAAGAGCTTTATATATGATATCTCCTGCAAAGATAATTCACCATTTATTCCATCATTAGGAATGAATCTTTCAAAAGTCATGCTTGAATCAAACAATTCTATACCGCCGCCCTTTTTTAAAAGGGGTAAGAACTCCAAAAAATAAGGTGCTTGTGCAGGATGGCCTGATGACCAACTAGAATGATTATTGGAATTTAGAGATTTTGCATCAGCATTGACCAAAGACTCATGAAATATCTCATAATATGCTAAAATGTTCGGAAGCTTTCGAATTTTACTCCACAACCAAGTGCTTGATGTGCGAAAGCTAGAATGAATAAATAAGGGAGGTGGCAAAATATGAGAATTCTCTAAATTAAAACTATTTAAATTAACCATAGATATATTCTGGTTTGACATAGATATATTTCTTTCTGTACGGCTTCGTCAGAAGCAGCAAATTTCGATCTGTGTATGCAAGATTCCGGGCATATCGTGCAAGGCTTGCGTTCATTGGCTATGCACGTGGTGCAGGGTTGGCGCGGATGAATTTCAAAATGCCGTGCCGGCGCATGGGGAGCATCGCAATGGAGATGCTTGGACTCATTCGCCTACGCGTTAATGCAACAGTGGACTGTTGCCCCTGATCGCCCGATACAATGTCTGGGATCGTGGGCGTTCTGTTGCTGTCTCTTGCCCCGCGCTGGGCTTCGACAGGGAGTGCGCGCAATACGGACCAGCGATCTCCCTGCCGCAGTGGAACGAGAAATCTTTTATTGTCGCCGTATCCGGCTATAGAAGCCCCATTATGACGATGATTTCAGATGTTTCAGGCTCGACCGGCGACCGCGGATTTTGGCACGGCTTGAGAGTTCAGGGCAATGTCATCGGCGCCTTGCTGATGCGTGAGCTGCACACCCGCTATGGTCGTGAAAATATCGGTTATCTGTGGGTGTTCCTGGAACCCCTCAGCCTGGCGAGCGCCGTTGCATTGCTGCACGCCGGGCATGGGTTGCCGCATGGTGGCATTCATCCTGTCCCATTCGCCATCCTGGGCTACACGATGTTCCTTATGTTCCGTGGAATGGTCACTCGCGCCGATGGGGCATTGGAATCCAACATGCCCCTCCTTTATCATCGTCGTGTGACCATATTCGATATGATGCTGGCACGTGGACTGCTTGAAGCTGTCGGCTCAATCATGTCATCTGTGGTTCTGATGGGTTTGATGGGGATATTGGGGCTGACTGAAAGTCCAAGTCGTCCCTATGAGCTTCTACTCGGAATATGGCTTCTGTTCTGGTTGTCATTCTCGCTGTCGCTTTTGATATGTGCTTGGACCCACGATAACAGGCTGGTTGCCCGCTTTGTTCATCCCATCACTTATATTCTGATGCCTTTGTCGGGCGCCTTCTATCAGGTCTCATGGATTCCTGAACCCTATAGAAGCTGGCTGGGCTGGTTCCCCCTGACAGGCATTTTCGAACTGTTGCGCTACGGCCAGTTCCATATGGCGAAGGATACCTATGTGTATGTTCCCTATATCGCCGGCTGCTGTCTGCTACTGAGCTATGCGGGGCTGGTATCCATCAAGGTGACCAGGCGCCATATTCACCTCCAATAGGGGCGACGGCGTGTCGCCCTCAGCGGGCGCCATGACGTCGGGGCGTTGCCTCTCCTGTCAATCTGCCGATCGCCATATCCGATCAGTCTTCCCTAATCCCCGCCCCCGCCAACGCCCGCGCTAGATAGCGGCGGAAGGCGGGCGTGCGGCCTGCGTCGCGGGCGCGCAGCCAGGCAAGCGCGACGACCGGGCGCCAGCGGGCCATGTCCGCTGCGCTGACCGGCGTTGTCGCGCTGAGATAGGTGCGCCGCAGCCGCCGCGCCGCCCAGTCGCGCCACAGGTTGGTGATCCAGTCATGGGGCCCGGCGCCAAAGCGCATCAGCATTTCAGAGCGCACCGCGTCCGCCGCAGGGTGGCCACGCGCGGCCTTCGACCAGTCGATGACCATCAGGCCCTTGGGCGTCATCATGACATTGCCCAGGTGCAGGTCGCCATGGGTAAGCGTATCGCCATCGGGCAGCGTGTCGAGATAGGCGGTCGCGGCCTGCTGCAGCGCGCGTGGTGCCGGACCATAGGCGATGTCGGTCGCGAGCACCTGCTGCAGCGACCGCAGCTCGCCACCCGGCGCGTGATGCATAACGGCGTGAAGCCTGGCCATAGCGTCGATCGCCTGCGCCGCGCGCAGCGGATGCTTGCGGATCCAGGCCATCAGCGTCGTGCCGTCGAGCCGGGGATAGACAAGGCCGCGCCGCCCGTCGCGGTCATGACGCCCGATCGCCGCCGCAGTCGGCACGCCGCACGCGCCGGCATGCACCGATGCCGCTGCTTCGCGCGCGATCATCTCGTCCGATACGCTGGCGCGAAACAGCTTGAGGACGCGGGGCCCCTGCCCCCGCTCCTGCCCCTCTTCCATCGCGAACAGTTCGGCGCTAGCGCCGCTGGCGACGGGGGACATGGGATTGGTTCGAGGCTGGGCGGGGTCCATTCCCCCTCCTCTGCCGCGGTCGGGCCGCGCTTTCAATGCCGGGCTGCGGTCCTCCCCTGTCGATGACGCGAAGAATATTCATAGGATAGCCATAAAACTGCGGGCCTGGGCCGGGGGTCGCGCGGCGCGAGCGTCTGTCTCTTGCCGTCCGGATGGTCTATGACGCCCGGCAATGCCGGCGCCCCGCCATTCGTGCTTTCGAGTAGGAATTGCCGCCGCGGCACTATTGGGAGGACACGATCATCATGGCCAAGCCGCAGGGCGAACTCTTCCAGCTCGACAGCCCGCTGATAGGCGAGATCCGGGGCGAACGGTCGCTGATGGCCTTTCCCTTCTTCGCGCTCGCCAAAAACGCCTGGATGAAGCCGCTCAGCTATTCGACTCCCACCGTCACCATCGACGTCCGCCCGTCCGCGCGTGGGGTCGCGACCATATACGACAAGGAAATCGTCCTCTACATCGCCAGCCTCATGGCGGCGAAGATCGACCAAGGGGTGAGCATATCGCAGGACTTCACCTTCACCGCGCACGACCTGTTCAGCGTCACCGGCTCCAATCACAGCGCCCGCTCCTATTCGCGCCTCGCCGATGCGCTCGAGCGGCTGCAGGGCACGCAGATTCGCACCAATATCGAGGCGGGCGGCGAGGGCGAGGAGGGCTTCTTTTCCTGGCTGTCGGAAGCGAGGCTGCAATATGCGCGCTCGACGAAGGGCGAAAAACGGCTGAAAGCCGTGAAAGTGCGGCTGTGCGACTGGCTCTATCGCGCGATTTTGCGCGACCGGCAGGTGCTCGACTATGCCTCCACCTATTTCCAGCTCGGCCCCATCGAACGGCGGATCTACGAGGTTGCCCGGTCGACCTGCAGCGACGATGCGCCGCTCGATGTCGACCTGCAGAGCCTCAAGCTACAGATCGGTTTCCAGAACCCTCTGTCCAATTTCCGTATCGCCATGCGCCAGATCGCGACCGCCAACGCCATCCCCGATTATGACATCCGTCTGATCGAGGAGGCTGCTGCCCCCGCCGCTGCGGCCGCCCGCGCCGATGAAGGGAGCGGACCAGGCGGCGACGAAGCGCCGCGCCGCGCCGGGCGCCGGGCGGGCAAGGCGCGGGTCTTCATCACCCGCCGCGCCCCCGGCCCTGTCGAGCCGCCCCTGTCGCACTCTCTTGGCCCCTTGGCTCTGATCGAGGCGCCCGCGCGCGATTGAACGGGCCGCGCCGCGCGGGCGCAGGTGATTCGCGCGGGTGCGCTATTCCTACTCGAAAGCACGAATGATGGGGTTTTCATTCCTACTCGAAAGCACGAATCAACGGCTATTCCTACTCGAAAGCACGAACGATTTTCACCATTCCTACTTGAAAGCACGAACCGCAAGCCCTTCCGAATTAGGATTATTGCTGTAATTATGCGGCTCGTGCCGGCCCATGCTGGCGCGTGATCGATGATGTGATCGGAAGAAGGGGCGGCCGTGACCACATAAAAGAACGCCCGGCACGAAGGCCGGGCATCCGTTGGTGTAGTGGAACGACGTCGCCAAACGTCGAGCCGGGGGCTAAAAGGCCCAATCAACCCCGCTTTCCTACGCCAGATCGAACCCCGTTTCAAGGATGCGCGCTTCGCGCCACGCACTCTTTTTACCTGGTGGCGGCCCTTCGCGACGGAGGGACGAATGGGAACACTTGCCTTTGGCGATGCCATGGCGACGGCGCTGCGCGCCAGTGCATCGGGCCGGCGGACCGATGCAGGGCACGCGCAGGGCCATGACTGGCCCCGTAGCCGATCAGCCCCCCCCCACCGCACGGGGGCGCCGGTGCTGCGCGGCAGCATCGAGGAAGGGACCTTCGAGCATCGCTTCTTTGCCGTGCCCGCCCAGGGGGAAACCGACCGGCTGCTACGCTTGGCGCGGCGCGCGCTCGATGTCGGGCGGCAGCTGAGGCGCGCGGCGCGGCGCGACGGGGTGGAACTTTCGCCCGCCCAGAAGCTGCTGACCACGCTCACCGCGGCCAGCGTGCGCGTGTTGGAGGAATTGCTGATGCTGGCCCGCCTCAATGCCGGGCGCGTCTTCCCGAGCTATGACCATCTGGCCGAGGTGACAGGGCTGGGCCGCGCCACTGTGGCGCGCGCGCTCGCGCTGCTCGAAAAGGTTGGCTTCCTCGTCCGCCAGCGGCGCTTCAAGCGGGTTGAGGGCGAAGGCGCGGGGCCGCGCTATGCCCAGACCTCCAACGTTTATCGCGCGATTCTGCCACAAGCGGTGCTCGCCTGCCTGCCGCGTTGGATGCGCCCTGCCCCGCCGCCCGACGATGTCGTCGTCCGCGAAGCTGAACGGCGCGAGGCGATGGCGGCGATGCGCGCCAGCCTTGAGCCTGCCGATCGTCGCGCGGCGGCCGACAAGGGCCTGCTCGCCAAGCTTCTCGCCCGGATTGAGGCGACGCTCGATGCGCAGGATTGTGAGTCTCAAAAGCATCCTCAACCCCTCATTCAGTCTTATAATAAAGGGAAAAGCGGAGTTCGCCTCACAGCCAAGACCTCCAACACATATCGGAAATGAAGGGGAAGCCTCGCTTCCACGCAACCATGCTATAATGCCGCAAATGCCAGAACGCGCCGCTCCGCGACGCGAATGCTCCCCAGTGGGAGCAAGCGGCTTTGGCCGTGGTTCATCGCGACACTGCGTCTGGCGGCACGGGTGACGATGAACAGAGCCGCTAGCACTTGATCTGAAAGCGATACCCGGTAGCTATCGGATAGCATTTGCCGTCACCTCTCCCTCCCTGACCTTCTGCCAGAGGGACACAAGGCTGGGCTGCATGATACCGATCGAAAAGCTGCCCGCGCGCTGTATCGCCTGGTCGGCAAACCCGAAGACGGCACTAGCACTCAAGGACAGGCGCAGGATGGGCAGCATTCGGGCTGGCAGACAAGGCTACCGCAGGTCCGCGCGGTCATCGAGGAGCTGCACAAGCGAAGCCCCGCGATAAGCGAGGCTGGCGCGACAATCGTGCACTATGTCAGCGCCAAGGAATCGGATGTCGCCACAGCAGCGATGCCGCCAACATCTGGCGCTTCATAATGGATGTGCTGCACCAGGATCTGACGCACTAGCCATGAGAATGGCGCGCGGCAGTCGCTGCGACGGCGGCTGGCAGGGGGATGACCGTCGTTTTGACAGCTTGGTCCTGAAAGCTATCTGATAGCTGCCGGATATCTTCTAGATATCCTTTTGGGCCGCGAGAGCGGCGATCGCCTGTTCTAGCACCGCTCCCAGCGGTAAACCTAGGGCGTCGGCGACGCGGTAGAGCTCGGCGACCGTTTCCTCGGTCGCTTTGATGTTGATCTGCCGGTTGCGTCCAGTGGTGTGGCGGCGCGGGGTGCGCGCCGGGGCCACAGGGGCGGGGGAGGGAGCAGCCGATCCCACCGCTTTGCGACTGGGAAAGCCGCTGGCCGCCGCGATTTGCTCGATTGCCTCAGCAGGCACTGGCTTAGCGGCGTCCTGCGGGGCGAAATCAGTGAGGTCGCCAAAGGGGTTGGCCCTGCTCATGCTGTACGTCCCTCCCGTGCCGGTGCCGTGTAATCTCTGCCCGCCGCAACCGTTCGCGCGCCGCGCAGCCGCTCGATCACCTCGACTGCAAACTGTTCTGCGTTCGCAATCGCCTTGTCGAGATTGGGCACATCGCCCGGATCAAGTGCGTCGAGGGTCTGGCGGAAGGAAAAGATCGCGCGGAACGCCTCGCGCTCGTTGAGCTGCGTGTCGAACAGCGGCACGCTCGCCTCTGTCAGTCCATCCTGGATATGGCCCATGGTACGGGTGCGGATGATCGGCGAGGTGCGCGAGAGGAGCACGCCATAGGGCACGGCGCGCCCGGTCATCCTCTCATGTTGCTTGAGGACGCGGATCGCCCGGCTCGCTTGTTCGGCATCGAGCTGCGACCCCTGCATCGGAATGATGACAAGATCCGCCTGGCTGACCGCGAGTAGCACGATCTTGGCCGCTGTCCCTTCCAGATCGACGATGACGAAGGGTGCACTGGCAGCCGCATCCTCGATCCGGTCGAGGATCGTGTCCTCGTCGACGTCGGCCATGATTGAGAGCGTTTCAGGTAGCGCGGCATCCTTGGCCCAATTTGCGATGGGGCGGTTGGGATCGGCGTCGATCACGCACACCTGCGCCCCGCGCGCGAGCTGGGACGCAAGCAGCAGCGCCGCCGTCGTCTTGCCGACGCCCCCCTTGGGGCTGATGAAGGCTATGGTTGGCATGGGGCAGGGGTGTAGCGGGTGGATACCTGGGAAGCAACCGGATACCACCCGGATATCGTTCAGCACATGACCGGATTGCTTTACCTCGATGCAATGGGTGCTTTTGTCGCGCCACTAGCGGGGTGGCTCATTTTCGTTCCAGCGCAGCAGCCTGTTTCACCAGGCGCCCTGATAGGGAAAACGTCTCAGGCTGCGGCCTGATTATGCATGTGAACGTCGATGGCCTCATTGATGCTGTCGTAGAATGTCAGCACACCTTTGTTGAGGACGGCCCCGCGCGTGCAATAGGATCGCAACGTGTTGGGGTCGTGACTGATCATGATCAGCGTCCCGGTTTCGCGCCGATAATGGAGTGCTTCCTCGCAGCGCTGGCGAAATCTGTCGTCACCTGCGGCCGTGACTTCGTCGACCAGATAGCAGTCAAACTCGATCGCCAGCGATATGCCGAATGCCAGCCTGGCCAGCATGCCCGCCGAATAGGTGTGGATCGGCTGATGGAAATAAGGGCCAAGCTGTGCGAAGTCTTCGACATAGGCGCACAGTTCCTTGATGTCCTTCTCATAGATGCGGGCAATGAACCGGGCGTTGTCGGCTCCGGTGAGGCTCGACTGGAAGCAGCTGGCATATCCTATGGGCCAGGAACAGGATACCGTGCGCTCGATGCGTCCGGCGGTCGGTGATTCAACACCAGATATCAATCGCATCAAAGTCGACTTGCCGGCGCCGTTCGCACCGCAGATGCCCAGGCTCGTGCCTGTCGCAATCTGGAAACTCAGATCGCTGAAGACGGTCTTGTGGAACCGCCGGATATGATATGTCTTCGATACATTCTGGAATGAAATCATTATCTTTTCGCAATACTGCGTTCAGCGAAGCGACGTTTCAGCAGGCGTGCTGATGGTGCCCGCCATCGTCATCAATCCATGGCCTCATACAGCCATTGGAGCGTATCGTCGATGGCATGCGGACGCCAGTCGGGAAGCGTCTTGCGAAGAAGCGTGGCGTCACCGCCCAGTACTTCCACATCGCCCTTGCGGACGAAGGCGGGATTGACCTCGATGTCGATCCGATGTCCACTGAGTGCCGTCAGCGTTTCGATGATGTCGCCGATCGATGACACGCTGCCGGTCGCGATGTTGACGACGCGCGGGACGTCCGGGGCCTTGACCAGGCCGACATAGGCGTCGGCGACCGAACGGACATCACCGAAGTCGCGCCGCACCCATGTATTGCCAAGCTCGATCACGGGGGCGCGCCGGTGGAAATGATCGACGATTTTGGGCACCAGATATTTGGTGTCTTGTCCTATGCCGGTGTAGTTGAATGGCCGCGTAATGACGATGTCCAGCTTGTCGGCCCAGAGCCTGGACCCCAGTTCCATGCCGTATTTGCCGATGGCATAATGATTGGCGGGATTAGGCGTCGCTTCTTCAGCAATCAGGCCCTGGGCGTTGGGGCCATAGACCTGGGCGCTTGATGCCACGATGCATCGTACCCCTTCCGTCTTGCGCGCCACCGCATCGAGCAGGTTGAGTGTACCGATCTGGTTGACCATGTAGAAAGGATGCCAGTCGGCGGCATTGACGAAGGCATGTCCGGCGAGATGAATCACATGGTCGAAATCGGCCGCCTGGACGGCTAGATCGGTAGCCTCAGGATCAGTAAGGTCGACCTTGAGCGGGAGCGGTGTCACCCCCGCCCGTTCAAGAGCGTCGGCAACGAAGCGACCGGTAAATCCAGTCGCTCCAGTCAACGCCACCCGCATTAGAAGGACCAGCCCGCAGCATTACGACGCATGTCCGCCTCGACCATCAGCTTGGTCAATTCCTCAAGCTCCACGATCGGCTTCCAGCCCAACTCGCGCTCGGCCTTGCCGGGATCGCCGATCAGCAGGTCCACCTCGGCGGGACGGTAGAAAGCCGGATTGATGCGAACCCGGGTCTTGCCGCTCTTGGGATCAACACCGACCTCATTCTCGTCCTTGCCCGACCATTCGAGCGTGACGCCGATCTGCGCGAAGGCGAGCTCTACGAAATGGCGCACGGTTTCGGTGCGGTTGGTCGCGAGAACATAGGTGTCGGGCGTGTCATGCTGCAGCATCAGGCGCATGCCTTCGACATAATCCTTGGCATAGCCCCAGTCGCGCTTGGCATCGAGATTGCCCAGTTCGAGCACCTCGGCCTTGCCATGGGCGATCTTGGCGACGGTGTCGGTGATCTTGCGGGTCACGAACTCACGGCCGCGCAGCGGCGATTCATGATTGAACAGGATACCGCTCGTGCCGAAGATGTCGAAGCTCTCGCGATAGTTGACGGTCAGCCAGTGGGCATAGAGCTTGGCCACGCCATAGGGGCTGCGGGGATAGAAGGGCGTGTCCTCCTTTTGCGGGATCGCCTGCACCTTGCCGAACATTTCCGACGTCGATGCCTGGTAGAAACGGATCTTCTTGTTCACTGTGCGGATCGCTTCCAGCAGATACGCAGCGCCCAAGCCGGTGATCTGGCCGGTGGTGATCGGCTGATCGAACGACACGCCCACGAAGCTCTGGGCAGCGAGGTTGTAGACTTCGGTCGCTTCCGATGTTTCGATCAGGCGGATCGCGGAGCCCATGTCGGTCAGGTCATATTCGACCAGCTTCAGATTGGGATTATCGGTGATGCCCAGTTCGTCGATACGCCAGAAGTTGACCGAACTGGTCCGACGATAGGTACCATATACGGTATAGCCCCGGTTTAGAAGATTTTCTGCCAGATAGGCGCCATCCTGGCCGCTGATCCCGGTAACTATAGCACTCTTCGTCATGTGATGGGTCCCCTGCTGAATCGCTCGTCTAGTAGAGAGAATATGTATCAATGCCTAGGCGATAACTTAGGGGGCGTTTGCGGGAGGGGGCGGAATCCTACGCCAAGCTCGCCCAGATAGCCGGCGCGAGATCTTACTTGTTGCTGCCTTCTACGGTCGCGCCAGAAAGGCGACGGCTCAGTTCTATCCGGCGATGGCTACGCATTTTGAAGGTGTCTGGCCCAACGCGCCGATACTCAATGAAGCCGAGAGAACGCCAAAATCGCTCTGCCGGGCTCTGTTGCAAAAATCGTGAAGCTTGAGCATGCTTGGCGGAGATTGGACGGACGGAACGATGACGGATTTCAAGTGGCGCCATTTCC
>NZ_LXVX01000025.1 GCF_001650725.1 Sphingobium sp. TCM1 | reverse complement strand
CGTTCCGCCAGCATTTCCTCAAGGTCGCGATAGCTGATCGGATAGCGACAATACCAGCGCACCGCCCACAGGATCACATCACCCTGGAAATGGCGCCACTTGAAATCCGTCATCGTTCCGTCCGTCCAATCTCCGCCAAGCATGCTCAAGCTTCACGATTTTTGCAACAGAGCCGGTATCGGATTTCATCGCGGCCCAGCTCGGCCTGACCAGCGACGATCTACTCCTCTATGCCGCGCGCGAGGAGACCCGGCACGAGCATCTGGCGGACCTTCGCCGAATCTACGGCTATCGCTCCTTTTCGGGGCGGGGCGCACGGGATTTGCGCGAATGGATCGCTCGGGAAGCCGAGGCGGCGACATCGAATGAGGATCTTGCCCGTCGCTTCGTTGCGGAGTGTCGCCGCACCCGCACGATCCTTCCCGGCTCCTCGACGATCGAGCGCCTTTGCGCCGATGCGCTGGTTGAGGCCGAGCGCCGGATCGAGGATCTTATCGCCCATCGCATCACGCCAACCCTGAGCGAGAATTTGGCTCACCTGTTGGAGGATACGGTGGATGGTCGCGTCACGCGCTTCGTATGGCTGCGACAGTTCGAGGTTGGCGCAAATTCAGCAGCCGCTAACCGGCTGATGGATCGACTGGAATATCTTCAAAGGTTCGATCTTCCGGCGGATTTGCTGGACGGCGTGCCGGCGCATCGTGTGACCCGGCTTCGCCGGCAGGGCGAGCGCTATTACGCCGACGGCATGCGTGATCTGCCCGAAGACAGGCGGCTTGCGATCCTCGCTGTCTGCACCCTGGAATGGCGGTCATCGCTGGCCGATGTCATCGTGGAGACCCACGATCGCATCGTAGGCCGTCTCTATCGGGCCTCCGAACGCCTTTGCAACACCAGGATCGCCGACGAAAAGGCGGCCGTTCGGGACACGCTGAAGTCCTTTGCCGAAATCGGTGGTGCTTTGCTTGGAGCGCAGGACGATGGCACGGCCCTGGACGGGATAATCGCCACCGGGCCTGGCTGGGAACGGTTCAGAACCCTTGTCGCCACGGCCTCCGCGCTGACCAACGTGCTCGCGGCCGACCCGCTCAGCCGTGTGCTGGACGGCTATCACCGTTTCCGCCTCTACGCGCCCAGGATGCTGCGCCTGCTCGACATGCAGGCGGCGCCGATCGCCACGCCTCTTCTGGCGGCCGTTGCGATGCTGCGTAACGGGATCAAGGTCGATCCGCCGGTGGATTTTCTACGTCCCAACTCGAAATGGCATCGTCATCTTCGCGCTGAGCCCAGCGGCGACCACCGGCTTTGGGAAATCGCGGTGCTGTTCCACATCCGCGACGCCTTCCGGTCCGGTGACATATGGTTGGCGGGATCGCGCCGCTATGGCGACCTCAAGCAGCTTCTGGTCCCGCCACAGGCGATAGAGCAGACCGCGCGGCTCGCCGTGCCGCTGCGACCCGGCGAATGGCTGGCCGAGCGCAGGGCTCGACTGGATACACGGCTGAAGGAGTTTGGCCGCGCGGCGCGAACCGGCACGATCCCAGGCGGCATCATCGAGAACGGCAAGCTGCACATCGACAAGCTGAGGGCCGACACGCCCGAAGGGGCCGAGGATCTCGTGCTCGATCTCTATCAACAGCTCCCGCCCGCGAGGATCACCGATCTGTTGCTGGAAGTCGATGAGCGAACCGGATTTTCCGAGGCGTTCACGCATCTGCGCACCGGCGCGCCCTGCAGCGACCGGATCGGCCTGATGAACGTGTTGCTGGCGGAAGGCGTCAATCTCGGTTTGCGCAAGATGGCGGCGGCGACCAACACGCACAGCTTCTGGGAATTGCTGCGGATCGCGCGCTGGCATGTCGAAGGCAGCGCCTATGATCGGGCGCTCGCCATGATCGTGGAGGCCCACGCCGCCCTGCCCATGGCCGCCTTCTGGGGACAAGGGCAATCGGCATCCAGCGACGGGCAGTTCTTCCTTGCTACCGAGCAGGGCGAGGCGATGAATCTGATCAACGCGAAATATGGCAACGTCCCGGGCCTCAAGGGATACAGCCATGTGTCCGATCAATATGCGCCGTTCGCAACCCAGGTGATCCCGGCAACGGTCAGCGAGGCTCCCTATATCCTGGACGGGCTGCTCATGAATGACGCGGGCCGCCGCGTTCGCCAGCATTTTGCCGACACGGGCGGCTTCACCGATCATGTGTTCGCCGCCTGCGCCTTGCTCGGCTACAGGTTCGCCCCCCGTATCCGCGATCTCCCTCAGAAAAGACTCTATGCCTTCACGCCCAACGCGACGCCGGCCAATGTGCGAGCGCTGGTCGGAGGTAAGATCAATGAACCGCTCATCGAGCGCAACTGGCCCGACATCCTGCGCATCATGGCGACGATCGCAGCGGGGATCGTCGCCCCCAGCCAGATTCTTCGCAAGCTCGCCTCTTACCCGCGCCAGAATGAGCTGGCCCTCGCATTGCGAGAGGTGGGCCGCATCGAGCGAACCCTGTTCATGATCGACTGGATTCTTGATGCCGGCCTCCAGCGCCAGGCTCAGATCGGCCTCAACAAGGGTGAGGCCCACCACGCCCTAAAGCGCGCCATCAGCTTCCACCGCCGAGGTGAAATCCGGGATCGATCCGGCGAAGGCCAGCACTATCGCATCGCCGGAATGAACCTGCTCGCCGCCATCATCATATTCTGGAACACCATGAAGCTCGGCGAGGTCGTCAATACCCGGGCCGCCAGCGGTACCCATATCGCGCCTGATCTACTCGCCCACGTCTCGCCGTTGGGATGGGAACACATCAATCTAACCGGGGAATATCGCTGGCCCAAATCCTTAGCGTAGGATTCCGCCCCCTCCCGCAAACGCCCCCTACGATTGAGAAGCGCGGCGGAATCTCTTAGATTGATCGCTGGAGGCTTTGTTCGCGGAGACGCGCACATTGCCTTCTTTTCGTTTTAGGAAGCGCTGCCCTAAGCGACAGAAGCCAGAGCTTTGACAATGCGGCATTCCGCGATGGAGCCGACCATGTATCTTGATCCTATCGGTGCAGACACGCGATGATGGCGGTCACGACGGCGGTGGTTTCCGCGACGTCGCGCACCCTCACTGTGTCGAGGCCGATTTCAGCAGCGGGATAGTCATTCCCACCGGGGAATATCGCATCCCCAATGAACAGCATCCCGTCGAGCGGGACACCGCTCTCGGCACTCAGGCGCTTCAGGCCATAGCCCTTGTCGATCCCTGCTCTGGTCACGTCGATCGATGTCGTGCCACCGAGATTGATCGAGAGCTCCGGCAGCTTCGCGCGCAACGTGGCCTGCAACGCGGTCCTCTTCTTTCGGTCAGGATCCCACGCTTCCTTTTCCTTCAGCGGCGCTGCCTGCCCCAGGCCCGAAAAGGTGATCTGGCTGCCCCGGTCCTCGATCCGTTCGCCCCAGATACGTTCGTCGGCGAGACCGGCATCGGTCAGCGCCTGATCGAAGGCCGTGCGGATCTTCGCCTTCTCCGCGTCGTCGAACAGTTCGGCATAGACCGCGCGCCAAGCGCCATTGATGAACCGATAGAGTTTCGTGCCTGTGGTCGGCATCAACCAGAGACGGTCGAGCGCGACGCCGGCAGGAAGGCGCGAGGCGATCTGCTTTTCGAACTGCGGCCAGTCCCCGCCCGAGATCACCGCCACATCCGTGATGGCGAGCAATCGGGCGAGGATTGCGGCCATATCCTCCGATAACGGCCGCTTGCTCTCGGCAAGCGTGCCGTCGAGGTCGAAGGCGATCAGCCACTTCATGCCGCCTTCCCTGCCGGATCGCGGTAGGCGAGCAGCCTGAGCGCATTGATGACGACGAGCAGCGTCGATCCCTCATGAACCGCCACCGCTGGCCCAATGCCGAGGCCGAGGATGGTAGCAGGCACCAGGAAGGCGACGACACCCAGGCTGACGAAGACGTTCTGCCGGATGATTCCACGGGTATGGCGGCTAAGACCGACTGCGAATGGCAGGTGCGCCAGATCGTCGGCCATCAGCGCCACGTCGGCTGTCTCCAGCGCAACGTCCGACCCCGCCGCGCCCATCGCGATGCCGACCGTGGCGCTTGCCATCGCCGGCGCATCGTTCACGCCGTCGCCCACCATCGCGACCTTGTCTTCGCCGGCGAGCTTCTTGATCGCGGCAACCTTGTCTTCGGGCATGAGGTCGCCCCACGCTTCGTCGATCCCGACTTCGTCGGCGATCGCTTCGGCGACTTTCTGGTGATCGCCGGAGATCATTATCATCCGCGACACGCCCATCTCGTGCAGCCGACGCAACGCGGTCTTGGCAGCTTCGCGAGGCGTGTCCATCAGGCCGATCGCGCCCAGGTCGCGGTCCCCCTTGCGGACCACCATTGTCGTGCGGCCGTTCTCGCGCAGCTTCGCGATTGCGTCCTGCGCGCCCTGCCCCAGCGCCGGAATGCCCTCACTTCCGAACATCTCGGCCTTGCCGATCCACACCGTCTCGCCATCCACGCTCGCGGTGACGCCCCGACCGGTCAGGCTCTTGAGGTCGCCGGCAGTCGGCACGGCACGATCGTTCAGACGTTCGCGGCCGTCCTTGACGATCGCTTGGGCCAGGGGATGGTCGCTCAACGCTTCGACGGCGACAGCCAGCGCCAGCAACTCGCCTTCATCGGCGCCATCGACGGGCACGACATCAGTGATGCGCGGACGACCTTCGGTCAGCGTGCCCGTCTTGTCGAAAGCGATCGCTTTGAGCGACCCGAGGTTTTCGAGCGGTGCACCGCCCTTCACGAGCACGCCGCCCCGCGCTGCACGGGCAACGCCCGACAGGACCGCGCTCGGCGTTGCGATCGCGAGCGCGCACGGGCTTGCCGCCACCAGCACCGCCATCGCGCGATAGAAGCTGTCGCGGAACGGCTCGTCGACGACCACCCATGCGAACAGCAGTAGCACTGACAGGACCAGGACGGCGGGCACGAAGATCCGTTCGAACCGGTCGGTGAAGCGCTGCGTCGGCGACTTCTGCGTCTCCGCTTCGCTCACCATCTTCACGACCTTGGCAAGCGCGCTTTCATTGGAACGGCGTGTCACCTCGATCTCGATCGCGCCGCCGCCGTTGATCGTACCAGCAAAAACCCGGCTTTCCGCGTCGACTGCATCGGGCTTGGCGCGTGCCGCTGCGGCATCTGCGACCGGCACCTTGTCGACCGGGATGCTTTCACCCGTGACCGGGGCCTGGTTGATCGCGCTGGTGCCCTTGATGACGAAGCCGTCGGCAGGCAGGCGCTCGTTCGGGCGGACGATGGCAATGTCCCCGACGACCATCTGCTCGA
Source organism: Sphingobium sp. TCM1 (assembly GCF_001650725.1). Lineage (GTDB taxonomy): Bacteria > Pseudomonadota > Alphaproteobacteria > Sphingomonadales > Sphingomonadaceae > Sphingobium. The sequence goes on along the minus strand of NZ_LXVX01000025.1, from coordinate 15,823 downwards.
CCGGGATTTCGCTGGTCTGCCCGCCGCGTCGCACGGTCGCGGTTTCGGGCGCGAGCTTCGCCAGCGCCTCGATCGCCTTCTTGGCGCGGCCCATTGCATAATGCTCAAGCGCATGGCCGAGGCTGAACAGGAACAGCAGCAGCGCACCTTCGGCCCATGCGCCCAGCGCAGCGGCGCCGGCCGCAGCGACCAACATCAGCGTGTCGATCTCGAACTTCTTCATCCGGAGGTTGTCGATCGCCTCGCGCAGCGTGAAGAATCCGCCGAAGAAATAGGCTGCGATATAGCAGGCGGTCGGCAGCCATTCGGGCGCGCCAGCGACCAGCCTCTCGATCGCGTAGCCGATCCCCAGCAGCGCGCCACAGGCGAGCGCGAAGATCAGCTCGGTATTGGGGCCGAGAAATTCGGCGTGGCTATGGTCGTGGCCATCGCCGGGGCCGTGCTTCTCTTCGCCCGCGCCGTGGCCCCCGGGGCCGTGGTCGTGGCCGGCATGTTCATCGGCAGCGACCCGCTTGCCCACCCTCACCTTCAGCTTGCGAAGCGCAGCGCGCACCTCCTCTTCGGTGGTTTCGCGGCGATCATATTCGACCCGGACAGACCCGCTGGTGCTGGCGCTTGCCTGGACCACGCCGGGCAAGGCGCACAGCGCATCGCTGACCGTGCGCGCCCGACGTTCGTGGTTGATCCCCGTCACCTGCCAGATCGCATGGCCGTAGCGCTCGGTGATTTCGGCACCTGCGGCGCGCACCATTTCGCGCAACCGTGGCAGCGGCAGCTTGGCGGCATCGAAATGGATGCACAGCGCCGCTGGCGTGTTGCCGTCGAGACAGATCACATGCGCCCGCTCGACACCTTCGCGCTTTGACAGGGTTGATACGAGACGGTCCAGGCAGGCATCGGCCGCGTCAGGAAGGTCCGGCAACAACACTGGAATGTCGAGTTCGAGCTTGTCGTTCATGACGACCTCCTTTCGCTTTTCTTGGTTTCGGCGCGCGCGTCGCGCAGGATTTCGACACCGCCCTTGATGGCGATGATGGCGGTGGCGAAGCCGACCAGCAGGTCCGGCCAATTGGTACCCAACCACAGCACCAGCACGCCGGCGATCAGGATGCCGCCGTTGGAAATGAAGTCGTTGAAGCTGAAGGTGGTTGCGGCCCGGAGATTGACGTCCGGATCCTTGAGGCGCTGGAGCAGCCGCAGGCAGAGGTAATTCACGACGCCGGCGATCGCGGACATGACCATCATGGTAGGTCCGATGGGCTCGCTGCCCTGCACGTAGCGCCGTCCGACATCGATCAAGATGCCGCCCGCGAAGATCAGCAGCATGACGCCCGAAGCGACCGCGGCGCGTGTCTTCCATGTCTGGCCCCGGGTGAGCGCCACAAGGCTCAGCGCATACACAGCCGTATCGGACAGGTTGTCGACGCCGTTGGCGATCAGCGCGCTCGAGTCCGCGAAGAAGCCGGAAACGAAGAAGCCCGCAGCGATCGCCGCGTTCAGCAGCAGGACGATCCACAGTGTGCGGCGCTCCTGCCCGCCATTGTTGTCGTTGCCCGGGATCATCCCATCATCTCCTCAAGTGTCAGCAGGGCCAGGAAGCCGACGAAAAACATCGAGCTGATGAGCGGGGTGTCGGGTTTCTCGTGCGCCTCGACCAGCAACTCCTCCGTGACGAGGTAGAGCAGCGCCATCAGCCCGAAGCTGAGGAAGCCGGCGATCATCACCGGCGACAGCGCGGCGACCGGCACGGCAGCGAGCGCGCCGATCGGCAGCAGCAGGGCCAATGCCGAGACGATCACGATGATGCGCAAGCGCGAGCGATAGGTTTCCGCCAGCTCGTCGGTCAGCGTCAGTCCCAGAAATAACACTTCCAGAGTGAGCGCGATCGTCAGCAGGAGACCTGCCTTCTCGCCCGCCACGAAAGCGAGGCCGAGCACCAGGCCGTCGACCAGAATGTCGATGCCGATCGCGGCGAGTAGCGCCATCGGCCCCTTGAAGCGGGCCTCAAGAGCCTTGAGCCCCAGCATGGTCGCGACGCCCGCCGCCCCGCCGATCAACGTCGCGCTGGGCGATGCCTCATGCTTGACCTGCGGCAGGATTTCGGTCGCTGCCGCCGCGAACACGACGCCGGCAGCGAGATGCTGTAGGCCCGCCACGAGGCCAGGTTTCAACTTGGTGCGGCTCGCGACAATCGCGCCGAGCACGACCGCCAGCACAGGCGCAAGCGTATAGAGCAGTGCCTGCATTTCCTAGGACTCCTCCGGGGTTCGGTGGCAGACGCGGATCTTCCCGCGTCGCGTGAACGCGATCGATCCGCCCGCCACGACAGCCCGCGAATGGTCGCCGCGAAACTCGTCACCGGTTCGCTGCGCGCGCAGGATCTCGGTCCTGCCCTTCGGCAGCCAGGTGACGGCCATTTTCAAGCCGTCATCGATGAAGTCGACATCGGCGCGTGTGCCGTCGTCGCAGTACATGATGCGCTGCGCGATTAGTTTCGACGTCAGATGCTTTTCATGCGCCGGCTCGGTAGGCTGGGTCGGCGCTGGATTACACGCCCCTATAACCGCCCCGGAGACGAGAACGACGCCGAGGCGCGCGATCGCCAGACCGGCCCGATTCAGGCCGCACAAGGTTGTCACATTTGAAATCGACGTGTCAGACATCGGTCTCTTCCGACGAAGCGCCCTGTGGCGTTCGAAGGCAGGGCAGTTCATCGCGTGCCTTCCTGCTCGCAGATCCGGGTACGGCCATCGCCTTCCACGATGGTGAGCTGCGACCCCTTGAAGGTCGCGGTGGCTGTTTCGCCGACATATTGCAGGCCCTGCGCTGGCGCGGTCAGCATCATCGGCGGTCCCCCGTTGGAGCGCCGCAAATCGATCTGCAGGCCGTTGTCCTTGTAATCGACGAACAGCGGTTCCCCGTCGGAACAGCGATATCTATGCCGCCCCATTTCCCCGGTCGCCACGGCGCTGTCGGACGAATGGATCTGCTGCTCCGTTGGCGGGGCTGGCGGCTTTCTTTCCGAGCACGCCGCGAGCCCGACAACGAGGATGACGGCGGGCAGCACCCGCTTACAGTGCATCATCATCGCGCCTTCCTCCTGTAGCGGAAGGGGACGCGCTGACGATTGATAGCCCGGGCAGGCTGACCTACCCGCCAGCGGAGATAGGTTGCGAGGCGATCGTCAGATTCGACCATCAGGGATCGCAGGCGGCGCAACATCATCGCCGCGAACGGCAGGGAGAGCGCCCCGCGCAGCGTGCAGCTATGCGTTAGCCTGGTGCCGCCATCGTCCCCCGCCAGCTCGTACCGCTCTTCGAGCGTGAACAGATAGGGGATGCCGCAGGACCAAGCGAAGGCGTGCGGTTTATCGAATCGATCAATCCGTGCTGGCGTCCGAATTGGCCGGGTGATGCCCTGGATCGCAAAGGTGCATTCTGTGTCGCCGAGCCGGGACGGATCATCGAGAAATACGAGCGGACTCCACGCCCGGCGATGATCCGGATCGGTGAGTGCCGACCAGATGCGCAGTGGCCCGCCGTGAAGCATCGAGCTGGTTATGGTGCGAGGCATATCCCCATCTCCCAGAGATGGGCGGGGCGATCGCGGATCGCCCCGCCCATCCATCAGGCCAAGTTGTTCACGAAGGTCTGACCGTGGTCGTCCCCTTCATGCTCCTCATTGTAGTGCTCGGGTTTCTCGATCACTTTCTGCCCGAACCGGGCATAGAGTGTCGGCAGCACGAACAGCGTAAGAAGCGTCGCCGAGATCAGACCGCCGATGACGACCGTCGCCAAAGGCTTTTGAACCTCTGCGCCGGCGCCTTCGCCCAGCGCCATCGGCACGAAGCCGAGGCTGGCGACTAGCGCGGTCATGATGACGGGTCGCAGACGCTGCATCGCGCCAACATGCGCGGCTTCCTCGCGGCTCATCCCTGATCGGATCAGATCTTGGATCGAGCTGACCATGACGAGGCCGTTGAGGACCGCGATGCCCGAGAGGGCGATGAAGCCCACTGCCGCCGAGATCGAGAAGTCCATGCCCCGCAGGAACAGCAACAGGACGCCGCCCACCAGCGCGAAAGGCACGCCGGTGAACACGATCGCGGCGTCGCGGACCGATCCCAACGCCCCGTAGAGGAGCAGCAGGATCAAGATGAAGCAAGCCGGAATGACCAGCTTCAGCCGTTCGCTTGCCGATTGGAGGTTCTCGAACTGGCCGCCCCATTCGAGATAGGTGCCGGCAGGCAGCCGGAGTTGGCTGCCGATCGCCGCCTGCGCATCCGCCACGACGGATCCGACGTCGCGGCCACGCACGTTGGCTTGCACCACCACGCGCCGCTTGCCGTTCTCGCGGCTGATCTGGTTCGGACCATCGACCACCTTGATCTCGGCGACGCTGGACAGCGGTACATAGCCGCCGCCTGCCACCGGCACCTGCACCTGTTGGAGCAGGCCGATGTCGGCACGCTGCGCCTCCGACAGGCGGATCACCACGGGGAAGCGACGGTCGCCCTCGAAGATCTGGCCCGATGTTCGCCCGCCGATCGTCGCAGTCACGGTGTCCTGCACATCCTGAGCCGTAACGCCCAACCGCGCCATCGCGTCGCGGTTGACGCGAATGTCGAGCATGGGAAGACCGGTCGTCTGCTCCACCTTCACGTCCGCTGCGCCTTGCGTTCTGCGCAGCACCGCCGCGATTTGCTCGGCCGTCCGGTTCATCTGGTTGAAGTCGTCCCCGAACACCTTCACCGCGATGTCGCCGCGCACGCCGGCGATCAGCTCGTTGAAGCGCATCTGGATGGGCTGGGTGATCTCGTAGGCATTTCCCGGAATCTTCGCGAGATTACCCTCGATCCGGCTGACCAGCTCCTCCTTGGGAAGCTCAGGATCCGGCCAATCCTTGCGCGGCTTCAGGATGACGAACATGTCGGTCGCGTTCGGCGGCATCGGGTCGGCCGCCAGCTCGGCGGTGCCCGTCTTGGAATAGACGAATTGCACCTCCGGCTGCTTCGACATCATCCGCTCGATCGGCACCTGCATCGCCTGGCTCTGCTGGACCGACGTTGCCGGAATGCGGAGCGACTGGATCAGCAAATCGCCTTCGTCGAGCTGCGGCAGGAACACCGAGCCGAGCGTAGTGAAAGCAAGCGCCGCCACCACAAGGCTTCCCACACCCGCACCGATCGTCAGCGTCGGGCGCTTCATGGCCCGGTCGAGACCGGGTTCGTAGCGCTTCTTCAGCCACGTGATGATGCGGCCGTCCTTCTCCTCGACCTTCTTCGACAGCCAGATCGCAATCATCGCCGGCACGAAGGTGAGAGAGAGGATGAAGGCGAAGGCGAGCGCGATGATGACGGTCAGCGCCATCGGTCCGAACGTTTTACCCTCCACGCCGGTCAGCGTGAGCAGCGGTACGTAGACGAGGATGATGATTGCCTGCCCGTACACAGAGGGACGGATCATCTCACGCGCAGCGGCTGCCACGGTCGCGAGCCGTTCCTTGACGCTGAGCAATCGGCCTTCATGATGCTGTTGCTCGGCAAGCCGGCGCAGCGCGTTTTCGACAATGATGACGGCGCCGTCGACGATCAGACCGAAGTCCAAAGCCCCAAGGCTCATCAGATTGGCCGAGACCCCAGCGCGCAGCATACCAAAGCCTGTCAGCATCATGGTGATCGGGATGACCAACGCCGCGATCAGGGCCGCACGGAAGTTGCCGAGCAGCAGGAAGAGCACGACGATGACCAGCACCGCGCCTTCGGACAGGTTTTTCGCGACCGTCTTGATCGTCGAATTGACCAGCTCGGTGCGGTTCAGCACCGGCTGAATTACGACGTCAGGAGGCAGCGAAGCGTTGATCGTCTTCAGTTTCTCAGCGACCGCGGTCGACACGATGCGGCTGTTCTCGCCGATCCGCATGATCGCCGTGCCGACGACGACTTCGGTACCGTTCTCCGATGCCGAACCCATGCGGATCGCCTGACCCGTCTTCACAGTCGCAACTTGTTCGACCGTGATCGGCACGCCGTTACGTGTCGCGATCACGGTCCTGGCCAACTCGCTGGCATTGCGAACGAGCGCATCCGAGCGAACAGCCAGACCTTCGCCATTGCGATTGACGAAGCCACCGCCGACGCTGGTGTTATTGCGCTCCAGCGCATTTCCCAGGTCCGTCAGCGTGATGCCGAGCGAGGCCAGCTTCTGCACGTCGGGCACGACGAGGAACTGCTTGGCGTAACCGCCAATCGAGTCGACACCGGCGAGGCCCGGTGTGGTCTTCAGAAGCGGCGTCACGATCCAGTCCTGCGCGGTGCGCAGGTAGGTCGCCTTGTCCTCTTCGGTCGTCAGTCGCTCGCCCTCTGGCGTGATGTAGCTGCCATCGGGCTGTTGGCCCGGTTCACCGGGCTTGTGCTTGTCGTCCTCGCGATGATCGAGACGAACGGTGTACATGTACACCTCGCCCAGGCCTGTCGCGATCGGACCCATTTCAGGGTTCACGCCGTCGGGCAGATTCTCTTGCACGCCCCGCAGACGCTCGCCCACCTGCTGGCGGGCGAAATAGATGTCCGTCGCGTCCGAAAAGACCGCCGTGATCTGCGCGAAGCCGTTGCGGCTCAACGAGCGCGTATATTCCAGGCCGGGGGTGCCGGCGAGCGCGGTTTCGATTGGAAACGACACCTGCTTCTCGACCAGCTCGGGCGAGAGGGCAGGCGCGCGGACGTTGATCTGGACCTGATTGTTGGTGATGTCCGGCACCGCGTCGATCGGTAGCCGGTAGAGGGAAAAGGCGCCGATGGCGGCGACGATGACGGTGAGGAGCAGGACTAGCCAGCGCTTCTCGACCGCCCAGGTTACGATACGGGCGATCATGGCTTAATCCTCGTGGCTCGCTTCGCCCTTGCCGATCTCGGCCTTGAGCGTGAAACTTCCGGTGGTGGCGATCTGTTCGTTGCCGGTCAGGCCCGACCGGACGATCACCGTGTCGCCCGACGCATCGCCGAGCTGGACCGGGGTCGCCTTGAAGCCGGTGGGCGTGCGCACGAACACGACCGACTTGCCCTCGAAACTCTGGACCGCCGTCGTCGGCACGCGGACCGCCCCGCTCCCGCCGCTGCCCGTGAGCTGCACGGCTGCCGTCACAGGCTCGCCGACCCGCCATTCGCCACCGCGATTGTCGAGGGTGGCGAGCGCAGGCACGAGCCGCGTCTGCGGATCAAGCGCCGGCGACACGAAGGTCACGCGGGCGGTCGCCTGACGGCCTGCCGCCTTCACCAGCACCGTATTGCCGGGACGCACCCGGCCCGCATCCTCGGGCTTGAGATTAAGCGCGATCGACACCTGGCTCAGGTTGGCGATGCGATAGAGTTCGGCATCCGCCGCGACCGTTTGTCCCAGCGTCACGGGGCGCGCAATGATCTGGCCCGAGATCGGCGCGGCAATGCCGAGCCGGTTGAGCCCGCCGCCGCCGACACCCGCCGCCGAAACCATGCTCTGCGCCTGCGTCAGGGCGATCCGCGCCTCCGTCGCCGCTGTGCGGGCGGCGATCAGATCCTGTTCAGGGGAGACTCTCTGCGCGAACAGCCGCTGTTCGCGCGCGAGGTTCGAATTAGCGAGCTGAAGCCGCGCCCGCGCCGCCTCGACCTCGCCCTTGATCTGCGCCGCCTCGCGGCTTTCGATGACCGCAATGGTCTGGCCGCGTCCGACCGATTGGCCGAGGTTACGGGTGAGCGCGACCACGCGTCCCGCAATTGCGGCCGAGACGACCTGCGTTCCCTGTGGGTCGCCCTCGATGATCGCGGGCAGCTCGATCGTCCCGGCCCCGCCGATGATCGGCCGTCCGACCTGGACGCCCGCTGTGGCGATCTGGTCGGCACCCAATGTGACGACGCCTTCACCGGCATGACCGCCTTCAGCACCGCCCTTTTCCGTGCCCGCTGCCGTCTCATTGGCAGCTGCGCCTTCGGCAGTTGCCTCGTTTCCGCCATCCTTGCCGCCGCAGGCAGCCAAGAGCAGGGCGAGCGACGCCGCGCCCGCGAGATAAAAGCTCTTCATCACTGATTCCCCCCATTGGGCGCACGAGCGGTCAGTCGCTCCACTTGCGCGCGGGCATTCTGGTAATTGGCAAGCGCGTCGATCGCGGCGACCCGCGTTTCGGCGAGCGTGCGTTCAGCATCGAGCAATTCGAGCTGGCCGAACTTGCCCTCGCGATAGCCGATCCGCGCGATGCGGGCGGCCTCCTGTGCAGCCGCCAGCGCCGGCCCCGACGCCGCACGAGCCGTCGTTGCGGCATTGGCCGCCTGCGCCTGCGCGTCCGTGATCGCCTGTTCGATGTCGAGCGCGGTCACGCGGCGCTGCGCATCCGCCTGGGTCCGCTGCGCGGTCGCCTGCGCAATCGCGGCGCGACCATTGTTGAACACCGGGATCGGGATCGACACGCTGAACACCGCCGCCATGTCGTTGGTCGCTTCCAGGCGGCGGATCGACGGCCCGACGTTCAGGTCAGGCACGCGATTGGCGCGCGCGAGCCGCACGCCGGCTTCGGCAATGGAGAAATCCGCGTTGGCTGCCGCCAGCGCGAGTGTGCCGGTCGTGTTGACCGGTGCCAACGGCCCATAGACGTTCACATCGGGAAGGCGATCGAGCAGCGTGTCATCGAGCAGGCCGTCGATCGGCCGTCCGATCCGACGCGCCAGATTGGCGCGGGCCGCCTCGGCCAAGCGAAGCTGCCGCTCCACATTGGCGTCGGCATTGATACGCGCGACATCCGCGCGCTGTTGCTCGAGTGGCGATGCCCGCCCTGCCTGCACGCGAACGCTCGCGGCCCGCAGCGCATCGCTGGCGATCCGGGCCTGATCGCGGGCTGTCATTACCCGGCGATCGGCCGCGACCGCTTCGACATAGAGCTGCGTTACCTGAAGCCGGACATCCGCCGCGATGATCGCGGCCTGGATCTCGGCCCGGGACAATTGCGCATTGGCGACCGCGACGCGGGCGCCGCGCTTGCCGCCTAGCTCGATCGGGATCGCAAAGCCGACCGTGGTTTCCGCGCTGCGGACCCCCCGATACGGCCCGGAGCCGATGACATTCTCGACTTGGCCTTGAACCACCGGATTGGGCCGCAAGCCGGCGACTGTGCGACCTGCACGGGCCGCGTCGATTCCAGCTGTCGCCGCTTCCGCAGCAGGGGCCGAACCGCCCGCTGCACTGACCGCTTGGTCAAGCGTGTAGACCGGCGCATCCTGCGCAACAGGCGCGGACGGTCCGACCTGCGCCTGCGCCATCGTGGCGCAAGACGCTGCGGCCAGCATGGCCGCGAGGATACGATTCATGAAAATAGGACTCCTGACGATGATCGACAGGGGCGCGCCAACGCACGCCCAAATCGGACGTCAGGCTTGGGGGGGCCTCAAATGGACCATGCCGGTGCGGCCGTCGAGCGACGCAGAGGCGGAGATTGTCGGCTTGGGCACTGTGAGGACGGGGGTATATTCCATCGTCGTGCGCGCAGGCGCGCCGACGTCGTGTCCGTGACAATAATTGTGATGATGCGGGACATTCTTGTCCGAGTCCGATGGCACCTGATCGATGTCACCGGCGGTATGGACCGTGAACTCAACGCCCGCGATGCTTCCCCCCGCCAGATCGGCGGCATGGGCCATGCCGGAGAAGCTGGTCAGGACCAGCATCAGGCATGTCAGGAAAGGCAAAAAGGCTCGCACTAGCTTGCCTCTATCACGGAAGGGTTTTCATGTCATTGCACTAATTCGAACCAAGGGTCACTGAGCCGGAACCCGAGCGGGATCGGTCGCGCCCGTTCCAGGCGAACCCGACCGCAATGGCGACCGCCATCAGGAGTTGCGCCAGCACCGATTGCCAAGTGGGAAACACGCCGAGCATCGACAGCCGTGGCACGTCCGCGAGCGGTGCGATGTTGATAAGGCCGGCTTCCTGGAGCGCGGCGACGCCTTTACCCGCCAGCACGACGGTCAGGACCGCCATGAGCCAGGAGCTATAGCGGAAGAACTGCGCGATCGGCAGCTTGCGACTGTAGCGAAGCATGGCCCAAGCGATCAGGCTGAGCAGTCCAATCGCCGACCCGGCCCCCGCGAGAAGCATCCCGTTGTCACCTTGCGCCGAAAGCGCGGCATAGAACAGGATCGTCTCGAAGACCTCGCGATAAACTACGACGAACGCCAGCCCGAACAGGAACCAGCCCGACCCGCCCGAGAGCGCCCGCGACATCTTCTCGCGAATATAGCGCTGCCACTGATCGGCCTGCGCCTTGCCGTGCATCCAAATCCCGACCGAGAGCAGCACGACCGCGGCGAACAGCGAGCCAAACCCTTCCGTCAGCTCCCGGCTCGCACCGCTGATCCCGATCGCATAGGTGGCGACCGCCCAGGTGATCCCGCCCGCGATGATCGCGCTGACCCAGCCGCCATGCACGTACCGCAGCGCCTCGCCGCGCTCGGCTTTACGCAGGAACGCGATCATGGCGACAACGATGAGCAGGGCTTCGAGCCCTTCACGCAGCAGGATCGTGAACGCGCCCAGGAACGTGGACGCTTCGGTGGCGGCATCAGGCGCGAGCGCCGCTTCCGCATCGTCGAAAAGGCCGCCCAGTACTGCGACCTTCTCCGCGAGATCATCGGGCGACGCGCCCCGGTCGATCGAGGCGCGGAACTCCCCCATCGCGCCCTCGATTCGACCCATCAGCGTCGCGTCGCGCGCGGTGAGTGTTGGCTCGATCGGCTCGAACCCATCGAGATAGGCCGACAGCGCCAGCTCTTTCGCCATGCGCGCATCGCCGCGCCGCGCAGCCGCCACGCTTTCGGCGAGTTTGGCGCGGGCGACCGCGAGCGAGCCGGGAGCCTGTTGTATCACCTGTTCGGGATGACGACGCAGGAACGCGAGCACTGGGTCAGCCTTGGCGTCGCCGATCGCCGCGCCGAGCGCGGCCGGGGTGAGCGCGACCAGGGTTTTCAGGTCCGGAATGCGCCGGCGAAGGGTCGGGTCGGATTTCCAAAGCCGCTCGCCTTCGCGCGCCTGCGCATCCGTGAAGGCGAAGCTCCCGGCTCGGAATGCTAACGCCCAGCGCTGATCGTTGGGCAGATCGGCGAAGCTCTGCATCGCGGTCCCGTCGATGCCTTGCGTCACCACCTGATAGAGCGCGAACACGCTGCGCTGGCGCGCGCGCTCGGCATCGGTGAAAGCAATCGGGGGCGTAGCGAGCTTGGCGGCGTCAGGGCCACGGCCGTTGCCCGTCATCCCGTGGCAGGACGCGCAGGATTGTCGGAACAGTGCATCGCTGGAGACGAGGTTCGGAGCCTTATCGGGCGCGAGCGGCACCGGGTAGGCGCGCAACAGATCGGCCGCGAGCCCGTGCGCCAATGTTGCCACCTGTTCAGTCGGTCCCTTTTCCGCGATCACCGCCTGGAGGTTGGCAGCCCGCTGGATGAGGGCTTGACGCTCCGGCTTCGCCGGCAGGCCCTGAAGCCGTGTCGAGACCGACGCGGCGAACTCCGTCATCTCGGCATATTCCGACGTGCTCTTGATCCGACCGTTGGCGACCGCGCCGCCATAATCGACGGCCATATAGTCGAGCAGCCGCCATGCGGTTTGCACGTCGCCGGGTTCGGCGATTGCCGCAGCAGGGATCAGCAGCGCCGCGAGCGCGGAGAGCAGCCGCAACGAGAGCATTGCCCGGATCAACGCGAGCAGACGCACTACCGCTCTCCCAATTCGCGCCGAGCGCCAGTGACGATTTCATAAGCGGAGTGGAGGAACAGGAGGGCGATGAGGCCGGCGACGGCGAGGTCCGGCCAGGCGCTTCCTGTCCACGCCACCAGACCGGCCGCGGCGATCACCGCCACGTTGGCGAGCGCGTCGTTGCGGCTGAACAGCCAGATCGCGCGAACATTGGCGTCCCCTTCCCGGAAACGCGCAAGCACCAAGGCGGACACGACATTGATCGCGAGCGCGACAACGCCGATTGTGCCCATCAGTTCGGCATCGGGCGCGGTTGCGTTCAGGGCGCGCCAAATCGCGAAACCGATTACGCCCACGCCAAGCGCACCGAGAAACAACCCCTGCGTCAGCGCGACCTTTGCCCTCGCCCGTGCGGACCAGGCAAGCGCGAGAAGACCGATAAGGCTGATCGACCCGTCCCCGAGAAAATCGAGGGAATCCGCTTTCAGCGCTTGGCTATCGGCGATGAACCCGCCGAACAGCTCGGCGACTCCGAAGCCGAGGTTGAGCACCACGACGGTCAGCAGCGCACGGCGATAGGCCGGATCGGTTTGCGCGCGCGCGGGCTCCCCGTGGCACCCGCAGCTTTCGGTAGAAGCATTCATGCGGCCTTCCTTACCACCTCCAGTCGCTGTAGAAGCAAGCGAAATGTGCGACACGTTCGCATAAGCAAGGATGGCATGATGAAGCCGGTGATGATTGGGCAGCTCGCCAGCGAGACCTCGACGAAGGTGACGACGATCCGCTTTTATGAGTCGATCGGGTTGCTCCGATCCGCCCCTCGCACGGCGTCGGGTCGCAGAACCTACGATGCCAGTGACATTGAGCGTTTGCACTTCATCCGCAACGGTCGCCGGCTTGGCTTCTCCGTCGACGAGATCCGTTCGTTGATGGGGCTGGCGCAGAACCCGGACCAGGATTGTGGTGCCGCCTCAGCTATCGCTGCTCAGCACCTCAAGGATGTGGAGGAGAGACTGGCGCAACTCGCGGTGTTGCGGGATGAGTTGGCAATGCTCAGCCAGAGCTGCACCAAGGCGCGCATGGCCGATTGTCGGATCATGAAGGCGATCGGCAAAGGCCACCCTCAAGCCGATCAATAATAATCGGCCAGCCTGAGCTCGCGCACATCACCCGAGGCCATCGTCAGCTTTACGAGGGTGCCAGCAGGCCGGGAGCGCACTTGCCAGAGCTCCCCACGCGTATAGTTCGCATCGATCGAATGGCCGTTCACCGCCACGATCCGGTCGCCGACCGCCCAGCCAGCCTTTTCCGCGGGACTGTTCGCCGCCACATGAACAACGGTGAGCGCCGTTGGTGAGGCTGCGAGGCCAAGGCCGCTACGGTCCTTCAGCATCGGCAGGCGACGACGAGGACCGAGTGGCCGGAGCCACACGAATCCGGCGGTCACGTCGAACACCACGTCGAATTGAGCGATCAGCGGTAGGCCGACATTGCCAACCGTGCTGGTGGAGAGCCAAGCTCTCATCCCGAGTGTGGGGACGTTCGAGACGCCAAGCCCTTCGATGTTGATGTTCTGGATCGTGAAAGCATCGTTGATACGCACACCATCGACGCCGCCGATCGCCGCGGTCGAGACGAGCTTCCCGTTCAACAGCCCTTGATCGCGGGCATAGGCCGACGAGAGCATCAGCGCGGCCGAGCTGCCAAGATCGATCATCAAGGGCACGGGAGGCAAACCCGAGACGGAAGCTCGAATGAACAGCTCCTGCTTGGCACCGCGCCCGAGCGCGACAGCGCGCCAGTCGGGACCGGCGAGAAACGTGCCTGACTTGACGACCGCCATACGCCTTTTCGCGAAATCGAGCGCGATGCAGCTACCCGTGAACATATCGGCACCGAGGAGGATATCGATCGGTCGTCCGAAGGCCGCCGACACTGAACTCAGATCACCAACGACGGCAAAGGGTAAGCGACGGGTTTCGCGGGCGAGCTGTACGTCGATGTCGCGGACCAGCAGCACCGGGGCCTTGGCGCTCAGCCCGCTAATCATGCGCCGCTCACCATCGTTCAAGCCGAGCTTCGCCGCGAGCGCCGTGCTCATGATCGACGCGCCGCTGCCACTGTCGAGCACCGCCCGCACCGGCACTCCGCGCACTTGTGCCGAAACAAGGAGGGTATCACCCGTGCCGACTTCCAGCGGCTCCCATTCGAGGTGAGCCGCACCGAAGTTCCACGAGCCCGCAGACCGGGAAGTCTGTCGCGCGAGCGTTGGAGAACCGAGCACCAAGCCGGTTCCACAGGCCACCAGCCGCGCCACTAATGAGCGTCGAGACATACCGATTGCTTCAACACGGGCCGTCAAAAAGCCACCTCCAGCCCCCCGTCCGCAGGAGAGCAAATTGCGGTTACATGCTCCAGCCACTGGAGGAGCAAGTGCTTTTGGTGCGCCCGAAAATCCTCAGAAGCGCTTGGAGAACTTTAGATGAAGGATGGTGCAGACCGCTTAGATGCCTTCCCGATAACGAACGGTTCCGGGGGACGCTGGGCCGATCGGGACCGCGAACGGTGTAAACGCTCGCGCTAAGTGGCGGCATTCTGATCGCGCTATTTGTCGGCGAGCGTCGCTACGCGGCTACCGGCTTGGTCTCGGCCGATCGCACATAGGCGTAGAGTTTTGGCTTGGAGATGCCGAGCATCGAGCAAATCTTGGCGATCGGCATCGTGTTCTCGTGGTAGAGCCTGACGGGCAGGTCGCGCTTGTCCTTGCCGAGTGCGGCCGGCCGGCCACCCTTCTTGCCGCGAGCGCGGGCTGCGGTGAGACCGGCCTGGGTCCGCTCGCGGATCAGGTTGCGCTCGAACTCCGCCAATGCCCCGAACAGGTGGAAGGTAAGCTTGCCCGACGTGGTGGTCGTGTCGATCGCCTCGTGCAGGCTCAGCAGCCCGACCTTTTCCTCGTCGAGGTAGGTCATCCATCCGATCAGATCACGGAGCGAGCGGCCGAGCCTGTCGAGGCGCCAGACCACCAGTGTGTCGCCGGCGCGAAGCAGCTCCTTCACCTTTTCCAATCCAGGGCGAGCGGCAGTCGCCCCGGAGGCCTTGTCGGTGATGACCTTCTCGCAGCCGGCAGCCTTCAGCGCATCACGCTGGAGGTCCAGGTTCTGCTCGGCGGTCGATACGCGGGCGTAACCGATTTTCATGCGTAGGGCCGGTGGCGCCCCGATCGGGCGCGGTTTGGGAAGAAAGTCGTCATCGGCAGGTCTATGTTGCCCTAGTTTTCTTTACCGGGTAGATTTACGTCGAACAGGCCGGTTTGGCAACGCGAGCGGACTCGCATGGCGATGGGCAGGCAAATCTCCGTTTTCCTTACCTGCGACACGGACCGTCGGCGGTGACGCATCCGGCGCTTGTCCCGCCGCTGGCGATCGAGCGCTACCGCGTCCTTGAACCGCACCTCGCCGATGGCATCCCGCTCGCGGACCTCGCCCGCACCGGCACGCTGAGCGAGCGGACGTTGCAGCGCTGGCTCGGGCGCTACCGTGCCGAAGGACTTGCCGGTCTCGCGCGTCTGCCGCGCAACGATCGGGGCAGGCTGCACCTGCCGGAACATCTGGTCGAACTGACCCGCACTCTCGCCACCAAGCGCCCGCGACCCCCGGTCGCCGCCATTCACCGAAAGGTGCAGGAACTCGCCATCGCGCATGGACACCGAACCCCCAGCTATGCGGCCGTCGCGCGTGTCGTCAGGGCGATACCGGCAAGCCAGATCGCCGCAGCCTCCGATCCGGCCGTCTACCGCGACCAGCACGAGCTAGTGCATCGGCGCGAAGCCGCGACCTCGAACGAGATGTGGCAGGCCGATCATACCGTTCTCGACATTCTCGTGCTCGATGATGCCGGAACCCCGGTGCGTCCTTGGCTGACCGTCATCGTTGACGATCACAGCCGAGCCATCGCCGGTTACTTCCTCAGCCTCGATGCCCCCAGTGCCCTCAACACGGCGCTCGCCTTGCGGCAGGCGATCTGGCGCAAGCCCAATCCCGAATGGATCGTCAGCGGCATTCCCGAACAGCTTTACGTCGACAACGTCCTAGGTCTGTCTCTTATACACATCT
>NZ_LXVX01000024.1 GCF_001650725.1 Sphingobium sp. TCM1 | reverse complement strand
AGATGTGTATAAGAGACAGGTCCGCAGCTCGGCATAAACCCCCCACAACCACAACATTGGATTTTTACGCACCCAAGCTGAAAGGCTGGATATCCGCCTGCGAGAGGTCTGGCCCATGGCGAACCGCAAGGAACGGGCCATGTTCGAGAAGCTCAAGGACGCCTATGTAAAGGCGCGCTACTCCAAACATTATCGCATCAGCGAGGAAGAGCTGAGCTGGCTTGGCGAACGCGTCGAGGAACTGGGCCGCGTCGTCCATATCGTGTGCAGCGAGAAGATCGCACAGCTCGAACAGGCCCTCTAGCGGATCGCAAATTCCTTCAGCGTGCGCAGGTCGCGGTTGATCCATTTGGCATCCCGCGCGAACATCTCGTCATCCATGCCCGGCTGACGGAAGAGCGTCAGCATGACCTCAGAGCCCTCGCCATTCTGGATGACTCGCAGCGGCACATGGACCTCCTTGCCCTCGCCGGTATCGACCCAATGATCCATCACCCCATAGTCATTATGGGGCGTGAAGCGGATCGTGATCGCCCCCTCCGGACCATCGGCAATCCACTTGCCATCCTCCTCCCGCAGATCGGATTCTGAAAGACCCGACGCCCATTTGGGGAAGACTTCCGGCCGCCAGATCGCTTCGTAAAGGTCGCGCCAGTTGCGGTCGATCGAGATGCTGTAGGTGCGCGACGGCAGCATGCGGATGGTCCAATCGATGGGGACGGGAAGCCAAACCGCTAGCGCCCCGTCTGACCCCTGTCACTCCCTTCCTTCAGCCACAACATGTCGATTCTGGCGGGTTCGGCATGCGACCGATTCTCTCCCGTTTAGGCCGCCCATGAGGGTTTGATGGCGGTCGCAGCGGGCAAGCCGCTGCGGCATGGCTGACGCATCGGCACAAGGCCGTATTGTAATGCACCGTACGCACAGGTGCTGCGCCGTAAAGTCTAGTGATAACAATGGATTATGCCGTATGACGCGTCATGCGCGGGACATGGTTCGCGTCCTACGCGCGTGACAGGGCCGGTTGGCATTTGGCGGCAAGTGATTGATCCGGCGCGGAAAGATGCGCGTATGACGGGTCATATCCTTGTCCCTTCTTGGGCTTGATGATCGGCCAATGAGCCGCTGTCCGATTGTCGCTGCCGATGGCGGTCATTCTGCGGCAATCGGCACGTCAGTGCCCTGAACCGGCACCTCATTGCCCTGGCCGATGCGCGGCCGTCCGCCTTGCGCTACAGCCATGCATGGCGGGCCAGTCCAGTGTGAAGGACAGCTCAAACATGCGAACATTGTCGATCAGGATCGATGACGCCCTGCACCGCAGGCTGCGCCTCCGGGCCTATGGCGCCAATCTCTCCGTCTCGGAGTTCCTGCGGCCCCTCATCGAGGACGCCGCCGTCCCCGGTGGCCGCTACGCCTATACCGGCCAGGACGAGCTGCTGGGCGTCGCGCTCCAGACCTACGCGCTGCTCGCGGAAATGGCGGCGCAGCAGTCGGGCGGCATCGTTGAACGGGCGCTTGCCGCCTCCCGCGCGATGTTGCGGGAGCGGGGCCTGCTCGAACCCGAAGAGGAGGCGGCGAGCGGAATGCGGCCCACCTCGCTGGGGAAGGAGGGGCGGGCGCGATGAGCATCTTCCGCAACGACACGCTGGGTTCCTGGACGAGGGGTGGTCAGGCGACCGTCCACAATGTGCGGATGACCACCCAGGTCTTCAAACAGTCCGCGCTCGCTGGGCTCGTCCTCTGGGTCCTGCTCACCCTCTGGCTGGTCTATGAAGTGCTGCATCAGACGACCCGGCTCCTGCTCGGCAAGATGGCGGAAGCCTGGTTCCAGCTCTATGTGGTCGGCAGTCCCTCCAGCCCCGTCTTGTTCACCGCGCCTGGGGGACGGCAATATTGGGTGCGGGCCGACGAACTGCTGCGGTCCGGCATCGCCAGGGACGCAGGCAGCGAACTCATCTATAGCCTCAAGCTGGTCGGCAGCTGCACCGCAATCTTCGTCCTCATCATGCTGTTCGCCGCCTGGTATTATTTCACTGTCTCGGGGCGTGGGCTCGGCTCCAACCAGTTCCTGCGCGGGGCGAGCTTTGCCACGGTCAGGCAGTTGCGGCGGCGCTTGAGGGGCATGGCAAAGGGATGCCTGAGCGTGGGCGGGATCGCGATCCCCGCCGCCTATGAGCCCGAGCATATCCTGCTGAGTGGCGCGCCGGGAACGGGGAAGACCAATATCCTCCACACCATGCTCGAGGGCATCCGCAAGGAGGGGAAGCGCGCCATCGTCTATGATACCGCCGGGACCTTCGTCGAGCGCTTCTACCGCCCCGGGCGGGACATCATCCTCAATCCCTTCGACACCCGTTCGGCGCGCTGGTCGCCCTGGTTCGATGTCCCCCTCGACTATCATTATGACCAGATCGCCGAGTCCGTCGTGCCCGATGGCGGCAAGGATCCCTTCTGGGCGAAGTCCGCCCGGGGCACGCTGGTCGCGGTCATGCGGACTCTCGTCCATCAGGACCGGATGCGGGTCTCCGCGCTCCTCGATATCATCACGCGATCAAGCCTCAAGATCCTGGCGCAGTTCGTCGAGAATACCGACGGCGCGGCGTTCGTCTCCGCCGAGGGCGAGCGCACTTCGGCCGGCATCCAGGCGGAGCTTGCCTCCGTCCTGCGTGGGTTCCGTTATCTTGATGACACCGATGAAGGTCTTTCGATCCGCGACTGGGTGACGATCGAGGAGGATGACAGCTGGCTCTTCATCACGGTGAAGGCCGACCAACTGCCGACCCTTCGCCCGCTCATTACCATGTGGCTCGACATCGCCATCAACGCGATCATGAGCATGGCTCCCGATCAGCAGCGCCGCCTCTTCTGCGTCATCGACGAACTCCCCTCGCTGCAACGCCTGCCATCGCTCTCCGACTTCCTGGCACGCGCGCGGAAATATGGCGGCTGCGGCATATTGGGGTTCCAGTCCTATCCGCAGCTCGAAGCCACCTATGGGCGGCAGGAGGCCGCGGCGCTCACCGGCTATTGCTCGACCTGGATTGCGCTGCGCGCCAACGATACGCCGACCGCCCGGCACATCTCCGACAATCTGGGCCAGGTCGAGCAGGTCGAGGCCAATGAAGGCATGTCCTATGGGGTCAACGACATGCGCGACGGGGTGAACCTGTCGCGCGTGCAGGTGACGCGGCCGCTGGTGATGCCGACCGAGATCGTCAACCTCCCCAACCTTACCGGCTATCTCCGGTTCGGGCGCGATCTTCCGGTGGTGCGGTTCACCGATCGCTACCGGCACGGACGCCTGTTCGAGCCGGCCTATATTGATCGCGCAGCGCCGGGGATCAGGCTTGACGCGCCGAGCGAAGAGACCGCTACGCCGGACAACACATCAGCCTCGACGCCGAAATCCTTTGTTCCGCCGATCAAGCCCGATGGTGAACCAACGCCCGGTGATCGGAACGCGGAGGAGACCATCCCTGCGCCCCATCCAGGGCTGATCGGACCCCGCAGTGAACGTAGTTCAATTCGCCAGCAGGGGCGGCCCAACGGGCCGTTCCGACCCTCCAACCCTGCATAGCCTCATCACCCATGAAAGGACGTCATCCCATGCACAGAATTACCCGCAACAGAGAAACTCGACCGGCAGCCGCGCCTTCGCCCGAGGAAAAGGATCATGTCATCGCCCCGCTCAGCGTCCGTATTGCGATGGCGGTGAAGATGACCGGCATTGGCCGATCCAAGCTCTATGAGCTGATCCAGGAGGGAGAGGTTGAGATCGTCAAGATCGGATCGGCAACGTTGATACCGATAGCCAGTCTTGAGCGGTTGTTGGAGCGCCATCGGAAATGCTGACCAGCCGGAATTGTTGGCCAGCATGGTGCCGGCTGTGGGGTCTGCATATGGCGAGGGATGGGGACGAAGCCGTCATTTGCGAACACCATCGTGGAGGTCGGGTTTCGGCTGAACCTGCCGTCGGGGCGTCGACCCAATCAGCTTTCGGTCGCGCGGTGGTAATAGCTGTCGTCCCTGCGACGCGGATGTCTTCCGAATGGCCTCGGTGCGAGCACGGTCGCCAAGACGCTGGTGGGTTCTTAGAGGTCGGCTGATGTCCCTGCTGGTTAGATAGCCTCCTTGGCTGATTCCGGCGGCGGCTTAAGAGGCGTCAATGGCCGCCAACGAGACCGACCGATCGGTGCGCAGATCGCCGTCGCCGGGTGAGAGCCTAATAACTTGCCAGCCAGCTGGCACACGAGACGCGAAATCAGCTCAGGGACGGAATGTGTCGAGCGCAAAATCGTCCTCGCGGAACTTGAGGCAACTAACCGCGCTTCCAATCCGTCGCAGCTCTGGAATCGCAGCAACAGAATCGAGTTGCTGGACAAGGCTGGGATTAATGCCCTCGCAACCGATGGCCTGAAGCCCGCCTTCGGTCAGGTCCGCGTTGTAGCGCACATACCGGAACAGCTTCTCGACTAGCGGGCCCGCGCTACCTTTCAACGTGCCAACTTCTCGGTCGAGATGATCGCCCGCCACACAGTCGCCGAAGACGCGGCAAAGTTCGTCTTGCTCAACAAGTGCGCTGAACATCAGAGCCGACGGGATCTTGCTGGCGTTGAACAGCAGGTTCATCTCGCGTGGCTCCAAGAGGTCGTTCGCTCCCGAGCTCGTTCCTGTCCCAACCGAGACGAGCAGCATCTTGTCGACGCCCGGCGCCCAGCCTCTCGCAAGATGCTTCGGGGCTCTCGGCCAGAAGCGATCCACTGTCAGCATGAGGAAGATGCGGAATGCGGGATTATTGTACATTGTCACGCCGCCATCCACGAAGAGGAAGGTCCGATCGCCAAGCACGGCACGCTCCGGGGGAAAATAGGTCGGCGCAGCGGTGCTCGCGCGGACGAGCTGCCACAAAGCCAAGTTTAGATTGCGGCCGGGATGATCGGGAGCGTTGTACAGTGCATAGGGATTGTTGCTCACGGCCCAAGGCGACTCAGTTGTGGCGTTGCGTAGCATGACCACGAGAAGCGTCTGGAGATCGGGCGACCCAAGCGTCCGTTCGCCAAACTCTTGCTTGAGGAGCGTGACAAGAGGCTTCGCCTCAAATTTATACCTCAACCGATCAAACCAGTGCGCACGCCGGAACATCGCTTCGCCGTGATTTTGATAGAAGTCGATAAGCTGTCCCACCTCGAAGCCGAGCGACAGGCCAGCCGCAATAATCGCCCCGGTGCTGGTTCCGCCTATGCAGTCAAAATACTCACTCAGGCGGTAGTTTGGATTGCCGGTGCGGCGCCGCAGCATGCCCTCTATTCCTGAAAGAATTTCCAACGCGAGAATTCCACGAATCCCTCCACCGTCTATGGAAAGGATCTTCTTTGGTGACGGATCCGCGATCCGCTGCAGTAGCGTCCTTGACTGGCTCACCTTGCCCCCTTCAAACCGATGCGCGACCTGGACCGAGCGCTCACGCTCTTTGCCAGTGCCGAGCTTAGCATGCTTTCGTCGACGACAGATCCGCCAAATTCGTGCTCATGGTGACAACATTTACAGCTAGTCATCAAGGTGAGGAGATGTCAGACTGCCATAAATGGTCGTCTGCGACTTCAAGGCGGCTCGATCAACTTTCGTCTCAAAGTCAACGCGGTGATTAATTGCGGGCCGTTCGCAGATTATGTAAATTGATGGTGGAGCATTTCGTTAACGGAGGGGCATCGTGTTTGTGTTCTTATCACACCGAAGCACCGATAAGCCCAGGATCTTGGGCTTCGTAAAGCGCCTCGAGGCCGCGCGACTTGCGTTCTGGATCGATAGCCCAAGCGCTTTCGGTTCGGACGCCCCCATGGCGCCCGGGATCGAAGCAGGGCGCGACTGGCCGGAACAAATCGATCAGGCGCTGATGAAAGCCCGCGCCATCGTGGTTTTCTGGTCGATCTCTTGGGAGAACGGGGGCGCTTACCTTAGCATGGAGCATGCAGTCGCGCTGAGCCGCCATCGCGCCGGAACTGCAACGTATATCCCGGTTTTGCTCGACGGTCAGCGCGCCCTTGCTTCGCAGGTTCAGGCGCTGCGGGCCGATCGCCATGATCTCGTTCAGGCAATCAACATAGCGCGTGACGGCGAACGCGGCTGGGATCAGCTTTTCGAACTGCTACGGCAGACACTGCCCAAGCCTCTGGAGCATCCCGACGGCAAGGCAACGGCTCGCGCTTTAGACCCAAGCATGAAATGGGCCGAGATCCTGCGCGCGCCCCCAGACGATGAGAAGGAGCGAGCGCGATTGTTGCTCACTTTGCCGAAAGGTCCACCTATCGACACGTTTGCAGTCTCTCTACGGATTGTTCAGCGCATTGCCAATGCAACCACGGCGCTCACCGCCGCAGGTGCGGTTGGTGAGGCCAATGCGCTGATGATGGACTCGATGGCGATTCGGCACGATGATCGCTTCGCCTTCATCATCATGCGAGGCGCCGTGCCCGACCCAAATCGGATTGCGCTCCAAGACTACTGGATGTCGGTAATCGAACAGGCCTGTTTTCTCGGCCCCAGGATGCTTGCCGCGTTGCTCATAGCGCTACCGGCTAGCGCAAGGTTTGGGTCTGAAGATGCTCTCGGTAAAGTTCTCGACAGGGTGGGAATCACGACATGACGCGCGTGTGTTTGAACGTCCGCTCTTTCGTCAGCGCTTGGCTCCTGCTCTTCGCATTCACTGTGACGACCCCAAACGCCGCGCAGCCCGCCGCGCTTTCAGGCGAGGATCAGCGCGCCCTACAAGTCTTGGCGTCTGCCGTTGCTGGGCAGCCAGACCGAACCGATCAAATACTTTTAGACATGGGATTCCCGCGAGAGGAGGCACGCGCCCGTTGGACCGGCTTCGATCAGTGGCCATCGCTTCGCAAGATTGAAACCGGATACTTCTCCGCGATCGAAGCCAGTGGCGCGCAGGGTGGCGCCGACTATCTGCGCACGATGAGCCGGATCGCTGCGGCGGACCACTCCCGCGCGATCCGATTTGAAAAGGCGCTCGCAAGTTACTTTCCTGAAGCACCGTCGGCGAGCATCACCATCGCAGATCGGCAAGCGACGCGCTTTAGACTTCCCTCGTCGTTGCCCACCGCTGCTCCGCCGCCCGAAATCAGGGCTGTGGTCGCTGTACTCGAGAAGCACGTTGGCCGTATGCCCGGTGGCCTTCAGGGCCTTGTCTCCCGCTGTTGTAATCATTCACCCGACGCGGTCTACGACATCATTCGCAACTCCGCCTCCGCGGGCGACGCGCTCAGTAGAGCGCTTCAGAGCGGTCGTATCCCGCCCGAGCTGCTCGCGCGTCTGAAGCGGTTAGCGATCCTCTCGGTCGAAGGCAGTCACGCTCTCGCATCGGAGCCTGCGCTTGCCAGCCTCATCGAGCCGCCGTTGGTGCGGGCGGCTCCGCCAAATTCAACAGCCGTTGAGGGGAAGCAGCACTCGGCTGCGTCGGAGCTGGCCCGGCAAGCAATGGTTGCTTCAGACATCAACCAAGCGACGGTGGATTGGGCGCTTGGGAGCAATGGAATTGACGATCCCCCTGCCCCAGCGGGCTCTGGGCCCGCGCTCGGCGGCGCTCCTGACGGAACTCCCGGCGGAGCAGCTGGCGACAATGCGAAACGCTACTCGAACATTGGCAAGACGGTCGCCAGCGGCGGCTCCCGTCCAAACTTTCGCGACGCCCGTATCGCCGCTCGCGGCTTTGGCGGGGTGCTATTTGGCAATCAACTCGACATAAGCCAAATGCCGCGTCCGCGTTTGCTCAGCTGGGTAGCTGATCCTCAGATTGAGGTCGACGGCACCGCATGGGGTCGGTTCGAAGTCGTGCTCGAAAATGGTGATGTGGCGCCCACGCGCCGGTTTCGGCAGGAGGATGTTGCGGTCGCAAATGCAGTTGTTGCCGATATCAATGTCGCGGCAAGCGAGGCTGTCGGACTAAGCGGCCTTCATACCGTTAGAGGACAAACAGCGTTATTCGTCGTTCACCCAAAACTATTTGGGACGAGCCTCGCTGATGCATCAATCGTCGCTGATGCTCGCAAATTTATGACCGACCAAGCGCTGTTTGAGCGGAGACTAAGGAAGGCGCAAATTCCTGAGGAGCAGATCGCTCTGGCGATGGACTGGAGAAAAGTCGTCGCGGGCTATTACAAGATCACCGATGCACCACTCAGTGTGATTCTAATCGATGGAAGAGTCACTGTTGAACGAACCCGAAACTCCCAGGCGGTGAGCGATCAACTACGCCGAAATGCTCTTTTGGCGTTTCAGGCTTGCGACGACGATCCCTCAAAAAAACCCGAAGATAGATCATGCGATCTTCCTGAGGACCGGACGACTTTCTATCCTGCCCTCCCTGCTCTGATGGCGGCATTTCCGGAGTTTGATCGGTTGAACCGGTTTTCAGAGGCCTTTGCGCTCATGCGCTGGGCGAAGCTTACACAGGCCACGGTAGAAGTGCCCGCGCCGACGCCCGCTCAATCGCAACGCCTTTTAGTCTACAGGAGCGACGATGGCGACATCGAGCTGGTGGACGCCCAAGCAGACATCGCCAATCAATTTCACGACTGCGTTCGGGAGCCTGATTTGGCGGCCATACAGCACGGGTATACGCCGCGCGAAGGTGCTGATACGACAGCGCTGTGTAACCTGATCGTCGCAAGAGAGATGGTCGAGATGACTGATCTCGACTTCGATGAGAAAAAGCGAACTCAGTCTGAGTTGGAGCAACAATTAAGTCGCTATATTGCACCTTCGGAACCGTTCGAAGATTGAGTCGAGGCGGCTCGGTACGAATACTCGGGTCGAGAATGAAATTTTTATCGTATTCCAGAAGTGCAGACGCTTAAAGCGGGTTCGGCACGTATCAGAGTTAGGGGAATCGCAAGAAAGAGGGAACGTCGCTAGCTTTTACTTACCTTCTGGCCGATATTTAGTCGAGTCCTGCTTGATGGACGGGAAATGACCGTATTAGGTATGACCCTCGAGAGGAGAGAAAGCCGCTGCCGAGGCGCGCTCTCCTGCCATTACTACATGCTCGTCACAGTGCGGAAGGTAAGATCGTCGAGGTCAGAGAGTATGCCGACACCTTCATGTTTCCGACCATCTTCAGATCAACGCTACGCACGATGAAGAGGCTCGCTCGCCCTGTTGTCGCATGGATTCATCCGCGCCCAGGGAGCATCACGCCCGCAATAACTGGCGCACGTCGGTCAGTTGCGCGTGTTTAACGGACGTGAGCTTTTGGGCTCGGCAGATCCGGCGTTGAACGACCGTGATTGGGCGGGAGATGCCGTAGGTTCCCAACGGAACGAACGTCGGTTTTAGGGCAGCACCGCGGCGATGTTGAACGATCGACTTTTTGGCGCATTGCTTACCGTCCGCTTTTTGACAACCATACGGCAAGTTCTGTCAGGAGCAGACGCTCATGGTAGGTGTGTTGAACGACCGGGCTTGGTCGCGAGATGCCGGAAACCGGGTGGTTGGCACCTCGGTATCGATAACCTGTCGCTAAGCGTCCGGGATGGATCGAGGTCGGCGATAAAATGCCAAGAAAAGCAACTCGAACTGTGCGCAAGAATCAGGGGTGAAGCGACCGCAGGACTCGAATTCGTGGCGAAATGGCTCGTAATTTTTTTGGGGGCTTGTGCGGGGGCCTTCATCACCCGCTTCGACAGTTTATCCAGCTTATTGAGGATGATAGGGTCGCCTTATGAGTCCCGTAAGCGCACCATTCCCAAGCTCCAAGAGACGCGCCGCGCCAGTCGATGATCCGGCGAGGCGTCTCCTTGTCCGGACGGCGACGTCCCGGTCGTCTATATCGTCGCCCAGGCGGCGAGGCTGACGGCTGCCGCCGCCAGGGCGGCGAGCAGCGGCAGGGCCGCCCGGATGCCGCCATGCCCCCAGCCGATGACCATCGTCATCACCGCCTTGGCACCGGTATTGGCGAGCACGGCCGCGCCCAGGATGAGGCCGGCGACATGATCGTCGAGCAGATCGGATGGCAGTCCGGCCATGGTCATGACCGCTGCATCCACGTCCGTTATGCCGGTCAGGGTCAGGACCACTGCCATGCCCTCCTGACCGAAATGCTCCAGCGCCCAGCGCGCGGCGAGCGACAGGCCCGCCACCAGCGCCGCCAGCAGGAGCGCAGGCCCGAAGCCGAGAGGATTGGAAATCGACACGCCATCGCCACCGGCGCCGTGCCGACGCCAGGCGATCAGGGCGAAGGCGACGGCCACCAGCGTCGCGGGGGCCATCGTCAGCGCCAGGGTCGGAACCGCGCGCGGGATCAGGGCGAACGCCACGAGTTGGACTCGCACGAACATGACGATGGACGCGACCGCAATGCCCGCCGACAATATCCCGCGCGCCTCCGGCTCGTCGCGCAGGCGTCGCGCATAATCGGCGGTCACTGCGGTGGAGGAGACGATGGCGCCGGTCAGCGCCACCAGCAATATGCCTCGGTCACGCCCGAAACGGCGCGCGATGGCATAGCCCGCAAAGGACAGGCCCATCACGAACACCACCAACATCCAGATCTTGCGGGGATTCCAGGCGTCATAGGGGCCATAGGCGGCATCGGGCAGCAGCGGCAGGATGATGAGCGCGACCAGCAGGAAGCGAGATACGCCCTCGATCTCGCTTTCGTCCATGCCCCGCAGCAGGGCGTGCATTGATTGTCGCGCGCTCAGGATCGCGAAGGTCGCCGCGCCCGTCGCGAGGCCGAGCGCGGGGGAAAGCCGCGTCGCGCAGAAGCTGGCGCCGAAGGTTACGAGAGCAGCGAGCGTCGTGGTCGCTGACAGATGGTCGGGGTCGGCGCTCCGGGCATAGCCGATGGCGAGGATGGCCGCGACGCCGATGCCGATCGCGGCGGCCATGCCGTCGGGGGCCAGCCCGCCGATGCCGCCCAGCAGACCGATCAGGCCGAAGGTCCGGAAGCCCGCCACCCGACGGCCCTTGCCCAGGTCGCGCTGCGCCCAGCCGCGTTCCAGCCCTACGAGCAATCCGACCGCGATCGCGGCGATCATCGACAGATAGGGCTGGGCGATGTCGGACATGGAGCCTTCTTGCACGAAAGCGGCGAAATCTGGAAACGCTGGCGGGATGCGGCCATGGACATGTGCCGCGATCAGCCCTGTTTCATCGTCACCGGAATCTTCAGATAGCGCACGCCATTGTCCTCCGCCTCCGGGAAGCGGCCGGCATGGATATTGACCTGGATCGCGGGCAGCAGCAGCCTGGGCACCGCCAGCGTGGCGTCGCGCGCCTCGCGCATCGCGACGAAGCTGTCCTCATCCACCCCGTCATGCACATGGACGCTGGCTTGCCGTTCTTCGGCGACCGTCGTTTCCCAGCGATATTCACTGCGGCCCGGCGCCTTATAGTCATGGCAAAGGAACAGGCGCGTGTCGCCGGGCAGGCTGAGCAGCCTGCGGATCGAGCGATAGAGGGTGCGGGCGTCGCCGCCGGGAAAATCGGCGCGGGCCGTGCCATAGTCCGGCATGAACAGCGTATCGCCGACAAAGGCGGCGTCGCCGACCAGATAGGCGATGTCGGCCGGCGTATGGCCGGGAACATGCAGCACCGTGAAGCGCAGCGCTCCGACCGAAAACTGCTCTCCATCGCGGAATAGCCGGTCGAAATCCGCGCCGTCGCCCTGCGCGCCCTCCTGTCCGAAGATCGGGCGGAAGATCTTCTGCACGTCGCGGATATGCTCGCCGATGCCGATTGGCGCGCCGGTCCTGGCCTTGATGAAGGGCGCGGCCGACAGATGATCGGCATGGGCGTGGGTTTCCAGCACCATGGCGATCCGCCAGCCCCGGTCCTGAGCAAAGGCCAGCATCCGTTCGGCCGATCGGCTATCCGCCTCTCCGCTGGCGATGTCGAAGTCCATCACCGGGTCGATCACGGCGGCCTCGCGCGTCTGGGGATCGGCGACCAGATAGCTGACCGTGAAGGTCGCTTCGTCGAAAAAGGCTTCGATCAGGGGTTGCGGTTCCATGCTCTTCTCCTGTGATGCTTGACAACATATTATTATTTACTAAATTAGCAATACCTAATGGAGTAGCGCAATGATCCGGCCGCCGATGGACCTTTCCACTTTCGAGAAGAAGGCGGGGGAGGTGTCGACCCTGTTGAAAGCGATGGGCAATGTCCGGCGCCTGATGGTGCTGTGCAAGCTGGTTGAACATGGCGAGATGACCGTGACCGACCTCGCGCGCGACGTGGGCTTGTCGCAATCCGCCCTGTCGCAGCATCTCGCCCGGATGCGCGAGGAGGGGCTGGTCGCCTTTCGGCGGGAAAGCCAGACGCTCTGGTACCGCATTGCCGATCCCCGGACGGAGGAATTGCTCGCCAGTCTTTATACCATCTTCTGCAAGGAATGACCCCAATGTCGATCAGGACCATCACGCCGCAGGATGCGGCCCAGGCGGTGGCGGCGGGCGCGACGCTCGTCGACATCCGCGACGCCGACGAACATGCGCGCGAAAGCATCGCGCGCGCGGTCCATGTGCCGCTGGCGCGCCTTGGCGATCTGCCCCGTGTCGCCGGGCCGATCATCTTCCATTGCAAGTCGGGGATGCGGACGCAGGCCAACGCTGCGGCGCTTGCGGCGGCGGCGGGCGTCACGCCCTGCCGGATATTGGAGGGCGGGCTCGACGGCTGGCGCGCGGCGGGCCTGCCGACCAGAGTCGATCGCCGCCAGCCGATCGAGGTGATGCGGCAGGTGCAACTGGTGGCCGGCGGGCTGGTGCTGCTTGGCGTGGTGCTGGGCTTTCTGGTCGCTCCGGCCTTTTTCGGCCTGTCCGCCTTTGTCGGCGCGGGGCTGATGATGGCAGGTGCGACGGGCTGGTGCGGCATGGCCAGGCTGCTGCGGCTGATGCCCTGGAACCGCCGCGCGCTCGGCGCCTGACGCGATGATGCCCCCGGCCATGATCGCCGCCGCGCTGGCGTCGGGCGGGGTGGTCGGCCTCGTCCTGGGCCTGGTCGGCGGGGGCGGGTCGATCCTCGCCGTGCCGCTGCTGGTCTATGTGGTCGGTGTCGGCTCGGCCCATGCCGCCATCGGAACGGCGGCGGTCGCGGTGGCCGCCAATGCCGCCGCCAGCCTGATCGGCCATGCCCGCGCGGGCACGGTGAAATGGCCCTGCGCCTCGGTTTTCGCGGCGGCGGGCGTCATCGGGGCCGCGATCGGCGCGGAAATCGGCAAGGCGGTGGACGGCCGGAAGCTGCTGATGCTGTTCGGCCTGCTGATGATCGGCGTGGGGCTTTCCATGATGGGGAAGAGGCGCGGCATGGAGGCGCCCGATGTTCGCCTGTCGCGCGCGACGGCCGCCACCCTGTTGCCCCGGCTTGTGCCCATTGGCCTCGGCGTCGGGCTTGCGGCGGGATTTTTCGGGATTGGCGGAGGCTTCCTGATCGTGCCCGGACTGATGTTGGCTACCGCCATGCCGCTCAGGAATGCGGTTGGAACATCGCTGGTGGTCGTCACCGCGCTCGGGCTGACCACGGCGGCCTCCTATGCGCTGTCGGGCTATGTCGACTGGCGGCTGGTGGGCGTGATGGTCGCGGGCGGGGTGGTCGGCTCGGCAATCGGCATGGCTATGGGTCGACGGCTCGCCGCGCGCAAGGGGCTGCTGGAGCGGCTTTTCGCGCTCATCGTGATGGTCGTCGGCGTCTATGTCGCGATGCGCGCTGGGTGAGGCCCGCTGTCAGCGCGTTCTGACGCTGGTTTCGCTGATCCGCCCGTCCAGCATGGAAATTTGCACGTCGGCGGCGGCCGCGACGTCGGCATCATGGGTCACGCACACCAGCGCGCGCCCCTGATCATGGGCGAGGCTCCGGAACAGGTCCACCACGCGGGCGCTGTTCTGGCTGTCGAGATTGCCGGTGGGTTCGTCGCACAGCACCAGCACCGGATCGTTGGCGATGGCGCGGGCGATGGCGACGCGCTGCCGCTCGCCGCCGGACAGCCGGTCGGGCGTCTTGCCGGACTTGGCGCCCAGGCCCATCTCGTCCAGCAGGCCCAGCGCCTTGTCGCGCGCCTGCGCCTGCGGCAACCGTCCCAGCCGGCGCATCGGCAGCATCACATTTTCCAGTGCGGTGAATTCAGGCAGCAGGAAATGGAACTGGAACACGAAGCCGAAGCTGGCCAGCCGTATCTGCGCGCGGGCATCCCCGTCGAGCGGGTTCATGTCGCGCCCCTGGAACAGCAAGGTTCCGCTCGTCGGTCGGTCCAGCAGGCCCAGCAGGTAGAGCAGCGAGGACTTGCCGCAGCCCGAAGGCCCGACGATGGCGGTGAAGCTGGCCGGCTCGATGGCGATCGCCACGTCGCTCACCAGCGTCACCGGCGGTGTCCCCGCCAGGCTGCGCGACAGTCCCTCCGCCTGCATGACCGCGCTCATACCGCGCCTCGCAGGATGTCGACGGGGTCGACTCGCGCCGCCTTGCGCGCCGGGAGCCAGGCGGCGATCACGCCGGCGAACAGTGAGGCAGCGGCGGCGATCGCATATTGGCGGGGCGACCGGTCGAGCGGCAGATATTGGTCGTCGCCCGCGATCGGAAATTTCAGCGACCCCAATATCGCCATCAGCCCATAGCCCAGCAGCCATCCCGCCATGATGCCGATTACCGCCAGCGCCAGTCCTTCGAACACGAAGATCAGTTGCAGGTCGCGCTCGGAAAACCCCATGGAGCGCATGATCGCGATGTCGCGGCGCTTGTCGGTAACGCTGTTCGACACGACGGAATAGATGCCGAAGCTGGCGACCAGCAGGATCGCCGACACGACGCTGTACATGATGACGTTGCGGGTCACGAGCAAGGAGAGGAAATCGGCCGACCGTTCCTGCCAGCTTTCCGCCTTGTAGGAAAAACGCTGTTCCAGCCGCCGGCCGACCGGCTGCGCGCCATAGGGATCGGCGAGGCGCACGCCGATGCGGTTGATGATGAAGGGGCGGCCGAGCAGCGACTGGGCCTCTCGCAACAGCACATAGCCGGCCGATGGGCCAAGCTGGCTCTGGCCGCGCTTGAACAGGCCGACGATGCGCAGCGACCGGCTCTTGCCCGATGCCGATGTCGCGCCGACCATGTCCCCCATGCCGATGCCCAGGCGCTCGGCCATTTCCTCCCCGATGATGATGCCGCCCTGCGTGCTCTCCAGATCGCGCAGACGGCCCGTGCGCAGCTGATCGCTGATCGTGCTCACTTTCTCCTCGATGGCGGGATCGACGCCGATGACGGTCAGCGCTTCCTCCCGCCCGCCGCTGCGCAGGGTGATGGCGCCGGTCAGGCTGGGCGATCCGATGGCGCCCGGCTCGGCGTTGACGGCGCGCAATATTTCGGGCCAGCCCTTGAGCCCGCGCACTTCGCTGCGGACCCTGTAGTGGCGCAGGTCGATCGCGGCGCCCGGATAGGCCCGCACACCCGGCTGCGGCGGCGGGCTGCGCCGTTCGTCGGAAATGATGATGTGCGGGGCCGCGTCGATCAGCGTCTCGACAAAATCATTCTGGCTGCCGATCATCATCGCCGACACCGCCAGGAAAAAGCCGACGCCCACGGCAACGCCGCTCACCGCTACCAGCGTCTGGCGCCGGCGCCCCGCCAGGTGCCGGGCGGCGATCCCCGCCAGCAGCCGCAACTGCCCGCTCATCGCGTCGCCCGCACGCGCATATTCTCGGTTATCTTGCCGTCCGGCCGGGCGACGACCTTCTCCCCTTGCGACAGGCCGGACAGGATCTGGACCCCGCTCGATCCGGCGATGCCGGGACGCACCACCCTGGCATGGGCGCGGCCGTCGCGCACGATCCAGACATGGTCGTTCTCGACGGCATCAGCCGGGACGAGCAGTGTCCGGGCCGCATGGCGGGTCACGATATTGACTTCCAGCGTCAGGCCGAGCGGCAGGGGCATGGCGCCGTCGGTCACGATCCGGGCGCGGAATGCCCGCTGCTCGGGATCGCCGCCTGGCGTGACGTCCCGCACATGGCCGCGCAGCACACGCCCCGGCCAGGCGTCGCTCGACATCAGCGCGGACTGGCCGGGATGGAGGCGTGGGACGTCGCGCTCGTCCACCGTGGCGGTGATGCGGATGCGCGCAGGATCGCCCAGGGTCATCAGCGTCCGGCTGGGCACGGCCAGATCGCCCGGCTCCACATCCCGGCGCAGGACGATGCCGTCGATGCCCGAGCGCACCACCATCTGGTCCAGCCGCGCGGCGGCGCTCTGCTCGGCCGCCCTTGCGCCGTCGGCCGCGGCCACAGCCGAATCGCGGGCTGCCCGCGTGACCCAGCCCCTGGCGAAGAGGGTCAGCGTCCTGCTTTCGTCCTGAAGGGCGACGCGCCGCTGAGCCTTGGCCTGTTGCAGCACATGGCGCTGTTCCTCGTCATCCAGAAGGATCAGGGGCTGGCCGCGCCGGACGCGGTCGCCTTCATCGACCAGCACCTGCCGCACGGGGGCGGTCAGGCGCGCGGCGACGGTAGCCGGATGCTCGGCCTCGACAAAACCGGTGGCGTAGACCAGTTCGACCGCGTCACCGATACGCGCCGGGGCGAGCGTCACGTCCTGGGCCTGTCCTGCAAACAGCCATCCGGCCGCTGCCGCCGCCAGCAGCGCCACCGCCAACAGCCAGGGCGCGATGCGTTTCATAACTCCGTCATAGCATCATGTGACGATCATTGCCTGCCCGTATCGAATTTCCGCCTGCGGCCTTTGGCGATGCTATCGCAGCGTCACGTCCGAACTGCCGCGCGCGACGATGGTCCCCGCCCCCCGCGTCGTCTGCAAACGGTGATCTACGTCTCGAGGAGCGGGCCGAACAGGGAATGTGGCCAGTCGTGCGGGCCATTCTTTGGCTGTCACATCGCTGTTGGCGCGGGGCGGGTTCCCAATCCGGCGATTCATATTCTAAGGATGGGGCATGATCCGGGATTTTGCCATCAGCCTCGAAGATGTCGTCGACGCCGCGCGCGTGATCGCGACGGCGGCGATAGGGACGCCGCTGCTCGAAAATGCACAATTGAACGAACGCTGCGGCCGGCGCGTGCTGCTGAAGTTCGAGGGCGCGCAGCATACCGGCTCGTTCAAGTTTCGTGGCGCCTATAACCGGCTGGCGCGGCTGACGGTGGCCGAGCGGGCGGCGGGTGTCGTCGCCTGGTCGTCGGGCAATCATGCGCAGGGCGTGGCGGCGGCGGCGCGGATGCTGGACATGCCCGCGACCATCGTGATGCCCGCCGATGCGCCCGCCATCAAGATCGCCAATACGCGCGCGCTCGGGGCGCAGGTCGTGCCCTATGACCGGCTTCGCGAGAGCCGCGAGGAGATTGCGACGGAGCTGGCCCGGACGCGCGGGGCGACGCTGGTGCCGTCCTTCGACGATCCGTTCATCATCGCGGGCCAGGGCACGGCCGGGCTGGAAATCCTCGATCAGGCCGCGGACGCGGGCGCCGAGCTTTCGCAACTGCTGGTCTGTTGCGGCGGGGGCGGGCTGACCGCCGGGATCGCGACGGCGGTCAAGTCGCTTGCCGCCCATGTCGATATTCACACGGTCGAGCCTGTCGGGTTCGACGATACGGCCCGGTCGTTGCGCAGCGGGCAGCGCGAGACGGTCGCGCCTGAAGCGCGGTCCATCTGCGACGCGCTGTTGTCGCCCAGCCCTGGCGCGCTGACCTTTCCGATCAACCGGGCGCTGGTGACGAGCGGCCTCGCCGTGACCGACGATCAGGTGCGCGACGCGATGCGCTTCGCCTTTTCGACGCTCAAGCTGGTGGTCGAGCCGGGCGGGGCGGTGGCGCTGGCCGCGCTGCTCGCAAGACTGGTTCCGGCGCGCGAGGGGGCGATCGCGGTCGTCCTGTCGGGGAGCAATGTCGATCCCGCCGATTATGCGGCCATTCTGAACGGCCTGGCCTGACGGCGCCGCGCTCGCGATTTCCGGGGAGCGCGGACTGGCTTTATTGCGCGATCACGCGCACGGCGAAGGCGGCTGCGGCGGCGCGCGTCTCGACTCCCAGCTTCTCGAAAATCTGCTCCAGATGCTTGTTCACGGTGCGCGGGCTGATCGCCAATATCTCGCTGATGACGCGGTTGGGCTTGCCATAGCTGATCCACAGCAGCACCTCCGCTTCGCGCTGGGTCAGGCCGAAATGGCTTTGCAGCCGACCGATATCGGCCAGCGGGTCGAGATGATTGAGGCGGATCAATATCTCTTCGCGGCGCGGGCGGCCTACGATGATCAGTTCCACCGTGTCGCCGCCGCCGCTGTCCGCCTTCGCGGTCGCGCCGGCGGGAAGGTCGTCGCCCAGCAGCCGCGAGATCGTCGCGCGGAGCAGGGCGGGCGGCGCGGCGTCGCCGCGTGACCAGCCCGGCTCCAGCGCCTCCATCAGCTTTTCCGCGCCGGGCGTGCTCCAACTCAGTTGTCCCCCGGTCGTTACCGCGATCAGGTTGCGGCCGGTGGCGTCCAGCGCGAACTGGCCGCCCTGGGTCTGGCGCGCGTTGGCCATGTGGACGCGCACGCGGGCCAGCAATTCCTCGACCACGATGGGCTTGCGCACATAATCCACGCCGCCGGCCTCCAGCGCATGGACGACATGCTCGCTTTCCGTCAGGCCGGTCATGAAGATGATCGGGATCGGCGCCCCCGCCGGCATCTGCTTGATCGCGCGCGTCGTTTCGAAGCCGTCCAGCCCCGGCATCACCGCGTCCATCAGGATCAGGTCGGGGGCGACATGCTCCAGCAATTCCAGCGCCGCGTCGCCGCTGGTGGCGATCAGGACGGAAATATGCGCGGCTTCCAGCGTGTCGGTCAGGAAGCGGAGCGACTCGGGGGTGTCGTCGACGACCAGTACGGTGTCGCCGGGGGAAGTCTTGGTCATTGAGCGGCCCTTATGGTTCTGATCAGCGCCTTGAGGTCGAAGCGGTCGAGATGGAGGAGGAGAGTGCGGGTCAGTGGCTGGGCGTCGGGCACGGTTTCCTCCAGGGCGCGGATGCTGGCCTCGATCCCGCGAACATGGCCGATGATCGCCTTCTGTTCGATATCGGCGAGGATGGGGGCGGCTTCTTCGGGCAGGGGCGGCATTGCGGCGTCGGCTTCGGTCGGGAGGGGCGGGGCGTCGCCGGTCCAGCGGATATGGAGCTGGTCGGCGATCGCGTCCAGCAGGGCGTCCAGATCGACGGGCTTCATCAGGAACATGTCGTGCGCCGCCTGGCCGTCGCCGCCGCGATGAAATTCATGCGCGTTGGCCGAAACCATGACAATGCGGACCCGGCCGCCCAGTCGTTCGCGCAGGATGCGGCAAATGTCCCAGCCGGATTCTCCGGGCATCGAGATATCGAGGAGAATGATGTCGGGCTGTTCCCGCGCCGCGATCTCCAGTCCGGCCCGGCCGCTGAGCGCTTCGAACACGGTGAAGTCGAGCGGTTCGAGCAGGCCGCGCAAGACCGCGACCTGCGCGGCGTCGTCGTCGATCAGCAGCACCTTGCGCCGTTCGCCTTCATAGCCCCTGATCCGGTCGACCGGCTGGCTGTCCGCCGCCTGTCCGGCGACATGGCCCAGCATCAGGCGCACCGTGAACTGGGTTCCCCTGCGGGTCGAATCGCTGCCCGCATCACTGATGACGGACAGGTCGCCGCCCAATATCTGCACCAGCGCCTGGGTGATGGCGAGGCCGAGGCCGATGCCCTTCTGTTTCTGTGCGTCCGGATTGGAGCCGCGCTCGAACGGATCGAAGATGCGCTTCAGGTCGTCGGCCGCAATGCCCAGCCCTGTGTCGATGATGTCGAACGTCGCCATCTGGCTGCGATACTGGACGCGGAAGGTGACGGACCCGGACCGGGTGAACTTGATCGCGTTGGACAGCAGGTTGATCAGGATCTGGCGCAGTCTTTTCTGGTCGGTGCGCACGAAGTCGGGCAGATTTTCGGGCCGTTCGTAGAGAAATTCGATGCCCTTGGCCTGCGCCTGGGGTCGGAACATGTTGGCGATCTGGTCGACGAAGGGAGACAGGCGGACGGTTTCGCTGCTGATGCGCAGTACGCCGCTTTCGACCTGGCTGATGTCCATCAGCCCCTCGACCAGATTGGTCAGATGTTCCGCGCTGCGGCGGATGATCTTGGCGGCTTCGACCGGCGCGATCTCATGGCCGCGTTCCATCAGCTGGGCATAGCCGTAGATGCTGTTGAGCGGCGAGCGGATTTCATGGCTGACACTGACGAGATAGCGGCTCTTGGCCGCATTGGCGGCCTCCGCCGCCTCCTTGGCGCGTTGCAGTTCCGCGCCGGTCACGTCATGCGCGATCACCTCTTCCATCAGCTTCTGCACATGATGCTCGCTTTCCTGCATCGCGCTGCGGCGGCTCTGATGCGCCAGCACGATCATCCAGGCGATGACCCCGCCGAACAGCGAGAAAAGGAGGAAAAGACCCAGCATCAGGCTGCTGGTCTGGGCGGCGATGGAGGGCGCGCGCCGCGCGACCTGCCAGCCGATCCCGCCCAGCACCGCGCCATTGGCGAGTGTGATGATCGTCATCACCGCGATGAAATGGCCCACCGGGGTATGGACATGCGTCGCCACGGCGCGAGGCAGCAGGCGCTCCAGCCACCGCGCGGCCTGCTGCGTCGCCCGGCTGTCGGTCTTGCACCGGTCGTGGCAGCGCGCCTCCAGCGTGCAGCAGAGCGAGCAGATGGGGGCGGCATACATGGGGCAATGCGCCATATCGACATGCTGGAACGCATTTTCGCAGATGATGCACGTCTTTGTCTCGCCGCCCTCCGGCCAGTGCGACCGGCGGGCGATATAATAGCGGCCATGGGTCAGCAGCGCGATGACCGGGGCGCTGGTGAAGGCGACCGCCATGCCGATGACCGGGGCGAAGGCGCGGGCGATCTCTCCCAGCAGGCCGACATGGGCGATGCCCGACACCGAAATGGACAGCAGCATCGCGCCGATGCCGACCGGGTTGATGTCGAACAGATGCGCCCGCTTGAACTCGATCCCCGCCGGCGACAGCCGCAGCGGCTTGGAGATCATGAGGTCCGCCGCCAGCGCCCCGATCCAGCCCGCCGCGACCGTGGCGTACAGGATCAGGATCGCCTCGATCGCGTCGAAGATGCCGACTTCCATCAGCAGCAGCGCCAGCAGCACGTTGAAGATCAGCCACACGACGCGGCCGGGATGGCTGTGGGTCAGTCGGGCGAAGAAATTGGACCAGGCGATCGAGCCGGCATAGGCGTTGGTGACATTGATCTTGAGCTGGCAGATGATGACGAACAGGCCCGTCAGCACCAGCGACAGGCCGGCATGGCCAGACATGGCGGTGTAGATCGCCTGAAACATCGCGGTCGGGCTGGACGCTTCGCTCTGCAAGGCGGCGCTCTGGACCAGGAAATGCGCCAGCCAGGAGCCGAGTAGCAGCTTCATGCCGCCGATCAGGGTCCAGCCGGGGCCGCCCGCCAGCATCGCGGTCCACCATTTGCCCCGGCCGATCTTCGCCTTGGCGGGCAGGAAGCGCAGATAGTCCGCCTGCTCCCCGATCTGGGGCAGCAGCGACAGGAGGGTGGAGAGGGCAAAGCCGAAATAGAGCAGGCTGACGCTGCCGTCGGGCGCGCCCAGTTGTCCGGTGAAACGGCTCCATTGCGCCAGCGCGTCCGGGCCGGACCAGAGGATATAGGCGATCGGCGCGACCTGGAGGACGATCCAGAAGGCCTGGGTCGCATTCTGGAACCGGGTGATGGCGCTCATGCCGTAGAGGGCGATCGGGATGACCATCAGTGCGCTCACCAGATAGGCGACGCTCATCGGCATCCCGGTCATCGCCGTCAGCGCGACCGCCATGATCGTCGCTTCGACCGAGAAGAGCAGGAAGGTGAAGCTGGCGTAGATCAGCGAGGTGAGGGTGGACCCCAGATAGCCGAAGCCGGCGCCGCGCGTCAGAAGGTCGATGTCCAGGCCATGCTTGGCGGCATGATAGGCGATTGGCAGGCCGATGACGAACATCAGCGCCACGGCCGCCGCGATGGCGGCGACGCTGTTGGCGAAACCATAGGTCAGGGTGATGGACGCCCCGATCGCCTCGCAGGCGAGGAAGGCGGTCGCCCCGATCGCGGTGTTGGCGACCTGTCCCGCCGTCCAGCGCCGGGCGCTGTCGGCGGTGTAGCGCAGGGCATAATCCTCCAATGTCTGGCTGGCGACCCACTTGTTGTAGAGCCGCTTTTCGCGCAGGACATAGGCGGCGCGGTCCATCAGCCGGCGGTTTCGAGCGCGGGCCGGGGCCGTAGCCCGCCGGTCGCGATGATGAAGTCGATGATCGCGTCCAGTCCGATCATGTCCTTCAGGTTGGTGAAGAGGAAGGGGCGCGTCCCGCGCATCTTCTTCGCGTCCCGGTCCATGACATTGAGGTCGGCCCCGACCAGCGGGGCGAGGTCGATCTTGTTGATGACCAGCAGGTCGGACCGGGTGATGCCGGGGCCGCCCTTGCGCGGGATCTTGTCGCCCGCCGACACGTCGATGACATAGATGGTGATGTCGGCCAGTTCGGGGCTGAAGGTGGCGGCGAGATTGTCGCCGCCGCTTTCGATGAAGATGAGTTCGAGGCCGGGGAATTTCCGGCTCATTTCGTCCACGGCGGCGAGGTTGATGCTGGCGTCCTCGCGGATCGCCGTATGGGGGCAACCGCCCGTTTCCACGCCCATGATCCGTTCAGGAACGAGCGCGCCCGAACGGGTCAGGAACTCGGCATCCTCGCGAGTGTAGATGTCGTTGGTGATGGCGGCGATGTTGTAATGGTCGCGCATCGCCTTGCACAGCCGGTCGGTCAGCGCGGTCTTGCCGGAACCGACCGGGCCGCCGATGCCGACACGCAGGGGACCGTTACGAGAGGTCATGATCTGAAAAGCCTTGTGTAGAGGGTTTCATGGGCGAGCGACGCCAGTTCCAGTTCGGGCGCCGCGGTACCGAGGTCGTCGAGCGATGTCATCAGGGCACGCTCGGCAATCGGGGGAATCGCGTGCGACAGGGCGGCAAGGGCAAGCTGGCCATCGGTCTGGCCGAGCGGGACGAGGCGCACGCCGGCCGACACCAGATTGGCCGCGGTGGCGTGCAGCCAGCCATGGAGCGCGGCTTCGCGCGGTATGTCGTGCGCCGCGCAGGCCAGCGCCATGACCGCGGCATGGGCGATGGGATGCTCGCCCCAGCGCTCTGCGAAGGCATCGAGCGCGCGATGCGGCCAGGCCTTGCGCGTCACCGACAGGAAGGAGCCGCCCTGCTGGCGGCTTTCAAGAGCGGTTTCGCTGCTGCCGCGAAAGGCGGCGGCCAGTTCGGCTATGGCATCGAACGCATCGGCGTCCCCCGCCGCGTCATAGGCATGGACGAACAGCACCGCGTCGATCCAGCCGCCGCCGCGCGCGAGCACCGCCTCGACATAGTCGGCGACATTGGCGGCGGTGCGGACGCGGCCATCCTCCACCGCTGTTTCCAGCCCATGGCTGTAGGTGAAGCTGCCCACCGGATAGGAGGGCGAAGTCCAGGCCAGCAGGCGATGGAGCGCGGCGTCAGCCAGCATGGTCGTGATGATGATGGTCGGGGCTATGGCCATGATCGGGATCGTGCGCGTGGCCATGATCATGGTGATGATGCCCGCCCCCCGAATAGGCGCCGCCCTCCGGCGTGAAGGGCGCCTCGATCTTCGTCACCGTCGCGCCCAGCCCCTCCAGCATCGCGTTGATGACATGATCGTCGCGCAGGCGGATGGCATGGGGGTGGAGTTCGGCAGGCAGGTGGCGATTGCCGATATGCCAGGCCAGCCGGATCATCGTCGCCGGGCTGTCGGCGGTGACTTCGACCAGCGCTTCGGGCGCGGCCAGTATCTCGACCAGCCGCCCGTCCGACAGTATCAGCGCGTCGCCATGGCCCAGCACCGTCGCGCGGGCGAGGTCGAGCAGAAACATCGTGCCATGGTCGGCGGTATAGACCCAGCGGCGGCGATGACGCGCGTCATGCTCCAGCATGATATGGTCGGCGGCGGGGCCGGACCAGTGGCCGGCGGGGAGGACGTCATGGGCGGTCAACATGGGGAAGTTCCTGTCATTCCTCTCCTGGAAAGGGAGGGGGACCGGCGAAGCCGGTGGTGGGGTTCGATCAGGTTCAACTGCCCCCGGCAGTTGAAGGTCATGCCGGGGGCATGACCGACCTGATCGACGCTATCGAGATCGGGACACCCCTCCATCACCGCCTTCGGCGGCGGTCCCCCCGCCCCTATGGGGGAGGAATTGGGCCTGACCTCAACCATCAGAACAGGAAATAGCGCTGCGCGAAGGGCAGCACGCTGGCCGGTTCGCAGGTAAGCAGTTCGCCGTCGGCCCGCACCTCATAGGTCTCGGGATCGACCTCGATATGCGGCATCGCGTCATTGAGGATCATCGACGCCTTGCCGATCCCGCCGCGCGTGTTGCGCACCGCCTCCAGCGGGCGCGCCAGTTGCAGCCGCTCGCCGATGCCCTCCGCGATACCCGCTGCCGACACGAAATGCACCGCAGACAAGGCGCCGGCCCGGCCCAGCGCGCCGAACATCGGGCGGTAATGGAGCGGCTGGGGCGTCGGGATGCTGGCATTGGGATCGCCCATCGGCGCGGTGGCGATGCTGCCGCCCTTGATGACCATGTCGGGCTTCACCGCGAAGAAAGCGGGCGACCAGAGCACCAGATCGGCCAGCTTCCCGACCGCGATCGACCCGACAATGTGCGAAATGCCATGGGCGATCGCCGGGTTGATCGTATATTTGGCGATGTAGCGCTTCGCGCGGAAATTGTCGCTGTCGGCGTCGTCCGACTCCAGGCTCCCACGCTGCTGCTTCATCTTGTCCGCCGTCTGCCAGCAGCGGATGATCGTTTCGCCCACCCGGCCCATCGCCTGGCTGTCCGACGACATCATGGAGAAGGCGCCCAGGTCGTGGAGAATATCCTCCGCCGCGATCGTCTCCTTGCGGATGCGGCTGTCGGCGAAGGCGACATCCTCGGCGATGCGCGGGTCGAGATGATGGCACACCATCAGCATGTCGAGATGTTCCTCGATCGTGTTGACGGTGTAGGGCCGCGTGGGATTGGTGGAGGAGGGCAGGACATTGGGCAGCCCCGCCAGCTTGATGATGTCGGGCGCATGGCCGCCGCCCGCCCCTTCGGTATGGAAGGCGTGGATGGTGCGGCCCTTGAACGCGCCGATCGTGCTTTCGACGAAGCCTGCTTCATTCAGCGTGTCGGTATGGATCGCGACCTGGATATCATACTCGTCGGCGACCGACAGGCAGCAGTCGATCGCGGCGGGCGTCGTCCCCCAATCCTCGTGCAGTTTGAGGCCGCATACGCCCGCGCGGGCCATCTCCTCCAGCGCGTGCGGCTGGCTGGCATTGCCTTTGCCCATCAGGCCGAAATTCATCGGCATGGTTTCGAGTGCCTGGAACATCCGCCCGATATGCCAAGCCCCCGGCGTGCAGGTCGTGGCCAGCGTGCCATGCGCCGGGCCGGTGCCGCCGCCCAGCATGGTGGTGATGCCGGCGTTGAGCGCCTCCTCCACCTGCTGCGGGCAGATGAAGTGGATATGCGCGTCGATGCCGCCGGCGGTCAGGATGCGCCCTTCGCCCGCGATGATCTCCGTGCCTGGGCCGATCGGGATGGTGACGCCGGGCTGGACATCGGGATTGCCCGCCTTGCCGATCGCGGCGATCAGGCCGTCGCGGATCGCCACGTCCGCTTTGATGATCCCCCAATGGTCCAGGATCAGCGCGTTGGTGATGACCGTGTCGGGCGCGCCATCCACACGGCTCATCTGGCTCTGGCCCATGCCGTCGCGGATCACCTTGCCGCCGCCGAACTTCACCTCCTCGCCATAGATGGTGCGGTCTTCCTCGACCCGGATGAGCAGCGAAGAGTCGCCCAGCCGCACCCGGTCCCCCACGGTCGGCCCGAACATGCCGGCATAGGCGCGGCGGCTCATGGTTACGGGCATGTCAGAGCGCCCCCATCACATCGCCGCGAAAGCCGATCACCACCCGATCGCCCGCATAGGGGATGACTTGCACGTCGCGGCTCTGCCCCGGCTCGAAGCGGACGGCGGTGCCCGATGGAATGTCCAGCCGATACCCCCGCGCCGCGTCGCGATCGAAGACCAGCGCGGGGTTCGTCTCGGCAAAATGATAATGGCTGCCCACCTGGATCGGCCGGTCGCCGCTGTTGGCGACGGTCAGCGTGATGGGCTCTCGCCCTGCGTTCAGCACGATGTCGCCGGGGACGGGGATGATTTCGCCGGGGATCATCATGCTGACCTCCCGACCCGTTCGGGCTGAGCTTGTCCAAGCCCCGCTTTTTCCGGAAGAGAAGAACGGCCCTTCGAGGGGATGAGGGCGAAAGGATTGAGGGGCAAGATCCTGTTCACCGGATCGGCCTGTGCACGGTGACGAGCTTGGTGCCGTCCGGAAAGGTCGCCTCCACCTGAATGTCGTGGATCATCTCGGCTACGCCCTCCATCACCTGGTCGCGAGTCAATATATGGCCGCCGCTCGCCATCAGCGCGGCCACGGTCTGGCCGTCGCGCGCACCCTCCACCACATGGTCGGTGATGAGCGCGATCGCTTCGGGGTGGTTGAGCTTCACTCCGCGCTCCAGCCTGCGCCGCGCGACGATCGCCGCCATGGCGATCAACAGCTTGTCCTTTTCGCGCCCCGTCAGATTCATGATGGTCCTAACAGTAACAGATGGTCGGCATGGTTGGCGACAGGCCCAAGATCGCCGCGCGCAGCACGCCGGCCGCGCGCATCACATCCTTGCGCAGCCCTTGCGGATCGGCGGCGGTCAGGCGCAGGATCAGCAGGCCGTCGAAGCTGGTCGCGCCCGCGCCCGGCCCCGCAAACAGGCTGCGCGCCAGGTCGAGATAGTCTGCGGCGTCCGGTCCGGCATAGACCAGAGTGGCGATGGCGGTGGCATCGCCGAAGCCGAACGGCGCGCGACCCTGGGCGGCGAAATCGCCCTCGACATGCAGCGTGTCGGCCCAGACCAGCCGGCCGTTACGGCGGATGCGCCAGGCGTCGTGGATCAGGCCGCTGGCATAGGTTTCGCCCATCGCGCCGCGCCCCAGCACCAGCATCTCCATCGCCAGCATCCGCGCGTCGAGGGCGAGGTTCGCGTCCAGCGTGCGGCGCATCCGGCTGCGGTCGAACAGGATCGCCTCCTGCGCCAGCCATTCGCAGGTCGCGCCCGCGCCAATCGTGATGCGCGTGTCGATCCGCGTCGGCTCGTCCTCGTCCAGCGCGCGGTAGAGCTTCTCCGCCGCCTGCGGGACGATCGTCGCGGCCGCCCCCGGATCGACGATGATGTCGAGCGCCAGCCGGTCTCCGCCGGTGAGGCCACCGCTGGTGGTGACGGTGACGGCCAGCGGGAAGTCGCCATCGCGCCCGTCGGGAAACAGCAGCCGGGCCGGCGCCACCTGCATCATGTCGCGGATGCCGCGCGGGGAGAAGGCGACCATCGCGCGTCCATCGACCCGCTGGTGCCGGGAGCGGGGCGGCGGGACGATGGCGCGTTGGACGGTCATGGGC
The DNA here is from genome assembly GCF_001650725.1 of Sphingobium sp. TCM1. Taxonomy (GTDB): domain Bacteria; phylum Pseudomonadota; class Alphaproteobacteria; order Sphingomonadales; family Sphingomonadaceae; genus Sphingobium. The sequence goes on along the minus strand of NZ_LXVX01000024.1, from coordinate 17,764 downwards.
ACCATCTGGTCAGGCCCGGCGGGTCACGACATGGGGCATATGACGTATGGGACGAGAGGGCGGCCGGCTCTGCCGGCACGCCCTGGCTCATTCCTCCCCGTGCGGGGGGAGGGAAATTACGTCGTCGGCCGACGGCCGCCGCGCGCGAAATTGGGATCGACCTTCTCGGCCTTGCCCTCCTTCGCGGCCTTCTCGCCATGGAAGGGCTGGCCATGCTCGGTGGTCAGGTCTGACAGGAAGCCGGGCTGCCTGATGCCCTTCTTGCGCATGGCGACGCCGGTCAGGCAGGCGTGCATGATGAAATTGGCGTTCAATGCGCTGCGATAGGTCGGGTCCAGCACCGGCGCCAGTTCCACGATCTCGAAACCGACCAGCTCGTTTTCCGCGCACAGGCGCCGCACGATCGGGATCGCCTCGCGCATGGTCAGGCCACCGGGAACCGGGGTGCCGGTGCCGGGGATGAAGGCGGGGTCCAGCACGTCCACGTCGAAAGAGACATAGAGCTTCTTGCCGCTCTCCCGCGCTTCCTTGAGCGCGCGCTCCATCGTGGCGGCCCAGCCATTTTTCTCGACTTCCGGCATCGCATGGTAACGCACGCCATTGTCGCGCATCCATTCGAAGCCTTCCTTTTCCGGCCACGGCCCGCGCAGGCCGACCTGGATATAGTTCTTGCCCAGCACATGGCCTTCCTTGACCGCGCGATAGACCGGGGCGCCATGGGTGATGAAATGGACGCCGCCCTTGCCCGCATCATAGTGGGAATCGAAATGGACGACGCCGAAGCTGCCCTTGCCATGGACATCGGCGATGCCGGCGACGTCGCTATATTCCAGGCTGTGGTCGCCCCCGACGATGAAGGGGATGGCGCCGGTGCGGGCGATCTCCGCCACGCGCTCGCGGACATGGGCGACGGTCCGTTCGGTCGACATATTGTCGACGGCGATGTCGCCATAATCCACGATCTTCAGTTCCTTGGACGGATCGACCATCGTGTACATGTCGATCCCGCCCGCGCCATATTGGGTCCGCATGGCCGACGGGCCGCCCTTCGCGCCGCGGTAGCCCGATCCCATGTCGAGCGGCGCGCCCACGATCGCGACATCGACCTTGCCCGCGACCAGATCCTCGGGGAAAATCGCGACCGGCGCGCCGGCGAAGGTCGCGATGCCGCCGCCATAGACGCCACCCCCACGGCCATTGGCGTAATAGCTGAGTTCGAACGGACCCGGCTCACGCTTGGGGTCCAGGCCATCGGGCCGGCGCAGCTTCCAGCCGTTGAAATTCTCGTTCCCGGTATCGAGCGGGATCGCCGCCATGTCGGCCTTGGGGTTGAACTTCGACGCTTCCACCGCGTCCATCATCGCCTCGACATAGGCGTCGATTTCCTGCGGACTCTTGGTCGCCAGCCGTTCGAACAGCTTGTCATAGGAGCCGGCGAACATTTCCGCCGGGTCGGAGGTCAGGAAGTCCCGCTTTTCCTTGGACAGCCCCTTGATCTTGGCTTCCAGCGCGGGCGGGATGGCCGGCTTGTCATTCTGCGCGACCACGGCCGCCGACGAGATGACCGTGGCGGCGAGCAAGGCGCCCAGCAGCCCATATTTCATCCTCATGCCTTCTGTTCCCCTAAATTCGGACATTCGTCCCGAAAGCTAGAGGCGGAGGGCAATGCGGCACATGGGGCGATTGACGTAGCTCCCGGCAACGGCCCGGACTCACCGGGGAGTCCGGGCCGGAGCAAGCGCCATGGGAGAGGTGTTTTGCGCGCTTGCTGCGGGGCGGCCTGCGCCGCCCGAGAGGATCCTGCGAACGACCCTGGTTCCGACATAGCGGCCGGGGCGCGCGGCGCCCTACGTCAAACGCCCTATCGAGCGGGATCGCCGGGCGGGTTAGCGCGATGGTCGGGCATCTGGATCCCCTGTCAAAGGCTTTGGCCATACGTGCTGATCGCATCGCTTTTCCTTCTCTGGATCATCGTCATCCTGCTGGCCGTTGCGGTGGTCGCGCTGGCGCGGCAGGTGCGCCTGTTGCAGGATCGCGGCGGAGCTGCGGCCGCGCGCGGCCTCCCCATGACGGCAGGCGCGGCCCCGGTGGTCAGTGCGCCGACGCTGGCCGGAGACATGCTGACGATCGGCGGGCCGAGCGCCGACGGGCGGGCGATGCTGCTGCTGTTCATCCGCCCCGGTTGCGCGGCGAGCCGGTCCGCCATCCGCGACGCGCTGGCGCTGACCGATCGCAAGCAGCTGCGACTGCTGTTCCTTGGCGAAGGGCGGGCCGAGGATTATGGCGATCTGCTGCGCCAGCATCGCATCCGTGACACCGACATCATCCTGAACGCGGACGTGCTCGGCGATTATCGCGCGGGGGACCGTCCGTCCGCCGCGCTGATCGACGCGCGCGGGCGGCTGCTCGCGCGCGGGGTGGTGGAGGCGCGCGAGCAGCTCGATGCGCTGCTGGTCCATGTCCAGCCGCAGGAGAACGAGGCGGACGACAAGATTCCGATCCTGTCCTGAACCTGCTGGACAGGAGGATGCGGATCGGCATCTAATGAAGGCATCAGTAACGGGGTAGCGACATGAGCGTCAGCTTTACGGTGAATGGCGAGAGGCGGCAGGTCGAGGGGGATCCGGCCAAGCCGTTGCTGTGGGTGCTGCGCGAGGATCTCGCCATGGTCGGCACCAAGTTCGGCTGCGGCGCGGGCCTGTGCGGCGCCTGCACCGTGCATGTCGGCGGGGAAGCGGTGCGATCCTGCCAGACGCCGCTGGGCGATGTCGCGGGCAAGGCGATTACCACGATCGAGGGCGTGCAGACGGGGGACGCGGGCAAGCGCATCGCCGCCGCCTGGATCAGGCATGACGTGCCGCAATGCGGCTATTGCCAGGCCGGCCAGATCATGAGCGCCACTGCGCTGCTCGCCACCACGCCAAAGCCCAGCGACGAGGAGATCGACGCGGCGATGATGGGCAATCTGTGCCGTTGCTCCACCTATGTCCGCATCCGCGCGGCGATCAAGGACGCTGCCGGCATCGTGGAGGCAAAAGCATGAGCGCCGCCACTCTGTCCCGCCGGGGCTTCATCTCCGCCTCGCTGCTGGCCGGGGGCGGGCTGCTGTTCGACCTCAATTTGGCCGTAGCGCAGGCGGCCGACGGCACGCCCGTCATCCTCACCGCCTTCATCCGCATCCTGCCCGACAATCGCGTCATCATCGGCGCGAAGAATGCGGAGATCGGGCAGGGGGCGAAGACCATGCTGCCCATGATGATCGCCGAGGAACTGGACGTCGACTGGAGCCAGGTGACGATCGAGCAGACCCATGCCGATGCAAAGATTTTTGGCGGCCAGAGCGCGGGCGGCAGCCGCACCACACCGCGCGAATGGCTGCCCACGCGGCAGGCGGGTGCGGCGGCGCGCGCGATGCTGGTCGCCGCCGCCGCGCAAGGCTGGGGCGTCGCGCCCGACACGCTCAGGACCGGCGGCGGCAAGGTGACGGACCCCGCATCGGGCAAGTCGGCGACCTATGCCTCGCTCGCGGCGGCGGCGGCGAAGCTGCCCGCGCCCGATCCGGCGACGCTGACGCTCAAAGACCCCGCCGCCTTCCGCATCATCGGCCAGTCGGTCGGCGGGGTCGACACCCCCGCCATCGTCGCGGGCAAGCCGCTGTTCGGCATCGATTTCACGCTGCCAGACATGCTCTACGCCGTGCTGGAAACCTGCCCGGCCCATGGCGGCACGTTCAAATCCGCCAATCTGGACGCGGTGAAGGCGTTGCCCGGCATCGCCCATGTGCTGACCGTCAAGGGCGACGGCACGCCGGAGTCCGGCCATGACGGCGTCGCCATCCTCTCCAGAAGCTGGTGGAGCGCCAACCAGGCGCGCGAGACGCTCAAGGTCGATTGGGACATGAGCGCCGTCAGCAGCTTCTCGACCGAAAGCTATGCCGCGCAGGCCGCCGAAAGGCGCAAGCGCAAGGCCGACGGCGACATCGTCCGCACCGGCGATGTCGCGACCGCCTTTGCCGCCGCCGCCAAGACGGTGACGGCCGATTATGCCTATCCCTTCCTCGCCCATGGCACGCTGGAGCCGCAGAACTGCACGGCTTTGTTCAAGGACGGCGCGATCGAAATCTGGGCGCCGACGCAAAACCCCGAAAGCGGCCGCGCGCTCGTGGCCAAGGCGCTGAACCTGCCGCCGGAGAAGATCCGCATCAACTTCACCCGCATCGGCGGCGGCTTCGGCCGGCGCCTGATGAACGACTATATGGTGCAGGCCGCCGTGATCGCGGCGCAGGTGCCGGGCGTGCCGGTGAAGCTGCTCTGGACCCGGCAGCAGGACATCCAGCGCGATTTCTACCGCCCCGCCGGGTGGCACGGCATGCGCGCCGGACTCGACAAGGGCGGCAATCTGACCGCCTTCCACGATCATTTCATCACCTTCGGCAAGGACGGCAAGCCGCTCCGATCGGCGGAAATGCCCGCCAGCGAACTGCCCGCCGGGCTGATCGACCATGTGCTGCTGGAACAGAGTTTCCTTGCCACCAACATGCCGACCGGCTGGCTGCGCGCGCCCGGCTCCAACGCGCTCGCCTTCGTCACGCAGGCTTTCCTGGACGAAGTCGCGCAGGCGGCGGGCAAGGACTTGCCGACTTTGATGCTGGACCTGCTCGGCGATCCGAAGGAACTGCCGCGCGGCCCCAACGCCCCGCCCTTCGTCACTGCCCGCGCAAAGGGCGTGATCGAGAAGGCCGTCGCCATGAGCGGCTGGGCGAACCGCAAGGCGCTGCCCAAGGGGACCGGCAAGGGTTTCGCCTTCTACTACAGCCATATGGGCTATTTCGCCGAAGTGGTGGAGGTCGCGATTGTGGACGGCAGCCCCAGGGTCAAGACCGTCTGGGTCGCGGGAGATGTCGGCAGCCAGATCATCAACCCCATCAACGCCCTGCACCAGGCGCAGGGTTCGGTGATCGAGGGGCTGGGCCAGGCGCTGGCCGGGCAGCAGATCACCCAGGTCGGCGGCGCGGTGGAACAGGCCAATTACGACACCCATCCCTATCTGCGCATCAACGACGCGCCGCAGATCATCGTCGAGTTCGTGAAGACCGCCTATCCGCCCACCGGCCTTGGCGAACCCGCTCTGCCGCCGGTCATCCCCGCCCTGGTCAACGCCATCCACGCCGCCACCGGAAAACGCATCCGCACCCTGCCGATCACCGCGGACATGTTGGCGTAGGCGGGCTGGGGAGAAGCGACCATTTGTGGTCATTAAGCCCGGGCATGGACTTACCTCAAAGCCCGTCATTTGCAAATCCATTGGGGAATGCCTTATGGCTTGGTCATGAGCATCTTCGCCCTCATCCGAAAGATAATTGACCGTGAATGGATCAAAGTTGATTGGACTGGCAGTCAAACGCTAACTCATCGACTTATAGCATTTCTACCTTTGCTGATTTCTTGCGGGCTGGCATCAATCCCGGCACCCACTTGGCTTCAAACCACCATTATTGTGGTTGGCTGCTTGGCATTTTTTTGCGCGACAATGTGGATCGAAGGGCGGCGGCTAAGGGGAACAGGCGCATTCTCGACAAAGAGGTCAGAAAAAATAGCGCAACGCAGTCGTCTGCGACAGAAACAACCGCACAGTGGAAAAGGTGATAGCTGAAATAATCTGGCGGCTATCATGAGGTCTATCCTCGAAAGCTGCCTATCCGCTTTCCACCCCTTTCCGTCATCGCGAGCGTAGCGAAGCAATGACGGTGAGGATAGTTTGAGAGCCGACAGGTTCCGGACCACCCCTGCCAGCTACCGCCGTTGACCGATCTCCCCTTCAAATCCCGCCCTTCCAATGTAGGATTTTCTCTGGTCTATCCTCTCAGATGGACCCGTCCGCCGCCCTGCCTCCGCCCGCGCCTGTCGCCGCCTTGTCGCGCCAGTGGCGCGTGATCGGTGCGTCGGTGGTGCGTCAGTGCCGCGTCACAGACGCGTCGCAGGCGCGTCGCTGTGACCTTGCGTCCGGAAAATGGCGGAAATGCGTCGGCGTAACGCCCTGCGACGGTGTGAACTTCGGGTCGTCGCCCCATGCGTCATTTGACGTAGAGGGGGGTGCCGGGAGGATCGTCATAACCGCCAGAAGGCCCGCCTGTGTGGCAGCTGTGAAAGGAAGCAAACGTTGATGCGCCGTTTGATGACTCCGCTCCGCGGATTGGCGAACCGCGATCCGTTTCTGGTGTTTCTCGCCGTGGCGGCGGCGATCTTCGCGCTCTACTGGGCCGTGACCGCCCGGCGCGAGACGATCGACGTGCCGCTCTCGGTCCAGAAGAGCCTGTCCGACGATTATGAGATGATGGCGGGCAGGAAGCCCGATGCACAGGCAAAGGCCAAGCTGATCCACGATTATGTCGCCGACGAACTGCTGTTCCGCGAAGCGGTGGAGCGGGGGATGCACATGACCGACAAGACCACGAAGCAGCGGCTCATCGACCGTGTCCGCTTCATGATCGCGGGCGCGCCCGCCGACCCCAGCGAGGACCAGCTGATGGGCTATTACGCCACCCATCGCGAGCTGTACCGCGCCGAACCGCGTCTGTCGGTCGATCATGTCTTTTTCGAGCAGCGGCCGGGCAATGAATCCGCGTTGCTGGCGACGCTGCGGTCGGGCGGCACCGTGAAGGGCGACGATTTCTGGATGGGGCATGATCTGCCCGACTATGGCGAATCCATGCTGCGCGGCATGTTCGGCCAGTCCTTTCTCGATGTGCTGAGGAAGACGCCGACCGGCCAATGGGTCGGCCCGCTCAAATCGACGCGCGGCTGGCATTTCGCCCGCGTGCGCAATCGCGGTGCGTCCGCCATGCTGCCCTATACCGACGTGCGCGACCAGGTGAAGCAGGACTATCTGGCGGCCGAAACCGGAGCGCTGGTCGAACAGGAAGTGAAGCGGCTGGAAGCGGGCTACGCCGTCCGGGTGGAACAATAGAATGGTGCGGCCCGTCCTGCTGAATATGCTGCTGGTGCTGGCGGCGTTGGTCGGCTTCGCCGCGCCGGCGCAGGCGGACGTGTTCCGTGTCGGCGACTTCAGCATTCAGCCGGGCATCGATCCGGGCAGTTTCGACCTCAGCGCCTCCATCCCGTCGGTCCTGGCCAGCGACAAGCCGCTCGGCTTGCCCGATGGCTGTCGCGAGACGAGCCGGGAAAAGCTGACCGAAGCCGTGATGACGCGCTATGCGATCGGCATCGCCTGCGACCGGGCGCTGGCGGCCGACGATGCGATCGTGACGCCCTGGGCAGTCGATGGCGGCACCTTCCTTTCCACCGCGACCGGCGCGCGCGTGCAGCAGGCGTTGCAGCCCGATGGCGACACGCTGTCGCTGCCGATCGGCGAGACGGCCGCGCGGACGCGGGCGCTGCCGGAGATCGCCGTCGAATATACGGCGCAGGGTATCGTCCATATATTGGGCGGCTGGGATCATCTCGCCTTCGTCCTGTGTCTCTGCCTGCTGGCGCGCGGGCGCCTCCTGCTGGCGCTGGTGACGACCTTCACCATAGGCCATTCGCTCAGCCTGGCGCTCGCCTTTTTCGACATCGTCAAGGTGCCGGTTCCCCCGGTCGAGGCCGTCATCGCCCTCTCCATCGCCTTCATGGCGCGGGAAGCGATCGCCGCGCAGCCGGGTGACATGGCCGATCCGCACAAGCGCCGCCGCCAGCTGGCGGTCGTCGCGGGCTTCGGCCTGCTCCATGGCCTGGGCTTTGCGACGGTGCTGCGGGAACTGGGCGTGGCGCCGCAGGAGCGGCTGTCGGGACTGCTGTTCTTCAACGGCGGCGTGGAGCTGGGGCAGTTGATCTTCGTGGCGCTGGTGCTGTCGGCGATGAAGCTGGCCGCGATTTTCGACCGCGACCAATGGGTGCGGCAGGCCGCGCTCTACGGGGCCGGGATCATCGGCTGTTTCTGGGTGATCGAGCGGGTGGCGGGCTTCACCCTGCAAACCGCATGAGCCTGGAGGCGACGGCGCGCGCCGCACTGGCGCGGGGCGATCTGCCCGCCGCCGCGCAGGCGGCGCAACGGCTGGCCATGACGCAGCCGGGCAAGCCCGCCGGCTTCTTCCTGCTGGGCATGGCCGCCGCCGAGGCGGGACAGGTGGCAAAGGCGCTGCCGATGCTGGAGCAGGCCGTGGCGTTGGGCGGGGAGGCGGAACATCTGGCCCAATATGCGAAGCTGCTGATCCTGCTGCGCCGCGATGGCGAGGCGGGAAAGGCCGCGCGCGCGGCGCTTGTCGCGGCGCCGGTGGACGCGCTGACGCTCGACACGATCGGTTGCGTGCTGGCCCGGCTGGGCGATCATGAGGCATCGGTCACGCCCTTCGAGGGGGCGGTGGCTGCCGACCCGGACAATCTCGGCTATCGCTACAATCTTGCCGCCGCCTATGGCTTCACCGGGCGGGTCGCGGCGGCGCGGGATCATTATGAGACGATCCTTCGGGTAGATCCGGGCGACGCGCGGGTCCATTATGCGCTGGCGATCCTGGCGAAGCAGACGGCGGAGGCGAACCATGTCCCGCGCCTCGAAGCCGCGCTTGCCGCAGCGACCAAACCGGAAGACCGGCTGCGCATCCGCTATGCACTGGCCAAGAGTCATGAGGATCTGGGCAACGGCGCCGAAGCCTTCGCCAGCCTGTCTGCCGCCAATGCCGCGCACAAGCAGGCGATCGGCTATGATTTCGCGCAGGACGCGGCGATTTTCGACGCTATCGAGCGGCTATATGCTAACGGTGCGTCTGCGGCCGGAGGAGTGGGGCTGGACGAGCCGGCGCCGATCTTCATCGTCGGAATGCCGCGCACCGGCACCACCCTGGTCGACCGCATCCTGTCCTCGCACCCGCAGGTCGGGTCGGCCGGCGAGTTGCAGGCCATGCCGCTTGCCGTGAAGCAACTCGCGGGCACACGGTCCCGGCTGGTCATAGACCCGGAGACGATCGCGGCCAGCGCGGGGATCGATCCGCGCGCCGTGGGTCAGGCCTATATGGCGCGGGCCAGCCATCACCGGCCGGAAGGCAAGGCGCGCTTCATCGACAAGCTGCCGGCCAATTTCCTGTATGTCGGGCATATCGCAAGCGCGCTGCCCAAGGCGACGATCCTCTGCCTGCGCCGGCATCCGATGGACACGGTCTGGAGCAACTACAAGAATCTCTTCGCCAGCCAGTCCGCTTACTATGCCTACAGCTATGACCTGATGGACATAGCGCGCTACTATGCGCGCTTCGATAGGCTGATGGCGATGTGGGAGCGGCTGTTTCCGGGGCGGGTGCTGCAACTATCCTATGAAGCGCTGGTGGCGGAGCAGGAGACCCAGACGCGGCTCTTGCTGGCGCATTGCGGCCTCGACTGGAACCCGGCCTGTCTGTCCTTCCATGAAAACAGGGCGGCGGTGGCGACCCCGAGCGCCGCGCAGGTGCGTCGCCCGCTCAACGCCGACGCCATCGGTCGCTGGAGGCGGCACGAAGCCGCGCTCGCACCGGTCCGCAACTGGCTGGAGGGGCAGCGGATCGCGCTTGATTAGAGGCGGCGGGCGATCGCGCCCGCCGTCCAGCCCATGCCGACCGCCAGGGCGATGGCGGCCAGGCCGTAGAGAAAGGACCAGCTTTCAGCCGCCACCGCCATGAACTGTTCGAAACCGGACTTCCGCACGGTGATATCGCGCACCGCCGCCGCGACGACCCGGCCGTCCTGCACCAGGAAGGTCTCGGCGGTGTAATCGCCGACGATGACGCGGGCGGACAGAGGCAGGCGGGCGCGGTAAAGCACGCCGTCGCTGATCTCGATCGTGCCGGGGCGCTCGACGAACAGCCCGGCGCGCTGGCGCAGATCGACGAGGCCCGCCTGGAACCGGTCCAGTTCCGCGCTGTCGTTGAGCGAGGAGGGGGACAGTTGCAGCTTGTCGACGCCCAGTTCGTAGATGGCGGCGGTGCGTTCATCGACGATCTGGTTGATCGGGCGCGACGATGCCATTGCGTAGAAACTCGGCGCGGATTCGAAACGGGCGCGGTCGACATTGACCCAGATTCCGGCGACCTTCTGTTTTTCGCGCATCTGGATCGATTGGTCCGGCCCCTTGAGCACGACCACGACATCGGCCGGCTTTTCCGGCCGTACCCCGCCCGGATAGACGATCGCGCCGAACAGCAGCAGGTCTGCGCCGGTGAAGCTGTACTGGATTTCGACTTCGCGCTGCGAGACATCGGGCACCAGTTGCGGTTCGTCCGCCGCGCCCAGCAACAGCGATGCCGCGAACAGGGCCAGGCGGCGGCGCATTGTCAGCGCACCTCTATCGTGTAGATTTCGTCCGGCCGGAACCCCAGGCCCAGCCCCATGCGCGCGGCGACCAGCAGCACGATGGCGGCGAGCAGGATGCGCAGATATTCGGGCCGGATCGTCATGGAAATTCGAGTCCCGACTTGCGCTCCGGTCACGCTGCCGATCAGCAGCAGCATCGCCAGGACCAGGTCGACCGCCTTGGTCGTCATGGCGTGCATCATCGTCGTTGCGATGGTCACGAACAATATCTGGAACAGGGACGTGCCGACCACCGACTGCGTCGTCATGCCGAGCAGATAGAGCATCGCGGGGACCAGGATGAAGCCGCCGCCGACACCCAGCAACATGGTGAGAATGCCCGTCGCCATGCCGAGCAGCAGCGGCGCCAGCGGCGATATGTAAAGGCCCGAACGATAGAAGCGCCAGCGCATCGGCAGCGCGGCGACCAGCGGATGGTGCCGCCGCTTGCGTGCTGGAGGCTTGCGGCCGGTCTTGAGTGCGATCAGCGCCTGGATCGATTCCTTGGCCATCAGCCCGCCGATGCCACCCAGCATGAGGACGTAGAGGATGCCGATGACGGTATCGATCTGTCCCAGATACTGGAGCAGGCGGAAGATGAGGACACCGAGCCCCGCGCCAACGACGCCCCCGGCGATCAGTACGCCGCCCATGCGGAAATCGACAGTGCCGCGAGACATGTGCGTGACCACGCCCGAAACGCTGGCGCCCGTGACCTGCGAGGCTGCGGACGCGGCGGCCACCGTCGGCGGGATGCCGTAGAAGATGAGCAAAGGGGTCGTCAGGAAACCACCACCCACCCCGAACATGCCCGACAGCAGGCCTACGACACCACCCAGGCCGATGATGACCAGCGCGTTCACCGACAAATTGGCGATGGGCAGGTAAAGATCCATGGCTTCTCAACGCCTAGTCGTAAAGCGCGGCGATATAAAGGCGGCTTGGGCGATGTCGGTCAAAAATCCGCCGCGAGCGTCACGGCCAGGCCGGAGGCGGGCGCGGCCTTGCCGGCGATCCTCTCCCGCCATTCGATGGAGAGGCGCGCAGCATTGTCGAGAATGGGAAGGCGGACCTGAATTTCCGGGCCGATGTCGAGCCGTTCCACGCCAGGTTGCGCGCCCCCGGAAAGCGCCGCGCCGATCCGCAGCGGTGTCTTTGCGATAGGCGAGAGGAGCGACATCTTGCCATCGACAAAAGCGTCGCGGCGATGAAAGCCGACCAGCCCGGCCTGGACATAGGCTTCGGCATCGACGCCTGGAGCGACACGGACAGAACCAAAGCCGCCGGCGGCGAGAATGGCCATGGCGTTGCGCGATCCGTCGCCCAGCGCAACGCGTCGCTCGATCGCGAAGCTTACGGGAAGGGCGCGGAATGGCTGGACCGCAAGGCCGATGGCACCTTCCTGTGCCGCGGGGCTTTCGAGCGCGCTCGTGAGCCGTGCATAGGCCGCGGGCCGGCTGGGCGCGCCGGGGGCCAGCAGATAGTCGACGCGCAGGCCTGCTTGCGATCCGCCAAGCCGGCCTACCGTGGCGACGTCCGCACGGCTGATGCTGCCCGGCCGCCAGAGAAGCCAGCCGCTGCCGCGCCAGCGATCGGCTGATTTCATTGGAGTTGGACGGACAGCGGGCACTGGTACCGCTGTGGGCTCGCCGGTCATCGCATCGGAGGCATGACGGCGGTTGGCAAATGCTGTGGTGAAGCGGATGAATTCCAGGAAATCCACCAATGCTCCATTGTTTTTGGTCGAGGACAGGGAAGCGACCGGCAGCGCTGGCCGGATGGCCGGCGCGAGCGGAGGTCGGGTTGTCGCGATGATCCAGCGTCTATAGGCCGGGAGGTGATGCGAATCGTTCGACCGGCTCCCTGCATAGCGATCCGGCGCGAAGCGGGCGGCCAGGGCAGGCGGCTGTGGCAGGATGTCGGGACCTGGCGCATCCGGTGGCCCGAGATGAGCGACCAGACGGGCCGTGACCCAGCCGATCATCAGCAGCGCGAAGAAGCGCAAGGGGCGACCGCCTCTGGTCGCCGTCATGGATCGGTCCGCAGGTCGGGGAAATGATGCTGGGTCTTGTCCCAGGTCAGCGGCGTGCCCAGCAGCGAGCGGATATAGAGGTAGATAGCGCGGCGGGCCGCGAGGATCGCGATATAGTTGGCGATCAAGGTGCGCGGGATGGCGCCCAGCCCATAGCGCCAGCCATAGGTGCGGGCGACGAACAGCACGCGCATCACGCCACGCCACAGCATCAGGCCGACATTCAGCCAGAGCAGGCTGGTCAGGTAAGGGGAGACGTTTTGGGGCGGGAGGGTATGGAACTGGCCTATCACCCACAGGATCGCCCAGAGCAGCAGCGTCACATAGGCTGCGAACAGCATCAGGGCCGCGAGTGCGGACCTTCGGTCCCGCAGCCGCATCCACCATTCCGCAGGACCGCCGCGCCAGCCCATCCGATCCCAGCCGGCCAGCGATATGCCGATCATCCAGCGCGCCTTCTGCTTCACCGCGGCATCGATGCTGTCGGGGAAATATTCGCGGGTCGCAACCAGCTCTCCGGTCGCGTCGCGCATCCGGATGAAGACGCTGCGTCCGCCCATGTCGCGGATGCGCAGGCCCGCCTCATAGTCCTCCGTCAGCGAGGAAGGGTCGAACGGGCCATAAGCAGGGTCATGCGCCAGCGCCTCCAGTGCATCCCGTTCGAAGGCGCAGGCGACGCCGGCCGAGGGAACGGAGGCGCCCAGCGCCTCACGCACGGTCAGGAGCTTGCCATGACTCTCCGCAAACTCGTCTCCATAATGATTGGCAACCGCGCGCGAGAACCAGCCGCCCCGCCCGGGCAACGGCAGGACCGGCAATTGCACCAGGTCGAAGCGGTCGATCATGAAATCATAAAGGCGGATTTCGTCAGCGTGCACGACGTCCTCGGCATCATGCAGCACGACCGCCTTGTAGCGGAATCGACTCGCTGCTTCCTCCGCCAGCATGGCGCGCCAGAGCAGGTTGAGGCAGTCCGCCTTGGTCGTGGGGCCGGGCCTGTCGTTAATCGCGAGCATCAGGCGCGGATCGTCCTGCGCCAGCGCGGCGACCGCGTCGATCGTCGCCGGGTCGTTAGGATAGGCGCCGATGAAGATGCGATATGGCGCATCGCCCCAGCGGCTCAGCGCATGGCGCAGCATCGGGGCGATCACCCCCGATTCCTGCCATGCGGGGACGAAGATGGCGATCCTGCCCGGACGGGAGGATGCGGGCAGGGTGGTCGTGGTCATCCGTGAATGACGCGCATAGACGGTCAGGTCGCGCCACGTCTTTCGCAGGAGAAAGAGGATGTCGACGAGGAGATCGTCCAGCCCGCCGAGCGCAAAGCCGGCGGCCGCGAACAGCAGCAACTCATGGTGCAGCGCGGCCATGACGGCAACAAACACATCCCCCAAAGGCTTGACCCCCAATGCCTTGTCGGGGACAGGATGGCATTATTGCATGGCGCTTCCAAGTCTTAGGCTTGAGTGAGGCGCGCCGAAGGAGGAATTTTCCGCATGTCAGGTCGCCCCCAGTCGGCGCTTCGCGATTTTCTGACGGGTGAGACCGGCGGCGCGGTCCTGCTGATCCTGGCGGCGGCCGCAGCGCTGCTGCTCGCCAATCTGCCGGGGCCGTCCGGTCATTTCTATCATGATCTGATCCATGCGGAACTCGGCCCCACCCTGTCGCCGAAATTGGGGCCGATGACGGTTCATCTGTGGATCAATGACGGGCTGATGGCGATCTTCTTTCTGGTCGTCGGTCTGGAGATCAAGCGGGAGTTTCTGGATGGCGGGCTTTCGACATGGGACCGACGCCGACTGCCGATCGTGGCGGCGGTTGCCGGCATGGCCGGTCCGGCACTGATCTATCTGGCGCTTACGATGGCGCGTCCGCAACTGGTCAATGGATGGGCCATTCCCGCCGCCACGGACATCGCTTTTGCCATCGGCGTGCTGGCACTGCTCGGCAGTCGCGTCCCTGCTTCGCTCAAATTGTTCCTGACGGCGGTGGCGATCGTCGACGACATGGGCGCGGTCGCGATCATCGCCCTATTCTATACCAAGGGTCTGGACTTGGCGGCGCTCGCAGGCGCGGCTGGCATTCTGGCCGCCCTATATTGTCTCAATCGCGCCGGCGTGCGGTCGCTTGCGCCCTATCTCCTCGGCTTTGCCTGCCTCTGGTATCTGACTCTTCTGTCGGGTGTTCATGCCACGGTCGCGGGCGTTCTGGCCGCGATGACGGTGCCGATCCGTTGTACGCCTGGAGCGCCGGACGCGCCCGACAGTCCGCTGCACCGACTGGAACATGCCGTCCATCCGTGGAGCGCCTACGCCATCATTCCCCTGTTCGGGTTCGTGAACAGCGGACTGGCGTTGAACCGTGAGATGTTGGTCGCCCTGACTACTCCTTTGCCGCTGGGTGTGGGGCTTGGCCTGTTCCTGGGCAAGCAATTCGGTGTGTTCGGTGCTATCTGGGTATCGACGCGCCTCGGCATTGCCGAGCGGCCAGCCGGCGCGAGTTGGGGGCAGGTCTATGGCATGGCCGTGTTGTGCGGAATCGGCTTCACCATGAGCCTGTTTATCGGCGCGCTCGCCTTTCCCGACGACCCGTTGCTCGTGGAAGAGGCGAAGGGCGGTGTCCTGATGGGGTCGCTGCTCTCAGCCCTTGCCGGCTTCGCCATTCTGCGCTGGATCGCCCCTGTGGCGCGACGTGCTGTCCAGAACCCCGATTAACGCGTTCGCGAGCGGCTGCGGCCATGCTATAATTCGAAAGTCGACTTGCGTGTGACTCGCATTGTCGGCCCATCGACCAATCTCACGAAAACAAGCGAGGAGGGCGAGGATGAGGATGGAGACGGATGTCAATTATCTGCTGCATCGCCAGCAGATGTCGTTGATCCGCGCACAGGCCAGCTCGTCGCGAGAGGGACGCGTAGCCTATGAAAGTCTGGCGCGCAGTTACTCGGATCAGATCGACGCTTATCGCAGGGAAAATGAACGGCTGATCGTCCACGCCCATTGAGGGCGTGGCGATCACCGCCGCCGGATCAGGCGCTCGATCGCATGGCGGTGGGTTTCGTCGCTGCCGCATTCCCTTTCGAGTATGTGTTTGATCTTCTCCAGTTCGGCTTCGGTCAGATGCTCGATGCCGATGAAGTCGTTGCGCGCACCATCCATCGCCCGGATCAACTCGTCCAGTTTCGCCTGGATGGCCGAGCTGTCGCGGTTCTGTGCATTCTGGATGAGGAACACCATCAGGAAGGTGACGATGGTGGTCCCGGTGTTGATGATCAGTTGCCATGTATCCGAATAGCGGAAGATGGGGCCCGTGAGCAGCCACAACAGGATGACGATGCCGGCCAGGATGAAGGACAGGGGCTGCCCCGCCCAGCCGGCTACGCGATGCGAGAACGCGGCGAAAATCCTGTCCATGCCAAGTCTCCTGGGTGCAGGGCGTTTATCCCGCGTTAAGCGGCGTGTTGCCATGACGCCGGCATGATGGCTACTCCTTTCCGTTCGTTGTGCCTGCTCCTCGCGGCAGGCTCCATGGTCGCATCCTGCGCCAGCCTTTCGCCCGAATCACGGCTGCGTTCCGGCCTGTTAGATGCGGGCCTGTCGCCGAGAACGGCTGGTTGCATGGCGGCGCGCATGGCTGACCGGCTCAGCATCGTCCAGTTGCGGCGGCTGCAGTCGCTCGCCTCGCTCCGCAAGTCTCACAGGCAGGAAATGACGCTCGACCAATTCCTTCATAAGGTCCACGCTTTGCAGGATGCGGAGATCATCGCGGTAACTGGCAAGGCAGCTCTGATATGCGCTTTCTAGGCTGAATTTCGCAATAAACAGGCAGGGTATCGGCGGGCGGTTTTGCAATTTTGCAAAGTGGTTTTGCAAAATCCGCTGGCGCTCCTTTGCCGGCTGTGCTTAGCCGCTGGACATCAGGTTCAACGCAAAAGGACGGGCCAGCCCATGAACATTCACGAATATCAGGCCAAGGAACTGCTGGCCAAGTACGGCGCGCCGATCGCCGCTGGCTATGCCGCTTTCTCGGTCGATGAAGCCGTCGAAGCCGCCAAGAAGCTGCCTGGACCGCTCTATGTCGTGAAGTCGCAGATCCACGCCGGTGGGCGTGGCAAGGGCAAGTTCAAGGAACTCGCCCCCGAAGCGAAGGGCGGCGTCCGCCTGGCCTTCAATCTCGACGAAGTTAAGGCCCACGCCACCGACATGCTCGGCAATACGCTGGTCACTATCCAGACCGGCGAAGCGGGCAAGCAGGTCAACCGCCTCTACATCACCGATGGCGCCGACATCGCCAAGGAATTCTACCTGGCGCTGCTCGTCGATCGCGCCACCAGCCGCATTGCGTTCGTCGTGTCGACCGAAGGCGGCATGGACATTGAAGAAGTCGCCCACTCGACCCCGGAAAAGATCCACAGCTTCTCCGTCGATCCCGCTTCGGGCTTCCAGCCGCACCACGGCCGCGCCGTCGCTGCAGCCCTGGGTCTGACCGGAGACCAGGCGAAGCAGGCCGCCAAGGTAGCGTCTTCGCTCTACGCCGCCTTCCTCGACACCGACGCCGAGCAGATCGAAGTCAATCCGCTGGCGCTGACCGAGCAGGGCAATCTGCTGGTGCTCGACGCCAAGGTCGGGTTCGACGGCAACGCCATGTTCCGCCACAAGGACATTGCCGAACTGCGCGACCTGACCGAGGAAGATCCGGCGGAAGTCGAGGCCAGCGAGTATGACCTGGCCTATATCAAGCTGGACGGCAACATCGGCTGCATGGTGAACGGCGCGGGCCTGGCCATGGCAACCATGGACATCATCAAGCTGAACGGCGAATTCCCCGCCAACTTCCTGGACGTCGGTGGTGGCGCCTCGAAGGAGAAGGTGACAGCAGCCTTCAAGATCATCCTGAAGGATCCGGCGGTGAAGGGCATTCTGGTCAACATCTTCGGCGGCATCATGAAATGCGACATCATTGCCGAGGGCATCGTCGCTGCCGCCAAGGATGTGAACCTGTCGGTTCCGCTGGTCGTTCGCCTGGAAGGCACGAACGTCCAGCAGGGCAAGGACATTCTGGCGCAGTCTGGCTTGGCCATCGTCCCGGCGGACGATCTGGGCGACGCGGCCAAGAAGATCGTGGCGGAAGTGAGGAAGGCAGCCTGATCGGCTCTTTCGCCTGAACGATACACCAAAGGGTGCGGGTGGTCCGGAAACGGGCTGCCCGCGCCCATGTTCCCATTTGGGGATCTGGCGTTGATAAGGAGGATGTAAGATGAAGATCCTTGTGCCCGTGAAGCGGGTTATCGATTACAATGTGAAGCCACGAGTGAAGGCGGATGGGACGGGCGTCGACCTGGCGAACGTCAAGATGAGCATGAACCCGTTCGACGAGATCGCGGTTGAGGAAGCGATCCGCCTGAAGGAAAAGGGCG
>NZ_LXVX01000023.1 GCF_001650725.1 Sphingobium sp. TCM1 | reverse complement strand
CATGCAGTTGAAAAACGTTCTTTGACGTATCCATGCCTATGCGGGTAATTTGCTCCACGGGCGGCTCCCTTGATTGAGTCTTGCAACGCACTCACTCTGGCACATTGCGATGCCGTTGGGAGCCGTCCACCCCAACAGGGCAGGAGTTCATTCCAGCGGGCAGCAGGCCAGTCGCCAGCGATCTTGGCGATGACATCTGCGATATAGGCCTGCGGTTCGAGGCCATTGAGCTTTGCGGTTTCGATGACGGAGTAGATGGCGGCGGCGCGATCGCCGCCCGCCTTTGAGCCAGCGAACAGCCAGTTTTTACGGCCCAGGGCCACGCACCGCATGGCGCGCTCCGCGATGTTGTTATCAATTTCCAGGCGGCCATCGTCGAGAAAGCGGGTGAGCGCCCCCCAGCGCTTGCGGCCATAGGCGATCGCCTTGGCCATCTCGGACTTGGGCGAGAGACGGCGCAGGGCATCGTCGAGTGTCTGGCGCAATTCGTCGATCAATGGCTGGGTGCGGTCCTGCCGGGTTCGTCGCCGGATCTTGGGTTGTTGGCCTCGAACCTCTGCTTCGATCTCATAGAGCTGGCCGATGCGTTCCAGCAGATCAGTGGTAAGCGGCGTCGGCTTGGTGGCGTGGATGTCGAATATCTTGCGCCGGAAATGCGCCCAGCAGGCGACCTCGGTGACACGGTTGGTGTCGTAGAGCTTGTCGTATCCCGCATAGCCATCGGCCTGCAGGTAGCCGCTGAAGCTGGCCAACTGCCGCTGGGGATGGGCACCTGTGCGATCGGTGGTGAACTCATACCAGACCAGCGAGGGGGTCGTGGCGCCGGAGCCGCGATCATCGACGGCGTAAGCCCAAAGCCTGCCGGTGGCCGTTTTGCCGCGGCCCGGATCAAGCATGGGAACCGGTGTATCGTCGGTATGGATCTTCGAGGCGGTCAGGCCGACCTCCCGAATGCGACTGACGATCGGATCGAGCAGCACGGATGCCTGCCCGACCCAGCCTGCCAGCGTTGAGCGATCGATCTCGATGCCCTGCGCCGCCATGATCTCGGCCTGACGGTAGAGCGGCAGATGATGGTCGAACTTGGAAACAACGACATGGGCCAGCGTGCCAAAGGTCGCTTTGCCCCGGGCAATGGCTTTTACCGGCGCGGGCGCCTGCACGATCTTCTCGCAAGCCCTGCAGCTATACTTGGGCCGGATGGTCCGAACGACGCGCCACTGGACTGGCACCGCATCGAGGACCTCGTCACTATCCTGCCCCAGAGGCCGCAACACGCCGCCGCAGTCGGGACAGGCGCAGTTGCCCTGCTCAGGCTCGATCCGCTGTTCCTCCCGCGGCAGATGGGCGGGCAGCGCGCGAACAGGCGCTGAGCGAACGCCATCTGCCGGATCGGCCCGACGCGCGGCAGCAACGATGGCCTCTCCTTCAAGCTCTTCGAGAGCCAGCTCAAGCTGCGCGATCTGGGTGTCGAGCTTCTCGGACGACTTGCCGAACTGCATCCGCTTGAGGCGTGCGATCTGCACGCGCAGCGTGTCGATCAGGATGTCGCGAGCAGAAATATCGGCGTGGGCGGCCGCCAAAGCAGCTTCGAGCTCGGCGATCCGAGCGTCTTTGTCAGCGGTGGAAAGGCCTGCGTCCGACACCGCTATCCTATAGCGAAACAGCGGTCGTAATGCTAGGAAAAGCGCCGGAATATGGGCGTTTTATCCCGCGAGTGACGGGGTAAAAGTGCGCGCCGGACGCCGCCAGTCGATGCCTTCCAATAGCATGGAAAGCTGGGCCGCCGTCATCACCACCGACCCCGTCTTGGTCGACGGCCACACGAACCGGCCCCGGTCCATCCGCTTGGAAAACAGGCACATCCCTTGGCCGTCATACCAGAGCAGCTTCACCAGATCGCCGCGCTTCCCCCGAAAGGCGAATAGCGCGCCGGAATGCGGGCTTTGCTCCAGAACCTGCTGCGTCATCACGGCAAGGCCGTCAAAACCCTTGCGCATGTCCGTCGCGCCGCAAGCCAGGAATATCCGCGTTGAGGGCGGCAGCGGGATCATCGCGTCAGGATACCGATCACCCGCGACAGCGCATCGCCATCGACCGTGGCGTCCACGCTCACCCTGATACCCGACGGTAGCTCGATCCCGATCACGCCGCCGCTGCGCGCCGCGACCGTCGGCGCGGGTAAGGCTGGCTGCTCGCTGATCTGCACCTCCGCAAAAACGGGCTCGATCGGCTTGCGCACCCCCGCAAGCTCACCGGACATCGCCTGTCGCCGCCATGTGTAGATCGATCCGCTGCCAACCTCATGGCGTTCACAGGCCGCGCGCACGCAGCCCCCCGGGCCGAATGCATCCCGCAGCACGGCCAGCTTCTGCTCCACCGTCCAGCGCCGCCGGCCCGACACCCTGCTAACGACCTCTATCAGACTACTCATACGACCGCTCGTATGAGTAGTCGCTCCACTGCTCGCTGAATCCTCGATCTCGTCCAACACCCGCAACCCCGCTCAAAGAGCGGCAATCATCCCGGCGAATGGGTGCCGCGCAAGGCGGCCGTCAGACCCCGCTTACATCGTTCAGGGGGTCAACTTTGGACGCCTATCACCCCAGAACCGGGGTCAACATTGCAGGCTTATTCACACGCGGGTTCCTCCAGTCGATGCCGTCAAGCAGGCAAGCGAGTTGAGAGCTCGTGAGCGACACCACGCCGTCCTTCGCCGAGGGCCATACGAACTTGCCCTTCTCGAGCCGCTTTGCGTAGAGCGACATGCCCAGGCCGTCGTGCCAAATGATCTTGACCAGCGAGCCGCTGCGGCCCCGGAAGACCCAGAGATCGCCGGCAAACGGGTCCTTCAGGAAGTGCTGCTGCACCATCGCAGCCAGGCTCTGCATCCCACGCCGCATATCGGTGTGGCCCATCGCGATCCACACTCGCGCCCCGGGCGGGATCATCGCATCGCCTTCAGAGCCGCTACCGCCAGCGCAGCCGGGGCAGTAGCCGAAATGCGCAAGCGCCGGCCGTCGGTCAGCTCCAACACGATCGCGGCTTCAGGCTTCGCCGCCGATGCGCTGCCGACGGAACCTGGGTCATCCTCAATCACCGCCGGAACGAATGCCTCCTGGACTTGGCGCAAGGCTGTCCGGCGCCACAAGTAGATCAAGCCTCGCGAAACGTCGCGCCGGCGTGCGACATCGGCCACACATGCACCGGGCGAGAACGCCTCGTGCAAAATCTCAAGGCGTTCCTCATCCGACCAATCCCGGCGGCGTCGAGCGCCCGTCAGCACCGTTACCTGCGTCATGGCTGTCCTAAAGTACGTCCTATTGCACGACCTAAAGGACGTCCTGAGCACACCGGGCAACTTGAGCAAGCGGGTCAGGCCGGACGGTTACGTCCAATGCAACATCCCAAGTCGATCGGTTCTCCCAATCAAACAATATCGGTACGACGTTGCTCTGCGTGACCGATGAAGGGTTTCTTGATGAGGCCTTGACCGTTGCCCCGCGCTCCGCGAGGCATTCGACTACATAACGCCCGGTCGTTCCTGTCGCTTTGGTAACCAAAACATCGCGCATCCCCAACTTCTGTTTTAGGTTATTATCCTGCAAAGCGGCCGTATAAAAATCCTTTATGATAGTCCAAAATCTATGTCTAAACCTTGAACAATTTATAACGACTTCAGCGAAATGGAGTTTGATTATACTAAATAAAAGACTTCTTTCTCGCTGATTGTTCGTCAGCGAGAAAGAAGTACAAAAAAGTTAAACTGGCATCTTTTGAAAATCAGAAGCGGAAAGTGACATCCGCACTGTAGGTCCGCGGTGTACCACGGATCAGGTAATCCAATCCTGCAAACCGCAAACCCAAGCCGTAGGTAAAATACTTCTCGTTGAAGATGTTCTTTACGCCTGCACCCACTGCAAAACGCTTGGCGTTATAAGCAATGCGACCGTTGGCTACCCAGTAGCCTGGTTGAGACAGCGTTCGGGTCTGAGCGATGTCATAATAGACACGCGAAGTATATGCACCGTCGAGACTGAGGTCGACGGTAGCGTCGTTGATTTCGGCGAGCACGAAATCGCCGCTGAGGTTGAGACTGAACTTTGCGGCATTGGATATCTGATTTCCTGAGACGTCGATGCCGCTCGTACCCGTAACTGTCGCATTGTTCCGGTATTTTGGATCCAACACGCCGACGCCGACGCCAAGCGTCACCCGATCGATCGGCCGCGCGGTAATATCAGCTTCGAACCCGCGAACGCGCGCGGCGCTGATCGAACGGAGCGGAAATAGCCCGCCCGCCTCGGTCACGACAACTTGCTGATTTGCGTAATCGGTCTGGAACACAGTACCGTTGATGGTCAGCGCACGGTCGAGAAGCGTGGACTTAAACCCGGCCTCATAAGTCCGCGCAGTTTCAGGCGGCGCGAACGTGATTTCGGAGGGATCGCTGAAGGCCTGCGCGTTCACGGCGCCGCTGCGATACCCTTCGCGCATTGAAGCGTAAAGCAGGATATTTTGCGTAGGCTTCCAATTTACGCCAACCTCGAAACTCGTATTGTTGAAGGTGCGGCGATCAGAATAATTGCTGATCGATTGAATGGCTACGGGATCTACATTGTCACCGAGGAATGCGTTGAAATTAGAGACAGCGACCTTATCCCGGCTGAAACGGACACCCCCATATGCGGAAAGCGTGTCGGTTACCTCATAGTCAGCACGAAAATAACCGGCATAGCTGTTGCGCTTCTGGTTGAAGCTGTTCGACTGGATAAAGCCGGTTCCAGTGGGCGTGAAGCCGAAGCTACATACGGCACCGCAACCCGGATCCGTCAGGAGCGAATAGTTGAAGCCTGCATTTACCGAGTCATAAGTATAGAGGAGGCCGGCCTGGACGTTTAGGGGGCCATCAAAGGAGGTGGCTAGCCGCAGGTCCTGGACGAACTGCTTCATGTTCTTGCCGAAGGTGACGATCGGATCATCCGCCTCGATGACGAGACCGTCATCATCTCCGGTATCAACCCACCTGCCCCAGTCATAGGTCGTCACGGAGGTGAGCTTCAGGTTGTCGGATGCTTCCCAATTCATGATCAGGTTGAGCCCGTCGCTGCGGATATCACGCTCGGGCGCGCGATTGACGGCAGTTTCGAAGAAACCCAGACCATCGCGGTTAGACCCCGGAAGGTTGGACAGATTGTTACCGGGAAAGATGATTTGGGGATCGTTGAAGTTGATGTTGCCCGCAAACGGCGCGTAATTGCGGCCGCCGCTTCTCATGTGGTTGAAACGGAGCGTCGCCTCGAATCTGTCCGAAGGTTCAAACTGAAGCGCGCCGCGGAAGGCAAAAACATCCGTCTGGTCGAGGTCGCCAAGGCCAGGCGTAACATTCTTGAGAACACCTGTATCGTGCACATAGAGCGCTGCAACGCGCATCGACAGCACATTGTCGATCAAGGGGACCTGCAAAGCCCCTTGCAGTCGAACACGATTGAAGTTGCCGTAGCTGCCCGTCACATATCCTTCGGTGGAAAAGCCCGGTTTTTTCGTGACGATATTGACAGCACCGCCGGTCGCATTCTTGCCGTAGAGCGTGCCCTGCGGGCCACGCAATACCTCGACGCGCTCGACATCGAAAAGAGGCATGGTTTCGAATGTCGACAGGCCGCGGATGCCTTCGTCGATGTAGATCGCGATCGGCTTGCTCTGGTTAGCGGAATAGTCGGTCGAGGAAATGCCGCGGATGACGAAGTTGGGCGGGCCACCTTCACCGAATGGATAGTTGACCTGCGAATTGGGAGACAGCTGAATGAGATCGGAGATCTGCACCGCCTGACGCTTCTCAAGCGCCTCCCCGCCAAAGGCAGAAATGGCGACTGGAACGTCTTGAAGGCGCTGTTCGCGCCGCATCGCCGTAACAACGATATCGCCATTGCCCCTTGCGGAAGCAGCGCTCGGTTCAGGCTGGACCTGATCCTTGGCATAAGCAGTAGCAGAGACTGCCAGCGGCAGCGAAGCAAGCGAAATCGCCAGTGCGGTATGAGCAGAACCGCGGGTGATGCGAGCAATCATATACTTCTCCCTTTCATTATACGTCCTCTGCAGAGCGAGAGTGCATTTCGCCGAAGGCACTTCCCGTTCGCGTCGGCCAAGGTGCCCCCTCAGCACCTGCGAACCGCCACTGCTTCTCCTCGCGCCGAACGAAATTCCGCCTAAGCGGAGTCGACCGAGCAACATGCAGTAATTACGTTGTTGCATAATTGATCGCATTGTCAACGCCCATTAGAGCTGGGCAGGACACGCGCCTCGCAGCAAATGGATCAGCCGACCCCTTCCCGACGATTATCTTTTTATATTCAAATAGATAGCATGTAATCCACGGTTATATTGGAACACTCACAACACCAATTTCACAGCTCTTTCGAAAATCAACAGCCGAATAAATTATCGGCCATGGGAGCGAAATTTCTGCGGCGACGAAGCGCAGCCGCTCATCTTATCCTCGACAATGAAAAATTCGACCAAATCGGACTCGGGTCTGGGTTGCGCAGGCGCCACCAGCTTCACAAGGGGACAAGCAATAACGGCCGAAGATTGTGAAACAGACGTTTCCCAGGCCGACTTTCCAGACAAGACCACGAACAATACGAGATAAGCCTCGTCGCGGACAACACAATCATTGCCGCCCCCATTGCCGACAGTTGCGAATGGATCGATATTGTGGCGATATTATTAAACCAAATTCACGATATCTGCAACTCCTCGCCATGCAGGGGGCAAGCATCGCCCCATTTTTTCGCGTATTTACCGAGCATCGCGGCCGGTAGCGATTTTGTGTTCGACGACGCTGAACGATCGATTTTCGACTTTGTCGAAGCGCCCGCCAAAAAAGTGGCAATGCTACAAAGATGGATGATCACTCTTCCAATGAACGCCTCTCAATGGATATTTTCGTCCTTCACCAAAGTCGGTCAGAAGAATCCATTTTCGAACGCGGCCTTAATATTACTTGGAAGCTGGTGCAGCTCCTATTCGGGCCGCGCCTTTGCCAAACTTCAACTCACGGGCGGAAAGCTTTCCGTCGCGCGTTGCATCAAGGGTCGACGGCGGGAAAGCAGCCAGTTCCCGGAAAGTGATGAAGCCGTTCCGGTTACGGTCCAGCTTTTTGAAGTTGGCTTTCGGCAGGCTCTGCATGCGCCATTCCGCCAACGATATTCGCCTGTCCTGATCTGCGTCCACCTTGGCTAAAAGCTTCCGGGCCTCGATAGGGGACGAAGATGGGGGACCGTTGCCAAACGCAGTTGGGGCGGAAATCGCAAGGAGAAGCGCGCCGACGAGGAGTGAACAGGGCTTCAAAGCTCGAATGATCATGCGCCTGACCTCCTGTCGCTAGACATATCATCAACGTGCGACAAGGCAGATGGAGCCCTCCATTTCACAAGAAAATTCCGGCGGGCGAGGCGCGCGGACAACCGACCCAAAGCACTCCTACGGCATTGCGGTGCGGATCTCCTGAATGGTGTAGGCCCTGCTTGCGTCAGGCGGGCTGCACCAATTCAGCGTGTGGATAATTATATTGACGCCCCGGCCTCCGCGTGCTCAAAAGGATTGCCAATTTACCGCGGTCGGCAGTGTATGCCAGATGGGCAGTATAATGATGAGGATTGAGCTGAAGATTAATGGGTCGACCATGCCCGCCGAGGTCGACGATGATACGCCACTACTCTGGGTGCTCCGTGACACGTTGAAGCTCAAAGGTACGAAATATGGCTGTGGCATCGGCCAGTGCGGCGCCTGCACGGTCATAGTGGACGGCCAGACTGCCCGATCTTGCTCCTTGGCTGCGACGGCCGCGGTCGGGCTCGAAGTAACCACGATTGAGGGGCTTTCGGCCAATGGCGACCAGTTTGTACAGAAAGCTTGGCAGGATATTCGTGTTCCACAGTGCGGATATTGCCAGTCCGGCATGATAATGGCAGCCACCGCACTTCTCGGGAAGAAACTTTTCCCTACGGATGAAGACATCGATCGCGAGATCACGAACATCTGCCGGTGCGGGACCTATGATCGCATACGCGCCGCGATCCACGCGGCCGCGAACGGGCGCACGTGAAGAAGCCATGAATACTGACCGCCGTTCCTTGCTGAAGTCGATCGCCGCCGTTTCGGCAGGTGTGGTTTTTCCCGTCACCATGACTGGTTGCCGGGTCGCCGATCCTAAGCCTTCCGATTCGGTCGAGCTATTCTCTTGGGTTGTAATGATGCCCGACAACACGGTTCGCATCCGCATTCCACAGAGCGACATTGGACAGGGTGTGGTCACAACCCTCTCGCAGGTTCTTGCGGAAGAGCTCGATCTGAAATGGTCATCGATCCGGCCCGAATTCTTCGATCCATTGACGAACCTCAAGCGCAACAATGTGTATGTATATACATGCACGGAGAGCAGTTGGTCAGCTGACCGTCTCTTCAATCCCATGAGAATGGCAGGCGCTCAGATCAGACAAATGCTTTTGACCGCTGCCGCCAGGCGCTCGGGGTTCGACGTAGCGGATTTGAGAACCGAGGAGAGCAGCATCATATTGCCCGGCGGGGGACGGCAAAGCTACGCGGAGGTCGCGTCCGCCGCCTCCCATATTGCGCCGCCGCACCCTTCGCGGGTCAAACTTAAGGACCCTGCTGACTACCGGCTGATCGGAAAGCCGATCAAGCGCCTCGATCTGGTTCCCAAGACGACCGGGAAGCTGGAATATGGCATCGATGTCGATTTGCCGGGCATGTTGTATGCGGTCGTGCAACAATCCCCTGTCTATGGCGGCAAGCTTGTCTCGTTCGACGAACAAGCGATTGCCAAGATGCCGGGCGTTGTCGGGGTCGTCCGGATCGCGGCAGGACCTTGCGGCCTCAACGGTCCGCTTGCCGACGGCGGAGAAGATTACGGGATGGACGATGCCGTTGCCGTCGTCGCGGACAGCTTCTGGAGGGCAAGGAAGGCGCTTCTGGCGCTTCCGATCGAGTGGGATGATGGGGAATTTGCTCACACCAGCAGTGAGTCCATCATGGCGAACCTGGTCAGCCGGGCTGGGCGGCCGCAGCCGGTAGTCCGGGAAGCCGGAGATTTCGCAGGGTCGATCGGCCGTGCTCACCGCGTTATCGAGGCGGATTATTCCTACCCCTTCATGGACGCGATGCCGCTTGAGCCGATCAACTGCACCGCATGGCTGAATTCGGACGGACTCCAGGTTTGGGCGTCCACGCAGTTCGCCCAGGAAGCGCATCGACTCGCCGCGGTTACAGCCGGGCTGCCGCCTGAACGGGTACAGTTTAATCTGCCATATGTCGGGGGGGGCTTCGGACGGCGTTGCCAGAACGAATATGTATCGCAGGCGGTCCAGATCGCGAAGGCCATTCCTGGCAAGCCCATCAAGATGATATGGACCCGCGAAGAGATGATGGCGCGCGGTTATCCGCCACCGATTACCATCTCACGCTTCAAGGCGGGGCTTGATGAGAAGGGGAATGTGATCGCGTGGTTCAATCGCGTGATTAGTGGCACAGCGCCCGATCAAAGCTATGGACCGGCTCGCCTACCGCACTATGTGCCGAACCTTAGGATCGAGTATGCTCGCGTCAAGACGCCTCAGCCGTTCGGCTGGATGCGCGGCGTGGCGTTCACACAGCATGTCTGGATGAACCAGGGATTTCAGGACGAACTGGCGGTCGCCGCTGGACGTGATCCGGTCGACCTTTACATGGACCTGCTGGACGAGGGTTCGGTGCCCACTGACCTGAAAGGCCGCGACGTCGCCATTCGACGCATCCGGCACATGCGCGCCGTGTTGAAGCGGGTCTGCCAAATCGCCGATTGGGAAACGCCTCTCTCGCAGGGCCGCGGCAAAGGCGTTTCGGTCAGCGACTTCAGCTATTGGGATACCTACCACACTGGCACTGCCTCATCGGTTGTGGAGGTTACGCTTGACGGCAAAGGCGGGCTTAGAGTCGATCACGTATATGTGGTGATGAACTGCGGCCGCATCCTCAATCCCGAAGTAGTCCGCGGCCAAGTCGAAGGAAGCATCTTCTGGGCAATCACTACGGCGCTTTACGGCAAAATCACACTCAAGGACGGTCGTGTGGTCCAGCGCAATTTCCAGGATCACAACGTCGCTCGGCTTGCCACTGCCTGTAGAAACATCGTGGTCGAACTTGTCGAGAGCGACGATCATCCTGCCGGCGTTGGAGAGGACGCCGTCCCTATTGTGATGACTGCGATGCTGAACGCAATTTATGATGCTGGTGGGCCGAGGATTCGCTCGCTTCCGCTCAGCGATCATGTGTTGTCATTTAGAAAACAGGACGGCTCAGACGCGTTGCCTGGCAAACCATCAGGCAACCTTTAGATAGGATCGGCCATCAGTAGCGCCGGTTCGGGGCAGCCTCCTCACTGCCAGACAACCCCCGCTTTTGCTTATCCAAAAGCGCGACATGCAGTGATGGCATTATCCCTATTCAACCGTCGATGGCCGCGAATAGTCGGTTACGATGCTTCTTCCGATCAAACCGCCGCGGGGGCGCATCGCGAATTTCGCACGGATGCAGATCACACCCTCGCGGCGACTACGCTCCGATTTATGTCAGTGCAGAGATACTGATCACATCTGGAGCATTTTCGAAGTAGATAGCATCATCTGTTGGCTGGGAAAATGCGGAAAACAAAAAACAAATACAGCTTGAGCCGATCCAGTCTGATCGGATCAAGCTCTAGCTTGAGCCAGCCCACACGAAACATTCGCATCCAACCATCGAATCATCAGATCGGCGATTTCGTCGCTATTGGACTCGGCCATTAGCATATGACCATTTCCAGTTATGCCATGTTCTTCCAAGGCGATGTGTTCAAACACTGGAGTCCGTGCTCGTACGTACTCCGCTGCGCGCCTATTGGCTTCTCTCATCCACGTGGCTTCGCCTGTAACAATGGCGACCGGCTTCGCGAACGGGTCGTGAAGTCCTTGATATGCCTCCGGCGCGAGACCGTTATTGAAGGTTCCAAGCGGATGCACCATGCCCGAGTACCCCAGAGGTTCCGCCGCCAGTACGGCCGCGACCCGCTGCCCGCCAACGGCACTCAGAGCCCATCCGCATGGCCCCCCCATCGAGTGGCTCACTACCACGGTCGGGCCGGTCAGATCGAGCAGTTGTTCGGCGATAGCCTCAACGTGACGCTGGCTCGCACCTAACGAAGTGGCCATCGGTCCTTGGCTTGCCATGAACCGGTCACCGGCCAACGGATCGGAGGGCCAGCGGTTATGCTTGGAGGCACCTTGCCATAAGTCGTGCTTCGCCGGCTCCACGAACCGGGGGTATAGCATTCCGTAGTCTGCCGTGGGCGTTGCCGGGCCAAGCACGTTTTCGTTCCAGGCTGACCTTCCATGCCCCGGCCGATCTAGGACATATGTTGCATAGCCCGCCTGCAGGAACCGATGCACCCATCCGCGCCGACCGTCCGGTGTCCTGACGAAGTCAGCGCCCTGTCCGCCGCCACCATGGACGAAGAGGATAGAAACCGGACGGGGATTTACAGGAATGAACCACTGGACATAGGCGTTGATGCCGGGCCACACCGCGTCCCCGGCATCAACAGGCGGCGATGTCAGGAAGACACCGCCAAAGTCTGCCATTTCAAAGGTGCGCATGTTGCTCAGAAATGCGTTTCCATCTGCGTCGTGAAGCTCATTTCCCGCTCAACTAGCCGCGGATCTGCGGCCACGGCGCGGAGGAAAGCTATGCGGTCCTCCTTCTCCTGTCCTTCCTTCAGGTGAT
Organism: Sphingobium sp. TCM1; assembly: GCF_001650725.1. Lineage (GTDB taxonomy): Bacteria > Pseudomonadota > Alphaproteobacteria > Sphingomonadales > Sphingomonadaceae > Sphingobium. Next base: position 147,699 of record NZ_LXVX01000023.1, on the reverse strand, counting down.
AGAGGTTGCGCAGATTGAACGACGCGCGGGGCGACGTAACCTCGGCGAACACCCGACGACGATCGCGCTCGTAAAATTCGAGTATTTCCTCCCCTGCCCCGTCATGGATGACCCGGTTCAAAGCGCCGATCAGGGCGAAAGCATCGAACATGCCGCCAGTCAGGCCAAGCCCGCCTGTGGGGTTGGTGATATGGCCAGCGTCACCGACAAGCAGGATCCGCCCCACACGCATCCGATCGGCTATGCGCTGGTGCATGCGGTAGGGCGAGTAGGCGAGCACCTCATAGGGCAGGTCGGGCAGGTGATCAGCGAACATCGTGTGGATGCGCTCTTCCAGCCCCTCGAAAGGTAGCTCGGGGTCTTCGACAAAGGTTACCCGCCAGACGTCTGGCTGCTCGATCTTGCAGATAATGGAGCCGTGCTTCTGATCGAGCTGCATGACGGACTCAGGATAGTTCAGCGCCGACAGGTTGATTCTCGTGTTCGTCGCCACATAGCGCTCGGGCCAGGTTGTCCCCAGAAACTGGAGCCCCAGTACATTCTGGCGTACCGTGCTGTTCGCGCCATCCGCCCCTATGAGATAGTCGCCTTCCAGCACTGCCGATCCATTGGGTCCCTCGACCTCCGCGATCACGCCGCCCGCAGTTTGGCAGCACCCGGTCAGCTTAGTTCGCAGCAATATCTCCACATTCGGCTGCGCCGAGACATGCCGTGCAATGATCTTGGACAACAACCCTTGGTGCAGATGAAGCGCATTCCCCCCCATCCCCTCAGGCGTCCATTTCCACTCAATAAGTTCGCCCGTGCTGTGGATACGCCAGCCGAAGGTCTGGCGCAGGAAACCCTCCGCTTCACAGTCCTGCAACAGTCCAAGCCGGTCGAGATGGGGCAGAACGGGATAGTGATAGACCAGCGCACGCGGCTTATCGTTGAACTGCTCCTCCGCCTCGATAATCGTGACACGCGTGCCTTCCTTCGCGAGTCCGAAAGCGGTTAGCAGGCCAATGGGCCCGGCTCCAACGACGATTACATGTTGAGCCATTGCGGTTCCCTCCAGTTGTTTTCTGATGCGCATGCACCTGCGTTATTCAAAGCTTCGCGATCCAATCGGTCACGTCCGCGGCGTCGGTGACGTCGCCATATTTCTGATCGATGTCATAAAGGCTGGCTTCATGTGGCGCGTTCGCGCGATCAGCACAGCAGTCGCGCGGCACCAGAACGTTGAAGCCAGACTGCACTGCATCCACGACGGTCGCCCGGACACAACCGGACGTAGTCGCGCCCGTTACCACTATGGTATCGACACCCGCCCCGGTGAGCATGGCCGCCAGGTTCGTGCCATGGAATGCTGATGCGCCATGCTTCTCCACGATCGGATCGCCATCGGAGATCCCGGTCGCCGCATCGATCTCAACGAGCCTGCTCCCCGCGAGAAGCGCTCTCATTCCGGTGGCCTTACGCAGCCAGGCCAACGTCTCGACCTCCCAGGGCTGGTAGGCGATAGTCGTGTAGATAACGGGAAAACCACGGCTTCGGGCCAGATCGGTGATGGCACGGGTTCGCGCGATTTGCGCATGCATATCCGCCGCCGTCGGGTAAACAGTGTCGGTGAAGCCATAGGTAAAATCGACCACCACGACCGCCGGCCGAGTGCCGCGGGGCACGCTGCCTCCGAACCCCGCCTTTTCATAGACTTCATCCTGCGACATCGAACACCTTACCCCCTTCGCAAGCCGTCAGGTCCTTCGCTACGACTGCTCCGTCCAGCAACACCGGTTCTCCATCCAAAAACAGCGAGCAACCGCGCAGCGGTATATCGAGATGGCAGTCCGTGTCGTTCATGCCGCCAAGCTCGTTATTTGGACCGGTTGAGAACAGCACGTTGCCAAGAAAGCTACGCATCTCCATGCCCATTCCGCCGGGGAATTCGCCGGGCGTCATCCGGTGCCACTTGGCGTCAGGATTCATTCCCCAGCCGATGTGGCTCAGCGCAAAGCCGCGCGGATCATTAAAGTCCGCCATGTACGACTTGACCAGATCAGCTTCCAAGCCGCCCCGGATCGAGGTGACGACGCCCTTCTCGATCGTGTATGTTATAGGCTCGCGCACATAAATATTCTGCGGCAGCAATATGTCGCCCGGCGCGATGACGATCTGCCCGTCCACGCCGTCGTCGTCGCCGCCTGTAAAGACGAAGCCGGATGGCCAGTGATCCCATCGGCCCGGCGTGTCGGTGCAGGCATATTCGGTGACAGTGGGATAGGTGCCAAGCTTATACGTGACGTCCGTCCCATAAGGCGACGTGATGTGCATCGATTTCGCGCGACACAGCAACTCGCCTGCGACCTCCACTTTCTCACGCAACTCCCTGGAAGGCAGCATCCGCGCGAGCAACTCCGGCGGCTCCACAACCGTAAGGACGCGAGCACCCGCGGCCTGGATCGCCATCTGCTCGGGCGAGAACAGCAGGAAGACGCAGTCGATCACCATATCGGCATTCTTCAATGCCTCCACGGCTTCAGGCATCCGCGAAAGCGGCGTCTGCCCTACCGCCCAATTGCCCATCGGTGCAGGCGCCGGCAGCCGCATGTGGTAGATATTCGCCTTGAGCGCCCGGCCCGCAGCGAGAAACGCGTCGGCATAATCTAGTCGCTCGTCACCCTGAGTCAGCACGACCAGCCGCTCGTCGGCGCGAACACAGGACATTTTCAGCTGGTGGAGGCATATCTCCGCGAAACTAGCGCGATCCATTTGCGGTGGCCTCCTTGATGTCGGCTTGAAAACCTGCGACTGCGCCGAGGAAACCGTCCAGATCATCCCACGGTATCATGTGCCCTGCGCCTTCGACGGTCACGACCTCGATGCCGGGCGCCAGTGTCCGAATTTCTTCAATATCTGCCGTTTCGATGACCGGCGAGCCACCGGCCACGACGAGCCGTATCGGCAGGTCAAGGTGCGGCAGGTCGGCATGAACGTCATCCGTATGAAAGCCTTTATAGGCCGCGTCGATCGCACGCAGTTCGCACGTGTGGAGCCATTCAGCACGCAGCGCGCGCTGATCCTGAGTCCAGGTCGGGCAGAATGCCTTCATTTCTTCCGCCGAGCAGCCGCGCTGCGCCAGCAAGATCGAATCCTCATACCATGGCCATGCCGAGGGATAGGGGCGACGGCCCGGCCCGCTTACGGGCGGATCGGCCAAGATCAGCCCGGCAAAAATCCCGGGCGCTTTCCGGGCGGCGCGGATCGCGGTGCGGGCGCCCATGGAATGACCAAGAATCACCGGACGATCGAGATCAAGAACACCCGTCAGCGCGACGACATCATCCGCCATTGCATCCAGGGAATAATCAAGGTCGCCAGCTTGACTTAATCCGCGGCCCCGAACGTCGAGCACATGAACCTCGTACGTCTCGGCCAGGCGAGCGGCAACGAAATCCCACGTGACCGCTGGCGACGTGATGCCAGGCACGAGAAGCATCTGACGCCGCCCAGGCGCGCCATGGCGCACAAGATGGTGCCGGATGCCGTTCGCATGAACGTTGTATCCGAAAGGACTGCCGTCCATTGTTAGAATGCCCCTGATAAAAGCGTCCCGCCACCGGGCACGCGCGTGTCGAGGTCAAGGGCTCGCAACATCGCCCAGGTTGTGGAGATGGCTGCGGTCAACACCGGCTTGCCGACCTGCGCCTCAACGATCGAGACGGCGGGCAGCGACGGCATCTGCACGCATGCAGACAAAATTACAGCATCGACCTCGGCCAAATGCTCCATCGACGCGACGATGCCCGGAAGCCGGGCGGGGTCGTGAGCGGCGACTGCCAAATTATCCGAAATCTCAAGAGCGCGCCATTCGACGACATCGATGCCTTCGGCACGAATATAGTCGACAACAAGCTCGGTTAGCGGCTTCATATATGGCGCCACAATCGCCACTCGCTTCGCGCCAATCGCCTTGATCCCATCCACGAGCGCGCCAGCTGACGATACGACGGGGGCCGGATGGCCATTATCGATTGTTGCCTGATGCAGGCGGGCCTGGGACTCACGATGGTAACCCTTGCCCATCGACATGATAGCCACCAGACATGCATAACCCATCACGTCGACGGCCGCGTCAGATAACTCGATGGCGCACGTGTCGCTGGCGCCGTCCATTTTGGACAGCTCTTCCTTGGTCACGTGCTTCATGCGCATGCGGGCCGAATGGAAGGTAAAGCGCTCGGGCGAGATGGTCTCGCGGGCACGGAGGAGCGCCGGTATTTCAGTCTCCATCGTAACATTCGAACTCGGCACGATCTGCCCTATACGGTAGGCCCTCAATTGCCCTCTCCTTTGCTGCTGTGGCAACATTAATTCGTCCGTTGGATAAATACAAGGTCGAATATCCATGGGATCCAGCTTGGCTTATGCATATCGGAGCCGGTCCTAATTTAGTCAGGTGTCAAACACATGACCGATGGGACGCTGCGCCTGCGACGGCGGCCACTGCCCATGCACATTCTCACTTGATTTCTTTTTCTGTATAATTGATTGTGGAAATATCGGGAAGTTACCTTGCGCGCAGCATGTCTGGCCGATGTGCGATTGCAGGCTGCCCGTGGGTCCTGTCTGTTTGGTTGCGAACCGCCGACCGGATCCAGTTTATAACGAGATTGAAAGATTTTCGTCGCGCGGCCGAACAAGGCGCGCCAGCGAAGATACGAGAGGAATGCACTGGATGCCACCGCAAATAACAAACGTCCAGAAACAGTCCGAAAGTTTGAATCGGCGGCATCTGGTGAGCGCCGCAGGTATCGAAGGCTCGAGCGTTACGCGTGCTTCGTGCATCTCGCGTGATACCTGGAGGAGTTCAGGGGATAAGTCCTCCCACTCCTTTGCCAATTCAAAGCACGCGCGCCCTCGGTGTACGCCGCGTCACGCGCCCACTCATCATCATTGCCAGGAGAACGGTGGTGCTGCTGAAGAGCCCATAACCGCTGCAATGCCAGGCCTATTTCAGTTGCTTTCCGACGAGGGCCATTCTTCGGACGCCTTTTTAATCCGCAGATTGAAGCAGGCGATTCTGAATGGCCCACGCTTCGATGCGGCCGAAGCCGATATTGCGCGGGATTTGGGATTGTCAGCAAGAACCCTGCGCCGACGACTCCATTGTCTAGAGACGTCTTACGCACAAATTATCGCGGAAGTCCGATTCGCATTCGCCAAGCAATGCCTTTCCGATCCACAACTGACGATTGGCGACGTGGCTGATCGGGCGGGCTACACCGAAGTGAGCAACTTCAGGAACGCCTTCAAACGATGGGCGCACGTTTCACCACAGGCTTTCCGCGACTTGATAGGCCTGACTCAGCCAGGACGAGCGAGCCCTCTGACCCAGCCGATTACAAAGGCCAGCATAGGCGGCCGTCATCTTTCCGCACGCAACACGTCAAAGGAGCGACCATGTCTGACCTAAATGCACACACTACCGCTTTTATGAGCACATTCAATGACGGCGATTACGACAAAATGCTCGGTCTTCTGTCTCCAGACTGCGTGTACATGGATCCCAACGGCATCGAGCATAAGGGTGTCGATGCCATCGGCGCATCACTCAAGTCCATCTTCGACGGCACTCTTGGAAGCGTCCAGTATACGGTTTCCTCGACGATGCTGGACGAAGCAAGCGACCGCGCCCTTGTCGCCTGGACGATGATGATGACGGCCGCAGACGGCCAGCAATCTTGCGTCGACGGGCTGGATATCCTGGATTTTCGCGACGGCAAGCTCATCTCGAAGAACGCCTTCTGCAAAGCAAATGGACTTGCCATACGATCGGTGAAATGAAGTTCTGCCGACTTTGCGCTTCCCCGGCACTAAGCTTCGACAGCGGGAGCCGGGGAGCTTATATCAGGACCATAGTCGTCCGCATATAGGAGTGCGCAGCTAGAGCATTTTCGAAGCAGATGGCATCACCTGCTGGATCGGAAAATGTAGGAATCGAAAGACTTTAGAGCCTGATCCGATCCAGTTTGATCGGATCAGGCTCCAGACAGCGTCGGGTGAATGTGGCGCGAGTCGCTCGACCGACACAGAGCGCATGATAGATCGTTTCGATCCCGCCGCTGTTCTGTGACGTCCGTGATCAAGTGCATGAATTGCAGAAATTGCCGCTCCATTTTTCCCGTCCTCGCCTTCGTTTACGTTGATAAGGTATAGTCATGGCTACAATAGCTTCTGTCTCGAATGACACCTCGGTTGACGCTGTATGTGAAATCATTGACCGGGATGGTGCCGTCATCATTGAGGGCATGATCACACCGGGTGTGATGGATCAGCTAGTCGGCGACCTGGAGCCATGGATAAAGCGTTCACCGTTCGGAGAGGCTGGCTTCTCGGGCAATCGAACCCGGCGCACGTCCGCGTTATTTGCCAAATCACGGCATATGACGGAATTTGTTCTCCATCCGTTGTTTCTAGGCACGGCTGAGAGAGTTCTTTGCGTCGAGTTCCCGATGATGGCAGGCGAACGGCAGACCATGGTACGGCCCACGGTTCAGGTATCGGTGACGCAAGCAATCGAGATCAGTCCGGGCCAGGCTGCACAGGACCTGCACCGTGACGATGGAATGTACCACGTCCGCCATCCCGGTCCCCATGTGCTCCTCCAGACGCTTCTTGCAGGAACGGACTTCACCGCAAGCAACGGCGCAACGATGGTGATCCCGGGCAGCCATAAATGGGACATGGACCGGCGGCCTCAGCCCCATGAAGCGGTTCCTGCTGAAATGAAGCGCGGATCGGGTCTTATGTATGTGGGCAGCGTCTATCATGGAGGGGGCGCGAATATTTCGAACGAGTGCCGCTTGGCGATCGCACTATCCTTCACCCAAGGCTATCATCGTCAGGAGGAGAATCAGTATCTGGTTGTGCCGCGAGACATGGTGAAACAATATCCCAAGCGGGTTCAACAGCTTTTGGGATATGAGATGTCGCCGCCATTCTGCGGCTGGGTTGAGATGAACGAGCCCAGCATCGTCCTTGAAAGTGACGACTTCGCCATAGCCAAGGCATTCAGCCCTTATGAGCATGAGTAACAGCTTGGTACGCGGGGCAAAAATAGGTTGAGAACTATAGATCGGCCCTTGATCGATCGCTTATGTCGGTACATCTTTGCGTCCACATCAGCGTGGAAGCAACAGGCCCGCCTTTCAACTCATCTATGCCCTTAGCTGTGTGATTGCCCCTTTTTTGGCCGCTTTCCATATGCGACTTCACGCCGTTGGCACTATGGTCCCGCGCATCCATCCGGCTCTGGACGAGATGGATGCGCGGCGGCGTCTTCCCGTCATTCCGAAAACTGACTGCGTGATAACGTGGAGTAACAAATGCGCGACCCTCGATACGATATTCTCTTCGAACCGCTGCAGATCGGCCCTGTAAGAACGAAGAACCGGTTCTATGTTGTGCCGCACGCCACCGCGATGGGCATGCCCGCCCTGGATGAGATGATTGCGTTCCGGAAAGCCAGGGCCGAGGGTGGCTGGGGCGTTGTCTGTCTTGAGGAGACGATGATCCACGAAACCTCGGACCACGCACCTTTGCCTGATCCGCGGATGTACAACGACAAATATATCGAGCCGCTATCACGCGTGGTCGCAGCCGTGAAGGAGTATGGCGCGCTCGCAGGTATAGAGCTCGCGCATGCGGGTGCCTCCGGCCCTGCCATCAACCATCGCGAACATCCGCTTTCACCCACCGGCAAGTTCCCACATTATTTCATCAATCCCATCTCGGCGCGAACCATCGACAGGCAGGACATCACAAACTTCCGCCAGTGGTATCGGGACGCGGCGCTGCGTGCCCGCAAGGCCGGCTTCGATATCATTTACGTCTACTGCGCGCACAACCTGTCGCTGCTGCAGGACTTTCTGGATACCAGGACGAACAAGCGCACCGACGAATATGGCGGCGTATTTGAGAATCGCGTCCGCTTGCTCCGGGAGACGCTTTCCGACGTGAAGGACGCGGTGGGGGACACCTGTGCCGTCGCCGTTCGCTTCGCTGTCGAGGATCGGCGTCGGCCTTCGAACATCACCGCACTCGAGGATGGTCGCCGTGTGGTGGAGGCGCTTGCCGATGTGCCTGACCTGTGGGACGTGAACGTCAGCGATTGGGCCTGGGATAGCGGCAGCAGTCGGTTCTTTGAGGAGGGCCAGCAGGAGCCGTTCATCGATTTTGTGAAAAAGGTCACCAACAAGCCGGTTGTTGGCGTCGGCCGCTTCACCTCGCCTGATGCGATGGTAAGTCAGATCAAGCGCGGAGTGCTTGATCTCATCGGGGCCGCGCGCCCTTCGATAGCTGACCCTTTCCTCCCGAACAAGATCGACACGGGCCGTCACGACGACATCCGGGAATGTATCGGCTGCAACGCCTGCACCGCTGAGGTGATGACCTATTCCAGAATCCGTTGCACGCAGAACCCCTCCGCAGGCGAGGAGCATGTGAACGGCTGGCATCCTGAGAATGTGCCGGAGGCGCACGACCCCGACGCATCTATACTCGTAGTGGGCGGCGGCCCGGCTGGCTTGGAGGCAGCCCACACGCTTGCCAAGCGTGGATATCAGGTATCTATCGCGGACGCGGGCAGCGAATGGGGCGGCCGCCTCGTACGCGAGCGGAGGATGCCGCGGCTGAGTGCCTGGGGTCGCGTGGTGGATTACCGCGTCAGTCAGCTACAGACGATGCCGAACGTCAACATGTATCTCGAAAGTCCGCTCAACGCAGACGATATCGTGGGTTTCGGGGCCGACCACATCATCATTGCGACGGGCGCCAAATGGCGCGGCGAAGGCGTGGGACGCCATCACGACGAGCCCATCACGGGGCACGACCTTCCCCATGTGCTTTGCGCGGAGGACATCCTCAACGACAATGTGCCGAGTGGCGGCAGCGTTGTCGTCTACGACGAGGACTATTATTATATGGCGGCCGTTATAGCCGACCGCCTTGCCAAGGCGGGTTGCAAGGTGACCTATGTAACGACGGCCAGCGATCCTTCCCCCTGGACGCACAACACATTGGAACTCGTGCACGTCATCAATTCAATGAATGAAGCCGGGATCGCGATCGTGGTCGGCACAATGATCACATCGATCGACGAAGGTTCGGTGACCGCCAGCCGCCTGCTTGACGGGGCAGAAAGCCGCATCGACGCGGACACAGTTGTCCTGGTTACCGGCCAGATCTCTGACGATGAACTCTATCAGGAGCTAGTCGCGAAGCGCGGGGCGGGCCTCATCCGCTCGGTCGATCGGGTCGGAGACTGCCTCGGCGCTGGCCAAATCGCGCAGGCTACTTACGATGGCAGAAAGGCGGGAATCCGGTTCGGCGAGTTGACTCCAACCGGATGAGCTCGGAACGCTGGCTGGTCTATATGCCCGGCCAGCGTTCGCTTATGGCACGGCCGCCTGGATGCCCGCAGCGAGAAACTCGACCATATGGTCGAGCATCTCGTCCTTGGAAATATGCCTGATCTTACCTTCAGTCAGGTCCTCAATGCGGCCGAGATCGTTCAGCATGAAGAGATATGTCCCCACGAGAAACGCCATGCGCAGGCCGATGGTTCTCTTGGGAATGTCGGGGAGCACCTTCGCCAGCGCATCGACATACCGCTTGACTGAGGCGTCGTAGACCTCCCGCCGCAGTCTCAGCGCATGCTCTTCCGGCTCGGCGTGCAGACGGGCCTGAAGGCGCACGAAGGCGGACCCCGCCTCTCCGCTGTACTTCAGATCCCATTGTGGTTGAAGATAAGCGCGGACGATCGCCTTGACCGTTAACGGTTTTCCTCCTTCAAGAAGCTGATCCAGCAGAACGTGACGGCGTCCGGACAACAATCCGCCGCGACGACGATAAACCTCATCGAACAGCTGCTGCTTGCTCTCGAAATAATAGCGGATCAACCCCTGGTTAACGCCCGCCCGCTCGGCGATATCGCGGATGCTGATGCCCGCATAGCCCCCTTCTGCGAAGGCGATCTCCGCCTTGTTGAGGATCGTCTCGCGATGGTTGCCGTCCTTCCTTGGCCGACCAGGCTTACGCCGCCTTTCTGTAGCTTCCGTCTTTTTTTCCGGAGCGGCCGCGGCCTGCGCTTCAGCTTCCATTCTCACCGCTTCCAACATCAAGATTTCTGAATCGCATGGGCAAGTACCAGGCTTGCGAGAAGCCGAGCTCGTCCACGTCCTTGGATAACGTCACGTCCAGTCACTGAATAATATCTCCGCGATTTCGCCGATGGTCAATTTGCCTGTCCATTGTTGGAATGGACAGGTGGGGTAGCATGTGCGCATACGCCGCCAGAACCATAGCATTGATGTTGTAACGACCGACGAGGAAGGTGGGCAGCGGCGGGCGCACTCGCGCCGAAGCTAACGCACGACGCCCGGTCGGTATCGTTTCGCGGCTGCGGCGTGCAGCAGCTGTTCCCGCCCTCGTCGTCACATTCCAACTCGCTACGGTCTTTCCGATGCGATGGGCCTTCAACCGCCACCTCCTATGCTGCCCAGACGCGCGTTAATTCTACACCTGCAATATTACAAGATGAAACTCTTTACTATCTCGCCGTTTAGCCCGAGCCGCCAACGTTATATTCTCGATTTTGTTGCGCGCAACCGGCAGGATATCATGTCGTGGTAGTGCTCGACCTTGAGGCGACCTGGGCAGTAAGCCGGGCGTGATGCACGGAGCAAGGTGGCCGCCATGGCCCCATTGCGAAGCAGTCGGAGGCATCGAGTGGCGTAAATAACGGTAGAAATCTGCACTTGCGATCGATCAACTGGCCTTCGCTCAGCATCCGTCGATCTCCTTCGCCCCTCGCGCATGGCTCCAGATGATCGCCGAAACGACGCATCGACTATCCGCCCAGGAAAGCCCTACGACAACAAAAACAAACCGCTCGAAACGAGGTATATGCGCCCTGCCCTTTCGACCGAGCAGAGCCGCCTTTCTTGACTTGACCAATAATTTTGCATCTGTAGAATTAATCCGGAAATCTGAGAGAGTCTAGCGCGAGATATCCCTGCCTGAAATAACATCGTTCGGATGAACTTACCCGGGAAAGCTCAGCGCATATGTGGAGCCCGTCTGGTCGAAAATCAGCTGAGCAGATTTGATCGGCACGGAAAGCCAGGCTCTCTTAATATAGGACTAAAGGCATGTTCGCAGTATCCGGCGATCGAGCGTGGAGAAGCAGTCTGGCCGGGTAGATACCGGCTCGGAGAACCGACGCAGGGACACTGTTCAAACCGACGACGACCCGATCTTTTTATTATTGACTTGAAGAATATTCTGGAGAGAAGATTCAATGGCCAGCCCGGCAAAGATAGATTTTGTTTATTTATCCGAGAGCGACATGATCGCAGCGGGTGTGACCGACATGCCGACCTGCGTCGATACGATGGAGGAGATGTTCGGGCTCTTGTGGCACGGCGACTATCGCATGGCGGGTGCCAATAATGACTCCCATGGCGCGATGGTGTTGTTTCCAAAGGAGTCTCCTTTCCCCGACATGCCGAAGGCGACTGCCGACCGCCGCTTCATGGCCATGCCCGCCTATCTTGGCGGTCGCTTCCGTACAGCCGGCGTCAAATGGTATGGATCGAACGTTGAAAATCGTGAGAAAGGCCTGCCGCGGTCTATCCTGATGTTCGTGCTCAATGACGCAGACACGGGTGCGCCTCTTGCCTTCATGTCCGCCAATCTCCTGTCAGCGTACAGGACCGGCGCCATTCCCGGCGTCGGGGCTCGCCATCTGGCGCGTCGGGACTCCAAAGTGGTCGGCCTTGTCGGCCCCGGCGTCATGGGTAAGACCACGCTCATGGCTCTGTGCGCCGTTTGTCCCGACATCGACGCGATCAAGATCAAAGGGCGCGGCAAATCCAGTATCGATAGCTTCCTCGCCTGGCTCAAATCCGACATGCCCCAGATCGCGAACATCGAGGTGGTCGATACGATCGAGGCGGCGGTTCGCGAATCCGACATCGTCACCTACTGCAACACCGGTCTGTCCGGCGACCCATCGACCTATCCTCTTGTCAAACGTGAATGGGTCAAGCCCGGCGCTTTCCTGGCTATGCCATCCAGCTGTGAGATCGACAGTGACATGGAAGCTCCGGAAGTTCGTAAGGTCGTGGACAATACTGGTCTCTATGAAGCCTGGTTTGAAGAATTGCCAAAGCCTGCACACAATGTGGTGCCCGTCATTGGCGTAAAGTTCATGGACATGATCGCCGAAGGCCGAATGGCCAAAGAGGATCTCGAGGATTTGGGTCGCATCGTCGCTGGAGAGGCGCCGGGCCGGACGAATGATGAGGAGATCATCATCATGTCGGTAGGCGGAATGCCGGTTGAGGACGTCGCCTGGGGCACAATCATCTATCGAAACGCCATCGAACGCAACATCGGGCAAACCCTGAACCTTTGGGAAACGCCCGTTCTGCGCTGATGCATAATCCGTATTCGGCCAGATCGGCCGCGCTACTTAGTCGGAGGACAAATGGTTAATGTCGTAAAACTCAAGACAGGCTCAAGATATGAGGATCTGGCGAGCTATTCGCGACTGGTAGCGGTCGATAACTTGATATTCGTTTCCAACACCGCGGGCCGCAATCCTCAAACGCAGGAGATACCGGACGATGTCACCCAACAGACCGAACAGGTGATAGCCAACATCGAGCGCGCGCTTGGCGAGGTCGGAGCAAGCCTTGGCGACGTGGTTGCGTCCCGCATTTTCATCCAGGACCCGGCCGACGTACCAGCGGTCATGGCCAAGGTAGGGGAACGTTTCCGCGGCGTCGATCCGGCGATGACATTGACGTGTCCTCCACTTAGTTCGAACGTGTACAAGGTCGAGATCGAAGTGACCGCATTCCGGGGCGCTTCGAAGGGTAAGGTGGAAACCCGACGACTGTCGATCTGACCCACGTCGTCGTCGCTCCATCGGCGGCGGGTATATATATGTATGAAGGATAGCCAGGTGGAATCGCCAACCGCATCCATAACAACTAGCGACAGGCTTCCGCGATCCGCTTCCGTGGTCATTATCGGGGGTGGGATCGTTGGGCTGACAGCGGCGCTCACGCTCAGCGAGCGCGGTGTTCAGGTGGTTGTCCTGGAAAAGGGGTCGGTAGCGGGGGAGCAGTCGTCCCGTAACCAGGGCTGGATTCGCAAGACCAGTCGCGCTCCGGCCGACGTGCCGCTGGCTGCCGCTTCAGACCGGCTTTGGGCTGGATTGGCAGAGCGGGTCGGTTCCGATGTAGGCTATCGGCAGGCCGGCATTCTCTTTCTCGCTAAAAGCGAGGCGGAAATGCATGTCCACGAGAAATGGCTACAATCCGTCGAGCAGTGCGATCTGGATTCTCGTCTGCTCACCCTGCGGGATATCGATCACCTCGTTCCTGGCGGACGCGGCGACTGGGCTGGGGGCATCTATACGCCGTCGGACGGGCGTGCCGAGCCCTCGCTAGCCGCCTACGCGATCGCGCGCGCCGCACGCGCCAAGGGGGCGATCATACTCGAAAACTGTGCGGTGCGCTCGCTCGTCCTTTCTGGCAGTCGTGTCACGGGTGCAGTGACAGAGCATGGCGAGATCCGCAGCGATGCCGTTTTGCTGGCGGGCGGCCTGTGGTCGCGGCGCTTCCTGGGTAATCTGGGCGTCGATCTTCCGACTTTGCCGCTTACTGTGTCGGTGGCCCGCACCGCTCCGATGGAGGGGCCGACCGAGATTGCCGTGGGAGGGCCGGACTTTTCCTTTCGGAAACATGCGGATGGCGGCTTTATCGTAACCCAGCGCAGTGCCGTAAAGGCGCCGATCACGCTTGACCATCTCTTGATCGGCCAACGATATATTTCCTCCCTGAAGACCCAAGGGCGGTATCTTCGAGTGTCGATCGGGCGCGAATTCTTTCAGGATCTGGCCCTTCCTCGCCGCTGGAAACCTGATGCCCGTTCACCCTTTGAGCGTGTCCGAACAAAAGATCCGGCGATCGATCAACGCGCAATCGGTGAAGCTTTCGCTGCTCTGAGCGCAGCCTGGCCCGTATTCGAGCAGGCCGAAATCGTCCAGACGTGGGCAGGAACCGTGGATGTCACCCCGGACTCAACGCCAGTCATCGATCACGTGAGCAGCATCCCCGGGCTGACCGTCTGCACGGGCTTTTCAGGTCATGGCTTCGGAACCTCGCCTACGGCGGGTGAACTGGCGGCCGACCTGATAACGGGCGCCGACCCCATAATAGATCCGTCACCTTATCGGTTCGGGCGGTTCGCAGCATCTTAGCAATCGGTCCATCCGAAACGATTAGCGGGTCGGCTTCCGCAAAATCAGGCCGAAGATCATAAAGACCACTTGTTGGACCCACTATCGAGAGGACAGGAGCCGCAATGAACGCCTACAAAATGCTCATAGATGGTCAGCTGGTGGATGGTGCGCGCATCATCCCGGTCATAGATCCTTCGACGGGCGAACCGTTCGCCCAGGCCCACGCCGCCGATGGGGCGCAGATCGACGAAGCGGTCGCATCTGCGGCGCGTGCGTTCCCGGCATGGGCGGCGGCACCTTGGGAAACGCGCCGTGCGTGCCTGCTGGAGTTCGCGCAGCGCCTCGAAAACGAGACGGATAGCTTTACGCACCTCCTTATCAGGGAGCAGGGCAAACCCTATGGCGAAGCCCGTTTCGAGGTCGAGGCAACGATCCGCGGCATCCGTTTCTATGCGAATGTCGAGCTGAAGGCCGAGACGCGAACCCACCCCACGGGCGATTATGAGGTCGAGCGCCGCCCGCTTGGTGTCGTGGCCGGTATTACGCCGTGGAATTTCCCGATGATCCTGGCGAGCAACAAATATGCGCCCGCTCTCATTACCGGAAACACGATCGTCCTCAAACCTGCGGCGACCACGCCTCTGACAACCCTGGAACTGGGCCGTCTGGCCGCCGACATTTTCCCCCGTGGCGTGTTCAATATCGTTGCTGACAACAACGACCTTGGTGCGCGCCTGGCCGGGCACCCGGACATCGCCAAGGTTTCGTTCACCGGCTCCACGAACACCGGCAAGGCCGTTCTGAGAAGCGCTGCGGACGATATGAAGCGCGTTACTCTCGAACTAGGCGGCAACGATCCCGCCATCGTGCTGGCGGATGCTAATGTCGAGGCGGCGGCCCGGGGCCTCGCTGCCACCGCCTTCCTCAATGCCGGCCAGGTATGCGCAGCGCCCAAGCGCCTCTATGTCGCCGACCAGATATATGATGATTTCAGGGAGCGGTTCGTGACCGCCACACGCGAAATCAGGATGGGGGCTGGCGACGAGGACGGCGTAACGCTCGGGCCTGTTCAGAACCGCATGCAGTTCGACAAGGTGCGCGGCATGATCGAAGAGGCAGCAGCATCCGGCACGGTACTGACCGGCGGCCACGTCGCCAATCGACCAGGCTTTTTCATCGAGCCGACCATCATTGCCGATCTCGACGATCAGGCTCCGCTGGTTACCGACGAACAATTCGGCCCCGTCGTGCCGCTACTGCGCTTTACGGATGAGGCGGACGCGATCGCGCGTGCCAACGAGGGCGCTTTTGGATTGGGCGCCTCCATCTGGACGCGGGACATCGATCGCGCGCGGCAGCTTGCTCGCGGCATCACGGCGGGCAGCGTTTGGATCAACCAGCACATCGCCATCCATCCCGATATCCCGTTTGGGGGCGTAAAGCAGTCCGGTCTTGGTTCGGAAGGCGGGATTGAGGGGGTGTACGAATACACCCGATTACAAGTGATCAATGCCGCAGGATAGCATTCGCGATAGCGGCACCGGAAGCCAAAGAGGAGCAGCATGACTACGCATCAGGACAATGACGAGCCAATGGACGATCGACACTTGGATCGGCGATCGCTGATGAAATTCGGCGCCGCGGCTGCGGGCTCAATCGCGCTGGTCAGCTGCGCCAAGGAAAACCCGAACCGGGAAGCGCGTGACGGCAAGGACGAAGGTCCCTACGATGTCGTGGTCGTTGGTGCTGGTTACGCCGGTGTCACCGCCGCCCGCGAACTGGCTGCCCAGGGTTGGCGAGTAGTGGTCCTCGAAGCGCGTCCGCGCATTGGTGGCCGTACCTTCACAAGTAAATTCCTTGGTCGCCAGATCGAATTGGGCGGCTCGTCGGTGCACTGGTTACAGCCGCATGTCTTCGCCGAGATGCAGCGTTACGGCTTCGGCTTCCAGGAAGTGCCGCTGCGCAACCTGGACAAGGCCTATGTGATGACTGCCGATGGCAAGGTGCACGATGTGCCACCGGCACGTTTTGACGCTGGCTACGACGACGCGTTCAAGAAGTTCTGCGAAGGCGCCAGGACCCTTTTCCCGCAACCCTTCTCGCCCTTCGCCAACCCGGAGGTTGCCAAGCTGGACGAGATTTCAGGCGCCGCGAGGATGGCAAAGCTCGACCTTGACCCTATCCAGCGCGCGTCGCTGAACGCGGAGCTGGTGCTCTACGCGGGATCCCCCACAAACACGTTCAGCGCCATGAGCTTCGTGAAGCTGGCCGCACTCGCGGCCTGGGATCCATATACCTTCACAGACTCAGAAAAGCACTGGCACATCGCCAACGGCGGCACTGCCGCACTCGCGAAAGCGATCCTCGACGACAGCAAGGCCGACGTCAGGCTCGGCACCGTAGTCAAGCAGGTGGAGACCACCGCGACAGGCGTCACGCTGCGTACTGCCGATGGACAGACGGTCGAGGCGAAAGCGGTGCTTTTCACGTTGCCGACCCAGGTCTATCCGGACATAGAATTCAAGCCGGGCCTCTCCGCAGAGAAGCGCGCATTCATCAAGAACGGGGACATCTGCGACGGCGCGACGATGTATATGCGCATCAAGCAGAATATCGGCAACACCTTCGCCTTCTGCGACGATCCCAATCCCCTGAACGCCATCCAGACCGAGGAGTCTGACGACACGGTGGGTACGATCCTGAAGGCGACCCTTGGCCGCCAATCCCTCCTCGACATCAACGACCAGGACGCCGTCAACGCCGAACTGCGCAAGATCCATCCGACTGCGGAGATCACCGACATCGCACCCTATAACTGGGTCAAGGACCCGTTTTCCAAGCAGGCGTGGCCTGCCTACCGGGCGGGATGGTTCAAGAAGTATAAGGACATGGCGAAGCCGGAAGGCCGCATGTTCTTCGCAGGTTCCGGGACGGCGGACGGCTGGCACGCCTATATCGACGGCGCTGTCGAAAGTGGTATTCGTGCGTGCCGTGAGGTGACGCAGTTGCTCGAGAAGGGAAACCAACAATGATCAACCGGTTGTTGAGGTACCGCCGTTTGACGGCATGCGCGACGTTGTGCCTCGGCGCGCTCGCTGCATGCTCGAACCCGACGGCCGACGGAAACAAGCAGGACGGAAACACCGCCCCCGCACCAGCCGCCTCGGCGGACTATTCCGCCCTGGCGAGCAATCCTGCGGAGGTCGAGGCCGGGAAGAAGGTTTTCAGCAATTGCGCCGTTTGCCACTCCGCAGAGGCGGGGGCGCCGTCTCCGGCCGGTCCCACCCTCGCCGGGGTGCTTGGCCGCAAGATCGGTGGCGCGGCAGGCTATCCATACTCCCAGGCTTTGGCAAAGGCTGAGGGGGATTGGACGCCCGAGAAGCTTGACACTTTCCTGAAGAACCCGATGGAGGCTTATCCGGGCACCGCCATGGCGTTCGGAGGCCTGGCCAAGGGTTCCGATCGAAAGGCCGTGGTCGCTTATCTGGCGGGCACCGGCTCGAAATAGGGCGAGCCATTCCGCTCCCGTTGGGCCAAGTCCCGACCGGAGCGGATTTGCGCGTCGGACTGCGCGCGACACCGGCGACCCATCTCATCCGACGAAACGGACCAGCACATGCACGACACGCATTTCTACGAACCTCGTGCCGGACATGGCCTGACTCGGGATCCGTTGCGCGCCATCCTTGGCCCCCGGCCGATCGGCTGGATATCGAGCCGATCGGCTGCGGGAGTGGCCAATCTTGCGCCGTACAGCTTCTTCTCGATGCTCTGTGACAAGCCGCCGATCATTGGCTTCTCGAGCATCGGCGAGAAGGACTCATTGGCCAACATCCGCGAAACGGGGGTTTTCGCCTGCAACCTCGTCACGCGGCGCCATGCCGAGGCGATGAACATCAGCTCGCGACCCGCGCCACCGGGCATCGATGAATTTGAAGAGGCGGGCCTTAAGTCGGCCGATTGCACGATCATCGACTGCCCGCGCGTTGCGGAAACTCCGGTGGCTTTGGAGTGCCGCCTGATCGACATCAGGGGGCTGACCGATGCCGCGGGTAGCCGTACCTCGGCCTGGTTGACCCTTGGCGAGATCGTCGGCGTACACATCGATCGCACGCTTCTGCGGGACGGGCTGTTCGACACCGCTTCTGCCGGGATCGTGTTGAGGGCCGGCTATGCCGCCGACTATTTTGAGATCGGCTCGACAGCCGCCTTCACCATGAAGCGCCCTGCGGGTTAGAAGAGATTTTTGGTCCCTGTGCAGGATGGTGACACGTTGACAAAGGCACAACCGGCATTATTATCCGAACGCCTAATAACTACTGTATCCACCAATCATCATCGGGGAGATCTTATGGCTCTCAACTTCAAAGCGGGCTTGACCCTATTATCCGCCCTTTGCCTCGCACCAGTCGGCGCCATGGCGCATGACATGGGCACCACTAATTCGGAGGCGGAAATCACGGAAGGACTCCGCGCGTTCTTCGCTAGTCAGGACAAAGCAAATCGGGATGGTCTGTCGACCACCGAGTTGGTCAAGCGCTTCTATGCTGAAGACGTGATCATCACGGGTGAAGGGGATGCCGTTCCCAGGCGCGGTATCAAAGATGCCGTCACCGCGCTTGACGATTGGTTCGCTTATCTGGGTCCGAATGGAAACAAGGGCTGCGAATTTAGTGTGCAAGACTCGCTTGTGGCATCGGGCGACCTTGCTTCGGTATTCGCCGTGCTGAAATGCAAGCCGACTCCCAAGACCAAAAAGGAAGAGACGATCCGTCAGCTCTTCGTGCTGAAGCGTTCGCCGCTCGGTTGGCGCGTAGTGCGCGAAATGTGGCAGGCTGGTGACTTCGGAAAATAGCTTTATGTTCCCCACCAGTCTTCCTGGTATTGCATAACTTTGCCCCGGCTTGCACCTTCGTGAAGGCGCAAGACCGGGGCTATTCTTATTAAATCAGGCCAGTTCCTGGCAGACCGCATCGGCGAACAAAGTTAGCCAGGAACGTCCATTCGCGCTTCCTTTTCCACGCATGTTACAGGTTCAAGTTTGGCGATTGCATTTATGCAGATGAATAATTATGGTCGCGGCACTTGCGCTCTATTGCCAACGGTCACCGTCAACCATCCGGTGCCATGCGAGACGAAAAGAATTTCGGGAGATTGGGATGACACAAACCATAGTTGACACTGCATCAATAGCCGTCCCTCCTCCCCGTGGAGCCGAGCCCGTTGCGTTGCCGCGCACGCTCAGCACATTCAGGCTAGCCGTATTTGTCATTGCTGCGGTCGCGCCTCTAGCCTGCGTGATCGGTGTTTTGCCGGTTGCGCTTGTGTTCGGCAGCGGGACTGCCCTGCCGCTGGCCTTCGTCATCGCCACGGTGGTTACAGCGCTATTCGCTGTAGGCTATTCGGCGATCAGCCGCGAGGTTTTGGTGGGTGGCGCCTTCTATGCCTATATCGCGCGCGGTCTGGGATCAGTGGTGGGTATGGGCGCGGCGTGCGTGGCCGTGGTTTCCTACACGATGTTTGTGCCTGGCGGCTTCAGTTACCTGGGTTTTATCATGCATACCACGGTGCAGACTTTGCTGGGCTATGACTTGCACTGGGTAACCTATTCCTTGGCAGCTTGGGTCATCGTCGGCTTATTCGGTCTGCGCAAGATTGATTTCAGCGCTCGCGCCGTGCTGATCGTAATCCTTATCGAATTCATTCTCCTGCTGTTCTTCGATGCCGCCCTTGTCGACAAGCTCGGCACAAGCGCATTTCCAATACAGTCATTGGATATCGGTGGCCTCGCCAGTGGTGCGCCGGGCGTCGCGATCCTGCTCGCCTTTACATGCTACTTCGGAATCGAATCCGCGGCACTTTTTTCGGAGGAGGCCAAGTCTCCACAAAAGTCTGTTGCGCGGGCGACCTATCTCGCGATCGGCGCCATTGGTGTCTTCTATTTCGTGACGTCGTGGATCACCGTTGGCGGGGTGGGACCTGATAACATCAAGGGCATACCGGAGTCCGACGTCGGCCTCATCTACTTCAAGCTCAGCGACAAATTCATCAGCGGCGGATTCACCACGATCATGCAGGTCGCGGTCATCACCAGCATGTTCGCTACCGTATTGTCGATGCACAACGTGGCTGCCCGCTACATGTTTGTGCTTGGCCGCCAAGGTTGCCTTCCGCTCGTGCTCGGCCGTGCGCATCCCGTTCATGGTTCACCGACCATGGCCAGTCTGACCGTATCGGGCATCTCGCTCATAGTCATCGTTGGAGCCGCATATCTTGGCCTGCACCCGATGCTGGGACTTGGACTGGTGGCGCTCGGCTTCGCCGCGGCTGGGGTCATGTTCATGCAGGCGCTGACCAGCCTTGCGGTCATCTCCTACTTCCGGGACCATCCGCAACGTAAGCTCTGGCAGCACGTGATCGCACCCGCACTGGCGTTTATCGGCCTGCTGGGCGCGCTATACTTTGCCTTTGAAAACTTCGAGTATCTCAGCGGGAGCAGCAACCCTGTCGTTAATCGGATCCCTATCGGTATTCCGGTGGCGATGGTTGTCGGCATCGGCTTCGCGCTCTGGCTTCGTCGCTATCGGCCATCGCGTTTCGCAGCCATTCTTCAGGACCATCCCTGAAGCGTCCTGGTGTGGAAAGATACGGGCGCGTGGCCCGATAGGCCGATAAATATTCGATTGATGAATTATTCTTGTTGGCCTCGTGGCCTGTGATAAGCTCCCCGCCTGCGGTCCTTTTGCATCGAGGGCATCATCGAACGACCTCACCCTGCGAGCAGGCTGTCATCAGGAGATTAGAGAGTGAAGAGCGGACTTGGTGCACACCCTCGAATTACGTTGGCGATAGCGTGTACCCTCTATGGTCTATCACTCGTTCTGATCGATGTGGCGCCATTTTTTGTGGGCATGTACAACGACACGCTGCGTATCAGCCTAAGCCAGGCGGGCTTTGTTCAAACCATCGACCAGGCCGGCGGCGTCGTGGGAGCCGTACTCGGCTTCATCTTGATGCCACGCGCGCCGTGGCGGTTGCTTATATTGGGCGCTTCCCTGGCGGCAACCGTCGCCAACGCGCTGACCGGCATGGCGGACAGTTACTTACTGCTCTGCTCGGTGCGGTTCGCATCAGGATTGAGCGTGGTGCTTTTGACGACCGTGTGCGCATGCATCATGGCTCGAGCGACCGTTCCGGATCGCGCGTTCGGCGCCGGAATGGCCATCTCCCTGTTGCTGTCGGCCGCCGCAATCTGGCTGCTTGACGCCTTGCGTGAGTATATCGGCTACGGCGCCGCTCTTTCATCGGGCGCGCTCTGGCTGGGTGCCGCGGTGTTTCTATCGCTGCTGCTTCCCGCCGACCTGCGCGGTGGCACGGTTGATCTGGGGAGCCGTGATGGAGAAGGCACCCGGCTTGGCGCCATAGCGTTCGGAAAGATCGCGTTGGTGGGCTTGCTACTGTTCGCCGTGGGGGCAAACGTGGTTTCCGGATTTACGGAACGGGTCGGCCTCGCCAATGGCCTTAATCCGGCCCAGGTCGCGAATGCCGCCGCGTTCAGCTACATCTTGTCGATAGTGGCCGTCCTGATCCCGACTGCTGTCGGCGTGATCGGAGGCCGACTCAAGTGGATCGCCTTTACTACCCTGTTATTCTTCGGCGCGATTTGGGCGCTGTACGAGTCGACGACAACTTTCTCCTACACGATAGCATTCGCAGCATACCTATCCGCCTGGGGTTTGGGCCTGACCTATTATATGTCACTCGTTGCGGACAATGATCCAGATGAAAAGTTCACCCGCATGATCTATATCATCAACGTAGCTGCGCAGGCCATAGGCCCTGCCATCGGTGCGATGTTGGTCGCGAAAGGTTCGCTGAGCATCGTCCTTCTTGCCGCGCCCTTCCCCGCCGCAGCTGCCCTTGTGATAATTGCGGTATATGCAGCCCGAAGGCCCCACGAAGCGGCGCGGGTGCCTGCTGCCTCCTGAACCATGGCTTGCGTCGCCACTTCAGGGTGGCGCGTTTGTAAAGCGATCGGTCGGGTCGGACCGGATGTCAGGATTTGAAGCCCTCATAGCGCTGCGCCAAGGACGATGCGATGTCGGCCTGGCTTAATAGTTGGAGTTGGTAGGATGCACAATCAAACTCCCGGGCCTGGCCATGATGTGCCGTACCCGGCGTCGGGCACGAACGAGCGAGCAAAGCCCTCGTCGCCCCCGCACGCAGGCAAGTCCTTCTGGATTCGGGATTATGGAAATTACACCGCGAATCCGGACCTGGCTGCCGATCTGCGATGCGACATTCTCGTAATAGGCGGCGGCATCGCCGGACTTTCATCGGCCTGGCACTGTGCGAAGGACGGTCTGGGCTCGGTGGTCGTGATCGAAAGCGAAATCATCGGTTTCGGCGCCAGCGGACGAGCCGCTGGCTGGCTCATGCCACAGTTTGGCATGAGCCAGTTGGCCATACACAAGAAATACGGGGTGGAACGATCTGCGGCGGCCTTTGCATATTGTCGTCGCGCGACCGCTTACACTCGCCAGATTATCGAACAAAATGGTCTGGACAGTGATTATCGTGCTCCTGGACTGATGCGTGTCGCTTTTGATGATCGATGGATCGATGATCTCCACGATCTGTACTCCGCTCACCAAAAGGTGGGCGTTGATACGATATCCTGGCTTGATGCCCGTCAGGTGCAGGCTAGTTACAACGGAAATACCCACTTTAAGGCTGCAATCGCAGACACTGATCTAGGTCTGCTGAATCCCTGCAAACAAGTGCGTGAACTAAAGCGCATTGCGGAGGCAGCAGGGGTTACGGTGTATGAAAACACGCCAGCGACTCATCTGGAGCGGACGCCCAGCGGGGTGCGAGTGTCGACGCCGGGGGGAAGAATCTTTGCGAGCAAGGTCGTACTGGCGACCAATGCATTCACGCACCAGCTACAAGGTCCACTCGGCAGGGAACTCGACCGGTATCAAGCTCCGGTATTCGCGCGCGGCGCGGTGACCGAGCGCTTGTCCGACGAGCAATGGGCGTCGATTGGCTGGAAACAGGGCAACGCGATTGAAAGCTCACTCGATCTGTTCCACTATATGGCACCCACTGCGGACAAGCGCATCCAGTTCTACTTCATCTATTATGGCGGCCATCCGACGCGAACCGAGATGGAGCCAACCGTCGATGCCAAGGGGGGCCAGGTGTCGCTTGCTCACTTGAAGGCTATCTTTCCTGCGCTAAAAGATGTCAGGCTGGCACATAACTGGGGTGGACACATGTCGGGGACGCGCGACCTGGTGCCTCACCTCACGAATGTCGGTGACGAGCGCGTGATCTATATCGGCGGGTGCTGGGGCCATGGGCTCGCCATCAGCCATTTACATGGTCAGACTGTCGCAGACATGCTCGCCGGTCGCCGTAGTGATCTAACCGATTTTTGGATCGTCAACCGCAAGCCGCAGAGGTGGCCCGCTTGGCCGCTTGATTATCTCGGGAAGCAAGCGGCTTGGTCACTCATGAAGCGAAAGGTACGCAAGCAGCTTCGTGGTTCCATTTTCGATGATCCGGAGGGCGGTTTTCTAGAATGAAAATCACCGGGCGACCCCCGCGTACGAAGGCAGTCGAAGATCATCACACTGGACGCCCACTTCGCCTACCATCTTGATCCATAGCTGCTCCTCGAAGCTTCGTGGATCGAAATCTCAGTTCGTGGATATTCTCGCAAGATCATTCTTATGTGTCCTGTCAATAATAATGAGTGAAATATTCCATGAAAGGTCAAGTTATAATTGATGAATCTGTTGTTCGAGATATGGAACGACTTCTTACTGGTCAAACAGACGAAGCGTTGAATTACAGATTCGGGATTAGCTACAACACGTGGCGTAAGATTAAAATAGGTAAGCCGGTTAGGAATTCGCTGGCCGATCGACTGCAGTCTCGTCTTGCTCAATTGAATAGGTTTTCCCATACTGATGACGTCTGATTGAAACCTTATCAAGCTTTAGAGTATCTATGATGGTCAAGCGCGAGATTGCTGCCAAAGGCGATCTGCTTTGAGCAGAGCATTGGCCGTGACGACGAGCTTTCGCATGAGTGTAGTGATGGCGACCTTGGCTGGTTTGCCAGCGGCGACCATCTGCTGATATTTGGATTTTAGGTCGGGATTGAAGCGGGCGGCGATGAGCGCCGGCATGAAGAGAGCGCTTCTCGCTTCAGGAACTGACACCGGAGCCTGATATGGCTGTTTCTTAAGAAGGCGACTCAGTTCTTCGCGAGCCAAAGGCCGTGAGGTTTGCCTTTGTGCAAAGCTGGCGGCATCGCTGGCGGGTGGAGTTGATGTGCCGTGTCCTTCAGGGTAGGCATGCGGTGAAGGCCGCGGATCAGGCGGCTTTTCGTTGATCCTCGGCGGCACGCCAATTCCATGGAAGCAGTTCGTGGAGACGGTTCTGGGGGATGTCGGCGATGCGGCTGAGCACATCGGCGAGCCAGGCCTGCGGATCGATGTCGTTGAGCTTTGCCGTGCCAATGAGACTCAACATGAAGGCGGTGCGCTGGCCGCCGCGATCTGAACCAGCGAAGAGCCACGACTTTCTCCCCAGGGCAATGCCCCTCAGCGCCCGTTCCGCCGCGTTGTTCGAGAGGCAGATACGGCCGTCGTCGAGGAACGCGGCGAAGGCGGGCCACGCCTTGAGCATGTAATCCATGGCCTCGGCCACATCGCTGTTCTTCGATAGCTTCGACCGGCTGTCGCGCATCCATTCTTCCAGATCGGCCACCAGCGGGGCGCTGTGCTCCTGCCGCAGAGCCAAACGATCCTGCGCCGATTTGCCGTTGATGGCGCGCTCGATGTCGAAGAGCCGTCCACATATGGAACTGGCATCCGACCGAGCAAGACGTCGCCCAAGCCGCATAGCTGCGGTACTCAGGCCCCGCTTACAGGATGAGTTTCATTGACTGCCTCCACATGACGAATCCGGCGCGTTCTGCGCGCACGTCTCCACGGCTCCCGGCGGCAGGCCGGGAACAGGCCGGTACGGCGATGTGCGGTGCGAGAGAGCCCGTTCAGCAGTCCAGCGTGGTGTCGCGTTCCCACTGCGTGAGATGACGGGTGAAGTCGTTCCATTCACCTGTCTTCAGCTTCAGATAGGCGGGAATGAGCTGGCCGAGCGCGTCCTTGAGTACGGCGCTGCCTTCCAGCGCTCGTAGGGCGTCGAGCAGGTTCAGCGGCAGCTTGTTCTTGGCCGGTAGCGTGCTGCCCTCCGTATACATATTGATGTCGGAGCGCGGTCCCGGGTCGCGGGCGTTGGCCAGTCCGTCGAGGCCCGCCGCCAGCACTGAAGCGGCCATCAGATACGGATTGACTGCACCGTCAGCCAGGCGCAGCTCGAACCGGTCCGGTTCGGGCACGCGGATCATGTGCGTGCGGTTGTTACCCGTCCACGTCACCGAGTTGGGCGCCCAGGTCGCGCCTGAAGTGGTGCGCGGCGCGTTTATACGCTTGTAGCTGTTGACGGTCGGATTGAGGAAGGCCGTGAGTGCATCCGCAGAGTTGATGATGCCACCGATGAAGTGCAGCGCCTCGGCGGTCAGGTCTTGGCCACCAGGGTTGGCAAAGGCGTTGGTGTCGCCCTTCCACATCGAGACGTGCATGTGGCAGCCGTTGCCAGTCAGGTGGGTGAACGGTTTGGGCATGAAGGTCACGCGCAGGCCGTGCTTTTCGGCAATCGACTTGGCCATGTACTTGAAGAAGGCATGGCGATCGGCGGTGAGCAGCGCGTCGTCATATTCCCAGTTCATCTCGAACTGGCCGTTCGCGTCCTCATGGTCGTTCTGGTAAGGTTTCCAGCCGAGCGACAGCATGGCATCGCACAGCTCGGTAACCACATCGTAGCGGCGCATCAGCGCCTGCTGGTCGTAGCAGGGCTTGGCCTGGCAGTCTGCCGTATCGGCGATAGACTGACCGTCGGAAGATAGCAGGAAGAATTCACATTCCACCCCGGTTTTCATCTGCAGGCCAATTTCGGCAGCGCGCGCGATCTGGTTCTTGAGGGCGACGCGCGGGGAGGCCTCTACGGGAGCGCCATTCATCCACAGATCGGCGGCGAGCCAGCCCACTTCGGGTTTCCAGGGGAGCTGGACCAGGCTTTCCGGATCGGGTCTCGCAAATAGGTCCGGGTCGGCCGGACTCATGTCGAGCCAGGTAGCGAAACCGGCGAAACCGGCGCCGTTTTTCTGCATCCCGGCGATGGCAGAGGCAGGAACGAGTTTGGCACGCTGGGCGCCGAACAGGTCGGTGTAGGAAATGAGGAAGTACTTGATTCCCTTTTCCTTGGCGATTTCCGCAAGGCTAATGGTCATGGTCATATTTCTCCAGCAACGGACGACCGGCCGCTTTGCGCTCTGATTGTCCGATAAACCCGTTCCTGCCTGCGAGCACGAGGGTGCCTTCGTTGGAGCCGGCATCTGGGATTGCCGGCTCCGGGACCACCGGCCGGTCAGAAAGTCTGGCCGGGGATCCAGTTCGTTCCGGCCAGTGGCACACCGGCCATGGCAGAAGCCTCTAGCGTGAGGGCCACCAGATCCTCGGGCTCGAGATTGTGCAGGTGGCTCTTGCCGCAAGCGCGGGCGATGGTCTGTGCTTCCAGCGTCAGTACCGAAAGGTAGTTGGCAAGGCGGCGGCCGGCCTGAACCGGGTCGAGGCGCGCGGCAAGTTCAGGGTCCTGCGTCGTTATGCCTGCGGGGTCGCGGCCCTCCTGCCAGTCGTCGTAGGCACCGGCGGTGGAGCCGAGCTTGCGGTATTCCTCTTCGTAGGCAGGGTCGTTGTCACCCAACGCGACCAGCGCGGCGGTGCCGATGGCGACGGCATCCGCACCCAAAGCCAAGGCCTTGGCCACGTCTGCACCGCTACGGATGCCGCCCGAGACGATGAGCTGGACCTTTCGGTGCATGCCCAGATCCTGCAGCGCCTTCACTGCGGGGCGGATCGCGGCAAGGATCGGAATCCCGACATGCTCGATGAATACGTCCTGCGTCGCGGCCGTACCGCCCTGCATTCCGTCGAGGACAACGACGTCGGCTCCCGACTTCACCGCAAGGGCAACGTCATAATAAGGGCGCGTCGCACCCACCTTGACGTAGATTGGTTTTTCCCAGTCGGTAATCTCGCGTAGTTCCTCGATCTTGATCTCAAGATCATCGGGACCGGTCCAGTCGGGATGACGGCAGGCCGAACGCTGGTCGATGCCCTTGGGCAGATTCCGCATCATGGCAACGCGATCGGAGATCTTCTGGCCCAGCAACATACCGCCGCCGCCGGGCTTCGCACCCTGCCCGACGACCACCTCGATCGCATCGGCACGGCGAAGGTCATCAGGGTTCATTCCGTAGCGCGAAGGCAGGTACTGATAGATCAGTGTCTGCGACTGACCACGCTCCTCGGGCGTCATGCCGCCGTCGCCAGTGGTCGTTGAGGTCCCGGCGATGGTCGCGCCACGGCCCAGCGCCTCCTTGGCGGCACCCGACAGGGCGCCGAAGCTCATCCCGGCGATGGTGACAGGGGTCTTGAGATGGATCGGCTTCTTTGCGAAGCGAGTGCCCAGCCACACATCCGTGGCACACTTCTCTCGGTAACCCTCCAGCGGATAGCGCGAGACCGATGCCCCGAGGAACAGCAGATCGTCGAAATGCGGCAGCTTGCGCTTCGTACCTCCGCCACGAATGTCATAGATTCCGGTCGCGGCAGCTCTGCGGATTTCCGCCAGCGTGTGAGGATCGAAAGTTGCCGAGAAGCGCGGCAACGTCTGGGGGATGTTCTCCAGGTCCATCTGTAGGTCCTCAGTAAGCCGACGAGTTGTCGACGTGGAAATTGTAGAGACCGCGGGCGGAGCCATAGCGGCGGAAATCAGCGACGCTGACGGTCTCGTCCAGGCCGGCGGCGTCAAGCAGGCGGCGCAGGTCGGCCTTGTGCTCGTCGCGCAATTCCTTCTCGATGCAGTCGGCGCCGAGGCTCTTGACCGTGCCACGCACATAGAGTCGGGCTTCGTAGATTGAGTCCCCCAGCGCATCGCCGGCGTCGCCCAGGACCACGAGGTTGCCGGATTGAGCCATGAATGCGCTCATCGCGCCGATCGAACCTTTTACGACGATGTCGACGCCCTTCATGGATATGCCGCATCGAGCCGAGGCGTCACCGTCGATCACCAGCAGGCCGCCGTGCGCGGTGGCGCCCGCCGACTGGCTGGCGTCGCCTTTCACGTGAACCTTGCCCGAAAGCATGTTCTCGGCGACTCCAACGCCAACGTTGCCGTCCACCACGACGGTTGCCTGCTTGTTCATGCCGGCGCAGTAGTAACCGGCGTGACCATTGATCTCGACGGTGATGGGTACATCGAGCCCGACGGCAAGCGCGTGCTGGCCTTCGGAATTCTCGACGGTCCAGTGCGTCGCGTTGGTGTCGGCAGGCAGGGCGTGAAGCTGCGCGTTAAGGTCGCGCTTGGTGGTTTCGGCGAGATCGACGACAGGCATCAGTTGCGCTCCCAAGCATAGACACGGGCAGGTTCAGGTTCGAACACGCGGGCGTTCTGGATACCCGGAAGACCCGCCAATGCGCGGTATTCAGAGCCGAACGCGACGTAATCGTCGGTTTCGGCCATGACGGCAGGCTTGCATGAAACTGGATCGCGCAGCACTGCGAAGCCGCTCTCGGTGCCGACCACGAAGGTGAAGAAGCCGTCGAGGTCGTCAAGGCTCGCTTCGAGTGCTTCGGCCAGCGTCGCTCCTTCCTGCAGCTTCCAGCTGAGATAGCCGGCGGCGACTTCACTGTCGTTATCGGTCGAAAAGCGGATGCCCTTGGGCTCCAACATTCGGCGCAGACTTCGGTGGTTGGAAAGCGAGCCATTGTGAACTAGGCACTGGTCGGTGCCGGTCGAGAACGGGTGGGCGCCCGCTGTGGTGACGGCGCTCTCTGTAGCCATGCGGGTGTGGCCAATACCGTGCGTGCCCGACATGCCGGCGAGGCCGAAGCGCTTGGCAACGTCGGCAGGCAGGCCGACTTCCTTGTACAGCTCGATGCGCTCACCTGCGCCGGTAACCGCAAGATCCGGACGCGAGGCGGCGAGCCAGTCGCGAACGCGCTGCTCATCGCGTTCGGGAAGCGTGAGCACCAGATGCGTGTCGCGGATGAAGCCACTGATATCGCCGCCCAGGTCTGCGACGATCGAATCGAGGTCATCACCCCGCACGGTCAGTTTGATGCGCCCATTCTCACCACTGCCGTAGACAGCAAAGCCCGCGCTATCGGGACCGCGGCCGGTCATGACCACGAGCATTTCAGCAAGCAGTTCCCCGAAACGGGGCTCAAGCGTGCTGTTCTTCAAAAACAACCCAACAATTCCACACATGGTCGATTCCCTCGTCAGAGAAGGAAGTCGTACTGGAGTATGGAAAATTGGTCAACTCACAGGAAACAAATTTGCCTGTAAGGAAATCAACTCTTCGGATATATGATTATCGACAAATACTTGGATGTCTCCGATAGCATCCGTTCCGGGCCATGCAGGGTCCCGCTGTCGAACAGCAGCGAATCTCCCGGCTGCATAGGGTAGCTCGCGTTGCCGTGGCGGTAGGTCAGTTCGCCTTCGAGCATGTAGATGAACTCGACGCCGCTATGCGCGAAGCCGGTGTAAGGGGCCGCATCTTCGCGAAGGGTGATAAGGTACGGCTCGACGTTGACATCGCCGCGCAACATATGGCCGAGCAGTTGATAGATATGGCCCACCTTGGTGCCGCGGCGCTCTATCGTAACGCCGGCGTTCGCCTTCACGTGCGAGCAGTCCTGCCGGTCTTCGAACGACGCGAAGAGAAGAGACAGGGGAACCTGCAATACGCCTGAGATCGCCTGGAGTGTGCCAAGCGAAGCGGAAATGCCCCCATTCTCGATTTTCGAGAGCATGCCGGTGGATATGCCCGCTGCCGAGGCAAGATCGGCGATAGAGAGATCGAGATCGCGCCGGACGGCACGAATTTGGGTGCCCAGTGCTTTTTCCAGACTGCGATCGGGCTTGCCGGGTGCGGCCGAGCCCGTCAAGGTATCCTGATCTTCGGTATTGACGGTAGCAGTAATGCCGACTCTCCGTTAAAAACCTGTTCGGGCACTGTTTCATAAAGAGGATGTTGCCCGATGTCATCATATCGATCAGGCAACTGCCGCCTCGCGCACCGCGCCGGGCAGCCCGCGTCGGCGCCTCGCCGCCCGCAGGGTATTGCTCAGCAGGCAGGCAATCGTCATTGGCCCAACCCCACCGGGGACGGGCGTTACAGCGGCGGCGTGATCCATTTCCTCGCGCACGGCATCGCCGATGATCACCTTCCTGCCGTCGCGCTCGACGCGGTTGATGCCAACGTCGATGACCACAGCCCCCGGCTTAACCCAATCTCCGCGCACAAGGCCCGGACTGCCTGCGGCGACAACAACGATGTCGGCGCTGCGCACGGTGTCCGGCAGGTTGCGGGTGGCTATGTGAGTGACGGTGACGGTGCACTCGCGTTCAAGCAGCAGCATGGCGACCGGCTTGCCGACTATGTTGGACTTGCCGATCACGACTGCCTTCAGGCCCCGGTAGTGGTCGATCGCGGTGTCGAGCAGGATCATGCAACCCAGCGGTGTGCAGGGGATCAGTCCTCCGGTGCCGGTGGAAAGACGCCCGACATTGACCGGATGGAAGCCGTCGACATCCTTCAGCGGATCAATCGCGTCCAGCACCAGGTCTGAATCGATGTGTTGCGGCAAGGGAAGCTGCACGAGGATGCCGTCGACCGCATCGTCGTCATTGAGCGCGGCCACGAAGCCAAGAAGTTCCTCCTGGCTCGTGGAGGCGGGAAGGCGGTGCTCGAACGACCGCATTCCCGCTTCCAGCGTCTGCGTCACCTTGGAGCGGACATAGACCTGACTGGCAGGATCGTCGCCGACGAGCACCACCGCCAGTCCCGGCACGATCCCTTCCGCGGCCAGACTGACGACTTCTTCCGCGACCCGGCCACGAAGCTTCGCGGCGATCGCCCGTCCGTCTATGATGGCTGCCATCGGGTCAGTCGCGAAACACGACCGTTTTCGCGCCATTGGCGAGCGCGCGGCCGTCGAGATGGAAAGCTACCGCCCGCGCCAGCACCCGGCGCTCGATGTCGCGGCCCTTGCGCACGAGATCGTCGGGCGTGTCGTGGTGCGAGATGCGCTCCACGTCCTGCTCGATGATCGGTCCTTCGTCGAGGTCGGCGGTGACGTAGTGCGCGGTTGCGCCGATCAGCTTGACACCGCGCGCATGCGCCTGGTGATAGGGCTTGGCACCCTTGAAGCCTGGCAGAAACGAATGGTGGATGTTGATGCACCGGCCCGAGAGAAACGCGGCAAGGTCATCCGACAGGATCTGCATGTAGCGCGCCAGCACGATCAGTTCCGCGCCCGTCTCATCGACAATCGCCTTGATCCGGGCTTCCTGCTGCGGCTTCGTTTCCTTGGTGATCGGCAGGTGGTGGAACGGAATGCCACCGAAATCGACACCTTGATAGGTGCCGAGGGGATGGTTGGAGATGATGCCCACGACGTCCATCGGCAGTTCGCCGATGCGGTTGCGGTAAAGCAGATCAACCAGGCAGTGATCGAACTTGGATACCAGGATCAGCACCTTGCGCAGTTCATCCTTGGGACGCAGCGTCCAGTCGAGCGCGAGCTCTTCTGCCAGCGGCGCGATGCCGGCACGCAGATCATCGGCAGCGGCCTCATCCGGCAGGCTGAGCACGATGCGGCCGAAGAAGCGGCCGGTTTCGGCGTCATCGTACTGGTGCGCTTCCTTGATGTCGCCGCCATGGCGATACATCACGTCGGTAACGCGCGTGACGATCCCTGGCCGGTTGGCGCAGGACAGGGTCAGGAGATAGGGTTTGGTCATCGTGTCCTCGGATTAGAAGGCCAGCGCGGCTGCGGCGTGGTCGATCCACTCGCGCAGGCTGCCGGCAAAGCTACGGAAAGTGGCAAGGTCGTAAGTGGGACCGTCGTCGACTTGCCGGATGACGACACCGATATGCGCGATCACCGTGGTTGCCACCGAACCGCTGGAAAAGGATGCGGAGTGGAAATCGATCGCCGCCCCGCGCTGTAACAGCTTGCGCGCGCCTTCGCCTGCAAGACGCAGGACAACGTAGCCGCTGGACTGGTCGGATACCGATGCGAGTCCCGCAAGCCGATGCGTGAGATCGGCAGCGAAATCGGGAGCGGTGCCATCGTGGAACGCGAGCCAGGTCCCCGGGCCCGTGCCGATGAAGGTCACGGCTCCCGAGCCGCAGGCCGCCGGTCGGTCAAGCAGCGACATGCCCAGCGCAGTGCCGATCTTCGCGGCACTCATGCTCTTTCTCGCCATGACGGATGCCAGAGCGATATCATCGCGCTCCTGGATGGTGAGGTGTTCAGGCACGGACGCGGACTCCTTCGGGGTCGACAAAAATCGGGTTGCAGACTTCCGCCTGGATATCGCCTCCGCGCACCGGATCGTGGATGACAATGCGCTCGCCGTGACGCTGTGCGCCGTTGACCAGCAGGCCAAGCGCGATCGAATGGTCCAGCGTTGGCGACCAAGCGGCCGAGGTCACGAACCCTTCGTCGTTCTGCGGCAGCGGTGCTGCACCTGGGGCGAGCAGGTGTCCGCCACCACGCAGATGCCGGGTACGGTCGACCGGCCTGAGACCGACCAGCGCGGGGCGCGACGGATCCGCGAGCCCGCGCCTGGCAGCCATGGCGCGGCCGATGAAATCCTTCTTTTTCGACATCATCCGGCCCATGCCGAGGTCGGCTGCAGTGGTCTGGCCATTCAGTTCGTTGCCCGCGGCATGGCCCTTCTCGATGCGCATAACGCCGAGCGCCTCGGTGCCGTAGGGCACGGCGTCGTAGGAGCGGCCGGCAGCGAAGAGGTGGCGCACCAGTTTGTCGCCGAGCGTCGCAGGTACGCTTACTTCGTAGGCCAGCTCACCGGAGAACGACAGGCGGTAGATGCGCGCCTCGAAACCCTGCCAGCGGAACTTCGCAGCGCCCATGAACGGCAGGGCGTCGTTCGATACGTCAAGGTCCGGAAATGCCGCCTGCAGCATCTCGCGCGAACGGGGACCGGCGACGGCGTAGGTGGCCCACTGTTCGGTCACCGAAGTGGCCTGAACGTCGAGCTCGGGCCAGAGCACTTGCCGGGCATAGTCGATATGCTGCATAACCCGCGCGGCGTTGACCGTGGTGGTGGTGACGAAGAAGCTGTCCTCTGCGAAACGGGTGGTTGTGCCGTCATCCATGACGATGCCGTCCTCGCGCAGCATCACGCCATAGCGCGCCTTGCCGACGGCAAGGGTCGAGAACATGTTGATGTAGAGCCGGTCGAGCAGCAGGGCGGCATCGGGGCCATGCACGTCGATCTTGCCGAGCGTTGACACGTCGCAGATGCCGACGCCGCGCCGGGTCATCGTAACCTCGCGGTTGACTGTCTCCAGCCAGGACGCCTCCCCCGGGCGGCTGAACCACTGCGCACGCTTCCACTGTCCGGCATCAACGAAGGTTGCACCTTGTTCGGCCGCCCAGTCATGGCTGGCCGTGCGGCGCACAGGGCGGAAGGATTCCTCGCGGTGATGGCCCGCCAGCACGCCGATCGCCACTGGCTGATAAGGCGCGCGCGACATGATCGTCCCTGCCGCACCAATCGTGCGGTCAGTTGCCGCCGCCAGCAGTGCGTGGCCATTGAGCTGACTGGTCTTGCCCTGGTCGGTCGCCATGCCAAGCGTCGTGTAGCGCTTCATGTGTTCGATGGACACGAAGCCTTCACGGGCAGCGAGCTGCACGTCGCTGGCTGTCACGTCGTTTTGGAAATCGACGAAGCACTTGGTTCGCGCGCCCGGTACATGCCACAAGGGCGCGGTCGACGCGGCTTCGTCCGCTGCCCGAAACGAGGGCGGGGGAACAGCGCGGCCGGTTGCGTCCGCCACGGCGTCGGTACCCTTGGCAGCGCCGTCGACTAGGGCCTGCGCCAGCGAGAACCGGCCTGCCGCCGCACCGGCCGGAACGAGCCCGGGTGGGGTCTCGTCGAGCAGGAAAGTCTGTTGCGATTCCGACCACACAGGTTTTGCTCCCATGTTGCTGCCAAGGCCGATTGCCGGATTCCAGCCGCCACCCATCGCGACGAGATCCGCGCGGAGCGTGCGGCGCGAACCATCCGCGAGGCGCACGTCAACCTTCCTGACCGGAACACCGTGCACGTCAGTGACGATCGCGCCGCTCAGGATTTCGACACCACGCGTACGTAGTTCAGCGGCGAGGGCAGGCTCATCTTCGCGGTGGTCGACAAGCACGACGGAGGCGCCCGCTGCCGCCAGGTCCCGCGCAGTCGACCATCCGCTGTCGCTGGCGGTAAACACGACGGCGCGCTGTCCGGGAACCGCGGCGTAACGATTGACGTAAGTCGAGACAGCCGAGGCAGTCATGACACCAGGCCGGTCATTGCCACCGAACACCAGCGGCCGCTCGATGGCGCCTGTCGCGAGGATGGCGCGGCGGGAGACGATCTTCCACAACCGCTGACGCGGCTGCCCCGGCAGCGGGGCGACAAGATGGTCGGAAACGCGTTCGACGGCCACATATTCGTCGTCATAGACCCCGAATACGCCGGTACGGCTGAGCACGCGCACGTTCGGAAGCGAGGCCAGCTCCGCCAGCACCTGTGCAACCCATTGCACTGCGGACATGCTGTCGATCTCCTGCCGCTCGCTCAGCAGGCGCCCGCCGGGACGGGCGTCCTCGTCCGCCAGCATGACGCGCAGCCCTGCACGTCCTGCGGTCAGGGCCGCCGCAAGACCGGCCGCACCACCACCGATGACGAGCAGATCGCAGAAGGCATGCTCGCGGTCATACTCGCTCGGATCGGGCAGCATGGAGAGCTTGCCCAGCCCCGCCGCCCGCCGGATAAGCGGCTCGTACACCTTCTCCCAGAATTTAGCGGGCCACATGAAGGTCTTGTAATAGAAGCCCGCCACAAAGATCGGCGAGGCAAGCTGATTCACGGCCAGCAGATCATAGCGCAGACTGGGCCAGCGGTTCTGACTGCTCGCCTCCAGACCGTCGAACAGCGAGACGGTGGTCGCGCGCGTATTCGGCTCGGCGTGGGCGCCGGTACGCAGGGTGACGAGGGCGTTGGGCTCCTCGCTTCCCGCTGTGAGGATCCCGCGCGCCCGGTGGTACTTGAACGAGCGGCCGACGAGACGGACATCATTAGCTACGAGAGCGGAGGCGAGAGTGTCGCCCTCAAAGCCCGAATAGGCCTTCCCGTCGAAGGTGAAGGAAAGCGGGCGCTGCCTGTCGATCAGGCCACCGGCAGAAAGGCGGCTCATGCGGGTGTCTCCCGGGACAGCGTGGCGGCGGCGATGCGGTGTGTGCGGGTGTGGCGCAGCACGGTGATCCAGTTGCGGCACCCTTGCGCATGGTACCAGTGCTCGGCCATCTCGCCGATCACGTTGTCGCGCAGGTACACATAGTCGTAGAAGCCGTCCTCGCCTTCAGGGCGGCGGGGCGAAGCATCGCCGCGATAGACGAATTCCTGGGAGTCACGTTCGCCGCAATAGGGACAGGGTATGCGCATGGCCTCGTTCCCTCAGTGAAGATTGGGTTGGGCGCCGGCGCCCTTTTCGTCGATCAGATGACCGCGCTCGAAGCGGTCGAAGCGGTAGGCGGCAGCCGTATCGTGCGGGGCGCCCGTCGCGAGCAGATGGGCAAAGCAGCGCCCGGCGGCCGGCGTTGCCTTGAAACCGCCGTAGCACCAGCCCCCGTTAAGATAGAGGCCCTCGACCGGGGTGCGGTCAATGATCGGGGAGCCGTCCATCGACATGTCCACGACACCGCCCCAGGAACGCAGCAGGCGGGCGCGACCGATCATCGGCATGATCGCCATGCCACCCTCGCACACGTCCTCCACTACCGGCATGTTCCCCCGCTGGGCGTAAGTGTTGTATCCGTCGATGTCGCCGCCGAAGACGAGCCCCCCCTTGTCCGACTGGCTGATGTAGAAGTGTCCGGCCCCGAAAGTGATGACGCCGGGAATGACCGGCTTCAGCCCCTCGGTCACGAAGGCCTGGAGCACATGGCTCTCGATCGGCAGGCGCAGCCCGGCCATCGCTGCGACGGCAGAGGAATGTCCGGCCACCGACAGGCCGACTTTGTTCGCGCGGATTGCACCGCGCGTTGTCTCCACGCCGGTGACGGCGCCGCTGGCGTCACGAAGGAAGCCCTTGACCTCGCAGTTCTGAATGATGTCGACCCCAAAGTCGGAAGCGCCGCGGGCATAACCCCAGACGACCGCGTCGTGCCGGGCAGTACCTCCGCGACGATGCAGCAGGCCACCCATGATCGGGAAGCGGGCCGAATCGAAATTCAGGAACGGTGCCATCTTGCGCACCGCGTCCCGGTCCAGCAATTCCGCTCCCGCGCCATGGAGCAGCATCGCGTTGCCGCGCCGGGCGAAAGCATCACGCTGGGCATCGCTGTGGTACAGGTTCAGGATGCCGCGCTGGCTGACCATCACATTGTAGTTCAGGTCCTGCTCCAGCCCTTCCCAAAGCTTCATCGAAAATTCGTAGAAGGGCTCGTTGCCGGGCAATCCGTAGTTGGAGCGGATGATCGTGGTGTTGCGTCCGGCGTTGCCGCCGCCGATCCACCCACGCTCGACCACTGCGACGCGGCGGATACCGTGGACCTTGGCGAGGTAGTAGGCAGTGGCCAGGCCGTGGCCGCCGCCACCGACGATGACGATATCGTAACCCTCAGCAGGCGCGGAATCGCGCCAGGTCGGGCGCCAATCGCGATGCCCCTTGAGAGCGTGCGTGGCAAGATTGAAAATGGAAAAGCGCGTCATGCGTGCGGCGCCTCGAAATTCGTGTGATGTGATGTCTTGTAAGTAGCCGTTCGGCACCATATCGCTTGTCCATGAGCGACCCTTATATGACCAAAACCGACAAGCTTCGCAGCGCTGAAGAAATTCGGACGCTAGGGCTGTTGCTGATCGACGGATTCTCGCTGATGTCCTATGCCTCAGTAATTGAGGTCTTCCGCGCAGCGAACGCGCTGGCGGGGCGCACGCTCTATCGCTGGTCCCACATTTCAGTTGATGGAAGGCCGATCCATGCGTCGAATGGCGCAACGATCCTAGCCGACTTCGCGGTGGGCCAGCCGTTTGACTGCGAAACGCTGTTCGTTTTCGCAGGCGGTGACCCCACGGGGTTTTCGGATGCACGCACATTTGCTTGGTTACGGCGCATGGCGGCACAGGGCGCAGTCATCACAGGGGTATCTGCTGGCCCTTTCCTGCTGGCGCGGGCCGGGCTTCTCGATGGTTATCGCGCGACGATCCATTGGGAGCATCGGCCCGTCTTCGTTGAAACTTTTCCGAATGTTTCGCCAGAAACCGTACTGTTTGTCATCGACCGCCGCCGCGTGACCTGCGCGGGCGGGATGGCGGGTTTGGACCTGGCGATCGAAATGATCGAGCGTGAGCAAGGTTACGGCCTTTCCTCGATTATTTCGGACTGGTTCATCCGTACCGATACCCGTAGGGCCGACCGCCCTCAGCGGTTGAGCCTGCGCGAAAGGCATCAGGTGTCCAATGACACGGTACTGAAGGTACTCGCTCATATGGAGGAAACGGTGGAGGAACCATCCCCGCGCGAAACCCTAGCTAAAATCGCAGAGGTCTCGGTCAGGCAATTGGAACGCCTGTTCCGCAACCATCTCAGTGCGACCATGCGGGAGAGCTATATGCGCATCCGGCTCGAGAAGTCGGAGCAACTCTTGCGCACGACGGCGCTGTCCGTCACACAAGTTGCATTAGCTTGCGGGTTTCAGAGTGCCAGCCATTTTAGCCGCAGTTTTCGTGATCGCTATGGGAAACCGCCCTCGGGGCGGGCGAGGAGAGATCGAGAATCCTAATCGGGGGCGTTCGCGGGCCGGTGTTCCCAGCACGAGGCCGGGAATTGGACTCAGCACCAGCATCGTCGCCACGGGAAGTTCGGATCGGGCCATCGATACGTGGTTCACGCGAGTCGAGGACGTCCACGGTGCGCAGCCGGTCGAATGAATCGCGCGCCAGCCATGAAGCGATGGCAATCTTGGCATGATCGCGGGCCGTTGGGCAAAAGACCCGTCACCGCGTCGACGGCGAATCGAACATCACGCCGCAAGTGGACGAGGCAGATGTCGGACGCCAAAATAGAGCGCAATGGCGTGCAATGCGCTGTTATTGAGCGCCACAATAGACTGCATTCAAAGGGCGCAGCAGCGGCAGGCAGATCCGGTTACTGATCGGCGAACCGCTTGGCCAATCTGGCGCTTGCCCCACTTTTAGCGGCAAGCTTTGAGCCATACCGCAAGACGGTACGCGCATCGCGCCACCGGTAGGCCTGCATGATAGCTGGCAGTCCTTCTCCTGCCGCAAAATTGTCCTGGGCCACCCCGACCCGGATCGAATGTGACGAGACCGTGCTGAGCCAGCGGTCGCGTTCGGCTTCGCTCATTTCACCGAGCAGGCCCTTCTCCCAGGCGCGACGGATGAGCCGCCTGTAAATGAGTGTGATGCTGTTCGGGTGCAGGCGCTCGGTGCCGATGCTGTCGATCGAGCCGTCGAAGTGCGTCGTCACGCGGCGCAGCAGCGGACCCTTGTCCACCCTGCCCGCTTCACGCCAGCGGGCAATGGCCGCCATCGTCGCGGGAGAAAGATAAGCCTCGGCTCCGGCTTGCTTTCGGTCGGTCTTGCTTGAAGGGATGTGCAACAAACCGGCTCCGTCGCTGTCGGGCCCCTCGATATGCCCGACATCGATCGCGACCAGTTCCGAGCGCCGCGCGGCTGTATCGTAAGCGATGCGCAACATGGCCGCTATGATGAAAGCGCTGAACGCCCCCAAACTGCGCCAGTCTCGTTTAGTTGCCGGCTTGAAGAAGCTGAACGCAAAGAGGATGAAAACGGCGGCGTTAACCAGCGCGAGCCCCCACAGACCATAGCCATAGTCGGCGTGCGTCATCGCGACTCTCCTTCGATGCGGCCGTTGGGATTGGCCGGTAAGCCGGCGGGTGCCTGACCGGGCTCATGGCCATGCTGATGCCCACCATGGCCGCGGTGCATGAACAGGTGCATGAGCGGGCAGGCGAGCAGGATGAGATAGGGCAGCACACCCAGGAAGTGCGCGGTATACTCGTTGAGGAGGAAGAAGCTAGCGACGAGCAGGAAGCCGATCAGAACGATCTTGCCGCGCTTGCGCATGCGATGGTCATGTTCGCCCATATGCCGTCCTCTTCTGGTCAACGTCCGGGCAGCATAGGCTCGAGTCCAAGGAGCAAGGTATAAGTAGAGACCGAAGTCCCCCGGGCATCGCGCAGGCATGGGTAAGGCGATCGATGGGATCGGCCATCGGCGTTCGGGCGACGCAGCTGTCGGGGAGCAGCAGTCGTGCTGCGGATTTTGCGTATAGGCGTGCGGCGTCCGCGAACCAATGCTGCGCTCACGAACATAATCGTGAGAGGCAGGCCCGCGTCCATGCAAAAGAGAAAGAAACGGCACCATTCCCGCGTGACCATCTTCGAGCGTGAAGCAAGGATCGATCTGGCCAAGCGCCCGGCCGATGGTCTCGGCGTTGCCTTTCTCGGCGCATCGGGAACGGTCACAGGGTCGCGTTATCTGGTGGACGATGGTGAAACTCAGATCGTGGTCGATTCCGGCCTGTTTCAGGGACCCAGGGATCTGCGCCGCCTTAATTGGGCATCGATCCCACCCGAAGTCGCGGATGTCGGCCAGGTGCTGCTGACCCACGCCCATCTCGATCACTCGGGCGCACTACCGCGCATGGCGCGCCTGGGCTGGGACGGGACCGTCCTTGCCACGCGGGCGACCGCGGCCCTGTGCGAGCTCCTTCTTCCCGACAGCGGCCATCTGCAGGAAAAGGATGCGGAGTTCGCCAACCAGCACGGCTTCTCCAGGCACCAGCCGGCGCTGCCCCTCTACACCCAGGCCGACGCGCGTCTGGCATTGCAGCTCTTCCGCCCGATCGAGTTCGGAGCGTGGCATGCAGTCACGGACGGCATCAGGGTGCGCTACCATCGCGCCGGCCACATCCTCGGCGCGGCGTCGATCGAGATCGACTGGAAGGGGCGGACAATCCTCTTCTCAGGCGACATCGGCCGTTACGGCGATGCGGTGATGAAGGATCCCGAGCCGCCCGCGCGCGCCGACTATGTCCTAGTGGAATCGACCTATGGCGATCGGCGCCACGAGCAGGTCGATCCGACAAATACGCTTGGAGATCATGTCGAACGATGCGTCGAGAGAGGCGGGACGGTGGTGATTCCGGCCTTCGCCGTGGGACGGGTTCAGTCGCTTCTCTATCATTTCTCGCGTCTGCGCGCGCAGGGACGCCTCCGCGACATCCCGATCTTCCTCGACAGCCCGATGGCGATCAACGCGAGCGGGCTGATGTGCGATTTCATGGACGAGCATCGCCTGGCCCGCGCCGAGTGCGAAGCGGCGTGCAGCGTCGCGCACTATGTGCGCGAAGTGGAGGAATCCAAGGAACTCACCGCCAACCCCGCTCCCAAGGTCATCATCTCGGCCAGTGGAATGGCAACGGGCGGCCGCGTGCTCCACCATCTCAAGCGCTTCGCGCCGGATGGGAAGAACCTCATCCTCTTCTCAGGCTTCCAGGCGGCGGGCACCCGGGGCGCCGCCATGATCGGGGGCGCCCGGACGATCAAGATCCACGGCGAGTATATCCCGGTCGAAGCCGATGTCGCCAACCTGACGATGCTTTCGGCGCATGCCGACAGCGACGAGCTCATGCGCTGGCTCGGGTCGCTGCAAGAGCCCCCGCGCCATGTCTATGTCACGCATGGCGAGCCGACCGGCGCCCAGGTCCTGGCGAAGCGTGTCTCGGAGGATCTGGGCTGGGCATGCAGCGTACCGGCGCTGGGTAGCTGGGGCATGCTCGCGTGAAGCCCGGGATCATCGAGGACGCCGAAGTAGAGCCTGTCGCGACGACGCTGCGGGCACACCGCCTCGGCCTGTCGGCTGCCGGAGGTGATCTGATCGCGGTCATGCGCCAAGACTGTCCCGTCTGCCGCTCGGAAGGTCTCGCGTCGCGCGCGCAGGTCGCGCTGCACGCCGGCGGGCGGGAAATCGTCGTCTCGCTGCTGCACAGTTCCGCGGAGGCTCCAGCGCCCGGCGAGATCGGCCTGTCCGAATCCGCATGGCGGCGGCTCGGCGTCAGCGAGGGCGATCCGGTCGAGATCGCGCACGCCCAGCCTCTCGCCTCGCTCGCCGAAGTGCGTCGGCGCATCTATGGCAATCGTCTCAGTGAAGGGGCTTTTTCAGGGATCATGACCGACATCGCCGAGCGACGCTATAGCGATGTCCATCTCTCGGCGTTCATCACGGCATGCTCAGCGGTCCCGCTCGATACGGACGAAACGATCAGCCTGACCAGGGCGATGGTCGATGTCGGCGAGCGATTGCAGTGGTCCGGAGCGGTCATCGTCGACAAGCATAGCGTCGGTGGATTGCCGGGCAATCGCACCACGCCGATCATCGTCTCGATCATGGCCGCGGAGGGCCTGATCATGCCCAAGACATCGTCGCGGGCGATCACCTCGCCGGCCGGCACGGCGGACACGATGGAGGTGCTTGCACCTGTCGACCTCGACGTTTCCGCCATCCGCAAGGTGGTCGAGCGCGAAGGCGGCTGCATCGCCTGGGGCGGCGCCGTCAATCTCAGCCCGGCCGACGATGTGATCATCGGCGTTGAACGAGTGCTCGATATCGATGCCGTAGGGCAGATGGTCGCCTCGGTGCTGTCCAAGAAAATCGCGGCCGGTGCGACCCATCTGGTCATCGATATCCCGGTCGGGCCGACCGCCAAGGTACGCGGAACCGATGCCGCCGATACGCTCGAGCGCGCGCTGAGCTCGGTCGCCCAAGCCTTCGGGCTTCGCACGCGCGTGATGCGCGGCCCCGGCGCGGAGCCGATCGGACGGGGCATCGGCCCGGCGCTCGAGGCGCAGGATATCCTTGCCGTCCTCCAGGGGCAGCCGGGCGCCGAGGATCTCGCCCACCGGGCCTGCGAGCTGGCGGGAGGACTGCTTGAGCTCGCTGACGCGGCCCCGGCCGGCGAAGGCTATGCGCGTGCGCGGGCGTGTCTCGAAAGCGGCGGGGCCTGGGCCAAGTTCCAACGTATCTGCGAAGCGCAGGGCGGCATGCGGGCTCCACCGGTCGCCCGGTTTCAGCAGGATATGATCGCTCCCTATAGCGGCCGCCTGGTGAGTATCGACAATCGCAAGCTCGCGACGGTCGCGAAGCTCGCCGGCGCGCCGGTGGCCAAGGCCGCTGGCGTCGCACTGCAGTGTCGGCTGAACCAGATGGTGGATGCCGGGGCTCCCTTGTGTAGCATTCATGCCGAGAGCCCGGGCGAGCTCGACTATGCGGCGGCCTATGCCGTGAGCGACGGGCCGATCTTCGGGATTGAAGCGCTATGAACCGTCCCGTCCTGTTCGCGCTGCCTGGCAGCGAGGCCCTGGCACAGCCGCTATCCGCCGCGCTCGATGCAGAGGTCGGCACGATCGAGCATCGTCAGTTTCCTGACGGGGAAACCTATCTCAGGGTCGGAAACGACGTCAGCGACCGCGAGGTCATCCTGCTGTCCAGTCTCGATCATCCGGACGCCAAGCTGTTGCCGCTGCTGTTCGCAGCCGACACCGCGCGCGATCTTGGCGCTCGCAGGATCGGGCTCGTCGCCCCTTACCTCGCTTACATGCGCCAGGACATACGCTTCCATGCCGGCGAGGCGGTGACGTCGCGAACCTTTGCTGCGATCCTGTCTCGCCATCTCGACTGGCTGGTGACGGTCGATCCGCATCTCCATCGCTACCATGAATTGTCGGAAATCTACCGCATCCCAACCCAGGTTGTTCATGCCGCGCCGTTTTTGGCCTCGTGGATCAAGCGCAATGTCGCTCGCCCGCTGATCATCGGTCCGGACCTGGAAAGCGAACAGTGGGTCTCGCAGGTGGCGGCCGATGCCGATGCTCCGTTTCTCGTGTGCGAGAAAATCCGATCCGGCGACCGTCACGTCACCATCTCGATTCCGAATGCCCCAGCGTTTCTCGATCGCCAGCCGGTGCTGGTCGACGATATCGCCTCATCCGGTCGGACCCTCACCGAGGCGGCGCGCCAACTGGTCGGCATGGGGTTCGCGCGACCGGATTGCGTGGTCGTGCATCCGCTTTTTGCCGGCGATGCAGCGCAGGTTCTGGGTGGGCTTGTCGAAAGGATCGTCAGCACGAACGCGGTTGCACATGCGTCGAATGATATAGACGTCATGCCAGCGATCGCGGAGGCCGTTCGCCACCGGATTGAATGGCGTGCTGCGCGTCAGTTCTAAGACGGAAATGAACGCCCGGCAAACGCTGTGCGCGTCCTCATCCATTGACCCTAAACGAGTCCGAACCAATCTCCTGAGATCTCCCTTTCGGAGAAAATCGCGGCAGGGAAGGAGGATATGTCGTGTCGCACACACGCTCGTTCATCGATCCCCTCGACGTTGCTGGGCACCTGAAGCTTGAGCCCGAAGTAAAGCGCGCCACCCTGCTATCCTGGGCGTCCGATCGCGCAGCCGTCAAGGG
Source organism: Sphingobium sp. TCM1 (assembly GCF_001650725.1). Lineage (GTDB taxonomy): Bacteria > Pseudomonadota > Alphaproteobacteria > Sphingomonadales > Sphingomonadaceae > Sphingobium. The sequence goes on along the minus strand of NZ_LXVX01000023.1, from coordinate 103,672 downwards.
CCAACCCGCCCCCCTCGCCCGCCGGGCGCCAGTAACCCGCTGCCGGTCGACGATGTGATGGAAGCGTAGCGATGGCTCGATCGCGCCGAGGGCGGCGCGGGCAACTCGCATGCATCGTCCGGAGCAGAGACCCGGCAATGAGCCGCAGCGACCGCGGCATTGGTGTGAGCGGAGTAGCCGAACCCTCACAGTTTCGCTGTCCTTCGCCGTTTTGCCTCGCCAAATTTTTACTCTTGACCTGGGACCATAGTCCAACGTGCAGAGAAGTATCCCTTGAAGCGCTGCCCTCGCGGCACTGCGTATTGATCGATCTCGGGGGCTATGGGGAACAAGCGCGTCGTGCATATCGTCGATGACGAAGAGACAATACGAAAAGCACTAAGTTTCACGTTGCGGACCGCAGGGTTTGCCGTAGAAGCCTACGCTTCGGGGCCGGAGTTTCTGTTGAGCGCAGAGGACGCCGAGAAAGGCTGCGTGGTTCTCGACATGCACATGCCCGACATGGACGGCCTGCAGGTTCAGGCGGAGCTGACGCGACGCGGTATCGACATGCCCGTCGTGGTGCTGACGGGCAATGGCGATCCTACGCTCGCCGTACAGGCGATGAAGGCGGGCGCTGCCGACTTTCTCGCCAAACCGGTCGAGAAGGCCGCATTGCTCGGCGCGATCGACCGCGGCTTCAGCTGGCTTGAGAGTATAGCCCGTCGTGCCTCCGAACAGGCCGACGCTCTTTCGAAAGCCGCGAGACTGACGCAGCGCGAACGGGCCGTTCTGAGAGGAATTTCGCGAGGCTATCCAAATAGCCTTATCGCAGATGAACTCGGCGTCACGTCGCACACGGTCGAGCTGCATCGGGCCAGTCTGATGATCAAACTCAACGCGCAAAGCCTGCCCGACCTGTTGCGGATCGCTTTCGCCGTCGACCTGCACGAATCGACCGAAAACGGGCACCCCTAAAATTCTCGGCCGTGCGATGCCGGATGCTATGCGGATCGGGCCGCGGCCAGTTCGGCGATGATCGGACAATCCGGCCGCTCGTCGCCTTGGCAGCGCTCGGCCAGGTCGATTAGCGTGTCGCGCAGCGCCGTCAACGCCTCGGCTTTGCGCTGAAACTCATCGGCGCGGGCAAGGGCAAGCCGCTTCACCTCCGCGCTGGCACGGCCGGTATTGGCCCAAAGGCTGAGCAACGTGCGGATCTCCTCGATCGGGAAGCCGAGATCGCGGGCATTGGCGATAAACCGGAGGCGATGGAGGTCGCGCTCGCCATAGTCACGATAGCCAGCACCCCGACGCGCCGGCGCCGGGATGAGGCCGATCTTTTCATAATGGCGGATCATCCGCTCAGAGACGCCGCTCTGCCGTGACGTCTCGCCGATGTTCACAGTGCTTTCCGGTTGAGGCGCAGCGCGTTGGTGACCACGCTCACCGAAGAGAGCGCCATCGCCGCCGCCGCGATAATGGGCGAGAGCAGAATACCGAACAGCGGATAGAGCGCACCCGCCGCTACGGGCACGCCCGCGACATTGTAGATGAAGGCGAAGACGAGATTCTGGCGGATGTTCGACATGGTCGCTTGGCTGAGCCGCCGCGCCCGGACGATGCCAGTCAGGTCGCCCTTGAGCAGCGTGACGCCAGCGCTCTCGATCGCGACGTCGGTGCCGGAACCCATGGCGATGCCGACGTCGGCGGCGGCCAACGCGGGGGCGTCGTTGACACCGTCGCCGGCCATGGCGACGACCCGCCCCTCGCGCTTGAACCTGGCGACCACGGCGCTCTTCTGATCGGGCAGCACCTCGGCTTCGACCTCGTCGATGCCCAGGCGTCGGGCGACCGCTTCCGCGGTCGTGCGGTTGTCGCCGGTCAGCATGACCACGCGAATGCCCTCCGCCTTGAGCGCGGCGAGCGCTTCTGGTGTCGTGGCCTTCACCGGATCGGCGATCGCGAAGGCGCCGCCGACTGTGCCGTCGACCCCGATGAAGATCGCGGTGGCGCCATCCCGGCGCAGCGCGTCGGCCTGGCTGGCGAGCGCATCGGTCGCAACCCCTTTGTCGGCAAGGAACTGCGCATTGCCGAGGACGATGCGCCGCCCTTCGACCGTGCCGAGCGCGCCGCGCCCGGTCGGCGAGTCGAAGTCGATGACGTCGCTCGTGACGATGCCGCGATCCTTCGCGGCCTCGACGATTGCCAACGCGAGCGGATGCTCGGACGCCCGCTCGACCGAGGCGGCAAGACGCAGCAGCTCGGCTTCGTCGAAGCCGGGCGCCGGCACGACCTGGGTGACGGCAGGCCGGCCTTCGGTCAGCGTGCCTGTCTTGTCGACGACGAGAGTGTCGACCTTCTCCATATGCTCGAGTGCTTCGGCATTTTTGATGAGGACACCGAGCCCGGCGCCGCGGCCGACCCCGACCATGATCGACATCGGCGTTGCCAGCCCCAGTGCGCAGGGACAGGCGATGATCAGCACGGCGACCGCCGCCACCAGCCCATAGGCGAAGCGCGGCTCGGGACCCCAGATGCCCCAGGCGATGAACGCGACGGCCGCGACCGCGATGACCACGGGCACAAACCAGCCCGACACCTGATCGGCCATGCGCTGGATCGGCGCGCGCGAGCGCTGCGCCTCAGCGACCATCTGGACGATGCGTGCGAGCATGGTATCGCGGCCGACCTTGTCGGCGACGATCACCAGCGCACCGGTCTGGTTGAGCGTGCCGCCGATCACTGTGTCGGCCTTTGCCTTGGTGACGGGCATGGATTCGCCGGTGACCATCGACTCGTCGAGCGAGGAGCGGCCGTCCTCGACTACGCCGTCGACCGGCACCTTCTCGCCCGGCCGCACCCGCAGGCGGTCGCCCACCGCAACCAGATCAAGGCTGATTTCCTCTTCGTTCCCATCAGAACCGATCCGGCGCGCGGTCTTTGGTGCAAGGTTGAGCAGCGCCTTGATCGCGCCCGAGGTGCGTTCCCGCGCGCGCAGTTCGAGCATCTGGCCGAGCAGCACGAGGACGGTGATCACCGCGGCCGCCTCGAAATAGACGGCAACCATGCCGTCCTCGCCGCGGAAGGCCGGCGGGAACAGCTGAGGCGCGAGCGTCGCGATGACGCTGTAGATCCAGGCGACCCCGGTCCCCATCGCGATCAGGGTGAACATGTTGAAGTTGCGGGTCTTGAGCGAGGCCCAGCCACGCTCGAAGAACGGCCAGCCCGCCCACAGCACGACGGGTGTCGCCAGCACGAACTGGATCCATACCGAGATAGACATCGGCACGAGGCGATGGATCGCGGGAAAGACATGCGCGCCCATCTCGAGGAACAGCACCGGGAGAGCCAGCACGAGGCCGACCCAGAAGCGCCGCGTGAAATCGACTAGCTCGTGGCTGGGGCCGCTGTCGGCGGTCACGGTCGCGGGTTCGAGCGCCATGCCGCAGATCGGACAGGACCCGGGATGGTCCTGGCGGATCTCGGGATGCATCGGGCAGGTCCAGATCGTGCCTTCGGGCGCCGCGACCGGCGGCGTCGGCGGGCCGAGATAGCGCTCGGGATCGGCGATGAATTTGGTCCGGCAGCCCGCGCTGCAGAAATGATAGCTTTCACCGCTATGCTCGGCGTGATGCGCCGTGGTCGCCGGGTCGACGGTCATGCCGCAGACCGGGTCCTTGACGCCGGTCGCCGCTTTAGCGGTGCCGTGGCCGCCGCAGCAACCGCCGCCATGCGCCGCTCCATGTGTCTCGTTCATCGCCTCGCTCCTTTCGACGCCTGACGATCTAGGGTCTGACACCGTGTCAGGGTCAATACGTAATCGCCTAAGTGGCCAAATCGGCGGGCCCGTTCGCTTGGCCGCCATCAGGCCGGGGAGCACGCCGTCGGCATTGGGCTGGGTATCGTCGATGCCATCGAGCCCGCTGCACGGTCAGGCGGAAGGCGAGCCGCATGAGACCCGTGCTGGCGGCCATAATCGGCGATTACCAGGCGCCAATCCGGGCGCAGCATGGCAAGCATGGCGGCACGCCACCGCTTCTCCCGCGCCCACAGGCGGATCGCGCGATCATAGTCTTTCGTCGATCCAGTCCCGCGCGGCGGGGTGTACGATTGCATTGGCTTCTCCCAACGCGAGGCGTTCGAAACGATAAACTACATCGACATGGGTGGCGACAGTGTCCCCAGCCAGGCGACCAGCCCGAGAATGACGATCGCAAGACCGCCTTCGACGACGAGGCTCGCGCGCAGCAGCGCCTGCGCCCGTGGCGCGTCCTCTTCCTCGATCGCCTGCGCAAGTGCCGGGGTCAGGCGATAACGGTTGAGCGCGGCCAGGCCCAGCATGCCGGCGAAGAGCAGCAGCTTGGCGATGAGCAGCAGGCCGTAGGTCGACTGCCCGAGAGACGCGATGTTGCCCGGGCCGACCAGGAACCAGCCGTTCACCGTCCCGGTCAGGATCAGCAGGGCGACGATGATCGTGCCGACGAGGGAGAAGCCCCGCAGCGCTTCCTCGGCGAGCATGACCCGGTCCATGTCTTCAGTGGCGAGATCATCGGTTGCGAGCCTGGTAAGAACCAGCGCAAGGAATGCGGCAAGCGCGCCGACCCAGGCGCCCGCGGCGAGCAGATGGATGAGATCGGCCCCCAGTTGCAGCCAGCCCGCCTCGCCTTCGCCGGCCGCGCCATGCCCGCTCCAGGCGAGGGTCGCGAGTGCGACCGCGCCTGCCAGAGTGGAGGCGATGAAGGCAGGACGGGATTGCCGGCGATAGAAGGGGATGGAGAGCAGAAGAACGAGGAGCGCGACGAGGCGCGCCTTCAGCGCCGTTCCCATGGACGTGCCGTTGAACAGCTCTGCGACCATGGAAAGATCAGGCTGGGTGAGCGGCAGCCCGGTCATGGCCGCTGCCTGCAACGCGAACCCCAGCGCCGACAGCAGGAGGGCGAGACAGGCGAGACCGGCCACCATTGCTACCATCGGCAGATGCCGCTGTACCATCCGGCCGCCGCCGGGCGCATAGAGCGCGAACAGCGGCAGGCCGAACAACAGGCCGAGATCGACGTAGAGCGCCCAGCGGACGGCGACGAGTGCCACGTCGTTCATGGCGTCACTTGACGGTAAAGGCGAGATTGCCCTGGATGCGGTGCGTGTCGGTCGAGACGACGTGCCAGGCGACCTGATAGCTGCCCGCCATGAGCGGCTTGGCGAGCGTCAGCACGAGCGTCTTGTCGCCTTCGACGGACGTCTTGAAGCCGGTTACCGCCATGCGGTGGTTGGGCATGCCGGGCATGCCGGTCATCACGATCTCGGCGCCCGACAGCTTCGGCATCAGACCTTCACTGAAGGTGAGCGTGATACGCGAAGGCGCCGAGACGCTGGCGTTCGCGGCGGGCGTCGAGGACACAAGCTTGGGATGCGCGTAGGCCGGAGCAGAAACACTCAGGCCGACGGCGGCGATAACTGCGAGAGGCGAAAAGAAACGCATTGGAACATTCTCCTGTAGATCCCATGAGACAATACGCAGCCCGAGCCCCCACCCCTCGCAATTATTCTTTTCAATCTACAGCAAGGGTTCCTGGACCATCGTGCGTATTGAAGGATGAAGACGGAGAAGCACCATGGATGAACTTGACCACCTGCTCTCGCGGTTGCGCGATGCGCCTCTCGATCCCAGGCTCGGCGGCCTGGAAAGCCGGGTCATGGCGGAAATAGCGCGCATCCGGGCCATACCAAGCCTTGGCGCTATGACGTTCGGCATCGCGGCCGCAACCGCGCTGTTCATCGGAATTGCCGGCTCGGCAGTTCCGACACGGTCTGCTGATGCCAAACCGCTATCGCCCTTCGATGCTCGGCTCGCGCTTGCGCCCTCGACGCTGCTGAGCTCGCAGTGATGCGCGACCGCCGCCGGCTCCTGCTCCTCGTCCTGGTGACCTTCGCCGCGGCGATCGCTGGCGTTGTCATTGGCCGCGTCTATGTGGTTCCAGTGCGCCCGGTCGAAAATGAGCTGCACGAGCTGCTCCATCGCGATCTGAAGCTGAATTCAGCGCAACACAGCCGACTCGAGACAATCGAGAAGAACTACGCGATCCGGCGTCAAGCGCTGGAGGCCGAATTGCGCGCCGACAATGCGCGTCTCGCGGAAGCGATCGAAGCGGAGCATGGCTATGGCCCGCAAGTCGCAACTGCGGTGGATCGCTCGCACCAGGCCATGGGCGCGCTGCAGAAAGAAACACTTGAGCATATCTTCGCGATGCGGGCCGTGCTGCGCCCGGATCAGACGGACAAATTCGACGACGCCGTGGTGAAAGCGCTGACGGCCAAATCCGAATGACCGCGTGCCTCCCCGACTGCTCGGACGGGGAGCTCGCGGCTCTGGCGCTTGGAGGCCGGCAAGCGGCCTATGGCGAGCTGGTCCGCCGGCATCAAGGTTGGGTTCACCGGCTCGTGCGCAGCCATGTCGGATCTATGGATGAGGCATTGGATGTCACCCAGGCGAGCTTCGTCGCGGCCTTTGCCGCACTCAACCGCTATGACGTAACCCGACCCTTCCAGGTCTGGATGTCCCGGATTGTCATCAACAAATGCCATGACTGGCGGCGTCGGCGAGCGGTTCGAAATTTCTTTGCCCTAGCCCTACCGCTCGGCGAGGCGGACGGCGTCGCCGACGACGCACCGCTGCCCGATCAGGCGATCGGGGCCGAACAGCAGCTCGCGCAAGCAATGAAAGCGATTGCTGCCCTGCCGTCTTCCCTCAAGGACACGCTTATTTTGCGTACGATCGACGAGAAATCGGAAGCTGAAACCGCCGAAATTCTCGGGATCAGCCAGAAGGCGGTCGAAACGCGCCTCTATCGAGCTAGGGCACGCCTTTCGGAAATATTAAAGAAAGTTTGAGGGGGATGAGGCCATGCTGCGTATTCCCAATAGGTACGCCCTCTTTCTTAAAGCTGAGACAACCGAATGATTTCTGCTCTCGACCGCCGCCAGTTCCTCCGCGGCGCGGCCCTCGCCGGCGGCGGCGCAGCATTGTCAGCCTGGCTGCCGGCCTGGGCGCAGACGATCTCGCCGGGGATGCGACCGACGCTGCCGACCGTGTCGGGCGAAGACATTACGCTCACCATCGCCCGGCAGTCGATGACCATCGACGGGCGCAAGTTCCGGGCAATCGGCCTCAACGGCACGGTCCCCGCCCCGCTGATCCGGCTGCGCGAGGGCCAGCGCGTGCGGCTCAACGTCATCAATCAGCTGGAGGAGGACAGCTCGATCCACTGGCACGGGCTGATCCTGCCGGCCAATATGGACGGTGTGCCGGGCGTGTCTTTTCCGGGCATCAAGCCGGGCTCGAACTACCTCTACCAGTTCTCCGTCGTGCAAAGCGGCACCTACTGGTACCACAGCCATTCAGGCCTGCAGGAACAGGAAGGCCATTACGGCCCGATCATCATCGATCCCGCCGGTGCCGATCCGGTCGCCTATGACCGCGAGCATGTCATCGTGCTCGCCGATCACAGCGCGCTCTCGCCGCAGGCGATCTTCCGGCGCCTCAAGGTCAACCCCGGCCATTTCAATTTCCAGCGCCAGACCCTGGCCGGGCTCCTGTCGGGCAAGGATCAGCCGCTCAAGGACCGGCTCGACTGGGGCCAGATGCGGATGGACCCGGCCGACATCTCCGATGTGACCGGATCCACCTACACCTATCTCGTCAACGGCCATGGTCCGATGGACAACTGGACCGCGCTCTTCACCCCGGGCGAACGGGTGCGGCTGCGGGTCATCAATGCGTCGGCGATGACCACCTTCAACGTCCGCATCCCCGGCCTGCCGCTGACCATCGTCCAGGCCGACGGGCAGAATGTGGTGCCGGTCACCGTCGACGAGTTCCAGGTTGGTGTTGCCGAGACCTACGACGTCGTTGTCAGCCCAGGCGATGACAAGGCCTACACCCTTGTCGGCGAGGCGATCGACCGCTCGGGCATGGCGCGTGCCACGCTCGCGCCGCGCGCCGGCATGGCCGGCGAGGTTCCCCCCTTACGCAAACGGCCGCTCGCCGACATGAAGGACATGGGCATGGACATGTCCTCGATGCCGGGCATGGAAGGCATGGACATGTCGGGCGGCGCTATGCGGGGCGTCGATCCGACGGCCGAGAAGAACGCGTCCGCGCGCCTCGCGACCGGCGCGGCGGCAGCGATGGCGACCATGGACAATAGCGCCATGGCAGGCATGGATCATTCGGGGATGGATCATTCCGCGATGAGCGGGATGGACCACGGCGCGATGGGCGCCGATGGCCAGATGGCGGGCATGGACCATGGCGGGCACGCGATGGGGTCGATGAAGATGCGAGACTTCTCGAACGCGCCGCAGGTGAAGCGCGACCCGAGCGTCCAGACCATCTCGCCGATGCCCGTCGACCGCACCGGCGAGCCCGGCCAGGGCCTCGCCGACGTCGGCCACAAGGTGCTTGTCTACAGGGACCTGATGGCGCTCGATCGCAATCCGGACGTGCGCGCGCCGAGCCGCAGCATCGACATTCACCTCACCGGCAACATGGAGCGGTTCATGTGGTCGTTCGACGGCGAAAAAATGTCGGACCATCACGAGCCGATCCCCTTCATCGAAGGCGAGCGGGTGCGCGTCAATCTCATCAACGACACGATGATGGGGCATCCGATCCATATTCACGGGCATTTTTTCGAGCTGGTGACGGGGCATGGCGATCATGCGCCACGCAAGCATACGGTAATCGTCCAGCCCGGCGGCAAGGTGACCTGGGACTTCACCGCCGACGCGGTCGGCGACTGGGCCTTCCACTGTCATCTCCTCTACCACATGCATGCCGGGATGATGCGGGTCGTGAGCGTCCGTCCGAAGGGAGACGCGTAATGACCCGCATCCTCACGCCGCTGGTGAGCGCGATCGCCCTTTTCGCTGCCGCGCCCGCCTTTGCCCAGGATCATTCAATGCACGGCATGCCCGGCATGGCGCCGCCGGGCGAGGTGCCGCCGGCGCAGGAGAAGAAGAAGGACAAGGCCGCCGCCAGGCCGCGCGCTCAGACACCAGCGCCAGACGCCACCTCGGCGATGGACCATTCGCAGCACCAGGCCAGTCCTGCGCCGCAGGGAGATGCGGCCGGTCAGCCGCAACCCGCGTCTCCCGCGATGCCGGACATGCCGGGCATGGACCACTCCCAGCATCAGGACGGCGCGATGCCGGACATGCCCGGGATGGACCATTCGCAGCATGGCCAGACCGCCATGCCCGGCATGCAAATGACCGGCACGGCGCTTCCGGCCGGCAATGCGCCCCCGCCGCCTCCCCCCAGCGACCACTTCGCCGATCGTGATTTTCCCGGCGCCGAGATGGCGCGCTCACGCGACATCATGATGAAGGACAGCGGCGGCAACAATTTCGGGCAGGTGCTGCTCAACCTGTTCGAGTATCAAGCGCATAGCGGTCGCGATGGCTATCGCTGGGATGGCGAAGGCTTTTACGGCGGCGATATCAACCGGCTCTGGCTCAAGAGCGAGGGCGAAGGCGAGTTCGGCCGCGGCATCGACAGCGCGGAGGTGCAGGTGCTCTATAGCCGGGCCATCGACCCCTATTTCAATCTTCAGGGCGGTATCCGCCAGGACTTCGGCCGCGGGCCCGACCGCACTTACGCGACGGTCGGCGTCGAGGGCCTGGCTCCCGGCATGTTCGAAGTCGAAGGCGCGCTGTTCCTCTCGACCAAGGGCGATGTTCTGGGCCGGGTCGAGGGCTATTACGACCAGCGCATTACCCAGCGCCTGATCTTGCAGCCGCGCGCCGAGGTCAATTTCGCCGCGCAGGATATTCCGGAGAACGACATCGGTTCGGGGCTGGTCAACATAGAGCTCGGCGCGCGCCTGCGCTATGAGTTCAGCCGCCAGTTCGCACCCTATATCGGCGTCTCTTATCTGCGCAAAGCCGGCGACACGGCGCGGCTGTCGAGGCTTGCCGGCGAGGACGTCCATGCGACCAGCTTCGTCGCCGGCGTTCGCTTCTGGTTTTAGCATCAGGACGGCTGATGGCGGGGGCGAACAGGAGAGCGGGGCGTTACACTCATACCAAGGTCGGCCGGCGCCGAGCGAAGGAGATACGCCATGGACCATTCGTCCCACATGAACACCCGGAAGATGGGCGCCTATTGGAGCCTTGCCGTTCAGACCGTCATCAGCGGCGTCATCATGTATCTGGTGATGTTCGTCATGATCGACGGGCTCGACAGCTTCTACAACAACCTCAACATGCTCTACATGACGCTGATGATGGTCGCGCCGATGGTGGTGCTGATGATCGTCGCCATGCGGCACATGTTCGCGTCGAAAGCCGCCAACATCGCGCTGATCGCCGCGTCGCTGGTCGCCTTCTTCGGCAGCTTTGCGCTCATCCGCACCCAGACCACGATCGGCGACACGGCCTTTCTGCGCTCGATGATCCCGCATCATTCCGGGGCGATCCTGATGTGCCAGGAAGCAAAGCTCAGCGATCCGGAAGTCATCCGGCTTTGCGAAGCGATCAAGCGCTCGCAGCGGCAGGAAATCGACGAGATGAAGGCCATACTCGCGCGGCGCTGAGTGGCACGGTCGGGCTACGCCCGGATCCGTGCGCCCGGCCAGGCCCGTGAGCCGGGACGATGGTCGACACGAGGCGCGGGCCGGACGAGATTGCCAGCGACGTAGCGCGGCTTGCGCCGCTGTTCCTGCGACAGGCTGGCGGCCACGTCCTGACGCTGCTCGATCCTGCCGGGATCGTGCTGAGCTATAATGAAGAAGGCGAGCGTGCCGAATGCTGGCCCCTCGATCGCGTCCTGGGACAGCCCCATGACCTGTTCTACCCGCCCGACGAGATTGCGGCCGGCCGCCCGTGCGCAGACCTGGCGGCCGCCCTTCACGAAGGCACGCTGGAGCGCGAAGCGTGGCGGGTCTGCGAGAACGGCGCGGAATATCTCGCGCGCCTGACGATCAGCGCCCTGTTCGAAGGCGACGCACATCGAGGCTTTGCCTGCATCAGTCGCGATGTCACCGACGAGGCGGCGGTCCGGGCGTCAATCGAGACCCGCGAGCAGCATCTCCAGTCGATCCTGGCGACCGTCCCCGATGCGATGATCATCATCGACGAGACCGGCGCCATCACGTCGTTCAGCGCGGCCGCCCAACGCCTGTTCGGCTATTCGGAAACCGAGCTCGTCGGCCGCAACGTCTCCTGCCTGATGCCCCAGCCCGATCGCGACCGGCACGACGAATATATCGCGCATTATCTCCAGACCGGCGAGCGCCGGATCATCGGCCTCGGCCGCGTCGTGGTCGGCCAGCGCCGCGACGGCTCGACCTTCCCGATGCAGCTGTCGGTTGGCGAGGCCGGTGAAGACGGGCAGCGGTTGTTCACCGGCTTCATCCGGGATCTCACCGCCAAGGAGCAGGATGAGCTCAGGCTCAAGGAACTGCAGGCAGAGCTGGTCCATGTCTCCCGGCTGAGCGCGATGGGCACGATGGCCTCGACCCTCGCGCATGAGCTCAACCAGCCGCTTGCCGCGGTCGCGCTCTATCTCGAGACGATCCGCGACATGCTCGACGAGCGGGACGACGAACCCTTCGTGTCGCTACGGTCGGTGATGGATGATGCGGCACAGGAAACGCTGCGGGCCGGCCATATCGTCCGGCGCCTGCGCGATTTCGTCGCCCGCGGCGAGGTCGACAAGAGCCTCCACGAGCTGCCGCGGGTCATCGCCGAGGCGAGCCAGCTCGCGCTGGTCGACGCCCGCGAGCGCGGCATCCGCAGCTTCTTTGCAGTCGATCCCGCCGCGACGCCGGTCCTCGTCGACAGGGTGCAGATCCAGCAGGTGCTGGTCAACCTGATGCGCAATGCCATCGAGGCGATGGCGGCGTGTCCGGTTCGCGACCTCAAGGTGGCGACCAGGTTGCGCCCTGACGGGCTGATCGAGGTGACCGTGGCGGATACCGGCCCCGGCATCGCCGACGAGGTCCGGGAGCAGCTCTTCACGGCGTTCAAGTCGACAAAGGCCGACGGCATGGGCCTCGGCCTTTCGATCTGCCGGACCATCATCGAAGCGCATGGGGGCCGTATCTGGATGGAGCGCCCCGTCCGCGGCGGCGCGCGCTTTCATTTTACCTTGATCCATGCGCGGGCGGAGGAGGAACATGGGGGATAGACGCGTCATCCATCTGGTCGACGACGAGGAGAGCATCCGCAAGGCGGCGAGCTTTGCGCTCAAGACCGCGGGCTACGACGTCGTGACCTATGCCTCGGGCGTGGAGTTTCTCAAGGAGGCGAAGTCGGCGGCCGTCGGCTGCGTCATCCTCGACGTGCGCATGCCCGAGATGGACGGTCTCGAGGTTCAGGCCGCCATGGCAGCACGCGGGGTCAATATGCCGGTCATCGTCCTGACCGGCCATGGCGACGTGTCGGTTGCGGTGCAGGCCATGAAAGGCGGCGCGGTCGACTTTCTCGAGAAGCCCTTCGAGAAAGCCGCCCTGCTCGGCGCCGTCAGCCGCGCGTTCGCGCGTCTCGACGATGTCGACTTTCGCACTCTGGAAACCTCTGAAGCCGGCGTGCGGGTCGCTGCACTGACGCCCCGGGAGCGTGAAGTGCTGGAAGGGCTGGCGAACGGCCTGCCCAATAAGACGATCGCCTATGACCTGGGCTGTTCATCGCGAACGGTCGAGGTCCATCGCGCGAGCCTGATGGCCAAGCTCGAGGTCCGCAATTTGTCCGAAGCCCTGCGGATCGCCTTTGCCGCGGGCATGGGCCGCAAGCCGAAGTGACTGCGACCTCTACGTAGCGACGGGACGAGGCGCGATATGCGATCGATGGTGCAATCGTCACACGGGTGTCCGCTTCTCGCAATGCCATCGGTCCGTTCCACTCAGCATGATGGCAGATACACCATCCTCGTCTCCGACGACGATCCCGGCGTGCGGCGTGGCCTCCAGCTGCTGCTGAGATCGCGCGGCTATGCCGTGTGGGGATATACGACCGGCCACGCGCTGTTGGCCGACCCCCGCGCGAAGGAGGCAGACTGCGTCATCCTCGACTATCGCATGCCCGACATCGACGGATTCGCGATGCTGCGTCACCTTCGCGAGATCGGATGGTCGGGACGCGCCATCATGATCTCAGGCTTTCACGACACGCTGCTGGCCTGGCGGGCCGCCGAGGCGGGCTTCGATCACGTTCTCGCAAAGCCTTTGATCGGCAGGGCTTTGCTCGATGCGTTGGACCGGCACCGCGCCGAGGTTCTGCGAAAGCATTGAGTTATGGCGGCCGGCCCCCGGCAGCCTCAGCCCGGCGCGATGTGGAAAGCCAATCTGCGCCGTCAAAGCCAGTGGCTACGTTTGAACCGGATGTAGAGCCCAATGCAGACCGCAGCGATGACGCCGAGGATGACGAAATATCCCCATTGCGTCTTCAGTTCGGGCATATTCTCGAAATTCATGCCGTAGATTCCGGCAATCGCGGTAGGCACCGCGAGGATCGCATCCCGGGCGGCAAGCTAACGGGTGATCGCACCTTGGCGCTGCTGTTCGAGCAGGTGACTCGCCTCGAACACCGAGATCAGGATGTCGCGGATGCCGGTGATGGCGCTCTCAACCCTGAGCATGTGATCGTCGAGCTTCGAAATCTGGTGGCCGTTGTCGGCACCTTCCATGGCAAGCGGATGAAGGCCGTAATTCCCGGCGATGTCGGCAAGTTCTGTTTCGCTGGGCTGGGACATTTTGATCCACACGAAGTCATCCTTGCCGACGTGCTCGCACGCCGGATCGATCAGGGTCGCCGGCCGTAGCCGTTTGCCATTGTGACAAAGAACGGCGGCGGCGACCGGAAGCCGTGTGCCTCGCCTATTGAGACGCGCGCACAAACACTCGTCATTCTTCAAGCCCAATCGCAGGAAGAAGAAGGCGGCGCGCAGCAATTCGAGCGAGAGCTTATAGAAAATGCGGCGGAGCGTTGGGTTTCGCAGAAGGCCGCTCCCGTTCATGACGCGCGTGGCTGGGCGGCGCGCTGCCACATCAAGGGCACGCGACTGCGAAGGTCTGCGCACCCTTGATTGGCGACCGCGAGGGTTTTCCTCTCTTGCGATGGTACCAAGCGATTGCCCGTGTGGCGCCTCTGCAATCGTGTCGGATGACTATACCTAAGTATCGGATAACGGCGCTGACGACAGGGTTGCCGGGCCCCGGTGAGGCGCGTCGCACCGCGCGGAGACGAAAGCTGGAAGACGGAAAAGCTCAACTGTCGAAAGCGACCGAGCGCGCGAGCGCTTCCTGGGACTGCAGAAAGGCGAGCCGCGATTGCAGCGCCGCCTGGACAACGCCGAAAGCGTCACCCCCCAGAGTCACGCGCAGCGGCGGATGGTCGCTGGTTGCGACATCAACGATCGCTTGCGCGATCTTTTGCGGGTCGAGCGTGTAGAGCTCGTTTCCGGCGGTCTCGAACATCTTGCGGATATGGCCGGCGGGCGTATCGCGATACGCGGCGATCTCGCTGGCGAATTGCAGATTGTGGCTGAAGCTGGTGCGCGCCCCGCCCGGCTCGATCAGTGTCACGAACAGGTTGAAGGGTTCAAGCTCCTGGCGGAGGCATTCGCTGAAGCCCTCCAGGCCCCATTTGGCCACATGATAGAGACTGCTCGTCGGAAGCGAGCCCTGACCACTAGCGCTGGAGATCTGGATGATCCGGCCGCTCCCGCGCAGCCGCATGGCGGGGACAAAGGCGCGGGTGATGTGGATGGGCGCCATGAGATTGAGCGCGATCTGGCCTTCGACCTCGGCGTCCGACATCTCTTCGGTGGCGCCGATCACGCCGCCGCCGGCGTTGTTGACCAGAATATCGACGGGTCGACGCGCCTGCGCCCGGGCCACGACCGCAGCAATATCGTCCTTGACCGTGACGTCGAGCGCTTCGACGCGCAGCTGGCTCGGATATTTCGCCGCGAGATCATCGAGGCTTTCGGGCTTGCGGGCCGTCGCGGTAAGGTCGTCGCCAGCGGCCAGGATCAGTTCGGCCAGATGGCGGCCGATACCGCTGGACGCGCCCGTGAGAAACCAGTGATTGGACATATGTTACTCCATATATTACCAACTGGTAGGTAACTTGAAACCTGGAATGCGTCAATGCTTGGAGGTGTGATGAAGCAACGAACCCGGCGGAATGCCGCACAGAGCCGCGAGACGCTCCTGGCTGCAGCGACCGAGGAGTTCGCGTCCCATGGGCTGGCGGGCGCGCGGATCGACCGGATTGCGCAGGCGGCGGGTATCAGCAAGCCGATGCTCTACACCTATTTCGGGGACAAGGAGGCGCTCTTCGATGCCGCGCTGACGCAGGAAGTGATGGACGCGGCGCAGGCCGATCGCTTCGATCCCAATGATCTTGAGGGTTATGCGGGGCGCACCTATGACTTGCTGGTCGAACGCCCGCGCCTGTGGAGGCTGCTGACCTGGCATCATTTGGAGCGTGGCCAGGATGTTCTGATGCTCCCGGCCGGCGAGGTCCTTCTCGGGGAGAAGCTGGACGGGATCGCAGCGGCGCAGGCCGAGGGGCGGATCGTCGCCGACTTCACGCCCCTGGATGTCGTCCGGCTTGTCGCCGCCCTCACCCAGCTCTGGTGCATGACCGGAGCTGCACGCGACGCTGCCGAGCACGCGGCGCGCCGGGCGACGATCATGCGGGCGGTGGGGCGACTGCTGCGCGTGTGATCGTGCGAGGCGCGAGCTGCACGCCCGCGCGCCGACCGGGACACAGCAAGCATTTTTCGCAACCTGCCGTACTGCCCAGCGGCAAAATCAGGGCGGCTCATGCACAAGCCGGCCCGTCGGCTCCGCGGATGCGATCGACGTTCGAGGACTGCGCCGCCACTGCCGAACCGGATTGGATCATCGCCAAGTGACCCAGTGGCTGCGCGACGATCTCAGGTCGCCGGACTCGTCGCACGACGTTTCGTCAGGAGTCGTTTCATCTGCCTCAAAAGGCGAACCTGCGGCTCAATCCGGAAGAAGGCGCGACACATCCAGGAAACGAGGATCAAATGCGGTCCGCATCGGTATTACTTTCCCTGGCGCGTGCAAGCTCAGCAAAGGACTAATGTTCCCGGAGCATCTCTAGCGCTATACCTAGGTATATCACGCCGACACCAATAACATGTGATCATGCCGCTTCGCATTCTTGCCGGCCAAATGTCCCGATCATCAAATCGAAGCGTGCGAGGCTGTATTACGATATGATATTCTATCTCCTATCTCAGCAGCTTTGCAAATGAGCGCTCGCAAAAATATCTCTTCAGTCATGAGGGTTCGACGTCTGGCGTGCGTATTATAGCTATATCTATATCTAAATTTCACGAGAATAAGGTATTGGAAAAACAGGAAAAATACTGTTGACCTGTATATACAACTGATGTTGTCTGTGGCTGTTCTAAAACGTCAGGGGGATTGCACATGACCATCAGGATGGCCCTGCTCGGCAGCGCCGCCATCGTCGCGGGCTACGCCGCGCCGGCTCTCGCTCAGGCCGATCCGACACCGCAGCCAAAAGCACAAGTCCTGGGGGATGACAGCGACATCGTCGTTACCGGCTCACGAATCCGTCGGCAGGATCTGGCCGGGGTTGGACCGGCCACCGTGGTCACCGCCGAGCAGATCCAAAATACCGGCATCGTCAATATCGAAACCGCCTTGCAGCGTTTGCCGGCCAATGCCGGCTTCGCGGGCAACCAGACATCGGCCTACTGGACCAACAACGGTTATGGCACTGCTCAGGTCAATCTGCGCGGCCTCGGCATCAAGCGCACACTCGTGCTCCTCAACGGCCGACGCCTCGTCGCGGGCGGCACCGGCGCCAATTCCTCACCCGATCTCAACATGATCCCGGTCGTGGCGCTGGCACGCACCGATGTCCTCAAGGATGGCGCGTCCGCTATCTACGGGGCCGATGCCATGGCCGGCGTGGTCAACCTTGTCACGCGCACCGATTATGAAGGCCTGGGTCTCAGCGTCCGACAAGGCATTACCGAGCGCGGCGACGGCTCCGATCTCACCGCGGACCTACTTTGGGGCATTCGCAACGATCGTGGCGGGTTCATGGCAGCAGTCACCTACCAGAAGACCAGCGCCGTCAACATGGCCTCGCGTGCGCCCTGCTCGCTCGCTGAAACGACGCCGGGCTCGCTGAGCTGCGTCAACAGCGCCTCGACGATCGGCGGACGCGCGGTGCTGCCCAACGGCCAACAGATCAACTTCAACCAGGTACCCGGAGGGAACGGGAACTTCTACGAGCCTTACAGTCCCGCCAAGCACAACTTCAACTCGAACCCGTTTCTCAATGCGGTCAGCCCAGTCGAGCGCGTCAGCACGGCCTTCTTCGCGGACTATGCGCTGACCGACGGTATCCAGGCGTTCGGCGAGTTCCTCTATACGTTCCGCAAGTCGAATCAGATCGCGACACCCGGCACGCTGCGCAATCTCTCGATACCAGCCAGCAATCCGACCAATCCGACCGGCCAGAACCTGGTCCTGGCCCAGCGCCGCCTCGCCGAACCCGGCGCGCGCCACTTCTTCCAGGAGACCGATACCTGGCAAGGCACCTTCGGGCTGCGCGGCAAGCTGGCGAACGACTGGGCCTGGGAAGTCGCGGGCAGCTTCGGGCGTAACACGGCCGTCGACGGCTCGACCAACATCGCCAATCTCGAGCGCGTCGCGAACACGCTCGACAGGAGCAAATGCTCCAGCACGGCGGGCGCGGCCATCCCCTGCGGTGACTATCTTGGGTTCGGAGACCTGACACCTCAGGTTCTGGATTATATTCTGTTCACCTCGCGCGATCGCGGAGGCAACGAACTCGGCACGGTCACGGCTGACCTCAACGGCGATCTCTTCTCCCTTCCAGCCGGCGCGGTGTCCTTCGCCACCGGCGTGGTCTATCGGCGCGAAAAAGGCTGGCGCGATCCCGACCCGTTGACGGTGCTCGGCGTGGCGAACGTCAATCAGCAGGATCCTATTTCGGGCTCGAGCACCGCCAAGGAAGCCTATCTCGAGCTATCGGTGCCGGTGCTTGCCAACACAGCTTTCGCCAAGGCGCTCACGCTCGATGGCGCAGTCCGCTACTCAAACTATAATCTCTTCGGGAGCGACTGGAATTACAAGCTCAGTGCCGACTGGGTAGTCAATGACAGCATCCGTCTGCGCGGCACTTATGGGACGGGCTTTCGCATTCCCAACGTGCCGGAGCTTTTCGGCGGCGTCTCGGAAGGCAATCTGACCACGACCGATCCCTGCTCGCGCTACACCTCCAGCGGCAACGTGACCTTGATCGCCAATTGTCAGGCGTCCGGTGTGCCGGCCAACTATACGCAGCTCGGCACCACGATCCTCACCACAGTGGGCGGTAACCAGAGCCTTCGGCCCGAAAGCTCCACGACCTGGACCGTTGGTACGGTGATATCGCCGCGCGGCATCATCCCAGGGTTGTCGCTGACGGCAGACTGGTTCGACATCAAGATCAAGGACGCGATCCGGGCCATTCCCGGCTCGACCAAGCTCGCAGTCTGCTATGCGAGCCAGAACCTGTCGCACCCGTTCTGCAGCGACTTTACGCGCAGCGCGCTGACCGGCGAGGTCACTTACCTCTCCGCCCAGCCCATCAACACCGGCCGCGAGGAGATGAATGGTCTCGATCTGGGTCTGGTGTACAGTGGTGCGGTGGGCGAGGTGAAGATCTCCTTGGATCTCAACATGACCTATCTCAACAAATATGTCGTAAACCCCTTCCCCGGCGGCGCGCCGATCTATTTCGACGGGTTTATCGGGGGCGGCAATGGCGGCTATCCGAAATGGCGTGGTTATGGCGTGCTGACGGCGGAAAAGGACGGCATCAGCGCGACCTGGTCGACACAATGGATCGGCAAGGCGACCGACTTCAACGCATCGGCCGGCGACATCGGCTACCGCACGCCGAACGTCTTCTACCACAATCTTCAGCTTGCCTTCGCGATCGACGAGAAGACACGTTTCCAGATCGGGGCCGATAATCTGTTCGACCGCAAGGCGCCCTATATCCAGAGCTTCACCGATGCCAACACCGACACGATGACCTATGATCTACTCGGACGGCGCTTCTACGCCGGCTTCCGAACCGCGTTCTGAAGGGCAGCACATGGCAATTCGCTGGCCTTTGGTCATCCGCCGGACGCACAAGTGGCTGGCCCTGATCGTCGGCGTCCAGGTTCTGCTCTGGACGCTGACCGGCTTCTATATGGTGGCCGTCCATATCGACATCATCCATGGCGACGATCTGGTCCGCCCACCGGTCGTCGCCCCCATCGACCTTGCGAGCTTCGTCCCGCCGGCGCGGATTGTTCAATCGGCTCCCGACGCGTCCGAGATCCGCCTGCAACGGTTCATGGATCAGCCCGTCTGGCGCGCGCAAACCCCGGGTGGTCCAAGACTCTTCGATGCAGGTTCGGGACAGCCCATCCCCGATTTGAGCGAGGCACAAATCCGCGCCGCCGCTCGGCGCATCTACAGCGGCACCGGGGACATCGTCGCAGCCCGGCTGCTGACGACGGCGCCACTGGAAATGCAGGCGCGCAAGCCTCCCTATTGGCAGGTCGAATTCGATGCCTGGAACCGGCCAACCCTGTATCTCTCTCCGCAGACCGGCGAGCTGATCTCGCGCCGCCATGCGCTGTGGCGCGTGTTCGATTTCGCGTGGATGCTGCACATCATGGACTATGACGATCGCTCCGACGTCAACAATCCGCTGCTGCGCGTGGCGACCTGGAGTGCCCTTGCCATGGCGCTGGCCGGGGCTTGGCTGCTGCTTTGGTCGTTCCCGCGGCGCAGGAAGAAGAAGGCATGAAGAAAATCCGGTTCACCCCGCTCTTTTTTCGGCGCATCCACAAATGGGTCGGCCTGATCCTGGGCGTGCAGTTTCTCCTTTGGGCTCTGAGCGGCTCGATGATGGCCTTGCTCGATCAGGAGAAGGTCGGCGGACACAGTGCGCAGGCCAGCCATCAGCACGCCCTACCTGCCGGTGACTATATTGCGCCGGCAAAGCTCGCTCTTGATGGTCCCGTGCTCGGCATCGCCTTGCGGTCCCTTGCCACACGCCCCGTCTACGAGCTTCGATCCACCACGGGCACGCGGCTAATCGACGCGACGAGCGGCGCCCCGGTTCGGGTCGACGAGCAGGTCGCGCGCGACGTCGCGACGATGGTGAATGAAGCACCGATCCGCAAGGCAACGTTGCTCGCCGAACCGAATGTGGAAGCGCGCGAGCACGAAGGCACCATGTGGCGACTGGATTTCGCGGACGCAGAGAACAGCAGCGCCTACATCTCCGCCGACACCGGCCGATTCCTGGTCATGCGCGGCGACACATGGCGCACCTGGGATTTCTTCTGGATGCTCCACAATATGGACTATGTGAACCGCACCAGCTTCAATCACCCGCTGATCGTCTTCGTTGCGTTCGGTACTTTGTGGCTGTCGGGGACGGGCTTCTACCTGCTGTTTAAGAGCTTCAGTCGCGCCGACGTGCGATGGTTGCGGCGCAGGCGCAAATCGGCCGTCAAGTTGGGCGCGGGCTGATCGCTAGGTCCCAACAGAAAAAGCCGCCGATAGCTCGAACCGATTGCCCGGGTGCGTGAGCCAAGCGTGCGATACGAGACGTCCGCGACTCCAGGTTCTGCGCGTCATCATTAGCACTGGTTCTCCTTCAGCGAGGCCCAGCATTGTTCGCATGGCTGTATCCGGCATCGCCGCGCACACCCGGTGCTCTACTCGCTCGAGCGGGGCAACACGTGTCAGATATTCATTCGGCGTCGAGGCGCTGAAATCCCTCTCTCCGTAGCGTGGCGCAGCAGATGCCAGCACAAAGCGCTCCTCGACCTGAATTGGGAATTCGGTCTCGTGATGGACGATAAGCGAATGGAAGAGGCGCGTGCCCAAGCCGACTTCCAGCAGAGCTGCCCTTTCCGCATCAGCCCGTATCTCGATATTATAAATGACGCGCGCGCGATAGGCGTGGCCCCTGCCGCGCACCTCCTCCGCGATGTTGCGGATCTCGATCAGCTGCCCGATCGGCCGGGGCTCGGCGACAAAGCTGCCCCGCCCCGCCCGCCGTACCACGACACCGGCCGATTGCAGTTCCCGCAACGCCCGGTTTGCGGTCATGCGCGAGACTTTGAACGTCTCGACGAGCTCGGCCTCTGACGGCGTCTGGTCGCCGGGCTTCAGGCGACCTTCCCGGATGTCCTCGAAAATGCTGTCTTTGATCGCCACATAGCGAGGTTGCTTCTCCGCACCGGCAGCGTCGACCGCGGGTTCGCCCACAGAAGCAGCTTTCGTCCGGGGAGCGGATGCGCGGCTATGGGGGCGAGCGGGAGCATGCATCAAATGACTATACAGGTGGGGGCGAGCAAGTCCCAGTCATTCAAACAGGAAATCACCAGCGAGAGCCGAGGCGTGCGTGATCAATGCCGCGCGAAGACCTTCTGGCCCGAACTGCCGAACGACACCACCGCATAGGGTTGGCGGGCGGCGCCTGCCACTTCCATGCCCTCCGAGCCGATCGGCATCCCCGCCACCGCAATGCCTCTGACGCCTACGGGACGGGTTGCCAGCAGGCGCTTGATATCGGCGACCGGGACATGGCCCTCGATCAGATAGCCATCAACCATCGCGCTGTGGCAGGATGCCAGCGTGCCCGGCATGCCGGCCCTCCGCTGAAGCGCCCCGCGCGACGCATCGTCGCGCATGACGACCGTGCGGCCCAGCTTCGCGCGAAGCGCCTGGGCCCACTTCTCACAGCATCCACAACCCGGGTCCCGGTGGACGACGACATCATTCGCCGCAAGCGCTGCGCCGGGCAGGGCGAGGAACAGCAAGGCGGCAGAAAGACGGGTCTTCATGAACGGCTCCCGGAAGCATGCGATAGGGTTCCTAATGATCTATACGCATTGATGCCCCCTACCCCTCATCACGCTGAAGATTTCACGATGGCGCGCGGCCTCCAGGCGAGCGGCAAGGACACAAGCAGCGCCAGCGACAGACCACCAATCCCCCACAAGACTAAGTGCTGCGCCCCGGGAGCGACGACGGCGATCGCCAGCGGCGCGAGCGCCTGCCCGATGCTGGCGGCGGAATGCTGGAGACCGAGCTTCAGACCCGAAGGGGCTGCCGCACCGCTGATCCAGAAGCTGGTGACCAATCGAAGGGTTGCCGAGCTCCAGCCGGCAGCAACGATGATCCCACTGAGTTCGGCCATGCTCGCGGCGACAGGGAACAGGAAGAGCGCCGCAGCCAGCAGGCCGAGCGTCAGCCCCGCAAGCCGCCTCGGCATGGTCACCAGCCAATCGAGCCTCGCATGGAAGATCTGTGCTGCCAGCATGCCCAATCCGCAGAGACTGAGCATCCAGGCGATCTCTTCGCGGCTCAGCGAAATGACGCTCCGCGTCACCAGGAGATTGACATGCATCGCCGCCAGCCCGCCGCCCGCGACGATCGTGACGAAAAGCAGGATCAGCGTCGCGCCGAGCCTCGGCGCGGGCAGGTCTCCGCCATCGATGCAAGGTGCACACCAGCGCGGCAGACGCACGGCGCAAAGCGCCGCCCCGACGGCACCGATGCCGAAAGCGAGGATCATGAGGGGAGCGCGGGGCAGGATCGCGGCCGAGACCTCCGCCACCAGCGGACCGGCGAGATCGCCCAGAAACAAGAAGGCGGTCAGCCAGGTGAAGCGCCGCGCCTGGTCCGCGCGCTCGTTTGCGGCAAAGCTCGCGCAGAGCAAGCCCAACGGTATGATGGCGGCCGACGCCATCCCCGCCACCAGGCGCAATGCATAAAGCTCAGGCAGCCCGACGAGGCCGATCGGCGCGGTCACCAGGGCGAGGATGACCAGCGCTGCGCGCAACATCGCCCGATAGTCGACCCGGTCCGCGATCCAGCCCCAGAGCGGCGCCGCCAGCAAGGCTGCCAGGGGATGGACCGCGGTCAGGCTCGCGACATGAAAATCATGAGCGCTTGACGATAGCGCGCCACGAGCCGGGTCGACCAGTGCCGGAAGGAAGGCGAGAATGGCCGTCTGTCCCGCCGACGCCGCAGCCGCCGCGAGCAACAAGACGAAAAAGGAGGCCGGCCAGCGACCGTTGGCTTGCGATCCAGCCTTGTCACGCGGCGCGTTCGCGGTCGACCCCTCGAGTGGCCATCCGCGGATCACCACCAGGCGCGCAAGCCGATCACCAGCCTGTGTTCGGAAGGCCCTTCCCCGCGCAGGCGACGGAAATCGGCCGTGCCGTCAAATGCGCGCTCCCAGACGAAGCCGATATAGGGCGCGAACTTGCGCGACACCTCGTAGCGCAACCGTCCGCTCAGCTCGACATTGCTGAAGCCGCTGCCGAGCTGCCGATCGCTCGACCGCTTCGAATAGATATTGGTCTCCACCTGCGGCGTAAGGATCAACCGATTGGTGAACAAGACCTCATAGGACGCCTTGGCGCGCGCCGCGAGACGCCCATCGGTTCCTACATAGCCGGTGAGCTGGACGTCGAACCAATAGGGCGCCAGTCCCTCGACGCCGGCGGCCAGCCAGGTGGTCGCTCCCTTGCCGAGATCCTGCCTGACCCCGAGCAGCGTGCCCCAGAACGGGTTCTTGCTGTGCCACCACAGCGCCTCGACGCTGCTCTCCGGATCGAGACGTTGGTCGCGGGAGTTCTTGAGCCCCTGGCTGCGCAGCCAGAGCTTGTCATTGTCCTGACCCTTGGTGACGAGCACGGTCCAGCCCCCGCCCTGACCCTCGTTGCCGCTGGTGAACTCAAGCTCATCGACAAGTATCTTGGGGATTGAGAGCTTGTCGGCCATCTCATAGCCCGGCAGCGTCGAGTTGCGGTAGCCGTCGGCATAATCGTCCGAGTTGCGCGCGTCCGGCGGGGCCTGGCCGCCCTGCATCGAGCCCATGTCCATCGTGGCGCCGTTACCGGACGCCTTCGTGTCGGTCATATCCATGCCCGGCATGTCCATGCCCGCATGGTCCTGAGAGCCTTGCGCGGAAGGGGTGTGCTGAGCGGGAGTGGCCGTTTGGGCAGGGGTGGCGGCGGGCGACGGGGGCGAGGCCTCCTGCGCGAGGGCGGGAGCCGTGATCGCCGGCGCCAGGAAGAGGGCAGCGCCAAGAGCGATGCCGCGCGAGGGGAAAATCCGGATCATGCGACCACCACCTCCCGGAACATGCCGGCCGCCATGTGATAGAGCAGATGGCAGTGGAAGGCCCATCGGCCCATGGCGTCGGCGGTGACGCGGAAGCTCACCCGCTGGGCGGGCTGGACCACGACCGTATGCTTGCGGACCTGGAAGGCGCCGTCCGGGCCTTCGACATCGCTCCACATGCCGTGCAGATGCATCGGATGCGTCATCATCGTGTCGTTGACGAAGGTGACGCGCAGCCGCTCGTTTGGCTTGAAATGAAGCGGCCTGGAATCGTTGAGCTTGATGCCGTCGAGCGACCAGATGAACCGTTCCATATTGCCCGTCAGATGCAGCTCGATGTCGCGCTCGGGCTCGCGCGGGTCGGGATCGCCGCCCGGCGTGCGCAGATCGGCCAGCGTCAGCACGCGCCAGCCGCGCCCGCGCAGCCCGGCGCCGGGATCGTCGAGATTGGTGCGCGGATAGTCGACGCGCATGTCGGTATTGGCGCCATATTCGGTGCGGGCGTGCCGTGCCCTGGCCGGCATCTCGGTCATGCCGTGCCCGGCATGCGCGTCGCCTCCCATTGCGCCCATCGTCGCCATCGCGCCCATCATGTCGACCGGCTCGAGCCAGGTCCGGGCATCGAGCGGCGGCACGGCTGCCGCCATGCCCGGGGCCGGTGCGATCGTGCCACGCGCATAGCCGCTCCGATCGATCGCCTGCGCGAAGATGGTGCGGGCGCCGCCCTCGGGCATGGTGAACTCGACGTCGTAGGTCTCGCCCGGGCCGATCCGGAATTCCTCGACCGTGACCGGCTCGACCGGCTGCCCGTCGGTCGATACGACCGTCAGCTCGACCCCGGGGATCCGCACGTCGAAGAACGTCGCCGTCCCCGCGCCGACGAAGCGCAGGCGCACGCGCTCGCCGGGCGCGGCGATACCGGTCCAGTTGCCGGCGGGCGGCGCGCCGTTCATCAGATAGGTGTAGGTCGCGGCAGAGACATCGCTGTAGTCGGTCGGGTTCATCCGCGAGCTGTTCCACATCCGCCGCCGCTCGAGCGCCTTGCCCAAGCCCATGGTGCCGACATCCTTGAGGAAATCGCCGGCGGTCGGCTGCGCAAAATTATAGTAGCTGCTCTGCTTCTTGAGATTGAGGAAGATCTGCAGCGGCGGCTCGTCCGACCAGTCGCTGAGCACGATGCAATAGTCGCGATCGGGCGCCCGCGCCGCCGGCGCCTGTTTCGGCTCCACGATGATCGCTCCATAGAGTCCCGTCTGCTCGGCGAGCGTGTGAGCGTGATACCAGTAGGTTCCGCTCTGGCGGACCTCGAAGCGATAGGTGAAGGTCTCGCCCGGCGCGATGCCGGCAAAGCTGATGCCGGGCACGCCGTCCATCTCCGCCGGCACGATGATGCCGTGCCAATGGATGCTCGACATCTCCTTGAGGCCGTTGCGCACACGGAGCGTGACCGTGTCGCCTTCGCGCAGGCGCAGGACCGGCGCGGGCACGCTGCCGTTCACGGCGGTCGCGATACGGCGTTTGCCGGTGAAGTTGACTGGCAGCTCGGCGATCTCGAGGTCGAACTCGGTCCCGCTAAGCTCGGCGGGCGAGACTGGGGCGGATCGCGCGAGAAGCGCCGGGGCGAAGCCGGCAACCGCGCCGCCGATCGCCAGCCCCTGGACGAAACGGCGCCGTGCGATCGGCCGGATATGTAAGGGAGACATGAACTGTACTTTCGCGAAGTCGGGTTCAGGCGAGGTCGAGGACGATCCGGCCCTCGATGTCGCCATGGTGCATGCGGGAGAAGACGTCGTTGATGTTCTCCAGCTTGTCTGCATGGACCGTGGCCTTGACCTTGCCGTCGCCGGCGAACGCCAGTGCCTCGAGCAGATCGAGCCGCGTGCCGACGATCGAGCCTCGCACGGTAATGCCGTTCAGCACGGTGTCGAAGATCGACAGCGGGAAGTCGCCCGGCGGCAGACCATTGAGCGCGACCGTGCCGCCGCGCCGGACCATGCCGAGCGCCTGCTGGAACGCCTTGGGCGAAACGGCGGTGACGAGCGCTCCGTGCGCGCCGCCTATCGCCTTCTTGAGCGCTGCCGAAGGGTCCTCGCTGTGCGCGTTGACCGTCAGTGTGGCGCCAAGGCGTGTAGCGAGGTCGAGCTTGCTATCGTCGATGTCGACCGCGGCCACATTGAGACCCATGGCACGGGCATATTGCACCGCCATGTGGCCGAGCCCGCCGATCCCTGAGACGACCACCCACTCGCCGGGTCGGGCCTCGGTGGCCTTCAATCCCTTGTAGACGGTGACGCCCGCGCAGAGGATCGGCGCAATGTCGAGGAAGTCGACATTGTCGGGAAGGTGACCAACATAGTTGGGATCGGCGAGGACATATTCGGCAAAGCTGCCATTGACCGAATAGCCGGTGTTCTGCTGTTCGTGGCAAAGCGTCTCCCAGCCACCCAGGCAATGCACGCAATGCCCGCAGGCGGTGTAGAGCCAGGGCACACCGACCCGGTCGCCTTCCTTCACATGGGTGACGCCCGCACCGACGGCGGCGACATGCCCGACGCCTTCATGGCCAGGAATGAAGGGCGGGTTGGGTTTGACCGGCCAGTCCCCTTCTGCCGCGTGCAGGTCGGTATGGCACACGCCGGTTGCCGCAATCTTGACCAGGATCTGCCCGGGGCCGACCGTCGGGATCGGCGCGTCCTCGATGACCAGGGGCTTGCCGAATTCGCGGACGACCGCCGCCTTCATGGTTTTCGCCATGTCCGTTTCTCCTTTTGAGCGAGGGGTCAGAACAGGCCGAGCGCGTGCTCGTCATAGGAGACGAGCAGGTTCTTGGTCTGCTGATAATGGTCGAGCATCATCCGGTGATTTTCACGCCCGAAGCCCGACGCCTTGTATCCGCCGAAGGCGGCATGGGCGGGGTACTGGTGATAGCAGTTGGTCCAGACCCGCCCGGCCTCGATCGCGCGGCCCAGACGGTAGGCGGTGTTGCCGCTCCGGGTCCAGACGCCCGCGCCAAGACCGTAGGCGGTGTCGTTGGCAAGTGCGATCGCCTCCTCGACCGTCTTGAAGGTGGTGACCGCCAGGACGGGACCGAAGATCTCCTCCTGGAAGATGCGCATGTGGTTCTGACCCACGAACACGGTCGGCTGTACGAAATAGCCCTGGTCGAGCGCACCGCCCGGCAGCGCCCTGGCGCCACCGACCAGACACTGCGCGCCCTCGGCCTTGCCGATATCGATATAGCCCAGGATCTTGTGGAGCTGGTCCTCCGACGCCTGCGCGCCGACCTGGACCGACGGGTCGAGCGGATCGCCCTGGCGGATCGCGGCGACGCGCGCCACGGCGCGCTCGATGAAGCGGTCGAAGATCGACTCATGGATCAGGGCGCGCGACGGGCAGGTACAGACCTCGCCCTTGTTGAAGGCGAACAAAGTAAAGCCTTCGAGCGCCTTGTCGAAGAAGGCATCGTCCTCGTCGAGCACGTCCGCCATGAAGATGTTGGGCGACTTGCCGCCAAGCTCCATCGTCTGGGGGATCAGATGGTCCGCCGCGGCGTGCATGATCTGCTTGCCGGTGACGGTCTCGCCGGTGAACGAGACCTTGGCGATGCGCGGATTGGCGGCGATCGCCTGGCCGACGGTCCGTCCCGGGCCGGTGACGACATTGAGCACGCCGGGCGGCAGGATGTCGGCGGTGAGCTCGGCGAACATCAGCAAGGTGAGCGGCGTCTGGGATGCGGGCTTGATGACGGTGCAGTTGCCCGCCGCCAGCGCCGGGGCGATCTTCCACGCCGCCATCAGCAGCGGGAAGTTCCACGGGATGATCTGGCCGACGACGCCGAGCGGCTCGCGGAAATGATAGGCGATGGTGTCCGCATCGATCGTCGAGATGCCGCCTTCCTCCGCCCGGATGCAGCCGGCGAAGTAGCGGAAATGGTCGATCGCGAGCGGCACGTCGGCAGCGCGCGTCTCGCGGATCGGCTTGCCATTGTCGATCGTCTCGGCAAGTGCCAGCAACTCCAGATTGTCTTCGAGCCGGTCGGCGACGCGATTGAGAATCCTGGCGCGTTCGGCGGGCGCGATCCTTGCCCATTGATCCTTGGCGGCGTGCGCCGCATCGAGCGCGCGCTCGACATCTTCCGGCGTCGACAGCGCGAACTCTGCGATCTGGGCGCCATTGATCGGGCTCGTGTCGGCGAAATACTCGCCGCCCGCAGGAGCGCTCCAGCGGCCTCCGATGAAATTATCATAGCGGTGTCGGAAGGAGGCCGCCGCGTTAATGGTCCCGATCGCCTTCTCGAACATAACCTGACTCCATCTCTATCGATGGCCTGACGGAGTAATCTCTTTGCCCGGGTGGCCTATAAGTAAGTTCCGCAGAAGGTAGTCTGGTATCGGGGTCGCGGGCTTGAGGGTCAGACACGCCAACAGAGCCGATGACTATTCATCGACTCCTGAACGTATTCGCGCACGCCTGATCGGAATTATGCCGAGACAGGCGTTACTCGGCCGAGTCTTCTTTTGGCGAGGGCGGCGCTTGGCATTCCAATTCTGGCGTTACGCCCGGACGCGCTTTAGGCTCACCCAATCGCCTTTCTGAAGCGTCCCGTCCCTCACGCGGAAATGAGCATAATGGTCGTCGAAAATCTGGTCGACTTCGACATGACCGACAAGACGGCGGTGGCGCGGCGTTGCGTGATAGACTTCGAGTATCTGCCCGATGTGCGCGCCATCGGCCTTACCCAGGCAGGCCACTGTGCCGCCCGCATCCATACGGACGATCTTGCCGCGCATGAACAAGCTATGGCCGATACCCTGTGCGAGGAGCGGCGTGCTGCCAAAGAGCAGAAAGCCAACAGCAGCACCGACGCCAAGATGTTTTCGCATCGCTGTTTCCTCTGTCAAGTCAGACGCTCGGACCCGGTTTTGAAAGCTGGGAGCACGGGGCGACGCTGGGCATCGTCAAAGAACTGGCCCGCCGCGGGGGAACGGCGGGCCCTCAGCCCCTGGGGTCTGTTCTCGGGGCTGGAAACCTCACATGTCGCTCATCGGCTTGTCGGCCATGGGCTTGGCGGTCTTCTTCTTCGCCGCCGGCTTGGCCTTCTTCATCGGCATCTTGCAGCAGCCACTCTTCGCCTTACCGGCCATGCCCGAGCCGTTCGATGCAGGCGAGCCGCCGGACATGCCGGCCATCCCCGACATGCCCTGTTGATCCTGCTGGGCCGGTTGCCCCTGCTGCTTCTGCGCGCCGGCCTGATGATCCTTCATCATCTGATCGTGCATCTGCTGCCCGCCATGATCCATGCCCTGCTGGTGGGCATGGGCCGGCGCAGCCTGCGCGGGCGCGGGCGTCGACTGGGCGAGAGCGGTGCCGGCGGCGAAGGTTAGCGTCGCGAAGAGGCTGACGGGCGCCGCGAGAAATGTCGTCTGTCGCATTGAGGGTCTCCGAGTGTTCTTCCTGTTGCCCGATCGACGTTCCGATCCCGGCAATTCCGAAGCTTCAATGCTGCTAGCGAGACGCTGTCTGTATACGTAAGTTACGAATCGAAATCCGATCGGCCGTGTGCCTGCTGGAGCAGGCGCGTAAAATGATGATCCGGGATCGATCAAAAATGTGACCCGGCCTGGTTTTCTCGTCCTGAGACCGGCCAGAAAAGCGATTGGCCCGCCGTGGGAACGGCGGACCAAGGCTTCGGTTGAAAGCGGCCATGATCTTGTCCGTCAACCTTGTCGTCTGATGGAATGATGGCAGGGTCAGCAACCACCGTCCGACCTGTGTGACATGCCGGAGGCGCCGTCCTGGTCCTGCGAATCCCGCATCGCCATTCGATGGCCCTGCATCATCTGGCCGTGCATCTGCTCCTTACCGTGAGCCATGCCCTGCATGTGGGCAGGATCGGGCTGGGCAGGCGCCGGCCTGGCCTTGAGGGTCTCCTCAAGATCGGGCATGCCCGGCGGCATCCCGTCCGCCAGCACCGGTCCGGCACTGACGGCGAGGAAGCCGAGAGCTGCGAGCGAAGCGATCATTGCCGTCTTCTTGCGCAAGTATCCATTCCTTCAAGTCTGGGTTTCCCGTTCGATCGAGCATATGCCCGGTCGATTGTCGCCCCTTCCGGAGCTTGCCCGTGAAATGGTGTCACCTTCCGCCTTGCTGTATACGTAATGTGCGAAGTCCGTCTCTGAGATGGCCATAAATTATCGCACTGGCATCGTTGTTGTGCCGATGTGTAACTATGGTTCGGACTCGAGAGCAGGACAGGTCGGCAACAGTGACTAATCCATGGCGGCCAGCAGACGCTCGAGAGGAATAGTGGCAAAAGTGGTGAAGCTGTCAGCAATGGCATAAGGCAGTACCAGCACCCGATTATGTACCATCGCGCCGCAGCTGTAGGCTACGTTTGGCACATAACCTTCGCGCTCATCCATGTCCGACCGCAAAAGCGGTAGCTTCGTCCGCGCCAGCAGCTTCGAGGGATCGTCACGGTCCAGCAGGCACGCCCCGATGCAATAGTTCCGAACGGCGCCGACTCCATGAGTTACGACCAGCCAGCCTTCGTCGATCTCGATCGGCGATCCGCAATTACCGATCTGGACAAACTCCCAAGGCCAGCGAGGTTCGATGGCTTTCGCTCCGCCACTCCAGTCGTGAATGTCCGCGGACGTCAGGAACCAGATATTTTCGTTATCCTCGCGCCCAAGCATGGCAAAGTGCCCGGCAATGCGTCGGGGGAAAAGCGCCATGCCCTTGCTACCGGTGGCATCCCCACGCAGCGGTCTGAGTTCGAATGTCCGGAAGTCCGGCGTGGACAACAACTCCTGCCGGACGGACTGGCCGCTAAATGCCGTATATGTACCGAAATAGGTGGCTCGGCCATCGTCGTCCAGGAAGCGGACCAAGCGAAGGTCTTCGATGCCACCACGCTGGCTGGGGGTTGTCGGAAAGATCACGATCTCCGAGAGATCGTGGCTGCCATCGCACTTGATCCGAATGCCCGCGTCCGGCCCGTCCTCGCCGGAGATGTTTTCAGTCTCCAGCACGAGCGGCATGGGGCTCGGAGGATTGATTGCTATGGTTCCGTCCGCGGCGCAAAACCCGGTGCGAAAGGTGACGGAGGAGATATGCCCCTCGCCCACGCCTCGCAGGGAAAGAATGAATCGGAGAGAGTTTTCAGGTACAGCAGACTAATCAGGATGCAGGACGATGCTCGGATTGAAAAGCGCTGCTGCCTCATAGGAATATTCGTTGCAAAAATGGGCACCGATCAAGAGCGCCTGTTCATGGGTGACCTCGCAATCACAGACGATGATGCCATCAACCTCGTGGAACCGCCGCAAAAACAGGGACGGAACCTCACGATGCCTTCCCGAGAAATCATCAAGAATGCGTTGCAACTCATCGTGGAGCGATGCTGGGTCGAGCGCCAGGACGCGGTCGGCGATGCGCTGCGCACGTGGCTGATCCGGTACCGCATATTTATAGGTTTCCGTCGACGGCATATAGGGTCTGATCACTACCCTTGCTGGATTGGGGCGGAGCAATTCGGGTAGCCGGTTGACAAATTCGGCGGTTGACACTGACTTCTCCAATACAGATCGACCGTGGAGCGTTCACGCAATCGTAAAGATGGTGCTCGGCATTACCCGACTATCGGGTGGCGGCACGGAAGGCTCCGGCGATGGCGGGTGCGATGATTTCCGCCGTTGCCGGATACTCGGACTTTGTGCCACGTGCCATGATCGCTGTCCTGGCGTAGTTGTCGGACACACAAGCTGTGACCGGGGGCTCTGGCCTGAACGTGACTATGTGGGGCACGTGCGAAGCGCGCCGCTCAGCTCGACATGTCCGCCATCGTTCGGCAGCTCGCCGCGCATTTCTTGCAGGTGGCCGAGCAACGCGCGATCCGCTGGTCCGCGCTATGGCGTCCGCATTCCTCGGCGCAGCGCTCGCAAGCGTCGGCGCAGGCGCGGCAGACGATGCGGTGCAGGGCAGATTCCCGCAGCATCGAGTTGGCGGTCGCCTGGCACAGTTCCGCACAGTCGTTCAGCATGGCGATCAGCGACGCCGTAGCTGACGCGCCGCCTTGCTTCGTCAGCCAAGCGGCGGTTTCCAGGCACATGCGGTGCGAAGCCACGCAATCGTCGATGCAGTCCGTCATCGACATCGCCATCCCTTCCATTCGATGCTGCTGCGCCGCCGCCGGCACAGCCAGCGTTCCGGCGGCGGCAAGGCCGGCGCCGGCCATCAGC
This sequence comes from Sphingobium sp. TCM1, assembly GCF_001650725.1. Lineage (GTDB taxonomy): Bacteria > Pseudomonadota > Alphaproteobacteria > Sphingomonadales > Sphingomonadaceae > Sphingobium. The sequence continues at coordinate 71,220 of NZ_LXVX01000023.1, read as the reverse complement.
AATTCGCGTCTCTCGATCATCATGCACCTCCCATCTGCTATCCCTTGAGCGCTGTGCCGCATCCGGCGGCCTCAGCCGTCGCAGGCGACCCATCCGACGCCGCACGCGCCTTCTCCCGCGCCATCCGGGTTTCCTCCCAGGGCCAGTGGCCGTTGATCTCGACCCCGAGCGAGATGCTCAGGAAGGTCCGCACCAGCACCAGCCCGGCCAGAACGATGAGATCGTCGAGCGTTGGGTTGATCACCAGCGACTTGACGATGTCGCCGGCGACCAGAAATTCCAGGCCGAGCAGGATGCTGCGGCCGAGCGCCGAGCGGAACGCGCTATAGGCCTCGGTTCGGTCGCCCGCCCTCGCCCGCCGCGCAAACAGAAAGGTTGCGAGCCCCGCGCCGACCAGGATGGTCAGCGTGCCCGCCAGTTCCAGGCCGATCACCGCGAGCCGGAAGAAGGCGCTCAGCCAGTCGGCCTCAATGGTGATCATACCAGCCTCGCTTGCGGATATTGTTGAAGCTGTCGGTGGCGTGACAGGCATAGCATTGGTCGACGCGCGCCTTCGATCCGGCTGCGCGCTGCGAGACCATGCTGAAATGCTCCATGAAGTGACTCGGCGGCGCCTTGTGGCACTCGGCGCACTGCGTCGAATTGACCGATGGATGGCGGTAATTGGCGATCTTCCAGCTGTCGGTCTTGTGGCAGCTCGCGCAGTCGGTGCCGAACAGGCCCTGGTGCGGATCGCGGAACGCATGGCAGCTCGCGCAATTGAGCGCGGTCTCGGGGGTCAGGCTTCGAGTGTTTGTCGACATGCCCGCCAAAGGCTGCCGCCACTTCGCCATGTCGAGCAACGCGGCGTGATCCATGCGGATGATGCCGCGCTCTCCCTCATGTTCGACGTGGCAGGAGGTGCACTGCGTCGCTTTCGCGTGGAACTGCGTCGACTGCTTCGTCCCGAAATCGGTGCCCGCATGGCAGGTGAGACAGGTCCGGGTTTCGACGCCCTTGCCCGGCGTGTGGCAGGCCGTGCATTGGCCGGCAAAGGACTGGTGCGCGCTCGAGAGCGGGCCGGGCGAGACGAGCTGCGCCACCAGGCCGGCATCCCTCGGCGCGTCCGATCGCATCCGGATCGCGACCGCGGCGACCATCACCAGCAGGGCTGCGATGAAGACGGCGTAGGAAAGACGCTGCCAGCTCATAGCCAGCGCAGCCCGTAATAGATCGCCGCGCCGACGTGGAGCGCGAGCAGCGCGAAGATGAGACAGCCCAGCAGGATGTGCAGGAACCGCCACCGCGCGAACAGGGTGTTGGTTGCCTCTTCGGCACGGATCGCGAATTCGGTATCGGCCAGCGCTGCGGCGATCCCCGCCTTGTCCTGGGGGCGCTGGCCCGCGGACGCATCCCCGGCGACGAACAGATAGCGCTTCCAGCCCGACAGCGGCGGGGCTGCGGTATCGGCCTGCGTCGGCGCCGCCGGCTCCTCGAGGAAGGCGGCGCGAAGCGAGGCCAGTTCTGACCTGCGTCCGCGCAGCGCCCGACCAAGCTGGGCAAGCAGGTAGCGGCCGATGAAGCCGGTGATGACCGTCATCAGCAGGAGGACGGTCAGAAGCAGGCCGACCGGGCTTTCGAGCTTGTGCGCGGCGTGGACCAGACCCAGGATCGGCGCCAGCACGCCGGCATAGATGTGGATGGCGAGCAGGGTTGGCTTGCTGACGACCCGGGAGAGCGCCTTGTCGACCCAGGCGATGTGCTTGGCCGCGACATAAGGAAGCGTCAGCAGCATCAGCACGAGCGCTGCGATCCCGATGATCCCGCCGGCCAGGCTACCCGGAAAGCGGGGCGACACATGCACGAGATAGCCGAACGGGAACAGCAGCAGGAACGCGACCAGCAGGCCCACGGCAATGTCGCTGCGTTCGCGCATCAGGCTTCGACCACGAGCGGCGTGCCCGTCCCCTTCGCCTGGCACGCGAGCACATAGCCTTGCGCCTTGTCGGCGGGCGCAAGGCCGGATTCGACCTCCATCGTCACTTCGCCCTGCAGCAGCTTGACCACGCAGGCGCCGCATGTGCCCGCACGGCATGCATAGGGGATCTCGACGCCCGCGCCCTCGGCCGCCTCCAGCACGGTCTCGTCCGCGGGCAAGGCCGCCGACACCCCCGACACGGAGAAGGTCACCGTGCTCGGCGCCACCTCGGCGCTCGGGGCCGGCTTATCCGCTGGCGGGGGCGCGGGCTTGACCTCGAGATCCTCGTGGTCGGCCGGCAGCGAGGCCGGACCGAACGCCTCGGTGTGCAGCTGCGCTTCGGGGACGCCGAGTTCCGCCAGCACGCCGCGCATCGCGCCCATCATCGCCGGCGGGCCGCACATATGGATGCGCCGGCTCGCGATCTCCGGCACCGCGGCCAGGATCATCTCGCGCGTGATCGGCCCTTCGGGGCCCATCCAGACGGTGCCGGGCGCGCGCTGCATCGCGGCGACGACATGGAGGTTGGGAAAACGGCGTTCGAGCCGCTCGAGCTCGTCGCGGAACACGAATTCCTCGGTCGACCGTGCGCCGTAGAAGAAGAAGATATCACCCTTCCACGCGGTGTCGGTGAGATAGCGCAGCACCGACATCATCGGGGTGATGCCGACCCCGCCCGCGATCAGCACGATGCTCTGGGCATCCGTTCCCGTGAAGGTGAAGGCGCCGAACGGTCCGCTGACCTTCAGCAGATCGTCGGCGACGACCTTGTCGTGCAGGTATCGCGAGACCACGCCCTGCTCCTCGCGCTTGACCGTCAGTTCGACATAGGCCCGCTGGGTCGGCGAAGAGGCGATCGTGTAGGAACGGCGCGCGGTCTTGCCCGCTTCGGGCTCTACCTCGACCTGCAGGAACTGGCCCGGCAGGAAGTCGAACGGCAGCCGGTCGGCGGTCGGGTCCGCGAGCCGGAAGGTCAGCACGCTCGGCGTCTCTCGCACGATCTGGACCACGCGCAGCTGCCCCGCCCAGCTTTTGGGCTTGCGCAGCGACGCCCCAGCGGGTGCGGCCGCATTGCTCGGCGCGAGCCCGGCGCTGTCGGCAACGGGTGCAGGCGCGGGCGCAACCCTGGTAGCGGGAGGGGCAGCCTTCGGCTCCGGCTTTGCTGGAACCTTGGCGGTGGCGACACCGCCGGCGATCGCCCCGATCCGCCGCAGGCGGAAGATCTGCAGCGCGATAAGCGTGGCGCTCACCAGCCCCAGGAACAGCATGAGAAGGAGGTGCGAGGGCGAGATGCCGAACCAGTGATCGGCATGGCCGGGCGCGGCCTGGTCGATGTCGAGCTGATCGCGCAGCCAGGCAAGCCCGACCTCCCGGGGCGGCTGCAAGCCCCCGATCGCGCCCTGCGCGGCGGTGCCGGAGCGGAACAGGTCGGTTCCCTCGCGCAGGCGCCGCGCCGCATCGAGCCGGGCCGAGACCGTGGTCGCACGCGCGCCGTCGGCCGAGGCGGCGTTGATCATCGCCAGACCCGTGCTTACCCGTTCGCCGGCCTGCGCAGCGACCCGCTGCCTTGCCGCTTCGTCAAGCGCGGGAAAGGCGAGCAGCTGCGAGATGAAGCCGGTCCGGCGCGATTCGTGGCCGTGCTCATTCTCCCCTTCCCCATTGATCATGCGATCCATCATGGGGTTCATCATCTTCGCCATGTCCGACGACCCCGGCTCTGCCGGTGCGGACATGCCCCCGCCGGCCGGCATGCCTGCGCCATGATGCGCGGCATGATCCTCGCCCTCCTGCGCGCCCGCGCTCGCGGACAGGCTGAGAGCGATTGCGCAGCCGAGGCTCAAGCGTCGAAGGCTGATCCGCCTGGACATCCTCATCCCCTTAGTGTGCGAGCCTACATATCCTTCATCGGCATCGCCGCATTGCCCGGCGCGGGATCGGGTGCCGGCGCGGTCTGGTTGCCGGCCCCGGCGCGCATCGCGTCATGGTCCATCGCCTGACGGTGATGCCGCTCCATCTCGGCCTGGTTGCTCATCGCGTCCATCGGCGCCGCGTCTGCAGCGTTGCCGCTGTCGGTCAGGACCGGGGTGGCGGCGACGCTGTTCGCCGCGGGCGGCACCGTCTGGTCGGCCTGGCGGTCGCAGCCCGAAAGCGCGAGCGCCAGCAACAGGCTTCCGCCGACAAGTGGAAGGGCTTTCTTCGCATGGTCGATCATGGCTTTGCTCCTTGGCTTGAAAACTGTGTCCGGGCGCCATCCCTGGCGTCCGGACCGGCTCATTGCGCGCTGCGCAGAATCCGGAGACACCGGTCGTGCGAGAGGTTCATCGGGTTGCGCCCCTGCCCCTTCATCTCGCCATGATCATGCGGCGTCTGGAGACCCATATTGCCCTCCATCGCCCGGCAACTCTCGACCTGCGCCGAGGTCGGCCGCGTGGTCACACAGGCGCCTAGAAGCAGCGCCGGCGTGAGGACGGCGATCAAACGCATTTTCTTCATGACAAAACCCCTTTCGCTCGTGGTGATCGTTCGTCCTGCGCTGCCTGATGTTTCTTGTTATGCTGCTGGTCTTTCCGCCGCGCCGTCAGGAAGGCGAGGATCGGGCAATCGGAGACCGGCACTTCGCCCGGGCATTCGTCGGCGAGCATCCGCAGCATGTCGCGGATATCCGACAGGCGCTCGAGCCGGGCTTCGGCGTCCGCGATCTTGGCAAGCGTGATATCGAGCACGGCCTGGGCATGCGCGGTGTCCGACGCCCTGAGCGCCAGCAGCTGCCGGGCCTGTTCGAGTGTGAAACCAAGCTCCTGCGCCGAGCGGATGAAATTGACGCGCTCGAGGTCGGTCGCGTCGTAGAGCCTGTAGCCCGCTGCCGTGCGCGCGGGCTCGCGCAGCAGGCCCATCCGCTCATAATAGCGGATCGTATCCCGCCCCACGCCTGCGGCCGCGGCCAGTTCGCCGATCTTGAAATTGCCCATGTCATCCGCTCGATCATGCCGGTTGGACCATGGTCCAGGGTCAAGCGGTTTCGCTTTGACCCCGAACGGTCTCCTCGTCGCCGGCGGCACGGGCTGCCCCGACGCGTCGCAGGGCAGCCCGTGCCGCCGGGCCACCGGCTTGTCAGTTCTTGCGAAGCTCGACGATGTCGTGCCTGGCAGGCGTGCCGTCGGCGACGGACACGTGCGCGAAGTGATCGTCAAAGATATGGTCGATCGTCACATGGCCGACGAGCTGGCGGTGATAGGTCGGCGCCACGCCCTTGGACGGACCCGGATGGGTCACGACGCGATAGACCTCGAGCTTCTGGCCGACCTCGGCGCCATCGGCCTTGCCGATGCAGACGACCGTGCCGTTGCTGCCCGTGTCGACGATCGAGCCGCGCATGAACAGGCTGTGCCCGATGCCCTGGGCCATAGCGGGGACGGCAGCAAGCATCGAAATGCCGGCAAGCGCGACCATGAGAGTTTTTCTGACCATATTCACCTCCTTGGATGGTAAGCCACCGCCCGGACTTTGCCGAGGGGAAGAGCGTCTCTTCAGGCTTGGGACTACGGTCCCGGGTCCAGCCTCGATATACGTAGAGGCCGCAGCCGATCTTCTTCCCCGGGCCGGATCTTTATTGACGCGGAGTTGACGGAATCAGCCGTCAGCACTTCAAAATCCGCGCGGCGCGAGACTTTGGTTGGCTGCGCCCGCGAAACCCGCTAGATATCGAGGCCCGTGAAACGCCTGCTCGCCCTCCTGCTCGTCATCGGAGCGCTGTCCGGTCTCTTCGGAGCCCAGATGGCGGCCGCGCACAGCGTGCCGCAGGCGGCAGGCGCGCCGCTGGCCAAGGGCATGGATGCGGACTGCATGGCGATGATGGCCAAGCAGCAGCCTGCGCCCAGCGAAAAGCCCTGCAAGGGCCTGACGCTCGATTGCATCGCCGCGATGGGGTGCGTGATCCCGCTGGTCGCAGCGGACCTGGCAGGCGGCGTTGCGCCTGCGCGTCTCTACGACGCGCCCAGCTTCTGGACGACCGACACGATATTGACCGGCAAGGCGGTTGCGCCCGAGCCGGATCCTCCCACCAGCCTTGCCTGATTGAACGAGCACGGGCTGCGCGCATCGATCGATGCGTGCGCGCCCGGTTTCCTTCTTTTCAGTCAAAGGTTTTCGTGATGATCAAACTGCTTCCGGCCGCCCTTGTGGCGGCCCTCAGTCTCGCCGCGCCTGCGCTTGCAACCGACGCGAGCCGCACGCCGCAAGGCCATTGGGAATGGCGGTCGGCGCCGCAATATGGTCCGCGGGCGACTGGCCCTGCGCGTGTCCGCATATGGGTGCCCGACAGCCGGGACATGGCCAGCTGCGATTGCGCGATGATGCAGGCAAGCGCCGCCGACTGCATGCGCGGCGCAGTCAGGTCGGACAAGGGCTAAACCCGCTCCGGAGCGGCGCGTCACATCTTGGCGCGCCGCCTCTGTCATGAGGGGATGATATCCATGATCATGATGCCGAGGCGCGCTGTGCGACGCCTGTTGCTCTCTATCGGTGCGACGCTTGCGAGCGCCTGGGCCGTGCCGGTGTCGGCCGGCCCGCTCACCTACGAGCAGGCAGTGAGGCTCGCTGCCGCCAACGCGCCAAGCCTCAAGGCGCGCGCGGCGGCGACAGCCGGCGCCCGCTCTTCGGCGGTCGCGGCCGATCGCCTGCCCGATCCGACGCTCGACCTGGGCCTGCAGAACTTCCCGGTGAGCGGCCCCAATGCCGGCAGCTTCACGCGCGACGATTTCACTATGGCGACGATCGGGTTCAGCCAGACCTTCCCCAATCTCGCCAAGCGCCATGCACGCGCCGCGCGCGCCGCGGCCGATATCGGTATCGCCGAGGCGGGCGAGCTGGTCGAAGGCCGCAACGTGCGGCTCGAGACCGCCCTCGCCTGGGTCGATCTCTATTATGGAGAACGCCGGCTCCGGCAGCTCGACCTGCTCGATGCCAGCCTCGACGACCTGCAGAAGACCGTGACCGCACGCCTGGCGTCGGGCAGCGCGCGCCCGAGCCAGGCGCTCGAGCCCGACCAGCTCCGCGCCGCCATCGCCGATCGCCGCGCCGAGATGGCTGCGGTGGTGGCGCAGGCGCGGGCCCGGCTCGCGCGCTATACCGGCGACCCCGACCCGCAGGCGACGGGCGACCCGCCGATGCTCGATGTCGATCCGATCCGGCTGCGGGCCGGGATCGATGCGCTTCCCGCCCTGCGCGCGCAGGACGCGCGGATCGCAGTCGCCGAAGCGGACGTGCGTCTCGCGCGCGCCGACAAGCGCCCCGACTGGAAGGTCGGCGTCACCTATGGCCGGCGCGATCCCATGTACGGCGACATGGCCTCGGTCGGCGTGTCGATCGACCTGCCGCTGTTCGCCGGCAAGCGCCAGAACCCCAGGATCGCTGCAAGCGAGAGCCTTGCGCAAGGGGGTCGGTTCGACCGCGAGGCGATCCGCCGCGAGCTGGTGGCGCAGCTCGACGCCGATCTCGCAGACCATGCCATGCATCTCTCCCGGTTGCGCAATGCCCGCGAGACGCTGGTGCCACTCGCCAGGCACCGCGCCGAGCTCGACCGCGACAGCTATGGCGCCGGCAAGCTCGACCTTGGCGCCGCGCTGCTCACGACGCTCCGGCTCGCGGAGGCCGAGGTCGAGGCGCTCAACCGCGAAGCCGACGTCGCGCGCGACGCGGTCCGCATCACTATCACCTATGGGGAGGAGCGGCCATGACGCTCGATAAATCCGCGCTGCGCTGGGGCGCATCGATCCTGGCTGTCGCGCTGCTGGCCGGCGGCACAGGCTATTGGGCTGGCCATCGCCAGGCACCGCAATCGGAGGCGACCACGCCCGCCGGGGCAGGCAAAGTCCTTTACTGGTACGATCCGATGTTCCCCAACCAGAAGTTCGACAAGCCCGGCAAGTCGCCCTTCATGGATATGCAGCTCGTGCCGCGATACGCGGACGGAGGAAGCGCCGGCGCGGCCCCCACGGTCGCCGTCGATCCCGCCGCGCGGCAGAGCCTGGGATTGCGGGTCGTCGCGGCGAAGATGGGCAGCCTTGCCTCGGCCCTCGAGGTCACCGGCACGATCGACTTCAACCAGCGCGACGTCGCCGTCATCCAGGCGCGTTCGGGCGGGTTCGTGAGCCGCGTCTATGCGCGAGCGCCCGGGGACGTGGTCCGCGCCGGCGCGCCGATCGCGGACCTGCTCCTGCCCGAATGGGGCGGCGCGCAGACCGAATATCTGAGCGTCAGGCGGCTCGGCAAGCCCGACCTCACCGCGGCCGCGCGCCAGCGACTGCGGCTGATGGGCATGTCCGACGGCCTCATCGCCAGCGTCGAGCGGAGCGGACGCCCGAACGGCGTGGTGACGATCACGACGCCGATCTCGGGCACGATCCAGACGCTCGACGCCCGTGCCGGCGTGACGCTCGCCATGGGCCAGACGCTCGCCCAGGTAAGCGGGCTCGGCACCGTCTGGCTCAATGCCGCGGTGCCCGAAGCGCGCGCGGGCGATGTCCGGGTCGGCCAGAATGCCAGCACCACGCTGGCGGGCTTCCCCGGCGAGCGCTTCGCCGGCCGGGTGATCGCGATCCTGCCGACCACGCAGGCCGACAGCCGCACGCTCACCGTGCGGATCGAGCTGCCCAACCGGGACGGCCGGTTGCGGCCGGGCATGTTCGCCAGCGTCGCGCTTGGCGGCGATGCCAAGCCGGCGCTGCTGGTGCCGAGCGAAGCGGTGATCCGCACGGGCAGGCGCACGCTCGTCATGCTGGCCGCAGGCGACGGGCGCTATCATCCCGCCGAGGTCCGCATCGGCCGCGAGGCAGGCGGCGAGACCGAGATCCTTGCCGGCCTGTCGCCCGGCGAGAACGTCGTCGTCTCGGGGCAGTTCCTGATCGATTCCGAGGCGAGCCTGTCGGGAATCGAGGCGCGGCCGATCGGCGGCGGTGCGGCATCGGCGACCATCGCCGCGCCGGCGTCGAAAGCCACGCTGTACGAGACGACCGGCAAGATCGAGCGGATCACGGCCAATTCGGTGACGCTCAGCCACGAGCCCGTTCCCGCGCTCGACTGGCCGGCGATGACGATGACCTTCGCGCTCGCCAATCCGGGCATCGCGCGCGGCTTCAAGGCGGGTGACCGGGTCCGGTTCGGGTTCGACCGGCCCCCGGCGGGACCGACGCTGCGGCATATGGCGAAGGTGGCGGGCCAGTGATCGCCCATCTCATCCGCTGGTCGGTGAGGAACCGCTTCTTCGTCGTGCTCGGCATGCTCGCGCTGGTCGGCGCGGGCCTGTGGGCGGTGCGCTCGACCCCGATCGACGCGCTGCCCGATCTTTCCGACGTGCAGGTCGTGATCCGCACTTCCTATCCGGGTCAGGCGCCGCAGATCGTCGAGAACCAGATCACCTATCCGCTCACCACCACCATGCTGTCGGTGCCCGGCGCCAAGACGGTGCGCGGCTATAGCTTCTTCGGCGACAGCTTCGTCTATGTGATCTTCGAGGACGGCACCGATCTCTACTGGGCGCGCAGCCGCGTGCTCGAATATCTCAACCAGGTCCAGGGTCGGTTGCCGGCCAGCGCCCGCAGCGCGCTCGGGCCGGACGCGACCGGGGTCGGCTGGGTCTATGAATATGCGCTGGTCGACCGCACCGGCCGGCACGATCTCTCGCAGCTTCGCGGGTTGCAGGACTGGTTCCTGCGCTACGAGCTGAAGACCGTGACCGGCGTGGCCGAAGTCGCCAGCATCGGCGGCATGGTCAAGCAGTACCAGGTGCTGCTCGATCCGGTGAAGCTCGCGGCCTACGGCGTAACCCACGCCCAGGCAGTGCAGGCGATCAGCCAAGCCAATCAGGAAGCCGGCGGCTCGGTGCTGGAAATGGCCGAGGCCGAATATATGGTCCGCGCCTCGGGCTATCTGAAAACGCTCGACGATTTCCGGGCAATCCCGCTCAAGACTGCGGCGGGCGGCGTGCCCGTCCGGCTCGGCGATGTCGCCACGATCCAGGTCGGCCCCGAGATGCGGCGCGGCATCGCCGAACTGAACGGCGAAGGCGAGGTCGCCGGCGGCGTCGTTATTCTTCGGTCAGGCAAGAACGCCCGTGAGACCATCGCGGCGGTCAAGGACAAGCTCGCCGATCTCAGGAAAAGCCTGCCGCCGGGCGTCGAGGTGGTCACGGTCTATGACCGCTCGCAGCTGATCGATCGCGCGGTCGAGAACCTCACCCGCAAGCTGGTCGAGGAGTTCATCGTCGTCGCATTGGTCTGCGCCCTGTTCCTCTGGCACGTCCGCTCGGCGCTGGTCGCGATCCTGACCTTGCCGCTCGGTGTGCTGGCCGCGTTCGTCGTAATGCGGTTCCAGGGGGTGAACGCCAACATCATGTCGCTGGGCGGCATCGCCATCGCCATCGGCGCGATGGTGGATGCGGCGGTCGTCATGATCGAGAACGCCCACAAGAGGATCGAACGCTGGGAGCAGGATCACCCGGACAGACATCTCGATGGCGAGATGCGCTGGATCGTCGTCACCGAGGCGGCGGCCGAGGTCGGGCCGGCGCTGTTCTTCAGCCTGCTGATCATCACGCTGTCGTTCATTCCGGTCTTCACCCTGGAGGCGCAGGAAGGCCGGCTGTTCGCGCCGCTCGCCTTCACCAAGACCTATGCGATGGGCGCGGCCGCGATCCTGTCGGTGACCCTGGTGCCGATCCTGATGGGCTGGCTGATCCGGGGCCGCATTCCGGCCGAGCAGGCCAATCCGGTCAATCGCTGGCTCACCAATATCTACCGGCCCGCGATCGACTGGACGATGAAGCGGCCCAAGGCAGTGCTGCTGATCGCGGCTCTGGTGTTCGCCACCACGGCCTGGCCGCTCAGCCGGCTCGGCGGCGAGTTCATGCCCAATCTCGACGAGGGCGACCTGCTCTACATGCCCTCGGCGCTGCCGGGCCTCTCGGCCGCCAAGGCGAGTGAGCTGCTCCAGCAGACCGACCGCCTGATCAAGACCGTGCCCGAAGTCGAAAGCGTGTTCGGCAAGGCCGGCCGCGCCGAGACCGCGACCGATCCCGCGCCGCTCGAAATGTTCGAGACGACGATCCAATTCAAGCCCCGCGACCAGTGGCGGTCGGGCATGACGCCCGAACGCCTTGTCGACGAGCTCGATCGCCGGGTGAAGCTTCCGGGTCTCGCCAATATCTGGGTGCCGCCGATCCGCAACCGCATCGACATGCTCGCGACGGGCATCAAGAGCCCGATCGGGGTCAAGGTGTCGGGCAGTGACCTCGCCGAGCTCGACCGCATCGCGCATGATGTCGAGACCGTGGCCAGGAGCGTGCCCGGCGTCAGCTCGGCGCTCGCCGAGCGGCTGACCGGCGGACGCTATGTCGATGTCGACATAGACCGCGCCGCCGCCGCGCGGTTCGGGCTCAACATCGCCGACGTCCAGGCCCTCGTCTCCGGCGCGATCGGCGGCGAGACGATCGGCGAGACGGTCGAGGGCCTCGCCCGCTATCCGATCAGCGTGCGCTATCCGCGCGAATTGCGCGACAGCCTCGAAAGGCTGCGGGCGCTACCGATCCTGACGCCCGCGGGCCAGCAGATCACCTTGGGCACCGTGGCAAACGTCTCGATCGCCGAGGGACCGCCGATGCTCAAGACCGAGAATGCCCGGCCTTCGACCTGGGTCTACGTCGATGTGCGCGGGCGCGATCTTGCCTCGGTGGTCGGCGATCTGCAGCGTGCGGTGGCGAAACAGGTCAGGCTCTCGCCTGGGGTCAGCATCGCTTACTCTGGCCAGTTCGAATATCTCGAGCGCGCGGTCGACCGCTTGAAGCTGGTCGTGCCCGCGACGCTGCTGATCATCTTCGTGCTGCTCTACCTCATCTTCGGCCGCTTCGACGAGGCGGCGCTGATCATGGGGACGCTGCCGTTTGCGCTGACCGGCGGCATCTGGACGCTTTATCTGCTGGGGTTCAACCAGTCGATCGCCACCGGGGTCGGGTTCATCGCGCTCGCCGGCGTCTCCGCCGAGTTCGGGGTGGTGATGCTGATCTATCTCAAGAACGCGCTGGCCGAGCGCGGCGCACATCCGGACGCTGCCGAGGTCGAGGCCGCCGTGCGCGAAGGCGCGCTGCTGCGCGTCCGTCCCAAGGCGATGACGGTGGCGGTGATCCTGGCCGGCCTGCTGCCGATCCTGCTGGGATCAGGCGCGGGTTCGGAGGTCATGAGCCGGATTGCCGCGCCGATGATCGGCGGCATGCTGACCGCGCCCTTGCTCTCAATGTTCGTCCTGCCCGCCGCCTACCTGCTGTTGCGCCGGCCCAAGACCGATCCCATCCCTCAACCCGTTTCATCATGAAGGAGAAGACGATGAACCATGCACGACTGACCATTGCCCTCGGCCTCGCCGCCCTGACTGCCGCGTGCGGCAAGAAGGCGGAGGCCCCCGTTGCGACTGAGACCAACGAGGCGGCGCCCGCCGCGACCATGAGCGGCGACATGGGCAACATGTCGATGGCGCCTGACGCGAACGCCGCGATCAAGGCCAAGGGCCATGGCACCGTCACCGCGATCGACAAGGCGGCAGGCACGATCACGCTCGATCATGGTCCGATCCCGGAGGCCAAGTGGCCCGCGATGACGATGGCGTTCAAGGCCGCGCCGTCGATCACCGATGCGGTCAAGGTCGGCGACAAGGTCGATTTCGACCTCTCGCTCAAGGGCAGCGATGGCGAGGTCACCGCGATCGCAAAGCAGTGATCCGCTAAGTTCGACCGGAAAAAGCTGGTTGCGTCGCCGCTCCCGGGCGGCGACGCCCGTGCCGGCCGTCTGCCTGGCTGTGCGCCCGGTCGACGGTTGCGACCGGCAACGCCCAATGCCAGCGGCGTTTCCCTGCGCGATCACCGACAATTTGAGCACGCTTCGCGGATCGCACATTGAACGTGCAAGCCGCCCTTGCTCGCGATAGCCTGAACGGCAAGGAGCCCAGTTTAGATGACCCAGCCAGTATGACCTTGTTACCCGCGACACATCATGATCTCGTGAGCGAGCTTGTCCGTCGTTGGCGAGACGATCCCGGCGCCACCTATCGCTCCTGGTTTCTGTGGGACGAACGGCTGAAAAACTTCCGCTCCATCCGTCGCGGGCTGCAGCAGGTGGTCGCAGAAATCGAAAGTGGGCGGTTCGGCGTCGCCTATCGCGGCTCGTCACTGGAAACGGTTGTCCACTCGATCGCCGAACAGCGGCAGATCTTCAAGGGCGCCGACCATGCCTGGCTGTGGAAGCCCAAGCTGCGCATTCCAGACATCTACGAAAGCCCGGACAACCAGCGGGCGTTCGGTCGCCTGCTCGACAATTGCTCGTGCTGCGATACCGCCGAGGAGATCATCAGCCACATCCGCAGCATAGACGCGCTCAAGATCAAGGGGCTGGGGCCGGCGGCGGCCAACCTGCTCTATTTCCTTCACCCGACGCTGGTGCCGCCCTTCAATACCGCGATCGTCAAGGGCTACAATGCCGTCACCGGCGCCAAGGTGAAGCTCGGGTCATGGGATCATTTTCTCGCCATGCGCGCCGGCATCCTCGACCTCAACGACCGTTACCGCGAGTTGCTCTCCAACGATCTCGGCGCGATCGGCGGACTGTTGTTCGACATTGGCTCGGGCCGCTATCCCGCGCCACCGCTGGAGGATGACGCAACGGCGGCCGACGACTGGCTCGGCAGATTGGAACATGCCAGAGCGGAGGCAAGCCGGCTCGACAAGACAGCCGCCGCGCAGGGCGAAACCGATCGCACGCACGCCGAAATCCAGGCCTGGCTGCGCGACCTCGGCCATGCCCTCGGTTACGATGTGTGGATCGCCGCCAATGACCGCGGTCGACTTCACGCTGGCTGCCCGCTTGGACAGGGATGCCTCGAGCGCCTTCCAGACGCCATTGCGACCTCTCCCGGAGCGGACTCGATCCGCCTCATCGACGTGTTGTGGCTGGCGAAGGGTGGCGACGGCGTCGCCGCCGCGTTCGAGGTTGAACATTCGACCTCGATCTACTCGGGGATCGTGCGCATGCTCGATCTGGCGCTGTCGGGGAGCGATCTGCACGCTGCCGCCGGGCTATTCCTGGTCGCACCGAATGCGCGCGAGCAGGACGTTCGCGCGCAACTCCGTCGCCCGGCTTTCAGCCGTATTGCCGATCTCGACTTCGCCTATCTGCCCTATGGCGAGCTGGAGAGAAACAGGGACGCGATCGCTCGTTTTGGAACGGGATTGAAGGCCATCAAGGCGATCTCAAGCCCCCTTCCCTGAAACACGGACCATTGTGCCGCTGCTGGCAAGGGCCACCGGCCAGCTCCATAAGCTCATGCCGGTCCGATGAGGTTGCTTGGGGAGCGACGCCCTCCTGCAATCGAGTCGACCAGCGACCCCATCAGCCGATCTTCGCCATCAGCCTGCCCGCTGCGCCCTGCTCTGCAGCAAGGTTGCGATTATAGGCGAGTGGCATTCGCGGTGACTTCCACCGCAATGCATCCATGATCCCAGCCAGATCCTCTCCGCTCGCAAACAGATCCTGGTTCAGCCCGATCCGCGTCGAGTGCGCGCTGATGCCCTTGAGCAGCCGCGCCAGATCCTCGGCTGTGAGGTCGGGCAGAGCGCCACGATCGAACGCGCGCTGGATGATCGAGCGGAAGATCGGCCCGATCGAACCCGGGTGCAGCGCGACGGTGCCGATGTCATATTCGACCCGCGCCTTCACCGCAGGCCTGGGCAGCGTCTTGCGCAGATCCCAGGTCTCCCGCCCCGAGATGCTGTCGATCGGCCGACCGCGCACGGCGGCGCGCGCCTTGTAGCGCCGCACCTGCACCCGCCGGAACAGCGGCCCCGCCGTGATCCCGGCCGCTTCGGTCCAGGCCGCGATCGCCGACACGGTACGCGGGCTGAGATAGGCGGTTGCCCCCTCCCCGTCTTGATCGCCCTTGCTGCGCAGGATCTGCAGCAGCCGCGCCTCGGGATCGATCGCCTCTTCGATATGCTCGATGGCCACGGCTACCAACTCGGACGCACGCAGGCCGGTGTCATAGGCGGCAGACAGCAGCGCGCGATCGCGCAGCCCCGGCAGATCGTTTCCGCAGCTCTCGAGCAGCGCCCGGACGTTGAGACCACGCGCCTTGTCGCGTTCCACGTCGCGCACCGGCCCCTTGAACCGCAGCGGCCTTGCCTGCTTCTGCGCTGCGCCCTTCTCACGGCGCACCGCTTGCAGCCGCAGCTTCACCAGCGGCGCGGGGGTTGGGTCCTTGAGTTCGAGCAACTGATGGATCTTGGCGATCGACGCCTTGTAGCGGGATAGCGAGGCTGGGCGGCTCCCCTTGCCTGCCCGCGAGTCGAGATAGTCGGCCACCGTCTCGGCCGTCGCCGGCAGTGCAATCCGGTTGTTGCGCCTACACCACGCATCGAACGCCTCGACGTCGGACTTGAGCGCACGGATGCTATGGGGCGATGAAGCGGCCTGATAGGCGGCGATCAGGCCCTCGTTGACGGTGATGCGCTCGCCGGCGCGCATCTGCACGATCGTCCACGCAAGGTCGGCCGGCGCCCTGACGGCCGGCAGGACAGCCTCAGGCGGCGCTACGGGGATTTCTGGCCCTTCCCGGGCGGTTTCGGTGCTCACGACGCGCCTCGCTCCTCAGCCGCGCTTGTAGCCCACCTTATAGGCCTCCGTCCATTATTCGGGCACAGATTCACGGTAGCCGCTGCGCGAGTTCAGGCCTGCAGCCATCAGGCGGGATCAGGTCATTGGCGAGCATCGTACTCACCGATCCTAACAGATAAGGATTTGTCGGAGAGGGCGCATTCCCAGGCCGTGGTTCCATCGATCAAATTCACGCCCGTTTCGATCTCCAAAGCCGAGTAAGCAGCTGTGATCGCAACCTCGGCTGTGCGAATCTTGAGTACCTCTTGTCGCCCCGCATCCGTGAGTGAGACGATCGTACGCCTGCGATCGACCGGATCTGCAGCTGTTGTGATGAGGTCCAGCTTTTTCAGCTTTCCCACCCAATCTATGATGACCGGGTGGAACTGCTGAAGGGCAGAGGCGATAGCAGTGATACGTTGCGGCCCTTCATCTTCGATCAGGTAGAGTATGGACGTTGTCCGGGGCGGGGCGATTATTCCTGCCTCAACAAACGATCCCTCGCATTCGGTTACCAGCCCCTCAGAGAGACGGCGCAACCGATGGGCTAGGAAGAATAATCCCCCCGATTGGATAAAATCCCCATTTTTTTCATCTACTGATCCTGCGACAGATCGGTCCGGCCTTCGTCGCAAGCTTCACCTTCGGTGCGGTGCCTGCCTGTGTGGGTCTTGCTCGAGCCATCGCGACAATGCGCGATCTCGGAAGTGGCCGCCTGCGCAAGCTACCAGCAGATGCCGCGCTTGGTTTCGTCCGACCGGCATGGCGGCGACGGATTGGCCGAGCCGGTCTTGATCGCCGTATTTTCGAGTTCTGTGTCCTCGCCGAGTTGCGGGACCGCTTGCGAGCGGGTGACGTGTGGGTCGAAGGCAGCCGGCGATACAGAGCCGTGGAGCAGCAACTTATCTCCACCCCGGTGTTCACTGCTATGAGGGCCGCTGGTCCATTGCCTGTCCCGGTCGCCGATACGGCCGCAGTCTGGCTCGAGGAGCGCAAGGCGCTCCTTTCCCGAAGGCTGGCCGAGGTGGACGCAAAGGTGGAAGCGGACGCGCTCGAAGATGTGCACTTTTCAGGCGGCAAGCTGCGGATATCGCCACTTCGAGCCATCACACCGGAGGAAGCCGAAAGGGCACTCTCTCCCTTGTATGGCCATTTGCCGGCCATCCGCATTACTGACCTGCTGGCGGAGGTTGATCGTTGGACCGGCTTCTCGAAATGCTTTACCCATCTCACCACGGGCCGCGTACATGATGATCCCCGCACTGTCCTGACAGCGGTTCTTGCCGACGCCACCAATCTCGGCCACGCCCGCATGGCAGAGGCCTGCGATTTGGTGAGCCAGCGCCAACTCGGTTGGCTTGCGGCATGGCATTTACGCGAAGACAGCTACGGCGCCGCCTTGGCGATGTTGGCCGATGCTCAGCATCGCATGACGCTGTCAAATGTGTTCGGCGATGGAAATGTGTCGAGTTCCGATGGCCAGAACTTTCCACTTGATCGCCGCGCGCAGGCGACCGGTTCTGTCAATCCCCACAAGGGCAGTGAACCTTCGGTATCCTTCTATACTCACGTCTCGGATCGCTATGCGCCGTTTCATGCCAAGGTTATTTCCGCCGGTGCGAGCGAGGCAGCCCACGTCCTTGACGGCCTGCTGCATCATGGTGCCGAACTTGCGATTGAACGCCACCATACCGATGTCGGCGGCATTTCCGACCATGTTTTCGCGCTCTGCCATTTGCTGGGGTTCCAGTTCGCACCGCGAATTCCCAATATCGCCGCCCGGCGCCTCCACTTGTTCCGCGATGCGCGGCCAGGGCCGACCATAGCCCCGATGGCCGCGCAAGCCATTGATGAACAGCTCATCGCTAGCCACTGGGAAGACATCGTCCGCCTCGCAACATCTATCCGGACCGGAGTCACGAATGCCTCCACCATGCTCGAGCGCCTTGGTTCATATCCGCGCGCCAACGGCCTGGCGCTGGCGCTACGCGAGATAGGCCGGGTTGAACGGACGCTTTTCACCCTAGACTGGATCGAAAAGCCGGAAGAACGGCGCCGTGCTACGCGCGAACTGAACAAGGGCGAGGCGCAGAACGCCCTCAAGCGCGCGATCTTCTTTCACCGCACCGGCCGGATACGCGACCATGGGCTACAGGCTCAAGGACACCGAGCGTCCGCGCTCAATCTGGTGGCTGGAGCCATTGTCCTCTGGAACACGACCTACCTCGAGGCGGTGCTTCGCCATATGGAGCAGCAAGGAAAGGAAATCCCGGCCGAATTTCTCCAACATCTGTCACCGCTGGGCTGGCAACACATCAATCTGACCGGCGATTACCTTTGGACGGATCATGACTTAACGACCGGCACGCTACGGCCGCTGCGCCAAAAGATCGGCGCTACCGTGCCCCAAAAGGCTTAGACCCCATGACTGCCAGAGCCTCGGAGGCTCGAATCTGAGATGCTGATGATGGATTTGTCAGCAGCGGAGACGAGTCATGACGGAGACGGTGAAATACGTTGGTCTGGACGTTCATAAGGAAACCATTGCGGTCGCGGTTGCCGATGGGGAACGCGGAGGCGAGGTGCGTTTCGTCGGCACGGTCGCCAACGAGGACGATGCGATCAGGAAGCTGGTCAAGCGGCTGACTGGACCGGGCGTGACGTTGAACGTCTGCTACGAAGCTGGTCCCTGCGGGTATGGCTTGCATCGGCTGCTGACGAAGCTGGGACAGAATTGCATCGTCATCGCCCCCTCGATGATGCCGCGGCGCCCGGGTGACCATGTAAAGACGGACCGGCGTGACGCGATGACCCTGGCGCGGCTGCTACGCGCTGGCGAACTCACCGCAATCTGGATACCGGACGAGGCGCACGAGGCGGTACGCGATCTCATCCGCGCGCGACGCAGCGCGCAAGATGATGCCATCGGAGCCAAGCAGACAGTGCGCAGCTTCCTGTTGCGTCATGATCGTCGTTTCGGCGGCAAGGCGGCCTGGACGAAAATGTACTGGCGGTGGTTGTCCGAGCAGCGGTTCGATTTTCCCCACCAACAGCTGGCATTCGAGGAAATGCAGAAGCGGGTGCTGGAGGCGCAGGCACGGGTTGGGCGCTTAGAAGCGGCGCTGACTGAAGCGGTGGACGCATGGTGTTTTGCGCCGCTGGTCCGCAATCTACAGGTCCTGCGCGGTATCAGGCTGGTCAGCGCTGCGACGCTGGTCGCTGAAGTAGGCGATCTCACCCGCTTCGACAATCCCAAGCAACTGATGGCGTATGTCGGCTTGGTGCCGTCCGAGCACTCCAGCGGCGCTCGGACCAAACGGGGCCGGATCACCCGCGCGGGCAACGCGCAGGCACGAACCATGCTGATTGAGGCGGGCTGGTCGTATCGACTGCCCGCTCGCGAGAAACGACGCTACCGTGAGCGGGTCATCGACTTGTCCGAGGACATCCAGGCGATCGGGTGGAAAGCGCAGGTTCGCCTGTGCCAGCGCTACCGTCGCCTGGCGGCCACGGGCAAGCCTCAGCCCAAGGTGACCACCGCGATCGCGCGTGAACTGGTCGGCTATGCCTGGGACATCGCCCGTCGGGTGTCGCCGGCGATAGCCGGCTGATCCACCCACGACATTAACGAGAGGAGGCGCCAGCGCACCAACTGCATAGCCTTGGCCGGCGTGCCGCGGGCACCCGACTGTGATGGGCAATCCACGGTGTACGGTGGGGCAGGTTCGTCCGACGCCCGAACTTAGACGGAGGATAGGCCCAGCGACGGATACGGGTAGTGCGGTAATCAACCCGCGGATGAGAGCATGATCAATCGTCGTCGATCAGGCGCCCGCGGCACACCCGCCAAGGTCAATGCGACCGCTGGTCTCGAGGCCAGCGAAGGAGTAAACTCGGCCAGCGTCTCGGATGGCAGTCATGAGAGCGTATATCTGTGCCCGTTTTATGTGACGCCCCCGGCCCGGCGACAGGCTCCGGTCGCTCGATCTGCTCCAGCACCTCGCGGCCACCGGTCGCGGTCATCACTACTGCTCGCATGTCTTTCTCCTATCTTGAATGATCGTTCCGCAATCGGTCAAAAAAGGGGTCAGCGCAGCGCGCGCATGACCATCTCCTGCAGGGCAGCCAGGGTTGATCGGTCGGCGCCGCCACGCCCGGCGACGCGGATCCCGGCGATATTGGCGATCAGGAATTGCGCGAGAGCCTCGGGATCGAGGCTGGCTGCAACATCGCCCTCACGCTGCGCGTCGCGCATGCGGGCGACGATGGCCATGTGCAATGTCCTGCCCAGTGCCGCATGGATATCGACCAGGTCCGGCCGCGAGGCACCGAACTCGCAGGTCGAGCCGACGCCGAGACAGGGCATGTACGCTGTCGCCACGACATGGCGCAGCATGGCGGCAATCCCGTCGATGGCGCGCGCGCCGCTGCGAAGCGCCTCGAAATGCGCCGCGCATTCGCCCATGCCGTAGCGCCGCACCGCCGCGCAATAGAGCTGCCACTTGTCGCCGAAGGCCGCGTAGAGGCTCTGCCGCCCGATGCCCATGGCGTCCACGAGCATCTGCGCCGAACTGCCCTCATACCCATGCTCGCTGAACACGGCGATCGCACCGTCCAGGGCAGCATCCGTATCGAATTCTCGAGGTCTTGCCATAAGCCATGTATAGCGCTTCTGGAACGATCATTCAAGTATGGCGGCTCGGTTTTGCTTTCAGCACAATTTGCGGGTGGCAGTGGCCGTTAGGTGAGGATCGCCCGATCGTCAGATCTTCAAGGCGCGCAATCGCAGCGAATTGCCAATGACGCTGACGGACGACAGCGCCATCGCCGCCGCAGCGATGATCGGCGACAGCAGCAGTCCAAACGTGGGATAGAGCGCCCCCGCCGCGATCGGCACGCCTGCCGCATTGTAGATGAAAGCGAAGGCGAGGTTCTGGCGGATGTTGGCCATCGTCGCCTGCGACAGGCGTCGCGCGCGGACAATGCCGGTGAGATCGCCCTTGAGCAGCGTTACCCCCGCGCTCTCGATGGCAACGTCGGTCCCTGATCCCATGGCTATGCCGACATCAGCGGCGGCGAGCGCCGGCGCGTCATTTACGCCGTCACCCGCCATGGCCACCACCTTGCCCTGCGCCTTCAGGCGCTCGACCACCGCCGCCTTCTGGTCCGGCAGCACATCGGCCTCGACCTCATCAATGCCGAGCTTTCTGGCGACGGCTTCGGCCGTGGTGCGATTGTCGCCGGTCAGCATGACGATGCGGATGCCTTCGGCATGCAGGGCCTTCAGTGCCTCAGGCGTGGTCGCCTTGATCGGGTCGGCGATGGCGAAGATGCCGCCGATGGCATTGCCTATCCCGATATAGATCGCCGTCGCACCGTCGCGGCGCAACTCATCCGCCTGCCCGGCGAGCGACGCCGTATCGATCCCATGCTCGGCGAGAAAGGCGGTGCTGCCGAGCACCACTTGCCGTCCCTCGATCACGCCGACCGCGCCCTTACCGGTCGGCGAGTCGAAATCGGCGACATTGGGGATGGCGATCTTTCGTTCCTCGGCAGCCGCCACGATCGCGCGCGCAAGCGGATGCTCCGAGGCTTTTTCAACACCTGCCGCCAGCCGCAGGATGATCTCCTCGACAAATCCCGGCGCCGCGACGATCCGGGTCACCGCCGGTTTGCCTTCGGTAAGCGTCCCGGTCTTGTCGACCACCAGAGTATCGATCTTCTCCATCCGCTCGAGCGCCTCCGCGTTCTTGATCAGAACGCCGGCGGCCGCCCCCTTGCCGATACCGACCATGATCGACATCGGCGTCGCAAGCCCGAGCGCGCAGGGGCAGGCAATGATCAGCACGGAAACGGCCGCGATCAGGCCATGCGCCAGACGCGGCTCTAGCCCCCATACACCCCAGGCCGCGAAGGCGAGCAGCGCTACGGCGATGACGACCGGCACGAACCAGCCCGACACCTGATCAGCCATGCGCTGGATCGGCGCACGCGAGCGCTGGGCATCCGCGACCATCTGGACGATGCGAGCCAGCATCGTGTCGCGCCCGACTTTTTCCGCCCGGATGACGAGCGCGCCGGTCTGATTCAGCGTACCTCCTACGACCGCTTCGCCGACTACGCGCGTCACCGGCATGGATTCGCCGGTCACCATCGATTCATCGATCGATGAGCGCCCCTGCTCGACCACGCCATCCACCGGCACGGTTTCCCCGGGCCGGACCCTGAGCCGCTCGCCGATCGCAATCGCCTCGACCGGCACATCTTCTTCCACACCGTCTGCCCCGATGCGTCGTGCGGTCTTCGGCGCGAGATTGAGAAGCGCGCGGATCGCGCCGGACGTCTGTTCCCGGGCGCGCAACTCCATAACCTGACCAAGCAGCACCAGCACGGTGATGACGGCGGCCGCCTCATAATAGACCGCGACCGCGCCATCAGCGTCACGGAAAGCCTGCGGGAAGAGCTGCGGCGCGAATGTCGCGACGATGCTGTATCCCCAGGCGACGCCGGTCCCCATCGCGATCAGCGTGAACATGTTGAGGCTGCGGTTGACGATCGACGCCCAGCCACGCGCGAAGAACGGCCATCCGGCCCACAGCACCACCGGCGTCGCCAGGGCGAACTGGATCCAGATCGAGATGTGCATCGGCACCAGATGGTGCAGCGCCGGGATCAGGTGGCCGCCCATCTCCAGCAGGAACACGGGCAAGGCGAGCGCGAGGCCGATCCAGAAGCGCCGGGTCATATCGGCAAGTTCGGGACTGGGTCCGGCATCCGCCGCCGCGATCAGCGGCTCCAGCGCCATGCCGCAGATCGGACAACTGCCCGGCGCGTCCCGGCGGATTTCCGGATGCATCGGGCAGGTCCAGATCGTGCCCTCCGTTACGGCTGCCGTTAACGCCGCAACGGGGTGATGCTCATGGCGATCAAGTCTATGGGTGTGGCTAGGGTGGGAATGATCGCCATGGGTAGCAGCACCCTCATGGTGCGGCTCGGCATGCGCTACCCGTGCTGCATAATGCACGGGGTCGGCGTCGAACTTCGCCTTACAGCCGGCCGAGCAGAAGGCGTAACGCTCGCCTTCATACTCAGCCTTGTGAGCGGTCCTGGCGGGATCGACCACCATGCCACAGACCGGATCATGGTCGACGTGACCGGACGGCGTTTCGCCGTCCGGCTCATGATGGTGATGATGGCCGTGCGCCCCAGTCACCTCGGCGGCGCGTTCGCTCTTCTGATCGTCGTCGGCCATTCATCACCTTTCACACGCCGCGCGTGCCTTCCGGTCTTTGTTCACTCCTCGATCAGATGGAACTCTTCGAGCAGCTTGGCGATCTCTGTGCCTTCGAGCTTCTTCATCAGCAGCTTGCGCAGGAAGGCCGGTCCGGGAAGATCGATGCCCTTGCCGTCCCGCAGCGGACCGATCGCAGCAAGAAGTGTACGAATATCATAGGTCGAGTTGAAGACCTCCGGCACGCCGCGCTCGACATTCATCAGCGTGTAGACGGCCTCCATCGGGGTTCTCACCGAATATTCCGTGGTGAAGATGCAGTCCCGCTGCTTCGATTCCGCGAACTGGCCGATGAAGGCGAAGTTGACCGCGCCCTCCGGCACCACGTCCGGCCGGTCACCCGCCTGGCGCGGCATGAAGAAGGCGGTAATATAGGGCATCATCGTGGGAACGGTGCTGGCGCCGGATGCCGCGAGTTCGGGAATGTCCTCGACCGGCACGCCGAGGTGATAGAGCCATTCCTGGGTGATCTCCTCACCGGTGCATTCCTGCATCGGCTTCTTCACGAAGTCGCCGGGGCAATCGACAAAGAGCGCGTAGAACCAGGCGATCATCTGATCTTTGGGCTGCTTCTTGAAATGCGGCTGGCGATGAACCGTCCAGCTCAGCAGCCACGCCGAGTCCTTCACCGTGACGATACCGGCGGAGACGATCTTGCCGGTAAAGGGGTTCCGCTTGGTGATCTTCTCGACATAGGCCGGAATGCGGGCGTCGAGGGCGGTGATGGAGGCGGAGGCCCATTTCGTCTCCGGGATATGGGCGCCGAACACGTCGGGGCGGCCGAAGGCCGGATCCTTCGCGGCGATGCGGCGCCACAGGTCCCAGGCCGGCGCCGGTCCTTCATTGAGCTTCGCCGGCGTCCTGTGGTCGCCATTGTCGGAATTCTCGGTCAGCGAGCCGATCGTGATGAAGACGAGATCGTCTGGCCCGAGATCGACGCCGCCTTCGACGCCGCGCTCTTTCCAGTGAATGCGGGTCGCTTGCTTGCGGCCGGGCTGGATGTCGAAATCGACATCGGTGACCTCGACGCCGTAGCGGAACGTGACGCCGTGATCGGTCAGCCACTTCACCAGCGGCAGGACCATCGATTCATACTGGTTATAGCGGTTGAACTTGAGCGAGGAGAAGTCGGCGAGACTGCCGATATGATGGATGAAGCGGTGCAGGTAGAGCTTCATCTCCAGCGCGGAATGCCATTCCTCGAAGGCGAACATGGTGCGCCAGTAGAGCCAGAAATTGCTTTTGAGGAAGTCTTCGCCGAAGACCTCGTTGATACGCTTGTTCTCCATCTCCTCGCGCGTCGCGAGGAAGACCGAGAGCAGGTCCTTCTGGGCCTTGTCGTTTAGCGTCAACAGCGCTTTGTCGGGCACGTCCTGGCCCTGGTTCTGCGTCGTGCGCTGGAGCGAAAAGTTGGGATCGTCCTTGTTGAGCCGGTAGAACTCGTCGAGCACGCTGGCGTCCTCGATCTCCAGCGAGGGGATCGAGCGATAAAGGTCCCACAGGCACTCGAAATGTTCTTCCATTTCGCGGCCGCCGCGAATGACGAAGCCCTTTTCGGGCACGTCCAGACCATCGAGCGCGCCACCAGGGATTTCCAGCTCTTCAAGGATGGTGATGCGGTCGCCGGAAACGCCGCCGTCGCGGATCAGGAAGGCCGCGCCGGCAAGCCCCGCCAGCCCCGAACCGACAAACCAGGCCGTCTTCTTGTCGGCGCCCTCGGGCTTGCGGGGACGCACGAAGGCTTCATAGTTTCCGCTGCTATAGTGCATGGCGAACTCCTGTTCTTCTTGTTGGGATCAGTCTGCGGAGGGCTTGTAGCTGTAGAAGCCTTCGCCCGAGGCGATGCCGAGCCTGCCCTTGTCGATGTAGTTTTCCTTCAGCCAGGCGGCGAGCGACTGAGCATGCTCGTCGCCATGCGAGAGGATGTTGTAGGGGGTGTTCAATCCGATGATGTCGTAGATCTGGAACGGCCCCATCGGCGCGCCGGTGGCGATCCGCCAGACCTTGTCGACATCTTCCGGCTCGGCATAGCCGCCGGCCGCCAGATCGGCGGCCGCGTTCAGGAGCGGCACCAAAAGCGAATTGAGGACGTAACCCGCTTTCTCCTTGCGCACCGGGATCGGCACCATGCCGATGGCGGAGGCGAAGGCGATCAGGGCATCGAACACGGCCGGATCGGTGTCGTCCGTGCCCATCACCTCGGCGGTGTTGAACTTCCAGATGCTGTTGGCGAAGTGCAGCGCCAGAAACCGGTCCGGTCGGCCGGTGTAAGCCTTCAGGTCGCTCGGCAGCAGGGTCGAGCTATTGGTGGCGAAGATCGTCCTGTCCGGCGCGAGCCCCGCCAGTTTCTCGTAGAGCGCCTGCTTGATCGAAAGAACCTCCGGAACCGCCTCGATCACGAGGTCCGCGTCCGCGACGGCCGCGCCGAGATCGCTCAGCAGAGCGATCCGCTTGAGCGCCCCGGCCGCCTTGCCGCCAGCCGCGCCCGACACCTCGTTCGTGTAGGTTTCGACGAGCGCCGCCAGCCGTGCGCGCGCCTGTTCGAGCGCTTCCTCGCTGATGTCGTAGGCGACAACATCGAAGCCGCTATAGGCCGTCTGGAAGGCGATCTGGCTCCCGAGGACTCCCGTGCCGAGAACCGCCACTTTCCTGATATCGCTCATCCAATTTCCTTCTGCGCGGTATCGTCACTTAGAAACGGAGCCGCCACCTCCACCGGGACGCGGGCCAGCTTGCCGGTTTCCCGATCGACCAGGGCCCATTGGGTCAGCGAGGCGACGATCGTCCGGCCGTCTTCGGCATGGAATTCGACACATCGTGCATAGCGGGCACCCCGCGGCGCTCGGATGACCCAGGTGATCGCACTGACCTCGTCTCCCGCCCGGACATTGCCGCGATAGTCGACCTCATGGCGCAGCACGACCGCGACGAACCGGTCGCGATCCTGCGGCCGCGCGGCCGTCAGCCAATGCGCCACCGACACATCCTGAATCCAGGTCACCCAGACCGCATTGTTGACATGGCCGAGTTCGTCGATGTCGGCGTCCCGGGCGCGGAAGCGGATATGGAAGCGCCGATGCTCATCCACCTCGCCGACGAGTGGGTGTCCGTGCTCATCGCAGCCGATGCGTCGACGATCTGACACGATCCCGCTCACGAATACGCCTGCTCCTCATGCGACGAACCCAGTCCTGCCATGGCGCGGAAGAAGCCGACGAGCATCTCGTCGCGCGGCATGGCGCCTTCGACATCGCCCTGCACCGCCAGTCCCATCCAGACCGCGTAAAGACCGATACCGGTCTGCATCGGCGGCAAGGCCGGACGAAGTGCGAAGCGTTGCGTCAGATCGGCGACGAGCTCACCGAACATCCGATAGCAGGCCGCCTTGCCCTCCCGGTGCCGCTCGGCGAAAGCCGGATCGCGCCGGGCATGGAGCTGCAATTCGATCGAGAGCAGTGACCATTGTGCCTCGTCGGCCAACTTCGCGAGCCGCGCGGCCAGCACCTGCAGCGTCGCCTCGATATCGTCGCCGGAGCAGTGCGCGACCAGGTCGCGAAGCAGTGTGACCTCGTCCTGGATATGGCTTTGCAGGATCTCGACCAGCAGATCATCCTTGCTGGCGAAGTTCGAGTAGAAGGCGCCCTGCGAATGCCCTGCGGCGCTGCAGATGTTGCGAATCGACATGGCAGAGACCCCCTCCTCGATAATCGAGGAATGCGCGGCCGCGATCAGCCGGTCCCGCGTCTGGCGCTGCGTGTCCTTGCGCGTAAGCGGCATGGGTTCGTTCTCCAACCAACGGGCGAGACGTGCGAAACCTTTTCGGAGGTTCCGCGTTCTCAGTGAGACCAGATATCAACTGATATCCGAAATCAACGGCGATTTCGACCCGAAATCGTTCCTGGGCAACGAAATCTCAGTGTGAAGGAGCGCTCTTGGCTCAAACCTACATTGGCTATTCTCCGGACGTGGAGGTTCTCGGCAAGGACGAGGAGCGGCTGACCGCCGAGATCCTTGAGATCATGGCGAATACCAACCGCAAGGCGTTCGAACGCCACCGCCATGCGGTGCGCGACGCCCATGCCAAGAGCCACGGGTTCCTCAAGGGCGAACTCGTCGTACCGGAACTGCCGGAGCATCTGCGTCAGGGGCTTTTCGCTCGCCCGGCCACCTATTCCATGGTGATCCGCCTCTCATCAGCGCCGGGCGACATTCACTCCGACACGATTCCCGCCCCGCGCGGCATGGCGATCAAGGTGATCGGCGTCGAAGGCGAGCGGCTTCTCCCCGAAGACCAGGGCCAAAACCAGGATTTCCTGCTCGTCAACATCCCGACCTTGAGCTTCGGCACGATCGGTAAATATCGCCAGCTCATCAGCCTTCTGGAGAAGAATGCCCAGAACCCGGTCTTTCTCCAGCGAGCGATGGCTGGGGTGGCGCGCGGCGTGGAAGCTGCGGTCGAAGCGGTCGGCGTCGAGCCCGGCGCCACGCTGCGCGGTCTCGCGCGCGACAACGACCATCTGCTTGGCGAGACCTATCACTCGATGGCGGCGATCCGTTTTGGCGATTACATCGCCAAGATCAGCGCCGCGCCGCTTTCCGACAATGTCCGCGCGCTCA
The DNA here is from genome assembly GCF_001650725.1 of Sphingobium sp. TCM1. Lineage (GTDB taxonomy): Bacteria > Pseudomonadota > Alphaproteobacteria > Sphingomonadales > Sphingomonadaceae > Sphingobium. The sequence continues at coordinate 43,667 of NZ_LXVX01000023.1, read as the reverse complement.
CCGGCAAGGACGTCGGCACGGTGGAGGATGCCACCATGCGCGATCTGGTTGTCGAGCATTTCCGCGACCAAGGTGCTGAGTATCAACTGCGCGCCCAACTTTGCGCTGATCTCGACAAGATGCCTGTCGAGGACGCGGCGGTGCTCTGGCCCGAAGAGCTGTCGCCACACCAGCCGATCGCCACGCTGCGCATCCCGCCGCAGGACGCCTATTCGCCGGCGCGGCGGGTCTATGGCGATGACGTGCTGTCGTTCAATCCCTGGCACGGTATCCGCGATCATCAGCCGCTCGGATCGATCATGCGGGTGCGCATCGCCGCCTATGAGCGATCCACCCGCTACCGCCATGAGATGAACGCCCAGCCTCGTGTCGAGCCGACAAACATCGACGCCATCCCGGACTGACGCACCGATCGTCACACGCAATCACGAAAGGAGGCCAGCCATGGCCGAAACCGAAGACACCCCGCAGATCGACGAAACCCGCCTTCAAGCCATCCGGCGGCGGATCGAGGAAGTGGCCGGCGACGCGCCGCAGCTCGCCAAGCTCGCCCTTGAGCAGATGGTGACGAAGCACAATCCCGACCTCAAGGGCACGGCGGGCTCGGCTGGCCGTGTCGGCGCCCAGTCCGGCAATGTCTCCGAGCTCACAGCCATCGCAAACTTGAAGCCAGGCGGCGCGGACCGGCTGAAACGCATCTTCGGGCTGGTGAACGGCAATTTCGATGGCGCGCAGAAGGTCGGCACGCTCCACAATATGCGGTTCGTGTTCTTCGACAACGACACACGCATCCTGTTCGCCACCGCCTATGACGGCGACTGGGACACCTATATCAACGACTTCGCCACCAAGATCCCCGACCTGATGGACCTGCTTTTCGCTTCGGTCGAAGGTTGGCCTGGCATCGCAAGCCCCAAGGTCAAGGATTTCATCGCCGAGCATCAGATCACCGCTGCCGGCTGGTTCGTCGCCAACCCGCAGGTGACCGTCGTCGACGTGCGCCGCCTTCAGCGGATGGAGCATGCGGTCAACGAATTCCTGGACAAGGTGGGCTGAGCCATGGCGATCCTTCAGAAACTGAAAGAGCGCTTCCGGCGCGACAGCGTTACGCTCGATCTGCACGACATTCAGGCGCTGATCCTGCGAAGCCGGCCCGAGCCTTATGTCGGTATCCACGCCATGCTCCATTTCGACGAGGCGGAGGGCGCGCGCGATCTTCTCGGCCGGCTCGCGCCCCATATCGCATCTGCCGACAACTGGAGCGAGGATCTTGATTTCTGGATCGGGGCCGCACTCAGCTTCGAGGGGCTGAAGGCGCTCGGCGTTCCCGAAGCGCAGCTCAAGACATTCCCGCTCCCCTTCCAGCAGGGCATGGCCGCACGCGCGGAGCAGCTTCGCGACTTCGGGCCCAACGCGCCTCAAAACTGGGAAGAGGTGTTCAAGCCCGGCAACTGCCATCTCGCGCTGACTATCTACGCCGTGGATGATGCTGCGCTCGATAAGGCGCTGGCGACGGCGCGCACCGAACTCGACCGGAGCAGCGGCGTGACCCTGCTCGGCGAGCATCGTTTCGGCGCGCCGGATGGCGCGAAAAACCCGTTCGGTTTCCGGGATTCGATCTCCCAGCCCGCCGTCGAGGGTAGCGGCGTCGATCCGCTGCCGGGCGAGGAGCGCCCGATCAAGGCGGGCGAGTTCATTCTTGGATATGAAAGCGAGAACGGCCAACCGCTTGGCATGCCCGAGCCCGCCGGGCTGGGCAAGAACGGCACCTTCGTCGTTATGCGCAAGTACAACAGCCGGGTCGGCTGTTTTAACGCCTTCCTCAAGGCGCATGGCGAGACGCCGGAGGAACGCGAGCTATTAGCCGCCAAGATGTTCGGTCGCTGGCGTTCCGGCGCGCCCTTGACGCTGTCGCCCGATCACGACGATCCCGACCTCGGCGCCGACCCGCAGCGCAACAACGACTTCAGCTTCAAGGATGACCCCAAAGGTCGCGTTGTGCCGCTTGGCTGCCATATGCGCCGGCTCAATCCCCGCGACTCCGAGTTGACGCTGCTCACCGACGTCAACATCCACAGGATCATCCGTCGTTCCTCGACCTTCGGGCCGGTCTATTCCGAGGATGTCACGCCGCAGGACGATAAGAAAGGCGATCGCGGCCTGTTCTTCATCTTCATCAGCGCGCGTGCCTATGACACGATCGAGTTCATGCAGCAGGAATGGATCAATCGCGGGAATTTCGTCGACCTTGGCGAAGAGCGCGATCCAATCGTCGGCCTGCATGAGGAGGACGGTCGGTTCACCATCCCGCAGGCGCCCGCGCGCAAGCGCATCGACGGTGTGCAGACTTTCAATGTCATGAAGGGAGGCGAATATCTGTTCATGCCAAGCCTATCGGCGCTTAAGTGGTTGGCAGAACGACGCTAAAGCTATTCACCTGATTGTCGGTTGAGATTTGAAGTGTGCAGAGTGACCCGGAAAGTGCGGGGCTGTGCGGAAGGTTAAGTGAGTGGGAGTTGAGTTTCGGCAAGGCTGGGGATGGTTGGTCCTTGTGGCGCTTACGATTTCGACGACCGGCGATGAAATCACGTTGCTGACGTTGATGTTCCGCACTGCCGAGAACGCATCCGGCTATGCGGTGCCGACGCTGCTGACCGCGGAGCTGCTACCCGGTCTGATCGCCGCACCCTGGGCGGGCCGCTTGATCGACCGCCGGGAGGCGGCCCGCATTCTGGTCATGGTGTCAGTTCTGCAAGCGGGCGTGATAGCATTTATCGCCTATTATCCCATGTTCACGCTCGCCGGGGCCGCGCTGTTGAGCGTGCTGTTCACGATCAGCAGCGCCGCAACATTCGCGTTGATTCCAGTGCTGGCGAGCGGCTTGGAATGACCTCGCACTCGCCAATTCCCTTATGGAAATGGTTCGCAGCCTTGGAATGCTCGCTGGTCCAGTCGCTGGGGGCGTACTGGTGGGATGGATCGGATCGCGCAATGCGCTTTTAGCCGATGCCGCCAGTTTTTCCCTTTTGGCCCTCGTCGTGATGGCGAGCAGGCTTCGCCGCAAGCCACAACGGGACGATCAGGAGGAAGAGACCCTGTTCGTGGACTACCTGCCGCTGCTCCGCAATCGACGGTTGATGGTGGTTACGGGTGCGCTCAGCCTCGAAGTGTTTGCGACCGCCATAGCCGACGTTGCTTTCGTGTTTCTCGTGATGGTGACGCTGGGAGCGGGCCGACCGCGTTTGGAATGCTGACGGCACTATGGGCGGTTGGGATGTTGATCGGCGCTGGGCTGGCCGAAAGGGTTATTGGCCATAGGGTCGGACTGGCGGCGTTCGGCACGGCCGCTGTCATGGGCGCGACCATGCTGTGGATCGGCCTTGCGCCGATCGGGCTGGCAATCGTTGCCGTCGCCTTCATCCTAGGCGGCGGCGCAAACAGCATCCACAACGTCGCTGTCCGAACCTTGTTCCAGTCGGAATGCCCGCCCGCCGATCATGGCAAGGTCGCCGCGATCTATGGTGCGGTGACACGCACCGCCGTAATCGGCGGCTATGTTGCTGGCGGCTGCTTTTTTGTGCCGAATGATGCGCCAACCGCCTATCTCGTGGGCGGCCTGCTGGGCGTTGTCGCGGGCTTAGTCGGATGGCGGATATTCAATCGTAGATGGAGCGCAGCACCAATCAAAGCATCGACGCGCCAAGATTGACCTGATTGTCGTGCCCATCCGCTAACGGCTATACCAATCAGGTGGCGTGATTGAGGCGCGGTGCGGAACGGACACGATAGCGACGCCCTAATGATGTAAGGCAGAAAATATATGACCTTTCAGTTTGATCCATCATTCGATGCAGAATCACTCCACATGCCGGGAGATTCTTTGATCGAATTAGACCAGATAGAGAGTTCATTAAGAATATTGCTGCCGTCTGAGCTTCGTGATTTATTTATTGAATTCGGATCAGCGATAGTTTTCAATAATGATGTTGAATTTCCTGCGGAAAAATGCGCCTATTCCGATGATTCAGGAAGAATTGGCGTTTCAGTTATATATGGCCCTGTTGACGGAAGCTTAGGAATAATTCGCATAAACGAACAATTATCCATGCAGATTCCAAAAACATCTGTGGTTTTTGCGGAAATCGGTCTGGGTAATATGCTGTTAATTGACAGAATTGATGGAAAGATATCCGTATGGCTGCACGATGAAGCTCTGCCTTCTAGGGCGATAACCCCCGTATACGACAGCTTTCATGACTTTATCGATGCACTGGTAGCCTTCGATCCTCCTCCCCTGCCCAGTTTAAAGGAATTGGGATTGGACTTGAAAGCGATGGGGATAGAAGAGGAGTAGCTAGAGGTTACGGTTCGGCGCTGACGGAAACCACACGATAACCGATAGCCTAACTATCTAAATTAACGTGGCTTTTCCTGCCTTCTGGCGGTCGCCAGCATCTCACGGCGAAGTATGGCGTTCATGCGGGCTTGGTAGCCCTTACCCTGCGATTTGAGCCAGGCGAGCACATCAGCATCAAGGCGTGCCGTCACCTGCTGCTTGATGGGCTTATAGAAGCGCCCACGCTGCCCGTTCCGCCAGAAATCCTCTGTCAGCGCCGGAGAGTCGCTATAGTCGATCCCGCTATCCGGCATCGCCTGCAGGGCATCCAGTTCGGCCTGTTGCGCTTCGGTCAACGGCGGCAGATTGTCCGGATCGAGTTGGAAACGGACGGTATCAGCGTCTTTCTTCTTCATAACGTCGCCTTTCCGTTCGATCGGCCTTTCGAGCCGAAATCCACATACTCGCCGTCATCGTCTTGCTCGACGACAGTGTGGGCCACGAGGAGGAGCAGATGCCCTTCCACGAGGCCCAAGGTTTGCCATCGTCGCTCGCCACCTTCGATCCGATCCTGATCGCTCAGCGCGAAAGGATCTGTGAACGCACGAGTAGCGATCGCAAAGCTGACGCCGTGCTTCTTCAGATTGCTCTCGGCTTTGGCCGGGTGCCAGGAGAAGCGCATGGATGGCATTACGGAAATATAATTATGTTTTTGTCGTTACGCAAGGCGCGGCGGTTTGAGCCATCCGGCCCGCGCGAGCGTATCTGCGAGGGTCGATCGGGGCACGTTGAACGTGCGGCTGATCGACGACTTGCTAGCGCCACCGGCAAGGGCGGCGGTGATCTGATCGAGCTTTTCCGCATCGATCGTTCGCGGGCGGCCACCGTAGCGCCCGCGCCGTCTGGCGGCCGCAAGGCCTGCCATGATGCGCTCGCGCGTCAATGCCCGTTCATACTGGGCCAGCGCGCCGAACAGCGAAAACAGCAGCTCGCCATGCGGCGTTCCCGTGTCCATCTGCTCGGTCAATGACCGGAATGACACGTCACGCTCCCTGAGATCGGTCAGGATCGACAGCAAATGCGGCAGGGAGCGGCCGAGCCGATCCAGTTTCCACACGACCAGCGTATCGCCGGCTGCGAGATATTCGAGGCAGGCCCGCAGGCTCGCCCGGTCCTCGCGAGCGCCGGATGCCTTGTCGGAATAGAGATGCCGGCTATCGACGCCGGCTGCGATCAGCGCATCGCGCTGAAGATCGACCGATTGCCGGTCATCTGTGGAAGAGACGCGCATGTAGCCTATAAGCATGTCGGAAAACCCCTGATAGCTTGTTGTGGGACAGTCCTCCTTTCCGGCAGAGTTTATCGGACGCTACGGATTTTGGGCGTGCGTAGATTGCTGGAATTTCCGGGGGGATGCCTGCTAGCGGCGGAATGTGTCGTCGGGCGCATCAGGCGGGGCGCTTATCGTGTGATTTCCATTAGGTTAATCTGTTCGTGCAGCCGCTGCCGCAGCGGACCGTCTTCTGGCCGCGACGATCAATAACGGATTATCCGCCTGCTTACGCTGACCAAGTCGCATGCCCGTCGCCGAATTGATCCCGTGGCGGCTGCACACATCGCTGTCGCCATGCCCGCTTCCTGCTCCGCGCCTCTTCAATTTATCGTAGAAGCTTTTGATGTGTCTTATTAAAATCCTTGGCTTGCCGCTCTCGGTCAGACGATGATTGGACGGATTTCAGTTCACTTTCGTCCATATCTGCGATTTGCACATGATCCGCCCTGTCAGGCACCCCTTTCCCTCCATCCGCCGATCGTCGAGCGTGGTGATTGTTCCAGAGAAGGTTTGGCCGATGTCGGGTACAAAAACACTGCCGCGCCACACGCCCTTCTTTTCAGGAACAAAATCGCGAAACAGGATCAGACCTACCAGATCGTTTGTCCCGCCGCGCCGCGCATCCGCCTTGGCTTTGTCACTTGCCCAGACCACGACCCCGCACATTCTGCTTCCGCACGGCTGGGCTCGCACATGTACGCTGTCCTGCGGATTCTTCCACACTCCGAAAGAAGCGCGCTGTGCCTCGACGGACGCAGATGTTGCAAGTAGCAGCATGGCTGCCAATACGAAACTGAACCTCATCGCCATTCTTCCTCAAGGCCGGATCATCATTTGCGCGACATTTTCCGCGATCGCCATGGTAGGCGCGTTAGTGTTGCCCGACACGATCGACGGCATGATCGATGCATCGACCACGCGCAAACCGTCAATGCCACGTACACGGGCTGCCGGATCGACCACGGATGCCGAGTCACTGCCCATGCGGCATGTTCCTACCGGATGATAGATTGTTTCAGCGCGCGCGCGGATGTCGTCGATCAGAGCCTCGTCGGTCTGGACCGCGGGTCCCGGTCGCACCTCCTCGCGCAAGTGACGGGCGAGCGCCGGCGCATGAAGGAGCTTGCGGGCTAGCTTCGCGCCATTCAGCAAGACGCCCACATCATCGGGATGACTGAGATAATTGCCCTCTATGCGCGGATGAGCCGTGGGATCGGCGATCTTGAGCCCGATCCTGCCGCGGCTCTTCGGTAGAAGGTCGCAGACATGCACGGTCATTCCGTAGCCGAAGGCTGTCTTGCGGCCATGGTCACGCAGGATCGCCGGCAGGAAATGGAATTGAAGATTGGGCCGCTCCCGGCCGGCGTCGGATTTGAGGAAAGCGCCGCCCTCCGAGGCATTTGACGTCAATTCGCCTTCATGATGAAGGAAATAGCTCCATGCGCCGCGTATCGCACGAGGCAGGAAACTGGGCGCCACTCCAAATCCTTCGCGATCGGCCGTGGTTGCCACAGCCGTATAGTCGAGGTGATCGGCGAGATTGGCTCCGACTTCGGGCGCATCCAGAACGATCTCTATGCCATGCTGCCTGAGTTCGCTCGCCGGGCCGACGCCCGACAGCATCAGAATCTGCGGCGAATTGACCGCGCCAGCCGAAAGGATCACCTCTCCACCGGGGCGCAGCAGCAGGTCCCGGCCGCCGACGCGGACCCCGATGGCGCGACGGTCCTTGAACAGTATCCGTTCGACGAGGCCGTTCGTTTCGATGGCGAGATTCTTGCGCGAGCGAGCCGGATCGAGAAACGCTCGCGCCGTGCTGAACCGTTGCCCGTCTTTCTGGGTCACCTGATAGACACCAAAGCCTTCCTGGCTCACGCCATTGAAGTCGGGATTTCGCGGGTAGTGCAGTTCCACCCCAGCTTCGACGAAGTCTTCCGTAAGTGGGTTCACTCGCCCAAGATTGGAGACGCAAAGTGGCCCGGCATTGCCATGATGCTCGTCGTGGATAGCCTGATTGTTTTCGAGCGCGATAAAAAGCTCGCGCATGCGCGGCCAGTCCCAGTCAGCTCCGGCGGCCGCCCCCCAGCCCTCATAGTCCGCCCGATCGCCGCGAATGTAGACCATTGCATTGATCGAGTTGCTGCCACCCAGCGTCTTGCCGCGCGGCCAATAGAGCCGCCGGTTGTTAAGGTGAGGCTCGACTTCGGTCTCACAGTTCCAGTTCACCCATCCCGTGCGGGCAATGACGCTGACGCCAAGCGGCATGTGAATGAAGGGATTGCGATCGCGCGGCCCCGCCTCGATGAGGCAGACAGCTTTATCCGAATCAGCAGAAAGGCGGTTGGCCATGACGCAGCCGGCCGAGCCGCCGCCAATGATGATATAGTCGTACATGGATTTACCCCAGAAAGCGTTTGGCAAGTCGGATCAGACGCGCTGCCCGGCCCGAATAGGGAGGAAAGACGAGAGGCAGAGCGGAGAAGCGGTTCTGGAGAACGGCGCGCTCATGACTGAAAGTCCGGAACCCGTGATGGCCATGTGCCGCCCCGATCCCGGAATTGTTCACACCGCCGAACGGCAGATGATCGTGGACGTATTGGACGATGGTAAGGTTGACGCCTGCACTGCCGGAAGTCGTGGCCGCCAGGATATGATCCACTCTCGCCCGGTCACGATCGAACACATAAAGCGCCAGCGGCTTGGGTCTTGCGTTGATCCGACCGATCACGGTTTCAATGTCATCATAGGTCAGGACCGGCAGGACGGGACCGAATATCTCCTCATGGTCGATCGCCGCCTCGGGAGCGATCGCCTCCAGCACTGTGGGCGCCAGCGCCCTTCCCTGCCTTTCGCCGCCGACAATGATCCGCCCGCCCGTGGCCAGGGCATCCGCAATCAGGCCCCCCAGTCTGTCCGCATGGCGATCATTGACGATCCTTGCGAGATAGGGGCTCGTCATGCCCGAACCATAAGCGGCGGCGATCCGGCGGCGCAGCGCTTCCACGAACCGGTCGCGGATCGAAGCGTGGACGAACACATGATCGGGCGCGATGCAGGTTTGACCGGCATTGGAGAATTTGCCGAAGGCGATCCAACTGGCGGCCGTCTCTATGTCGGCATCCGGTCCCACGATCGTGGGCGACTTGCCACCCAGTTCCAGCGTAACGGAGGTCAGGTGGCGGGAGGCTGCCTGCATTACGACTTTCCCGACCTCGGGGCTGCCGGTGAAGAAGATATGATCGAAGGGCAGCGCGAGCAGGGCCTGAGACATCTCCTTCCCGCCGAGGGCGACGGTAACCAAGTCTGGCGGAAATGTGTCGGCGATCAGCCGCGCGATGACGCCCGAGGTAGCAGGTGTCATCTCCGAAGGCTTCAGGATAGCGCTGTTGCCGGCAGCAAGGCAGGAGACAAGCGGCCCCAGGCAGAGATTGAATGGGTAATTCCAGGGCGCGATGATAAGGCACACGCCGCGTGGCTGCGGCACGATCCGTCCGGCCGTGCCGAAACCGATCAATGTCGGTCCGACATGGACTGGCCGCATCCATCGGCGCAGATTACGACGGCTGTGGCGGATTTCCTGCATGACCGGAAGAATTTCCGTCAGAAACACTTCGGCCTCCGGCTTGCCGAAGTCGGTCGCCATGGCCTGGACGATCTCCCCTTCGAACTTTCGTATGGCAGCCGCGAGGCGCGCCAGCGCAGCGCGTCTTTCAGCAAGGCCAAAGCGCATCCGGCGCTCGTCCGACATTGCCTTTTGCGCGGTGAAGAGCATTTCCACCGGGCGGCCATCACAGGGTTCCTGCGAAATCGAATGGCTCTCTTCAATCATTTCATTCTCGTCGAAAACATGACCTTCGCGCGAGTCTTACGAGCGCAAAAGCAATAGGGAACTACACGAGCATGTAGTATCGACCCGACATGGGCCTGGGAACCGAATGGACTCCAACGCTGCTTTCGCGACTGGCGGAAACGGCACTTCGCCGTGTGGAATTGACCGCGCGCGTCAGCCTGCTGCGCGCACCTTGCGGCTACGGCAAATCGGCGACGCTCGCGGCCGGTTGGAAGGAGGCGGCGGACACTGGTCGCCCGGCGCTTTGGGCAAGTCTTGCAAGCGACGACACAAAGAAGGGCACCCTGCGTCGCCTCGCCTTTCAGGCCGGAACCGCCGCGGACATCGAGTCCATTCTCCAATGGATATGGCATCAGGACAGGCCCGGGATTATTTGCCTCGATGATGTTCAGGAAGCGCCGCATCTCGAAACGCTGACAAGAGACATGATGGATGCTCTTCCCGATGATTGGCGAGCGGTCCTTGCAACCTCCGCCCCCTGGGGATTTGGCGTCCTCAACGCTGACTGGCAGGAAGTCGGCCCCGATGCCCTGGCCTGCCGCGCCCAGGATCTGAAGGAATTGATCCGGCTCCCTTCAGCCCTCGACCGGATCATATCGGACACACAGGGTTGGCCCGCATTGTGCCGCATCGCGGGCCGTGTATCCCACCGGATGCAGCCACTGCATTTATGGCCCGAGATCATCTGTTATCTCGATCAGATGGTGTTGGCACCCTTATCGCCCGCTCTGCGCACATGGCTGAAAAAGGCGGCATTAATCGCTCCCCTCGATGCCGAAAGCCACGATTTTGCCCTGCGCGTGCCGATTCCGATGAAGCCGCCCCTCGTTTCCGAGATGATTGCGCCCCTTCGTTCCGAGATGATGTCGCCCCCCCGGAGACAGGGCCGTGCTGGCTACGTCTGTTGTTATTTCGTTCGTGCCGGCCGTCAAGCCTCTGAAGGGGATTTGACCCGGCGCATGCTGTCACCGTCGAGGTCCAGGCGGTGGGCGTTGTGGACGAGCCTGTCGAGGATGGCGTCGGCATAGGTCGGATCGCCGATCACCTCGTGCCACGCCGCGATCGGCAGCTGGCTGGTGACCATCGTCGAGCGACGGCCATAACGCTCTTCTAGGATTTCGAGGAGGTCGTAGCGGGCATGAGCATCGAGTGGCTCAAGCCCCCAGTCATCAAGAATCAGGAGCTGAACGCTGCCGAGCTTGGCCAGGATGCGGGCGTAGCGTCCGTCGCCGCGTGCCAACGCCAGGCTGGCGAACAGCTTGGGCACCCGCTGATACAGCACCGAACGGTCGTCGCGGCAGGCCTTATGGCCTAGCGCGCAGGCCGCCATGATTTCCCGACGCCAGTCGGGCCGCAGATGACGAGATTGTCGCGAGCGGCGATCCAGTCACCAGCGACGAGCTTGAGGAACAGTCCCCGGTCGAGACCTCGATGGCTGCGATAATCGACATCCTCGGGGGTTGCCTGATGGCGCAGCTTGGCGAACCGCAGCCGGGCGGCCAGCTTGCGGTCGTGGCGGAAGCTCCATTCGCGGTCGAGCAGCAGCGCCAGCCATTCGGGATGGGTGAGCCGCTCGGCTTCGGCATTGGCGGCCAGTTCGTCGAACGCCCTGGCCATGCCAGCCAGCCCCATTGCGTTCAGCCGGTCGAGAGTGGGATGTTGAAGCATCATGATCTCCTTCAGTGATAGTAGCGGGAACCCCGGATATTCGGGTGGGTGATCGTCCGATCGTCGCGCGCCTGCCGGGGCGCGGGCGCCTGATCGAGCCGGTTGTCGAGGATCGATCGGACCGATCCATAGGTGCGTGCGCCGATATCGAGCGCCCGGCTGCACGCCGCTTCGACCCGTTCGCGGCCGAAGCCCTTCACCAGGCGCACGATGCCCAGGCAGGCCCGGAAGCCCTGCTCGGGATGCGGGCGATCGGTCAGGATTTTCTCGCACAGCAGGGCGGCACAGGGGCCGATCGCGGCCGCCTCGGTGGCGATGCGTTCGATCGTCCAGTCGGCGAAGCGCCGGTGCGATGACGGCATATGCTCGGATATCGTCGTGTGCCGGCCATTGCCGGAGCCGCGCATATGGGCGGCGATCCGTTCACCCTTGTGGAACAGTTCGATCGTACGCGCGGTGATCCGCGCCTCGACCGGCTCGCGCGCGAAGCGATACGGGACCGAGTAATAATGGCGCTCGATCTCGACATGATAATCGAGACCAGCGCGCCGCCGCCGCCATTCGGCGAAGACATAGGGTTCCAGCGGCAGAGCTTTCAGCGCAGGCCTGTCGATGGCCTCGAACAGCTGGCGCCGGGTCTGGCCCACGCGGCGCATGATACGGCGGTCATTGAGGTCGGCGAGCAGGTCGCCGATCGCGGCGTTGAGTTCGGTCAGGCTATAGAAGATCCGATGCCGAAGGCGCCCGAACAGCCAGCGCTCGACGATCAGCACGCAGGCCTCCACCTTGGCCTTGTCGCGTGGGCGGCGCGGACGGGTCGGCAGCACCGCGCTGTCGTAATGTGCCGCCATCTCGGCATAGCTGCGGTTGACCTGTGGATCGTAAAGGCAGGCCTTGATCACCGCGACCTTGGCATTGTCCGGCACGAACAGGGCAGGCGCGCCGCCGAAGGCTTCCAGCGCCCGCACGTGCGCCGCGATCCAGTCGGGCAGCGTCTCGGTCCAGCTCGCCTCGGCATAGGACAGGCTCGATGCACCCAACACCGCCACGAAGATGTGCGCGTCGCGGATTTCGCCGGTCAGCCGGTCGACCACGACAGCCACCTTGTCGCCCGCATAGTCGACGAACAGCTTCTCGCCGGCGGCGTGGGTCTGCCGCATCGTGACCGGCAGCTTCGCCGCCCAGCCACGATAGAGATCGCAGAACCGGCTGTAGCGATAACCTTCCGGATGCTGAGCGATATATTCGTCCCACACGATCTGCAGCGTCACATGCTTGCGCTTCAACTCGCGATGGATCGCTGCCCAGTCCGGTTCAGGGCAGCGGCGATGGCCGGTCTTGGTGCCAGCCGCGCGGTAAAGCGCCGCCTCCAGAACGGCATCGCTGACATCCGCGCCCAGCGGCCAAGCCAGACCCGCGACCGCTGCCCGCCTCAGCGTCTCGCGCACCGTCGAGGGCGCGGCGCCCACCCGATACGAAATCGCCTTGTGACCCAGCCCCTGCTCAAACCGGTACCGTAAAATCTCGCGAACCCGTCGCATACTCAATCGCTCCGCCGACATCGGCTCCCTCCCTCGGACAACCCAAAGGAAGCAAACCTAATCCCAGCAGCGGACCTTCATCGTCATCCCCGCCAAGGGGGCGACATCATCTCGGAATCAGGGGGCGAGTAATTCTCGGAACAGGGGGGCGGCATCATTTCGGAATGAGGGGGCGGCTTCCCTCGGAATCAGCACATTCTCCAGGGTGATCACCGTCGCCTTATCGCCGGCCGACTGTGCGGCTGCTGCATAGGCTTGCGCGGCTGAAGGCTCCAGCACGACGGAAGCGACCATGAATTGAGGCACGGCCAGAGGCAGCCATTCGATCGGATTTGCCTGACGGTAGCGGCCCGCCTGTGCGTCAGGAGCGCCCCCGAACAGGTTGACGAAGATCGGGCGGCCGCAAATATCCTTGTCGAACCCGTACAGGGTTCGCAGGTCGCCTGGGCCGTCGATGGCGACCGCGGCGGAAACCTTCAGTGGATCAGCGCCGCGGACCTCGCTGTCGGCAGGCAATCTGGGACGGGCCGCCAGCCACAGGGCAGCGTGGGCGCCGGCAGAATGTCCCACCGTCACCACATGCTTCAGGTCCAGAGGCTGGGTTCGTGCCAGCACCCTCAAGTGATCGAGCGCCGCTCCCCAATCCTGGAAGGTCCCAGGCCACCCGCCGCGGGTGTCACCAACCTGTCGATACTCTATATTCCATGTCGCCACGCCCTTGTCCGTCAAGGCGCTCGCCAACGGCGCCGTGCCTGCCAGTGTCTCATAGCCTTTGGTCCAGCAGCCACCGTGAATGACCATGACGACGGGAAACGGGCCAGGACCTGCAGGCAAGCGCAGTTCACCGATCTGCAGAGGATCAGGACCATAGGCCTCGACGAGCGTCGGAGCGGTGACGGGAAGGGCGTGGAGTTGGGGCGGTCCGATCAGCGCATGTTGGTTATCCGACGGCGTCTGCGCCCAAGCGGTGCTCGTGACAATCAAGACTGTAGCCAGGCCTAATGAACGGTATCGCATGATCTACCTCTTTCATGCATCTTCCCGCTCCGACGTTACCAGCCAGTTCGTCAAATGTGAGAAGACAGCAATTCGTCATTAGATAACATGGTTCGCTATATTCTTTTCGGAAACACCATTCCGTCATCGAGTGGGCAAAGCGATAGATGAAATCCCGTTTCTGGCGCAAAGCATATTGCGGCTATGCGCGATCACGGTAGCCTTGATCATGGAAGTGATACGTCAGGCGACCAAAGAGCTATCTAGATTTCATTGTCGTCGTGAATTGCGGTTTCAGAGGATCGTGGGTTTTATCTCACTTGGCTATCCATGCTTCGACCAGCTTGACCGCATCCTCTACTGTTTTGACCTCACCGGCGGCTTCATCCGGGATAGTGAGTCCGAATTCGTCTTCAAGCGCCATCACAACTTCCAGCACATCGAGACTATCCACGCCGATGTCATCGTAGAAAGACGAAGCAAGGGCAATCTGATCCGGATAGACGCCGAGCTGACGGCTAATGATCCTGAAAACTCGGGGAGCGATTTCTTCCATCACAAAGCCCTCGCGCGGACACTATCGGCTAGGAAACAGGGCAGATTCTCGTAAACTCAATCATCGCAGAGCAACGATATTGTCCTGCGGCCAGTAAATTCATCATGCCTTGCTGAGCATTTTCTCGGCGCTCGTTTTCACAAAATCCGAAATCTGTCCTGACATCATTTTGAGGAACAGCGGTACGCTGACGTCGCCGCGAATCTCGCTATCCTCAATGTCGAGTTGCACCGGGATATTCTGCCCCATCGCCCCGATGACCAAGTGTAGTGCGTAGTCCGATACCCACTCGGAACTGAGCGAACCGCCTCCCGGGATATGCGCTGCCAGCTTGGGCAGGCCGGCCTCGATCCTGCTCTTCGCTTCGATTTTACCAAGGCTGTGCGGGATAACGACTTCCATATCTTCTTTCCTGTTCAGGCCGCCCGATCGACGAGCAGCAAGGTCGATGTCGCGGAGGCATAGAGTTTGCCGGCCATGTCGATCAGACGCGCCTCGGTATGCGCCACCCTCTTGCCCATCGACACCACCTGGCCGATTGCACGGACCATCCCGACCCTGTCGGTCAAGGGCGCATGATAGGCGACCTTGAGTTCGAGCGTGACGCAGTTGATGGGCACTTGGGCCGCGGAGTTCGCCGCGATGCCGCAGGCCGAATCCAGCAGCGTCGCGGCATAGCCACCATGGGCGATGCCCATGAAATTGTAGGTCTGCGAGGTGGGCGTCGCGACAAAGACGACCTTCCCCTCCTCCGCCTCAAGCAGATCGATGTCGAACAGGTCCATCATGGGCGGCCGGGTGCCGGCCGCCATGAACTGTTCGATCTCTTCCAGACCGGTCATCGCTTACCTCAAAGCTTTTCGGTCAGTTCAGGAACGATCTTGAAGAGGTCGCCGACCAGGCCGATATCGGCGACCTGGAAGATGGGCGCGTCCTCATCCTTGTTGATCGCGATGATGGTCTTGCTATCCTTCATGCCAGCAAGGTGCTGAATCGCACCCGATATGCCGACGGCGACATAGACTTCCGGCGCCACGATCTTGCCGGTCTGGCCGACCTGAAAATCGTTGGGCGCATAGCCAGCATCGACCGCTGCGCGGCTTGCGCCCACACCCGCGCCCAGCTTGTCGGCCAGCGGATCGATCACGCCATGAAACTGCCCGGCCGAGCCCAGCGCTCGCCCGCCCGAGACGATGATTTTGGCCGAGGTGAGTTCCGGGCGCTCGGACTGGGCGATCTCGGCACCCACGAAGCTGGAAAGTCCCGCATCCGTGCCCGTCGCAGCCTCGATACTGGCCGAGCCACCCTCGCGGGCCGCCTTCTCGAAGGCTGTGCCACGCACCGTGATAACCTTCTTTGCATCAGACGACTGGACCGTCGCGATCGCATTTCCCGCGTAGATGGGACGCGTGAACGTGTCAGCGCTTTCCACCGACAGGATGTCGCTGACCTGCATCACATCAAGCAAGGCCGCCACGCGCGGCGCGATGTTCTTGCCATTCGAAGTGGAAGGCGCAACGAACGCGTCATAGCCGCGCATCAGGTCCGCGACGGCCGGCGCGACATTCTCGGGCAAAGCGTGTTTGAACGCCGCATCGTCGAACGTTACGACTTTGGCGACACCCGCGACCTTCGCAGCAGCCTCGGCCACGCCGCCGATGCCCGCACCGGCAACCAGCAGATGGACCTCACCAAGTTTGGCAGCGGCGGTGACGGCCGATAGCGTCGCATCCTTGACCGACGCATTGTCATGTTCAACCCAGACGAGCGTATTCATAACTTATTCTCCGAGAAATCCGCCCCCGCTTCATCTCTGTGCGCACAGGATGAAGCGGGGTGCGCCGTCACTTGCATGGGAGAGGTTCGGCAAGTTCGGCGCGTTTGAAAGTTTATCAAATCGCCATTTCCTTGAGCCTGGCGACCAATTCATCGACGTCGGCCACCTTGATGCCCGCCGAGCGCTTGGGGGGTTCGGTCACCTTGAGCGTCTTGAGGCGCGAGGCGATCTCAACACCGAGATCGGCCGGCGTCTTCGTCGCCAGCGGCTTGGATTTGGCCTTCATGATATTGGGCAGGCTCGCATAGCGCGGTTCGTTGAGACGCAGATCGGTCGTCACGATCGCCGGCAGTTTGAGGCTTACGGTCTCCAGACCGCCATCCACCTCACGGGTCACCGCGACAGTCTCGCCCGATACTTCGACCTTGCTGGCGAATGTGCCCTGCCCCCAACCGAGAAGGGCTGCCAGCATCTGGCCGGTCTGATTGGCATCATCGTCGATGGCCTGCTTGCCGAGGATCACCAGGCCTGGAGCCTCCTCGGTGGCGATGGCCTTCAGGATCTTGGCGACGGCGAGCGGCTCGACCTCATCGTCAGTCTGGACGAGGATCGCGCGGTCGGTCCCCATGGCGAGCGCGGTGCGCAGCGTTTCCTGCGCCTTGGCGACGCCGATCGACACCACCACGATTTCGGTCGCGACTCCCTTTTCCTTGAGGCGGATAGCCTCTTCGACGGCGATCTCGTCGAACGGGTTCATCGACATCTTCACGTTCGCCAAATCGACGCCCGTCCCATCCGCCTTCACGCGCGGTTTCACATTATAATCGATAACCCGCTTGACGGGCACAAGCACCTTCATGGATCAATCCTACTCTGATTGTAATGCCGCCTGATATTCGGCAATGAGTCTCTCACAGATGGATCGGGCCGGTTGGACGGCAGTGGTAGCGCCGACACCGTGGCCTGCCGACCAGATCGTCTTCCAGGCCTTGGCCTCCTCCGAAACCGAAAGCGCGCCATGTGGCTCAGGGAGAGTCGCGGCTTCCAGCGAGGGCCGGAGAAAATTGGCCCCGACGCCGGTGACCCGGTCCGTATAGACGATATCCGCTGGTCCGGCCCCGATCACCATGTCTTTCTGTGCCGGCGAGGCGAGACTCTCTTCCGACGCGATGAAGTGGGATCCGATATAGGCAAGATCGGCCCCCATCATCTGCGCGGCCGCGATCTGGTGGCCGCGCGTGATGGCGCCGGAAAGCGCCAGCGGCCCCTGGAAGAAGCGCCGTATCTCGTCAACCAGTGCGAACGGGCTCATCGTGCCGGCATGTCCCCCCGCGCCGGCAGCGACCGCGATCAGACCGTCGACGCCAGCTTCGAGCGCCTTTTCCGCATGACGCACGTTCGTCACGTCGTGAAAGACCAGCCCGCCATAGCCCTGAACCACCTGGACAAGATCCGCGATGGCGCCGAGCGAGGTGATGACCAATGGCACATGGTGCCGAACGATCAGTTCCAGATCGGCGTCGAGCCTCGGATTGCTCTTATGGACGATGAGGTTGACGCCGAAGGGCGCCGCTCCCGGCATGGGAGCCAGCCGCTCCTCGATTTCATCCAGCCATTCACCGAAACCTTGACTGGTGCGCTGGTTGAGCGCCGGGAAAGTACCAAGCAGTCCCGCCTCGCAGCAACTGACGACAAGGTCCGGTCCCGACACAAGGAACATCGGCGCAACGATGGCTGGAATGGCCAGCCGCTTTTCGAGGCTTGCCGGAAGCGTCAAAACACGTCGTCTTCCAGCGCCATCAGCGACTTCTTGCCCGCCTTGATCGCCAGGAAGCTGGCGGTCGCCTGAGGCAGGATACGCTCGAAGAAGAACGTCGCCGTCTTGATCTTGGCATCGTAGAAGCGCTTGTCCTCGCTGCCGAAGAAGAGCTGCAAGCCTGCGATCTTGGTCGCCTTGGCAAAGCAATAGCCCATGGCCACCAGGCCCATCAGACGCAGATAGTCCGCCGACGCCGCGCCCGCCTCTTCGGGATCCTTGAGCGCCCGCTGCGCGACCGTGGCCGTCGAAAGCTGCAGCGCCCCGAACGCCTTGGCGAGCGCCTCGATCATCGGCTTCATCGGTCCGTCGACGTTGTTTTCCTCGATGAAAGCCGACACCGGATGGAAGAAGCTGCGCAGATAGCGGCCCATATGGGCGCCGAGCTTGCGGCCGACGAGATCGAGCGCCTGAACGCCGTTCGTCCCCTCATAGATCATGGTGATCCGGGCATCGCGGGCATATTGCTCGACGCCGCTTTCGCGGATGTAGCCGTGGCCACCATAGCATTGGACCGCAAGGTTCGCGCTGTCGAACGCAAGGTCGGTGAAGAGCGCTTTGACGACGGGGGTCATGAGCGCAATGAAGTCACTCGCACGCTGGCGCACTTCGGGTTCGGGAGAATGTTTTTCCGCGTCCAGGGCGCGCGAGACCCAGGCCGAGAGCGCCCGGCATCCCTCATTATAAGCCCGCATCGTCATCAACATGCGGCGAACATCGGGGTGAACGATGATCGGATCGGCTGCCTGATCGGGATATTTGGGTCCCGAGAGCGCCCGACCCTGAATACGATCTTTCGCATACCAGGCCGCCGCCTGATACGCCGCCTCGCCCACACCCAGGCCCTGGATGCCGACGGAGACACGCTCCGTGTTCATCATCGTGAACATGGCGGCCATGCCCTTGCCAGGCTCACCGACGATCCAGCCGATCGAATCATCGAAGTTCATCTGGCACGTCGCCGACGCCTTGAGACCCATCTTGTGCTCGATCGCGGCGCAGGCGACGCCGTTCGATTGACCGGGAGTACCGTCCTCCCTGGGCAGATATTTGGGGACGAGAAACAAGCTGATGCCCTTCACGCCCTTGGGGGCGTCGGGCAGGCGGGCGAGCACGAGATGGATGATATTCTCGGTCAGGTCATGCTCACCGGCGGAGATGAAGATCTTGGAGCCGGTGACCTTGTAGCTGCCATCGCCCTGCGGGACCGCGCGGCTGCGCAGGAGCCCGAGATCGGTACCGCAATGAGGCTCGGTCAGGCACATCGTGCCGGACCACTGGCCGCTCACCATCTTGGGCAGGTAGGCCTGCTTGAGCGCGTCACTGCCATGGCCCTCGATCGCAGTGGTGGCACCATGGGTGAGGCCCGGGTAGAGGCCGAAGGAGAGGTTGGACGAGCAGATCATCTCCTCGACCAGCTTGTTGACCGCTTCCGGCAGCCCCTGCCCACCCCATTCCGGATCGGATGCGAGCGCGGTCCAGCCACCTTCGGCGAACTGCTTATAGGCTTCGGGGAACCCCGCCGGCGTCCGCACGACGCCGTTTTCCAGATGACACCCCTCCTCGTCGCCCGACCGGTTGATCGGCAACAGGACGTCGCGACAGAAGCGCGCCGCCTCCTCGAGGATCGCATCGGTGAGATCCGGTGTGAACTCCGACAGCGCGGGAATATCCCCGAAGCCGTCATCGGCATGGAGTTCGTTGAGCACGAAGCGCATGTCGCGCAACGGGGCGTCATAGACTTGCATATTTATATCTCCTGACCGGTCGGCCATCCGGCCGCCGGCCGCCAATCAGTTACGCAGCGGCTTGCCGGTGACGAGCATCTGCTCGACGCGCGCCTGGGTCCGCGGGTCGCGCACCAGTTGCATGAAGGCCTTGCGCTCGAGCGCCAGCAGATCCTCTTCGGTCACGATGTCGATGAGATCCTTCTCGCCGCCCGTCAGGACGTCGGCGAGCGCGCCGGATACGACACCATCGTAAGATGTGGCGAGGCCACGGGCCTGGAAGCCTTCGACAGCCATCGAAAGAGCGGACTTGCCTCCCGCGCCAGGCAAGCGGAATTCCGGAGCCACAGGCGGTTTGTAACCGTCGGCCAGTTCCAGTGCCTTCGCCTTGGCGTCCGCCAGCAGACGGTCCCGGTTCATCGTAATGCCGTCCGAGGGACGCAGGAAGCCATGCTCCTTCGCCTCGGCGGCCGACTTTGCCACAGTGGCTGTCGATACCGTCTCGAAGACCTTGGCTACGGCCGGCATCGGCCCCTTGGGCATGCCGGGACTGGAGCGCCAGCGATCGATCATTTCACCGCATCCGCCCCAGCCAGGGATCAGACCCACGCCGCACTCGACCAGACCCACATAGCTTTCGGCATGGGCCTGCACGGCATCACTGTTGAGCAGGATCTCGCAACCGCCGCCCAATGCCATGCCGGCCGGAGCGCTCACGACCGGGAACAGCGCATATTTGAGCGCCTTGTAGGCCTGCTGCCCGCCCGCGACGAGCTTTTCGATCTCGCCCCATGCCGCGATGTTCAGTGCGAACAGAGCAAGACCGAGATTGGCGCCGGCGGAGAAATTGCTGCCCTCATTATAGACGACGAGCGCCTTGAACTTGTCCTGCACGACCGGGATCGCCTGACCGATCAGCTTCATCACATCGCCGTCGAGCGCGTTCATCTTGCCGGTGAACTCAAGGCAGGCAACGCCGTCGCCGACATCCCAGAGTGCCGCCGAACCATTTTTGAGGATCGGCTGGCTATGGAGCTTGATGTCTTCCAGCAGCAGCACGCCCTCGGGCCGCACGACATCATGATAGTCGCCGGCGGCATCGAGATATTGCCGACGGCCGTCCTGCACCCGGTAAAAAGGCCGATCTCCGGCTACCTTGAGGATCGCGGGAACATCCCGCCCCTCGGCGGCCAGCCGTTCGGCGAGCTTGCCCGGCCCGAGGCGATCGATCAGTTCGAACGGCCCGAACTTCCAGTTGTAGCCGAGCTTCATCGCGTCATCGATGCCGACGATGTTGTCCGCAGCTTCACCGACCAGACTCGCGGCATAGGAAAGAACCTTGCCGAGAATTTCCCAGGCATAGGCGCCGACCTTGCCGGGCGCAGCAACCAATGCTGCCAGGTCCTTCTCGGCCCGGCCCGGCAAGGAAGCCGGCTTCACCGATACGCGATATTCGCCGGTCGCGAGATCGAGCGCTTTCTTGGTCTTCGTCGCCTTGTCGAACGCGTAGAAACCGCCCTTGCCCTTCCGCCCGGTAAAGCCTTCCGCGATCATCCTGTCGACGAGCGGCATCGGCCTCACCGTGTCGAAATAGGCGTCACCTGCCGGCAGCGTCGAGGACAGGCTCTTCGTGAGCAGCGGCATGAGGTCGACGCCAACGAGATCGACAAGGCCGAAAATGCCGGTCTTGGGCACGCCCATCGGCTTTCCGCCGATCTGGTCGGCTTCCTCCACCGTCAGCCCCTGGTCCATCGCGGCATTGATCGCGACGGCCAGCCAGTAGGTACCGATGCGATTGGCGATGAAGCCCGGCGTGTCCCGCGCCGGCACGATGCGCTTGCCGAGCTTTCGATCGACGAAATCCGAGACGCGCCTCGCCACAGCCGTATCAGTGTCGGGGCCGGTCACGATTTCGATGAGCCGCATGTAGCGCGGCGGATTGAAGAAATGGGTGATCAGGAAGTCCTGTTTGAACTGATCGTCCCGCCCCTCGACCAGATGGCCAAGCGGAATCGTCGAGGTATTGGACGATACCGCCGTGCCCGGACGCTTGAGCTGCTCGAGCTTGGCGTAGAGCGCCTGCTTGATGTCGAGCCGTTCGACGATCGCCTCGACGATCCAGTCGCATTCGGCCACCCGCTCGAGATGGTCGTCGATATTGCCCGTTTCAACGAGCTTCGCCGCAGCCTTCGACATGAAGGGCGCCGGATCGGTCTTCAGCATCTTCGCGACCGCACCCTTCGCCACGGCGTCACGATCGCCGCCCTCCTTGGGCACGATATCGAGCAGCAGCACCGGCACGCCGGCATTGGCGACCTGCGCTGCGATGCCGGCGCCCATGACGCCTGCGCCGATCACGCAGACCTTTTTGATGGTTTCCGGCGGGGCGCCGACTGGCTTGATGGCCTGCTCGCTCATTCCGCCGCCTCCAGCACGGTGGCGATGCCCTGACCGCCGCCGATGCACTGGGTGGCAAGCGCATAGCTGCCGCCTTCGCGCTTCAGCAGAGCCGCGGCCTTGCCCACGATCCGCGCACCGGTCGCCCCCAGAGGGTGGCCTATCGCGATGGCGCCGCCGTCCAGATTGACCTTCGACTGGTCAAGCCCCAGGTCGCTGATGCAGGCCAGTGACTGGCTCGCAAAGGCTTCGTTGAGCTCGACAACGTCAAGCTGGTCCACACTGAGCCCCGCCCGCTGCAGCGCCTTGCGCGAGGCCTCGACCGGTCCGATGCCCATGATCTCCGGCTGGCAGCCAGAGACAGCAACCGACTTGATGCGGGCAAGGATCGGCAGTCCATGCGCGCGCGCATAATCCTCGCTCGTGACCAGGATTGCGCTTGCGCCATCGGTCAGCGGCGAGGACGTTCCCGCCGTTACCGTGCCGTCCTGGCTGAAGGCCGGCTTCAGCCCGGCGAGGGTTTCCGTCGTCGTGCCGGCACGCGGCGTGCCATCCTTGTCGACCACGCCCGCCTTGGTCGTGATCGGCACGATCTCGGCCTCGAGCTTGCCGGCCGCGATAGCCGCGGCCGCCTTGTCCTGACTGGCGACCGCAAAGGCTTCCTGCTGGGCACGGGTGATCTGATATTTGGTCGCGATATTCTCCGCCGTGTCGCCCATGCCCATATAGGCGGCGCTCTTCTTCGCGAGCTCGGGGTTCGGCAGCGGATTGAACCCCATCATCGGCACGCGGCTCATCGACTCCACGCCCGCGCAGATGAAGGCCTCGCCGGCGCCAAGCTGAATCTGGCCCGCAGCGATGTGGACCGAGCTCATCGACGATCCGCAGAAGCGATTAACGGTCATGCCGCCGACAGAGAGCGGCAGGTCGGCGAGAAGACCGATAAGGCGCGCGATGTTGAAGCCCTGCTCGCCTTCAGGAAAAGCGCAGCCCAGCACGATATCCTCGATATCTTCGGCCTTCACGCCGGTCTGCTGAATCAGTCCGCGAATGACCTGAGCGGCCAGATCGTCAGGGCGGACGCGCGCCAGCGCGCCCTTGCCTGCCAGGTGAAAGGGGGACCGGGCATAGCCCGCAACAACCACATTACGCATCGATGATAGCCTCTCCAGGGAATCGGACATCTGATTACCTAATGGTGCGTGAAATGACGTTTACGTCAACTAAAATCTTTGGCACTCTTCTCACGCCGTCGAGGGAATCGTCATGCACCGGTTCCCGGGAGGCTTGATATCGGAGGTCTTGGCCGAGGAACGTACGGATGCTCGCCAGTGAAAAACCGCGCACTCTCATCCCGGCGATGATGCTCGCGCCCGTCTTATCGACGGCTGCGCCTCTCCCCAAGCGCCACTGCACCTGTTTTCGAAGGCGCACACATGCGATTTTCTGAGCATCCCCTCCGGCGTCAGATCGTCGGCGAAATGCATCTGCGCCGTTTTCCTGCACTCGAATTGCCCGCCATGGCATTTCAGACGGTTCGCCTGGTCGATGAGAATGACCGGGAGAAGGAATGGCTGATCCTGGAGCAGCGATGTGCCTCTGGACTCGATCGCAACCTGCGCCACCTGGAAACGGAGTGGTCCGCCAACGGGCGGCTGGCCTGGGAAAGGCACAGTGAAGCGGTCACCACGACGCTAACGTCAACCTCGGTCAGCGCGGACGCGCAGTTCTGGTCTGCTCCCGACGTCGGCCCCTTCAGTGATACCTTGCAGTGGATGGAAACGCTGCCGGGCCTGGTCATCCGCGCAACCCACATCGTCGTTGTGGCGAACGATAGCTACGCCGAGCCGGTTGTCGATCGGGCCGACTTCCATCCGGGCCATCTCGTCTCCTGCATCATCGGGGATAGCGTCCGGATCTGGAGCGACTTTCGCATTCACGCCGGCGGCTACGGGCGCCTGGTCGTTGCCGCGAACGGGGCGGCTGACGGCGAAGTGTCGCGTTCCATCCAGCGCATTCAGGAACTGGGCAATTATCGCAATCTTTCCTTGCTTGAAGGCACGCACAGATCAATAGCTTGACGGCGTCACACACGAACACGCCCGAACCCTGACGACGGGGCCAGCAGCGCCTGACCCCTCCAATTCGCACACAACCTAATAGGCATTTTGATGACGCATTGAGCTATTGACTTACCTATACGTCATCGAGATGGTTATGGGACGCTGATTTGCCGCATATTGGCTCCAGACGTGAAACAGACGGTCGCCTGAAGGCGCGCGGAGAGGAACAATGTCGATCATTCTGACACTACTGGCTTCGAGCACTGCATTGCCCGCCGACACCGTTGTCGGTCGCTGGCAAACCGAGAGCCGTCATGGCGTCGTGGAAATCACCCGCTGCGGGCAATCGATCTGCGGTGCCTTGATCAGTTCCGACGGGATCAAAGCCAACCCCGAACTACGTGACGAAAAGAACAAGACCGCTGCGTTGCGCGGTCGTCCGCTTCGTGGATTGCAGATTCTGCAGGGTTTTACGTGGAAGTCGGGCAGTTGGTCGGGTGGTTCCATCTACAACGCTGAGGATGGCGGTACATACAGCGCGACGGTCACGTTAGCCGATCGGGATCATTTGCGCCTCAAGGGCTGCATCGTCTGGCCCCTGTGCAAGACGCAGACATGGACGCGCCTCCGATAAGCACGAGGAATTTGACAATCACGAAAGGGGAGATGGGCGTGGCAGGCAAAAATTGGAAAGTTGGGATCGCAACATCGGCCGTGGCGGCTGGATTGCTCGCGCCGCAAGCCGCGAGCGCGCAGGCCTTTTACCTTCAGGAACAATCGTCCAGAGGTGCCGGACGAGCCTTTTCGGGCGAGGTCGCCGACCAGGGCGTACAGTCCCTCTGGTGGAATCCGGCTGCGATCGCAGGCATGGAAGGAGTCGATGCCCACCAGGCCGTAAGCGTAATCCTTCCCAAAGGGTCGGTTGACAATGTCAACACGCTCATTGTCCGTCCCGGGCAGTCGGCTGCGGCTGTAGGCGGGAGCCAACGCTCTCGTGATCCGATCAATAATGGCGTACTACCCTCCGGCGCGATAGCCGTCGGCCTGACATCACGGCTCGCTTTGGGGCTGACCGTCGCCTCCCCTTATAGCTTCACAACCAATTATGATGCCGACAGCTGGGCACGGTATAGCGCCGACAAGACCAAGCTGCGAACATACGACATCCAGCCATCGATCGCCTACCTCGTTACGCCAAATCTCAGCATCGGCGCCGCGCTTAATATCGAATATGCCGACGCATCATTGTCCAACTATCTGCCGAACCTATCGCCTCTTCTCGCCGACGGCCACCAGGAGCTGAAAGGCAATGGTTGGGATCTTGGCTGGTCGGCCGGGCTGCAATATCGCGCCGGCCCCATGCAACTGGGCGCCAGCTACAAGTCGAGCGTGAAGCATAATCTCGACGGTTCGGTGACGACGACCGGTCTTCTTGGTCCGCTCGCCGGGCAAAACAGCGTAGTGAATGCAAACGCCACGTTCGAGACCCCCTGGCAGGCGATCTTCGGAGCGCGCGTGGCGGTGTCGCCCAAGGTCACCCTCAACGGTCAGGTGACCCGCATGGGTTGGTCGAAATTCGACGCTATCCGGCTCGGCGCGCCGCTCAACGTTTCAATCCCGGAAAATTACCGGGACACTTGGAGCTTCGCAGGCGGCATCGATTACGCGGTCACACCAGCCTGGACCGTTCGTGCCGGCGTTCAACACGCCCAGACCCCGACGCGCAACGGCAATCGGGACGCTCGAGTGCCTGACAGCAACCGTTGGAATTTCGCTGCCGGCACAAGCTATGCCGTGTCTTCCCGGTTCACGCTCGATGCGGGCGCAGCGTATATTACGTTCAAGGATACGACTATTGATCGCACGACAGCGGCCTATGCCGGCACGGCCGTGCAGACGCCGATCCTGATGGACGGCAAGCTCGAGGACGCGCACGCCGTCGTGCTGTCGCTCGGCGGACGTTTCCACTTCTGATGCTGGAGATCGCCATGCCCCAGCCCGCCATCAGCGCCTTCCCGTCGATACCGGAACCGGCAATTCCGCCACGGCTCCTGACCGACCTCCTCGACAATGCGTTGAACCTTTATCCCGAACGCGTCGCCATCGACTTTCTCGGGCGAACCTGGACTTATGCGCAGGTGGGGCAACTCGTTCGCCGTGCAGCACGTGGATTGCAGGATCAGGGGCTGCGCAAGGGCGATCGGTTCGGCCTGTGCCTGCCGAACTGCCCCTATTTCGCGATATTGTACTTCGCGGCGCTGCGCGTGGGTGCGATCGTGGTCAACTTCAACCCGCTCTACACGGAGCGCGAACTGGAGCATCAGATCCGGGACTCGGGAACGCGCATGATGGCGGTACCGGACGTCCGGATAATCCACGAGAAAGTGCAAGCCGTCGCGCCACGTGCCGGGCTGGACAAGATCGTGTTGTGCGGCATGAGGGATATGCTGCCCTGGCTGCAAGGCCTGGGCTTTGCGCTATTCAAGCGAAAAGACCACGCGCGGATACTCGACGAAGGCCTTCATGTCCGGCTCAAGGCGCTTCTCGCCCATGATGCCGAACCTGACGCGGTAGAACGTCACCCTGATGATGTCGCGGTCCTTCAATATACCGGAGGCACAACCGGCGTGCCCAAGGGCGCAATGCTGACCCACGCCAACCTCACGGCGAACAGCGCCCAGATGGTGGTGCATGTGGGAGGACTTCGCCCGCAGCAGGAGAGAACTCTCGGCGTCCTGCCCATGTTTCACGTCTTCGCACTCACGACGGTGCTCAACTTCTCAGTCGAAATCGGCGCCGAAATCGTCCTGCTGCCACGGTTTGAGATGAAGCAGGTTCTCAACACGATGAAGCGCAAGCCGCCGACACAGTTCTTCGGCGTGCCTACGATCTATGTTGCCCTGAACGCGCTTCCGGACGACGAGATACCCGATCTCTCGGCCGTGCGCGCCTGTATATCCGGCGGCGCACCGCTCCCGCTCGAGGTACGCGAGGAGTTCGAGGCACGCACGCGTGCCAGGGTCGTGGAAGGATATGGGCTCTCCGAAACCGCCCCGATCATCGCCTGCAACCCGTTGTTTGGGACGGTGAAGGACAATAGCTGCGGCCCAAGTTTCCCCGGCACCATCATCGAGATCCGAGATCCGGAGAATCCCTCGCGGGTTCTTCCCCAGGGAGAACGCGGAGAAGTGTGCGCCCGCGGCCCTCAGGTGATGAAGGGCTATTGGCAGCGCCCTGCAGAAACCAGTGCTGTCTTCGTCGATGGCGCGCTACGAACCGGCGATATCGGCTATTTTGATGAGCATGGCTATCTCTTCCTCGTCGACCGCATCAAGGACATCATCTTCTGTGGCGGATATAATGTATATCCCCGGATCATCGAGGATGCGGCCTACCAGCACCCGGCGGTAAAGGAGGCGATCGCAATCGCGATTCCTGACGCCTACAGAGGTCAATCTCCCAAGTTGTTCATCGCGCTGCACGAGGGATCGAACCTGACCGTCGATGAACTCAAGGTCTTTTTGCAGGATCGCCTCAGCAAGATCGAGATGCCCAAGGCCTTCGCATTCCGGGACAGCCTGCCCAAGACGTTGATCGGCAAACTTTCGAAGAAGGATTTGATCGAGGAGGAGAACAAAAAGCTCGCCTGAGCCTCTATCCCCTGTCAAGCTACGAGGCTTATGCGCTTGAGTGGTAGGGTAGCCGTGATTGGAGGACAGGGAGTGGATGGCATGGGGAACTCGCTCCACCTCGCCGAGGACGATGAAACGCTTAAGGACGCGGATCGCGACAACCCCACGCACAAGGGGAGAACCCGCGCAAAGGATGCGGATTTACAAGTGTACGGCATCCAGGATGTCGCTCAGGAACTCGGACTGACACTTCGCACGCTACGCTTCTACGAAAAGGAGGGGCTTATCGCCCCTCAACGGGTAGGCAGTACCCGGGCATATTCCAGGCGTGAGATCGGACGCATACAGCTGATTTTGCGCGGCAAACGCCTTGGCTTCTCCATCAAGGAAATCAAGGAGTTTCTCGATCTCTACGATGCCGATCCCGAGCATAAGGAGCAAATGGAGCGATTGATTGCCCGCATCCGGGAAAGGTTGGTCGACTTGAAGACGCAGCGCTCTGCGCTCGACCTGACAATCGACGAGCTTACAACCATCGAAGTGGAAGCGATGGCAAAGTTGCAGCGATAATTTGGTCATCCCATTCTCTAACCGAGCGGTAACGCTTGATCGCGGCGCCCCCGATCCAATCAAGCCGTCAAGCGACGAGCGCCGCGCCGATCGCTAAGGCCGCCCCAGAACCGCGCCATGATCATCCAGGCGATGCCCGACGCGGTCATCGCCCCGCCGACCTGCCATGGCTCGAGGCCAAGCACGCGCGCGATGGGGCCCGCGAGCGCCACGAACGACATCATCGCCATCGAGCAGACGAAGGTCTCGAACATCAGTGGCTTCATGCTGAAAGCGCCTGATGCTTCCTCCCCCACTTGTTCGTCGCCTGTCGCTGTCGCAGCTTCGGTCATGCTGCTTCGTCCCGTGATGCGACCGGCGAACGGCCACCATTCCAGAGCAGCGCCGTCGAGACGGCATAGACAACGAGCCAGCCGAGGTTGAACGCGGCGCCGTCAAGCCAGGTGTGCGCCGGCTCGGGCAGGATGCGCGCGATCAGCATGCCGATCGCGACCAGCGAGACGGGATTGGCCAGCGCTGCGAACCAGCGTGGCCAGGCGGTGCGGCCCAGCGCGATGACGATCCCGAGGAGCAGCAGCGCCAGGCCCAGCGTCACGATCGGCATCAACCAGGCGATGAGCAGGACATGGTAGAAGTGCTGGCCGAGATCGAGCAGCGCGCCATGGGCCGCGGCCGGCGTTTCGGGGATCGTCTTGTAGGCCATGCCGACATAGTAGAAGCCCGCATGGCCGAGCGGAGACCAGGCGTTGCCGGCGACCAGCAGGACGAAGGTCAGCCAGCGCCACCAGCCCATCGCCGGACGCAGCCCTTCGAGCAGATGCCAGCAGCCCGCGAGATAGAAGACGATGCCGGCATCGGCCACCAGCGCGCCCGCGGCGAGCCGCGCCTCGGAGGATGGAAGCATCAGCGCGACACCGTCGAACTGGATGCGATCGGCATAGGTCTTCAGGATCAGCGGATAGTCGTCGGGACTTGCCCTAGCCCCGATGATCAGCGCGTCGCCGAGCGTCCAGAGGATCGCGCCGATCACGCCCGCGATACCGCAGAGACGAAGAAGCGGGAGCCGCTGGATATCCGTCATAGGCTTGTCCTTGCTTCGGCGCGGGATCGATCGACGAGACGCATGATCTCCTGGGCGATCAGCTCGGGCTGGCTGAACGGAACCATTGCCAGCGCTACCGTCGCCTGGCGGCCACGGGCAAGCCTCAGCCCAAGGTGACCACCGCGATCGCGCGTGAACTGTTCGGCTATGCCTGGGACATCGCCCGTCGGGTGTCGCCGGCGATAGCCGGCTGATCCACCCACGACATTAACGAGAGGAGGCGCCAGCGCACCAACTGCATAGCCTTGGCCGACGTGCCGCGGGCACCCGACTGTGATGGGCAATCCACGGTGTACGGTGGGGCAGGTTCGTCCGACGCCCGAACTTAGACGGAGGATAGGCCCAGCGACGGATACGGGTAGTGCGGTAATCAACCCGCGGATGAGAGCATGATCAATCGTCGTCGATCAGGCGCCCGCGGCACACCCGCCAAGGTCAATGCGACCGCTGGTCTCGAGGCCAGCGAAGGAGTAAACTCGGCCAGCGTCTCGGATGGCAGTCATGAGAGCGTATATCTGTGCCCGTTTTATGTGACGCCCCCGACATGGCGGTTTGAGTAGACGCGGAGAAGGGCGATGTCGCCCTTCTCCGCGCTCAGTCAGGCGGCGAGCAATTCGTCCGCCGGACCGAAGAATTCGTAATGAATGCGGTCGGATGGGACGCCAGCCAGCGACAAGGTCGAGACGGCGTGCCGCAGAAACGGGCGTGGTCCGCAGATATAGTAATCGGCCTCACCTACAGGCGTGTTGGCGACCAGCCATTCATCGGTAATGATGCCGGCGACGTCATAATCCCGTCCTGCGACTTCATCTTCGAGCGGGGTCTGATGAAAATCGGTGACGGTGATTGACTTGCCCCGCCCAGCGACAGCGCGAACATGATCACGCATTGCGTGGGTATCGCGGTCATGAGTTCCGTGGACATAGTGCACGGGGACTCCCGCCTCGCCCTCAGCAAGCGTTTCGAGCATGGCCACCATCGGGGTCAGCCCCACGCCGCCCGACAGGAGGATCACCGGGCGTTCGACATGCGCTGCCAGGAAGAATTCGCCTGCAGGCGCGGCAACTTTGAGCACCGTGCCCGGCTTGGCTTCATCATGAAGCCAGCCTGACGCAAGACCAAGCGGCTCACGCTTGACCGAAATGCGATAGGTTTCGCCGTTGGAGGCTGCTGAAATCGAATAGTTGCGCTTGACTGGCGGATGTCCCGGAATTTCAAGCCAGAAGGTCAGATATTGCCCGGGCTTGTGCCGCATGACGGCCCCGCCATCAACGGGGCGCAGAACGAAGGAATTGATGACGCTGCTCTCACGCACGACGTCCTCGACGCGAAAATCGCGCCAGCCATTCCATCCGCCGGTCGCATCCTTCTGTTCTGAGTAGACTCGCTGCTCGCGGGCGATCAGGATGTTGGCCAGGAACCAGTAGGCTTCGCCCCAGGCAGCGAGAATCTCATCGGTGGCCGCATCCCCCAGCACCGCCTTGATCGCCCCCAGGAGCGCCTCGGCAACGTGCGGATAATGTTCGGGCAGAATTTGCAGGCCGACATGCTTCTGCGCGATCCGCTCGACCGCCGGGGCAAGCGCACCGAGATTTTCGATGTTGCTCGCATAGGCGAGAATGGCGCCGGTCAGCGCCCGCGGCTGCGAACCGGCATCACCATGGTGCGATTGGTTGAAAAGGTCGCGAATGTTCGGGTTCTGGAACATCCGGGAATACATCTCGTTCACGATGTCGAGGCCATGCGCTTCGAGCGCGGGGACGGTCGCCTTGACGAGCGCAATGGTCTGATCGCTGAGGGGCTGCGTCATCAACTTCTCCTTTTTGAATGCGTTGAAAATCCCGGAATGTCAGAGCTTGGGAATGTGATCGTAAAAATCCACCTGCATCTTCATCGGCCCTGTCGGCGTTACGAAATGCGGTTGCTGAGGGAGAATCAAGCCAGGCTGGTCAGGCGTCAGGACGATCTCCGAAGGTGGCTCGAGGTAGGTTAGCCGGAGTTCGCCCTCCAAAACCCGGATCACGCCCCAAACACCAGCCTTCGTGTCATGTCGCGCGCGCAAGGCAGCCGGCAGAGTGTCCTGGTTGAACACCGGCGTGGAACGGTAAGGCAAGATTTCAGCCATGGGTTTGCCCTGGTCGCTCGATGGCATCCTTACGTTCCGCGTTGGCGACCGATGCAGCACTCCGTTCCTCCAGTTGGAAGAACATCGCCAGTTGCAGGCTCTCGGCGATGCGCCGCGCCTTCGCTTGTAGCGCCGCTGCCGCTTCGGGCGTCATCCTGTCATTGGTCGTTTGAACCCAGAGTGCGAGCCAGCGCTCGAACAGCGCGGGCGTTATCCTGGCCTTATGCTTCAAATGGGCCGGCACCGGTTGCCCCTTGTATCGGCCACTGGTGAGCATGACGGAGGACCAGAACGCAGTCAGCTTCCCAAGATGCTCCGGCCAGTCATCGATCGCATCGTTGAAAATCGGCCCAAGCGCGGGATCGGCGCGGACCCGCGCGTAAAATTCCTCCACCAAAGGAGTCAGCTCTTCTTCTCTGATTTTCGAGACACCGTCCACGACTCGCGCTCCAATCATGTATATATAATACATCGATCATGATTGCGCATAAACGCAAGGCTAGCGCATATTTCCAGGTCGTCGGTCGCGGCGATGTACACAGCCTGAGAAACTGCTCAGCCCCGCTAGTTTAGCCTTGAATCCGAAACACGAAGGCATAGCATCAGCCAGCGACCCGAAGGAGTCTCGGTGAGACGTAGACACCTTTCCTTGCCCGCCCGTCAAAAGACGGGCGGGTTTTCTTTTCCGATTCCGTAGGACATTCGCTGGAACGCTAATCCGCGTGATCTGGCGCACTCGGAATTTTCAAACACCGTCACAAATACCTAATTGTGCGCAGCTCAAGATCTAATCACCCGATTTTCGCGATCAAGCGGCCGGCGGCACCCTGCTCTGCCGCCAGATTGCGATTATAGGCGAGCGGCATCCGGGGACTCTTCCAGCGTAGCGCATCCATGATCCCCGCCAGATCCTCGCCGCTCGCAAACAGATCCTGGTTCAAGCCCACCCGCGTCGAATGCGCGCTCACGCCCTTGAGCAACTGCGCCAGATCATCGGCGGTGAGGTCGCTCAGCGCGCCCTTGTCGAAGGCGCGCCGGATCATTGCCCGCCAGATCGGCCCGATCGAACCCGGGTGCAACGCCCCCTCTCCCACATCATATTCGGTGCGCGCCGGCACCGCCGACTTCGGCAATGTCTTGCGCAGATCCCAGCTTTCGCGGCCAGAAATCGTCTCGATCCGCCGCCCCTTGACCGCGGCCCGCGCCTTGTAGCGGCGCACCTGCACCCGGCGAAACAGCGGTCCCTCCTCGATGTCGGCAGCCGCAGTCCAGGCGGCGATCGCCCGCACCGAGCGCGGGCTGAGGAACGCGGTCGCGCCCTTTCCCTCCTGATCGCCCTTGCTGCGCGAAATCGTCAGCAGCCGCGCCTCGGGATCGATGGCGTCCACAATGTGCTCGACCTCGACCGCGACCAGCTCGGAGGCGCGCAAGCCCGTGTCGTAGGCGACCGACAGCAAAGCCCGATTCCTGAGCCCCGGCAAATCATCCGCGCAGGCCTCAAGCAGCCCCCGCACATTAAGCCCCCGGGGTGCGTCCCGCTCGACATTGCGCACCGGCCCCTTGAACCGCAGCGGCCGCGCCTGGGCTTGCGTGCTGCCCTTCTCCCGGCGGATCGCGCGGAGCCGCAGCTTGACCAGCTCGGCCTGGGTGGGATCCTTGATGTCGAGCAGCTGGTGGATCTTGGCGATCGACGCCTTGTAGCGACCGAGCGAGGCGGGTTTCGCCCCCTGCCCTGCCCGGGCATCGAGATAGTCGGCGACCGTCTCGGGAGTCGCCGGCGAGGTCACGCGCCCGTTTCGGCGGCACCAATGGTCGAACGCCTCGATGTCGCTGGCAAGCGCGCGCAGGGAATGCGGCGAGGATGCCGCCTGATAGGCGGCGATCAGCTCGGCGTTGATCGTGATTGGCGATCGACAGTTCAGCTTGGTCACCTCCCAGGCGAGGTCGACGGCCTGTCGGCCTCGCCGGCTGCTGATGGGCGCTGGGAGGCTCATCTGGACAGCGCGACAATCTGGTCGAAGCTGTGCGGTTCGACCCCATAGATAGCCTCACGCGTCACGCGCCCATCAAAATCGCTCTGCCATGACCAGAATATCGTCTTTTCAGTGTCCAAATGCCCTGCCCTCCGCCGGGATGCATGTCGGTATCAACAAAACACAGGACTGGGAAACGCAGGGTTTTCAAACGCCATCTGTCAGCAAAATCCAAGCCTGTCTCGCGTGTACTTCGCGATTTTGCTACAATAACACTGGACCACGCAAGGCGAGTCCCTGAAGCAGTCGGGGATAGGTCATGGCCGATTTGGGCACACTTCTGACAATGATCCCACCTGCCGCCTGGCAGGAGGCTTGTGAACGCGAAGCGGTCATTCGGCCCCTCACCGAACGGCCCAAACTGACCCGCGCTGCGGTGGAATGTGCAGCGGCGGAACTCGGACTTAACCGCAGCCGTATCTTCGAACTGGTCGGCCGATATCGCTCCAAACCAGTGGCGAGCTCCCTTCTTGACCAAGGCAGGGGCTTTCCAAAAGGTCAGCACCGCCTATCCCCGAGACTGGATGGCATAATAAGCGCGGAGATTGACGGCTTCTATCTGGCACGGCCTAAACCGTCGCTCGCACAGTTGGTCCGAAGCGTCAGACACGCCTGCCAATCGGAAGGCATCGAAGCGCCTTCACGTAACACGATTGTCGCTCGGGCGCGTGAGGTCGATGCTAAACGAAGCATCGCGGCGCGCGACGGAGCAAAGGCCGCTGCGGATCGCTTCCGCCCTGTCACCCGCTCATTCGAC
Source organism: Sphingobium sp. TCM1 (assembly GCF_001650725.1). GTDB lineage: Bacteria > Pseudomonadota > Alphaproteobacteria > Sphingomonadales > Sphingomonadaceae > Sphingobium. The sequence goes on along the minus strand of NZ_LXVX01000023.1, from coordinate 9,388 downwards.
GCTGAGTATCCGCTCCATGTCGTCCAGATGGACCACACTCCTGCTGACGTCATCATCGTCGATGAGCATTTCCGCAGGCCGCTTGGCCGGCCGATCCTCACGCTCCAGATCGACGTGGCCACTCGCACCATCCCCGGGTTCTATGTCTCTTTGGAGCACCCATCAGCAACGTCTGTTGGTATGGCAATCCGCCACGCTGTTCTCCCAAAGACCGCATGGTTGCAGGAAAGGGATCTTGACCGTGTCGAGTATCCTGTCGCGGGGATTCCCGACGCCCTTCATCTCGATAATGCCAAGGAATTCCACTCTCTGGCGCTCAACCGGGGCTGCCGCCAACACGGCATCGAGCTGATATATCGACCGGTGCGGACGCCCCACTACGGGGGCCATATCGAGCGGCTGATCGGTACGACCGTCGGTGAGATACACCTCCTTCCCGGCACCACCTTCTCCAACGTAAAGGCGAAGGGCGACTATAACGCTGAGGGGAAGGCTTGCCTTACCCTCCCGGAGTTCGAGAGATGGCTCACGCTCCAGATCGCAGTCTACCACGGGACGATCCATGGCGAATTGGGAGTTCCGCCCCTGACCGCTTGGCATGACGCGCTGGCGAAACGGCCGACGCCGCTACGGTACCCGATCAATGACGCAGCCTTCCTTCTGAATTTTCTGCCTTTCGAGATGCGCAAAGTCCGGCGCGAAGGGATTGAGCTGTTTCACGCCTTCTACTGGCATGGAACATTGGCCGCGCTCGCGGTGAGCACTGATCGAAAGCGGCCTGTAAAATATAACCCGCTCAATCTCTCGGCGGTTTATCTGGAGCTGTCAGACGGCGAACATCTGACCGTTCCTCTTCGGGACCGGCGGCGTCCGGCAATCACGAAATTCGAGCATGATGCGGCTGTGAAGGCTCTACGGGAGCGCGGCCGACTGGCGCTTGATGAGCATCAAATTTTCGAGATGGTCAAAGAGCAACGGACCATCGTTCGCGACGCCATCGCTCGGACCAAGACGGCTCGCAAAGCCGCGCAGCGAACCGTTTATGCCTTGAGCGCGGGAGCACCGGTCATTGCGCCAACCGAACCCCGCCTACCAAAACCGCCCGATCCGCCTGCTGACACCGAAAGGGTTGTGCCGTTCGACATCGAGGAACGCGGATGACTGTTCTCAACCAACATCTGTTTCCGGCCTATCGCGACCAGGCGGACTATCCCGACGAAACCAGGATCGATTGGCTACGCCGTGACCGTTGGATGGGCCTTCCGCAATCAGAGGCGGCGTTGAGCCAGCTCGAAGATCTTCTGGCCTATCCCAAGCGCGGACGCATGCCATGCCTGCTCCTGTTCGGATCAACCGGCATGGGCAAAAGCGAAATCCTCAGCCGCTTCTCGGAACTTCATGCCCCCGCGTTCGACGAACGGGCTGGCATCACCGTCATGCCGGTCGTTTCAGTTCAGATGCCGCCAGAGCCAACCGAGGAGGAGTTTTATACCGAGCTCATGCTGGCCATGAACTACGCCGAGTTCGGCCATCTATCACTTCGCACACTGCGCGCTCTGGCGAGACGCACCCTCGCGGAATTCGGCGCCCGCATTCTCGTGCTGGACGAGGTCGACAAGATGCTCGCCGGGACGCCGAGGCAGCAACGCATCTTTCTCAACACCATCCGCTTCCTCACCAACGATCTTAGAATTCCCATTGTCTGCGCGGGCACGGAAGACGCACGGATCGCCGTGCTCACTGACCCGAACCTTGCAGATCGGTTTGGCGCCCTGGAATTGATCGCCTGGCGCAACGATCATGCATTGCGCCAGTTGTTGGCCAGCTTCGCTGGATTGCTTCCCCTGAGGCGTCCTTCCCACCTCGACGATGACCAGGTGCGTCGACGAGTCCTTGCGCTTACCGATGGGGTCACGGGCCGAATTTTTCGATTGATGGAAGCGGTTGCCATCGCAGCTATCCGTAGCGGCCGCGAGATGATCGATGCCGACAGTTTCGACGATGAGCAATTGCTACTTCCCCTGGTTTCCATGCAGGTCACTGCCGGAGGCAGGAGAGCCGCCCGGTGCCGACGGCCATGATAGCGCACCCGCTCCCTTTTCCAGACGAGCTCCTCAGTTCCTGGAGTGAACGCAGAACGAAGGGGCGACCAACTATCGTCAGATCGTCTGACGGGCCCCGTCTATTTCGTCGATCCTGGCGTCAACACAACCCGGATTACTGTCCTTCGGTTGCATGGCTTGCATGGGCATCGGCAGCGTTCAAAGTTGAGACTAGGCAGTTGGCCGGAAACGCCCTTCGTCGTCGATACAAGGCGATGCGGAAAGAATTCGTCGCCTGGCTCTATCCCCCAACGGGAATCGGCCTAGCAACCTCTTCGGTTATCCCCTGCGTGCGCGTTGCCTGGTGCAACCGTTGTCTGGCTGAAGACCTGGCCAATGCAAGGCCAGCATACTTCAGACAATGCTGGGCCCTCGCGCCGCAAACCTTCTGCCACAAACATCGATGGCCGTTAGAAGAGCGGTGCAACATCTGTGGCGCCTACAACTGGACAGTCATCCGCACCGCAACGAACTGCGTGCGCCTCGTTTGTGGTGAGTGCTGGCGACCGCTCGAGCGGTCTATGCGCGCCGCCCTCGATGCCCCATCATCTATGCTAGACGCCTGGGACCGGGTGATTGCTCTCGAAGCCGAAATCCTGGCAGCACTGTCCGGTCGAACACCAGATCAGTTTCGTTTCAACTTCACCTCCGGCGCGCAGCTCCTGAATGAGGTGGATGACATTGCCGGAATTCTCTGTCGAAATTACTGGGGGTACACGCGAACCAACATCCCGCTGAACGCCTTCAGCTGCCCTGCCATTACCCCGGGCTACCTTCCGCAGGACTTCTACGAAAGCGACGGACTTCATCCTCTCGCAACCGGCAGCATTCGAAAACGCCGGAGCCTTCTAGGGGCAATCTGTGCAATTCTGGATCCCGATCCGACGACCGGACGCACCCTCTACGGGCCAGAAAGTCGGCCATCGATCGAGGAATTCGTTTCAACCGTCGAGCGAGCCGCCATCGAAATACACATCTCGGCAGCTGATCGATGGTCGCCAAGCTTCATCAGCCGGCTGAACGGCGCTCGCCGAGCGTTGGATCAAAAGCGCAAAGTTTCCAAACTGGCGGCGATCTGGTCGCTGCGCCGCTGAACAACCTTGGCAACCCCGCCGCGAACTCCGGCGGTCGGTCCTGAAGGCAAGGGCGAGCGATTGGGTCGTTTTCACTCTGGGCTCGTCCCCTACCTATCTTGGCAGCTTCCGCTAACGACCCGAGATCGCGATCGCGGAATGATCAGTTGCCGGATCAACCGGCACCCCAAGCTGCTTGCGTTCTGAGTAGCGATCAACGAGCTGACCGGCGTGCGGACGCATCAGGACAGTGAAGCGCACCAGCTCCTCCATCACATCGACGATGCGGTCATAATAGCTCGACGGCTTCATGCGGCCTGCTTCGTCAAACTCCTTGTAGGCCATCGCCACGGATGACTGGTTGGGAATGGTGAACATTCGCATCCAGCGGCCCAGCAGGCGAAGCGTGTTCACGGCGTTGAACGACTGCGAGCCGCCAGATACCTGCATGACCGCAAGCGTGCGCCCCTGCGTTGGGCGCATTCCCTTCATTTCCAACGGCAGATGATCGATCTGCGCCTTCATGATGCCGGTGATCTGACCGTGCCGCTCCGGGCTGCACCACACCTGGCCCTCGGACCACAGCGCCAGTTCGCGAAGTTCGTGAACGGCGGGATGATCGTCACCCGCTATCTGGTCGGGCAGCGGCAGCGTCGATGGATCGAAAATCCGGGTTTCCGCGCCGAACAGGCGCAAAAGCCGTGCGGATTCCTCGACCGCGAGACGGGAGAAAGACCGTTCGCGCAGGCTGCCATAGAGCAGCAGAATGCGCGGTGCGGGATCGAGCGCCCCCAACCCTGCCGCTGGCCGGTGGTGGATAAAGGCCGGATCAAGCGCGGGTAGCGTGTCGGGATCGGGAAGGTCGCGGATAGGCATCAGGCAATTCCAATACGCAGCGCGAGCGCCGCAAGGGTGATGAGCAGGATGGGAACGGTGAGCGTCGCGCCCACGCGGAAGTAATAGCCCCACCCGATCTTGATGTTTTTCTGGCCCAGGACATGAAGCCACAGCAGGGTGGCGAGCGAGCCGATGGGCGTGATCTTGGGGCCAAGATCGCAGCCGATCACATTGGCGTAGATCATCGCTTCCTTCACCGCCCCGGTGGCGTGCGTGGCGTCGATCGACAGCGCGCCCACCAGTACCGTCGGCATGTTGTTCATGACGGATGACAGGACGGCAGCGATCACGCCGGCCCCCAGCGCGGCACCCCACACCCCGCCTTGCGCGGTACGATCGAGCAGCGCGGCCAGGTGGTCGGTCAGTCCTGCATTTCGCAGGCCATAGACCACGAGATACATGCCAAGCGAGAAGATGACGACCTGCCACGGCGCGCCGCGCAGCACCTTGCGGGTTTCGATCACATGCCCCCTCGCCGCGATTGCGAGCAGCAGAATTGCGCCGGCAGCGGCAACCGCGCTGACCGGCACGCCCAGCGGATCGAGCAGGAAGAAGCCGACGAGAAGAAGCACGAGGACGACCCAACCTGCGCGGAAGGTCGCGGCGTCCCGGATTGCCGCCCGCGGCGCATGCAGCGCGGCGACATCATAGTTTGCCGGTATGTCACGACGGAAGAACAGCATCAGCGCGCCAAGCGTGGCGGCGATCGCTGCCAGATCCACTGGCACCATCACGCTGGCATATTCGCCGAAACCGAGCTTGAAGAAGTCGGCCGACACAATGTTGACGAGGTTCGAGACGACAAGCGGCAGACTGGCGGTGTCCGCGATGAAGCCCGCCGCCATTACGAACGCCAGCGTCGCCTTGTCGCCATAACCTAGCGCGCGCAGCATCGCGATAACGATAGGGGTCAGGATCAAGGCCGCGCCATCATTGGCGAACAGGGACGATACCGCCGCGCCGAGCAGCACGACCAGGGCAAACAGGAGGCGGCCATTGCCCTTGCCCCAGCGCGCGACATGGAGCGCAGCCCATTCGAAGAATCCGGCCTCGTCCAGCAGCAGGCTGATGACGATGATCGCGACGAAAGCGCCCGTCGCGTTCCAGACAATGCCCCAGACCACGGGCACGTCGGAGAGCGATACAACGCCCGCGAGCAGCGCCACGACCGCCCCGCCCATGGCGCTCCACCCAATGCCGAGGCCCTTGGGTTGCCAGATGACGAGCGCGATCGTCGCGATGAAGATCAGAATTGCTGGCAGCATCAGGCGATACGCTGGCCCGAGGCGTCCACGACCTGTTCGCCATCTTCTTTCGCGAATGCGCCGAGCTGGCCTGTCGGCAGCAGATCAAGCACCGCTTCGGAAGGACGGCAGAGTTTGACACCGAGCGGTGACACAACGAGGGGGCGGTTGATGAGGATCGGATGCGCCATCATCGCGTCCACCAGCGCGTCGTCCGACAGCGACGTGTCGTTCAAGCCCAGCTCTGCATAGGGGGTGCCCTTCTCGCGCAAGAGATCGCGCGGGGCCATTCCGGCGCGGTCGATCAGTTCGACCAGCAAGGCGCGTGTGGGCGGCGTCTTGAGATATTCGATTACGTGCGGTTCAATGCCCGCATTGCGGATCATGGCCAGGGCATTACGAGAGGTCCCGCAAAGCGGGTTATGATAGATCACAATATCGGTCATTGTTGCCTCTTCAGCAGCAGGTGAGTTCGGCCAGAAGCGGCTCGCACAGTTCGGCGCGCCCCTGGCAGCAATCCTTGGCCAGGTAGACCATCAGTCCTCGCAGCACGGCGAGGTTGGCACGCTGGATCTGTTGGCGGCCACGCTTCTCTGAAAGCACCAGCCCTGCCTTCGCCATCACGGCCAGATGCGTCGAGAACGTGCTCTGGGTCAGCCCCGACGCTTCAACCAATTTGCCGGTCGACAGGCCATCAGGCTCATGTCGTATCAGGACGCGAAACGCATCAAGCCGTGTGGGATGCGAGAGCGCAGAAAGAATGGAGAGAGCGTCATCGGTTTCCATGTATCGGATTTAGCCGATGGATATCGCGACGTCAATGAAGCATCGTGATTATCCGATGCAACCAACCAAAATCAGGATGATGGGAAATTAGATCAACGACGCACAGTAAAAGAGTCAATCTGTTTTGAAAACCCGACGAACCGAACCGGACCATTGAACTATATTGTTGAATTATGGCGCCGGTCACTGCATCTATGCAGAGACGGGATACGTCGGATCTACCTTTTGCACGAACAGCTTTGCTGGGAGGCAGCTACTGGGACGGCCATCCATAGGATGATGACCTATCCGCCCAGCGAGAATAAGAGGCCGAGGCCCGTCACATTTTTCTGAACTTATAGCCGCAACGTTCGAATATTGACCTGTCTGCCACCGGGATGTCGCCTTAGTGGGGTAGCGGTAAAAGCATCATGCCAAACCCGTCGGGGCGCTTGCGTTGGCCCTTTCTGGCAAGCCGGCAAATCAGGTCTGATGCTGGCGTAAGATCATGTCGACGAGACGTTGAACAGGCGGCTTGCCAGAACGCACTCGCCGCCACGTCGGCCAATTGCAAGCCGGCCAGATTGTCGTGCGGAACAACCTCTATCAGGTCATCGAAAATGACGTCTGGTGTAATGCCCTTTCTGTCGAGCGTCAGATTGCCCGTCAGCGATTGCGCAATGATTCTCCGCAGATACCCCCTCAATTCGCCGTAGTCATGGCCACCGCGGTGTGAAAACACCAATCGCGCCGGAAAGACTCCTGCACCCATCTTTCGGCCACGCCTTGCGCACCATTCCGTTACGCGTTCGAGGAGAAGCCTGAGGCACCAGTTATAGAACTGCTTGTCATTAGATTTACCTAATCGCTGACTTCGGTGCCGGCGCATCGTATCTTTATGAGATGCGACAATGAAGAGGCGAACTGGCTTGCTTGCAAGCACCCTGCACACATGCCGACGATTGGCATCGCTGAACTTACGATAATGAATGTCCGAAGGGCCGTTACGACGGATCGCACGGTTCATGTCCTTGATCCATTCAACGGTGTCGGCGTCGTTCTCGGCTCCTACCACAACCGCGGACAAGACGAACCAATCAGACCAATGTGGCTCATCGGTTGCCTTCGGCTTTACTCCGGGGTCGCCCGCCTCATCGATGTAGACATGAAATAGCGGCTGCATATGTTCTTTGTTGCGGCAGCGCTCAGAAGAGTCGAGTCCTCCCACATCATTTATTCCACAATGTTAAAGTCTTGCTGAGACTGCCGATTATCAGGCCTCGCCTCTTGGTGATTCCTTGAAGTGGGCATGAAGGCTCACTCCTCCCGTTCCGGGCTGATCGACGCAGTCCGCCGTACTGAGCATCCCTGTTTCACATTGGGTTTGGCGCAACAAATGAGCCCCAACTCCCGCCCTTGAGCGATCACGCGGCGGACAGCTTCTGGCGACCAGTTCAGAGCACCACGCGGCGTTGGCTCCCGCAAATCCTTGCCGAGCCAAGCCGCAATACCGCGCAGTGTGGCATCTGGCTGGCTTCTAAGCTTGTCGGCAACAAGTATAGCAACCCGGCTATCGGGGGAAAGGCGCGGCGCCGTCTCTAAGATCACAGGATTTGCGTAGCCTGCGTCAACGAGCGCTCGGCACGCCTTCACCAACGTGCGTTCGGAGAAAGAGCGCACCGGCGGCCTGAGCGCCCTAATATGCCGTAACACAAACGCCCAGGGCAACTGCGGCCGCAGGCGCTCAACGAGCGGCAGCCAAGCTTGCCGACCGTCTATCAGATCGTGGAGATGCTTTTCCTTCAGAGTGTGGCGTAGCTCATCAATTGCTGACGGATCCCGCGCGCGCATTTTCGGATTTCCCGGTTTCGCGCCACGCGCGACCGCCGCCTTGAGGCCCGCGCGCGTCCGCTCCCGAATGAGAGCACGTTCGAATTCGGCGAAGGCCCCGAGCATCTGCGTCATCAACATGCCTTGTGGGCTGCTCGTGTCGATTGGATCGTTGATCGAGCGAAAGTAGGCGCCCTTCGCCCGAAGCGCTTCGACGATATCGAGCAAATGCGACAACGATCGTGCGAGGCGATCAATCCGCACAACGACGAGGGTATCCCCCTGCCCTACCGCAGCGAGCGCGCTGGCCAACTTGGGACGGCTGCGGCTAGCGCCGCTGGCCCGGTCTTCGAATATGGCTGCACAGCCTGCGCGCCGTAACTCACCGATCTGCGCGAATGTGTCCTGTTCGTCGGTCGAAACACGGGTGTAGCCGATCAAGGGCATTTGTCACAATCCATTTAACGGGGATAACCGAACGGTTGCCCCCGTTATACGATCTCTGCACGGTTCGCGCGCCTGGAATTTGGCGAGAGAATGGAAAGTCAGTTGGAAGGGGCGTCAGCGGGCGACGCGCACGCCCTTCCCCTCGGCGTCCCGCCTTTTACGGGGGCGTTTGCGGGAGGGGGCGGAATCCTACGCCAAGCTCGCCCAGATAGCCGGCGCGAGATCTTACTTGTTGCTGCCTTCTACGGTCGCGCCAGAAAGGCGACGGCTCAGTTCTATCCGGCGATGGCTACGCATTTTGAAGGTGTCTGGCCCAACGCGCCGATACTCAATGAAGCCGAGAGAACGCCAAAATCGCTCTGCCGCTTCATTCGCTTCCAGCACGGCCAACCGAATCTCTGTGGCACCTCTCGCAGCGGCCCAGCTTTCGACCGTCGAGTAAATTGAGCGTCCGACGCCACGACCACGCTGTGCGGCATCTACGATCATGAAGCCGAGATACCATGTGCCATCACGCGGATAATCGCGGAGGATGGCCGCGATTGCATATAGGCCGCCAGGCCCCTTCCATCCCAGGACAGCTTGATTGTGGGCGCTCTTTTCGGGCGGCACATCGGAGAAAAGCTCGCGAGCATCGTCCAGCGTGGGCGCGGCCCCGTCCTGCAACAGGAAATAGTCGCTGCAACGGTTGTACAGGTCTGCAACGTCTGCGGCGTCCGCTTGGGTAAGTTTGATCGGGGCTCCCGTCATCATCATCGCGTTTTGGCAGCAAGCACGCGCTGACCGTAATCCCGGAGTTCCCCGTTGGGACCGACATAGCGGTAGAGAGTGACGCGCTCGATCCCGAGTTCCTTGCAGGGCTCTGTTGCAAAGATTGGCGGCAGTCAGAGGTAGGCTGTCGCTCTGCGCCGATCAGGCGGCTGCTGCGAAATGGTGGTTGAGCATGCCCATGGCCTCCGTCAGCGCCGAGGGCCCAATGCCAAAAGCTCTCTCCACAAGGCGCACCTCGCCCCTGATGCCGGGCTGCAGG
>NZ_LXVX01000022.1 GCF_001650725.1 Sphingobium sp. TCM1 | reverse complement strand
CGGAGGCTCCGATAGGGACACCATTAACCCTTGGAATATCAAGGGAAAATGGTGGGCGCGACAGGGATTGAACCTGTGACCCCACCCGTGTGAAGGGTGTGCTCTACCGCTGAGCTACGCGCCCCCTGTAAGGAGGAGGCGGCCTTTGGCATCGGCCGCGCGCCCTGTCAACACTGTCCATCGATTCGATGCAAAATGCTTTCCCGACCGTCGGATCGCCGACTATAGAGAGGCATTCGAAATTCAGGAGTTCAGCCTCTATGCGTCAAGCCCTTATTCTCGTGATCGGCGGCCTGCTGCTTACGACCCTTTCCGCCTGCAATACAGTGCAGGGGGTGGGTCGGGATATCGAATCGGTGGGTCGTGCCGGAAAGGACGCCATGCACTGAAGAAGAAAACGCTATTGCAGGATGCGGCCGATCGCGGTCGCATTCTTGCGCAGACGGACTCCGTCACAATCGGGTTCGCCGCACTCGCACGCTTCGATCGTGTAACGCACACCGCACATGACCAGAATATCCTGATCGAACGAATAATTGGAAATACCCGCGCGTTCGACCTTTTCCTGTGCTCTGGCTTTGAGAGACATGGATACTCCTTCTGCTCGGTAATCATTCGTTGTGCGATGCACAATGTCAATTGACGCAGATTTGTTCCTGAACATTTTGTAAGAATATTGTCGCGCAAATGACACGTTCCGGCGTGAACAAAAGCCCGACTTGCACGGCGCGATGCCGCGTCCCATATGCCGCGCCATGAATGACCAACGCAGCTCGGCCATGCCTGTCTGGCATGGCACCACCATCATGTCCGTCCGCAAGAATGGGAAGGTCGTCGTCGCCGGCGATGGCCAGGTCTCCATGGGCCAGACGGTGATGAAGCCCAACGCCCGGAAAGTCCGCCGCCTGCATGACGGCTCCGTCATCGGCGGCTTTGCCGGCGCTACCGCCGATGCCTTCACCCTGTTCGAACGGCTGGAGGCCAAGCTGGACCGCCATAATGGACAGTTGATGCGCGCTGCGGTGGAGCTGGCCAAGGACTGGCGGACCGACAAATATCTGCGCAATCTGGAAGCGATGATGATCGTCGCGGACAAGGACGTGACCCTGATCCTTACCGGCAATGGCGATGTGCTGGAACCGCTGGCCCACCCGAACGGCACTGTCGCCGCAATCGGTTCCGGCGGCAATTTCGCGCTCGCCGCCGCCCGCGCGCTGGTGGAATATGAGGAAAACGCGGAAACCCTCGCCCGCAAGGCGATGGCCGTCGCGGCCGACATCTGCGTCTACACCAACGACCAGCTCACCATCGAAACGCTCGACAGCGTTTCCTGAGATTTCAAGAAAAGATCATGAACGACAACCTGACCCCCAAAGCCATCGTCGCCGCACTCGACGCACATATCATCGGCCAGCAGGATGCCAAGCGCGCGGTCGCCGTTGCGCTGCGCAACCGCTGGCGCAAGCAGCACCTGTCCGCCGACCTGCGTGACGAGGTGACGCCCAAGAACATCCTGATGATCGGGCCGACCGGCTGCGGCAAGACGGAAATCAGCCGCCGCCTCGCCAAGCTTGCCGATGCGCCGTTCGTAAAGGTCGAGGCGACCAAGTTCACCGAGGTCGGCTATGTCGGCCGCGATGTCGAGCAGATCGTGCGCGACCTGGTCGAGGAAGCCGTGCGTCTGGAGAAGGATCGCCGCCGTGAAGCCGTGCGCGAAGCGGCGTCCGAAGCCGCCATGGCCCGCCTGCTCGACGCCCTGACCGGCAAGGAAGCGAGCGAGGCGACCCGCCTCTCCTTCCGCCAGAAGATCGAGAACGACCAGATGAACGAGGTCGAGGTCGAGGTGGAAGTCGCCGACAGCCCCTCCATGCCGATGGAGATTCCCGGCATGGGCGGCCAGGTCGGGATGATCAACCTCAGCGACATGATGTCCAAGGCGTTCGGCCAGGTGCAGAAGAAGCGCCGCAAGATGCGCGTCGCCGACGCCTGGGACAAGCTGGTCGAGGAAGAGCAGGACAAGCGGCTGGACCAGGATGATGTCGCCCGCACCGCCATCACCAGCGCCGAGCAGAATGGCATCGTCTTCCTCGACGAGATCGACAAGATCGCGGTCAGCGACGTGCGCGGCGGCTCCGTCAGCCGCGAAGGCGTGCAGCGCGACCTGCTGCCGCTGATCGAGGGCACCACCGTCTCCACCAAATATGGCCCGCTCAAGACCGACCATATCCTGTTCATTGCGTCGGGCGCCTTCCATGTTGCCAAGCCCAGCGACCTGCTGCCCGAATTGCAGGGCCGCCTGCCCATCCGCGTCGAATTGAAAGCGCTGACCGAAGAGGATTTCGTTGCGATTCTCTCCGACACCAAGGCCAGCCTGGTAGCGCAATATCGGGCGTTGCTGGCGACCGAGGAAGTGACGATCGATCTCACGCCCGAGGGCATCCGCGCCGTCGCAAAGATCGCCGCCGAAGTGAACAGCGAGGTCGAGAATATCGGCGCCCGCCGCCTCCAGACGGTCATGGAAAAGCTGCTGGAGGATGTGAGCTTCGAAGCGGAGGATCGCCGCGGCGAAACGCTGGTGATCGACCGCGCCTATGTGGAAAAGCAACTGAACCAGATCGCGCATGACACGGATCTGAGCAAATATGTGCTGTAGCGTCTGTTTCCCCTCCCGCCTGCGGGAGGGGACTAGGGGATGGGCCTGCGTAAACTCGCAAATGCCCACATCCTGACGCGACTAATCTGGCCGTCGGCTTATCAAGTCTCGCTGCCACTCCCGCCTTCGGGAAGGGCGATTTACCGGGTCAGTAACTCCGCCCGACCAGCACCCGCTCCACCGCCTTTTCGCCGGTGAAGATGCACGCACCATCCGCGGCCTCCGCATCGCTCGGCACGTTGCGAAGGGTCAGCTTCTCGCCCTTGAGCCACTGCACCACCTTCTCCAGTGTTTCGCCGGACGGCTTTGACCATTGCACCAGCGCCCAGCCGGGCTTCTTGCTGGCGTTGAAATAGGCTTTCAGTGCCTCGATGTCGGTGATGGACCTGTCGATATTGCCATCCAGCCGCGCCTTGGCGTCGGCGAACAAGGACGCCTGAATATCCTCCAGCATCGCCGTTGCCCCTGCGACGAAATCAGCTTTGGCGACGATCCGGCTGTCGAGCTTGCCGTCTTCGCGATAGAGTCGGTCGCGGCGGATGACCGAGACATTGCTGCCGGCGACATCGCGCCCGCCGACCTCGATCACGATCGGCGCGCCCTTCTTGACCCATCCCCAGCGCTTGTTCGCCGCCTTGGCCGGACGCCTGTCGAGCAGCGCACGCACCGGCTCGCGAAACAGGTCCAGCCCGTTGAGCTGGTCGACCAGATCGGTGCAATAATCGACGATCGCGGCGTCCTCTTCCGTATCGCGCAGCATGGGCACGACGACGATCTGCCAGGGAGCGACGCGCGGCGGTACGCGCAGCCCGTCATCGTCGCCATGGACCATGATGAGGCCGCCGATCATCCGGGTCGACACGCCCCAGCTGGTGGTCTGCGCCAGTTCCTGTTGGCCTTCGGCATTCTGAAACCGGATATTCTGGGCCTGGCTGAACGTCGTGCCCAGGAAGTGCGAGGTGCCGGCCTGGAGCGCCTTGCCGTCCTGCATCATCGCCTCGATCGAATAGGTCGCGACCGCGCCGGGGAAGCGTTCATTCTCCGGCTTCTCGCCCGCGACGACGGGCAGCGCGATGCACTCCTCGGCGAAGCTGCGATAGACTTCGAGCATTTTCAATGTCTCGTCCATCGCCTCGTCCACCGTGGCGTGGGCGGTATGGCCTTCCTGCCAGAGAAATTCGGCGGTGCGCAGGAACATGCGGGTCCGCATTTCCCAGCGCACGACATTGGCCCACTGGTTGATGAGGACGGGCAGATCGCGCCAGCTCTGCACCCAGCGACTGAAGGCCGCGCCGATCACGGTCTCCGACGTGGGGCGCACGACCAGCGGCTCCTCAAGCTTCGCGCTAGGATCGGGGACCAGCTTGCCGTCCTGCTGGATCAGCCGGTGATGGGTGACGACCGCCATTTCCTTGGCAAAACCATCCACATGCTCCGCCTCCTTCTCGAAATAGCTCAGCGGAATGAACAGCGGGAAATAGCAATTTTCGTGGCCGGTCGCCTTAATCCTCTCATCCAGCAGCTTCTGGATACGTTCCCAGATGCCATAGCCCCAGGGCCGGATGACCATGCAGCCGCGCACTCCGCTTTCCTCGGCCATGTCGGCCTCCGAAATGACGGCCTGATACCAGGCGGCGAAATCCTGTTCGCGGGTGACATTAAGGGCGTGCTTCACGGGGTGCGGACCTTGGCTAGTCGGGAAAGAAGAATGGCGCGCCATAGGCCAGACGCGCCATGCCTGTCGACCCCCGAGGCGCGGTCAGTCTGTGGTGGCACCCATCCGCTGCAACCAGGCGCCCGCCTGCCTCGGTTCGCCGACGGCATCAGCGGCCGCAGGGCCGCGGGCCGCCATGAAGTCCCGGTGCAGATCGAATGGTTCCAACCCCAGTGTATCGCGCATCGCGTCGATCTCGGTCGCCAGTTCGGTCAGCGCCGCGATCACCGGCGCGGTGCGGGCGATCGCGGCCTTGTCCTTCTGATGGGCAAACAGACCCCAGCGCCCGGCCGCCGTCACGTGCAAGGCTGCGATCAGGGAGGCTCGATATTCGCTCTCCAGTTCGGCCCGCCGCATATCGAGCCGTTCAAGCCTGTCCGCCTTCGCCATGCCGGTGTCGATCCGCTTTCAGCTCAGCTTGTCGATCTTCGCGTTCAGCGCAGCCAGTTGAGCCTTGAGATCCTTGATCTCGTCGTCCTTGCTGCCTTCCGATGTCGGCGCGGCCGGGGGCGTCATACCGGGTATCACCGGCACGCCGCTGCCGAAGGCGCTGGCCGCGGCCTCGAACATCTGCATGTTGCGCTTGGCGATTTCGGCGAGCGGACCGCCACCGAATGCGCCCTTCATCGCTTCCTGGAACTGCTGCTGGTTCTTGCGGAAGGCGTCCATCGACGCTTCCAGATATTGCGGCACCATCGATTGCATCGAATCGCCATACATGGCGATCAGCTGGCGCAGGAAGTTGACCGGCAGCATATTCTTGCCGCGCTGTTCCTCTTCCATGATGATCTGGGTCAGCACATTATGCGTGATGTCCTCGCCGGTCTTGGCATCGACAACGACGAACTCGCGCCCCTCGCGGGTCATCTGCGACAGCAGATCGAGCGTGATATAGCTGGAGGTTTCGGTATTATAGAGCCGCCTGTTGGCGTACTTCTTGATGACGACCGGCTCAGATTCATTGACGGTCTTGGATTTGGTCATGGATTCCTCTCCCACACCTGCATATATCGCATTAGCACAAGGTGATACCGCACCGCAACATGGGCCGCGCCCTTTACCCCTTTTTCTCAACATTTTATGGCGCGAAACGGAGGGTGATCCCGACCTTCGGCGCCGGGCGTTCCGGGGGCTGCGCAAATATCAGGAGGCTCAGCGTCCCGCCCCCGCGCCGCAGCCTTGGCACCTCGCCAGCGCCGGACCGGCGCGACTGCTGCGATATGGCGCGGAAAACGGCCGTTTCCCAATCGTATTCATTCCGTCCCTGATCAATCCGCCGCAGGTACTGGATCTGTCCGAAAGCCGGTCTTTGCTGCGCCGCATGGCCGCAGCAGGCCATGATGCCTATCTCGTCGATTGGGGCACCCCGACGGCGAGAGACGCTATGCTCGGGCTTGACGGCCATGTGACGCAACGGCTGTTGCCGATGCTGGGCGCACTGCCGCGTCCGCCCATTTTGGTCGGCTATTGCCTCGGCGGGTGCCTCGCGCTCGGCGCCGCGGCGATGCAGCGCTTTCCCGCCCTGGTGACCATCGCCGCCCCCTGGCGGTTCGATGGCTTTCCGGCGCGCGACCTGGATCTGATCAGCGGGCTGTGGCGTGGAGCAAAGGACATGTGCGAGCGGATCGGTTCCGTGCCGATGGAGGTGCTGCAATCCGGCTTCTGGGCGATGGACCCGACCCGTACCATCCGCAAATTTGCGGCTTTCGCCGACGCGGAACCGGGATCGGATGCCGAGCGCGCTTTCCTGGCGGTCGAGGATTGGGCCAATGGTGGCGCGCCGCTGACCTTCGCTGCGGGACGCGACCTGTTCGAGGGGTTCTACGCCGGTAATGCGAGCGGTTCGGGACGCTGGCTGATCGATGGCCGCATGGTCGATCCCGCCGCGCTCGACTGTCCCAGCCTTTCCATCGTATCGACCAACGACCGCATCGTCCCCGCCGAGGCCGGCCCCGCGCTGCGCGAACAGCGCAGTCTCTCGCTCGGCCATGTCGGCATGGTGGTGGGAGGGCGCGCGCGCGAAATGCTGTGGAATCCGCTCTCCCTTTGGCTTTCCAGCCATGGCGGTTGATGCTATGTGCAGCCGCGAAAAAATATTCATCACCAACGAGGATCAAGGCTTTGTCAGACATCGTCATCACCGCCGCCAAGCGTACGCCTGTCGGCAGCTTCCTGGGGGCTTTCGCTTCGACCCCGGCGCATGAACTCGGTCGTCAGGCGATCCTCGCCGCACTTGCTCAGGCCGGCGTCGCGCCGGACGAAGTGGATGAAGTGATCCTCGGGCAGGTTCTGTCCGCAGGACAGGGGCAGAACCCCGCGCGCCAGGCCGCCGTCAACGCCGGCATCCCGGTCGAGCGCACGGCAATCGGCCTCAACCAGCTTTGCGGCTCGGGCCTGCGCGCCGTCGCACTCGCGGCCCAGGCGATCCGCGCCGGCGACGCCAGCATCATGGTGGCCGGGGGCCAGGAAAGCATGTCGCTGGCCCCGCACGCCCAGTTGCTTCGCGCCGGCGCGAAGATGGGGCCGGTGACGTTGGTCGACACCATGATCCATGACGGCCTGACTGATGCCTTCAACAACTATCATATGGGCATCACCGCCGAAAATCTGGCGGAAAAATACCAGATCAGCCGCGATGCGCAGGACGCCTTCGCCGTCGCCAGCCAGAACAAGGCAGAGGCGGCCCGCGCCGCCGGCCGCTTCGTCGACGAGATCGTTCCCGTCACGATCAAGGGCCGCAAAGGCGACACGATCGTCGAACATGACGAATATATTCGCGCCGGTGCGACGATCGAGGCGATGCAGGCGCTGCGCCCCGCCTTCAAGAAGGACGGCACCGTCACCGCGGGCAACGCCAGCGGCATCAACGATGGCGCCGCCGCGCTGGTGCTGATGACAGCCGACGCTGCCGCCAAGCGCGGCGCGACGATCCTGGGGCGCATCGCGGGCTTCGCCACTTGCGGCGTCGATCCGTCGATCATGGGCATCGGCCCGGCTCCGGCCAGCCGCAAGGCGCTGGAGAAGGCGGGCTGGAGCGTGGCCGACCTCGACCTGATCGAAGCGAACGAAGCGTTCGCCGCGCAGGCTCTGTCAGTGGGC
Source organism: Sphingobium sp. TCM1 (assembly GCF_001650725.1). Classification (GTDB taxonomy): domain Bacteria; phylum Pseudomonadota; class Alphaproteobacteria; order Sphingomonadales; family Sphingomonadaceae; genus Sphingobium. Next base: position 34,911 of record NZ_LXVX01000022.1, on the reverse strand, counting down.
CAGGAACTGGGCTGGGATCCGGAAAAGGTCAACGTCAATGGCGGCGCGATCGCCATCGGTCATCCGATCGGCGCTTCAGGCGCGCGAGTGCTGACCACCTTGTTGTATGAAATGGCGAAGCGCGACGCGAAGAAGGGCCTTGCGACCCTCTGCATCGGCGGCGGCATGGGCGTTGCCATGTGCATCGAGCGCTGAGGCTGCAAGGCTGACGAAAAGGCCGCCGATCGAGAGATCGGCGGCCTTTTTCATTCCCAGACCCGGTCGAAGCGCGCACCCAGCCCCGTCAGCAACTCATATTGCGACAGGCCCGATACCGCCGCCGCGTCCGGCAGCGCATAGTCGATCGTCATCCAGTCGCCCTCCGCCACATCGGGCCTCGCGCTGACATCGACCGCGATCAGATCCATCGACACCCGACCCAGCAGCGGCATGCGCTCGCCCTCGTGACGGGCCGCGCCTTTGCCGGAGAAGCCACGCAGATAGCCGTCGGCATAGCCCAGGTTCAGGATCGCGACCTCATGGTCACGATCGGCGGTGAAGATGGCATTATAGCCGATACTGTCCCCGGCGATCAGGCGGCGGCGTTGCAGCACTTGCGCCTGCGGCTGCACCACGGCGCGGATATGCCCTGCCGCCTGGTATCGCGGGATGCCGCCATAAAGCGCCAGCCCCGGCCGGGTCAGGTCGAAATGATAATCGCGCCCCAGGCAAATGCCCGCGCTGTTGGCAAGGCTGTAGCGTTGCGCCGCCACGGCATTCCTGATTCCGACGAACCGCTGCCGCTGGGTGGCATTGAGCGCGACATCCTCGTCCGCCGAAGCGAGATGGCTGAGCAACGTCGCGATTTCCAATCCCCCGGTCGCCGCCGCGAGATCGCCCCGCCAATCGAGCCCCAGCCGGTTCATGCCGGTATCGACCATCAGGTCGCACGCGCCGCCCCCGGCCGCGCGCCAGCGGGCCGCCTGCAAGGGCGTGCAGAGTATCGGCCGCGCCCGCGAACCCAGCGCCTGGCGCATATCCTCTTCCCGCACGCCGTGGAGGACGGAAAGGCCGACGCCCTCCTCCAGCAAGGGTTCGACCGCTGCCGCCTCGCCCCAGTTGGACACGAAGAAATCGCGACAGCCCGCGCGCAGCAGCCGCCGCATGACCCCGACCGCGCCCAGCCCATAGCCGTCGGCCTTGATCGCCGCGCCACAGGCCGCATCGCCGCTCGCGCCCGCAAGCCAGCGCCAGTTGGAGACAAGCGCGTCGCCATCCAGGCGCAGGCGCAGCGGAGCGATATAGCCGTGCATCCCGCTGCCGATAGCGTCCCGGTACTCAGGCGTCGAGGGGGCGATCCCGGGTTTCGGGCAATCCGATCAGGCAGGTGACAAGCGCCAGCGCCACCACCGCGAGCGTGTACCACAGGCCCGCATAGGGATCGCCCGTCCGCGCCACGATATATTGGCTGACCAGCGGCAGGAACCCGCCGAAATAGCCGGTGCCGATATGATAGGGGATGGACAGCGAGGAATAGCGGATGCGCGCGGGGAAATATTCCGACAGCAAGGCCGCCACCGGGCCATAGGTCGCGCCCGATAGCGTCCAGAGCAGCAACAGCGCGCCGAACAGCGCCAGCGCCCGCGGCCAGTCGGGCGTCACCGTCCCGCTCGGATATCCGCCAGCCGCCAGCGCCGCGTCCAACCCGTCCGGACTGAGGTCGCCGACCGAAGCATCGCCGATCGCCACGCCCGGCATGGCCGCCTCCCGCTTTTCATAAGGGATGCCGCGCTTGGAAAAATGGTCGAGCAGCTTGCCGCAGTCGGTCGGCTGAACCTTGGCAAAGGGATCGAAACGGCAATCCGGGCCGCTCACCACCACCGGCCCGCGCGCGGCCGCCGCCTCCAGTTCCGGGTTCGCCGTCCGCCCCATGAACTGGTAGAGCGGCAGCGCCAGCAGCAGCACCAGCGCATAGCCGATGAGGATCGGCTTCCTGCGCCCCACCCGGTCGGACAGCCAGCCGAAGAAGATGAAGCTGGCGACGCCGAACAAGGCGCTGCCGCCGACCAGCAACTGCGCCATGCCCGGCGCGACGTGCAGGCCGTTCTGCAGGAAATAGAGCGCCTGGAACATCACCGTATAGGCGATCACCGTAAAGCCCGCGGCAATGCCGATCATCGCCACCAGCATCCGCCTGACATTGCCCGGCGCGGTGAAGGCTTCCTTGAGCGGGTTCTTCGCCTGCGTGCCCGCCGCCTTCATCGCGGTGAAGACCGGGCTTTCGCGCAACATCAACCGCATCCACAAGGATATGCCGAGCAGCGCGAGCGACAGGATGAAGGGGATGCGCCAGCCCCATGCGTCCCACACTGCCTTGCCCACGATCGCCTGCGTGCCGACCACGACGATCAGCGACAGGACGAAACCGCCGATGACCCCGGCCTGGATGAAGCTGGTATAGAAACCGCGCTTTCCGGTAGGTGCATGTTCGGCGACATAGATGGCCGCGCCGCCATATTCGCCGCCAAGCGCCAGCCCTTGCGCCACGCGCAGCAGGATGAGGATGACCGGCGCCGCGACACCGATGGCCGCCGCCGACGGCGTGAGGCCGACGCCAGCCGTGGCCGCGCCCATCAGGACGATGGTGGCAAGGAAAGTATATTTGCGCCCCCACCGGTCGCCCAGATAGCCGAACAGCACGGCGCCCAGCGGCCGGAAGGCAAAGCCGATCGCGAAGCCGGCCAGCGTGTAGAGGAGTTCGACAGTCGGATTGTCGGTCGGGAAGAAGGTGCGCCCGATGATCGGCGCCAGCACGCCGTAGATATAGAAATCATACCATTCGAACACCGTGCCGAGCGCCGAGGCGGTAATGACCAGCCGGTCCCGCCGTGCGTCCATCACATAGTCGCTGCCGACCGATTGCGTCATTCCACCCCCGAAGTTCACACTGTCACTGGATGCCATGAAAATGCCCGTTTGCGCCGAAGTTCACACTATCGCAGGGCAATGTCGAACGATCATGGCAGCGAAGTTCACACCGTCGCAGGGCTTCATCGAACGGACGGATGCGATGGCGTGGACGGCCGCGGAATTGGGCATCGCGGCGAAGTTCACACCGTCGCCGGGATATTCTGCTTTTCGGCTGCTACTTTGCATGTCGATATCCCCCCCGCCCGAAATAATTGCGGCTCCTGCCCTGCGTCCATGAACCGCCGCTGCTCGACTATGACGGGAAGACGGCGTGTAGGACAGCCTTCATTCATTCTTACCGCTGACAGGCCCAGCCATGGGTCGAAGCAAGTCCTAGCGGACCGGTTCTAATGGGTATGAGTTGAATGTCCGGAAGGGTCGCTAAGCGGCGGTCTTTTTTAACGTCATCCCTGCCATGGCATATATCCATTTCTTCAACCTAGCGCTGGATGCGAGGTCAGAAGATGAGTTCCCGCCTGCGCGGGAATGACAAACTTGGGTGGGTAGGCGACGGTCAGCTTTTTGACGATGCATGGTGTTTAGCGGACATTCCCGCGCCACGCTGTTGGTTCATCTGTTATCGCAAACGCGGTCCGTTCAAACTCAATCGTAGAAGTATCCTCGCCACCGACAGAATAACCTTCCAAAAGGCTCATTCGCCCATGCTCGAAGAAGAGGAGCAGGCCGATGCCGTGTTCCATACCATCTACGCTTGCATAAACGTTCAACCCTAGAGGGCTGGCAACAATCGCGGCTGGAGCCTGTGCAGAAACCGAAAGGGTCGTAAAAAAGCCACCACCTGTATTCTCGCGGCTCTCGACCATGACAGATTGAAGCTGGTCATCGAGCATGGCGAGACAGTGTGGCTTTTCAGCCAGGATTGCGCAGATTGCTTGGCGCTCTAGGTACGAAAGTTCCGCCATGAAAGGTGATTATCCCATCCATGGCAATGTCCGCAACTGCACATGCATGGCCGACCATCGAACGTCGAAAAATGGTCGCCAGCAGCCTCAGCGCTGCCTGCCCAAGGTCAAAACAGCCGCGATCCGTTGGGCACCGCCTTGTCCGGTGCGAACAGGGTCACGGCTCCGCTCTCATCGGCGAAGCCAAGGGTCAGGACCTCCGACATGAACTTCCCGATCTGGCGCGGGGGGAAATTGACCACGGCGGCGACCTGGCGGCCGGGCAAGTCTTCGATCGCGTGATTTTCGGTGATCTGGGCGCTGGACTTCCTGTGGCCGATGGTCGGACCGAAATCGATCAGCAGTTTGTAGGCGGGCTTGCGCGCTTGCGGATAGGGTTCGGCCGAGACGATCGTGCCGACGCGGATGTCGACCTTCAGGAAATCATCGAAGCTGATCGGGTCGGCGGCCGGGGCGCCGGGATCGTGGGTCAGGTGCATGGCGCTACCCTAACCGTTCGTGTCGAGCGAAGTCGAGCGGCGTGTCTCGACGTCGCCTGCCCTGAGCGCCCGCCTTGGCAGGCAGTCGAAAAGCCCGACACGAACGGAGGTTGGAGCCTTACTCCAGTTCCAGGATCACCGCGTCTACCGGCAGGCTTTCGCCCTGAGCGGCGGATACGCTCTTGACCGTGCCCGCCTTTCCGGCGCGGAGGATATTTTCCATCTTCATCGCCTCGATCACGGCGAGCGGCTGGCCGACCTCGACCTTGTCGCCTTCCTTCACGTTCAGCGCGACCAGCAGGCCGGGCATCGGGCAGATCAGGAAGCGCGACAGGTCGGGCGGGATCTTTTCGATCATGTGCGCCGCGTGGGGAGCGGCATGGGCGGGCAGGATGCGCAGCTTGTGGCTGGCGCCATGCGCCGTCAGCACGAAGCCGGAGCGCACCGGCGCGATCCGCACGGCCAGCTGCTCCTCGCCGAACTCCGCCTCGATCAGGCGGTCACCCGGCGTATATTCGAGCGCCATGTCGATCGCCTCGCCATCGACCGTCACTTCATCGCCATCGATCACGACATCATGGACCGCATCGCCAATCTTGACCTGCCAGCCGGTCGGGGGGCTGAGGCGCCTGCCGAGTTGCCCGTCAATGCGGCGGGCGCGATCGGCCTGCGCCATGGCGGCAAAGGCGCCGATCGCCGACAGCCGCTGGAGCAGTTGCGGCGACGCGGGCGCGCCGGTAAAGCCCTCGGGATATTCCTCTGCAATGAAGCCGGTAGTGATGTTGCCCGACCGGAACCGCTCATGCTGCATCAGCGCGGAGACGAAATCGATATTATGCCCAGGCCCCTCGATCTCGAACTTGTCGAGCGCCTCGATCTGCTTGTCGATCGCTTCAAGGCGGGTGGGCGCCCAGGTGATGAGCTTGGCGATCATCGGGTCGTAGAACATGGAGACTTCGCCGCCTTCGACCACGCCGTCATCCACGCGGATCAGCGCGCCGCTCTCGTCCGTGCCGGTTTCGGGCGGATTATAGCGGATCAGGCGGCCGGTGGACGGCAGGAAGCCGCGATAGGGATCTTCGGCATAGACGCGGTTCTCGATCGCCCATCCGTTGATCTTCACGTCCGCCTGGGTGAAGCTCAGTTCCTCGCCATTGGCGACGCGGATCATCTGTTCGACCAGGTCGACGCCTGTGATTTCCTCGGTGACGGGATGTTCGACCTGGAGCCGGGTGTTCATTTCCAGGAAGTAGAAGCCGTCGCCGGTCTTGTCCTCGCCAGACACGATCAGTTCGACCGTGCCGGCGCTGAAATAGCCGACGGCGCGGGCGAGCGCGACGCACTGTTCGCCCATCTTCCTGCGCATTTCAGGGCTGACGAAGGGCGACGGTGCTTCCTCGACCACCTTCTGGTGGCGGCGCTGGATCGAACATTCGCGCTCGTTCAGATAGACGATATTGCCATGCTGGTCGCCCAGCACCTGAATTTCGATATGACGCGGGCTTTCGATGAACTTCTCGATGAAGACGCGGTCATCGCCGAAGCTGTTGAGGCCTTCGCGCTTGGTCGCCTCGAAGCCTTCGCGGACATCCTGCTCGCTATAGGCAAGCCGCATCCCCTTGCCGCCGCCGCCGGCCGATGCCTTCATCATCACCGGATAGCCGATCTCGTTGGAGATGCGGACGGCGTGTTCGGTGTCCTCGATCACGCCGACATAGCCGGGGACGACATTGACGCCCGCTTCCATGGCCAGCTTCTTGGACTCGATCTTGTCGCCCATGGCGGCGATGGCGTTGGCGGGCGGGCCGACGAAGATGATGCCCTCGGCGTCCAGCGCCTTGCGGAAGCTCTCCCGCTCGGAGAGGAAGCCGTAGCCCGGATGCACCGCATCGGCCCCGGTGGCCTTGCACGCCTCGATGATCTTTTCGGCGATCAGATAGGACTGGGCGGCAGGCGACGGGCCGATATGGACGGCCTCGTCCGCCATCAGCACATGCGGCGCGCGCGCATCGGCATCGGAATAGACCGCGACGGTCTTGATGCCCATCTTCTTCGCGGTCCGCATGACACGGCACGCAATCTCGCCACGGTTCGCGATCAGGATCTTGGTGATTGCCATTATACTTCCTGTCCCAGTCCTATATGCTGCGGTTCGGGTCGAGCGTGCCGAGAACCGATTCCCGACGTCGCCCGAAGCGAACGGCTGTTGTTGCTTGGCGCCGCTAAAATCCCAGATCAGAGTGCGGCCCTGTCACTCCGCTGCCTCCAGCTCGACCTTCACTTCGGCCTGCATGGGCACGACGCCCAGCTTCGCGAACAGCGCCGCGTCGGCATTGTCGCCGGCATTGGCGGTGGTCAGCAGCTTGTCGCCGGTGAAGATGCTGTTCGCGCCCGCCATGAAGCAGAGCGCCTGGCAACTGTCCGACATGCTCTCGCGGCCTGCGCTCAGGCGAACCATCGATTCCGGCATCACGATGCGCGCGACCGCGACCGTGCGGACGAACTCGATCTCGTCGATCCTGGCGAGCGGTGTGTCTGCCAGCATATTGCCCAGCACCGTGCCCTTCACCGGCACCAGCGCGTTGATCGGCACGCTTTGGGGATGCTGCGGCAGCACGGCCAGCGCGTGGAGGAAGCCGACGCGATCCTCGCGCGTTTCGCCCATGCCCACGATCCCGCCGGAGCAGACATTGATCCCCGAATTGCGGACATTTTCCAGAGTTTCCAGCCGGTCGTCGAAGGTCCGGGTGGTGATGACCTTCTCATAATGTTCGGGCGAAGTGTCGATATTATGGTTGTAATAATCGAGGCCTGCATCGGCCAACGTCTTGGCCTGGCTTTCGCTGAGCATTCCCAGCGTCATGCAGGTTTCCATGCCCATCTGGCGCACGCCCTTCACCATCTCGACGATGGCGGGCATGTCGCGGTCCTTGGGGTTGCGCCAGGCGGCGCCCATGCAGAAGCGCGAGCTGCCGGCATCCTTCGCCTGCGCCGCCGCCTGCATCACCGCCTGCACGCTCATCAGCTTCTCGGCCTTGAGGCCGCTGTCCGCCGATGCGGACTGGTTGCAATAGCCGCAATCCTCCGGGCAACCGCCGGTCTTGATCGACAGCAAGGTGGACAGTTGCACTTCATTGCGCGGGAAGTTCGCGCGGTGGATCGACTGCGCCTCGAACATCAGGTCGGCGAAGGGCAGGTCGAACAGCGCGGCGATTTCGTCACGGGTCCAGTCGGTGCGGGCGGTGATGGTCATTATTACGCAGCTTCCTCTAGCCCCGCCGGGGGCATGTTGTGGCCGAGCAGGCGCAGCACGTCGGCGGCGCACTCCACGACATTGGAACCCGGCCCATAAATGCCCTGAACCCCTGCGTCACGAAGGAAGTCGTAATCCTGCGGCGGGATGACGCCGCCCGCGATCACCTTGATGTCGCTGCGCCCCTTTTCGCGCAGCTTGGCGATCAGTTCAGGGATCAGCGTCTTGTGCCCGGCGGCAAGCGACGAAGCGCCGACCACATCCACGCCGCTGTCGAGCGCCAGCACCACCGTTTCCTCCGGCGTCTGGAACAACGGACCCGACACGACGTCGAAGCCCATGTCGCCAAAGGCGGACGCGATGACGTTGGCGCCTCGGTCGTGCCCGTCCTGCCCCATCTTGGCGACGAGGAGTTTGGGCTTGCGACCGAGGCGCCGTTCGACGGCCTGCACCCCGTCGAGAACCTGTTGCCAGCGGCTGTCCCCTTCATAGGGGGCTGCATAGACGCCCTTCACCGGTGTCGGCTGCGTGCCGTAGCGGTTGAAGCTGTCCTCCATCGCGGAGGAGATTTCGCCCAGCGTGGCGCGGGCGCGCGCCGCTTCGACGGCGTGGGCGAGGAGATTATTCTCGATCGTCTGCGGCCCGGCGGCGGCGGCGCGCAACGCCGCAAGCGCGGCCTGGCAGGCTTGCTCGTCGCGCTGCGCCTTCACCTTGTTGATGCGGGCGATCTGGCCTTCGCGCACCTTGGCGTTGTCGACTTCCAGCGTTTCGAGCAGGTCTTCATTGGCGAGGCGGTACTTGTTCACTCCCACGATCACGTCGTCGCCCCGATCGACCCGCGCCTGGCGTGCGGCGGCGGCGGTCTCGATCATCGCCTTGGGCCAGCCGGCCGCGACGGCCTTGGCCATGCCGCCTTCGGCTTCGACGCGGTCGATGATCTCCTGCGCGGCGTCGACCAGTTGCTGGGTCAGCGCCTCGACATAATAGCTGCCACCCAGCGGATCGACGACGTTGCACATGCCCGTCTCTTCCTGGATCACGATCTGGGTGTTGCGCGCGATGCGGGCCGAGAAGTCGGTCGGCAGCGCGATCGCTTCGTCCAGCGCATTGGTGTGCAGCGACTGGGTGCCACCCAGCATCGCGGCCATCGCCTCGATCGTGGTACGCATGACGTTGTTATAGGGGTCCTGCTCGGTCAGCGAGACGCCCGATGTCTGGCAATGGGTTCGCAGCATCTTCGAGCGCTCGTCCTTCGCTCCGAGCTTCGTCATGACCCGATGCCACAGCACGCGCGCGGCGCGCAGCTTGGCGATTTCCATGAAGAAGTTCATGCCGATGGCGAAGAAGAAGCTCAGCCGCCCGGCGAACTTGTCGATGTCGAGGCCGCTCGCCACGCCATAACGCACATATTCCGCGCCGTCGGCGATGGTGAAAGCCAGTTCCTGCACCTGCGTCGCGCCGGCTTCCTGCATATGATAGCCGGAAATGGAGATGCTGTTGAACTTGGGCATCTCGCGGCTGGTGTAGCCGAAAATGTCGGAGATGATCCGCATCGAGGGTTCGGGCGGGTAGATATAGGTGTTGCGGACCATGAACTCCTTGAGGATGTCGTTCTGGATCGTCCCGTCGAGCAGCTTGCGATCGACCCCCTGCTCCTCGCCCGCGACGATGAAGAAGGCGAGGATCGGGATCACCGCGCCGTTCATCGTCATGCTGACCGACATCTGGTCGAGCGGGATGCCGTCGAAAAGGATCTTCATATCCTCGATCGTGTCGATCGCCACGCCGGCCTTGCCGACATCGCCCACGACGCGCGGATGGTCGCTGTCATAGCCGCGATGGGTGGCGAGGTCGAAGGCCACGGAAAGCCCCTTCTGCCCCGCTGCCAGGTTGCGACGATAGAAGGCGTTGGATTCCTCGGCCGTGGAGAAGCCCGCATATTGGCGGATGGTCCAGGGACGGCCCGCATACATGGATGCACGGACGCCCCGGGTGAAAGGCGCGAAGCCCGGAAGGCCCGGATCGACGGTCACGTCCTCGGCCGTGTAGAGCGGCTTGACGGCGATCCCTTCCGGGGTCTGCCAGGTCAGATCCTTGCCCTTCACTTCCTTGGCGGCTGCGGCGGCCCATTGGTCCAGTGTCGGCTTCTCGGTCATACTTCCCTACCCTTATTCCTCTCCCGCTTGCGGAAGAGGATACGCAGGCCTGCCAACTTGTTGGCTAGCCGAAGTTGGAGTGAACTGTCCCTTGCCCACCCCGCTGCGACCAGGCGGCAAAGCCGCCAAGTCTCGCTGCCCCTCCCGCTTGCGGGAGGGGCAATGTCAATGCGCCTCCTTCGGCGTCTCCATAATCTCGGTCAGCACGCCATTCATGTCCTTGGGATGGACGAAGAAAATGAGCGTGCCATGCGCGCCGATGCGGGGTTCGCCGAGCACCTTCTTGCCCAGCCCCTCGAACCACGCCTTGGCCTCGTGGATGTCGGGCACTTCATAGCACATATGATGCTGCCCGCCGGCCGGGTTTTTGGCGATGAAGCCATGGATCGGGCTGGCCTCTCCCAGCGGCTCGATCAGTTCGATCTGCGTGCCGGAGGTACCGTTCTCGCCCGGCGTATCGACGAAGCAGACCTTCACTCCCTGCGCAGGGAGGTCGAACGGCTCGTGCGTGATCGTCGCGCCCATGATGTCGCGATAATAAGCGAGCGATGCCTCCAGCGAGGGCGTCGCGATACCGATATGGTTCAAGCGGCCGAGTTTCATACTATCCTCACATCGTCACCCCAGCGAAAGCTGGGGCCTCAGGCAATGATGGGCAACCTGGCCGCACGCGATCCCAGCCTGCGCTGGGATGACGGCCCTGCGGGCCGTCAAAGCGGAATATTGTCGTGCTTCTTCCAGGGGTTCTCCAGCGCCTTGTTGCGCAGCTTGCGCAGACCCAGCGCGATGCGGCGGCGCGTCGAGTGGGGCTGGATCACCTCGTCGATGAAACCCTTGCCCGCCGCCACGAAGGGGTTGGCGAAGCGGTCTTCATATTCCTTCGTCTTTTCGGCGATTTCCTCGGGCGTCTTGCCGCGGAAGATGATCTCGACCGCGCCCTTCGCGCCCATCACCGCGATCTCGGCAGTGGGCCAGGCATAGTTCAAGTCGCCGCGCAGATGCTTGGAGGACATGACGTCATAGGCGCCGCCATAGGCCTTGCGCGTGATGACGGTGATCTTGGGCACGGTCGCCTCGGCATAGGCGAAGAGCAGCTTCGCGCCATGCTTGATGATACCCGAATGCTCCTGCGCGGTGCCGGGCAGGAAGCCTGGGACGTCCACGAAGGTGACGATGGGAATTTCGAACGCATCGCAGAAGCGGACGAAGCGCCCGGCCTTCTTCGATGAATTAATGTCCAGCACCCCGGCCAGCACCATCGGCTGGTTGGCGATGATGCCCACCGTCTTGCCCTCGATCCGGCCGAAACCGCAGAGGATATTGCCCGCATGGGCTGGCTGCACCTCAAAGAAATCGCCCTCGTCCACGACCTTGCGGATCAGTTCGTGCATGTCATAAGGCTGGTTCGCGTTGGCGGGGATCAGCGTGTCGAGGCTCTCCTCGATCCGGTCCCACGGATCGGCGCTCGGCCGTTCCGGCACTGGTTCCTTGTTGGACGCGGGCAGGAAGTCGACGAAATCGCGCACCGCCAGCAGCGCTTCTATGTCATTTTCGAATGCTACGTCCGCCACGCCCGACTTGGTCGTATGCGTGACAGCGCCACCCAGTTCCTCCTGGGTCACGACCTCGTTGGTGACGGTCTTGACCACGTCGGGACCAGTCACGAACATGAAGCTGCTATCCTTCACCATGAAGATGAAGTCGGTCATGGCCGGAGAATAGACCGCGCCGCCCGCGCACGGCCCCATGATGACGCTGATCTGCGGCACCACGCCCGACGCCAGCACGTTGCGCTGGAAAATCTCCGCATAGCCGCCGAGCGAGGCGACGCCTTCCTGGATACGCGCGCCACCGCTGTCGTTGAGGCCGATCACGGGAGCGCCGACCTTCAGCGCCATGTCCATGATCTTGCAGATCTTCATGGCGTGCCGTTCCGAGACCGCGCCACCATAGACGGTGAAGTCCTGGCTGAACACGAACACCAGCCGACCGTTGATCGTGCCCGATCCGGTGACGACGCCGTCCCCGGGAATATGCTGTTCGTCCATGCCGAAGTCGATGCAGTTATGCTCGACATACATGTCCAGCTCCTCGAAGCTGCCTTCGTCCAGCAGCACGTCGAGCCGTTCGCGCGCGGTCAGCTTGCCCTTGGCGTGCTGGGCGTCGATGCGACGCTGGCCGCCGCCCAGACGCGCCGCGTCGCGCTTGGCTTCCAGCTGTTCGATGATGGCGAGCTTCGACATTCGTGCATCTCTCCAGAATTGCGGCGGCAGCCGTCCTGTCCTTCCCCTAACGATGCTTTCGCAATTTTCGCAAATGCAAATTTGCCAATTTGCAAATCACGACTTCGCAAATTAGGGTGCGAAATATGGCACGCGGCAACCGTATCTTCGCAGGTCCACGCCTGCGCCAGCTGCGCCTGGACCACCGGATGGACCAGGCGACGATGGCGCAGGCCCTGGGCATATCCGTATCCTATCTGTCGCAGATGGAAAATGACGATCGCCCCCTGACCGCCAAGGTCAAGGCCGCGCTCGCCAGCGCCTTTCCCACCGACTGGGCCAGTTTCGACAGCCGGGAGGAGGAGCAACTGCTGGGCGCCTTCACCTATGCGCTGGCCCATCCCGAACTGCCCGGCGCGCAGATGGAGCCGGAGCGGATCGAGAAGCTGCACCTGCAATTCCCCGAATTCGCGGCGCGCTATGTCGATCTCTACAACGCGCATATGCGCGCAAACGAGCGGATCAACATGATCGAGGAGGCGATCGCCAACGATCATGAGGTACAGGCGCGCCTGCCTTGGGAAGCCGCGCGCGACTGGTTCCATGAGGCCGGCAACTATGTCCACAGCCTCGATTGCCTGGCCGAGGAGATGGCGGAGAGCTTCACCCAGGGTCAGGTGCTGGACGAAGGGATGCTGGTGGAAGCGCTGGCCCGCCGCCACGGCATCGAGACGCTGATCGCCGAAACGCCGGACAGCGCGCTGCGCGCCTATCGCGCCGCCGACCGGCAGCTTTTCATCAACGCCGCGCTGCCGACCGAAAGCCGCAAGTTCATGCTGGCGCATCAGTTGATGATGCTGGAAGGGCAGGCGGTGATCGCCGACGTGGTGGGCAGAGCCGCCCTGCCCGTCCCCGGCGCCGACCGGCTGCTCGCCATCGGGCTTGGCAATTATGCCGCCGGCGCGCTGCTGATGCCCTATGCGCCGTTCCGGGAGGCGGCACGCACGATGCGCCACGACATCGACCGGCTGGCCCGGACGTTCGGCGTCAGCTTCGAACAGGCCTGCCATCGGCTTTCGACGCTGCAACGGCCGGGGCTGCGCGGTATTCCCTTCTTCTTCTGCCGTGTCGACATGGCCGGCAATATCACCAAGCGCCACAGCGCCACCCGGTTGCAATTCGCCCGTTTCGGCGGCGCCTGCCCGCTATGGAACGTGCATGAGGCCGTGGCCGTGCCCGACCGGATCAACGTGCAGCTGGGCGAGACGCCGGACGGGGTGCGCTATGTCTCGATGGCCAAGGGGCTGGTGAAGCCGTCGGGCAGCTACAAGCGAACGCCGCGCCGCTACGCCGTGGTGCTGGGCTGCGAAGTCACCCACGCCGCCAATTTCGTCTATGCCGACGGCCTGCATTTGCAGGAAGAGGGCGCCGCCACGCCCATCGGCATCACCTGCCGCCTCTGTCCGCGCCAGAGCTGCGACCAACGCGCCTTCCCGCCCGCCGACCGGCCGATCCATGTCGATCCCGACAATCGGCAGATCGTGCCCTACTGGATCGGCTAGCGGCTCACCGGCAGAAAACGCTGCGACAGGCCGTGATACAGCTTTTCCTTGCAAACAAGTTGCGCGGCGAAGTCCGCCACCAGTGCGGATGCTAGCAGCGGCATCATCAGGCCGCGGCTGGCCGTGGTTTCGGAGATGATGATGACCGCCGTCAGTGGGGCGCGGACGACGCCGGTGAAATAGGCGACCATGCCCAGCAGCACGATCGCGCCGGGCGGATAGGCGGGGAAGAGGCTGCGCAACATGTCGCCGATCCCCGCGCCGACCGATAGCGAGGGGGCGAAGATGCCACCGGGCAGGCCCGACAGCGCCGTGGCCAGCGTAGACAGGAATTTGGCGACGCCGAACCAGATCGGCACGTCATGTCCTTCGATGATCGCTTTCGCGGTCTGGTAGCCGGTGCCCCATGTAAGTCCGGAACCCACCCCCAACAGCGCCACAACGATGCCGCAGCACAGCGCGAACGTAACCGGCCGCGCCCTCAACCACGCCAGCGGCGCGGCCTGCACCGATCCGAAGGACAGCATCAGGCGCGAGAACAGGCCGCCCGCGATACCCCCGATGACACCCGCGACCGGCGTGACCATCAACGCTTCCCTGACGCCGATCGCTTGCCGCATCGCGCCGAAATAGACATAGTCCCCCGCAATGCCCAGGCTGACCATGCCTGCGATCAGCACGGCGGTCATCACCAGCAGGGTCATACGCTGCTCATAGGCCGCCGCCAGTTCCTCGATGGCGAAGGCGACCCCGGCGAGCGGCGTATTGAACGCCGCCGCCACGCCCGCCGCGCCGCCCGCGATGAAGACGGATGCCCGCAGCGGGACATGCAGCAAACGGTGGGCATATCCCATGATGCTGGCCGCGATCTGCACCGTTGGCCCCTCCCGCCCGACCGACGCGCCGAACAATAATGTGCTGATCGTCAAAAAGAATTTGGCGATGGCCGTCCGGCCCGACACCAGATGGCGCATACTGCCTTCGGGATCCTTGGTGGCGGCCATCACCTGTGGAATGCCCGACCCCTTGGCGGAAGGCGCGAACCTCAGGGTCATCCACGCGACCAGCGCAAAGCCTGCAGGCGTGACAAGGAGCGGCGCCCACCACCAACGCGCAACCATGGCGGCGAAGAGATGCGTAGCCTCATCCGCAAGATCCGCGAACAACAGCGCGACGATGCCCACCAATATCGCGCCAGCCAGCGTCGCGATACGTCGACGCCAAACCATCGCTTCCGGGCCGTGACGCCGCGTCATCACGCGCGCCCGGCGCAACAGAAGAGAGATGCGCTGTTTCATGACGTGGCTTCATAACCGGCAAGACCCGGAATGATAACCGCTCTTTCCCGTTTTATTTGGTTCAGTGCGGCCTGTTCAGCTTCGACCAGAGGTCCGCCGTGCCCGCCTCCTGCGCCTGCGTCGTGAACTGAGCTGCGACCAGCCAGCCCTTGATCGGGCGCATCGGCAGCACGGTGGTGAGGATGAGCACGGGAATGCCCACGGCGACATGCACCCACCAGGGCGGCCGCGCCAATATCTCCAGCAGGATGATGAAGACGACGCCGGGCACGCAGGCGAACAGCTGGACGAAGACCGCCGGGCCGTCCGCCGGATCGGCGAAGCTGTAGTCGAGGCCGCAGACCTCGCAATGGTCGCGCACGGTCAGGAATCCGGTGAAGATATGGCCTTCGCCGCAGCGCGGGCAACGGCCGAACACACCGGTCTCATGCGCGGGGCGCTTCTTCCATTGCCGCCCGGATTCATCGACCCAATGGGCTTGCCTGCTCTGTTCCATCTCGTCTCCAGTCATCCTGCCCCATGCCGGCAAGACCCGGCCCAATGCAATTGCGCCTTTTGTCCCACCACTGCCCTTCGCCCAAGGCTGGCCTTTGCGCGCACAAAGCGCTATCGGGCGCGCCAATCATCCCGATCTTATAAGGCAGTCAAATGGGCTTTCGTTGCGGTATCGTCGGTCTTCCCAATGTGGGCAAGTCCACCCTGTTCAATGCGCTCACCGAAACGCAGGCCGCGCAGGCGGCCAATTACCCCTTCTGCACGATCGAGCCGAATGAAGGCCGCGTCGCCGTGCCCGACGACCGGCTCCAGACCATCGCCAAAATCGGCGGCAGCGCCAAGATCATCGAGACGCAGCTGAGCTTCGTGGACATCGCCGGCCTGGTGCGCGGCGCATCGAAGGGCGAAGGGCTGGGCAACCAGTTCCTCGCCAATATCCGCGAGACCGATGCGATCGTCCATGTGCTGCGCTGCTTCGAGGATGGCGACATCACCCATGTCGAGGGCAAGGTCGATCCAATCGCCGACGCCGAGACGGTCGAGACCGAGCTGATGCTGGCGGACCTGGAAAGCCTGGAAAAGCGCGTCCCCAACCTCGCCAAGAAGGCGGCGCAAGGCGACAAGGAGGCCAAGGCCGCCGCCGCCGTGCTGGGCCAGGCGCTCGACCTCCTGCGCGACGGCAAACCCGCGCGCCTCACCGTGCCGCGCGACGTGGAGGAGGAACGCCTCTTCGCCCAGGCGCAGTTGCTCACCGCCAAGCCGGTCCTTTACGTCTGCAATGTCGAGGAAGACGCCGCCGCCACGGGCAACGCCCATTCGGCCCGTGTCTTCGAGAAGGCCGCGGCCGAAAACGCCAAGGCGGTGATCGTGTCCGCCGCGATCGAGGCCGAACTGGTGACGATGCCCATCGAGGAGCGCGCCGAATATCTCGAAGCGCTGGGCCTGACCGAAGCCGGCCTCGCCCGCATCATCCGCGCCGGCTACGAACTGCTCGGCCTCATCACCTTCTTCACCGTCGGGCCGAAGGAAGCCCGCGCCTGGACCGTGACCAAGGGCAGCAAGGCGCCACAGGCCGCCGGCGCGATCCACACCGATTTCGAAAAGGGCTTCATCCGCGCCGAAACCATGGCCTTTGCCGACTATGTCCAGTTCAACGGCGAAGCAGGTGCCAAGGAAGCGGGCAAGTGGCGCTCCGAAGGCAAGGATTATGTGACGCAGGACGGCGACATCATGCTGTTCCGTTTCAACGTCTGACCCCATGGCGCTGCGCCCCGGCCAAATGCCAGCACAGCGCAAGGCCGCCTTTCCGCCCAGCGTCGATGCGGACACGCGCCTGCTGATCCTGGGCAGCCTGCCGGGCGATGCGTCGATCCGGCAGGGCGAATATTATGCCCACCGGGGCAACGCCTTCTGGGATCTGCTGGGCGACGTGCTGGGCGAGCCATTGCGTGGCCAGCCCTATGCGATGCGCCTGAAGCGACTGCGCGCGCTGGGCGTAGGGCTGTGGGACGTGATCGAGAGCGCCGAGCGGCCCGGCAGCCTGGACAGCCAGATCAGGGGCGCCGAACTGCGCGACCTTGGCAATTTCGTGAACCGGCTGCCCGCGCTCCGGGCGGTCGCCTTCAACGGCAAGACCGCCGCACTGCACGGACGGCGGCAACTGGGCGAGCGGCCCGGTTTGTCGCTGATCGACCTGCCCTCCTCCAGCGGAGCCTATGCCAGCCTGTCGCACGAGAAGAAGGCGGAGGCGTGGCGGACGCTGCGCGCCTGGATCGTCTGACCGGTTGCGTCGTCCTGTCATATTGCACCGCTAGAGCAGGCGGCTAAGAGACTCTTTTACAACCGCCCGATGACGAGGTCGCCGCCTTCATGCTCACCCGCCGCCAGATCCTGACCACCGCCGTCGTGACGCCGCTGATCGGTGCGCCCGCCATCATCAACGCGCAAAACTGGTTCGCCGGCTATCCCTTCGCGCTGGGCGTCACGTCCGGCGATCCCGCGCCCGACGGCTTCGTGATCTGGACCAAGCTGGCGCCCAGGCCGTTCGAGCCGCATGGTGGGATGCCGATGGCGCCGCTGCCGGTGAAGTGGGAGGTCGCGAGCGACGATCGTTTCAAGACCATCGTCGCGACCGGCGAGGCTGTCGCGCGCCCGGAACTGGGCCATAGCGTCCATGTCGAGGTGACGGGCCTCCAGCCCGACCGCCCCTATTGGTATCGCTTCACGCTGGGCAGCGACCAGTCGTCACGCGGTCGCGCACGCACCCTGCCGCTGCCATCCGCCAGCCCCGCCGCGCTCAAGTTCGGCGTCGCGGGCTGCCAGAATTACGAGGACGGCCTGTTCACCGCCTTCCGCCATCTCGCGCGCGAGGACGACCTGGCCTTCGTCTATCATTATGGCGACTTCATCTACGAATATCAGCAGCGCGGCCCGGACTATGACAAGGACGGGCTGCCCGCCCCGCAGGTGCGCCAGCATATCGGCCAGGATTGTTTCGACCTCGCCGATTATCGGCTGCGCTACGCCCAATATCTGAGCGACTATGACCTCCAGGCCGCGCGCGCGAAACACACATGGTTCCCGACCTTCGACGATCATGAGGTGGAGAATAACTGGGTCGGCGACGCCAACTGGAAGGACGTGCCGCAGGAAATATTCCGCCTGCGCCGGCAGGCGGGGTTGCAGGCCTGGTATGAATATATGCCGGTGCGTGCCGCCATGCTGCCCCGCAACGGCATCATCACGAATATGTATCGCGAGGCGCGCTTCGGCGATCTGCTGTCGATCGATTTCCTCGACACCCGCTCCTTCCGCTCGGACCAGCCGTGCGACGACGGGTTCAAGCCCTATTGCACCGGCATCGACGACAACAAGGCGCAGGTCATCTCGCCGGAGGAGGAAAGCTGGCTGGTGCGCAACCTGACGCGCGGCCAGGCGAAGTGGAATTGCGTGGCGCAGCAGGTGATGATGATGTCGCTCGACCGTCGCCGCTATGCCGACGAGAAGCAGAAAATCTACAATATCGATAGCTGGGCGGCCTATACGACGCAGCGCAACCGGCTGCTGGCGAAGATGCGCGGCCTGGACAATGTCGTCGTCCTGACCGGCGACGAGCATCAGAATTTCGCCGGATTGCTGGAAAGCGAGGGCAAGCCGGTGGCGGTCGAATTCGTGTCCACCTCCATCTCCTCTGGCGGGGACGGGTCGGACCTGCGGACCGGCAGCGACGTGATGATGAAGAACAGCCCGGAACTGAAATTCATCAACGACCAGCGCGGCTATCTGCTTTGCGAGGTGACGCCCGATGCCTGGACCACGCGTTTCCGCGTGGTGGATCAGGTGTCGACGCCCGGCGCGCCGATCAGAACCCGCGCCAGCATCACCGTGCCGCGCGGCCAGCCCTCGCTCGCCATCGCCTGACATTGACGTTAACGGAAGCCAGGCCTACATCCTTGTCCGTTCCAATGGGAGACGGATGAGGATGGAAGCCATAGTCTATTTCGAGGATATCGCGATCGGCGACAGCTTCGATTTCGGTCCGCTGACCCTGTTACGCGAGGAAAGCGTCGCTTTCGCGGCGGAGTTCGATCCCCAGCCCTTCCATCTGTCGGATGAGGCCGCGGCCAGCACCCATTTCGGGACCATCTCGGCAAGTGGCTGGCACACCACCGCCCTGTTCATGAAGATGTTCGTCGCCGAAATGCAGCGGGATCCGGGGCGTCAGGCGGCCAGCCTGGGCGCGATGGGGGTGGACGAACTGCGCTGGCTGCGCCCGGTGCGTCCCGGCGACACACTGCGCGGGAAGAGCGAAGTGATCGACAAGAAGGCGTCGCAGAGCCGTCCGGAAATGGGCATCGTCCGCAGCAAGGTGACGATCCTCAACCAGGACGATCAGCCGGTACTGACGATGATCCCGATCGCCATGTGGCGGACCCGGCCAACGCCCCCATAGTGGCCCTGCCCCGCTCCGCTCGTCGGGGCTAGGCGAACGGCATCATGCCGTTGGGGAAATGCCGATGCCGAGTGCCGCTCATCTGATCGCTTTTGCGCTGGTATCGCTGGGCGTGGTCCTGACGCCCGGTCCCAACATGATCTATCTGGTGTCGCGCTCGATTTCGCAAGGGCGCGCGGCGGGCATGATCTCGCTGCTCGGCGTGGCGTGCGGCTTCCTCTTCTACATGGTGAGCGCGGCCTTCGGCATCACCGCACTTATGATGGCGGTGCCGTTCGCCTATGACGTCCTGCGGATCGGTGGCGCGCTCTATCTGCTTTGGCTGGCGTGGAGCGCAGTGCGGCCGGGCGGGCGATCCCCCTTTCAGGTCCGCACCCTGCCGCAGGATTCGCCGCGACGGCTCTTCACGATGGGGCTGGTCACCAACCTGCTCAATCCCAAGGTCGCGATGATCTATCTGTCGCTGCTGCCGCAGTTCGTCGAGCCGACGCGCGACAATGTGCTGGGCCAGTCGCTGGCGCTCGGCGCGACGCAGATCGTCATCAGCTTGTCGGTCAATGCGCTGATCGCCTGCCTCGCCGGATCGATCGCCGGATTTCTCCACGGCCGCCCGCGCTGGCTGACGATCCAGCGCTGGTTCATGGGCACGGTTCTGGGCGGGCTGGCCGCACGCATGGCGGTGGAGCGGTAACGGCACGGCCTCCGTCATCATGGCTTGATACTACCGCCACCAAACCGATTAATGGTCCGCGCGTTTTACGGACATCCGATCCAGCTAGAGCGGCTGGTTGGCCTTCGCATCAGCGGTCATGATGCGGATGCTGGCGTCCTTCGATCCGACAATCTGGATGATATGGCGACCGGCGGGCAGGTCGAACCACACGATCTTGCGAATGCCCGAACAATCCGGACCATGGCCATGCTCGATCGAGGCGACCGGGGTGGTGCCCGTCACGACATCGACCCAGGCCGGCCCCGACAGTGCGATGCCGATGCGCGCCGCCGCCTTGAGCGACAAGCCGAACAGCCCGCCATGCCCCTCCTTCGCACC
This sequence comes from Sphingobium sp. TCM1, assembly GCF_001650725.1. Lineage (GTDB taxonomy): Bacteria > Pseudomonadota > Alphaproteobacteria > Sphingomonadales > Sphingomonadaceae > Sphingobium. Next base: position 14,571 of record NZ_LXVX01000022.1, on the reverse strand, counting down.
TTTGCCGGGGGCTGCGGCGAACTGGACATAGGCCGCCGGCGTCAGCGCCGCCATAACCGGCTTGCCCAGGATCAGCGTCGGCGCGCCCTGTACCTGCACCCCGGCCTTCGCCTCCCCGCTCTGGGTCCAACTGGTCCACGGCTCGCCCAGCAGCGCAGGGTCGGCACAGACGGGCGCGGCGGCGAGCAGCAGGGCGGCAAACATCGTCATCGGCTCATTTCCTTCCGAACAGTTTTTCGATGTCGCCATGCCCCAGCTTCACCCAGGTCGGGCGGCCATGGTTGCATTGTCCCGATCGCGGGGTGACTTCCATCTCGCGGAGCAGGGCGTTCATTTCGGCGACACTCAGCACGCGGCCGGCGCGGACCGAGCCGTGGCAGGCCATGGTCGCGGCGACGAGATCGAGCCGCTCCTTGAGCGACAGGGCGCTGTCATAGGCGGCGAGATCGTCGGCCAGATCCGTGACCAGTCCCTGCACGTCCGACTGGCCCAGCATCGCGGGGACGGCGCGGACCAGCATGGCCGAGGGACCGAACCGCTCAAGATCAAGGCCGAAATCCTTGAGTTCGGCGGCGCGCGCCTCCAACCGGTCGCAGGCCGGCTCATCCAGTTCCACCACTTCGGGCAGCAGCAGCGCCTGGGACGCGACGCGATTGCCATTCTCCTGGCCCTCCATCGCACGGCGCATCCGTTCGAGCGTCAGCCGCTCATGCGCGGCGTGCTGGTCGACGATCACCAGGCCGTCCTCCGCCTCCGCGACGATATAGGTGCGCGCCACCTGACCGCGCGCAACCCCCAGCGGGAAGCTATGGCCTTCGGGTGCGGGCGCGGCGGCAGGCTCGGCGCGCGCCTGGGGCGGCGGCGCGAGAAAGGACGGGCGGCGGTCAGCGAAGGAGGCCGGCGCGAACTGGCTGTAGCTCGCCGGCGAGGAGGCCGCCGCCTCGAAGATCGGCATGGCGCCGATCGGGGTGGGCGACACCGGCTCCGGCCGCCAGGCCGCCAGCCCCGCTGCATCCGCCTGCTGCACCGCGCGGAACCCTTCGGCATCGAGCGCCCGACGCAGGCCGGAGACGATCATGCCCCGGATCATCGCGGGGTCGCGGAAGCGAACCTCGGTCTTGGCGGGATGAACGTTGACGTCTACGTCGAGCGGCGGCACGTCCAGGAACAGCGCCACCACCGGATGCCGGTCGCGCGCCAGCATGTCGGCATAGGCGCCACGCAGCGCGCCGATCAGCAGCCGGTCCTTCACCGGACGGCCGTTTACGAACAGATATTGATGATCGCCCACGCCGCGATTGTAGGTGGGCAGCGATGCGACCCCGGACAGGCGCACCCCGTCCCGTTCCAGGCTCACGATTACATGATTGTCCGCCAGTTGCCGGTCGGTCAGCGCGGCGACCCGGTCCTCCCGCGCTTCGTCGCCCTGCACGCCCAGCACCCGGCGCCCGTCATGTTCGACCGAAAAGGCGACCGACGGATGGGCCATGGCCAGCCGGCGGACGATGTCGAGGCAGGCGGCATATTCGGCCTTGGCCGAACGCAGGAATTTCCGCCGCGCGGGCACCTTCCCGAACAGTTCTTCCACCGTGACGCGGGTGCCGGGCGGCAGCGCGGCCGGCCCCTCCGCCACCAGCCGCCCATTGTCGACCGTGCGGTTCCAGCCATCGGCGCCGCGCGGGCGGCTGTCGATCGAAAGCCGGGCGACACTGGCGATCGACGGCAGCGCTTCGCCGCGAAAGCCCAGCGTCGCCACATTCTCGATCGCATCATCGGGCAGTTTCGATGTCGCATGGCGCTCCAGCGCGAGCGCCATGTCGGCCGAATCCATGCCGCAGCCATCGTCGCTGACCTCGATCCGGTCCAGCCCACCGTTGGACAATCGTATGGCAATGCGAGTCGCACCCGCGTCCAAAGCGTTTTCCACTATCTCCTTGAGCGCGCTGGCGGGTCTTTCGACCACTTCACCGGCAGCGATACGATTGACCAGATGTTCGGGCAGGCGGCGTATTGACATTGATTAGGGACTAGCCCAAGCGGGCGCTTTCCGCGAGCCGCGAACCCGATATTTTTTGCACTGCAAGGGGCAAGGAAGAAGGGAGCAACGGACGGGCAAAACAGCTTTCCGACGGTCCCCTTCGCGTCGCGGGGACGGCGGGCGAAACAGGATAAGGCATGTCGATCTTCTCGCGTCTCTTCAAATTCTCCTCGCAGGATATGGCCATCGATCTCGGCACCGCCAATACGGTGGTCTATGTACGTGGCCGGGGCATCGTCCTGAACGAGCCTTCGGTGGTGGCGGTGGAGACGCTGAACGGCGTCAAGCGCGTCAAGGCCGTCGGTGAAGACGCCAAGCTGATGATGGGCAAGACCCCGGATTCGATCGAGGCCATCCGGCCGCTGCGCGATGGCGTGATCGCCGACATCGACGTGGCCGAGCAGATGATCAAGCATTTCATCACCAAGGTGCATGGCGGCAAGCACAGCCCCTGGCGCGCGCCGGAGATCGTGATCTGCGTGCCCAGCGGATCGACCAGCGTCGAGCGCCGCGCCATTCGCGACGCCGCCAGCAACGCCGGCGCCAGCCAAGTCTTCCTGATCGAAGAGCCGATGGCCGCAGCGATCGGTGCCGACATGCCCGTGACCGAGCCGATCGGTTCGATGGTGGTGGACATCGGCGGTGGCACGACCGAAGTCGCCGTGCTCTCGCTGCGCGGCCTCGCCTATACCACCAGCGTCCGCGTGGGCGGCGACAAGATGGACGAGGCGATCGTCTCCTTCGTGCGTCGCCATCACAATCTGCTGATCGGCGAAGCCACGGCCGAGCGGATCAAGAAGCAATATGGCGTCGCCCAGCCGCCGGAAGATGGCGTCGGCGAGACGATCCATATCAAGGGCCGCGACCTGGTGAACGGCGTGCCGAAGGAAATTTCGATCAACCAGGGCCAGATCGCCGATGCGCTGGCCGAGCCGATCAGCACCATCGTCGAAGGCGTCCGGATCGCGCTGGAAAACACCGCACCCGAACTGGCCGCCGACATCGTCGACCAGGGCATCGTCCTGACCGGCGGCGGCGCGCTGCTCAAGGGGCTGGACGACGAACTGCGCGACGAGACGGGCCTGCCCGTCACCATCGCCGAAGATCCGCTGACCTGCGTCGCGATCGGCACTGGCCGCGCGATGGAGGATCCGATCTTCCGGGGTGTGCTGCAAACCGCCTGATCGGAAGGGACGATTGATGGCGCGGCCACCCAGCCGACGCCCCGGCATCAACCGGAAGGCGCAATATAGCCTGTTTGCGAGCTATGTGGTGGCGGTTGCCGGTGCGGCGGCCGGCCTGCTGCTGGTCGTGGTCGCGATGTTCGATCCGACCGGCTTCGCTGGCCTGCGCACGGTCACCGCCGAACTGACCCGCCCGGTTTCGGCCGGCCTCAAGAATATGGTCAGCGGCATCAGTTCGGTGGACGAGGTGCTGGCCGCCTATTGGCGGGCGGGCTCGCAGAATGTGGCGCTGCGCCGCCAGGTCGAGACGGATCGCAACCGCATCATCGAGGCGAAGGCGGTCAAGCAGGAAAATGCGCGGCTCAAGAAGCTGCTCAAGCTGGTCGACGAGGATCAGAGCGACCTGCTGACGGCGCGGCTCATCAGTTCCTCCTCCAGCAGCGCGCGCCGTTTCGCGCGGCTCAACGCGGGCCGCTGGCAGGGCGTGCGCCCCGGAATGCCGGTCCGCGCCGCCGAAGGGCTGATCGGCCGCATCCATAGCACGACGCCCAACACCGCCGAAGTGCTGCTACTGACGGACACCGGCAATATCGTGCCGATCCGTCGCGCCAATGACAGCGTACCCGCCATTTCGACCGGAGCGGGCGACGGGTCGCTCGAAATCCGAGCGTTGTCCGCGGGCCGCAACCCCTTCAAGCCAGGCGACCTGCTGGTGACGTCGGGCATCGGCGGCATATACCAGCCCAATATCCCCGTCGCCGTAGTGGTCCGCGTCGAGGGCGAGATCGCCTGGGGCTTCCCCCTGGCCAACCCCTCGCGCGTCGATGCGGTCGTGGTGGAACGCGCCTTCGAGGAGGTGGTGACGCGCGGTGGAGCCGCCGAGACGGCGCAGGAGGCGGCGCCGGCCGCAAATGCGAGCGCCCCGTGATCGACCCGCATCTGCTGCACGTCCCGCGCCTGGGCCGGCATCCCGGCCGGTTCCGCCTCGCCGGGACGCCCGTCATCACCGTCATGCTGGGGTCGCTCGCGACCACGTTGCCGCTGATCGCCCAGTCGCCGATCATGCCGCCCTTCGGCCTGCTGCTGCTGCTGTCGTGGCGGCTGCTGCGGCCCGAATTGTGGCGGACCTGGATCGGCCTCCCGCTAGGCCTGTTCGATGACCTGGTGGGCGGCCAGCCGATCGGATCGGGGATGTTTTTGTGGACGGTCGCCCTGATCGGCGTCGACTTCATCGAACATCGACTGGTCTGGCGCAGCTACAAGCAGGACTGGCTAATCGCCGGCATCGCGATTATCTTCTGCCTGTCAGGGGGGCTTTTCTTCGCGCGGATCACCGGCGGAGGCGATATAAGGTTGCTGTTGGTCGCGCCGCAGATGGTCTGGACGGTCCTGCTCTTTCCCTTCATTGTCCGGCAATGCGCCCGGATCGACCGCTGGCGTGTGATGGCATGAAGTTTCCCGGTCCCAAGCGCAAGATCGTCACCGAAGCCACCCAGTCCTTCACCTTCAGCCGCCGCGCGATGGTGGTGGGGGGATTGCAAGGCGCGATCGGGGCGCTGCTGGTCGGTCGCATGGGCTGGATCAGCGTCGCCGAAAACGAGAAATACAGCCTGCTTTCCGAGAGTAACCGGGTCAACCTCACGCTCATTCCGCCGCGCCGGGGCTGGATCCTCGATCGCCATGGCAAGACGCTGGCGAACAACCGGACCGATTTTCGCGTCGACCTGATCCCGCAGCGCGTGGTGGACGGCGAGGCGACGATCCGGCACCTCGCCCAGTTGCTGAGCCTGGAATCGGACGAAGTCGATCGCATCCGCGAGGAACTGGACAAGTCGGCGGGATTTCGTCCGGTCCAGGTCGCCGACAAGCTGACCTATGACCAATATGCCGCCGTGAGCGTCCGCCTGCCCGACCTGCCCGGCGTCGCGCCCAGCCAGGGCTTTTCGCGCTATTATCCGGCGGGCGCCACGGTCGGGCACCTGCTCGGCTATGTCGGGGCGGCCACGGCGGAGGAATATAAGGAGCGCAAGGATCCGCTGCTCATCACGCCGGGATTCAAGGTCGGCAAGGATGGGCTGGAAAAGGCGTTCGACCGGCACCTGACCGGCAGGCCCGGCGCCAAGCGGGTCGAGGTAACGGCGCGCGGCAAGATCGTGCGCGAACTCACGACACGCCCCGACACGCCGGGCAAGCCCGTCAGCCTGACCATCGATGCCGGGCTTCAGGAATATGCGGGGCGGCGCCTTGCGACGCAAAGCGGTTCGGTCGTCGTGATCGATTGCGCCAACGGCGACGTACTCGCCATGGCCTCCATGCCCAGCTTCGATCCCAACAGCTTTTCCGACGGCATCAGCCATCTGGAATATGAGATGCTGTCGAAGGACGATCATATTCCGCTGCGCAACAAGACCTTGCAGGGGCTCTATCCGCCGGGCTCTACGGTTAAGCCAATGGTGGCGCTGGCGCTGCTGGAGGCTGGCGTCGGGCCGCAGGAGCGGATCAGTTGCGCCGGCGCGCTGCGCGTGGGCAACACCTTGTTCCACTGCCACAAGCGGCGCGGGCACGGCCCGCTCGACATGCGGGGCGCGATCGCCCAGAGCTGCGACATCTATTTCTACCAGATGGCGCAGCGCGTCGGAATGGACCGGATCGCCCAGATGGCGCGGCGGGTGGGCATGGGCCAGCGCTTCGACCTGCCCTTCCCCAGCCAGAGCTATGGCACCGTTCCCGATCCGGCGTGGAAAGAACGCAAATATGATCAGAGCTGGCAGGCCTATGATACGGTGAACGCCACCATCGGCCAGGGCTATATGCTCATCAATCCGCTCCAGATGGCGGTGATGGCCGCGCGCCTAGCGACCGGCCGGCAACTCATGCCCAATTTCCTTCTGGGTGCCAAGCGGCCGCCGCCCACGTCTGTCGGCGCCACCGAGGAGCATCTGGTCATCATTCGCGACGCGATGAGCGCCGTGGTCAATGGCGGCGGCACCGGCGGCGCCGCGCGGATGAACATTCCCGGCGTGCTCATCGCGGGCAAGACCGGCACCGCCCAAGTCCGGCGCATCACCATGGCCGAGCGCCGCGCGGGCGTGCGGCGGGACAGCTCATTGGCGTTCAAGCTGCGCGACCACGCCCTGTTCCAGGGCTTCGCCCCCTTCGACAATCCACGCTATGCGGTCGCCTGCATCATCGAGCATGGCGGACATATGATCCGCAACGAGGACGCGCCGATGATCGCCAGCGACACCCTGTCCTATCTGTTCGATCCCACCAAGGCGATGGAGAAGCTGGTCACGCTGGAAAAGGGTTGGGGCGGCACCCCCGCCGAACGGCAGGCGCGACAGATGGCCGCATTCCGCCTGGCCAAGGCGATCGAGAAAGGGGAAGCGCCGCCACCCGTCGCCGACAATGCGGCCAACGCCGCCGTCGCCAACGCAACGGCACCGTCTCCCGTTGCCGCCGAAGATGCGGCCAACGATGTTCCGCCACCGCCCGGCAGCAACGCGACGGACGCGCCATGAGCATCATCCCCCATTCCGTGACGCAATTTCCCTGGCGGGTGCTGCTGCTGCTGCTGGCCATCGCGACCTTCGGGACACTGGTCCTCTACAGCGCTGCGGGGGGCAGCATCTTTCCCTGGGCCGTCAACCAGGGCGTCCGCTTTTGCGTCTTTTCCGGCATGGCCCTGGCATTGAGCCGGGTGCCGTTCGACCTGTTCTCGCGCTTCGCCTTTCCCGCCTATGGCGCGGTGCTGGCGGCGCTGGTGCTGGTGGAACTGATCGGCGGGGTCGCGGGCGGCAGCCAGCGCTGGATCAACCTGGGCTTTATGCAGTTGCAGCCGTCCGAGTTCATGAAGCCGATCATCGTGCTGGCGGTGGCCCGCTTCTACGCGATGCTGCCGGTGGGCGAGATCCGCCGCTGGAACGCGATCTGGCCCGCGCTGGTGCTGATCGGCCTGCCCTGGGCGCTGGTCCTGGTGCAGCCGGATCTGGGCACCGCGACGATGATCCTTGCCGGTGGCATCACCGTGATGTTCCTCGCCGGCCTGCCCTTGCGCCTGTTCGTCGGTTCGGGCCTGGCCGTGGCCGCCATCGTACCGATCGCCTTCAGCTTCCTGCATGACTATCAGAAGAACCGCGTCCTCATCTTCCTCGATCCGGAAAGCGACCCGCTGGGCGCCGGCTATCATATCAGCCAGTCCAAGATCGCGATCGGATCGGGCGGCATCTGGGGCAAGGGGTTCCTTCAGGGTACGCAAAGCCATCTCGACTATCTGCCCGAAGGCCATACCGACTTCGTCTTCGCCACCATGGCGGAGGAATGGGGCCTGCTGGGTGGGGTGCTGCTGATCGGCGGCTTCATGCTGCTGTTCCGCTGGGGCATCCGGGTTTCCATGCGGACACAGGACAAGTTCGCACGGCTGGTGGCAGCGGGCCTGACCACCACCATCTTCTTCTATGTCGCGATCAACCTGATGATGGTCATGGGGCTGGCGCCGGTCGTCGGCATACCCCTGCCCTTCATGTCCTACGGCGGATCATCGATGCTGACGGTCATGCTATGCGTAGGGATCATCATGGCGATCGACCGGGCGGGCAAGCGTCGCGCGGGCGTCGGAAACTGGGCCTGACGCAAGCGCGAATGAAAATTTCCGCCGCAACGCGATTTAGTGTTTGCAGAATCGCGAGCGGCTGCTAACAGCCCGGCCACGCCGGAGCGACGACCCACAGGGTCACGCCAACGCCAGCGTGGACGCATAGCTCAGTTGGTAGAGCAGCTGACTCTTAATCAGCGGGTCCTAGGTTCGAGCCCTAGTGCGTCCACCAAGTTTTCCTGTCATTTTCCTCCCATGCGGCGCAAAGCTCTCGCGTCGGGTGACAGCGCATTTCGGTGATCCGGCTATCGAAGGGGATGCCGCGATCCTGCACTGCTTTTTCCGCCCTGCAATGACCGCCCTCCTTTACGTCTCCCTGCGGATCGGCCAGCCTCCGTTCGTCTTGCGCGGCGAAGGGAAAAGGCCATGCGGGTTGGCATAGCGGCAATCATCGGGGCGACGGCGTTGCTGGCGACGGGCGTGATGGCGACCGGGCCGGACTGGCAATGGCAGGACCTGCCCGCCGGCTTGGCTGCTCCCATCCTCCCGGCCGACAACCCCATGAGCGCCGCCAAGGTCGCGCTGGGGCGCCGCCTCTTCTACGATCGCGCCCTGTCGCGAGACGGCAGCATGGCCTGCGCCGATTGCCACCAGCAGGCGCGCGGCTTCAGCGATGGCCTGCCCACCCATGCCGGGGTCACCGGCGACATGGGTGTCCGCAACGTGCCGGGCCTCGCCAATGTCGCCTGGCGCTCCGGCTTCACCTGGACCGAGGCCGGCATTACCACGCTGGAGGCGCAGGCGATGGTGCCGATGACCGGCACCAGGCCGGTCGAGATGGGCATGGCCGGCAGCGACGCCGAACTGGGGCAGCGCCTTGACGCCGATCCCTGCTATCGCCGCCTGTTCGTCCGCGCCTTCCCCACTGCGCAGGGCGGCGCGACCTATGCGAAGGTGACGGCGGCGTTGGGCGCATTCCAGCGGACGATGATCTCCTTCGGCAGCGCGCATGACCGGGGCGCACTTTCACCGCTCGCCCGCAAGGGCGCCACGCAATTCGCGGCGTCCGGCTGCGCCTCCTGCCACGGCGGCGCAGATTTCACCGACGGCAAGGTTCATTATGTCGGCACGGCCGCGCCCGGTGAAATCGACAGCAGCGCTTATGGCGGCAAGCCTCCCCCGCCCGGCTTCGAGCCGCCGCCCGAACGCTTCCGCACGCCCTCGCTCCGCAACGTCGCGGTGACGGGGCCGTGGCTGCACGACGGCCAGAGCCGGAGCATCGAAGCGGCGATTCGGCGCCATGCCGCTGCCCAGCTGGTGGGTATCGACATGCCGGCGCTGCTCGCTTTCCTCGATTCGCTGACCGATCGCCCGTTCCTGGAGAATAGGGCGCTGGGGCGGCCGGCGGATGCCTGCCCGGCCGCGACCTGACCAAAAAAAAGGCCGATCCAAAAAGGACCGGCCTGGAAAGTTTTAGGAGAGGATGCCTGAAAGGCCCGCTCTCTATGAAATGTTAGCGCCACCATCGCAAGTGCGAAAACGCCGTTCGCGGTTGCAAAGATTGCAATCCGGTTACCCCGCCTGCAACGGATCGCGCCCCATCAACGCGTCAGCTTCTTGTAGGCGAGACGCGTCGGACGATCGGCCGCATCGCCCAGGCGGCGGCGCTTGTCTTCCTCATAGGCCTCGAAATTGCCCTCGAACCATTCGACATGGCTGTCGCCTTCGAAGGCGAGAATGTGGGTGGCCAGTCGATCGAGGAAGAAGCGGTCGTGGCTGATAACCACGGCGCAGCCCGCGAAATTCTCAATCGCTTCCTCCAGCGCGCCCAGCGTTTCGACGTCGAGGTCGTTGGTCGGTTCGTCGAGCAGCAGCACATTGCCGCCCCGCTTCAGCATCTTGGCGATGTGGACGCGGTTGCGTTCACCGCCCGACAGCTTGCCGACATTCTTCTGCTGATCCTGGCCCTTGAAGTTGAAGGCGCCGACATAGGCGCGGGTCGACATGTCATGGCCGTTGACCTTGACGTAATCGAGGCCGTCGGAGACTTCCTCCCAGACGTTCTTGGTCGGGTCGAGATGGTCGCGGCTTTGGTCGACATAGCCCAGGCGCACGGTGGACCCGATGTCGATCTCGCCCGAATCGGGAGTTTCCTGCCCGGTGATGATGCGGAACAGGGTCGACTTGCCCGCGCCGTTCGGCCCGATCACGCCGACGATGCCGCCCGGCGGCAGCAGGAAGGACAGGTTTTCGAACAGCAGCTTGTCGCCATAGGCCTTGCTGATATTCTTTGCCTCGATCACCTTTCCGCCCAGACGCTCGGGCACCTGGATGACGATCTGGGCCTTGCCGGGGGTGCGGTTGTTCTGGCTGGCGACCAGTTCCTCGAACTTCTTGATGCGCGCCTTGGACTTGGTCTGGCGGCCCTTGACGCCAGCCCTGATCCATTCCAGCTCATCGTTTATCGCCTTCTGGCGGCCGGTGGCTTCGCGGTCCTCCTGCTCCAGACGCTTGGACTTCTTCTCCAGATAGGTGGAGTAGTTGCCTTCATAGGGGAAATATTTGCCCCGATCGAGTTCCAGGATCCAGCCAACGACATTGTCGAGGAAATAGCGGTCGTGGGTGATCATCAGCACCGCGCCGGCATATTCCTTGAGGTGATTTTCCAGCCAGGTGACGCTTTCGGCGTCGAGATGGTTGGTCGGTTCGTCGAGCAGCAGGATGTCCGGCTTCTGGATCAGCAGGCGGGTGAGCGCGATACGACGCTTTTCACCACCCGACAGATTTTCCACCGACCAGTCCGACGGCGGGCAGCGCAGCGCCTCCATCGCGATTTCCAGCTGGTTGTCGAGCGTCCAGCCGTCGACCGCGTCGATCTGTTCCTGCAACGTGCCCATTTCCTCCATCAGGGCGTCGAAATCGACATCCTCCGGCGGATCGGCCATGATCATGCTGATCTCGTTGAAACGGTCCATCTTGTCCGCGATTTCGCGCGCGCCGTCCTTGACGTTTTCCAGGACATTCTTGGTCGGGTCGAGCTGCGGCTCCTGCGGCAGATAGCCGACTGTGATATTCTCGCCCGGCCAGGCTTCGCCCGAAAAATCGGTATCGATGCCGGCCATGATCTTCATCAGGGTCGATTTGCCCGCGCCGTTGGGGCCGACGATGCCGATCTTGGCGCCGCGGTAGAATTGCAGGTTGATCTGGTTGAGCACCGGCTTCGCCGCACCGGCGAAGCTCTTGGTCATGCTCTTCATGACATAGGCATATTGCGAGGAAGCGGACATGGGTTCGCGCAGCTCCGAAAGAACAGATAGGGAAATCCGCGTCGGGTTAGCGGAGGCGGACCATATTGGCAAATGGCGGATGGCTCGTTACGCCTTCATCCATGCAGAAAATCCGATCGGGTCCGCTCGCCGCCCTCCTCCTTGGCAGCATCCTCACCCCCTCCCTCTCCTTCGCCGCTCCGGCCGCCGGCAGCGGCGCGATTCGGGAATCGGCGCTCAAGGACGATGTCGCCTGGGACTTTACCGAAGGGCTGACGACGGAAGTCGGCCCGCGCCCCGCCGGCACGCCGCAGGAAGCGCGCGCCCGCGACTGGGCCGTCGCGAAGCTGAAGGCGCTGGGCTTCTCGAACGTCCGGGCAGAATCCTACACCATGCCCGTCTGGGTGCGCGGGCGCGACGAAGCGCGCATCCTCTCCCCCTTCCCGCAGACGCTGGTCCTGGCGGCGCTGGGCAACAGCGGATCGACCAGCGACAAGGGGCTTGAGGGCGAGGTCGTCTATTTCCAAAACATCGCCGACTTGGAGGCCGCGCCGGATGCGAGCCTCAAGGGCAAGATCGCCTTTGTCGATCATGGCATGAAGGCGACGCAGGACGGTTCCTCCTACGGCTATTTCGGGGCCGCGCGGCGGCAGGGACCGAGCATCGCGTCGAAGAAGGGCGCAATCGCCATTTTGATCCGGTCGATCGGCACCGACCATCATCGCGTGCCGCATACCGGCGTCCAGATGTGGGCCGAAGGCGCGACGCCGATCCCGGCCGCCGCGCTCTCCGTACCCGACGCCGAGCAACTCGCGCGCGTCGTCAAGCGGGGCCAGCCGGTGACGCTCCATCTTACCCTGACGTCCAGGATGCTGAAGGACCAGCCATCGGGCAATGTCGTCGCCGAAATTCCGGGCAGCGACCCGTCGGCGGGTCTGGTCGTGGCGGCCTGCCATCTCGACAGCTGGGACCAGGGCACCGGCGCGATCGATGACGCGACGGGCTGCGCCATCGCTGCCGCCTCCGCGCTTCAGGTCGCCAAGGCCGGGCAACCCCGCCGCACCATCCGCGTGCTGATGGCCGGCGCGGAAGAAGTCGGCGGCGATGGAGCGCGCGCCTATTACAAGGCGCATGGGTCCGAGAAACATGCGCTGGCGATCGAATCGGATTTCGGTGCGGATCGAATCTGGCGGGTCGATTTCAAATTGCCCAAGGGCCATGAGGCCTTGTCCCGTCGGATCGCGCAGGCGCTCGCCCCGCTCGGCGTGGGCGCCGGCACGCAGGAAGCGGGCGGCGGCGCCGACATCGCGCCGCTGGTCAAGGCCGGGGTTCCGGTCATTGATCTGCAACAGGATGGCACCCGCTATTTCGACCTGCACCACACGCCGGACGATACGCTGGACAAGGTCGATCCCGAGCAGTTGCGCCAGAATGTCGCCGCGTGGTCGGTGACGCTGGACCTTGTCGCCAATGCCTCAGAAACATTGAGCGCTAACTGAACTTTTATAGTAGACAACACTCCGTCGCGTGATTCTGCCGCTTCACCGACGCAGAAAAGCATTGATTTGTGCAGCGCACACGTTAATGCGGGTCGCTCGCGTAGGGCCACATTTGTAACGTGCCAGACGCGGCATAATGCTATGGGAGCCGTACACAATGAAGAAGATCGCAGTTGTTTTCGCTTCGGCCAGCCTGATGGCCCTCGCCGCTTGCGGTGAGAAGCCGGCCAACGAGACCGCGAACGCTTCGAACGCTGTCGTCGAGAACGTCGTCGAAAACGCCGTCAACGCTGCTGACAACGCCGCGAACGCCGCTGAAAACGCCGCGAACGCGACGAACAACGTTGCGAACGCGATGTAATCTTCGCGCTAGCGAGATTTTCGAAGGGCGGGTCCGAAAGGCCCCGCCCTTTTCATTTGGACCGAACCTTTCGCATTTCGCCGGGAATGACGACCCTGTTGGGGTTTCCGGGCGTATCGATCCCGATAATTCTGCTTTTGTGGCAGTTGTTCCACCGATCGCCGATTGACGGCACGCGCGCTTCCCCGCTAAGGCCGCCGCATTCGGGGAGTAGCGCAGTCTGGTAGCGCGCCTGCTTTGGGAGCAGGATGTCGCAGGTTCGAATCCTGTCTCCCCGACCACTCTTTGCCTCAAAACAACTCAAATTTACCCATGAGGTCCAGGGTGAAAATCCACTGTTTTCAGTGGTTTGGATGTGTCATCATAGGACGCCACCAGGATTCGGGGTGGAATGGTGAAACAACACATTCTTGGCGGAAATGTTGTTCGTCTCGCCGCGTGAAACGCGGAGATGAAGGACTATGCTTTCCGACGACTTGCTGACTCGATTAACCGCTCACGACAAGCCGCTAAAGAAATCCGATGGCGGCGGCCTGCTTATCCGGGTCGAGCCATCGGGCCGGAAGATCTGGCAGCTCGCCTACCGTTTCGATGGCAAACAGAAGACGCTGAGTGGCGGAATATATCCTGATACCAGCCTTTCCCAGGCACGAGCCTGGCGGGACCGCAACAAGAGACTGATCGCCGGCGGAACGGACCCATCCTCCTTGCTGGAAGAGCGAAAGTTTCAGCGGCGAGCCAATGCCCTTACGTTCGAGGCTCTAGCTATCGAGTGGCTGAAGGCGCGGAAGTCGTCCTGGTCACCGAGATATTACAGGATCACCAAGCGACGCCTTGAGGCTGATATCTTTCCTCATCTTGGCAGCAAGTCGGTTCGCTCAATTCTGCCGCGTCATGTCCTCGAAGTGTTAAGGCTGGTGGAACAGCGCGGGTCGGTCGGCATGGCTCACCGGCTCAGGGGAACATGCAGCGAGATTTTTCGATATGGCATCCCTGATGGACGCGTAGATAGCGATCCATGCCGGGATCTCATTTCGGCTATGGTGAAGCTTCCCGCGACCCGCCACATGGCCAAGGTCGAAGCTAAAGACCTTCCCACCTTCTTTCGCAAGCTCAACGCTGATCAGGGCTCCCGCATGAGCCACTTGGCGCTGCGCTGGACGATGCTCACCATGGTCCGGACGCAGGAGACGCGCTTTGCGACCTGGTCCGAATTTGAGGGCCTCGGAACAGACGAACCGGTTTGGCGCATACCCGCAGGTCGCATGAAAATGCGGACCGAGCATGTCGTGCCACTGCCGCCGCAGGCGATCACGCTACTGCGCGAGATCAGAGACGAAAACCCTTATGGATTGGCAGGGAACGAACGGTTCGGCAAATATCTGTTCCCGGTCGCCGGCTCGCGCTCGGACACTATCAGCGAGAACAGGATGCTGGATATCCTTTACCGCATGGGCTTGAGAGGCAAGGTCACCGTGCATGGTTTTCGGTCGCTTGCAAGCACTGTTCTCAACGAGTCCGGCCTGTTTCTGCCTGTCAAACGGCGTTCAAAAGGGACCCCCGATCGGCGTCGAAGAGGGACCCCCTTTTCAGATAATATGATGCTGGTTTGTTGAAGATGGCCTTGCG
>NZ_LXVX01000021.1:30742-55005 GCF_001650725.1 Sphingobium sp. TCM1 | reverse complement strand
GCGCAAAGGACAGGCTCGCCCCTGGTGCCTGCAGCCCGGCATCAGGGGCGAGGTGCGCCTTGTGGAGAGAGCTTTTGGCATTGGGCCCTCGGCGCTGACGGAGGCCATGGGCATGCTCAACCACCATTTCGCAGCAGCCGCCTGATCGGCGCAGAGCGACAGCCTACCTCTGACTGCCGCCAATCTTTGCAACAGAGCCCCGCTCACCGCCGAGACGATTGGGATCGGCAAACGCACCATACTCTCGAGCAAAGGGTTGAAGCCGGTTTCAAGCGCACGTCCCCGATCAATGCGTTCAGGATCCTCTTGAACGCCGCCGCTGAGATCGGCGCCCGAGCAGAAGGCGCGCCCCGCCCCACGCAGCAGCAGCGTGCGCGCGCCCATTGCCGCAACGCTGTCCAGCGCATCCATCATCTCGTCGAGGGTCTGCATGGACAGCGCGTTCAGCACTTCGGGACGATTAATCGTGATCGTCGCCACGCCTTCGATGCATTCCAGCGTGATGTGTTCGTAACGCATGTTCTTCTCCCTTGGAGCGACCCTTGGCTCATTGCCTGATCGGTCGCTCAAGTTGCTCGGTCCAGCAATGTGCGGCGGGAGGCGGAGAACGCGCCCAGCCATGATCGCGGCGAGCGCGAACAAGCCTCCCGCACTGTTTTGCGCCTCGCCGCGACGAAAGGGGCTCCGTCATCTACCCCCCGCCGACAGCCCTCAAGCCGAGCCGCCAGCGGCCGACACAGGTTATCACTTCACGGTCGGGAAGCCGAGGCGAGCGCGAAGGTCCGGATTCAGTTCGACAACGTGGAAACCGGTCGTGACGCAGGCGAACCAGATGTGCCCGGACTCGGGAACATAGCGTACATGCGACATACACCCGTCGGTTACCTGGTCGTTCAACCCTGTCCAGTTTAGCCCGTTGCCACTTAGCGGGGTATCGGGATTCGCACCCGGCTTATAGTAGCCGACTTCAACCGGCTTTGTAGGATCGCGCAAATCAACGATCCTCACTCCGCCAGCGAAGAAGGGGAACAGACCAAGCCTCGTGTTCCTTGCATCGTCGACATCGTTGAAATGCGAGCCAACCGCGCCGAGGCGCGCGGTGATGTCTGGGATTGGGATGAAGCTCGCATAGGGATCCTCCTTCCGAGGAGTAAATCGTATCGCGTCGCAGTTCTCCTTGATATTCATTTGCAGCTTGAACTCGCCGACGATCTTTGGATTCTTCTCGTCCGCGATATTGATGATCCGCGGCCATGTTCCAGGACAGGCGCCCAGTTCGGCCGCACCCACCAGGTGTGGAACTCCGTTGATCGACGCGGGCACGACAGAATGAAAACCGCCTTGCTTGGCTTCGCCGACGAGCCTCATCTTCGGTTGAGAGCGCCCATCGACGATGTCGCTGTTATCGAGAATGTAGACGCTGCCGTTCTCCACAGGCACGTCCCCGTCGGAGGCGAGGATAGACGCCCCCACAGGCACGTCCCCGGTTTCGGAGGCGAGGACAGCCGCGTAGATCCGCCGCTCATCATGGCTGATCGACACTTCATGTGGCGTGAACCCAGCCGTCAATCCATTGGGTCGCGTGACGCCGAAGCGGCCGAGATAGCGGGGGCGCTTCATGTCGCTGATGTCGAGCACATGCAGGCCACCCTTCCCCGAACCGAGTCCGGGCACGACTTCTGTACCGTAGACGCGACGACCGTTGGGAGAGATTGTCACCATGTGGATGTTGGCGGGCCACTTGAACTCGCTCTGCAATTTGGGATTCAGGCAGTTCGAGGCATCGTAGATGCTGAGCCAAGCTGCGTCCTCCTCGCCCCGGCCAGCAATTCCTCCCGAGTAGGCGCCGGCGACGAGAACTTTGCGACCTGGTGCCGCAATCGCGTGCATCGTCTCTACCGCATCGATCGAGCCCCGGTCCCGCAGCAAGCGCACGGGCTTTGGAGCCCGGGGGTCCCTTACGTCGATAACCGCGACGCCCGCTGGCTCGCGGAGGAACAAGGCAGATCGGCTGTTGGCGGTTATCGGGCCTGCCTGCTTGAAGGTGGATACATAGGCACATTGATCGACCCATGAGAGCTGCAAATTGCCGCCGCGGTTCCAGATGTCCGTGCGACCGACGAGGCGAACGCCAGCATGATAAGGAAGTTTGGACCGGCCGCTCACCACGTCTTCGATCGTGGTTTGGCCCTGAAGCCCGGTTTCGGGGCGATCGCCGGGACCAATGACGACCTGGGAAGACGCCGGCCATCCGCTACACAGACAGGCTAGGCCGAGCGGGGCAACGACCGCGAGCCTCCGAATCTTGGTGGCTGTCACCGCAGTCAGGCGCGAAAGAGCCTCTGTGGTGCGGATCGTCGGTGAACGCCGCGATGCTCTATCGTGCGTCGCCGCCCCGATCTCGACCATGCCCGGCTTCATGACGCCGACCGGTTTGGCGGGCAAATCATCGGCAAGAACAACATTCCCATGCGCTTCGCTTAACATCCGCAACATCTTTCTCTCCTTTGCTTGGTTGCTTGGTGCGTCCTCAATCTTGCCACAACACATCGTGCGACACAGAGGAATTCGTAGCCCGTTGCGTTCGCCCGGGCGTCGCTGATATCGTCGAAATGAAGCCGGTCGCTGAGACGACGCTGCTTCCGGCCGCGCCTTCCGAAGATGTTGTCCCGGCTGCGGCGCTCACCGCTTGGTCCGCTTCACGAGCTCGGCCGCATAAGCTGGACGGCGCTTCTCGAAAAACGCGGCGACTCCCTCCTGAAACTCAGGCGCGCTGCCTGCAATGACCTGATTGCGGTCCTCCATCGCGATTGCCGCCTCGAGGCTCGGCGCATCAATTGACATCCGAAGGCATTCCTTCGTCAGCCTGAGAC
Organism: Sphingobium sp. TCM1; assembly: GCF_001650725.1. GTDB lineage: Bacteria > Pseudomonadota > Alphaproteobacteria > Sphingomonadales > Sphingomonadaceae > Sphingobium. The sequence continues at coordinate 52,132 of NZ_LXVX01000021.1, read as the reverse complement.
CGAGGGGTGACGTCGTCAGCATCGCGTCAAGGAGCGGCTCCGCGGCGACTTCCAAGTCCTCGTCAGCCACCACGCGGCTTACTAGACCCAGCTGCAAGGCTCGTTCGGCATGGATGAAATCCCCCGTCATCATCAGTTCGGCGGCGAGACTCGCCCCGACGAGACGGGGGAGGAAGTATGAAACGCCGATGTCGCATGCCGAAAGGCCGATCCGGACGAATGCCGCGTTCATCCGCGCACTGGCTCCGGCGATGCGGATGTCCGATGCGAGCGCCATGGCGAAGCCGCCGCCGCAGGCGGGACCATGGACCAGACTGACGATCGCTTGGGGGCAATACCGCATCTTCAGGACGATTTCCGAGACCCTCCGCTGGATTGCGAGGTGCGCGGTGGCGTCGAGATCGCCGCCGCCCGTCGCTCCGAGGTCGAGACCCGCGCAGAAGGCGCGTCCTGCCCCCCGCAGCAGCACCACACGGGTGTCGGTATCGCGGGACAGGCTGTCGAAGTACTCGTGTAGCGCCTCGACAAGCTCGGGACTGAGAGCATTCAGCCGATCGGGGCGGTTAAACGTCACCCAATCGACCGCGCCGCGCCGATCGATCTCAAGCGTCATCATCGACGGTCCGGAAGGGTAAGGGCGTCCGCCGAGGCGTCGCCGAGCAGGAGGCCACCATCGACCTCGAGCACCACCCCAGTGATGTAGCGGGCATTGTCGCTCGAAAGGAACAGCGCGGCATCCGCGATGTCGCGCTTTGTGCCGTAGTCCCGCAAGGCAAGACGGCTCTTCAACTTGGCGGTGGCCTCGTCCGACGGAGCAAGCCGGGCCATCCCCTCGGTGTCTCCGATCGGGCCAGGCGAGATGGCGTTGACGCGGATGCCGGCCGGGCCCCACTCCATCGCCAACGTCCCAGTGAGATTGTTGATGCCCGCCTTGGCCGCGCTCGCATGCGCCTGGAACATGACCGGGCGCTTGGCTTGGCCGGCCGTGATCGAGATCACAGACGCACCAGGCTTGCGAAGATGGTCGAACGAGGCTCGGAGCACGTTGAACGTGCCGAGCAGGTCAATCTCGACCACCGTACGGAAGGCGTTGGCCGACAGCCCGGTCGCGGGCGAAAGGAAATTGCCTGCGGCGCCAGAGATGACCACGTTGATCTCGCCCCACTTCTCGGTAGTTGCAGCGAACGCACGCGAAACGGCGTCGAAGTCGCGAACGTCGGCAACCACGCCGATGGCGTCGGCGCCCGTCGCCTTCACGCGCTCAGCCGCGACAGCAATCCGCTCCTCATTGCGGCTGATGACCGCGACGTTGGCGCCCATCTCGCCGAAGCGTTCGGCGATGCCGAGGTTGATGCCCGTGGATCCGCCAGCGACGAAAACGGTCTTGCCCTTGAAGGCGCCCTTACGAAACAGATCCATGATGTTTCCTTTTCGGCGTAGTTAGCCAGCTAGGGGCCGCGACCCCCGTCACATTGTAGAAAGCGAGCGTATGGCGCCGAAGGCATCCCAGTCGCGAACGGCGGCGCAGTTGCGCTGAACGAGGGTGGTCAGAAGCTCGACACCGCGTGCCGAGCGCTCGACGGTACGCGCGGCCGGCACGGTTGCAGCAAGCTGCGCCACGGCCTGAGCGCGGAACATCATTTCCGCCGATGCGAGATCGTAGGCCGGGGAAGCCTTGGCGAGTTCAGCTGCATGCTCCGCGATCCAGCGTCGATCGTGCTGGCGCCGCATGTCGACGGGCACGCTGCCCGTCAGGAAGTAGGCCAAATCGAACTGCGGGCTCCCGACCCCGGTCATCCCCCAATCGATGAGCCACGCCTTGATCCCGGACGGGCCCGCCTCGAACAAGATGTTGTCGACGCGCGGGTCGCCGTGCAGCACCGTCTTGGTGCCGACGGGCAGGTTCACCCAATCAAGATAAAGCTGCTCGAACCTGTCGATCAGCTCGTAATCGCAGGCGTCAACGGCGCTGCCGAGGAATTCCTTGAGCGCTGCGGCGCCTATCCGGTACGAATCATGAAACATTGCCGCACGGGGCTGGCGATCGAACAGCCAGTCACTCGGCTCCGTTCCGAGGAACTTGGCGTGGAGGTGTGACAGCGCCCGTACCACCGCGTCCGCTTCCTCGACCGAAGCGCCCCTGACCTGGTCGCCTGGCGTGGTTCGCGTCGAGAGATCTTCGAGGACGATGTTGGTGGCGCCCGTGTCGGGATTGGTCGCGGCGAAATATACCTTCGGCGCCGAGATGTCCGGATGGTCGCGCAGGAAGCTGTAGGTGTTGATCTCACGCTCATAGAAGCCCACCCGCTTGTTCGCAGCGTCGATCTCGGGGGTTGACCGGTTGAACTTGCAGAAAAGCGTGGTGGGATAGTTTTCGGGGTCGGCATTGTAATGCAGGACGACGCGAGCAGTCTCGCTCAGCGTGCCGTTGCCGATACGATCCACCGACTGGAGCACTCCAACGCGCGGGGTGCTCTTGTCGACAGAGGTTAAGATATCCTGGATCCAGTCGGTATCGATACTGCTCAGCGACGGCAGGATGGCGGGCTCGCGCGCCTCCCGCTCCGCACCGTCGCGACCCCACAGGCCGGGAATGTAGCCGGAATTCCAGCAGTGCGACAGGCGCCCTTCCTCCACCCGGAACACCTCAATGCCGCAGAGCTCCCGCTCACCCCCCTCCCGGATCGTCATGTTCCAGACTGAGCAGACATGATGCTCGTCGGCGACCAGCACCTCATGGGTGAAGAAGGGAAGCCTTGTCCGCTGCGCCGCGACGCGCGCGATCTGCTGATCGTGCGTGAGGCTCGTAACCTCATTAGCGTCGTGCCGGACGATAGGACTCGCACAGATTTCGCGGATCAGTTCCAGGTTCCCGTTGTTCCAGACTTCTTCCCAGTACAGGTTGATGAGTTCGATGCCCGAGCGATGCATATGAGGATCCTTGATGCTAAACTGAATATACTGGGACAGATACGGGTTGCGCGCGCCGCTTCACCGCGAAAAGGGGCGTCCGAGGTAATCTTCCAGGTCGCGCGCGTACCTGCGGGCGACGATGCAACCCTCGCCTTGAACGCCAGACGGCGATTCCGGCGGGGTCGCTTACTCATCTGGCCTCCTGTGCCGCCACCACCATGGCTGTCGTCAGGCCGGCGACCCACTCATCCCGCTGGTCAAATTTCCCGACCCACCTCTGTGGGTGTTTTACCATCAAACCCCGCGATCAAACATCTAACTGATTTGAGCTTGCAGGATCGCTCATCCGAACGACCCTGCCCGCATGGCGCTCGCTCGGATCAGAAGGAGCGGCTGAGGCGCGCGCCCCACGTCCTGGGGGCACCCCAGTGACCGATATATCCAAACCCGAAATTACCCGTAAGAGTCTTGTATGCCTTGTTGCCCAAATTGTTGACGAACAGCGACAGCGTGGTTTTCCTGTCCACATCGGAGATCGTCGCGTTTAGGTCAACCACGGTGTAAGGCCGTTGTCGGTCAAGGGCGTCGAGGTTGAAGTAGGAGAAGACGACGGTCGAATTGTGCCGCGCACTTGCGGTGAGTTCTAGCTCGTTCAACAGTTCTCCGCCAAGATCGAAACGCTTGGATGCACTCGCGTTAACGGTCCACTTCGGCGCGAAATTCAACGTCTTTCCAGCGAGATCGTAGGGGACGAGCGTCAGCGGCTCCGTCGAGGTGAACTCCGTGAACTCCGTGTGCACGTATGTGGGCGCAAGGGTGAAGGTGAGGTCGGGGACTGGGCTGTATCGGATCTCAAGTTCGGCGCCATACGCCTTCGCTTGCGCATTGTCCGTGAGGACGCCGTTCGGGGGAACCGACTTTTCGACCTGCAGGCCCGAATAGTCATAGTAGAAGGCCGCGAAGTTAGCAGTCAGTTTGCCGTTGAGCAGGCGGGACTTCACGCCAAGCTCGTAGGAATCGAGCGTCTCCGGTCCAAAAGCCGGCGCGGAGCCATCGCTTGCCGGCAGGTTGCCGCCGCCGCCCTTGTAGCCGCGGCTCCACTGGATGTAGCTCTGGATTTCTGGCGTGAAATCATATTGAAGGGCAACCTTTGGGAGCAACTTGGTTTTTTTGATGGTGCCGCCCGCGACTGCTACCGTAGGGATGAGGGGTTCAAGGCCCGAAATCGACTCATACTCATTCTTGTCGTAATTGAGGCGCATACCCACATTCAGCCTCAAGGCGTCCGTGAACGAATAGGTCGCGTCGAAGTATGCCGCAAAATTGTCCACTTTGGCTTGCTGGCCAAGATTTTGCGTCAGGACCGCCGCCGGATCCGGATTCTCGAAGATGTAATCTAGAAGACTCTTATATTCCTCGTGGTAATAGAAGGCCCCGAGGATGAAATTAAATTTATCGAAATTTCCGAACAGGTTGAACTCCTGGCTTATCGATTCGGATCGACGCGGCCAAATCGCCGTATATAAGTAGGGAAATGCGGTGCCATCGCCTTCGTTGGCGGTCCGCATCTTCCCAAGGATATAGTTCGTCAGAGACTTGACGGTGATCGCATCGGACGCCTCCCACGTCACGCCTGCCTGGCCGATGAGCAGCTTGTTTACCGCACTGTGCGGGCGATTCGAGATCGTCTTCCAAGGCTCATTCGTCCAATCCACCCCTTCGACCCCGAGGCTGATCGGCCCAACCGGGCTCTGGTCGATCTTGGCCGCATTGTCCTCATCATAGCGGAGCGACAGGTCCACCGTCAGGCTAGACGTAGGTGTCAGGCGCAGCGCGACACGGCCATATTTGGCGTCCGTTCCGCCGCCATTACGCTCCACCACGTTAAGGGGCCTGAGGATGTTTTCGACCGGGCCATCCTGCTTCTCACGTCCGCCGCTGAGCCTGATCTGCACGCCATCGGAGAGTGGCCCTGAGACAAACCCGCTTATACCGACCTGATTGCGGCCTCCTACAATAGCGTCGATGCGCCCCGTCCACGTCTTGGTTGGGCTAGCGGAGATGAAGTTGACCGCACCGCCCGTAGCATTGCGGCCATAGAGAGTCCCTTGCGGCCCGCGCAGGACTTCGACGCGATCGAGGTCGACCGCGCGCAGGGTTCCCATGAAAGGCCGGGGCAAATAGGCGCCATCCGAATAGATCGCGACCGTCGGTTCGGACGAACCAGCCACAGAGGTCGAGCCGACGCCGCGGATAGTCACAATGGTGTTGCCGAAGTTGGGGACGAACACCAATCCAGGAATCACATTGGCCAGGGCTATGGTATCAGTGACGCCCCGGCTGAGAAGGGTGTCGCCACTCACGGCGGTGATCGAAGCGGGAATATCCTGAACGCTGACGCTGCGCCTCAGCGCGGTCACGACGATGTCGGAGCCGTCATTGCCGCCACTCGACGGCGGGGCCTGAGGCTCTGACGCGGCCGACCCGGGCTCGGTTGCGCCGGCACCCGCAGCCACGGGAGTCTGAGCCCCTGCACCAGACGCTGCCAGCGCACATGAGAAAAGTATAAACGCGCCGCTCGACACACCCCAAAAATTCATATCATCCTCCCAGTGTTTCCATACACGGCTTCCGCGCGCCAGGAATTGAAGCGACCATACTCGACACGAGCGTTCCCCTGAAGTGTATTGCCGGGCTGATTGGAGATGATGTTGACCGCACCGGCAGTGGTGGTCTGGCCATAGAGCGTGCCTTGCGGTCCCTTGAGTATCTCGATGCGACTGACATCGAACATTTGCCCTCCGACGAGGGCGGCCGAACCTTGATAGACCCCGTCGACGCTCACCGCTGCGGAGGGATTCCCGTTAGGGCGAAAATCGTCATATCCGATCCCGCGGATGGTGAATGTCTGGATGGTGCGACCTCCGACGAATTGCGGTGAAACGACCACGCCCGGCGTCAGGCGGGACGCGTCCACCAAGTCCTTGACGCCCGCTTCGCGCAGTGCCTCTGGAGACAGGACGCTGACTGCCGATGGAACATCGATCAGCCGCTGGTCGCGTTTCTGGGCCGTGACGATGATGTCGCCACCTGCCTCGACAGGATCGTCGGCGGCGTAAGCCGGGGGAGCCGCGATCGTCAGGGAAGCGAAGGCGGAGGATAGCAGATGAACGCGGCGGAACTTGTGCTGCGATGAGCTGGCCATGAAATCAGTCCTTGGAACATGTATGTCAGAAGAGGGCGAGCGACATCGGCCACCGCCCGGATCGGGGGTGGATCTCGCGTCGCTCAGGACAATGAGGGGCCTAGTCGGAGACGACAGGCCGTTGCGGCATACGCCGGGACCCCGCCCATCGATGGATGTGTGAATACTTCATAGGACCCCCTGCCCGAATCGAACGGCTGTACAGGTAGGTGTATCGTGTGAATCTTCTATGACAGCCGGAGAAACGCTCGTGGGTATCCTGTGCGGATGCGCCGTCGGCGAAGCGATATGCGCGATGCCGTCCTGCTCAGGGAGCAAACTTGGCAACGGTGTGGTGAGGCTCTATCTAGATTGGGAAAGCCAGCCGAATTCGGGCGGAGCTTAATTCGAACGGCTGTACAGAAGGGTGTCAGGTTTGAGTCGCTTGCGATATATGTCCGATGAAGCCTCGCCCCAGGCAGAGCGGATGAGTGAGGCCGCGTATGACCTTGCCGAAGAGAGCGGTCTGGCAGCGCTCAGCGCACGAAGTCTGGCGCGAAAGACAGGAATGAGCCCGTCGGCAATCAATTACCACATCGGCAATCGCGAGCGGCTCATCGCGCAGATCGCGTTCAAGGCTATCGCGGTATCTAGCCGCTGGCGGCAGTCGCAGGCCGCTTTACAGGAAGAGGGTGCCCCGAGGTGGGCCGAGCTTGATCACGTGTTCACGTCGCTGTTGCAGGATCGGTTGAGCACCGGCCGTATGGTGATGGCACTTTTGCAGGAACTGGAGAACGAGGCCGTCGCCAGCGGTCAGACCGCTATCGAAGAGGCGCTGCGCGAGGAAATGTTCGCTGAAACGGCGTTCTGGCGCGATCTGGCAATCCGCCATGGCGAAAGCGTGGATGCGTGTAGCGCGACATCGTCGGTGACTGGTCAGCGACATTGATGGTGATGTGTCAGCGGTGACGTTGGGGATAGTGTCACACGAGGTTGGCCTGGATCAAGAGGCGTTGTCGCGCAGCGATGTCGCTGGCATGGTTTCGATGTCGCTGGGCGATGTCGCTGGATCAGGAGCACTGTCGCGGAGCGATGTCGCTGAGGCCAGGGCGGATCGCCTGCGATAGCTCTCGACGTTCATTTCCAGGATAGTGGCGTGGTGAACGAGCCTGTCGATGGCAGCGACAGTCATTGCCTTATCCAAAAAAATGGAATCCCAACCGCTGAATGGTTGGTTGGCGGTGATCATGATGGAGCGCCTTTCGTATCTGGCAGAGATGAGTTCGAACAGGACGCTGGTCTCTGCCTGGTCCTTGCGGACGTAGGACAGGTCATCGAGGATGAGCAGGTCGAAGCGGTCGAGCCTGGCGATCTCCTGGGTCAAGGTCAGGGACTGACGTGCGGCCTGCAAACGCTGGACGAGATCGGTGGTTCGGGTGAAGAAGACCCGGTATCCGCGCGCGACGAGCTCGTTGCCGATGGCGGCTGCGGCGTGGCTCTTGCCGGCACCGGGCGGACCAAATGCCAGAAGATTGTGGCCCGCCTTGAGCCAGGCATCTCCTTGGGTCAGAGCCATGACCTGGGCCTTGCTCAAGGTGGGAACGAGGCTGAAGTCGAAGGCATCCAGGGTCTTGCCGGGAGGCAGCCGTGCTTCTGTAAGATGGCGCTGGATCCGGCGTTGTTCGCGTTCGGCGAGTTCCAGTTCGGCCAAGGCTGCCAGCAGGCGCGAAGCCGGCCACCCCTCCTTGTCCGCTCGTGAACAGAAGTCCGGCCAGAGACGGGCAATGGTGGGCAGACGCAGCGTGCCAAGCAACATGGGCAGCTGGGCGGTGTCGACAGTGATGCTCATGCGGCCATCTCCCTGGCGGTGAGCAGATCGTCGTATGTGTCAGGCTGGGGAATATCGACGACCACATCGGCCGGCTCTTTGCCGGGGCGTTGGAAGCGCTCCTGCAGATCCCTCAGATCGGGTAAACCCTGGCCATCGAGTATGCCGGTCAGGGTCGCGGCGAGCTCAGCCTCGCAGGCCTGGTCATGCGCAAGCCACAGCAGCCCCACCATGCTGCGGCATGCGGCGGCTTTGGGAAGCGCACCCTCCAGAGCATCCCAGCAGCGGCGATATTCGCTGCGAGGGAAGAGCTTGTCGCGATAGACAAGGTTTGCCAGCGCGTGGGGCTTGGTACGCAGGCTGTGGATCACGTGCCGATAATTGACTACGTGGTCATGACCGCCCCGTCCGCGATCGGGCGCCCTCCCGCGTGGCAGGGTCTCGATGGGCTGCCCGGCCAGATAAAGGTCGATCCGGTCATCGAAGATCCTGGCTCGCAGGCTATGGCCGATGAGCCGGGAAGGCACGGTGTAGAAGACCTTGCGCAGCACGAAGCCGCCCGATGAGGTGACGAGCACCGTAGCTTCATCATAATCGCAGCTGCGGCGTGAAGGTAACGGGCGCAGGTGCTCAGCTTCGATGCGCAAGGCATCGCGCCGCCGGGCATTGTGGCGGCCCACGATCTGGGCGAGGAACGTGCGCCAGTCCTCGATGGAGGCGAAGTCACGTGTCCCGCGCAACTGGAGTGCCTGATCGAGCCGATCCTTAAGGTGACCATGACGGCTTTCTATGGACCCATTCTCATGGGCGACCCCGCGATTGTTGCGGGTGGGCTCCATCTGGTAATCGGCGCACAGGGCGGCATAGCGGGTCCGCAGATCTTCCTGGGCATCTTGCTCCAGGTTGGCGAACGCCGCGGAGAGGCTATCGGTGCGATGCTCGTGCGGCACGCCGCCAAGCTGCCACAGCGCATTCTGAAGGCCGCAGGCCAGCGCCGTGAAGCTTTCTCCTCCCAGCACGACCTCGGCATGCTCCCACCCGGAATAGACCAGCGCGAAGTGATAGATCAGGTGCGGGCTCGGATTGCCGGAGATGGTGACCTTCAGATCGCGGGCGTCAAAGAAATCCGACATGCCCTGTCGGCCTGGCGGATGGTCCTGCCGGAAGATGACCTCACGCTCTGGTCCATACTCGGCCTTCCATAGCCGTATCCGGCGTTCCAGGGTCCTGCGGGCTGGTGTTAGATCGAGACCGGGGTGGCGTTGCTCCAGCTCCCCAAGAATAGAGATGGGCTTCAGGCCCGGCGTGCTCTCGAGCAAAGGCACGATTTCTTTATCCCACAGTTCGGCGAGCGGATCTGGCCTGCCGCCGCCATGACGTCGCTCCCGGCGACGCTCCGATGGCGACCGGGGATCTTTCTCTGTCCGGTAGCCCGTGCTGGTGGAAAAGCCCGCCATGGCGGCGGCCGCTTTTTGCGGGTGTTTTTGACGAAGGGACATGTAGTACCTCTGCTGTTGGTCGGTGATGGGACGGCCAGGCATCCGATCCTCTTCTTGGCGTTGAAGATCGGACCATCCTGACCGCTGTCGCCGCCAACGGCACGGGGAAACCCGCGCCCGTGTGGGGGGAAGCTACGTCCGGGCTACGCCCGGCCTCCGCTTCCCCCCACACGTCATCTACGATGTCGCTGACCCTTCAACTGCGATGTCGCTGTGCATGTTTGACCGACTTATCGGCGGCATGTTCACGCGCGCGCGGCGTGGGCGCGAGCGTCGCTACCAAGATAGTATTCAGTCGGTGGGGCAACTCATGCGGCTGTTTGGCGCCACGATTACAGCACTTGATGAGGCTGTCCAGAATGGCGGCGATCCGCTCGAATTGATTGACGAAGCGGTGGGCTGGCACCGGCTTGTTGCGGCAAAGGCCCAAGTAGATGCCCTTGCTGATCTTGCCGGCGAGGACGCACTGGTAACGGCAACCGAGCGTTACGCCACGCTACGGCGTTTCAGCCCGGCATTTCTGGACGCCTTCACCTTCAAGGCGTCTGGAACAGGGACGGCACTGATCAAAGCCATCGATGTCATTCGCGATGCGAACACACGAAAGTCGCGCGACCTTCCCGATGGCGTTCCACTGCCATTCCCCAATCGGCAGTGGAAGCGTCTCATCACCGAAAGCGGCCGTATCGACCGCCGACGTTATGAAATTGCGATCATGGCAACCTTGCGTGATCGTTTGCGCGCCGGTGATGTATGGATCGAGGGAACCCGCAACTATCAGCGCTTCGATGCCTATTTGCTGGGTCGGCGCGACGCCGCCAAAGTGGCGGATGTGCTTCCGTTCGATTCAAATGCTGCATCCTACCTCGCTGACCGGGCACGAAATCTTGACTGGCGGCTGCGCCGATTTGCCAAGCAGTTGAAAACAAACAAGCTTGAGGGAGTGTCGCTCGAACGAGACCGGCTCAAGCTTCAGCAAATGCCGCCTGTCACCCCACCGGAAGCTGAAGCCCTCGATCGCAAGCTCGATACCCTGCTTCCCCGCGTGCGCATCACCGAGCTGCTGCTTGAAGTCGCCGAACGCACTGGTTTTTTGAACGCATTCCGTGACCTGCGCTCAGGCAAGGAGCACGACAACCCCAGCACGGTACTCGCCGCAATTCTGGCTGATGGCACCAACCTCGGGCTGGAGCGGATGGCCAATGCCAGCGAAGGCGTCAGCTATGCCCAACTCGCATGGACCCACAACTGGTATCTTTCACCCGAGAACTATCAGGCCGCGCTGGCCATGATCATCTCAGCCCATCACGAATTACCCTTCGCGCGGCATTGGGGCGCTGGCACCAGTTCGTCGTCCGATGGCCAGTTCTTCCGGTCGGGGCGGAGCCGTTCAGGGGCGGCGGACGTCAATGCCAAATATGGCGCCGAACCTGGCGTGAAAATCTATTCTCACCTTTCCGATCACTTCGCATCATTCGGATCACGGATCATGTCCGCGACGGCAGGTGAAGCGCCTTACGTGCTCGACGGGCTTGTCCTGGGCGCCGGCAACCTTCCGTTGCATGAGCACTATACCGATACCGGCGGCGCCACCGATCATGTTTTCGCACTCTGCCACCTACTCGGGTTCCGCTTCGCGCCCCGGCTGCGCGATATTGGCGACCGCAAGCTGGGTTCGGTCGCTGCGCCATCGACATACAAGGGCATCGAAAATCTGATGGGCCGCACCATCAAAACGGCAGCGATCGAGGCCGATTGGGATGACATCGTCAGGATTGTCGCCTCAATCAAGGATGGCACGGTGGCGCCGTCAGTAATCTTGCGAAAACTTGCCGCCTACAAACGCCAGAACAGGCTGGATTTTGCATTGGCTGAACTGGGCCGTATCGAGCGCACTTTGTTCACGCTCGATTGGCTTGAACAACCGGAACTGCGACGTGCCTGTCAGGCCGGTCTCAACAAAGGCGAGGCGAGGCACACGCTTGCCGCCGCCATCTATACCAACCGGCAGGGTCGGTTCACCGATCGCTCGCTGGAAAATCAGGAATTTCGCGCATCTGGGCTGAACCTGCTGATTGCGGCGATTTCCTACTGGAACACGGTCTATCTCGACCGGGCCGCCCAGCACCTCAACGCTGTCGGCACGACGTTCGATGCGGCACTGCTTGCGCACCTTTCTCCGATGGGCTGGGCGCACATCAGTCTGACCGGCGATTACCTCTGGGAGCAGGCCAGGCGACTTCCAGCAGGTGAATTCCACCCACTCAACGAGCCAATGGCGCGGTTGAAGCGTGTAGCGTAGCCCATGTTCCGCTTATGTCCGAGAAATCGTTGTCTGGCGAACAAACCTTGAGGTGACGCCTACTTGCCGTGCTTGGTCCAACCAACGCTGTTTGCACGTTCCAAAGCGACCAAGGCGTCTGATACCGCCTTCTGCGCGACTAGAAGATAACCTTCGGCAATGCTGGGCCATGTTAGCTCATCGAACGGATTTGTGACGTTGCCGCTGAAATAGTCGAGAGCTTCATGGGCGCGTGCAGCCGCCTCGATTACCTTGGCGGTATGTTTCTTTGCCCTGTCAGATTTCTTCATCGTGCCTCATGAAGCCATAGCCCATCAAGAGATCGCAAGCGGTGGCAGCTGCCACCGCTCTACCTTCCGTCAGTTTTGAGCCTGTCACGATCTACGGACAGCTGGGGTAGGACCGGATACTTTAAGGCTTCACGCTCCCGCGCCCGACCTTCATCTATCCCGTATGATGTGCCAATCATCAAACCTACGAAGAACACGGGGATCAAGAGCAGAAGCATCGAGCCGAAGCGTGTTCTACGGCGAGAGCTTTGGATCGCGAGCGCATCACGTTGCAGCTTGAGAGCTGTTATGATCGTCTCGGTAGCAAGGGTGATTTCATGGGCGTCGTCGCCCACATTTGTAAGCAATTGCTCAACGTCCGTCAGAGGGCGTTCCACCTGTTTACCCACTTCGCTTAGATCAGACCAAGCGAGGTTTCTGGAATGAATCACGCGAAGCAAGGTTTCAATGTGACGATCGAGATCGGACACGCCTCTCGATGGCACCGGATCAGACCGGGGAATGTTCATCGTGCGGTTTCCTGTTTCCAAAAGGCATGTGCCATGCACTTAGCGCGAGCGGGACGGCTTCCGCTCCTGCTGGCGAAGCGTCAAATCCTCGCGCGCTATGCGGGTAGCCTCGTTCTGGCGCTGTTGCTCGAAACGGGCCGCAGGAATCGGTCCGCCGTTCTCAATCCGCTTGGCCACCGTTTCCTTCGCGTTCTCGATGTAGCGCGCCTGATCCTCCTTTTTGGGAAAGCGCGTTTTAGCTTCGATTGAGGCCGCCAGGACGTGCGACTGCGCGGCCTTGAATTGCGGATCGGTCGCATTCTCGCGGTGGGAGTTACGGCGGAATTGCTCGGCCGCTGCGCGAGACTCGGTAGGGTCTTGCTTTGCCATGCTCGCTCTTTTCGTAGGGTCTTGAGCTTCGCGCGCCTTGTCACGCGCCGCCAGTCTTTCTCCCTCAAGCTTCAGCTGGGGAGAAGGCTCGAAGTCTTTGACGGCGACACCGGCGCGGGCGGCTTCCAGATAGACCGCCTTCTTGAAATCATCGCTGCCATGAACACGGATCGACTGCCAGCCATTATGCTTCGCAATGGCGACCGCATCGCCAATCGCATGGTCCTTGTTGATCCGAATGCCATCTTGTCCCTTGATCGACATATCGGGCTTTTCATCGCGGCCGCTCCGAAACAGATCGTCGCCTACGCGCAGATATTTGCGTTCGATCTGCGCCGGAAGGGCCAAGGTTGTATCCTCGACCTTCTTGTCTTGGTTCGCCGTCTTCGACGGAGCGTCGGCGCGGGAGGGCGCAGGCTCTGATTTTTCCGCCTTCGACCGTTCGCCCTCAACAATATTCAGCGCCTTGTCGGCCGGGGCCGATGGTGCCGCTTCGCGCTTTACCGTCCGAGGCCAAGCCTCAACATCGGCCAGCGCGGCGCGCTCGCGGGGCTCCAATTCAGCGGCAGGCGCCCCGCGTTTTACGGCGCTATGATAGTCCCTAATAGCAGGGCTTAAGTATTGCCCCACCGGCGTTGAGCCATCGTTCTGCCAGTCCGTGGATGCTAGCCAAGCAGTTTTGCCACCTTTCTGCATCGTCAGCGAATGATCGCCATTGTCCGCCTTGACGTAAGCCTGCATCGCATCGGGAAGAGTAGCGAACGACTGTTTGCTGTTCCCCGGTCCGCCGCGAACTTCGAAAGGGCGTGGCTCAGATGCACCGCGCTGGCTTGTGTCATCATCGGCCATATTCTTCTCCTTCACTTAGAACTAGATCCCGGCGCTGGCCTTCCCACTCCTCTTTTGTCGGGTCGGGACCAATAATGTCGTCGAAGTCGATTTCATCGAAAGCCATGCTGCCGTCCTTCACTGTCAGGTTCGGCATGTCGCGATCGAGGGCGAGAACGTCTTCGGGAATGTCCTGCACCTGGTCATCGGCCAGTGCGGAATAATCGTTGAAAGCCGCCAGCTCTTCATCGCTCAGATCATCGATGGTCGCGATCGGGGCGATCGGCTTGGGCAGCGCCGGCACTTTCGGCGCAGGCGTCAAGCGCGAGCGGAACACGGCATCCTTGAAGTAGCGAATTTTCTTCCCGCGAATGACGGGGATACCGCCCCGGATGACGAGAATATCGTCTTCGGGCAGCTGCATCAGCTCTTGAGGGAGCATCAGTGCGCGCCGCTGTTCGGAGATTGTCTTGCTTCGATTGGCGAGCAATCCATGTATCGTCAGGGACCGGCTTTCCGCATCCTGACCGAGATAACCGAGGCGTTCGGACAGTTCCTTTGCGACCCGCAGTTCCTTGGGCGTGAAGGCAATTTCGACCCCGCAGTTTGATACGATTTCGTCCGCGCCATGCTCCCCATAGACATTTCGCAGCTGGGAGCGTGACTGGATGACGGGAAGCAGACGAAGCCCATAGCCGCGCACATAGGAGAACGCATTTGCAATGACCTGGGCGCGGCCGAGCCGCGCAAATTCGTCCAGAATGAGCAGCACGGACAGCTTTTCGCTATCGTCGGGCAGTTGCCGCGTGTTGAGGTCGATCAGCTGTTGGAAAAACAGATTGTAGAGCGGCGCGACCCTATCGAGTTCATCCGGCGAAACGCCGAGATAGATCGAGGTCGGGATGCGGCGAAGGTCCGTCAGGGAAAAGTCGCTTTCGGCAGTCGCGCGATCGACAATCGGATTGATCCAGAGATTGAGCTTGGAGGTGACGGTCTGGATAATGCCGGTGAATGTGTTGTCAGCGCTGGACGTAAAATCGCTCAACGCAGCGCGGCACCCTTCCGATAGCGCACCATCGCCGGCTTCCTTGGCGAAGAATGCCTTCATCCCTGGCATCGTGATGGTCCGGTAGATCTCGCCAAACGAGAAGGGACGTTCAGGCTTGGCCGCGATCCACGATGCAATGCCGACAAATGCCGTGCGGGCTGATTCCGTCCAGAACGCCTCGCCCTTTTCCGGAGGCACGAAGAGCATCGTGGCGATCTTCTGCAATTCGACCAGAACCTCAATCGGGTCGGACCTGTTGATGTAGCTGAGCGGGTTGTAGCGGGCCGTGCGGCCTTCCCTGTCCGTAGGGTTGAACAGGACAACCTTTTGGCCGCCTTTGCGGCGGAAACCCGCCGTGATTTCGTAGTTCTCACGCTTAATATCGAGCACGACAACCGAATCCGGCCATTGCAACAGATTGGGAATGACGATGCCGACGCCCTTGCCCGATCCGGTAGGGGCTTCGAGCAATACATGCTCCATCTTACCCACCATGAGAAAGCCGTTGCGGAAAAAGCCATTGCGGAAGCGGCCGAGCACAATGCCCTTTTTCGCGCGAAGGCCCGCCTTGCGGATTTCACCTTCGCGCGCGAAACGAGCTTCACCGTGAAGGTTCTTTTTCGGCCGCAGGACGATCGCCATGAGCAACACCGGCAACGGCACGCCTATGACCGCGCCTCGCCAAAGCGCTTCGGTCACGACAGGATCATGCCGGTAATACCAGAAGAAGCCGGGGAGCGTGAGCGGATCATAAGCCGCGGCGGGCATCTTAAGGAAGAACCACGCCACCGTGCCGGTCAGCAGGCCGATCAGCAGGAGCGTGATCGGAAGGAGGACGAGGGCCAGTGCGAGCCTGTTAGAGCCTGTTTTCTGGATCAAAATATATCTCCGTCACGCGAAAGCGGCCTTCGACCTTCTTGGTCTGCACGACCACATCAACCAGCAGCTTGAGCAGGCTGCGAATGTCGTCACGGGCCAGATCGGCGCCGCCCTCGCTTTCCTTGACCAGCAATGTCAGCTGTTCGAACGCGAGTTCGGCCGAGTCCGCATGGATCGTCGTGATCGAGCCGGGATGGCCTGAGTTGACGTTGCGGAGATAGAAGAACGCGGTGCCGTCGCGCAGCTCCTGCAACAGTATCCGGTCAGGCCGCATACGCAGGGCCGATTCCAGAAGATCCTTTGCAGAGATTTTCGCGGTGCCCTGCTTGTCCTTCGCGTAGAGCATGTGGACCACGTTGCGATGCGGAACGACCAATTCGCGCGTGTCTTCGATCGTCAGCAGCCGCTCATGCGGCGGAATGAGCTGGATCAGCCCTTTAGAGAGCGTCGTCTTTCCCGAGCCGGTAGCGCCCGAAATCAGGATATTCTTGCGGCCTTGGACCGCCTTTTGGAAAAATTCGACGTGCTTTCCTGCGTCGAGCAGATCGCGCAATTCAACATCGAGCGGCGAGACTTGCCTAGTTGCGATCTTTGTCTCGCTAAACAGCCCACCGCGCTCGAAGTCCTCCATCGTCAACGTCACCGATGACGGTTTGCGGATGGTGATGGACACGGTGCCGGCAGGGACAGCAGGCGGCACAACCAGCTGCACGCGCTCACCGCTGGGGAGGATTGTGGAGCAGATCGGCGTGGACTGGCTTATGTCCTGATGCGTGAAAGCCGCCGCTGCCCGCGCGAGCGCGAGCAGCGACTTTTCATTGAGGTCAGGCAATGTCTCCCAGGACCATCCATTGCGCGTTTCAATCGCCGCTTCGCCAGCCTTGTTAATCACCAGCTCCGTTACGTCCTCACGCGCAAGAAGAGGACGCAGCGGCAGCAGGGCGTTTTCGAGGACAGCCGTATTGCTCACTGGCCGCGCCTCAGCCGCAGGCCGTAGATGTTGGAGAAATCGAAGTCGCGAGCGACCATAATCCCCACTTCCGCGCCCTGATTGATGCGAAGCACCGGCTGAATCTGCATCGTGTCCCGCAAGATCGTGTCCGACGCTTGGCTGGGAACCCGCGTGACATTATCGGCGTCGGAGACTTCCGAGGCGGCGATCGAGGCGGCATCGTTGAGCGAGCTGAACAACAGCGCGGCCCCGAAGCGTTCCCAAAAGAAGTTCTTCACGCCGCCTGCCATACCTGAACGGCCAAGCGCGTCGCTGGCGGGCGAACCTACGTCGATCGCCACGCCGCGAGGCGTAACCGCGCGGTTCCATACCGCAAAGAGACGATATTTGCCGCGCTGGACGCCGGTTTGATATTCGCCCAAGACGCGCGTTCCCTTTTCCAGCAGGACGACGCGGCCGTTGTCCGAATAAATGTCGCGGGGAATGATGCAGCTGACATATCCGGGCTGACTGGAATCCATCGCCGTTTGCAGCACGCACGGAATGAACGACCCTGCGAGGATCAGCATATCGCGGTTGCCAATGTCGCGGCCTGACACCCGATCAATTTGCGAGGTTTGGCGCATGTTTTCGAGATTTGTCCGGCGCGATCCACCTTGCCCATCACCATCGGCCGACGCACCAATCAACTGCGCGCCCTGTGCTCCTGTGCCGCCGCCCATGGGCAGGCCGGTGGCAGCTGCCACCGCTCCACCGACCCCGCCGCCGTTTTCGCCACCATAAGCCATGATCCCGGCGCGGCGTTGGGCCTCAGCGATGACTTGCCCCTCAGACTTTTGGGGGCGGCCATTCGCGCCGCCCGTGCGGGGCGCTTGGCTTCCATCAAGCGCCGGCACTTCCGTCATGGGCACCGGCGCGTTCGGATCATTTGGCGCATCGGCAAGCGTGGGCGCTATGATCGACTTGGGATCGTAGTTGGCGAGCTGCCTTTCATCCGGCTTTTCCGCTTTCTCGGCCTTTTCGGTTGGATCGCTCCGCATCGCGTCGATTGTGCTGAAACCGAGAACGATCGCGCCGCAGGCAACCGCCGCGAGAACGACCGCCTTTTTGGGGTCGATCGACCTGTTCGGCAGAGCGGCAATCTTCGCCTGGCGCTCGCTTTGCCGCTCAATATCTTCGGGATCGGGCACCGGCTCAGACGCGAGGGGCCGGTTTTCGACCGTCTCGCCCTGCGAGATGATGTTGTCGCCATGCGGCGCGTTGTCATGATCGTTCGCAGCCATTTTATTGAACCCCCGTGGTTCGCTCGACTAGGCCAGAGGCCGTGTCAGTTTTGGGATCGCGCCCGTAATAGTCGGTTTTCTGATTGTGGATGCAGAGCACTTCGAGGCCCCGGCGCAGCCGGATTGTCCTGTAAACCCCGTGCAGCACCACATATTCATCGCGCACATCGAAGGAGGCGATGGCTTCCGATCCATCAGGATTGACGACGAAGAACGCCGGCAATTCACGCTGGTTGGGGAAGCGCATCACGGTGAACTGTCCATTGTCAGACACTTCGGAGGGCTGGATGGCCGTCGATCCTTGCATGATGTAATCGGCGTTGCGTGTGCCTTCCAGCACGCCAATATCGAGCGCGGACTTCACCGCGCCGCGTTCCAAGGCTTTCAGCTGGGCCAGCTGGGCCATTGCGGCTTGCGCCTGCGCCTCGGCCGCTTCCTGTTCAGGATAGCGGAAAACGACCGTATAGAAGCCGCTGCCGCGCTGCGTTGGCGACAGAGCGAAGCGGTAGCTGCGCGGGCCGTAGCGTGAACGGGTTATGACTGTCAGGTTCGTGCGACCCGCGCGCTCGCGCGGTTTGATGAAAAGCGAATTGGCAGCCGGTGCGACTTCCCAAGACACGGTATCGCCCAACGCCACATGCTCGACTACTTCATCCTTGGCGAAGACGATTTCCGTGGCGATGCGGAATACACCCGGAATCTCATAGACTTGCCGATCATTGTAGTTCGCTTCACGAACCCGGTGATCGAGCACCGTCGCATGAGGCGTTTCTTCGGCCATCGCCGGCGACGCAGCTAGCGCGATCGCGAGCGCAAACGGGGCGCTCCACTTCAACACGGTCATTGGGGCACCTCCACGTCAGCGCGATAGCTCTCGACCTGATAGCCAAGCGGATTCTTGAAGCGGTCCACTTCCTTGCTCGGCGTGCCATCGACCTTGTATTTGATGGTCGCGACGGCATCGGTTTTGGTCGAGTTCGAGCCGGTCACAGATTCCTTAGTGAAATAGACCTGCGCGACGTTGCCGCCCAGGAACGACACCCGCTTGATTTCGACAAAAACATCAGTGCGGTTCGCAAGGATGTTTTGCGGACTTTGGGGATTGTCGGTCTTGTAGAAGCGTGACCACCGATCCTGTTCGGGCCGCGCCGACATGACCATGACCGCATCGAAATATTCTTCGCGAGCGGCCGCTATCCAGCCTTCGCGATAGCGGACATAGGTAGCGAGGAAATACTTACGGACCGCCTCGTCATAGGTGATCGTCGCGTCACCGTGGAGCTTGGCGGCGATCGACGCCTCGCCCGTGTTACGGTCCACCGTGATAACATATGGCTCGACCGTTTTTAGAGGCGTCAGGGCTGCAACGGCCACAACGCCAGCAGTCGCCAGGGCGCCAGCAACGCCAGCGACGACCCACGCCAGCTTTTTGGAGCGCTCGGCCGCCGCAAGCTTGTCACGTTCCCAGCTTGCAGCCTCTTCAAAATAGGCTTTCAGCTCGTCCTTTGGAATACCAACTGCCATCGTAACACCTCAGCAATTCGAGTAGATCGGGCCGCGCAGCGAGGCGCTTAGACGCGGCACTTCGACCGCCCGCGATGCGTCCGACTGTTCATTGCCCGGAGTGGAGGGGTCTGCCGGGGCCGCGTCCGGCGTTGCCGGTGCACCCTGATTGAACACGTCCACATTTGCCGGCGCGGTTCGCTGTGCGGCCTGATCCGGGATTGTGGGGAGGGTAAGCCCATGCGGATTTGCAGGCCGCATCGGCCCCTCACATTTGGCTGGCTTTTTGACGGGCTGACCTGCGCAGGCCGCCAGCGCCAGGCAGATTCCGAGTCCAAGCAACTTGCGCATATTCGTTCCCTCAAGCTCTGGTGATTGTGTTTCGGTTGCGCCAACGGCGAACCGCCGACGAGAAGCCCCGCCCCATGCTGGCCCCCATGGCGCGGGCATCGCTGGCCGCGTGCCCTGCGCCCGTTGCAACTGCCCCGCCACCCTTCGTCACCGCGTTGCCGAACTGCGTCACCATTGCAGCCGCGCCGCCGCCAAGTGAGGCAGCTATTCCGGGGATTTGGATGAAGAAAAAGCAGGCGAGAATGTAGAACGCGATGATCCGGATACAGGTGCTCCAGATGTTGTCAAAATCGCCATCGAATGTTGCTGTTGCCGATTCAGCGACATTGGCCACAACGAGCACAAGAAGCATCGCAAATAGCGACAACATCAGAAAGTTGAGGACGCTGCCGAGCCATGAGAAGAAGTAGCTTCTGGTGGAATCAAACAGCAGCGCTGCTACGAAGATCGGCCCGACCACCGCCAGACAGGCGAGCGCAAACAGCGCATAGAGCACGATCACAAAGCCGACAGCCAGTGCGAACAGAGCCGCGATCGCTGTCAAAAGAATGATGATAGTGGCACCGATACACAGCATAATTGCGGCCGCAGCGCCGGGAATATCAGTCAGTGAGGCGTGTTCCTCTGCGTATTTCTCGGTCGCATCCTGCATCGCGAGCAGTGCATCATCGACCCGCGCCCACATCCCATCGAAAGACCCACCAACGCCGTCCGGTGAGCCGCCTACGATCGAGGCAAACTCATGCGGCAGGCCGGTCACGATCATCTGTGCGAGCGATGCTCCATAGAGGTTTGTCACAGCATAATAGAGCGCGGCCAGCATAAGCGAGCGATAGACATATTCGCGGAAGGGGTATTGCACGGCCCCGCGCATAATCGCGTAGCCTAGCAGGATTATGTAAATGATCATGCCAGTGCGGAGCGGTCCAGCGATCCACCCAACAAACCCAGCATAGTTGGACACAACTACCGAATTGAGTTCGTTGGTGAAGCCCTGATAGGCATTCGTAAATAGATCGTATTCCACCAGACCGCTCCGATTAGATATAATTCAAGCTGTTATTACAGCCTTACATTCCAGCTGCCTTCCGTGCTCGCGCACGCTGCTCATCACGTTTCCGCGACCTTTCAATGGAGGCGATTTTGTTCTTTATGCCTCCGCAATTGCGAGCCACTGGCATGGGGAGGTCCGACTGTTTGAGTTCGCTGTTCACGATCTTGTCGCACTCAGCGACGATCACCGGAATCTGATCTTCATGAGTTTTGAGCCAATCAACGTCATGATAGGTCATTAAAATCTCGGGAAATGTGGGCGCGCGTTCGCAGCCGGCGAGCAAGCCGGCTGCGCTGATCGCAAGAAGGACCATTTTCTTCATGGTCAAATTCCAGCTGCCGCCCGCGCTCGCGCACGCTGCTCATCGCGTTTGCGCGACCTGTCCGCAAAAGCTTCGGCCGTGTGCGCCGCGGCCTCCGCTCTGCGCGCTCGCTCCAACGCTTCGACGCGGAGCTGGTCGTTCATCATCGACGCGCTTTCGAGCTGGATGCGCGCTTGAAGGTCAGCAACTTCCTTGGCTGTTGATGCGGTCGCAAGTCGATTGCGCAGCTCTTCCAGACCCTCACCGCGCGATGTGGGGGCGTTTGCGGGAGGGGGC
>NZ_LXVX01000021.1:0-30307 GCF_001650725.1 Sphingobium sp. TCM1 | reverse complement strand
TAGAGTCTTTTCTGAGGGAGAGGGCATCGCGTGGAAGGTACGCCAGACAACGCTAAGCGAGAACATTTCAAGAACCGTATGATGGCCGTTACCGCCGGAGGTCGCTAAGCCCCAGTTCTTCCCACATCCATGTAAAGTCATAGGTGCCCATCGGATCGGCGGTGCCCGATTTTGCCGCGCCATTTTCGATATATTTGAGCCAGTCGGCTACCTTTATGGCCGCTTCGACCTCGACCTGAACGACCGGATTGATTTTGGACGGCTTGCAGCGTGAGGCGGCTGATCGGCCTATAACATTTGGGTACACCCCAGAGTGATAGGGCCGAGTGACACCATTCGTCTGTCACAAAAGGGTGGGTTTGCGCTCAATGTGACGATACACTGCAAGAGCCACCCTAATGTGACGGATTTTGCACTTGGCTCGTATCGGATATGCCCGCGTCAGCACCACGGACCAGGATCTGGATATCCAGATTGGCCGCCTCAAGAATGCAGGTTGCGAAATTATCCGTTCCGAGACCGGATCGGGGGCCTCGCGGAGCGGGCGCACGGAACTGGAAACGATCATGCAGTTTATGCACACCGGCGACGAGCTGGTCGTGCTGCGGCTCGACCGGCTCGGCCGCTCCACGCGCGATGTCCTGAACCTGGTGCATGAGCTTGATGAAAAGGGAGCTTCGCTGCGCATCCTTGAGCCAGAGGTGACGACGGCGGGCGACATGGGGCGAATGGTCATCACCATACTCGGCATGGTCGCCGATATGGAGCTGAAGTTCATCAAGGATCGTCAGCGCGCCGGGATCGAAGCGGCGCGCGCCGAAGGCGTTTACAAAGGCCGGAAGAAGAACGTCGATGACGATGAAATCCGCCGTCGCCTTGCCGCCGGCGCCAGCAAGGCCCGCGTTGCCCGCGACCTGAAGGTCTCACGAATGACCGTCTATCGGGCGCTCGACATTATTCCGTCACAGACCAAACTGCCGGAAAAGCCGCCCACTGCCAGCATCGCCCTGCATCTGATTATCGAGAACTTCAACAAGCGTGGAAGAGGTAGAAAACCCGCTCGGGAGCGGATTGAGGCGATGCTGGAACGCGACTACGCCATGGTAAAAAACGGCAATTGTGATTACAAACTGACCGTCGCCTATGACCCCGATCCGGATGGCATTTCCCTTGATGAGGAAATCCAAAGCCTCCTCTCCGAGATGTTCAACATCGCAGAGAGCTACAATTGCTCCATGGAAGCCGATATCTACGAGGTCGGTGGTCAGCAACGGTCCTGGTAGAATCAATCAAGCGTTCAGTGTTCGTTCTTCAACCTGGCCAAAATCGCAGCTTCGGGCCGACTGGGCCAAGATGGCGGACACGATTAGCACGGCCATGAGTTTTCCCCTAAGCTATATGTTTGCATGTGAACATGCTCACTTGCCTACAGGACTTTCCCCCATCTTTCGGAGCCAGTCGTTGAACGCCTCGGCCATCGCGTCCTGCAAGCTCATGCCGTGCTTGCGGGCGGTCATGTGCATGGCGAACGACATTTCCGGGCTGAAATAGCCCGTCATCGCCTTCTTGCCCTGACGGCTCGGCGCAACCGGGCTGCTGCTCGAACTGCTGCCGGTGCCTACGCCAGTGCTGCGGGCGCTCGGCGCGGCCGCCCTTCCCTCCGGCTCGGCCGTCGCCGGCGTCGGCGCTGCGTCCCGATCCCGCAATGCAAGCAATGATCCCTTCCGGCTCATGCGCTGGCCCTCCGCTTCCTATCTGCTGGCATGTTTACATGTTCACATGCCCACTTGTAAAGCTGACGCACCTCATCGGCCGCCTTGCCATTCGGTTCGATCTCCATCACGGTTTTTCCCTCGGTCGCCGCATGGCGGAACGCGGCGCGATCCGCGACACGCAGCGGGCAGGCGTCCAGCCCGTAACCCTGCACGAGCTGCGCCGCCTCGTCATACATGCGTGGCGCGGTCGGGCTTCCCGCCGTGAAGATCACGAAAGCGGGCTTGCCGCGCATCTTCACAAGGCTGGCCGTGGTCTTGATCGCGGCCAGGTCGAACGCGCTCGGCCGACAAGGTATCAACACCAGGTCGGCCGCCTCGACGGCGGCGCTGGCGGCGCTGTCGGCATGGGGCGGGGTGTCGATCACGATGAACTCCGCGCCCTGCGCCGTCGCTTGCTCGATCTTGGCGGCAAGGCGAGGGGGGGCGCTGTCGATCACGACCGGGGGCGCGTCCTGCCGCCATGCCGCCCATTGGCTCGCCGTCGCCTGCGGGTCGAGGTCGATCACCAGCGCGGTATGCCCGGAATCCTCGGCGGCTGCGGCCAGGTGCAAGGCGAGGGTGGTCTTGCCCGCGCCCCCCTTCTGGCTGATGATCGCGATTGTTGGCATGTGAATATCCTTACATGAACTCATGTTTGCATGTGGTCATAGCGCAAGCGGCTATCGGATGAAAGGGCAGGGCGTCTAGCCGTCCTCGCCGCCCTCATCCTCGCTGTCATCGTCCAGCGCCTCATGGCTCATCTGGCCGTGATCCTCGATCGGGCAAAGCGGCGCTCCGGCCTGCTCAAGCCATTTGCGCGCGGTCCTCGCGGTATAGCCGCACGTCGCGCACTCGCATTTCAGCATCCGGGTTTTCTGCTCCTTGGGCGCGGTCGACTCCCCGTCCGTGTCGAGACGGGCATGGGGGAGGGGGCCAGCGGCATCGAGGATCGGTGCGACGGCCGCAAGGAACGCCTCGCCGGGGGTGGTGGCGCGCATAGGCCCGACCAACCCCAGCCCCAGCGCGACCCGTTTAAACGCCTTCCCATGCCCTGCCGGGATGCCGACGGCGGCATGGACCAGCTCATGCGCGAGGATGGCCGCGATCTGCGCCGGCATCGCATCGGGCGCGTGCGCTAGGTCCGGGCGAATGAAGATTTCAAAATGCCCGTCCGCGCTAAGTCGGTTGTCCCAGCACTCACCGATCGCCTTGCCCTTCGCGCCTCTGCTGGTGAAGCCGATCGCCACGCGTAAGCGGTCGGGCAGGGGGGCGTCCAGCGCCTCGAACAGCAGAGCCATGCCCTGCGCCACGGCATTGAGCCAGCTTTCGCGGGTTTCGTGGGTCATCGTCTTTACTCCCTTCAAATCGCCTGTCCGGCGATGGCCATGCCATCGGCCGGAACACGGACGCCCAAGAACGCCGGCGAGAGAGGGGGGCAGCGGGAATCTGCGGGAGTGGTGCGCGGCGCAGGGAGGCGCAGCCGAGTGAGCCACGGTCCCGCTGATTGCCGTTGCGGGGGAGAGGCGGCCGGGACCGCCTTTCCCCCGGCACTGCTGCGCGAGATCCGCGCAGCGATCTCGCTTCCGCCATGTGGATCGTTACCTTGGGCCAAGACCGCTTGCGGGCTTGGGGAGCGTGAGCGACTAGAGCCACGGTGCCGCGCCAGCGGCAGGCGCATAATCACCGCACCCATTGCCAAAATCAGATTTTGTGACTACATTGGGACTACGTTTTCAGAAGGAAATCCCAATGGCTGTTTCCGACACCTATGTCCGCGCCAGGATCGACAATACGACGAAGGAACGCGCCACCGCCGCGCTGGGCGCGATGGGCCTTTCGATCTCCGACGCTATCCGGCTGCTGATGCTGCGTATCGCCGACGAACGGCGCTTGCCTTTCGAGGTCAAGGTTCCGAACGCCGCGACACGCGAGGCAATGGCAGAGCTGGCGGCGGGGAAGGGGACCAAGTTTGCCAGCGTCGATGCGCTGATGGCGGACCTCCATGCGGACGATTGATCGTTCGACCCGGTTCAAGCGCGACTACAAGCGGGAATCAAAGGGCCGACATCGAGCGACCCTCGATGCCGATCTTCTGCCCGTCCTGGCCGCGCTCGCGACCGACACGCCGCTTGATCCCAAATACCGCGACCATGATCTGAGCGGCGATTGGGCGGGCTACCGCGATTGCCACGTCAAGCCCGATCTGGTGCTGATCTACGCCAAGCCCGACGACGAAACGCTGCGCCTCGCGCGCCTTGGCTCGCATAGCGAGGTATTCGGATAGATGACGCATATGCGGGCGATCTTCATCCGCCACGGCGAATCTACAGGCAACGCCGGCGTGCCGTGTCGCGATCTCGCGACGATCGAGCTGACGGAGCACGGCCACGAACAAGCGCGCCAGGTCGCGGCGAGCTGGACGCAAGCGCCCGCGCTCATCGTCACGTCGCCCTATACCCGCACCCGGCAGACGGCCGCGCCGACGATCGCGCGCTTCCCCGGCGTCCCGGTCGAAGTCTGGCCGATAGAAGAGTTCACCTATCTGCAACCGGCGCGCTGGAACGGCACGCGCAGCGCCGAGCGGATGCCGCACCTCGAACGCTATTGGAGCGAGGCCGATCCTGATTATTGCGACGGGGAGGGGGCGGAGAGCTTCGCCAATCTGCTCCGGCGCTGCGAGGCGGCGCTTGCCCGCCTCGCCGCCATGCCGGCCGCTTCGCTGGTCTATGTGTTCGGGCATGGGCAATTCATCCAGGCCGCGCGCGCGATCGTCGCCGACGCTCATCTGGACGATCGGGGCAAGATGCTCGGTTTCTGGCACAAGGGCGAGCCGCCCGCGATCAGCAACGCGCAGCAGGTAGGGTTCCATTGGCAGGGCGGGCGCTGGGGATGTGCGCCAGCGATCGCCGCCTAGATCAACACCCGCTCCACCTCGTCCAGCGTCACGTCATCGGGCCGGCGGTCATAGAGCTGGGTCGTGCGGGTAGAGCTGTGGTTCGCCATCGTCGCGGCCGTCTCCAACGTGCCGCCGTTTTTCAGATAGGTGGTGATTCCGGTCGCGCGGAACGAATGGTTGCCGATCGCCGTCCCGATCTCGGCCGCGCCTGCGCGCCGGCGCACCATCGCGAAGGCATTGGCTTGGGGCAGGGGGGTATCGCTTAGTCGCTTAGTCCCGCGTGCGATCGTGCGGAACAGCGATCCCTTGCGATCCTCACGCAGCGCGCACCCGTCGATATAGGCGGTCAGATAATCCTCTAGATTGTGATGGCAGGGCATTTCATGGCGCTTGCCGCCTTTCTCGTGCAGTCGGACCCATAGCCGCCTGTTCTGCATGAACACGTCCTCGACCCGCATCGCTAGCGCCGCGCCGATCCGCGCGAAACTATAGACCATCAACCCGATCAGGGCGCGGTCGCGCAGGCCCGCATGGGTGGTCACGTCGATGCTGTCGAGCAACCGCCGCGCCTCGTCCGGGGCCAGCACCGGCGTCTTGCCGCGCCGCTGGCTATGCGCCGGCCCGCGCACCGATCCGGCAGGGTTCACCGGCACGATATGGCCCGTCACCAGCCAGTCGAACAGGTGGCGCACGCCGGCGAGCTGCTGCTTGACGCTGGGCGCGGCCAGCTCGCGCCCCAGCGCCTCGACCCAGGCCGCGACGTGGAGCGGTTGCACGGCCTCAAGCGAGGCGACGCCGCGCGCCTCACACCAGGCCAGGAAGTCGCCGGCCGCGCGCATATAGGCGCGGCGCGTATGCGGGTTGCGAATGGTGACGGCGAAGAACTCAAGGAAGCGCAGCCGCGTGGCGTCGTCGGCCGCCGCGATCAAGGCCGGCAACGCCAGCGCCGGCGAGGGCAGGGGGGCGAGCTGGTTCATCGTGCGATCTTCTGCCAACGGGCCGGCTCGGGGCGAGGCTTCGCCAGCTCCCGGCGCAATTCGTCAAACATCTCATCAGCGGGACGAACGCGGCCCGCCTTCACGTCCTCAAGCCCGCGCGCAACCGACTCGTCTAATATCCGGCGTAGCAGCTCGTCGCGCAAATCGCGGTGCGGCTCCATGTCGATAAAGTTCTTGACGATCGCGAACACCGCCTCGGACGGATCAACGAAATGGCCCCGCTCGACCTGCGCCAACAGCCAATCGGCCATGTCGCCGGGTAGATACGCCTCGAAACGCAACCCGCCCGCGCGCGCCTGCTCGCACAGCGCCTTGGCTTGGTCGCGCTCGGCGTAGTTGTCGGCAAAAGCCTCGTCGTCATTTTCGATCATGCCGGCATCCCTTTTTGCGGTGGATCTTCGGAGGCGTTTAAACGCTCTCTGCGGGGTCGCCGCGATAGCGCACCCAAAGGTCGCCCATCGCGTCGCGGTAGCCCCAGGCATCGGCGTAGGTGGTCGACTCCTGCGCCAGATAGGCCATGACCGTAAGCATATCCTCGGCAATGACGGCATCGACGGCATCGACGTTGCACAAGTGGATGATCGGGAAATGCCCGCACTCGTCGCCGTTCCACCAGGCCAGCAGGAAATCCGCGACCTTGCCGGATGCGCCGGTTTCGGCCGCGCGTGTGGGCGGCCGCGCGATCGGCAGCAAGCTGCCGATCGCCGCGCCGGCCTCATCGAAACTGACGGCCCGGATGACGGGGCGACGTTGCGGGGGTGTCGTGGCGGCCGTCCCGGTCATGCGATCATGGTCCCTAGAGTGTGTGATAAAGGACATTATCACATATAGAAGCGCGACGCTAGCGAAACGACCACCGCAGGCGCCGAGATCCCGAACTCGCCCCCTAATCTGGTGAGCGACGGCAGGGCTTGCTCACCGATCTGGCGGCACACCGTTCGGCGTCTCCAACTTAGGGGGTCGATGCGCACCATTACCTTCATCACGCACTTTCAAGTCAGACATCGGCTATTGCGAAGCAGTTGCATATATCATAGGGCGGCGCACAGATTGAGAACGATTCGCAAGGGGGTGAAATGAAAAAAAGTACATTGAGCGGCGCGTTAGGCCTTGGATTAATGGCCGTGCCCGCAGCGGCCCAGGACCAGCCAGCTCCCCCGGCTACGGACGCACGCCAAACAATCATCGTCACCGGCGTCCGGGACGGCTACCAGGTCGATGCGACCAGCACCGCCACCCGCACTCCGACCAGTCTCAAGGACGTTCCACAGGCGGCATCGATCATCACCGAGGCGCAGATTGACGATCAAGCTATGCGCTCGATCGCCGACGTGCTTCGCTATGTCCCCGGCGCGGTGATATCTCAGGGTGAGGGTCACCGCGATCAGATCATTCTGCGCGGCAACAACAGCACCGCAGACTTCTTTGTCGATGGCCTGCGTGACGACGTGCAATATTACCGCGGCCTCTACAACGCAGAGCGGATCGAGGTCCTGAAAGGTCCCAACGCAATGATCTTCGGCCGCGGTGGTGGGGGTGGGATCGTCAACCGCGTCACCAAGCGCCCCGGTGCCAACGCCTTCATCAGTAGCAGCGGTTCGGCGGATACATATGGCGCATGGTATATCGACACCGACATCAACCAACCGATCAGCCAGTCCGCCTCGGCTCGACTGAACGCCGTCTATGAGGAGTTCAACAGCAACCGGGACTTCTACGACGGACGCCGGCTCGCGATCAATCCGACCTTTGCCGTATCGCTAGGCGGCACCACACGGATCGACCTGGGCTTCGAATACAACAATGACAAGCGCACGATCGATCGAGGCGTTCCCTCGGCTGCCCAAGGCTCTCTGACCAGCCCGTCACGCCCCCTTACCGGTTTTCGCGATACCTTTTTTGGTGTGCCGGGATTCAACGTCAGCGATTTCGAGGCTAAGGTCCTAAGCGGGCGCATCGAGCATCGGTTTAGCGACAACCTGACCGTAACCAGTCGCGTCCTCTACGGAGATTATGACAAGCTCTATCGAAACACTTTCGCGGTAACCCCGGCCACCCCGCGCGGCGCCGTCCAGAGCGTCGGCCTCGAGGCATATAGCGATCCCACGACGCGCAAGAACCTGCTCAACCAGAACGATCTCGTCTGGACCGTCACCACCGGCCCCGTCCGCCACGTGCTGCTCGCCGGCTTCGAATATGGCGATCAGCGCACGCGCAACCAGCGGATCAATGGCTTTTTCGGA
This sequence comes from Sphingobium sp. TCM1, assembly GCF_001650725.1. Classification (GTDB taxonomy): domain Bacteria; phylum Pseudomonadota; class Alphaproteobacteria; order Sphingomonadales; family Sphingomonadaceae; genus Sphingobium. The sequence continues at coordinate 22,416 of NZ_LXVX01000021.1, read as the reverse complement.
AGTGGTGATATCGTCAATGGAGGGCGGCGCGTCTTTGTCGCGTTGGCTGACCGAATCACGGTGCCGCCAGTCACGCTGCGCACCACCGCCAACACCGGCTACCGGTCTATCCGGACAAATGCCGACGCCACGGCCTTCTATGTGCAGGACCAGATCTCGATCGGCGAACATGTCGATGTCATCGGCGGCGTTCGCCGCGACCGCTTCAAGCTCAGCATCGATGATCTCGTCGCCGGGCGGAGCTATAGCCGGACCGACACCCTCTGGTCTCCCCGCCTTGGGGTAGTGCTGAAGCCGGTGCAACCCGTCTCGATCTACGCCAGCTATAGCCGGTCCTTCCTGCCGCAATCGGGCGATCAGTTTTCATCGCTCGACATAACAACCGCCGCGCTGGAACCAGAGAAGTTCGACAATTACGAAGTCGGCCTCAAATGGGATGTTTCCCCAACGCTTAACCTGACCGCTGCCGTCTACCGGCTCGATCGCACCAACACCCGCGCGACCGACCCCAACGACGCCACGCGGACGGTGCTAACGGGCGCGCAGCGCAGCAAAGGGCTTGAGATCGGCCTCAACGGCGCGATCACACCCCAATGGCAAATCAGCGCCGGCTACACGCTGCAGGACGCAAAAATCCGCAAGACAACGAGTGCGGCTCCTGCCGGCCGCGAGGTCCCGCTTGTGCCCAAGCAGCAGGCTTCGCTCTGGACCCGCTACGACTTCACCCCTCGCTTGGGAGCCGGGGTCGGCGTCTACCACCAGACAAAAAGCTTCACCTCCGTCAGCAATGCCGCCGTCCTGCCTGCGTTCACCCGCGTCGATGCCGCCGCGTTCTTCAAGCTCACCCCCCACATCGAGGCGCAAATCAACGTCGAGAACCTCCTCGACAGCAATTATTTCTCGTCCGCCTACAACGATAACAACATCATGCCCGGTGCGCCGACAACCGCGCGAGCGACGGTTAGAATGAGCTTTTAGACAAAGGCTTTTCCTTTGGTGCTGGATGCTTTCACCGTAGTTGTTCAGCACGCACTAAACCGCCTCCTCGGCGGGGGGGCAGACACAGACATGGCCCCTCCATTTCCTCCAGAAGACGATAGTGTCGATCTATCGCCGCTGCCCGTTCTTGGACCATTCCGCTTGCCGTCACCCAACTCCTGCGGACAGCGGAATGGTCATGTGCCGCTGCCCGGCTCACGAGCAATATCGGCGGCTTGTTGCCAATCGCGCTATCTGGTCGCGACAAACGTCGACATATGCACGGCCATGCCGTTACCCGCATCCGCCACGCACGTAATAGTCACCATCCTCAATTAACCTAATAAACACCATGGTTGCCGCCGTAGCTGTGCTCGGCCTGCCAACAGAGGTGAATCAGGAACTTGAAAACAGCGGGACGCGTGGATCGCCGGCCTGCGTGCGAGCTGTGAACGATTGGATGCAATGGAAGAGTGCGCCGCGGCGCTCGGGGGCGTTCGCGCTTCGGGGTATTCGTTCACGTCGGATTCGAGGGGTGTTCGCCGGCCGTGCGTAATGGATGTGAGCAAGACGGAGGAAGGAACATGGATATGGATTTAGACAGCGCGTTGCGCCGCCTTGCCGAGCAGCCGCTTCATCCCCGGCTCGCTGAACTGGAAGGGGATGTCATGCGATTAATCGCGGCGGAGCAGCGCGCGGGCAGCGGAGTGACACTGCGGGCTGGCATGCTGGCAGCGGTAGGCGCGGTCGCCTTGGGAGTGGTGGGCGGCGGATTGTCGTCCGCAGCGGCGCCTGCGCAGATGCCGACGCTGACGCCTTTCGGGCCTGCCGCGCCGCTAGCGCCTTCGACCTTGCTGGCGCTCCAGTGACGGGCAGCGCCCGGAGAACGATGCTGATCGCGGCCATCGCGTTCACAGCAGCGGTCGCAGGCGTGTGGGCTGGACGCGAAGTGTTTCCTTCGTCGACGACCCCAGGCGTGGAGCTTCACAGATTGCTCCACGACGGGCTTGAGTTGGACGAGGCTCAACGGACCAAACTCCAGACGCTGGAGTCTCGCTTCGCCGTCCGAAGGCGTGCCTTGGAGCTGGAACTCAGGGCCGACAACGCGCGGCTCGCCGACGCCATCGAAGTCGAGCATGGCAATGGGCCGCAGGTCGCGGCCGCTGTCGATCGTTCGCACGGCTCGATGGGCGAGCTCCAAAAGGAGACGTTGAACCATATGTTCGCGATGCGGCAGATCCTGCGGCCTGACCAGGCGAGGACGTTCGACCGCGCGGTGGTGAAGGCGCTGACCGCAGACGCGCGGTGAGTCTTGAACTTTCGGCCTGCACGGACGGCGAACTCGCCGCCTTGACGCTCGCTGGACGTCAGGCCGCCTTCGCCGAGATCATGCGCCGGCACAAGGGGCCGGTTTACCGCCTGATCCGTGCACATATCGGCGATGCCGAAGAGGCGCTTGACCTCACTCAGGAATGCTTCGCGTCCGCCTTTCAGAACCTGCCAAGATATGACGGAGATCGGCCGCTCGCTGCGTGGCTGGCCCGCGTGGCGATCAACAAGAGCCGCGACTGGCATCGGCGGCGGCGCATACGCCAGATATTATCGTTCGCTTCTTCGCTGCCGCCCGAGACGATGGAAAGTGAGTGGGATGAGGCGCCAGGCGCCGACGCGGTAACCTTCGACCGCGCGGAACTAGTCCGGCTTTCGCGCGCGGTGTCCCAGCTGCCGGCCACGCTCAAGGAGACGATCTTGCTGCGGACCGTGGAGGGCTTGTCCCAAAAGGAAACCGCCGCCGCGCTGGGGATCAGTGGCAAGGCCGTGGAGACGCGGCTTCGGCGCGCACGCAAAAAATTGTTGGATATTCTCGATCGCGCATGAGGGGGTGGACTGGTTCATGCGTAATATGGGGTAATGTCGGCGGCGTCTCCCCGGCTGCAAGCATAGATCGGAGTGAAGGAACGGCATGAGCCGCAATCTGAACCGGCGCGACGTGATGCGCGGAACCGCCATGCTCGGCGGCACGCTGGCCATGGGCACCTTCATACATGGCGGCCTCAACCATCTGGCGTTCTCAAGGGGGAAAACATGATTTTGGCATTGAGGGTGGCAGTAGCCACATCGCTGGCGACGCCGATCGCAGTCACCGCGCAGCCTGCGCGCGTCGCGGATACAAGGGCCGTGGAGGCGGTGCTGTCGCAGTACAAGGCCGCGATCGAGAAGCTCGATGCGAAGGGGACAGAGCGATTCTTCGCGGCCGACTCGCAGATATTCGAAACGGGTGGCTCCGAGGGAAGCTACGCCACCTACCTCGCCCATCATCTTGGGCCAGAGCTGGCGGCGTTCAAGTCGTTCACATTTTCCGACTACAAGGTCAGCGTTCGCTTTGAGGGACCGGTTGCACTCGCTACCGAGACCTACCGCTATCGAATCGAACCCAAGAACGGAGCCGTAGCCGAGCGTATTGGCGTCGCGACCAGCGTCTTAACGCGCGAGGGAAATAGCTGGAAAATCGTCAGCATGCACAATAGCGGTCGCAAGCCGAAAGGCTCCTGATCGGTCTATGGCCGCTACTGCTTCTTCGCTGGATTCGACGTAGCCGACTGCGGTGTCGCGCTGGTCGAATTCGTCGGGTGATCGTGCTCCGCTATGCCGGCATAATGGTTCATCTGATCCTCGGAGATGTCCGACGTTTTCTCGCTGCTGCCACAAGCCGTTACGGCTAGGGGTAACAGAAACATGGCCGCGATAATCGCCCTCGATCTTCTCATAACATACCCTTCGATGCCGAACTGAACCCATCATAGCTGATACGGTGCTTATTTGACTTGCTCACAATGATACGGTGGACAAGATTGCGCTAGACCGGCATGCTCATGATGTCCTTATACGCGGAAAGCAACTTATTGCGAACTTGCAGCGTCGCCTCGAACGCGATCGACGACTCCTGCCGCGCGAGCATGACCTTTGCAATATCGACCTCTTCGCCGCGCTCATAGGCGACTGTCAACTGGCCGGCGCGAGCGTTGATTTCATTAATCTTTTGAATCTGTGTTTGCAGTGTAGAGGTAAAGCCGCCTGGTTCCGTACGTTCAGTCCCCAAAATCCTTTGGTTTGAGCCAGGCCCTGCAAGCGAGTCTGCACCGTCCGCCTTTCCAAGCACGGTATCCATCGCTGCTTCGAATTTTGCTCCCGCACCCCCGGGGCTACCAACAGAACCCGCGCTGCTTGCTACATTTCGAAGCGCCGCATTCCTGTCGAGGATGGCGCTTCGCACGGCCATGACGTCGTTGAAGATGCTGCTCATGTTCACCCCGGTGCGACCTCTAGCATAGCTGTATAATCGCATCGCATGCGTTAGAGGATGGTTAACGACGCTTAGGAATGATTGCTTCATCGTAAAGCCGTGCGCCGATCCTTATAGGATTCGTCCAAGCCTGCCAGACGATGCGCGACCAGAGGTCTAATCATTGGCAGTTGACGAGATGGGACTCACTACATACGGGGCATTTTAATTGTGCAGCGCGCCTTCTCTCGCTAAATCAAAGGACAATCGCGCACGACACCCTTGCCGCTCGCGCTGGCAGCTTGGGTATGGGGGCTCACCTTTGCCACGCTGATGCCCCTACGCTGGCGCCTGACGGCGCTTTTTCCCTCGTCGGCCCGGCTGCCGGGAGTGCACCTATGAGCGGCATCGAAGTGCCTGCGCTGCGGGGTCGGCCCTGTACCGTGACATTACCGCCCCGCGCAACCCCGATCATGCTCGGGATCCACCCTTATTCTGTCGCCGGCTTGACCTCGATCGTGCAGCGCACCGGCTTCTTTGCCTTCGTCGCCGACTTGCGGCACGTCTCGATCGTCTCGCGATTGTCGCGCAACAGCTTGTCGGTCGCGACGATCGCCTCCCAGCGCTCCGGCGCAGCGGCCCGCATCAACCGCTGCCCCCCCTCCCATTGCGTCGGCGCGTCCAAAACGCGCGTCGCCACGCCTTCAGGCCATAGCCAGCTATCGGGCGTCAGACGCGCGATCGGCCCCGCCAACGCGGCATAGAACAACAGCCCCAGCACCAGGCCGCCACCGCCGAACAGATATAGCCAGCGATTCTGCTCGTCGCCGCGCCGCGCGGAAGCAAGCCGGCTCCCGATCTCACGCGCGGCCTGGTCCAGCGCCGTGCGCGCCTCGGTGATAAGACGCTGGTCCTCGCGGCGCGCGCCGATCGCCGCCGTCGCGATCTCGCCCGCCATATGCGCCGGGTCCATCGACAGGGCAGGGCTTTTCCGCATCGCGGCGATCTGCTGGGCCAGAACCCCCAGCACCTTTTCGGTACGCTCAAGCGTCGGCTGATAATCGGGAATGTCGATGGACTCGCGCGCGGCGGTCAGCCCTTCGACCGCATGACGCAGCAACGACACCTCGCCGCGCAACCGCTCGAACGCGGCCACTGGATCGTCGCCGGCATGGGGTTCGCGATACTCGTCCTCGTCCATGTTTGTTTCTCTCCCTACCGGCTAAGTCCACGGTCGCGGCCGATTCCCAGCTCATGCGTCAACTGGCGGCCCAGCTCGCCGCCGCCCATCTGCGGGCTGCGCTCCATGCCGATCTCAAGCCCCAGCTCGCGGGTGCGATTACGCAGGATCGATTCCACCTGTGGATCGCGCTCAAGGCTTTTCGCCATGCCCGCCATTTCCTTGCCCGCCTTCTCGCGGCCCGTCATGTCGCCGGCGCGATAGAGGCGGTCTCGGTCCTGGGAGAGCTGTTGCCAGCGTTCCACAAACCGATCGGCGCGCAAGTTCGGATCGGTGCGCACGCGAGCTTCCTGCGCCATCGCTTCGATCATCGGGCCGCTGCGTCCCGCCGCCGCGTCGCGCAGCAAGGCCGGATCGCGCTGCATCGCCGATGCGAGGTCGCGCGAAGCTCCTGGCCTGATCTGGTCAAGCGCCTCGGTCGCGCGCTCGAGCGCGACTTTCTGATGTTCCAACACCGGCCCGCCCGATGCGCGGGCCTGCAACATCGCCTCGGCCGAACGCGAGGTCCGCTCGACCGCGCGCGCGAATGTCCGATCCTGGCCGCGATCCGGCAACGCCGGCGTGCGCTCCGCGCCCTTCGCCGGCTCGGCCGACAGCTTCAACCCGTCGAACATGCCGCGCTTGGGCCTCTCGCCCTGGCCGCGATTGGTCGCCGGCGCTGGCCGCTCGGGTGCGGGCCGGAAATTGTCGAACATACCCCGCCGCGGCCGCCCCTCGCCCGCGGCCTTCGCCTCGCCAGCGCCGCGGTCGTCGCCCATCTGGCGTGAAGTTCCCGCGCTCGGCGCGAGGATCTCCACGCCCTTCCGCTCGGGCGCATCCGCAACGCGGATCTCACCCGACAGCCCGCGCCGATCGGCGAACGATTGCGCCTCGGCGTCGCGGTCGCGGAACATCGGATAGTCGGACGCCATATCCTTCGCCCGCTCGCGGCCCAGCGTGCGGACAAGCTTGCCGGTGTCGGCGAAGTCGTCGCGGCCATAATGGAGCTGCACGCCCTCGCGATGCCGCGACAGCGCCACATAGGCCGAATGGCGGTCCATCCCCGGCGTCGCCAGCACATGCGCCTGATCGACAGTCACCCCCTGCGATTTGTGGATGGTGGCAGCATAGCCATGATCGACATGGGCATAGTCCTTGAGGTCGAACGCCACCGATCGGCCATCGTCGAGCCGCACCGCCATGCTGTCGGGCGACACCCGCTCGACCTTGCCCAGCAAACCGTTCTTCACGCCAAGCCCGCGCTCGTTCTTGAGGAACATGATGCGGTCGCCGCTGGCGAACTCCCGCGCGCCGCGCTCGGCCGACACGCGCACGTCGTCGCCCAATTCGCCCGACGCGCGCAGCCGATCGCGCGCGGCCAGGTTCAGGTCACGCACCTCCGCATTGGTATGGGTGAGGATGATCCGGGTCTTGTCCGGATCGGCGCTGCGCTGCGCGTCCCATCGGTCGACCAGCTCGGCCCGGGCCTGCTCGCGCGTGTCCGCCGCCTGCACCATGCCATGCGCCTCATAGGCATGGACGGCCTTGCCGGTCCTGCCCGTCGCCAGCGCCCGCGTGGCGTCTTTCTGCCAGTCCTCATGCTGCCGGCGAACCTCGCTGATCTCGGCCGCCCCATGCCGCTCGGCCAGCGCGCGAAACGCCGCGCCCGCCTCGATCGCCTGCAACTGCTCAGGATCGCCGACCAGCACCACCTTCGCGCCCGCCCGCTCGGCCGCCGACAGCACCCGCTCCATCTGGCGCGTGCCGATCATGCCGGCCTCGTCGATCACCAGCACGTCGCGCGGACCTAGCAGCTCCCGGCCCTGGTCCCACTGATATTCGAGACTGGCGATCGTGCGCGAGGCGATGCCCGATCCGCCTTCCAGGCTCTCCGCCGCGATCCCCGACAGCGCCGCGCCGCGCACCTGGTAGCCAGCGCGCTCCCATTCGTCGCGCGCGACCCCCAGCATGGCGGATTTGCCGGTGCCGGCGTAGCCGACCACGATGGCAATATCCTTCTCGCCGGTTATATGCGCCAGCGCAGCTTGCTGCTCTCCCCCGAGCACCAGGCCCTCACTCCCGGCGGCGTCCAGCCCCCTTTGCAGCGACGCTGCCGGGAGACCATGCCTCGCCTTGTCGGCAAGACGATCGGCGGCGTGTTCCAACCGCTGCTCGGTGTCGATCATATCGCGGGAGGTAAAGCGGTCCTCGCCGCGCCCGTCCTTGCCCAGCCCCACCAGCTCGGGCGAGGTCCGCACCGCGCTCATCACCTGGTCGAACTGATCCTTGCCGTCGCTGTGCCGGAACGCGAACTGCGCCAGGTCGCGCCGCGTGAACGTCGCCTGCTGCCGGGTGATCGCGTCCAGCGCGATCTCGGGCCGCGCAATGATCTTCTCGCCATTCTCGCGCGCGATCCGGGCATGGTCCTCGGCCCGCTCGGCCTCAAGCCCTTGTTCGGGCATCCGCGACGCAGCCGGTCCGATCTTGTGTTGCGGCTCAAGGTCAATGCCCTGCGCCTCCAACGTGCGATGATCTATGCGGGCATCAATATCCAGCTGGGCCAACCGCTCGTTGACATGATCGGCCCACGCCTCGCGCCACTCCTTCAGGAGCGCATTGCTGTTCCACTCGCGCACCTTCTGCCCGAAGCCCTCGGGGCCAACCTCGCGCATCGACAGCATGACATGCGCGTGCGGCTTGGGCTCGCCGTCCTTGCCCCTGTCCCAATGCACATTGAGGTCCGCGACCATGCCCCGATCGACAAACTGCTTTTCGACGAAATCGCGGGCGAGGCTCACGCCCTGAGCCGTGTTCATCTCGCGCGGGATCGCGAACTCGACTTCGCGCGCCAACTGCGCGTCCTTGCGCTTCTCGCCGGCCTCGACTTCATTCCACAGGCAAGCGCGGTCGTTTAAACGCTCCGGTGCGCCTTCGGGCAGTATGATTTCCGAATGGACGACGCCTGCCTTATTCGAGAAATCATGGTCGCGCCCGAGTCTATCATCGTGCAGCCGTTCCGCTGCACGATAGGCCGCGCTTGCAACCGCGCTCGATCCGTTGGCGCGACTCACAACCTTGGCCGAGAAATGGTAGATCGCCATGACACCCTGCTTATTGCACTTCTGAGCGCACGTCGGCAACGACGTATAAGCGCGCACTCACACTCTCTGCCGTTCGCGTGATTGACTTCACCGCATTTCATGACGGAACCGCTATCCTGCCAGCGCGATCGTGCTACGCTGCGGCTTCCATTTCGGGCGCGAAGGAGAGAACATGCGAAAGACGCGCGACTATGACGCCGAGCTGCGAGCGCTGGGTGACAAGGCCAAGGCGCTCAAGGCGCGCAAGGTGCAGCAGCTCGGCGAACTGGTGGCGGCGACCGGGGCCGACGCGCTCGACATGGAAACGCTCGCCGGCGCGCTCATCGCCGCCGTGGAAGCGAACGCGGAAGCAAAGGAGGCATGGCGCGCGAAGGGCGTCGCCTTCTTTCAACGACGTGGGCGCAAGGGTGGGCGCGGCGCTGCGGGCAACGACAAGGAGCCAAGCGAAGCTGGCGCAGGCGGTTTGCAGGGTTGAAGCCGGACAGCGCCGCACCGATACGAGAGGATGGGTCGTGGCCCGACGCGAACGCACCCGCCACCTGATCGAGCTGGGCGGCCTCGTCCAGAAAGCCGGCTTGGTCGATCTCGCCGACGATGATCGCGCCACCATTTACGGCGCATTGCTGGAACTGGTCGGCAAGGCACGCGGCGACGAGACCGGCGACACGCTTGCGCTCTGGAAGCGACGCGGAAAACGCGCGTTCGATACGGACGATGATATGGAGGAAAGACTGCCTTGAGGAAGCTTCTGTGGGCCTTGCCGCTGTGCGTCGTCATTGCCGGCTGCGATCGTGACCCTGTCGATCCGCGCGGCCTTGAGCCTGGCGAGACATTGCTGACGGTTGCAGGCACCGGACGCACCGAAGCTACGCCCGATCAGGCGCTGTTCACCGCCGGCCTGTCGAGCGTAGCGGCTGACGCAAAAAGCGCCAGTGCCCGCAACGCCGAGGCCATGAGCCGGATTGCCGCCGCCCTCGCCCGGTTGAACGTGCCGGCGCGCGATATCCAGACCCGCAGCCTGTCAGTCAATCGCGTGGACTACGGCCCCAACAAAGGCCGCTTCGAAGCGAGCAACACTCTCACCGTGCGGATGCGGGACACGACGCGGGTAGGCGCGGCGATCGCCGCTGTCACCGATGCCGGGGCGAACATCGTATCCGGCCCTGACCTCTCGGTTGCCGATCCCGAGAAGGCGAACCTGAGCGGCTATGATGCCGCCTACAAGGCCGCGCGCGCCAAGGCTGAGGCCTATGCCAATGCCGCCAGCCTCCGCATCGATCGCGTGCTCGCGATCCATGACGGCGGCCAGGGCGGCTACATGCCGCAAATGGGGGCCATGGACGCCCGCATGGTCGCGCCGCCCCCGGTAGTCGCGGTGCAGGCTGAACAGGCGGCCCCGGTGATGGCGGGAACCAATGCCGGGATGGTGACGGTGCGCGTGAACTTCGCGCTGGCTCCCAAATGATTGTTTCGCCACCCCGGACAGGACCATTCACCCATTGGGTGCATGATGGCGAAGCGCGGGTACATCGCCTGATGACACGCGAGCGCTTCCCCTACTTGCACGATCTGCTCGCCTCAACGTCCATGCAGGGGGAGGATTCGCTTTGGGCCGATCTCGACGCTCGCCTCGCGCATTGGCAAGGCCAGTCATGGCGCGAGGACAAGGTGATGGTTGCCGCCCTTGCTGGCGAAGCCCGCCGCTTCAACAGACGCCATCCAGTGGGTGATCGTCATCGGCGCGCAGCGTGGTGGGCGCTTGGCGGAGCAATGGCCGCAGAGGATGGCATGGGAGCTTTGCTTAACGCGCTGAGCGTGCTCGACGGAGAGCGGCATGATACGGACTGCGATGGCCGAACTGGATATTGAAGCGATCCGTCGGGAAGTCCGTGCACTGGATTTCGTGCGCGGCACGCCCGCTGACGTGGAGGTTTGGCATGAAGCCGATGCCGAATCCCGCGCCAATATCGCCATTGAAGGCATGGCGCTAACGCCCGCCGAGGAGGCGCTGTTCAACATGTTGCGCGAAGAAGCGGTGCCCCCTCCCCTCGCCACGCAAATCATCCTCAAGCTGCTCGATCATCCCGACGCCGATCCGGCTCTGGGCATCACGCCGCTGGGACAAGTTTGAAGGAGAGGGAATGATGGCAAGGCCACTGGTGGGGCAGGAGAGTAACGCGGGCTGCATCCTTGCCGTCGCGGGCGGTCTTGCCGTTGTGTACGGCACCTCTTGGCTGCTCGAAAAGCTGCTGCCCGTACCGGTTGCCAGCACGATCGCCTGGGTCGCGCTGGCCGCCTACGTGGTCTTCGTCTGGAAGTACGCCATGCAGGAGCGCAGTAACGGACTGCTTGGCTCGGCCCGCTTCGGCGACCGCGCCGATGTGCGCAAGCTGGAAACCAACGGGGATCTCCTGATCGGCCGCTCGGCCAAGTCCGGCAAGCTGCTCCACTATGACGGCGCGGCGCACCTGCTGACGATGGCTCCCACCCGATCGGGCAAGGGCGTCGGCACGATCATCCCCAACCTGCTCCTGCTCGATCGCTCGGTGGTCTGCATTGATCCCAAGGGGGAGAATGCCCGCGTTACGGCCCGTACGAGGGTCAGGAAAGGGCCTGTGTGGTGTCTGGACCCCTTCGGGGTCTCGGGGTGTCCTGCGGCCCGCTACAACCCTTTGGCGCAGCTCGACCCGGCAAGCCCGGACATTGCGGAAGATGCGCAGACGATCGCCGACGCGCTGGTCCACGATGCGCCGGGACAATCGGGCGAAGCGCACTGGAACGAGGAAGCCAAGGCGCTGATCGCTGGCGTAATCCTGCACACCGTCATCCATGAGCCCCCTGCCCGCGCTACGCTGGCGACCGTGCGCGACAAGCTCACCCGCGACCCCGCCGGCTTCGCCGCGTTGCTGGTGGACATGCAGGCCAGCACCGGTGCCCACGGCCTGATCGCACGCGCCGCCAACCGCCAGCTCGGCAAGTCCGATCGCGAGGCGGCCGGTGTGCTGTCCTCGGCGCAGCGCCACACCCACTTTCTCGACAGCCCTCGCCTGGTCGAAAGCACATCGGCTTCCGATTTCCGGTTCGCGGAGCTGAAGGAACGGCCCGGCACCGTGTTCCTGTGCCTGCCGCCCGACCGCCTCGACACCTATGCGCGTTGGCTGCGCTTGCTGGTCGCACAGGCCGTCACCGACATGGCGCGCTCTCCTGCCCGGCCCGAGCGGCCTGTCCTGTTCCTGCTGGATGAGTTCGCGGCGCTCGGCCGACTGGAGCCTGTGGAACGCGCGATGGGATTAATGGCTGGCTACGGGCTCCAGCTCTGGCCGATCCTTCAGGATATGCACCAGCTGCGCGCCCTGTACGGCGAGCGCGCCGGCACCTTCCTGTCCAATGCCGGCGTGATCCAGGCGTTCGGAGTCAATGACCATGCCACCGCCGACATGATCTCGCGCACGATCGGCGACACGACGATCGAATATGCGACGGTCAGCACGTCTCGAAAAACGAGCTTGTTCGACAAGCGTGATGCCTCCGAGAGTGTTAACACACATGTCACTGCCCGGAGACTCGTCACGCCGGACGAAATCATGCGGATACCGGTCGATACGCTGCTGCTGCTCCGGCAGGGCGAGCATCCGCTGGCAGTGGAGAAAATCCGCTACTACGACCAGCGCGAATTTGCAGGCCTGTTCGATCCAGCGTGATCGCACACACCGGTCCCGGAAGATGAAAAGTGAGCTTTTCTGGACAGGCTTCCCCATTCGCAGCGTGTCTTAAGCGCGTCTCATGGGCCGCCCGCCACCAACACCGCTAGCAAGGAGCGCAACGTGGCACGTTCTCTTTCTCAACTCGCGAAAGCTGCCAGCATCTGGCTCAGCGACGCACGCGCCCATTTTGGCTGGAGCGAAGAAGATCTGATCGATCGTATCTCTCGACTAACCACTTACTTTCGCGTGGTCCGCGTGCCATCGTTGGGAGACATACAGAATCTTGAAGCAGGGCGAGAAATACACTTTCCTGCATGGATAAAGTTTGCGCGCTTGGCATTTGAGTTGGAAGAGCTGCAAACGGAGGAACAGCGTCGGCGCTGGGCCGAACAACGCTCGCCTTGGCAAGGCCATGCTCCTCATGATGAATTAGACTTCTGCTGGCCCTTAGTAAGCAGGCCTGAGCTTAATCTTCTAGAGCATTTGGACTCTATGTCTGAGAACGAACGGAGAATGGCGTTCCGCCTTGCCGCGTCTTGGAACAGCCCTTACGCGGATCGTAGAAAGGTGTTCGACGCGACGATCAAGGCCCTATCTGCGAGAATGCAGGTGCCGCCTCCCAAAACCCTGCCTGGTCCCGTGCAGGAGCTTACGCCGAGATTAAGAACCTTACTCTATGAACTCGAAGACCAGGACATAACTGTCCTGAAGGCATATCTAATGTGTGATGCTGCGGGACGAAAGGCGATAATTGAAACGGCCCTACGCGAGATAAACAGAATTTAGAATAGGATTCTGATTAATCCGAGGTCGTAGATATACTAAAGGCAGTCCCGTACGGCACAGAAGTTTATTAAGGATGATTGGATAGACTGGACCGCTTTTTAATAAAGCTAGCGGATGATCTCACTTTGTTTTGGAATGTGGGTCTGGCAGGTAACAGCCTGCCAGACCCTATTTGACAGCGTATGAAACCATAGCCTTATACGCTGTAACGCCGATGGATGAAAGCCGGATCGAAGGGCTTCGGGTCGCTCGATCCTGGGTCACGCGAATTCATCAGTTGTGAATGGCAAGAAATGTTCATTTATCGCACACTCGTCCGATTCCGACCGTCATCGATCCGTCCATGCTGGTGACGGGTCGCGAGACGGCGCGACAGTTCTTTCCTTTCGCCGGTGGCCGCAGTGCTTTTCGCTGCTCGGCGGTCATACACACCTGTTGATACAGCCACCTGTCCGCATAAGCCTGTCCATCGACCCGAACCCGTCTCCGATAACGTGACTGGTAGCGGCGTTTGTCTGCTTGAGACAGCGACTGGAATGTGCAGCCTTGGGCGCTTGGTGCAGCGGATATTGACTGAGCCCAGGCTGCCGGAGGAGAAATGAAGGGGACGCTGGCAAATGCGAGCGCGACAGCTGGAAGCAGAATTTTACGCATGTCCGACACTTGCTCCCAACGTTTTTTCCAACCTTGCATTAAACCGATGTGCTGAGCGGACAGGCAGTGCCTCGCCATCGAAGGTCGCATGATCGATGATGAGGAAAGCCGATCCCGTTTGCGGGTCGATCGGATTATCGGCCTATGCGACGGGCAGCCGGAATGATCTCTTGTTCCAGGTGGGTCGCATCGTTCTGCGCGGCGATCGTCGCCACCAAGCTCGCCTACTATGCCGATCGCGAGTTCGCGGGGAAGTTCGATCCGGCGTGATTGGACCTGCCGCGTTAGCAGCCACGGCGGGTCCGACCGCGATCGTGCCGTTGGGCCGATCCGATATAGCCGGTCTCGATTGTCCGCGCGACGGGTGATTGGCGAGGATCTAGCGTTTTAAAAATCGGCCGCCTAGGAAGCCCGTAGAGCGGTATAGGCAGCTCGACCCTCCAACCCCATGCCGAACGGTCGAAATGCCGTCCAGCGGCCCGGAAATCGTCCCTGTGGCGACATTTCCGCCTGTCCTGCCCTCTCGGATTGATCGCTGCCCTATCCGCCTGGCTTTTCTGGAAAGCCAATTGCGACGGTGCCGCTGGTGCTGTGGTTGCGATAGGGGTGTAGCGTTTAAACGATCCTCACACCAACAAAGGCGTGCCGGCGGAGCCGGCTCATCATGGGGATGCCGGGTGGGAGGATCGCTTTAGCGATCCGGGGCGGCCGAAGGCCGCGAGCCGGCGGGGCGAAGCCCCAAGAGGCGGCGCTTTTCTTCTTTCTGATTGTGCCTGAAGCGCTGCGCCGGTGAGTCGCGCTGCCGCTGTCCCGAAAATCGGGACAAGCTGTCCGATCTGGCGGGACACTGGTGGGTGAAACCACGACGCTGCGGTATCAGATTTGCTTTGCGGCCAAAGTTATCCGCAGGTCGGCCTAGTGTTAATATATGGGTTAAAGAGTTGTGTTACGGGATTTTGGCGATTCCACAACGCATTGATAATATTGACTGAATCGGGCGTTTTTTGGCCTTGCCCGTCAACGGAACCCCGAATCTACTGACTCCAGAACCCCGAATCTGCGTCAACGAAACCCCGAATCATGGGCGACCGTCAATGAAACCCCGAACTTTTCCGTTGCGTCAATGAAACCCCGAATCTAGATTGGCCGTCAATGAAACCCCGAATCGAGCCTGACCGTCAACGAAACCCCGAACTTCCGCTTGCCGTCATCGAAACCCCGAACGGCGCGGAGGGACGCCCTCCCCTGTTGCCGGTTCGTTATCCCGATCCCGATCTGTTCATTTGCGATGTTCTTGACGCGATCCCCAAGGATGACATGGCCTCGATGGAGCATCCGATTTTCTCGCTCGCGACCAAGCCCGACCGCCGCGTGTTCCGCTATGAGCATAACGGCAACAAGCTCGAAATCGTCCCGAGCGTCAAAGGGCTAGCGACGATCCACGACAAGGATATTCTGATCTACTGCATCTCCCAGCTCATCGCGAAGATGAACCAGGGGGAGCGGCCGAGCCGCACTTTGCACCTCACCGCTCGCGATCTGCTGGTGTGGACGAACCGGCAAACCGATGGCGATGGCTATGACCGGCTCCGCAATGCGTTCGAGCGGCTGTCCGGGACGCGGATCACCACGAACATCAAGGCCGATGGCGAGGAAATCACCGAAGGTTTCGGCCTCATCAACGAATGGCGGATCGTCCGCCAAACCAAGTCCGGCCAAATGTCGGAAATCAAGGTGACGCTCTCGGATTGGCTGCTGCGAATGGTCGAGGGGCGTAGCGTCCTGACATTGCACCGCGACTATTTCCGCCTCCGCAAGCCGCTCGAACGGCGTATCTACGAGCTGGCGCGCAAGCATTGCGGCGCGCAGGAAAAATGGTCGATCTCGGTCGAAACGCTACAGAAAAAGACCGGCGCGAGTAGCCATCTGCGTGTGTTCCGCTCAATGCTACGCGATCTCGTCGCACACGATCATCTGCCCGATTATGCCGTGGAAATGAATGGCGATGCGGTCACGTTCCGCAATCGCGAGGCGCTGGATACGGTCGAGGCGATCGAGGCGGAACCCGAGCGGCCCTATATCGACCCCGAAGGCTTCCACGACGCCAAGAGCGTTGCGCCAGGCTATGACGTTTACGCGCTCTATGACCAATGGGTGTCATGGTGGATCGACAGCGGGCGGCCGGAACTGAAAAGCCCCCGCGCCGCCTTCATCGGCTTCTGCCGCAACAAGCACAAAACCGCCCCATTGCGCTAGTATAGGCGTATAGCTGTATACACCTATACTAGCCTGCGATGCGCCCCCTCCCCTTCTTCACGAACAGGTCGTCCAACGCCTCGCCTAGCAGGCTCTGAACGGTCGTCCCCTCCTCGGCCGCGATGATACGAAGCTGCGTGCTAACCTCGGGAGGGAAATGCCCGCCAATCAACTTGGTCCCCTGTCGGCCGCTCGGCGGGGCCTTGCGGGTCACGTCTACCGGCTCGACCGCCAGCGCCGGGGCCGGGGCTGCGTCGCCGTCCGCCTTGGCGCGGTTCAACACCGCTTGCAGACTATTTCCGCCCTTTGCCATCATGCCACCTCTGCCTGATTGTATAGGCGTATATTTGTATACTCGTATAGTCGCCGGATTTCGTCGGCCGCTGGCCCATGCGGCTCGAATTCCTGCACGGCCTGGCCTGCGGCTTGGGCGCGGAAGAAGGCTTTGCGGTTGCCGATCGTCACCGGACAAACCGTTGCGCCCAGCTCCGCCACGGCCTGAATCGCATCGCCGGTTTCCTGACCTTGGGGGGGCACGAAGGTAAGGACCACGGCAAAGGCGCGGTCGAGCTGACGCACCACGTCGAGCGTGTGTGTCATGCTCATCGTGTCGAACACCGCCGTCTTGGTCGGGATCAGGATGAAATCGGCATGGCGCGCTGCCTCATAGGCCACGTCGCGCGCGACCGCCGCCCCGTCGATCACGACAAGATCGGTGCCGGCATCCTCGCAGGCTTTGAGCATGGCGGGCAGGCGCACCGGCTGAATCGACGCCACGGCGGGCGTGTCGAGCTGGCGCACGTCCTTCCAGAACGAAGCCGTCGCCTGCGGGTCCAGGTCGATGATCGCGGCCACCTTGCCCGCCTGCTCGGCCGCGACCGCCAGACAGGTTGCGAGCGTCGTTTTCCCGACGCCGCCTTTCTGTGAGAGAATGGCGAGAACCTTCATGCTACACTCCTACACGTATAGTCTTATACTTGTATACACAGCAAGCCGGAAGGGGAAGCCCTATCGTTCCCGAAATGACGATAGCGAGGCGCTGAATCTGATATGACGAAAGCGCGCCGCATCATTCCTCTGGTTCGGGGCCGTCATCGTCCAGCGGCTCATGCTGCATCTGGCCGTGATCCTCGATCGGGCAAAGCGGCGCTCCGGCCTGCTCAAGCCACTTGCGCGCGGTCCTGGCGGTATAGCCGCACGTCGCGCACTCGCATTTGAGCATCCGGGTTTTCTGCTTCTTGGGCGCGGTCGACTCTCCGTCCGTATCGAGACGGGCATGGGGGAGAGGGCCGACGCCCTCTAGGACCGGCGCAATGGCCGCAAGGAACGCCTCGCCGGGGGTGGTGGCGCGCATCGGCCCGACGAGGCCAAGCCCGAGCGCAAGCTGTTTAAACGCCTTCCCATGCCCTGCCGGGATGCCGACGGCGGCATGGACCAGCTCATGCGCGAGGATGGCCGCGATCTGCGCTGGCATGGCGTCCGGCGCGTGCGCCAGGTCGAGCCGGATGAAGATTTCAAAATGCCCGTCCGCGCTCAACCGATTATCCCAGCACTCGCCGATTGCCTTGGCCTTCGCGCCTCTGCTGGTGAAGCCGATCGCCACGCGCACGCGATCGGGCAGGGAGGCGTCCAGCGCCTCGAACAGCGGAGCCATGCCCGCCGCCACAGCATTGAGCCAGCTTTCGCGGGTTTCGTGGGTCATCGTCCTTACTCCCTTCAAATCGCCTGACCGGCGATGGCCAGGCCATCGGCCGGACACGGACGCCCAAGAACGCCGGCAGGAGAGGGGGGCAGCGGGAATCGACGGGGTGGTGCGGCCGCAGCGCAGCGAGGCACGGCCCGTCTATTGCCGTTGTTGGGGAGAGGGGGGCGGAACGCTCTCTCCCCACGCCAACAAACGACGCGCCGGCGCACGCCGGCACCATGACGCGAGATCCGCGCAGCGATCTCGTTTCCGCCATGTGGATCGTCACCTTGGGCCAAGACCGCTTGCGGGCTTGGGGAGCGCGAGCGACTAGAGCCACGGTGCCGCGCCAGCGGCAGGCGCATGATCGCCACCTTGTTTTCAATAGCACTAAGTGCTAGATATTATCCATGAGCGATGCCGAAGCGACCGCACGAACTTTCAAGACCGCGTGGTTTGCCAAGGCAGCGCGCAAGGCTCGCATTTCGGACGACGAACTATGCGAGGCCATCCGGGAAGTGACGAAAGGGCAGGCCGACGATTTGGGTGGCGGCGTGTTCAAGAAGCGGCTGAACAAGAACAGGCATAGGAGCATTATCCTCGCAAAAGGACGGCGCTTCTGGGTTTACGCTTATCTGTTCGCCAAGAAGGACCGAGCCAATATTGATGAATCCGAATTGCGGGCCTTTCGTGATCTTGCCGATCTCTATGCCCGAAAGACGGACGATCAGATTGAGCTGGAGCTGGAAGCCCGCGAGATAGTGGAGATATGCACATGACCGCCAAGAGTAAGTTCAAGAGCGATGCTTTCGAGGCGATCCATAGCGCCGCCGCTGGCATGTATCGCGTCGGGGTGATCGACAAGGCCACTATGCGTCATTTCGATGAAAGCTGCCTGACCAAGCCGCCGGCGATCGAGCCGGAGGAAATCAAGCGGCTGCGCGAGCGCAACAAGGTCAGTCAGCCGGTGTTCGCCCGCTACCTCAACACTAGCGAAAGCACGGTGGAGAAGTGGGAAACCGGGGCCAAGAAACCCAGCGGCGCGGCGCTCAAGCTGCTGTCGATCGTGGAGAAGCACGGCATCCAGATTCTTGCCTGATCGCCCATTGTCGCACGCCATGAGGCCCTTATGCATTAATCGGACACAGATTCACGGTAGGCGTCAGCGTCAGTGGAAGGGGACTATTTCCGCAGGTCTTCGATGCCGAGTTCGCGCCACATCCAGGTGAAATCGTAGGTTGCCATCGGGTCGTTCGGTTCGGGGTGAGCGCTGCTACGGTTTTCGAGATGCTTGAGCCACCCAGCTACTCGATAACGGCCTGCGGCCGTTCGAACGGCCGCACGTGGGCTGATGTCCCCAAGCATTCCAACGGGTTCATCGAGCGTCGCGCGGTACTGGCGGTCGAGCATGGCATGAACGAGCGGGGTTGCCACCTCTGGCGCAATGGCCGGTGCCGGTTCGGATGTTGTCAGTCCCTCGGCCCGCGCGGCCATGGCCTGTTCGATCGTCTCGATCGTGGTCAGCGGCGAGCCGACCAACCCGGCGAGCGCATCGGTGATGAGCGCGGTACCGCGTTTCGCCCGCTCGGCCGAGGTGACGGCGAGAACCAGAGCCCGGCCTTTCAATTCGACATTGCCGAGCACCGGGGTGCCGTTCGCCATCGTCACACCCCACGCCATACGGCCAGTGCTTCTCGCCTTTCCGTCCGGTTTTTCGCCCAGCCAGTTCCAGAAGTGCGTGGTTTCCCGCTGAAGCGTAGGGACAGTGTCGAGCCGCTCGCCGACCAGCGCCTGGGTCACGCCGCGTGCAAAGGGAAAGCGCACGCGGTGGAACACCACCTCCTCGCCATCACTGTTGAGCAGCGTGGGGATGGACGCCGGTCCCATGGTCTTGGGAACGACATCGAACAGCCATGCGGTGCTGATGAGTGCCGGAAGTGCGGCCAAATCGTCGGGGTTCAGCTTCAATGCGGTGTTTGGGCTACGCTTGCCTTTCGAACGCCGCAGATCGGCGACGAGCGCCTCGGCCGCCTCCATCGTGAATGACAACACGCCGCCCGACAGGAGGTGCTTGCCTCCGACCTGCACGACGCGGGCACCGATCCTGTCCCATTGCTTCAGCGTCTGCGAGGCGCTGCGCTCCGATACTCTAAGGGGTTCGCCGCCCCGGATCAGGTCACGCACGAGGAAGCCACTGCCGGGCTCGACCTCGCTCACCTCGTGGAGGCTCATCACCGACGATCGAAGGGCACGCAGGTAGATTTTGGTCGGGCCGCTCTCGTTCCAGCCCCGGCGCCGGATATAGTCATCAACGATGTTCCGGTCCCCGGGTTGGATGGTGCGCGTCAGCAGATCCTCGAACGCGCATCCCCACAACACGCCCGCCCAATGATCGCCGACGATGTCCGCCAGCTCATCCGCTTCGAAGTCGAACTCCTCCATCGCCAGCCCGAAATGATCGCCGAGCGCATCGCGAAGATGATCGGCCCAGGCCGGCGAGGTGGCGAATTTCATAACGCCGGACAGATCGTGACCACGCTTCATGCCTGTTCCCTCTGCTGTTGCCCCAATTGCTGGCGGTGCGCGGCGACGATGCGCGAGACTGTGGGTTCGCTGACGCCGTAGAGCCGTGCCATCTCGGCACCGGACTTGCGGCCGGAAGTGACGGACTCGGCGATTTCGCGACGCTGCTTGTCGCCGAGCTTGCGCCGACGCCCGCCGATCCGTCCTTCTGCTCGCGCCTGAGCCAAGCCGGCGCTGGTGCGCTCACGGATCATCGCGCGCTCGAACTCGGCGAAGCTTCCGACCATCTGCATCATCATCCGCCCTGCCGCAGTGGTGGTGTCGATCGCCTCGGTTAGCGAGCGGAAGCCTGCGCCTGCCAGCTCGATCCGCTCCATGATGTGCAGCATGTCCTTCAGGCTGCGCGACAGTCGGTCAAGCTTCCAGACGACGACGACATCGCCGTCGCGCAACTGGCCGATCATCTCCAGGAGCTTGGGCCGGTCCCACCGCCCGCCGCTGGCGGTCTCCTCGTACACGCGCTTGCAGCCGGCTGCATCGAGCGCGCGCCGCTGCGCGGCGTTCGACTGGTCGTCGCCCTTCGACACGCGGGCATAGCCGATCAGATAGGGTTCGCGTGTCATCCAGTATCTTTCACAAACGGTCGTATCCTGAGGCGGGAACAGCATGCACGCATTTCCGCAGCCTTCCGCCTTTCATAATCCTCTTTCATTAAGGTGCCAAAAGGCAAGAGGTTTTTGGAGGATGAAACATGCCTGCCCGCATCCCGATGACCGAGCGGCAGCGCGCTGCATTGCTTGCTTTGCCCGACAGCGAAGCGGCGGTAGTGCGGCACCATGGCCTCGATGCCGAGGACCTTGCTGCGATCGGCACCGCACGCACTCCGGCAACCCAGTTAAGCTACGCCCTGCAACTCTGCTGCCTGCGCTACCCGGGGCGGCATCTACGTGCAGGCGAGCTGTTGCCTGCGATCATGCTCGACCACATCGCCGAGCAGGTCGGGGTGGATGCAGGCGCCGTCGCCGACTTCGCGCGGCGAGCGCCGACCCGCTACGATCAGCTTGCCGCCATCAAGGCGCGCTTCGGATTCACCGATCTGAGCCGGCCAGCGCGCGGCATCATGATGAACTGGTTGGAAACCGAAGCCATGGCCATCGTGGACGGGCGCATTCTGCTCGATCGACTGCTCGACGAGCTGCGCACGCGGCGCATCGTCATTCCTGGCGTCAGCGTAGTCGAGCGGATGACGGCCGAGGCGATGCTTCGGGCGGAAGCCGATCTGATCGCCGCCGTCGACAATAATCTCGATGCAGACATGCGTCAGCGGGCTCTGTTGCAAACATGGGGCACGGCCGCGCGGCGTCACCCAGTTGGGGGATTAGGCAGCATTGGCGAAATGCTTATTGAGCATAATCATGGTTTCGGTCAGGGCCGAGGGTCCAATTCCGAATGCTCTTTCAACCAGGCGCACCTCCCCCATGATACCTGGCTGCAGGCACCATGCCTGGGCCTGTCCTTTGCGTAGGGCGCGCATGACCTCGAAGCCCTTGATCGTGGCGTAGGCCGTTGGCATCGACTTGAAGCCACGTACCGGCTTGATCAGCATCTTCAGCTTGCCGTGGTCGGCCTCGAGCACGTTGTTCAGATATTTCACCTGCCGGTGCTCGGTTTCCGCCGCCAGTTTGCCTTCGCGTTTCAGCTCAGCGATTGCTGCGCCGTAGCTGGGTGCCTTGTCGGTATTGAGCGTGGCAGGCTTTTCCCAGTGCTTCAGGCCTCGCAGGGCCTTGCCCAGGAACCGCTTCGCTGCCTTGGCGCTGCGGGTCGGCGACAGGTAGAAATCGATCGTGTCGCCCCGCTTGTCGACTGCCCGGTACAGGTAGGTCCACTTGCCCCGCACCTTGACGTAGGTTTCATCCAGGCGCCAGCTCGGATCAAAGCCACGCCGCCAGAACCAGCGCAGCCGCTTCTCCATCTCCGGGGCGTAGCACTGGACCCAGCGATAGATCGTCGTATGGTCGACCGAAATGCCGCGTTCCGCCAGCATTTCCTCGAGATCACGGTAGCTGATGCCGTATCGACAATACCAGCGCACCGCCCATAGGATGACCTCGCCGGTAAAATGCCGTCCTTTGAAATCGTTCATCGCAACTGACCTTGACAGTACATGAGCCCAATCTTGGAAACCGTGTCAGAGTTTGCAACAGAGCCGACTTGTCCAGTTCCGACGG
>NZ_LXVX01000020.1 GCF_001650725.1 Sphingobium sp. TCM1 | reverse complement strand
CCCGATCTTCCAGGTCGCCGACATCGGCCTGGTCGGCGATCTGTTCAAGATCGTGCCGGAGCTTACCGAGAAGCTGCTTCCGTGAAATAGCTTCCTTCGTGCTCCCCCGACAATCCCTCGCTTAGTGGCAAATGCGATCAGCCTTCAATCCACAGCCTCTAGGGGATTGATTGAGGCGGAGACGTCCGCCTCAGGGGTTTCGTGGCAGCGCAGCGTATGCCGCCAATGCCTAGTGCGTTGGATCTGAGATACGCCTCATTCGACCGGCTGGGCGCGGCGCGTATTTCAAATCCATAAACCACACTAGAATCGTATATTTCTAGTGACCCTGATGAAATCTGAAGTTCGTTTGGCGCCCACCCCCCGGTGTGACGAACTTCAAATTCGGGTCGCTAGATGCCCGTCTCGTCGTCGGGTCACATTCAAAGCCGCAGAGCTGGAGAATAAAGCTCGCGAAATCCGGAACCGGAGACCTGCCCAAGTCTTCCCCCTTGTGACGGCATGGCGATGCCAGGATGAGGAGCAGATCATGGCAGGGAAGAACGGGCTTGATGCGGGCCGGAAGTTTGGAACGGGCGGCGAAACACATCAACGTGCAGGACATGATGGCGTCGGCGAGGCCTGCCTGACGACCAATCAGGGCATTCCCGTCGCGGACAATCAGAACCAGCTCAAGGCCGGCGCGCGCGGTCCCGTGCTGTTGGAAGATTTCGTACTCCGCGAGAAGATTTTCCATTTCGATCATGAGCGGATTCCCGAGCGGATCGTTCATGCGCGCGGATCGGCGGCCCATGGCTTTTTCGAGGTCTATGAAAGCCTGTCCGATATCACGAAAGCCGACCTGTTTCAGAGACCTGGCGAAAAAATTCCCGTATTTACACGATTTTCGACCGTTGCAGGCGGGGCCGGCTCGGTCGACACCCCGCGCGACGTCCGCGGCTTCGCGGTCAAATTCTACACGCAGCAGGGAAATTGGGATCTGGTCGGCAACAATATCCCCGTCTTCTTCATTCAGGATGCGATCAAATTTCCCGACCTGATCCATTCCGTGAAAATGGAGGCGGATCGCGGCTATCCCCAGGCGGCGTCAGCGCATGACACCTTTTGGGACTTTGTCAGCCTGATGCCGGAATCGACCCACATGATCATGTGGGCCATGTCCGACCGCGCCATTCCGCGCTCGCTGCGCACGATACAGGGTTTTGGCATTCATACTTTCCGCTTCGTCAACGCGTCGGGCCAGTCGACCTTCGTCAAATTCCACTGGAAGCCCAAGCAGGGCCTCGCATCGACCCTTTGGGACGAGGCGGTAAAGATCGCCGGGGCCGATCCCGATTTCCAACGCCGCGATCTTTTTGAGGCGATCGCAGCGGGCGACTATCCGGAATGGGAACTGGGCATCCAGGCGTTCGACGAAGCCTTCGCAGACAGCCTGCCATATGACGTGCTGGACGCAACGAAGATCATTCCCGAAGAATTGCTGCCCGTCCGCCCGATCGGCCGGATGGTGCTGGACCGCAACCCCGACAATTTCTTCGCGGAGACCGAGCAGGTCGCCTATTGCCCGGCCAACATCGTGCCGGGCATCGATTTCACCAACGATCCTTTGCTGCAAGGACGATTGTTCAGCTATCTGGATACGCAACTGAAACGGCTGGGCTCGACCAACTTCCATCAACTGCCCATCAACGCCCCCAAATGTCCGTTCGCGAATTTCCAGCGCGATGGGCACATGCAAATGCTCACGCCCAAAGGCCGCGCCAATTATGAGCCCAACAGTCTGGCAGATGCGGCCGAGGAGGGCGGACCGCGTGAATGCCCCGCCACCGGCTTTTCCTCCTTCCCGGGCCGCGCCGCCGAAGACGAACAGGGCGAAAAGCTGCGCATCCGCCCGGAAAGCTTTGCCGACCATTATAGCCAGGCGAGAATGTTCTATCGTTCACTCGATCCGGCCGAGCAGGCGCATCTCGCCTCCGCGGTCATATTCGAACTGTCGAAGGTCAGCCTGGCACATGTGTGCACGCGCGTTCTCGCCAACCTCGTCAATGTCGATCCCGGACTGGCGAAGCGGATCGCCGATGGGCTTGCCTTGCCGCTACCCAAGGCTTCCCCCGCAGCAGCGCCGGTGCAGGATCTGGATCTGTCCCCGGCGCTACGCATTATCGGCGGACCGATGGAACTCGACACGTTGAAAGGCCGCAAGTTCGGCATCCTTATCGCCGACGGCAGCGATGCAGAGGAACTCCGCAAGCTCGTTACCGCCGTCACGAAGGGCGGTGGCACGCCCTTCATCGTCGCGCCCAAGGTCGGCGGAACCAAGCTTTCCGATGGAACTAGCCAAGTGGCAGACGGGCAATTGGCCGGTTCGCCCTCCGTCCTCTTCGACGCGGTCGCGGTGTTGCTGTCGGCCCAAGGCGCCGAGCAACTGCTGAAGGAGGGCGCGGCCGTCCAGTTCGTCATGGACGCCTTCGCCCATTTGAAGGCGATCGGTCACAGCGATGCGGCAAAGCCATTGCTGGACAAGGCGGGCGTGGAACCAGATGATGGCATCGTAACCGCCGCGAAATTCGCTGGCGCCGCCGGCAGACGCTATTGGGACCGCGAACCCAAGGTCCGCGCGCTTCCCTGAGCGATCATCGCGAAATACGGGTGAACAAGGCCTCGGAGGTTTGAAAGCAGGACGCAGGTCTCCAGCATGACGGGGAGAGGATGCGATGCCATCGATCCATTGGCCCCGCCAACTCATCAACTTGAGAAACGGGCAGAGCGCGGGCAACGTCGCACAGTTTGATGCGGTCGTGCTGCTAAAGGGCAAGACAAGCGTCATTGCCCAAAGCAAACATGCCTGTCTGCATCACGATGGGCGATGCGTCAGTCTCGCAACAGGTGGATCGGGCGATGCCCTGGCGGGAATCGTAGGCGGCCTCGCAGCGCGCGGCGTGAACCCTCGCGAGGCCGCAGCATGGGGAACCTGGGTACATGGACAGGCCGGGCACCGGCTGGAACGGGATACGGGCGGCGTGGGCTTTCTACCCGGGGCCCATGGTGCTTGGTCGCGCCAGTCAATGTCGTAGAGTTACTATGCGGGACTGGTGCTCCATCGATCGAGCAGCCCAGGGTATGATCTGTGGCGGTTCGTCTTCACCTTCTGGGAGCCAGGATGCCGCGTCTCCCCATTATCGACAAACAGCCCATTTGTCGCAACGGATGCTGTCCGCGCCAGGCAGGCTGCGCAAATATTCCTGCGTCCAGCGCGTCCCGCCCACGATCACATTGTCCAGCGCCAAAGGTTCCACATCGACGGTGACCGACGGCAGAGCCTCCCGCCCGACCCTGACATTGACCAGCCGCAGATCGCGGATCGGGGCTTGCGGAATTCCCCGCACGATCAGTACCCGCTCGGTCGATCGGACCGTGCACTCCTCAGCCGACACACGGGCGACTTGAGGAACATGTCCACCCCCCTCGCCTTCTTCGTAGAGCATCCAGATCTGAACGAAGGCCTTGTCTACCATGCCCGCGTGGATGCGGCGCAGATGGATATCCTCGATCAGGCCGCCGCGATAACTGTTCGACTTGATGATCAGCACGCGGGTCAGGTTCGGGCTATCCATCCGGCAGTCGTGGACGAATACGTTGCGTACGCCGCCGGTCAATTCGCTGCCAATGGCGACGCCGGCATGGCCGTCCTTCATCAGGCAGTTCCGGATGACGATATTCTCGCACGGCTTCGCGAGACGGCGCCCGTCGGCGTTGCGTGCGGCCTTGATGGCGATGCAGTCGTCCCCGGTGTCGAACACACAATGCTCGATCAGCACGCCATTGCAGGATTCCGGATCGATGCCGTCGTTGTTGGGGCCGTGGCTTGAGCAGGTGACGCTGCGGAACGTCACGTCGGTACAGTCGACGGGATGAACCTGCCAGAAGGGCGCGGCCTCCACGGTGATGCCCTCCATCAGCACGCGGCGGCATCGGTAGGGCTGGAAAAGGGCGGGGCGAAGGCGACTGCCTTCGCCGAACACGCGCTGCGCTACAGGGACGCCGCGCTCGGCCATGTCAAACAGGCGCGCGCGATCGGCGGCCTGCCGCTCCTTCTCCGGCGTGTCCCTGTAACGGTCGGCCCAGGGGCCTTTCCAAGGCCACCAATGATGGTCGTCTGCCGATCCATCGATCACGCCGCCACCGGTGACGGCGACGTCCTCCTCCTCGAAGGCATAGATGAGCGGCTGGTAGCCCATCAATTCCACCCCCTCCCAGCGGGTGTGGACAGGCGGCAGGTAGCGGGCCGGTTCGGGGATGAACTTCAGCCGCGCGCCTTTGGGGATATGCAACGCCATGCGCGAGCCCAGGCGCACCGGGCCAGTCAGCGTCACGCCCCGCGACAAGACGATCCGGCCGCCTCCCGCATCTGCGCAAGCCGCAATGGCGCGGGCGATCGCCGCGCTGTTGTCCGTCTTTCCGTCGGCAAGACCGCCAAAGGATTTGAGCTGGAATGTACGGCGTGGAATGCGTGGAGGCGCAATGCCATCCGCAATCGCCCTGGCCTTCACCCAGAATGCGTCATCCTGCGTCGCCGCAAACGCAGGGCGCATCCGGGCAGCCACCCCCGCGGCGAGAACGCCGAGCATGATGCGGCGGCGCGAACGGCTGGTCAGGGACAAGGGTTCGATATCCATGACATGCCCTTCCATCAACACGAGATTGCCCACCCGCTCGAACCAATGCCGACGCGCACGGCGGGGTCACTGACAGTTCCGGCAGCGCTGACTGCTTCCACGCCGGGTTTGTCCGCAGCGATTGGCCCCATGCGTCTATTTCTCTGAACGTAATTCGACGGCGCCCGATTTCAGGCCTGCCGCTGTAGCCGTGACCGTGAAGCGACCGGCGCCGGCCCCTCGAACAAGTGCGACGGCAACTCCGTCCAGCACGGCGCGCTCGTGCGACGGAAAGGGTGTATGATCGACCGACGATGCATTGTCGGTCGCGATGAGTGATCCAGCACCCCTGACGGCGAAGTGCAGCCGGTGGGTGGCGGATGGCACCGTCACGCCCTTGGCGTCGACCACCCGCGCGCGGACATAGGTCATGTCATCGAAGTTAGAGCCCACAAGAGACTGGTCTGCCCGCAAATCGATGCGAACCGGCTTCCCTGCTGTCCGAAGATTGTCCGAAACATCCACGACGCCAGCATCCCTGCACACGGCGCGCACTTCTCCGGGAACGTAGCGCACGCTCCAGCGACGGGGCGACGCATCCTGATTGATCGGCAGCGTGCCGAGAGAGCGACCGTTCAGAAGCGCCTCGACCTGCCGGCAATTGCTGTACACCTCAATCGTTTCGTCGTGGGGACCAGGATCGTCCGGCGTCCAGTCGTCGAACAGCGCGACCTTGGGTTTTGGCGTCGCGACGGCGATCATGGTCGGCAGGACCGGCTGGTTCGGGCCACCCGCGCCGTCGGTCGCCGGGCCAGCCGCCGCCGGATCGGCATTGCGAATGACGTGTACCACCGGCCGCTCCGACCACCAGCTTTCGCGTTCCATGCCGCTGATCTTCTGGCGACCCGTGCGGTCGAGAAGACCCGATGGACTCTGGATGTTGGGCCAGCCGGATCGGTTCGCCTCGCCCAGATAATCGACCCCCGTCCACAGGAACATGCCGGAGAAGGGCGCATAATCGCGCACCGGCACCCAGTTGCTGCGATTATGCGCGTTTTCGGTGCCGACGATACTGCGCTTCGGATTCTGTCGGCTGGCCGCGATCAGTTCATTCTCCCGATAATTTTGGCCGACCACGTCCAGCATGTCGGCCAGACCATTGTCATAATCCTTGGTCACGTTCGGTCGGAACAGCGCCATCGTCACCGGACGGGAGGGATCGGCGGCATGAACGATGTCGAGGATGCTGCGCAGCGCCGCCTTGGCCTGCACCGGATAGGCCGTATCGTGGATTTCATTGCCCGCGCTCCACAGCATGATGCTGGGATGGTTGCGATCGCGGCGTACCATGTCGAGCGTATCGCGCTTGTGCCAGTCGCCGAAAAACAGATGATAATCCTCCGGTGTCTTGGCGACGTTCCACTGGTCGAACAGCTCGTCCATCACGATCAACCCGAGTTCGTCGGTCAGGTCGAGAAATTCCGGGCTGGGCACATTGTGCGCGGTGCGGATCGCGTTGACGCCCTGCCCCTTCAGTGCGGTCAGCCGCTGTCGCCAGACTGCGAGGGGAACAGCAGCGCCCACGGCACCCCCGTCATGATGGAGCGCAACCCCTTTCAGCTTGAAATTGCGGCCATTGAGCCAGAAGCCGGTTGCGGGATCGAACCGGGCTTCACGAACACCGAAACGGACATCTTCATTGTCGAGGACGGTGCCGTCGGCGCCAAGCACACGGATGGCGGCACGGTAGAGCGCCGGATCACCTATGTCCCAGCGCCGGGGATTTGCCAGAGCGGCTTCAGCGGGCACGGCCACAGTGCGGCCTGCAGCGACGCTCATGACCGGAGTGATCGTGCGGGCGACTTCGCGTCCGTCCGGGCCGGTCACTACCAGTTCGACCGTCACGCCCGTCGCATCGGCGGCGGCATTATGGATGTCCGTCGAGACTGCGATGGTCGCCTGACTTTCGGTGATCATCGTCGCCCGGACATAGGCGCCACCCTGCGGAATATGAACGTCGCTGGTCTCGATAAGGCGAACATGACGATAGATGCCCGAGCCGGTATACCATCGCGATGACGGCGCGGCCGAAGTGTCGGCTCGCACAGCGATGATATTCGGCCCGTCGGTACGCAAGTGGCGCGTGATGTCGTAGCGCTGGCCGATATAGCCCATCGGACGATAGCCGACATGGCGTCCGTTTACCCAGACGCCGCTGCGCTCCATGATCCCGTCAAATTCGATGAAATATCGCCGCCCCGGCTGCGGCGTCTGGGTCAATCTCTTGCGGTACCAGGCGACCCCGCTCGGCAGGAATCCATTTTCGCCCGCAGCCTTCGCATCCCGATCGAAAGGCCCGGCGATGGCCCAATCATGTGGAAGGGACACGACCTGCCATGCAGCATCGTCGAGATCGAGCGTTTCCGCCCCCTCCGGATCACCCTGGAAAAAGTGCCAGCCATCTGGCAATTGCGTCACCACGCGAGGGGCAGCCTGGGCAGAGCAGATCGCCGCCAGGCTTGTGGTCAGCGCGCCCAGGATCGCCATATGGGCCGCAAATGCGCGTGACGGAACGCGGAACGGCCCAGCCAAATCAGATACCCAGCGGATCATGCTGCGCCTGTTACGCATCCGGCTCTCCTCTCCTCCCGACGTCGAACGGTTCCCCGTGCGAATCCGATGTCAGGCTAATGCATGGCCCACTATTTGCAATAGCGTTTCAATATGCGGCTCATGCCAATGCGATCGACGGTGCCGTGCAAGCGCGCGAGAAAAGGCCTTCTTCCGGCATCCGCTCCTGCTTTGCGACGAAGCACTGCGGTGTCATGCAACCAGCGGGCATCCTGAAGGCTTATAGCGATGCAGCCTGCCGCGGGTCGGGGAACGGAAGGCGCCACTCGTTCGAGAGGAATGCCTGCATGAAGATCGCGCAAATCGCCCCCTTGGCCGAAAGCGTGCCGCCCAAATTCTACGGCGGGACCGAGCGTATCGTTTCCTATCTGACCGAAGAACTTGTGCGCCAGGGGCATGACGTGACCCTGTTCGCCAGTGGTGATTCGCAGACCAGCGCCGAACTGGTTCCCATTACCGATATGGCGCTCCGTCTCAATCCGGCGGTAACCGACACGATCCCCTATCATATGATGATGCTGGAGCAGGTCCGCCGTCGCGCCGACGAGTTCGATGCCCTGCATTTCCATATCGACATGCTGCACCTGCCCATGGTCCAGGACTTTATCGGGCGCACCGTCACGACCCTCCACGGCCGGCTCGACCTGCCCGACCTGCCGCCCTTCTACCGCGTGTTTCCCGACCACAGTCTGGTGTCGATTTCCGACCATCAGCGCCTGCCCATGCCACCGGTCAACTGGGGCGGGACGATCTATCATGGCCTGCCGTCCGATCTGCTGCCGCCGCGCCTGGGCGCTGGCGAGGATTATCTGGCATTCCTGGGCCGCATATCGCCTGAGAAGCGACCCGATCGCGCGATCCGCATCGCCGCGCGCTCCGGCATGACGCTCAAGATCGCGGCCAAGATCGACGCTGTCGACCGTGGCTACTGGGAGAGCGAGATCGCGCCATTGGTCGATCACTACCCCAATGTGGAGTTCATCGGGGAAATCAATGAGCAGCAGAAGGCGCATTTCCTCGGCCAGGCGAGCGCGCTGCTCTTCCCGATCGATTGGCCCGAGCCTTTCGGCCTGGTGATGATCGAGGCGATGGCCTGTGCGACGCCGGTCATCGCCTTCCGCTGCGGCTCTGTGCCGGAGGTGATCGAGCACGGCGTGTCGGGCTACATCGTCGGGAGCGAGGACGAAGCCGTCGCGGCCGTGGCGGCCCTGCCCCGTCTTGACCGCGCGGGGGTGCGCGGCGCGTTCGACGCACGCTTCACGGCAGCGCGTATGGCGGCCGACTATGTCGCGCTCTATCGTACCCTGCCCGGCGCGCGGACGGATGCCGCGCGGTTGCGCCGCCAGCGCGGCGAGGACGCCGAATTGCAGATCGTGGCATAGGAGACTCCATGACGCTGATCCAGCCTGAGCCAGATGTGCCCGGCATTGCAGGAGGGCAGGCGCTCTCGCAGGCACAGACCCAGTTCTTCATTCCCGCGACCTCGTCGCTGCACGAACGTCGGCCGCGTACATTGAAGCATGGCGACAGTTTCGCGGTGTTCGACCATAGCGGCGACGCCATTTCCGGCCCCGGCAGTCCGGAAGGGCTTTACCATCGCGATACCAGGCATCTGTCGCATCTCTATCTGACCGTCAATGGCGTGCGGCCGATCCTGCTGAGTTCCGCGTTGCGTGACGACAATGCGATGCTGACCTGCGACCTCGCCAATCCCGACTTTTTCGGCGACGATGGCCGGGTCGCGGTGGAACATGACCTGATCCATCTGCGCCGCACCCGCTTCATCTGGAAGGATGCATTGTACGAGCGGATCACCATCCGCAATTTCGACACCGAAACCCGTCAGATCAGCATCGAACTCGGCTTTGCGGCCGACTTTGCCGATCTCTTCGAAATTCGCGGCATGACCCGATTGCGTCGCGGGACGATACGCGACGCCCAGGTGGGGTCCGCGGACGTCCTCCTCGGCTATATGGGGCGGGACGATCGCGAACGGCGGACGCACCTCCATTTCGATCCGATGCCCGACGAACTGACCGAAAATCATGCACGGTTCGATGTGACCGTGCCGCCGGGCCAGCGCTGTGCCCTGTTCACCCGCATCTGCTGTGATCGTGCGGAAGGCGGCAGCGCCCTGCCCAAGCAATTCCTCAAGTCACTGCGCGAAGCCATGCAGACGCTCCGGCAAGCACGGAACCGGGGCGCGACGATTCATTCGTCCAACGATCTGTTCAACGAAGTCGCACGCCGATCGGTCGCCGATATTTCGATGCTCTCGACAGACACTGAATTTGGTCCCTATCCCTATGCGGGCATCCCCTGGTTCAGCACGGTGTTCGGCCGCGACGCCATCATCACCGCGCTCGAAACCCTGTGGATGGATCCGGCGATCAGCCGCGGCGTCCTCGGCTATCTTGCGGCCCACCAGGCCACCCGCTTCGATCCGGCGGCCGATGCGGAGCCGGGCAAGATCCTGCACGAGGTACGGCAGGGCGAGATGGCCGAACTGGGCGAAGTGCCTTTCCGCCATTATTA
Organism: Sphingobium sp. TCM1; assembly: GCF_001650725.1. Classification (GTDB taxonomy): domain Bacteria; phylum Pseudomonadota; class Alphaproteobacteria; order Sphingomonadales; family Sphingomonadaceae; genus Sphingobium. Next base: position 91,642 of record NZ_LXVX01000020.1, on the reverse strand, counting down.
TGGCAGCATCGATTCAACCCCTTTGTTCGTGATGCTCGCCGGCGCCTATCTGGAACGGACCGGAGACGCAGCTTTCCTGACAAATATTCTCCCGAATATCGAAGCAGCGCTCGCCTGGATCGATACCCATGGCGATCGTGATGGGGACGGATTCGTCGAATATGGTCGCCTGACCGACCAGGGCTTGCAGAATCAGGGCTGGAAGGACAGCCATGACTCGATCTTCCATGCCGATGGCGCCATTGCTCGCGGCCCGATCGCCCTCGCCGAGGTGCAGGCCTATGTCTACGGCGCCTGGAAGGCGGCCGAGCAGTTGTTCGGCATGATCGACGATCCTTCGCGGGCGGCCGATTATCGGGACCGGGCCGCACGGCTGCGCGACCGTTTCGACGCCGCTTTCTTCGACGCCGCGCTGGGCACCTATATTCTCGCGCTGGACGGCGACAAGCGCCCCTGCCGCGTGCGCTCCTCCAATGCCGGGCATGTCCTCTATACCGGACTGGCGCGCGAAGATCGGGCGGAGGCCGTGGTCCGCACGCTGATGGCCCCCGCCTCCTTTTCCGGCTGGGGCGTCCGCACCATCGCATCGACCGAGAAACGCTACAATCCGATGAGCTACCATAATGGCTCGATCTGGCCCCACGACAACGCGCTGATCGCGGGCGGCTTTTCGCGCTACGGTTATCAGCGGGAAGCCGCGCAGATATTCGAGGGCTTGTTCGCGGCGGCCACCTATGTCGACATGATGCGCCTGCCGGAACTATTCTGCGGCTTTCCGCGCCGCCGCTCCCAAGGCCCGACCTTCTATCCCGTGGCGTGCAGCCCGCAGGCCTGGTCCGCTGCCGCCCCGCTGGCGCTGATCCAGTCCAGCCTCGGCCTGCGGTTCGATGTCGCCGCCGAACAGATCAGTTTTCAGCAACCGGCGCTGCCATATTTCATCCAGAGCCTGTCCATCGGCGGTCTGGCTATCTGCGCTGCGAAAGTCGACATCCTGTTCGACCGCGTCGGCGATCAGGTGGTGGTCAAGCGGGCGGCTCGAAATGGAACCGCCAGGATCGTGACCGTTACCTGATCCATCCGGCAGAGGGTCGCCGGACTTTCAACCCGTCCCGGCAGAGAATGATGACGCTTGTCTGCCAAGCAGGGATGGGTGTAGTGTGCTTCGATAGGCCATGAGGCGTTTCCTCATGCCGAGACGATGTTCAAGCAGACCCGAAACGGGCTGCGTCGGCACCAGTCCCGACAGAGGGCAGGAGAAGCCAGCGTCTGACATGGCGGCACGTCATGAGGAGAGCCACCATGGCCATAACTCATCCAGGGGGTCTAGCGCCTCCCCATGAGGATTATGAAATTCGCAGGATCGGTCTGAAGGATCTGCGCATCGCCCTGCGCCAGGGCTGGGAAGATTTCCTGGCCAAACGTGGCGATCTGCTTTTCATCGGTTTCATCTATCCCCTCGTCATAGTGTTCGCGATCCTGCTGGCCAGTCAGATGCCGGTGCTGCCGTTGCTGTTTCCGCTTCTGGCCGGATCGGTCCTGTTCGGCCCGGCCTTTGCCAGCGGCTTCTACGAACTGGCGCGGCGGCGTGAACAGGGGCTGGATTCCCGTTGGCGCCATTTCCTGGACGTCGTGCGCGGACCGGCCTTTCCGGCGCTGTTCGACCTGACCAGCGTGACCGCCATGCTCTTCCTTGGTTGGATGACGGCTGCCTGGTTCATCTATTATTCGACTGTCGGCCAGCTCGGGCCTGACGTGATCGCATCGCCGAGCGCCTTCCTGCAGGCCGTATTCGGCACCGCCCAAGGCTGGCAAATGATCATCATCGGCAATCTCGTGGGGCTGGGCTTTGCCATCGTGACGCTGGCGGTGAGCGTCGTGTCCTTCCCCATGATCATCGACAAGAGGGTCAATTGGGGTGTCGCGCTGCGTACATCATTCCGCGTGGCGTGGAACAACCCTGTGACGGTCGCGGCATGGGGCCTTACCGTGGTGACGCTCCTCGTCCTGGGCGCACTGCCCGGACTCGTCGGGCTGGCCGTGGTACTGCCGGTGCTGGGCTACGCCACCTGGCACCTCTATACCCGGGCAGTCGTTCGCTGAACCATTCCGCCCGGTGGGCACCATCCTCACCGGGCGGCCCCGCTCCGCGCCGCCGGCTTCGGTTCGGGCGGCGGGGGCGCGCCATGTCCCAGGGTGGCGAGATATTTGATCAGCGCCGCGCGATCCTCGGCGCGACGCAGGCCGGCAAAGTTCATCTTCGTTCCCGGCACGTCGCGCGCGGGCGATGCAAGAAAATCGAACAGACTCTCATAGCTCCAACTGCCGCCTGTTCCTTCATTGCGGGCGAGTAGGCAAAGCCGGCATGGGTCGCGACCGGCCGGCCTACCACGCCCCATAAATTGGGACCGATGCGATTGGGGCCGCCCTGTTTCAGGTCATGGCAGCTGAGGCATAATTGCGCCTTGGCCCTGCCCACATCCGCATTCGCGTTGGCGAGCAGAGTGCCAAGGTCCGCTTGCGCGGCAATCCCTGCGCCGTCAACGCCGACGGCCGGCATCGGCGCCTTGCCCAGCATGTCCCGTCGATAGGCGATCAGCCGATCGCCCTCGCCCGGAGCCTGCAGGCTGGCGGGCCAGTCCCGCTGCACCGACGCCATGTCGACACGCGGCGGCATCGCATCGGCGGGCGCATAAGCGAGCTTGCCCACCCCATCCTCCGGGTACAGCTGCCCGGCAAACCAGTCGAGGCTCCATAGCGCTCCTGCCGCTCCGGCAACGCATAACCCTGTCGCCAGCCACTGCATCCGGTTCATGGTTCAGCCTCCCCCGCCCATGAAGATCGCGCGGGTCCAGTAGGCATAGTCCGCTTCGATCAGCATGATGCGTACCAGCACGAGCAGCACGAGCGGCGGCAGCAATATCGCATAGGTCAGCGACAGCCGCTCCCAGGCCAGATGCATGAAGATCGACAGGATCAATCCCGCCTTCAACAGCATGAACAGGATGATCAGCGTCCATCGCACAATGCCCTGCACATGCATATAGTCGACCAGATAGGACAGGGTGCTGAGCACGAACAGATAGCCCCAGACCTTGAGATAAAGGCCAATGGGGTGCTGTTGCCCATGGTCCGCAGCCGGCGGGTGCTGGCCGTCTGGAACGATCTGCGTTTGCGGGACAGGTCTGTCATACTGCATGGCGATCACCAGAGATAGAAGAAGGCGAAGATGAAGACCCAGACGAGGTCGACGAAATGCCAGTAGAGGCCGGCGATCTCGACCGCGCTATAGTCGCCCGATCGGTCATAATGACCTCGCGCCACCTTCGAGGCGATGATCGCCAGAAGGATGACGCCGCAACTGACATGCAGGCCGTGGAAACCGGTAATCATGAAGAAGGTGGCCCCGAATTGCGGAGCGCCCATCGGATTGCTCCAGGGGCGCACCCCTTCCTCGACGATCAGCTTGGTCCATTCGAAGGCCTGCATCGCGACGAAGCTTGCCCCGAACAGGGCCGTAAGCAGCATCAGTATCGCGGTTTTTCGCCGGTCGCGGCGATAGCCATAGTTGACCGCCATCGCCATGGTGCCGCTGGAACTGATGAGCACGAAGGTCATGATCGCGATCAGGATCAGCGGGATTTTCTGCCCGCCAATCACGAGCGCGAACACTTCCGCCGTATTGGGCCAGGGCAGCACGGCGGACGAGCGGATCGTCATATAGCCGGTGAGGAAGCAGGAGAAGATGAAGGTATCGGACAGCAGGAAAATCCACATCATCGCCTTGCCCCAATGCGTATGGCGAAAGACTTCCTGGTCCGAAGACCAGTCGGCCGCGATCTCGCGCAGGGTCGGGGTTATGACCTCCCGATCTCTTCTGTCCGGCACCGTGTGAGACATTGCGATACTGTCCCCTACTGAGAGATTTCATGTCGATACGAGCAATCCGGCAAGCAGAAGCCAGATGACCAGAAGAAAATGCCAATAGACCGCACACAGGCGGATATGGCGCAGGTTGCCGCCGATCAGCACCCGCCCGGCAGCAACCAGACCACCGATGATGTGGCAACCGTGAAGCGCGGTCAGCAAATAGAAGAAGGCATTGGCCGGATTGGCGGACAGATCATAGCCCGCCGCCTGATAATGGCGCCAGAGCAGCCATTGCCCAACGAGAAAGCAAAGACCCAGTGCGGCGCCGGCGACCGACGCTCCTATTGCCTGGCCGTGCCTGCCGCGCGCCGCCATGCGCCGACTGATCTCCCAGGCAAAGCTGCTGACAAGGAGGACCGCGCTGTTGATCCACAACAGCGGCGGATCAGGCATCGGCGCCCAATCCCCGCCATCATGGCCCATGGCGGTATGAAGCCCCATTCGCATGAGATAAGCCGCCGTCAGCAGCGAGAACATCACCATGGCGACAGCAAAATAGACAGTCAAACCGACTGCGACTGCCGACGGACGATCGATCTGACTGTCTATTTCGCTGTCGCTCGCCGCGTCCCAGCTTTTTTCGGCAAGGCGCGCCAGGATGGTCATGCGCGCGGCTCCGTCTGGGGGATGAAGTCGCGCTGCGCGCCCGGTACGCTATAGTCGTAGGCCCAGCGATGGACGACCGGCAGTGTCGCGCCCCAATTACCATGGGCGGGCGGCGTTTGCGGAGTCTGCCATTCCAGACTCGCCGCGCCCCAGGGGTTGGGATCGGCTTTCGGCCCCCGGAAAAGGCTCCAGATCATGTTGAAGAAGAACAGTCCCTGCGCCGCGAACACGATCAGCGCGGCGATGCTGATCCATTCATTGGCGAGGTGGACCGACTGCGGGATGAAGGCGGTGTCGCCCAGCGCATAATAGCGGCGCGGCACGCCCAATATGCCCAGATAATGCATCGGCAGGAAAATCGCATAGACGCCGAGGAAAGTGATCCAGAAATGGAGCTTGCCCAGCGTCTCGTTCCACATCCGCCCGAAAATCTTGGGATACCAGTGATAGATGGCGCCGAAGATCACCAGCACCGGCGAAACCCCCATCACCATGTGGAAATGGGCGACGACGAAGAAGGTGTCGGACAGCGGCACGTCGACGCTGACATTGCCCAGGAACAGGCCCGACAGCCCGCCATGGATGAAGGTGAAGATGAAGGCGATGGCAAACAGCATCGGCACGCGCAGATGAATGTCGCCGCGCCATAGCGTCAACAGCCAGTTATAGACCTTGATCGCGGTCGGGACGGCGATGATCAGCGTGGACGTGGCGAAGAAGAACCCGAAATAGGGGTTCATGCCCGACACATACATATGATGCGCCCAGACGACGAAGCTCAATGCGCCGATGATGACGATCGCCCAGACCATCATGCGATAGCCGAAGATGTTGCGCCGCGCATGGACGCTGATGAGGTCCGACACGATGCCGAAGGCGGGCAGGGCGACGATATAGACTTCGGGATGGCCGAAGAACCAGAAGAGATGCTGGAACAGCAGCGGGCTGCCCCCTTCGGTCGGCGTGATGCGACCCATGGACTGCATCGTCGGCATGAAGAAGCTGGTGCCGGCGAAATGATCGAACAGCATCATGATGGCCGCGACGAACAGCGCCGGAAAGGCCAGTAGTCCCATGACCGAGGCGGTGAAGATGCCCCAGACCGACAGCGGCATCCGCATCAGCGTCATGCCCTTCGTCCGCGCCTGTAGCACCGTCGTCACATAGTTGAGGCCGCCCATGGTGAATGCCGCGACGAAAATGGCGAGGCTGACCAGCATCGTGGCAATGCCCCACTGATGGCCCGGCGTGCCTTCGGTGATGGCCTGCGGCGGATAGAGCGTCCAGCCCGCGCCGGTCGGCCCGCCCGGGACGAAGAAGCCGGCCACCAGCACGATCACCGACAGCAGGTAGAGCCAGTAGCTCAGCATGTTGACGAAGGGGAACACCATGTCCCGCGCACCGATCATCAGCGGGATCAGATAATTGCCGAAGCCGCCAAGCAGCAACGCGGTCAGCAGATATACGACCATGATCATGCCGTGCATCGACACGAATTGCAGATAATTGTCCGGCTGAATCCACGAGAAGGTCCCCGGAAAGCCGAGTTGCAGCCGCATCAGCGCGGACAGGACCAGCGCCACAAGCCCGATCGCGATCGCCGTTACGCTATACTGGATGGCGATGACCTTATGGTCCTGGCTCCAGACATAGCGGGTGATCCAGCTGTGGGGATGATGCAGCGGACGCAGGTCGTCAGCCAGGGTGGTAGCCATTAGCGGGCACTCCGGCTGATCGTGTCTGTCCTGATTTTCCAGCTGGCGGACGAACTCAGCCGCTCTGGGAGCAATGGACTGGGGACGGAGCAGGCATTGGCCGCGACCAGCATGGCGGAGCGCGCAGCCGGCGGCGCATCCGCCAATATCTGCTGGAAGCTCACCTGCTGCGCCCGCCATTTCGCGAAGGTCGCCGGCGTTTCGACGATCACCTTGCCGCGCATCTCGTGATGGCCGGTGCCGCATAGTTCGGCGCACAGGATATCGAACGTCCCGGCCTTCGTCGGCGTCATCCAGAAATAGGTGACGATGCCGGGCACCAGGTCCATTTTCGCCCGGAATTCAGGCACGTAGAAATCGTGCAGCACGTCCTTCGACCGCAATATGATCTTCACCGGCTGCCCTGCCGGCAGATGCAGGTCGCCGGCCTCGACCAGCAGATCGTCCCGCCCGAAAGGATCGAGCGGATCGAGGCCCAGCACATTGTCGGGCGTTACATATTTGACCGCGGCGGCGCCCAGCACGCCATCGGATCCGGGATAGCGGAATGACCATTGCCATTGCTGGCCGACCGCCTCGACGATGGCTGCGTCCTGTGGAACGGAGACATATTTGCCCCAGGCGGCCAGCCCCGGCGCAAGCAGGCCGGCAACTCCGATCGCCGTCCAGACCGTCAATCGTTTCTCCAGCTTGCTGTTTTCCGGCTCATAATGGGCGCGATGGCCCGCCCGATGCCGATAGCGGACCAGCGTCCAGGCCATGAAAAGATTGAGCAGAACGAAAGCCGCGGCACAAATCCACAAGGTCACGTCGAGAGCGGAATCGATAGAGTGCCAGTTGGATGCGATGGGCGTGCGCCACCAGGGACTGAACAGATGGAAGGCGACTGATCCGAACACCAGCACGGCGATGGCAACCGCAATGGGCACAGCCTCTCTCCCGTCGAAGGTGAGCGCCTCGCAACCATTTTCACCGGCCCTTCGAGTCGCTCCCGAAATACCGTGCAAAATAACCTAAAGAAAAATGTCGCTTTAGGAAAGTGTCGAACACCCATCTCTGGCCGCACGAAGAGCGCGCCGGTCCCGTCCAGCCAAATGTCTCCAACTGGAATTCCATAGTCACGGCGCGATTGCCACCTGAACAAGATAGGCATTTTTCCTCGGAAGGTCCGATGCCATGAAATATAGATGCGATGTTATCCCTCATCTATAATTCTCCATGCCTGACGTGAGACGCACGGTTCAAATAGAGTGTGGGGCCGGCGCCCCGTTCCGGGCCGCCGTAATCCTCTGGAAACGGTCGAACAGGGATAGGACGCACCTCTTCGCCAAGGCCGGGCGAAGCCATATGCCATGACGATCCGGATGCCTATCGCGTGACCCGGCATTTTTCATGTTAGTCAAATAAACATGGAATTTGCGGAGCCTGAGATTTCATGTTATGTCACATAACATGAAAGACGAATCCCCCCCTCGCCGCTATCGCCAGACAGCCCGCGCGGCTGCGGCGGCCGAGACCGCCGAACGCGTCCTCGATGCGTTCATGGCGCGCATGGAATGCTGCTGGTTCGACGAAATTCGCCTGGAAGACGTCGCGTCCGACGCGGGCGTTACGGTGCAGACCGTGATTAGGCGCTTTGGTGGCAAGGAGGGCCTGCTGGAAGCGGGCCAGAAGGCCATGGAGGCCAGCATCAACACGGCCCGCGCGGTCCCGGCCGGGAACGTTGCCAGGGCGCTCGACGCCATCATCATCGAATATGAGACGATGGGCAAACTGGTGATCCGCCTGCTGGCGCAGGAAGAACGCTATGCGCCCATCAAGGCGACGACCGATTTGGGCCGCGCAAACCACCGCGCGTGGGTCTACTCGGTCTTTGCGCCCTGGCTTGAGGCGATGCTGCCCGAACAACGCCTGCGCGCGCATGACGCTCTGGTGATCGCGCTCGACATCTATGTCTGGAAGCTCCTGCGCATCGACATGCAGCGCAGCACCGCCGATCTTCGCGACATGATGCTCAATCTGTGCGCGGGCGCGCTGGCTGTCGCCCCTGATATGTTCGAACCCGAAACCGCCGTTTCCCCGGAGCCGATCCATGTTTGATTCCGACAGAAAGCTGAATCTGCTCATCACGACCTGGGAAGGCGGCGGCTCGGTCGGACCGATGCTGACCCTTGCGCGCAAACTTCGCGATGCCGGACATGCCGTGCGTGTGATGTCCGATGCCTGCAATCGGCTGGAAACAGAGGCGACAGGCGTGCGCTTCATCCCCTGGACCCGCGCACCCAGCCGCGCGGACCGCAGCCGCGACAGCGAACTGATCCGCGACTGGGCGGCCGCCAGCCCGGCAGAGGGTTTCGCCCAGGCGATCGAGCAGGTCTTCGCCGGTCCCGCCTACGCCTATGCCGAGGACGTCATCGAGGAACTGAGCCACGAGGCAGCCGATCTCGTCGTCACCAACGACTTTCTCTTCGGAGTAATGGCCGGATGTGAATCGATAGGCCAACCGGTCGTGGCGATGGCGTGCAACATCAACCTGTTCCCGGTGGACGACTCACCGGTGACGGGGCCTGGACAAAGCGAGGCGCTCTCACCCGAGGAAGCCGCGCAGGAGGCCATGATGGTCGAAGGGTTTCGCGCAGTGTTCGACACGGGCCTTCCTGCGCTCAACACCGCGCGGGCGCTGTTGCACCTGAAACCGCTCGACCGGCTGCTCGATCAACTCGCCTGCGTCCGGACCACGTTGGTCTCCGTCAGCAAATATTTCGACATGGTGCGCGAACCGGTGCCATCGGGCTATCGCTATGTCGGGCCGCAAATAGACGATGCCGCCTGGACCGATGCGTGGGACGATGGATCGAGCCGATCCGCGTGCCCGGGCGCATGGCCGCTCGTGCTGGTGTCGTTCAGCACGACCTTTCAGAACCATGTCGCTGTGCTTCAGAGGGTGATTGACGGACTGTCACCGCTGCCGGTGCGCGTGGTGGTCACGCTGGGCCCAACCATCGCCCCGGAAGAACTGTCCCCGGCGTCCAACACGCGCCTCGTCAGGAGTGCGCCCCACGGGCCGCTGATGCGCGAGGCCGCGCTCCTCATTACCCATGGGGGTCATGGCACGCTGGCCCGCGCCATGGTCAACCGGTTGCCGATGCTCGTGCTTCCCCACGGCCGGGACCAGGACGGGAATGCGGCCAGGATTGTGGCTCATGGCGCGGGCTTGATGTTGCCGCCCACCGCCCCAGCGATGGAAATCGGCGACGCCACAGTTCGGATCATCGGCGACCCAACATTTGCCACCGCAGCGAAGGTGCTTGGCGACCATGTCGCTCGCGAGACCGAACAGTCCGATATTGTTCAGCAGATCGAGCAGCTTTGCCGCTGCCGGGCCTTCGCCTGACATGCGGGAAGGACAATCCGACGCTGGACAGCGATGTGGCGTCGAATCCATGCGCGGAGCAGCCTGCCGCCAGATATAGACCGTCGATCGTGCCGGTAACGGGGATGGCAGGCACGACATAGGGCGTACAATCAACGCAGGCCCAGATATGGTTGATCTCCAGCCCGGCAAGCGGCGGGACGGTGCCGCGCTCATTGTGCATGCGGCATCCACCAGCCGTCGGCTCGGACTGTCGGCCAAAGGGGGGGGGCTGCGACTCCCGGCCTGAGATAACGGGTTGCGGGGGGTTTCGGGGATGCGCGGGCGGTCTGCGCCCCACCCCGCATATCGGTTTCGAAGCCGAACTCGCGCGTTGCCCGCGCAATGTCGATCCCGCACAAAAAACGCCAGTTGTCCGGAGAGGACAACTGGCAAGAGGGGGCGCTACAGGGGAGGAATGGAGTTAGAAACTGTAGCGAACCCCGAAATTAAACTGTCGGCCGCTGTGAGTAAGGACATTGAGGCGGTTGGTTTCATCCACAAACTGATCGTTGCTTTCATCGGTCAGGTTGATCGCCTCGATGCTGAGCTTCAGCCTTTTGGTAAGATTATAGCTGGCCTGCGCATCGACGTTCAGCGTACTGTTAGTGCCGTTATAGGCATTACCCTCCGTACCGGGCACGGCCGTCAGATATTTGGACCGATAGGCGACAGAGCCACGGACCTGGAATTTCTCCGTTTCGAAATAGAGGGTGGCGTTGGCCGCTTTCTTCGACAGGCCCACGAGCGGCGCGGTAACCGACGTACCGCCGCTGGCCGAGGTCAGATATTCGATATTGGACTTCACATAGGTGTAGTTGGCGAGCACGCCGAAATGCGACAGGAAGCCCGGCAGGAAGCTGAAGGGCTGCTGGATGTTGATCTCGAAGCCCTTGAGGATGCCGCCGTCGGAATTGACCGGCTGACTGACGATGAAGATGTCGCCGGGCGAGGCCGTGGTGCCGGTCAGAAGCGAGTCCGGCAGGCCAAGGCTGCTGTAGGGCACGCCGACGCTCAGCGTCTGGGCAAAGCTTCCGATATCCTTGCGAAAGGCGGAGATCGCATAGATGGCGCCCTGCATCGGATACCATTCGATCGAGGCGTCCAGATTCTTGGATGAGGTGGGCTTGAGGTCCGGATTGCCCGAACTGAAGGTGCGGTTGCCGCCCGACACGTTGAGATTGCCGCCCGGCGTGAGCGACGCGATGCCGGCGCGAGCCAGCGTCTTGGCGGCGGCGAAGCGTACCTGGAGATCGTCGGTGATGTTGCCGACCAGATTGAGCGATGGCAGCCAGCGATTATAGCTGCGATCGGCCGTGACGAGGTTGATCGCCGTCCCCTGGCTGGCATAGCCGGTGGAAAACTGGTCGGTCTTGACGTAGCGCAGGCCGATATCGCCGCGGATCGGCACGCCGGCCATGTCCTGGAGGTTGAACTGCGCCATCCCCCAGACGCCGGTGTCTTCCTCCGTCACGGTAATATAGGAACCGCGCGCTGTGGCATTTTCGATGCCACCAGTGGCGTAGAGCGGGTTGGCATAGATGCCGCCCTGGCTGATGAAGGCATTGAGATCAGGCACGATCCAGGCCGTGGGCGTGCCGGACGGCACGTTCAGCCCCTTGCCGAAGCCCGAGAAGAGGGTGGTCATGCCAGCCAGTTGGGCCTGGGTCAGCGGCGCGACCACGGTTTCGCCTGACAGGCGACGGCGCTCGGTCGAACCATATTCGAACTTGCGCCAGTCGAGTCCCGCCTTCAGCGTCACCCCGTCGATAGCTTCCCATTCGGCCTGGCCCTTTGCGGTGGTGAAGGCGTTGCTGACCGTTTGCGGGCGGATGCGCACTTCCGACGTGCCGTTGATGAAGCTCCAGGTTGCCGGATTGGCGACGTCGACACCGGGCTGGATATTCGGGAAACGGGTCGAGAAATCATATTGAAAATTGCCGGTGTTGATGGCGTCGATCGTCACCGTGGTCTGGATCGGGTTGGAAAACTCCGAGCTGGCATAGCCTGCCATTGCGAAGACCTTGAGACGGTCCGTGAACTGGTGATCGACCGATCCCGTGACCTGATAGAATTCGGTCTTGAGCACGTCGTAGCGCGACTGGGACCGCAGGTCGACATTGTCGAACCGACCGCTGATGATGTTGTTGTCGTCATCCACCACGCCATCGCGGATGATTGTCTGCGGCTTTCCGCTGCCGGAGCGGCTGAAGCTGATCGCCTGAAGCTGCGCTTCCTTGCGCGTTCCGTCGAGCCGCGAATAGAGGCCATCCAGCGAGATCAGCGTGCGATCGGTCGGCTTGAACTGCACAGAGCCGGCAGCGCCCAGACGCTGCTGGGAAATGTCATAGCTGACGAGACCGGGAATGCGCGGATGAAACAGCGCAGTATCCGGATTGTTGTCGTTGATCTGCGCCAGACTATAGCCCGGAAGCGTCGAGGCCGCGTTGAAGCCGCCATTGAAGCCGCCATAGGTCCAGCGGGTGATATTGGCCCCCTCTTCCTTGATCTTGCGCTCTTCATAAGCGACCGACAGCAGAATGCCGAAGCGGCCATCGTCGGTCTGGGTCGCTACCAGGCCGGAGAGGCGCGGCGTCGTCTTTTCGCTGAGGTCATTATAGCTGGCCGCCGCCGACAGGGCCACCGTGGGCTTGCGATAATCGAGTGGGCGCGAGGTTTGCAGGTCGACCGTGCCGCCCAGCGAGCCTTCCTCCACGTCGGCCGTTGCCGTCTTGCGGACCGACAGGTTGGAAAAGAGGTCGGACGAGAAGATGTTGAAGTCGAAACCGCGACCCCGGTTCACCCCACCCGAATTATCGGTGCCGCCGGTCGTGCCGATCGCTTCCATGCCATTGATGCGGACGCGGGTATATTCGGCGCCCAGGCCACGGACAGAGATGTTGCGTCCCTCGCCATTGACGCGGCTGATCGCGACGCCGGGAATGCGCTGGAGCGATTCCGCCAGGTTCAGGTCGGGGAACTCCGCAATATCCTCCGCCTTGATGGCATCGACCGTCGCGGTTTCGTTGCGCTTTACGGCAAGCGCGCTGTTGAGGCTCGCGCGAAAGCCGGTGACGACGATATCCGCCACCTCGCCCCCGGTCTGCTGGGGCGGCGCAGCCTGCTCCTGCGCATTGGCATGGGACGCCAAGGCAATGGTCGCGATCACGCTCGACAGGTTCAGCATGGATTTCAGTCGGTAAGCGCCGTTCATGGCCTGCTCTCTCCCCTAATCATCATTGCCCGGCCTTAGGAACCGGATCGGTCACATCTCGATAGACTGGGCAAGGATGCGAAAGCCAACCTCAATCCGGCATGAATCGATGCATGGCTTGCACAGATAGCGAAAGGACACCGGTATCCTCTGCCAGATTATGCCAAGAACTGGCTGGATCATGCCGCATTTGGACTTGGACCCGCAGCGGCTGTCGGGCTAGCTTGGATATCCCATCTATTACCGCCCCGACAGACGGGCGGCGCCACCAGGAGAGCGCTTCTTGCCCGACGCAGCCGCCATTTCCGTTCCCGCACGCCCAACCTATGTGCGGCACAGGATCATCGCGCTGATCTTCCTGATCACATCGATCAACTATGCCGATCGGGCGACTTTTTCCATCGCGGGCAATGCGGCGAGCGGCGAACTGGGCCTGTCACCGGTACAGACGGGCTTCATCCTGTCCGCCTTCGCATGGGCCTATGTGCTGGCGCAGATACCGGGCGGGGCGCTGCTGGACCGGTTCGGAACCAAGAAAATCTATGCCGCCGCCATCGCCATCTGGTCGATCTTCACCGCCATGCAGGGGTTGGTGGGCCTGATTGCGGGATTGCCGGTGGTCGCGACGTTGTTCGCGCTCCGATTTCTGGTGGGCGCGGCGGAGGCGCCCTCCTTTCCGGGCAACGCGCGGCTGGTGGCAGCGTGGTTCCCCGGCGCCGAGCGGGGCACGGCGTCAGCCATTTTCAACAGCGCGCAATATTTCTCCCTCGTGGCATTCGCACCCCTGATGGGCTGGCTGGTGCATGAGTTCGGCTGGCGCTCGGTATTCTGGGTCATGGGGACTCTGGGACTGGTGGCGACGGCAATGTTTCTGCGCTTCATCCACAGCCCGGCGCGGCATCCTTCGATAAACAGGGCGGAGTTGGCGCATATCGAGGCGGGCGGCGGCCTTATCAACATGGAGGAAGCCGGTGTGGGCGCTGCTCGGACGCCGACCTTCACCTGGGCCAATGTACGACAATTATTGGCGAACCGGATGATGCTCGGCATTTATGTGGGCCAATATTGCATCAATGTACTCACCTATTTCTTCGTCACCTGGTTTCCAATCTATCTGGTGAAGGAGCGCGGACTGAACATCATGGAGGCCGGCTTCGCCGCCGCCGCGCCGGCCCTTTGCGGCTTTGCGGGCGGGTTGATCGGCGGCTATTGCTCGGACCTGATCCTCAAGCGCACCGGTTCGCTCGACCTCGCGCGCAAGGGGCCGCTGGTTGTCGGCATGACGCTCGCGACGATGATCATCGGCTGCGTCTGGGTCGATGCGGAATGGCTGGTGATCACGCTGATGGCGGTCGCTTTCTTCGGCAAGGGCATCGCCTCCCTCGGCTGGGCGGTCATGGCGGACGTGGCGCCCAAGCAGCTGGCCGGCCTGTCCGGCGGCGTGTTCAATATGTTCGGCAATGTGGCAGGGATCGTTACGCCGATTGTCGTCGGCTATATCGTGGCGGCGACGGGGTCGTTCGATCTGGCGCTGGTCTTCGTGGGCGCGCATTGCCTGCTCACCATTTTCGCCTTCACCGTCATCGTCGGGCCTATCCGCCGGCTGGAACTGGCCTGATGCGCGTCGACAGACGGAGCTTTCTGGCCCGAACCATGGGCACCGCAGCAACGCTCGCCCTTCCCGCGCAGGCGCGGCCCGCCAAGGCAAGGCTGGTGGCGGACAAGCCGATGGCGGCGCCGCCCTGGGCAACGATGCAGCGGCAGTTGATCGACGCCAACGCGGCGGCCTGCGAGGCATTCTATGCCGCCTATGTCGACCGCCGGGATCATCTCAAGGTGTTCGAGCGCTGGGGAGCAAATGACGGTCCCGACGACGCGGCGGAAGCGACCAACGACTGGTTCCTGCTCCACGCGCTGGGCGGGAGCGACCGCATCAGGACGCTGGCCGGCCGCTTCTGGGAAGGCCACCTGCGGCAGTTCACCGCTGCCCGCACGACCCACGTGCCGATCGCCCGGCAGGGCATGTATTATCGCGAATTTCCCGTGCAGATGGACTGGCAACACAATGCCGAAGGGTTGACCAGCTTCAACGTCATGGGGCTGTCCACGCCCCGCGATGCAAGGCTGCTGGCACGGACGAAGCGCTATGCCGACTTCTACACCGGCCACGATCCACAGGCGCGCAATTACGATCCGCGCCTCAGGATGATGCGTAGCCTGCTCAACGGCAGCCGGGGACCGATGCTGCGGCAGGCGACGCCGCTCGATTGGGCCGGTGATCCCTTCGATCCTCGCCCTTTCCACATGGAGCATGGTGAGCAGACCTATCAGCAGACCCTCGACCATTATGCCGAATATGGCGACGTGATCGGCGACAATCCGCTGAACCTGCAAGCGACGACGCTCGGCCTCAACGCATATGCCCTGGGCGGTGGAGAGGCATATCGCCATTGGGCGCTCGATTATCTTGCCGCCTGGGCCGAGCGCGCGGCGCGCAATGGCGGGTTGTTGCCGAGCTTCGTGCGGCCCGATGGTACGGTGGGCGAGGATTGGTGGAAGGGGGTTTACGGCTGGGGCTTTTCCCCGGTCGTGCCGATGACCGGCATGCGGGAGGATCGCAACCGCGTGCCCCGGTCGATCACCGCCTTCATGGGCGGGGTGGTGATGAGCGGCGATCTCGGCTTCATCGACCTCTGGCGACGGCAGACGGAGCGGATCAATGAAGCCGCGCGACTGGTGGATGGCGTGCGGAGTGCGCCGTCCATGTATGGGGCGCAGGGCTGGTATGGCTGGAAGCCAGGGCGCTACCGCACCAACGGGTTCGAAATCTGGTATATGTCGCAAAAGGCCCAAGATCTGGAGCTCGCCGGCGACGACGCCTGGATCTCTTTCCTGCAGGGGCGCAATGCGGACTATCCGGAGCAAGCCCTGGCCGCCGATCTGAAGCGGGTCGCGGATCGCGTCGCCACGCGGGAAAAGGACGACACCACGCCGGAAAACAGGCTGGCGGACTGGCCGATCGACATCAATCCAGCGAGCGTCCGAAGCCTGGTGCAGTTGATGACCGGCGGCCTGCATATTGCGCGCCCGCCCTGGTCGAAAAGCTCACCGCCGCAAGGGGGCGTACCGTTACACTGCCGGTTACGCTATTTCGATCCGGTGGCCCGCCGGGCAGGAATTCCGCCGGATGTCGCCGCTCTGGTCCATCGGCTGGCGGATAGCGAAACCGAAGTGACGTTGGTCAATCTGGGACCGCAGGCGCGCACGCTGACCGTACAGGGCGGTGCCTATGCCGAGCATCGGATCGATGCAGTCACCATGAACGGGCAAAGCATGGCGATCGGCAGGCGGGATTTCACGCTCCGGCTGGAGCCGGGCTGTGGGATAAGGCTGGTGTTGGCGATGACACGCTTTGCCAACCGACCGGCGCTGGCCTTCCCCTGGGATCGATGAAAGGGCCGATCCCGACCCGATCGAACGGCCGGGAAGATGGAAAGGTTCAGCCGCCCGGCTTGATATAGGGGGCAACGGCGAACAGCAGCCGTTCTTCCCGGCGCGGATCATTTTCGACCCGCACATTCCGATCGAAGATCATCGTCGCACGCTGCTCAAGGGTGAACTGCGGCCAGTCGGGCATCCCGCGATGGCATGGAGTGCCGGTCCGCGCCAGGGCGACGAAGGCGTCAGCCATCTGCCCGGCCAGCCGACGCGGGTCGGGGCCGGTGCCTGTGCGCGCGCCCTGCGCGCCGACATTGTCGAACACCAGCGGAATGTCGAGTGTATGAAATGCTCCCAATATCCCGCCTGCGTCCGGGCAAGGAAAGTCCAACTGGTACATCCATGTCGGCGCGCCGATGCGGGCGCGCTCCTCGGCCTGGATGAGGTGGCCGGGCCATGACCGCCCGGCCGTCGAGGCGGCGAGCAGGATCTGGCCGGGACTGCGGTCGGGATAAAGTTGGCGATAGCGCCGGATGACATGGTCCGGCGCGAGATCCTTCACGGTCTCGCGCACCAATCGTTCGGGCAGATTTTCCCAGGTCGTATCGCCAGCGCGCAGGGTCTTTTCGATCCAGAGCGCGGTCTCGTCATGGGTGTTGCCGACGATCAGCGGGATATGCGCCGCTTCGCGGGGAGCATCGGGAAAGAAAGGATGCCTTCCCAGCACGACATGATCGAGCGTCGAGGTGAAGCTGATCTCGCCCCGCCCCTCCAGCGGATCAGTGGTTGCCATGGCCTCCACCAGCTTTTCGATCGGCATCCGCATCAGCGCCGCCACATCGGGCGCGCCTGCCCTTTCCATCCACGCCCTGGCGCGGACGGTTGCGTGCATCGGGCCGGCGGCGGTGACATGCTGGCCGCTCATCGTAGCGGCAGAGTGGAAGAGCGGGCGCGCTTCGGCCATTGCCATCAGGGTCACGACCTTCGCCCCGCCGCCAGACTGCCCGAAGATCATGACGCGATCGGGGTTGCCCCCGAAAGTCGCGATATTGTCGCGCACCCATTGGAGAGCGAGGATGATGTCGAGATTGCCGACATTTCCCGATTCCGCCGGCCCGCCAAGCTGGGCGAGATAGGCATAGCCCATCGCCGCCAGCCGATGGTTGAGCGTGACCACCACCACATCGCCGCGCCGCGCCAGATTTCCACCATCATAAAGCGGGTCGCTGCCCGAGCCATGGGCGTGTGCGCCGCCGTGGAGATAGACCATGACTGGGCGCTTTCCGCGATCCAGCGCAGGCGTCCAGATATTGAGGAACAGACAATCCTCGGATGTCGCTTCGGTCGGCTTGCTCTGCGGTGCCGCCGGGCCATAGCCTGTGGCGTCGGCAACGCCCTCCCAAGCTCGGGGCGGGTCGGCGCGACGAAAGCGTGCCGCAGATGTGTCTGCGCCATAGCGGACGCCGCGAAAGACCAGGACATCGTTCTCGATCGTGCCACGCACCTGTCCATGACGCGTTACCGCGATCGGGCTTGCGCGCGGGAATGTCCGCGCCGAACAGACTATCGGTGTGGCCGCCATCCCGGCGAGAAGGGTCCGGCGGCCAATTTGCGTCACGCGGTGATCTCCGTGCATAGTTGGCGCATGGCGGGAAGCGCCGGATTTGCATTGTCGCGCCGCCAGGCCATATGCAGTTCGACCGGCTTTTCCTGCGGTGTCATCAGGCGCCGGAAATGGACGTCGTTCATATGCAGGCCGGTTGCGCTTTCGGGCACGATGGCAGCGGCGACGCCTGCGTGAACGAGTCCCAGCATCGAATGAATCTGCGTCACATGCTGGATGTAGAGCGGTGCGGCCTGCGCCTCATTGAAGAGGTTTTCCAGCATGTTGTGGAAATAGGCCGCGCCTTGTCGAGAATACATGATGAGCGGCTGACCGTCGAAATCTTCGGGAGCCAGCGCTGCCATCGCCTTGCGCGGATCGCCGGGGGGCAAAGCGACAAACAGCGGCTCGTGGAGCACGCAGGCGCTGTCGAATTCGTGCCGGTTGACCGGCGGGCGAACGAAGCCGATGTCGACGAGGCCCGTCAGCAGCGCATCGACCTGATCGCCCGATACCATCTCGCGCAGTTCCAGCTCAATATTGGGGAGAACGGCCCGCGCCTGCGCGACGATACGGGGGACGATATTATAGCCCGACACCGCCGTGAAGCCGATAGCGACGCGCCCGGCATCCCCCTTCGCCACACGGCGCGCCGAAAGCGCGGCGCTATCGGCCAGTCGGACGATCCGGCGAGCCTCGATCAGGAACACGCCCCCAGCAGGGGTAAGGCTCACCTGGCGGCTGGTCCGTTCGAGCAGCTGGACATCCAATATGCGTTCGAGCAACTGGATCTGGCGGCTCAAGGGCGACTGGGTCATGTTGAGCCGCTGGGCGGCACGGCCGAAGTGCAGTTCTTCGGCGGCGGCGACGAAGCAACGGAGCTGGCTGAGTTCAAACATCATGCCAGACTATCCGTGCTTGCCGCCCTAGTCACGTCGCCCGATCAGACCGACGTTGCGCGTTCGATCAGGGTGCGCAGGTCCGCTTCCTCCGCCGCCGACAGGTCCGTGAGCGGCGAACGAACCGGCCCGGCATCGCGTCCAATGACGCGCATCCCAGCCTTGACGATGGAAACGGCATAGCCGCTGCCCCGGTTGCGCAACGCAATATAGGGGAGGACGAAATTGCGCAGTCCTTCCATAACCTTGGCCTGATCGCCCGCGCGCACCGCCTTGTAAAAGGCCAGCGCCCATTCCGGCATGAAATTGAAGATGGCCGAACTGTACGTGGTGACGCCCATGGTCAGATAGGGGGTCGCGAAGGTTTCCGCCGTGGGCAGGCCGCCAATATAGGTCAGCCGGTCACCCATGCGGGCATAGATGCGGGTCATGAGTTCGATGTCGCCCACGCCGTCCTTGAAGCCGACGAGGTTGGGGTTGCGATCACACAGGCGCGCAAGGGTTTCGTCGTTCACGATGGCATTGTCGCGATTGTAGACGATGACACCCAGACCCGTGGCGCGGCAAACGGCCTCGATATGCGCGGCCAGCCCCTCCTGCTTGGCGTGCATCAGATAGGGCGGGAGCAGAAGCACACCGTCGGCGCCTGCCGTTTCAGCGTCACGGGCAATACCGGTGGCGATGGCCGTGCCGTAGCCGCAGCCGGAAATCACCGGGATACGACCGTTGGTTTCGGCTACCGCCGCGGCGACGACCTTTGCCACCTCGTCGGGGGTCAGGGAGAAGAATTCGCCGGTGCCGCCCGCAGCGAACAAGCCCGTCAACTCATGGCCCAGCATCCATCCGCAATGCTCGCGATAGGGGCCTTCCAGAAATGCGCCTTGCGCATCGAAATGGGTGACCGGAAAGGACAGCAGCCCCTGGCCCAGTTGGCGCGCCAGATCAGTGGGGCTAAAATGGCTCATGTCTAGAAATCTCCTCTCCTGGACGGGCTGCATCCCGCCCGGTGTTCATATGGAGGGAGATAGGCGCTGGGCGAAAATCGGTCCAAACCAAATGCGCGCATGATCGATGCACGGCTTGGCTTGATGACCTCTGCCTTGATGATCAAGGGTTCGCCATCCTTGCCCCGATGCACACGGAAGGTGACGATCCTGTGTCAGCCTTGGCAGGCGCGTCAAAACCGTGGAAGCCCCGGATGTGCGATTTCTTCCGGCATCGGACAACAGCCAGTTTTCCGGTCGATGAACATTTCGCGGCAATCCGCTGAAAGCCGGATCAGTTCCTGTTCGGGACGACCCTTTGTTCGATAGTGCCGAATGGGCCGTTCAGGGCCTTCATCCGGACCCGGTCGCCAAAGCTGAGGAACGGCGTTTCCGGCTTGCCGCCGGCGATCATCTCGATCGCGCGCCGTTCGGACAGGCAGGACGAGCCGACCGTGCGATAGTCGGAATTGGATACGGTGCCCGACCCGATGATCGTACCGGCGACCAGATCGCGGGTGCGCGCTGCATGGGCGATGAGGTCGTGGAAACCAAACTCCATCTCTCTCCCATGGGGTTGGCCGAACCACTGGCCGTTCACGGTAACTTCCAGCGGCAGATGGACCCGGCCATCGTCCCACGCGTCGCCCAGTTCGTCGGGTGTCACGGCGAAGGGGGCGACCGAGCAGGCAGGCTTGGCCTGGACCCAGCCGAAGCCGGTCTTCATCTCGATCGGCGCGATCGTGCGCAGCGACCAGTCGTTGATGAGGATGACGAGTTTCACATGAGCAAGCGCCGCGTCGGCGGGCGTCCCCATCGGCACGGCGTCGGTGATGATGCCGAATTCGCCCTCGAAATCGATCCCGTCCGCTTCGCTGGGGAGCGCCACATCGGCGCGACCAGCCAGGAAACGGTCTGAAAGGCCCTGATACATCAGCGGCCGATCCGTCTCGATCGGCGGTAGGTCGAACGCCTTCTGCATCAGTTCGCCATGCTGTGGGAAGGCCGACCCGTCGAGCCATTGCCAGGCGCGCGGCAGCGGGGCAAGCAGGCGATCCTGGTCGAGCGGCTCGCCCTCACCCCGCTCCAGCCGCTCGGCCAGCGCGCGAAGCGCGGGTTCCACTCGCTCCCATTGTTCGATCGCCTGTTGCAGCGTGGCGCCGATCCTGGCGGCCGGCAGGCAATGCTGCGCATCGCGCGAGACGACGACGAGACAGCCATCAGGCTGGCCATTGGCGAGCGTGGCAAGGCGCATGGCTACTCCTCGAAGATGGCGACGGCGCGGGTCCAGCCGGCTGAAGCGCCCTTGATCTTGTGGGGAAAGCAGCTGACGGTGAAGCCATTGCCCGGCAGCGCTTCGAGATTGTGCAGCTTCTCCAGGTGGCAATAGCCGATGTCGCGCCCCGCCTTATGCCCTTCCCAGATGAGCGAGGTGTCCCCGGTCTCCTTCACCTTCTCCGCCGTGTAGCTGAACGGCGCATCCCAACTCCAGGCGTCGGTGCCGGTCACCCGGACACCGCGGGTGGTGAGGTACATGGTCGCCTCATATCCCATGCCGCAGCCGACATTGACGAAGTCCGCCCGCCCCAGCGCCTTGCCCGCCGCAGTATTCACCAGCACGATGTCGAGCGGTTGCAGGTCATGGCCGATACGCTGCAGTTCCGCCTCCACATCCGCCGCCGTCACGACATAGCCGTCGGGGAAATGGCGGAAGTCCAGTTTGACGCCCGGACGGAAGCACCAGTCCAGCGGCACCTCATCGATCGTGATCGCCCGCTGCCCCCCATCCATGGTCGGTGAGAAATGCCAGGGCGCGTCCAGATGCGTACCATTATGCGTGGTAAGCGTCACCCATTCCGCCGCCGCAAAGCCCTCCCCGCCCGGCGTTTGCTCGGCGGTCACGCCGGGGAAGAAATGCTGCAACTCTTTCACGGTGTCCTGATGCGTCTCATAGCTGATCTTGGGCCGCATGAAGGGCGGATCGGACACGACGTCATTGTCGAGCGTGATCGACAGATCGACGAAGCGACGGGTCATGCGGTCTTACCTCCGAGCGTTTCGGCGAACCAGTCCGAGATCAGATCGCGACCATAGGCCATATTGTCCGCGCCGACATGCTCGACGCCGCCTTCGCGGGGTGTGAAGATGACCTTCTCGCGCCGCGGCGAGTTGACCAACTGGTCGTACAGATCATCAGCATAGGCGACACTGATCTGCCGGTCGCTGGCGCCATGGGTAACGAGGAAGGGCACCTTGATCCGGTCCATATGGCCGTTCAGGTTCATCGCTTGCGACCTGGCGAGGAAATCCTCCTGGTCGCGCGCGCCGAACGCCCAGTGGACATGCGCCCAATAGTGCGGCACAGGGTTCTCACCTTCGCGCGCCATGCGCTTGTCCTGCACTTCGCGCCAGTTGTGATTGGCGCCCCACACCGCGCCGCTGGCGAAGCGCGGTTCATAGGCGACTGCGCGGGGCGCGAAATGGCCGCCCAGCGAAATTCCGGTCATGCCGATCGCCTGTGGATCAACTTCAGTCTGCTGTTCCAGCCAGTCCACCGCCTTGCTCGCCCAGCTTTCGCTATGCGGATCGACGGGCAGATGCTGAAGCCGCAGCGCTTCGCCCGAGCCGGGCTGATCGACGCAGAGGGTCGAAATGCCGCGCCGCGCCAGCTCTTGTGGAAGGCGCGTCCAGTAGAGCAGTTCCTTGCAGCTATCGAGGCCGTTGCAGAAGACGACGACGGGCTTGCGCCCTTCGCCGGACGCGCGCGTGAAGAGGGCCGGCATGGTGCCCGCCTCAAGCGGGATCTCGACCCGCTCGCGGTTGATCCTGCCAAGCTGGGTCGAGCGATCGAACGCTGCGCGCGCCTTGGCATAGCTTTCCTTGCGGCCCGGCGCTCCATGCCCCTGCATCCGCTCGGCGGTGAAGAGGTAGAGCGAAGCGCGTTCCAGCTTGTTGGAGGCGGAGAAGGCGCGGCCTTTCGCCTCGTCCTCGGCGGCAAGGTCGAGCAGCTTGTCCCCCATCGCCACCCACGCCTTCATGAACATCGGTGTGCCCGAGTCGGCGCCATTGGCCGCCGCGTCCCGGATCGGCTGGCACATGTCGATGATCTCGCCGATCTGCCCGCCACTCTCCATCGCGATCGCGACCGACAGGTTCCAGATATAGTTGGGAAAATATTCGAACAGAGCCATGGCTTACGCGTCCACTGCCTGGAACAGGCCTGCGTCGGCCTCTGGATGCGGCATGGTCTGTGGACCGCCCACGCCGATGCCCCACTGATCCATCACCTTCGGCCCCGGCACATGGACCTTCGCCTCGTGGGCGTCGAAGTCCACATGCTCCAGTTCGGACGTATATTCGACCGCGAAGCCGGCGGGGGTGGTGAAATAGCTGAACGTGTTGTTACCGGCCGTGTGCCGTCCCGGTCCCCAGCGAATATCGGTACCCTTCTGGCGGAGGCGGTTGATGCCAACCATCATGTCGTCGAGGGAAAGCATGTCATAGGCGACATGGTTGAGGCAGGGCGGTCCGGGCAGGATGGCGATGCGATGATGCGCCGCATTGCAGCGCAGAAAGCACATGAAATCGCCAAGCCAATCGCTGACCTTGAAGCCCAGCACATCGCAGAACCAGGCCACCAGCGCCTGATGATCGGGCGAATGCAGGACGATATGGCTGATCTTCTGCGGCACGCCTTCCCAGCGGGAGAGATCACGCGGTTCGCGGCGGGCGACATCGCTCAAAATCTCGAAGCTCAGGCCATCGGGCGAGAAGAAGCGAAAACCATAGCCGCCACCCAGCGTCGTCAGATCCCTGGGCGCAAAGATGATGCGCGCGCCGGAGGCCGCGACCCTGTCATGCAATGCATCGACATCGGCTCGGCTGTCTGCGGCCAGCGCGATCACGTCGATACGCTTCTCTACCCCCGCGCGCAGCCGCACGACATACAACTCGTCGCCCCCATCAGCGGCGAAATGCACCATGCCCTCCGTCTCTCCAGCCTCCACCAGCTTCCACTGTTCGGCATAAAAAGCGCGTTCGGCCTCTAGGTCAGGAACGGCATAGCCCACATAACGAATTTCCGTGACACGGCTCATGATAGCAAACTCCCGTGAAAATTGTGCGCGCCTCAGATCGGCTGCGCGACGATCTCGAAC
The DNA here is from genome assembly GCF_001650725.1 of Sphingobium sp. TCM1. Taxonomy (GTDB): domain Bacteria; phylum Pseudomonadota; class Alphaproteobacteria; order Sphingomonadales; family Sphingomonadaceae; genus Sphingobium. The sequence goes on along the minus strand of NZ_LXVX01000020.1, from coordinate 67,688 downwards.
ATGGCATGGGTGGCCTTTGCGTTGTCGACCGGCGGCCCCCGACCGATCTGGCCATGGCAGATCGCAAGACTTTCACGCACGATATACGCGCAGCGCTGGAAACGCCGGTCGCGGTAGGCCGTCAGGGCCGTCTCCATATCGTCATGGCGCGACAGTTCATCGGCCAGCACCAGGCTATCCTCTATCGCCATGCCCGCGCCCTGCCCCAGATGCGGCGTCGTGGCATGCACCGCGTCGCCCAACAGAACCACTCGCCCCTGGTGCCACGGCCCGTCGACCAGCAGCCCTTCGAGCGGGCGATAGACCACCTCTTCATCATCGGTGATCTGCTCCGCCAGCGCACGGATCGCCGGCGCCGTCCGCGCTAGCTTGCCACGCATGGCAGCTGCCAAACCCTCCTTGGGATAGCGGGGATTGCCCGGTTCCGGAGTGGTCACATACATGTACATCAAGCTATCGGAGATGGGCACCAATCCGACGCCCGTCGGACCATTATAAACCTGCAAGGCATCCAGGCCTGCCGGACGAGCGAAATTGTAGCGCCATACGGCCTGACCGGTAAACTGCGGCGCCGGCGCGTCCGGCAGAACGCCAGAGCGAGTCTGCGAATACACGCCATCAGCGCCAACAAGAAGATCATAGCGTCCCGAACCACCATCGGAAAAGCGGACGGTCACACCCTCGCCATCATCCTCTATCGTTTCGGCTGTCAGGCCCAGCCTTACGCTGGCGCCACTGGCCAAAACTCTGTCCCCAAGCACTTTGTGCAGCGCGCGGCGACCAATCCCCACATTGGCGGGCCTGCCCTCTACCAGCCTGGGCGATGGCACTCGCGCGACCATATTGCCGTCCGGAAGAAATATCTCCACCGCGTCGAAACCCACGCCCGCAGACAGATAATCGTCCAGAAGGCCAAGTTCGGCCATGGCGCGCACGACGTTCGACTGCTGTATGATTCCGACCCCGTAGACAGACCAGTCTGGGTCACGCTCGATGACGTCGACATCATGGCCCTTCGCGCGCAACGCGATGCCAGCGGTCAATCCGCCAATGCCGCCCCCAATCACGAGAATATTCAGCGCTTCCAAGTTCCGCTCCCGACTCTTGTTCCGGAAGCAATCTTAGACAGTCAGGAAAATTTCAAAATTCGATTGTTTGGATCAAAAAATATCCAGATTATGGATTGGTGGATGCGGTGCGAAGTTGTTCGCGCAGCCATTTCAGGCCTTCATCGGCCGCTCTGGTCTGATGGAACTGAACCATTTCCTTCATCACCGGAAACGGGAACGGCATTGGTGTCGTCCGGATCGGGAAGATTCGACATGCGGCAATCGCCAGTCGCTCATGCATCACGGCCAGACGATGCGTGCCCGTCAACAGCCAAGGCACCGTCGCGAAAGAGGAGGCGCTCACCTCGACACGACGAACCTTCCCCATCGAGATCAGGGTTCGATCAGCGAAGGAGGCGTTGAAGCGCGCCCCGATAACAACTGCGACATGTCCCGCCGCGAGGAAGAGCTTTTCATTCAATTCGCCATGAAGCAATGGATTTTCAACCCATCCGGCAACAACATGCTCTTCCTCGAACAGCAGTTCGCTCGGATGATCGGGTGAGAGAAATTCCTGCGGACTGATCATCAGGTCCGCCTTGCCATCAGCAATGAGTTGGGTGCTGTTCTCTCCCGGCGTGATGAGGTGGATTGTTACGCCGGGGGCTTCGCGCGCGAACCGGGCAAGAAGAGGCGAGATTATGGCTGACACGACATAATCCGACGCAACGATACGAAACGCGCGCTGTGATGTCGCGGGATCGAAGCTAACTGACGTCGCGAGCAGGGATTCTATATTGCCCAGACTTTCGCGTACCAGCGGGACCAGGCTTTCAGCGAAGGCCGTCGGGTACATGCGCTTCCCGTGGGTTACGAGAAGTTGGTCGCCGAAATAGTCGCGCAGGCGCGACAGCGCCGCGCTCATGGCTGGCTGAGAAAGATTCATCTGTCGCGCCGCCGCCGAGACCGAGCGGGTTTGCATCAACCCGTCAAAGACCGCGAGGAGGTTGAGATCAAGACCACGGAAGCGCATTCAGATATCCATTTGGTGATTGGATAATGATCAAATCTACCGGTTCAACCTATGATGCAATGCTGAACTGACCCTCCATTCGAAAAACGCATTTCGACCACCGGCTCGGGTCCGGTGATCATTTCCTCCGTTACGCGACAACCCAGACGGTCGCATGGCCCGCTTCAGCCATTCAGACACAGGAGAACGCAACGGTTTTTCGGTCCGCCCACCACAATATATAAATATTATGGATCAATATTAAACCATATAATCGATTTTCCTGCCCCCAAAAATTGGTCTAACCAAAAGGCCAACCAAAACGGGGAGGATCATATGCGCTATACTGTCTCGGTCTCCATCCTTGCGCTCGCGGCAGCGATGCCGATGATCGTTCAGGGCCAGGATCAGGTTCCGCCTGCCCGGGACGACAGTGCGGATGCACCGGTCGCGGGCGAAATCATCGTGACCGCACAGCGCCGCAGCGAGAGTCTTCAAAAAGTGCCGGTGAGCGTGACAGCGCTCAGCAGCGAGACGCTGACATCACGAAACCTCAACGATCTGACGCAGGTCGCGCGCGCGGCTCCAACGCTGCAAGTCGGTATCGACAATTCCTTTGCGGTTCGCGGGGTCGGCACCCTTGCCTTTGCAGGTACGGTCGACAGCAGTGTCGCCCTGGCCATCGACGAGGTGAATCTTGGTCGCCCCTTGCTCAACAGCCCGTTGCTCAACGATCTGGAACGGGTCGAAGTGCTTAATGGTCCGCAAGGCCTGTTGTTCGGCAAGAATGCGTCGGCAGGTCTGCTCAACATCGTGACGACCAAACCGGTCATCGGCGAATATTCGAGCACGACCAATATCGAGGCCGGGATGCGCGACAAGCCATCCGAAAAGGGCAGCGCCGCTACACTGATTGCGCGCGAGACGCTCAACATTCCGGTATCGTCCAACTCGGCGCTGCGCGTTTCGGGCCTTTACTCCTATCAGGAACCCGCCACCAGCTATGTGGGCACGCCAAACCCCGGAACCCGCCACGATTTCAATGCGAAAAGCTACTCGATCAAGGCGAAATATCTGCTTGAGGCGACGCCCGATCTGACGATCTATCTGATCGGCGACTATAACGAAAATCACGGCATTGCCGGCATTTTCGATAATAGCTTCCGCCAGATGGACGCCACCAGCACCAACCTCGCTCCGCTTGCACGCGACGGGATCACCCCGGGGACAGACAATTTCGAATTTGGCGGCGACGCGAGCCAGTTCCGGGACGTCAAGACCGGCGGCGCGCAGGGCAAGTTCAGCTATCAATTCGGATCTGGCTGGGAAGTGAGCAATCTTTTCGCCTGGCGCTTCTACGATCAGAACCAGTCGCTCGATGCAGACTATCTGACCGGAAACGGGTTCAACACCAACCGCACGAAAGCGGGATATGATCAATATTCCAACGAACTGCGCCTCGCCCTGCCGTCCGGCAATCGCCTGAGCGGGCAGGTCGGCCTCTATTATTTCAAGTCGACGCTGGACCTCAGCCGACAGCTTGGCGGCAACAGCTTCCTGCCGGCCGTCGTGACTTCCGGCTATCCCTTCTGCGTGGGCGCGACGGCCATTCCCGGCGCATTCCCGCCCACCTGCTCGGTCAGCAATGTGGCTCAAATCGGCAGCGACGTGTCCTATACACTCAATACCGAAAGCTATGCTGGCTTTGGCCAGCTGACCTACGATGTGACCGATGCGCTGAAAATCATCGCCGGTGGTCGTATCACTCGCGACAAGATCGACATCGACCTGCTGCAGAACCAGCTCAACTATTTCTCTGCGCTGGCAGGGCCGCGCGGACGGTTCGCACAGGAATATTCGAACACCGACTTCAGCTGGAAGCTGGGCGCTCAATATCAGTTCTCGCCTACGGTCATGGCCTATGGCTTTTATGGTCGTGGTTACAAGGGTCCCGGCTTCAACGACAGCTTTCCGAGGGCGACGGCCGATGTGGTGGTACGCGAGGAACATTCCGACACGGCCGAGTTCGGTATCAAGAGCGCCTTCTTCAATCGCCGGGTAACGCTGAACATATCCGCCTTCCATACCAAGTTCAGCAATTTCCAGGTACAGGCCTTCAATCCCATGACCGTGTCGTTCCAGGTCCAGAATGCGGCGAAGGTCACATCGAAGGGGATCGAAGCATCCTTGTTCGCTTCATTGGTCGACGGCCTGTCGATCAACGGCAATGTGGCAGTGCTTTCGTCGAAATTCGACGATTTTCCCGGCGCGCAATGCTATCCAACCCAGACCAGCATGGGTTGCTCGGCTACAGTCTCGACCTTCAACGCAGGCGGTCTGACGCTGCCGGTTTCTCCCAAGTTCACATCCAGCCTTCAGGCTACCTACGAATTTCGGATGGGTGGTGAGGTCAAGCCGTTCATCGAGGGCAACTGGTATCACCGTTCCTCGATAAACTATCTGGTCAATCAAGCCCCCGGTGCGACGGTGGGTGCGGTGGACATATTAGGTGCGAGCCTCGGAGCCAAAATCGGCACCCTGCGCGTCGCACTCTTCTGCAAAAATTGCACCAACAAGCTGGTACCGACTGCGATCGGGGTCGATTCCGGCGACGCCAATGCGCGCAATGCCCGCGGCCAGGCAACACCGAAATTGTCCTACACGCAACAATTCGGCCTGGATTCCGTTCGCACGATCGGCCTCTCTGTCGGGTTCAAATTCTGATAGCCAAAATTGAGGATGCCAGGCACTGGGCGTGCCGGGCATCCCCATGACAGAACCGGATCGATCAGGTGGAGAGGCCTTCGTTCATGCACCCGCTTACAAGCATCGTCGCCCTGCTCGCTGTTGCCGTGCCGGTTGTCGCTACACCCGTCTGGGCGAGGACCGATCCTTCTGCATCCGTGGAAAATGGGCCGCGCTCCTCCATCCTTCTTTCGAAAGGATGGCGGTTTGACTTCGGCGAGCATCCAGGGGCCGAACGACCCGACTTCGATGACGCGAAATGGACCCTGGTAGACGTTCCGCACAGTTGGAACCGGGTCGGCTATTATCTCACCCCTGCGAGCACCACCGCAAATCGGCCTGAAAATGTCAACAAAGCGCAGGGCACCGGATGGTATCGGCTCGCCTTTCGCGCCGATGATGCTCTCCGGAGCAAGCGGACCTGGCTGGAATTCGATGCCGCAAGTCGCATTGCCAGCATATGGCTGAACGGCCAGTTCCTGGGTGAACATAAGGGCGGCTACTCACGCTTCCGCCTGGACGCGACAAAGGCATTAAGGCCCGGTGGAGCGAACATACTCGCTGTGCGCGTCGATAACAGCAGGCCCGCCCCGGGCTCATCGACGGCCGATGTCCTGCCGCTAACCGGCGATTTCTTCGTGCCGGGCGGCCTTTATCGTCCGGTTCGGCTGGTCAGTACGGCAGACGTGCATTTCGATATGATGGATCATGGCGGCCCAGGCATTCGAGCGACGACCCGGTCCATCGACGCGGGTGCCGCCACCATCGACATCGAAGCGAAGCTGCGAAGCGAAGCTGGCGATGTGCGCGGCCTGCGGATGGAGGCACGCCTGCTGGATGCCGAAGGAGCGGTATCGGCGCGCCATGAACAATCCCTCTCCTTCACCGCGCGGGAAAGCAGGGCGACAGCAACGCTGAAATTGCCGTCCGCGCATCTGTGGCAAGGCACGGACGATCCCTATCTGTACCGCCTCTCTATCCGAATTCTGGATTCCAGCGGACGAATTGTCGACAGCGTCGAACAAGCTTTCGGCATAAGGCAGATGCAGTTCGACGCGAAGCGTGGCTTCGTCTTGAACGGAAAGCCCTATCGCCTGCGCGGTGTCGGTTATCATCAGGATCGCGAGGACAAAGGCTGGGCGATCACGACTGCCGATGTCGAACAGGATGTTGCGACGATGCGCGAAATGGGCGTCAACAGTATCCGCCTCACGCATTACCAGCACGGCCAGGCCATCCATGACCTTGCCGACCGCTATGGTCTGGTCCTGTGGGACGAAATTCCTCTGGTGTCGGCATGGACCCTGGGGGATGCCAAGGAGGCGACCCCCGACCTGATCGCAAACGCCCGCCAGCAATTGAGCGAACTGATCCGACAGAATGAACACCATGCATCGGTTGCGTCATGGGGCATCGCAAATGAGGTGGACTTCGGCAACTCGCTGCCCGCTTTCCTGACCAGCTTCACGGGCGCGCCGCCCGATCCCTTGCCGCTGCTCAAGGCGTTGAACAGAGCCGCCAAGGCCTTGGACCCCAGCCGTCCCACTGCGCTTGCGACCTGCTGCGAAGGACGCCTGTTCGCGCCCGGCGTCGAGGTGCCGATCACCGCGCCCGAGGCTGACCTGGGCGGCGCGAACCGCTATTTCGGATGGTATTATGGCAAGCCGCATGAGGTTGGGTCGAGCCTCGACGCGCTGCACGCACAACGCCCCGCCCAAGCTCTCTCCGTCACCGAATATGGTGCGGGGGGTGCCACGACGATCCATACGGACAATGTGCTGGGCGGACCGGTCGATTCCCGAGGGCGCGCGCAGCCCGAGGAATATCAAAGCTACGTCCACGAACAGAATTGGGCGCAACTTGCAGCCCGGCCCTACCTTTGGGCAACATGGCTATGGGTCGGCTTTGATTTTGCGAGTACGGTGCGTAGTGAAGGCGACGCACAGGACATCAATACCAAAGGCCTCGTCAGCTTCGATCATAAGCTGCGCAAGGACGCCTATTATTTCTACAAGGCCAACTGGTCCGAGCAGGCAACCGTCCATATCACCGGTCGCCATTACACCGACCGCGCCTACGCCGTGACGGACGTGCGGGTTTACAGCAATACGCCATCGACTCAACTGTTCCTGAACGGAAAAAGCCTCGGCACCCTTGCCAGCTGCAAACAGCATGTCTGCGTCTGGCAAAATGTGCGGCTTGTTGCTGGAACCAATGTCCTGACTGCGCACGGCAGCATCCAGGGGACCACCGTCAAAGATCGAGTGGAATGGCGCCTATCGCCAGCCAGGGCGCGAACCGTTCGCATAGACAGCGGTGCCCTGGTTGCCGCGAAAAGCGCGATCGGCCTTTACGGCTCCGATAATTTCTTCGAGGGCGGCGAGGCTGGCTCGATCGTCGAGCCGGCCAACTTTGGCAAACCCGCCACGCCGATATCAATCGCAGGCACGTCCGATAGTGCGGTCGTAGCAACCTATCGTGAAGGTAACTTCCATTATCGCATCCCGCTCGAAAATGGGCGCTACCGCGTGAAATTGACCTTCGTCGAACCTTCGGTGGCTGGCAATGCGCGGCGTTTCTCGGTGTTGGCCAATAACAGGGTCGCTATCGACGATTTCGATCTGGGCAATGCGTCGCGAGCCGCCAAGACAGCCGTGGTACGAAGCTTCTCCGTCGCAGTCGCCGGGGGCCTGCTTGATCTCCACTTCAAGCCGATAACAGGCCAGGCGATTGTTTCTGCGATTGACGTTGTCCGCTGACCGCATCCTGCGTCTCGCTGCAACAACGATTATTGCCGAGGTTCTGCCACAAGCCGCGCCCTCCTGTCCGGTCGTTGCCGTCCCCCAACTGGAGATTGATTGGGCGCTGACTCCGTCCGGCATCCGCTAAGCAGTTGCTCGAAAGGAAAAAGAAGCGCGTGCTGCGGGATCGCGCTTTTTGCCATCTTGAACTCCAGCGCTTTCCTGAATCAGCAATTTTTCATCAATATATCTGATATTTAGCGCGAGCGAAGCGACCGCCCGCCCCTGTGCGATAGACAGTCCGTAATCTGTTGAATGGATCAACCCGCCAATTAGACTTGCAGCCTGATCCTGATATCGATATCATGATGCTATCGATACCAGATATCTTGGCGTAGCGCCGGGTGTCGGACGTGAAAAGGAGGAGGGGATATGCGTAAGATCAGAAAGGCGACTGTCGCGCTAATGGCGACCGCCATGGCTATGCCTGCCATGGCACAGGATGCAAGCACACAAGTCGATGCTGACCCATCGATCGCCGACATCGTCGTCACGGGCCTAAAGGCAAGCCTTCAAAACAGCGCACAGATCAAGAAAAACACGATGGAGATCGTGGATTCGATCACCGCCGACGATATCGGCAAGCTGCCCGACCCTAATGTCGCGGAAACGCTGACCCGGGTTCCGGGCGTCCAGGCTTATCGGTTCGGTGGCGAAGCGGCGTCACCTGTCGGCAATGGCTCCGGCCTCACCATCCGCGGGCTTACCGGCCAAACCGGCTCCCGCGTGGATGGACGCGCTTATTTCACGGCCGGCAGCCGCGAATTCAACGTCGAGGGTGCAAGCCCAGGCATGGTCGCGGGTCTGGACGTCTACAAGAACCCATCGGCCGACCATATCGAAGGGGCCATCGGCGGCCTGGTCAACATCCGCACCCGAAAACCATTCGACTTCAAGGATATGGCCGCATCGGCTGCCGTCGGCGGACGCTATAATGATCTGGGCAAGAAGCTGACGCCCGAATATTTCGGGATGCTTTCCAAGCGCTGGGATCTGGGCGACGGCGGCGAACTGGGCGTGCTGGTGGCGGGCAGCTATTCGCAAAGCTTCAATCGCGGCGACAATACGCCGTCTGTTGGCGGTACGCAGTTCCGCCGCGCCATCCGCGCCGACAGCGCCGAATATGCCGCCAATATCGGCACCGGCCTCAACCTCAATCCCGCCCTGGCCGGCCGGTCGGACGTCACCTATCTGGCCGACGTGAACCCGACAACAATTGCCGCGGCAGACCGGCAGAACCTGCTGTCGGCGGTCGGCGTGCAGAACAACATCGCTCAGGAAGATTACCGGCGCACGCGCAAAGGCTTCAACGCCGCGATCCAATGGGCCCCTAACCCCGATCTGCAATTTACTGTCGAAGGCAATTTCAACGACTATCTCTATCACCAGAGCTATCGATTTCTGAACGGCGTCGACAGCCGTTATGCTCAGGGCCTGACCACGCAAGCCTTTTCGATCGACGAGATGCTGGCCAATCGCAATGCGAATGGCGGCAGCAACGATCTCCTGTCCGGCCAGCGCATCACCGGCGGGACATTCCTGAATTCGACCTTCACCTCGATCGGGGGCGACGAGCATCGCCGGTTCAAAACCTATGTCATTGCCGGCAACGTCAAATGGCAGGCGACCGATCAACTGGAGGCCAAGTTCGATTTCTCCTATGTCAAGGCCGACCAATATCAGGATAACCGCTCGGTCACGCTCGCTTCCGCGCCCGGCTTGAGCTGGAACACGACCCGCACGCTCGGAACACCGCAGCGCGTCTCGATTGCCGGTCCCGATCTTGGCGCGGCGACAAGCTGGGTGTTCAACAATTACGCCAATGGCACCAACCAGGTGTGGGACGACAGCGGGATCGCGGCCGCACTGGACCTGAAATATTCGGTCGACAGCGACTTCTTGAAGTCCGTCAGGGCCGGCGGCCGCTACGCCACGCAGAAGGATCGCTACAATAATTACAGCTTCGCCGGCAAGAATCTGACCACCAATGGACTTGCCCTGGCGGCGGATCGTTCCAATGCGATCCCGGTTTCGTCCATGGCGGACTTGGTGGAGACGTCGCCGACCAATTTCATGAACGGCGAAGCGGGCTATCGCGGCGGGTTCTTGGTCTTTTCGCCGGGCGCCCTGCTGGGCGACAATGTGAAGAACCGCTTCCCGCTCGCGGGCATCCAGGCGGAAGATTCGCTGACGGAAAATCTTATCAACCGCCGCTATTTCAGCGAGAAGACCTATGCGGGATATGCGCTAGCCGACTTCGGCTTCCTGGATGACCGGATCAAGGGCAATGCCGGTGTCCGCGTCGTCAGGACCGACACCTTCGTCCAGGCGCGGATCATCCAGCCCGGCACGACGACCATCATCCCCAATGCCAGCTCGTCCTCCTATACCGACGTCCTGCCCAGCTTCAACCTGACCGGTTATGTCACGCCCGATACGCTGGTGCGGTTCGGTTACAGCAAGGGCATTACGCGACCCGAGCTTGCATCGCTCAACCCGACGCTGGTGCTGGACGTCAACAGCGGCAACGGATCGCTCGGCAACCCTGCCCTTCGCCCGCAAAAGGCAGACAGTTTCGACCTGTCGTTCGAGCATTATTTCTCGCCGATCAACTATGTTTCGGCTGGCCTGTTCTACAAGAAAATCGACGGCTTTTTTGCCGGCATATCTTCGTGCCAGACCGTTGCGGGCGCCCCCACGCCCATTTCGAATATCAACTGTTCGGGCAACCAGTATTTCCTGACGCGAACCGAAAATGCCGAAAAGGGCACTGCCAAGGGCATCGAACTCGCCGGCCAGACCTTCTTCGATTATGATTTCGTGCCGGACTTCCTGCACCGCTTCGGGGTCGTCGGTTCCTTCACCTATGTAGAAACCAAGAACCCGCTGACGCTGAACGGGCAGCGCGTCACCACTATGCAGCCGCTGACGTCGAAATATTCCTATTCGGTCGCGGGACTGTATGAGAATAATGCGATCTCCGCGCGTGTCGTCTACACATGGCGATCAAAGGCGGTGCTGTTCGGCGTAGCGGCCAACCCGATCGATGGCCGTTACATCCGATCCTTCGGGTTGCTGGACGCATCCCTCAACTTCAAGCTGCCGCATAATTTTTCCGTGTCGCTCACGGCATCGAACCTTACCAACCAGGCGGCGGATCGCTTCGTCGGCGAACCGGGCCTGGCGACGGGCATCGAACGCCAGCACTTCATCAATGGCCGCAATTTCGGCGCAACGTTGCGTTACAGCTTCGGCAGCTGACCCCCCCCGGAACCGGGGCTGTCGCAGATCGCGGCGCCCTGGCTCCTTTCACCCTGATGGCCCGCTGATCGGGACATGAACTGAACATATCTGCTGTACGATGAACGTCGCAGATCAATCCTTGAAGGCATAGGCGGGAGAGCATCAATGGCGTGGAAACCAGCGCGGCGATCGGTTCTGGCGGCGATCGGTGCAGCCGCCGTCAATGGCGCAGGCGTTGCCTTGCCGGCCCGCACGCCATCGCAGCGCCCTGCCCTGACCGTCACGTCCCCCAACGGCAAGCTGGTGGCGTATCTCGATCTCCCGAGCGGAAAAGCCGATTATCCGACATGGTCGGCGACCTTTGACGGAAAGCCGCTGCTGGAACGTTCGACCCTGGCGCTGACACTGGCCAATGGCCGCCTGCTGGGCCCTGGCGGGCGCTATATCGACCATGTCATTGAGGCGATCGACGCAAGCTGGACGCCGCCATACGGGATCGCGTCGACTTATGACGGCAAGGCCAACCAGATCGAAGCCCGGTTCGAGGATCGCCGCACGCGCATCCGCTTCGCGATCCGGCTGATGGCCCATGACGATGGCGTCGCCATCCGCTTCGTGCTGATGGCGGCACCGGGCAACAGCGTGCAACTGGGCGGCGAAGCGATCGAGCTTCGCCTGCCAGCCGGCAGCGAAATCTGGAGCAGCCGCGACGAAGGCGAATATGCCCGCTCTGCGCCGGGCCGGATCAATCCCGTTCCGCATCCCGATTTGACCCGCAGCACCGACAAGGGCGCGTTCGCCGACACCCCGCTGCTCGTCACCACGCCAGCAGGCCTCGCGCTGTCGGTCAGTGAGTCGGATCGGCTGCACTATCCGCGCCTCATGTTCCAGCCGGGGAAGGACGAGCAGAGCGTCGCCACGCGACTGATGCACTTCCCTGGTCGCGCGACGGGCTATTCCGGTCCGGGCGAGACCCATGCGGCGCCGATATTTTCGGTCCCGGTGCCGTTCACGACCCCGTGGCGGCTCATCATCGTCAGCGAGCGCCCTGCCGGACTGATCGAAAAGGCCGGGCTTATCGCTACCCTCGCGACGCCAAACCGGCTGGGTGACACTGGCTGGATCAGGCCGGGCCGCGCCTTTCGCATTCGCAAGCCCTATTCGCTCGCAGGCGCCATGGAAGGCATTGCGTTCGCTGAAAAGCGAAAGCTGGATTACATCGAATTCGATGCCCACTGGTATGGCGACGGCACCGACGCCAGCGACGCGACCCGCCCGATCGACGGTCTGGACATGCCCGCCATCGTCGCGGCTGCGGCGAAAAGGAACATCGGCACGATCCTGTATGTCGACCGGGTGCCCGCCATGCGCCAATTGCCCGACATCGTCGCGACCTTCCGGCGGTGGGGCGTCGCCGGCATCAAGTTCGGCTTCATCTGGGAAGGGCGGCAGGAAGATGTCGATTTCATCTACGACCTGGTAAAGACATGCGGTGAGAACCGCCTCTTGGTGAACCTGCACGACAATCTGCGCCCTGCCGGCCTGGAGCGGACATTGCCAAATTATGTCGCGCTCGAAGGCGTGCGGGGCAATGAGCAGTTTCCGACCGCACGGCATAATGTGACACTCCCGTTCACGCGCGCCCTGTCGGGGCCGATCGACTACACGATCTGTTACGACCATTACAAGAATCTGACGACCAACGCGCATCAACTGGCGATGGCCGCCGTCTATTATAATCCGCTGACCTTTCTTTACTGGTACGACGTTCCGTCCAAATATGCCGTGGGGGCGTGGCCAGCGCTGCAATGGTTCGACGAATGCCCCACGACCTGGGACGAGACCCGCGCCATCGATGGACGACCGGGTGAATTTGTCGCGGTCGCAAGACGCCATGGCAAGCGATGGTTCCTGGGGGCGATGACGAATGAGGACGCACGCAGCATTACGGTTCCGCTCGCCTTCCTTGGCCAGGGCCGTTGGCAAGCGACGATCTTTGCAGACGGCGCCGCAGGACAACAGCCGCGCGCCACCCCGGTCATGATCTCCAGACGAACCGTCACAGCCGGAGACCGCTTGCAGATCGCCATGCAGCCGTCCGGCGGGCAGGCCGTGCTGTTCGAACCCACCGCTTGACACACCATGCAGCATATTCGCCGCCGGGCATCAGCGGCACCACGGACGGAGAGAATGTACATCCGCATGAGACGCACCCTCGCCCTGCTTGCCATCCTGCTGCCGCCCGCGTTGGCCAGCGTTCAGGCCGTCGCCGCCGACGAACCGAGGCTGGCGTTCAACCCCGCCAATATCAGCCGGGTGAAGACGCTGATGGCGAACGATACAGAGGCCGTCCGCCGCTGGGCGGTGCAGAAGGCCATTGCCGACGAGGCGCTCTCCACGACGCCGCGCGGGGATCGCAAGATCGATGCCGCGCTGGAGGCGCTGGCACTCGCTTTCCGCGTGACCGATGATCGCCGCTATGCCGACAAGGCACGCGCCCTGCTGCTGGACCGCGCGGACCGCAAGGACTGGCTGACCGACATGCCCCTGGCGCGCCGCGATCCGCCATGGAAATCGGACCTTGGCATGGGCTATGCAGCGACCAGCAGCGGCATCGCCTATGACGCCATCCGCGCGACGCTGTCCCCGGCAGATCGCAAGCGCATAAGCCAGGGCATCATCCGCGGCGCGATCGAGCCCATCATCAACGACTGGATCGATGGTCGGGCGCGCATCCATGCGCTCGACACGATGGGTCATAACTGGTGGGCGCATATCGTTTTCGGTGCCGGCGTCGCAGCCCTGGCCCTGCGCGATGACGATCCGCGTGCGTTGGAGTGGGCCCGGCGCATCGACCAGGCCAGCGTCGAATGGTATGGCTTCGCCGGCTCCCGGATCGAGAGCAAGCCGCAGACTTACGGGTCTGACGGCGCCTATTCGGAGACGGTCGGCTATGCCGAACTGGGGCTGCACAGTCTGCTGATCTTTCGCCGGTCCTGGGTAGAGACATTCGGCACGCAGCCTTCGCCCATTCCCCACCTGAACAAGGTCGCCGACTATTTCCTTGCCGCCGCCTATCCTCGGAGCGACGGCTGGGTATCGGTGAATTTCGGCGACAGCAGGCCGCCCAGTTGCGGCTGTCACACGCTGGCGGATCTCTGGGCGCTGGGCGACCGGAAACCGGACTATCTGACCTACATCAACGGCTTCGCGCATGTGCCGGAGAAGGACGCCTGGGGGGACGCGACCAACCTGCCCTACCTGCCTGACGCCGCAGCCCGGCAGTCGGCGCAAACCGCCGTCGCGCGGCCACTCACCACGCTCTTCACTAGCCAGGGCTTGCTGACCATGCGCAAGGACTGGAACGCGGATTCTACCTTTTTCGCCCTCAAGTCCGGTTTCACCTGGAATCACAATCATGCCGACGCCAGCAGCTTCGTCCTGTACCACAAGGGCCGCAGCCTGATCGCCGATTCCGGCCATTCGAGCTATTCAACGCCCGAATATGACGGATATTATCGGCAGAGCGTGGCGCATAATGTCGTCACGATCGATGGAAAGGCGGAACCGCCGTCCGACCTGTATGACGGGTCGCATTTCACCGGCGCGATCGACCATCTGATCGACACGCCCGACATGCGTTTTGCCTGGGCCGACGTGACGGGGCCAACGTCTCGCTATTTTCAGCGTAATTTCCGTAATATCTTCTGGATCGGCGACACGATCCTGATCCTGGATGACCTGCGCAGCTGGGATATCGGGCAATATGAATGGCTGCTCCATTATCAGGGGGAAGCCAGGAAGGTCGGCAAGATCGTGCAACTGCGCGACGGCGACGCAGGTGTGGACGTGATGCCTCTCTTCCCGAGCGAACTGCCCGACGGCGGATTGCCGACCGATTACCCCTATGCGATGAAACTGGTCGAGCATGACGGGCTGAAGGATGGCGAGCCCAAGGTCCGGCAAGCCTATCTCGCTTTCCAGCCAGCCGGGAAAAGCGATCGGGAAAAATTCCTGGTCGCGCTGCAACCCCAGGAAGAGGGTAAGGCCGCATCCGCCATCGAGCGGATCGAAGGGCTGAACTGGATCGGCGCCCGGATCATCGGCGCGGACCGGATTACCGAAGTCTATTTCAACCTGCTCGCGGACGGGCGGCTGCGCCATCGCAACGCCAATACGACGATCGCGGGATATGAAACCGACGCCTATATCTTCGCGCTGAGCTGGCCCAGGGGCCAGGCACGCCCGAAGCAACCCGACCAGATGACAGTCATCAACGGCAGCTATGTGCGGCGTGACGGCAGCCTGTTGTTGGACAGCCTGGCGAAAATGTCGCTGCACGTCGATCAGGGTCGCCGCCGCACCGTCACGCTGGGCGTCCAGCCTGATGGCGCTGTTCGACTGGCCTGCAACGCCGACCTGTCGGTCGGCGGCAAAGCGATTGCGTGCAGGGAGGGTATCGGAATCTTTACCAAGCAGGGCAATCGCATAAAGGAATGATCGATGCCAAACGCAGGACATAGTCGCGAAGCCCTGTTCAAATCTTTCGGAATCGGGATTGCCATCTTCTTCGGCGCGGCCGGCATGGCGGCGCAGGCTGCCAGCGAGCTGCGGACATACCCTGTTCCGCCGGCGCTGCTCTATTCCGCGCATAATGACGACTATACCGTTCGCGTTCGCCAGCCGGGCGGCCCGTGGCAGGATCTGTACGAATATCGGGTGCAGGTCGACACCGATACGAAGCGGAATGCGTCGATGGTCTATTTCGACTTCGCGGGTTCGGTCGAGATCGAGGTGCAGAAGAATAATGGCATGGCCCGGTCGGTCGGCGTGTCTCCGCTCTCCAGCAGCGTCCGCCCCATACTGACCGGATCGATCGCCCGGCTCACGCTGAGTGCGCCTGAGCGCCTGTCTCTACAGTTTGACGATGATCGACTTCGCAATCTTCACATAATCGCCGGACCATTGCCCGCGGCGCGTCCGGCCGGCAACCATGTGCGCTATTTCGGACCGGGTATGCATACGCCGCCTGCGGGAACCGACATTTTTCCGGTCAAATCGGGCGATCATATCTATTTGGACGGCGGCGCGGTGCTCAAGGGCGGCGCATTCGACCTGAGCGGTCTCGATGACGTCACGATATCGGGACGTGGCCTCATCTGGGATCCGGGCCGGGGAATCGATCTGGATCGATCGCGCAACATCGACATTGGCGACCTCGTCCTGGTCAACAGCGATCGCAAGGATGCCGCCCGCATCATGAACATCCGCAATTCGAGTAATGTAAAAGTGCACGAGATTACCGGCTTCACGTCCGGCAAATGGTCCGACGGCATCAACATTTCAACGTCTCAGCATGTCCTTGTCGATGGCGGATATCTGCGCGTATCGGATGATGCGGTCGTCGTCTATGCCGTGGCCGACTGCCCCCTGTGCCGCCAGCGTGCGGCCCAGACCGGCGTGCCCGACGCCAACCCACCGGGGGACACCCATGACATCCAGGTGCGCAACCTGCGTATCTGGAACGATGTGGCCCACGCGCTTTATATCGGTCATTTCGGGGACAATGACGTTCCACGAACGATCCGCGACGTGACGTTCGACAATATCGACATCGCTAATCTCGATGAGGATGATCCCGACTGGGAAGGCGCCATGGCGATCTATTCCGGTGACAAGACGCTGATAAGGGACATTCGCTTCAGCAACATCCGCGTGGATCGGATCGAAGAAGGCAAGCTGATCCATGTCGTTGCCGGCAACAACGCCCGGTACAACAAGGCGGCCGGTCGCGGCATCGCCAACATAGCGTTCCGCAACATTCGTTTCACGGGCGCTGGAATGCCAGGGCCGTCAGTCATAAAGGGCCTGTCGCCTGCGACTGCCGTGCGCAACGTGACGATCGAGAACTTCGTCATAAAGGGCGCGCGAGTCCGGTCTCTCGCGGACGCCGATCTGGATGTCGGCAGTCATGTGGAAGACCTTAAGCTGCAATAAGCATTCCCTTGCATACATCAATTGTCTTGCGCGACTGCTGAGGCATCGCTATTAAATTGTTATCGATATCACATAAGGCGCTCGAACGGTTTGATCGCCGCATCTGGTGCGCTGCCACAGCGGCGGGTGAAGAGCCGACGATAAGGCTGCGCCGATAGAATTCGACGGTCTTCGACTGTCGGATCGGGGGGGAAGGGTTTCTGCACGGACACTTCCTCCCCGTCCTCCCCCAAACTTGACGGGCTGCCAACCTCCCTGGCGGCCCGTCTTTCCTTGGAGTGGCGCAGAGCGCTCCGGGTCAGCGGACCCGAAAATCCTTCACGAACGGACCGACCTCCACATCGTCAGCGCGCAACAAGGTGTCGCCAACACGCACATTTTCGATGGAAATGCCACGCACGGCGCGATCGGCGGCAAAGCCGGACACCACCGATGGATTAATCATGCCCGTCCTGAAACGGACATTGCGCACGACGACGTCCTCAATGCCGCGTCCCGGCGCAAGGCTATATTTGTCGTTGAACAGCACGCGGAAGTTGAAGATCATGCCCTCTTCGATGCGGTCGATCCGGATATCTTCGAAAACTATCTTGCGGACCAGATTATTGTCCCCGTCGGTGATGGCCAGCGCGCCCTGATAATTGCGGTCATCCTCATCATGGCCCAGAATGTCGATGTTGCGGAAAATCAGATCCTCGATGACGCGCGGCTCATCCTTGCTGCCGTGCAGGCCGATATTGATAGGATGGGCGACGTCGGCCCACAGGGTCGAATTCGTGACGCGATAATGGCGCGCATCGCCATGATGCTCCCAACGATCGGCGTAGATCGCAATGGAATCATCCGACGTGCGCAGAAACACATTGTCGATCTCGACGTCGGAGCAGCTCATCAGGTCGATGCCGTCGGTCCAGCTGCCGACGCTGAACGTCTTGAAATTGCGAACGGTCAGGCCCGACGACTGGCCGCACAATATGGTATAATGGACCGGATTGACGACCACCGGACCGTCGATGAGGACATTGCGGGCGTTGACGACCGTAATGCCTTCCTTTCCTCCTTCCAGCAGGCCATGGCCGATCACGCGGACATTCGTGGCATTGCTGATATCGAGCTGCCCCTTCACGATGGCGCCGCCCGCGACATAGACGGTCTTGTTCGACGGGATCGGAAAGGACTGTTTTCCTGCCGGCAGCATGTGGATACCCGACCCGAAATAAATCAGGTTGGGATCGGTACGATCGGGGACCGCGGGTTCGGGCGGATTGGCGAACAAGTGCAGATTGTGCAGACGGTCGCCGTCAAATTCGACCGACAGGTTCACCGGCCGAGCCAGCGTGAAATAGGCGATATTGCCATTGAGCCGGGCCGTAATCGCCTTCGAGCCCGGACGGATTTCCACCGCCCTGACCGCGCCGTCATTTTTTTGCACGGCGACTTCGACGGGGCCGTTCATGCCGAAATTGACCATGGAGGCAGGCTGTGGATTGTCGCCATCGACCCGTACGCGATATTCGTACAGATCCTTCCACGGACCGCCCGGTTCACGAACCCGGACGGTGAAACTGTCGTCATGATAGTCGTAGAGCGCCTTGCCGGGCGGGTTTTCGTAAATTATCGGCTGGGCGTCCAGCCGCTCCCCACCCGTCAGGGTACCGAGGCTCATGGCGGTCATGAACATCATGGTCTTTTTCATCGGGATATCCTGAACCAGTCAAAATCGGCATGACCAACGGTGGTCGCAACAGCAGCGGGAGTGCCGGAAGATGCCTGCGCGAACAGGCCGATCTGGGTTCCCACCCATCGACCGGGCCGCGTCTGGAACGGCGCTCCCAGCGGCGTGAAGTCAGTCCCATCAAGGCTGTAGCTGAACATGACGTTCATATGCGTCTCTTTCAGCATGGATGGCCAATAGGGCGAAAATGCCGGTGGCGGGACGCCAATCGTCACCGGACTGGCGTGGATCCGAAGCCATAGCCGGCCCGATGGGACGCGCGGGCCGTTCGCCACGGCCATCGGCACGCCCGGCAGGGCGTCGACCTTCGCGACCTGCACGACACGCATCCCCTCGGCCCCCTGCTCCACGCCGATCCACGCGAAATTCATGCCGTGCACCGACAGCCCCGCCCTCTCCCCCACGCGCAACGGAGCAAAGCGCAGGAGCGCGGTGGCGGTAAATTCGAGGGCAGGCAGCTTCTGCGACAGGATGGCGCCGTTTTCATAATGGTCCTGCGATCCTGTCACGGATTTCAGACGCAATTGCCCATCCTTTACGGCCATCCAGTCGACGGCCGGGTTGCTGCCGAACTGCCAGGCCAGCGATATCGGGCCGGCAAATTCATCATCAGCCGCCGGCGCGGCGCGATCCTGCTTTGGCAGACGGGGTTTGCGATGGCGCAGGACCGGCTCCCCCCTGCCGTCGCCGTCCGGGTCTGCGCCGATGACCGGCCAGTCCTTCGCCCATCGCATCGGTTGCAGGTGCACGATGCGGCCATAGCTGTCCCGGTCCTGAAAGTGCAGGAACCAGTCCTCGCCCGCAGCGGTCGAGACCCAGGCCCCCTGGTGGGGGCCGTTGATCGCCGTGCCGCCCTGATCCATCACGTTCCGCCCTTCATAGGGACCGGTTATGGACTGGCTGCGGAATACGCCTTGCCATCCGCCCTTCACGCTGCCGCTGGGCGCGAAAACATAATAATATCCGTTGCGCTTATAGAGTTTTGGCCCTTCGGTCGTCTGCCAGGGACGATTGCCAAGACTGGTCCCTACCGGGGGCATGGTGTCGCCGTTGATGATGACCTGTTCTTCGCCCTGCGTCGCCGTGCCATCGGCGTTCAGGCGCTTGAGCGCTATGATATTGGCTTTGCCTGCGCGGCTCTTGGCATAGGCATAAGCAAGCCAGCCTTGGCCATCTTCGTCCCAGAAGGGTGCCGGATCGATGATTCCGGGTGTGGCGTCGACCGGAACCGGCGCACTCCACGGCCCGCGCGGGTCGTCTGCGGTCACCAGAAATATTCCGCGGTCCGGATCGGGATAATAAATAAGAAAACGGTTCTTGCGATAGCGGATCGCCGGCGCCCAAACACCGCCGCCGCGGCGCGGCACCCGATAATGATCTTCTGGTAGGACTCGGCTTAGCGCGTGGCCGATCAGGGTCCAGTTCACCAGGTCGCGCGAATGAAGGATCGGAAGGCCGGGAACATCGGTGAAGGAGGAGGCAGTAAGATAATAGTCATCGCCGACCCGGATCACGTCCGGATCGGAATAGTCGCCGATCAGGACGGGATTGCGATAGCTGCCGTCGCGCTGGTCGGCAAACCAGCGTCCGTCGTCGCCGTACGGGTTTGAGGCCGGGGCGTTGGCCCCGGCGGCGACCAGCGGAGCGAGGCAAAGCCAAGCCAGAGACCGCGTCATGTCTCTTTCCTTTTCCGACAGTTCAATGCGCGCCCTGGGCGGCAAGAAGATAAGCGCC
This sequence comes from Sphingobium sp. TCM1, assembly GCF_001650725.1. Lineage (GTDB taxonomy): Bacteria > Pseudomonadota > Alphaproteobacteria > Sphingomonadales > Sphingomonadaceae > Sphingobium. Next base: position 47,372 of record NZ_LXVX01000020.1, on the reverse strand, counting down.
GATGAGGCCTGGCGGTTCGGTGCAAACGGGTGGCACGATCCGTTCGGCCATCGCCTCCACGCTGGTGGCTCCGCCGAAATAGCCCGCAAGCAGTTCCGCCGTCCGCTGATGGATGATCGGGAAAAGGCGCTGCTGCTTCATCACGCCACCACCCAGCACAATCCGCTCGGGCGCCATAGTCAGGAAAAGCGTCATGCAAAGCTGGGCCAGATAATGCGCCTCGACGCTCCAGAACGGATGATCGTCGGGGAAATGCGATGGCGTGTCGCCCCAAAATGCCGTGGCGGCTGGCCCGCTGGCAAGCCCCTCGAAACAATCTCCATGAAACGGACAGACACCAGCAAAGCCATCATGTGCAGGATGTCGCCTCGGCAGAATATGCCCGGCCTCCGGGTGGCCGATCCCATGCACCGGCAACCCACCGCTGACCAGTCCAACGCCAATTCCGGTTCCAACAGTGACATAGGCAAGTTGCATGATGTTCGCACAGGCGGCTTCGGCAAGCGCGGCTGCATTGACATCGGTATCGATCGTCGCTGGAATGTTCAGAATGGCCCGGGTTCGCGCGAGCATATCGGCGCCTTCCCATTGCCGCTTGGGCGTGGTCAATATCCGACCATATCGATCGGCGGTCGGCCGCAGTTCGACCGGACCGAAGCTTGCAATACCGATCGCTTCGATAGGACCATGCCGATGAGCCTGGTGGAAAAATGCAGCGACGTCGGCGAAAGTCGAGTCTGGATCACGCGTCGGAATCGTGGTCGTCTCGATCGATCCCGAGTGAATATTGCCAATCCCGCACACAAATTTAGTGCCGCCAGCTTCAATGGCGCCATAAATCGTCATAGATATTTCCTCGGCTTGGACGAGAACTCCGGACTTCAGTCCGCCGGACTGCCCGCTGATGCACGTTTCACCAATGTGAGCATCTCCCGCACATGGCGAACTTCAGGCTTGTTTCCAGTTCGAGCCTCACGGATCTGCTCGCTGAGCAGAGCGACCGCGCGCGAGGCCATATCGGAAATAGGCTGGCGAATTGTCGTCAATTCCGGCCAGATGGTGGACGCGACCTGAGCATCATCAAAGCCGACTACGCTGAGATCATCAGGTATGACGAGCCCCATCCCGTGCGCTATCGCCGTAATCGCGGCAGCCATGTCGTCATTGCTCGCAAAGATTGCAGTCGGTCGCTCCGCACCACCGAGCAACTGCCGCGCGGCGTCGAGGCCTGATCGATAAGTAAAAAGCCCCGGAGCGATCCAGTCATCCTTGATCATCAGGGAAGCGCCGACCATCGCTGCGCGAAACCCCTGCTCCCTTCGTTGTGAAGGCGAATGTTTGGGGTCCCCTTGCACGAACCCGATTTTCCGATGCCCCAATCCGATCAAATAGCGCGTCATATCATAAGCGCCTTTGTAATCGTCCACAATGATCGCGGACACGCGCTCGCGTGGAATGGCAGTTGCAAAAGCCAGCGGAATGACTTCGGAACTCAAGGCAAGGTCTAGCAGCACTTCGGAATCACACAGCGGCGGCGGCAATATGACACCACCGATACGCGACTCGATCAGCCTGTGCAGGCCCTCGACTGCCTCCGCTTCGGTCCGCCCCGGCTCGATCAGAAACTGGCACCCGCTCTCGCCACTTTGGCGAAACGCCCCCATCAGGAAGGCACCCAGGTTTGACGACGATGGATTGGAGTAGATCGCCCCTACACGAACGGCGCTGGAAAAGCTTCTGGCGTTGAGATTAGGGGAATAATTGAGTTCGGCGATCGCCAGATTGACCCGCTCGCGCATGGCTTCGCTGACGTGACGCTTGCCCGTCATGACGCGGGAAACCGTCATGGAGGACACGCCGGCATGACGTGCAACGTCATGGATGGTAACAACCGGACGCTGAGCGCTTTTCACGCCTGCGTCTCTATCCTCATTATCGTCCGCCATTTGCCGAAACGTCCTCACCCAGTTTCCGGCTATCCACCGGCCGGTATGATATCGATAACCGATTTGTCGGTGGTGTCAATCAATAGCGCTTGCCAACCGAGATCGAAAGCGGCATATTTGATATCGATAACAGATCATGAGGATGCCGTGCCCCTTTCCCGACAGCGCAACTATGCAACCCTCAGCGCTTTTCTGTTCTGTTTCTTTTTCGCTCAGGCCATGGCGATTTCACTCTTGTCCATCTGGCTCACGCGCTCGCTGCACTTGAACGGGGCTCAGGCCGGAACCGTCTTTGCCGTAAACTCTGTTGGGGCGATGCTGGCGCAGCCTGCCTATGGCTTCCTCTCCGACCGCATGGGCTTTCGCAAAGTCGTACCCGTCTGCATCGCGCTGCTCGTGATACTGGCTGGTCCGTTCTTCCTGTTCGTATATGCTCCGCTTCTCCGATGGAACCTGCCTGCGGGTGCCATAGTAGGCGGTATCTACCTCGGCTTCACCTTCATGGCGGGCAGTTACGCTCTGGAAAGCTATGTCGATCGGGTCGGTCGCAGATATGATTTTGAATATAGTCGCGTGCGTCTTTGGGGATCGATCGGCTTTGCAACCGCAGCCGCCTTCTCGGGCCGGCTCTACAATGTCGATCCGGCCATCAACTTTTTCCTGGCGAGTGCGGCGGGCCTCCTGCTGCTACCGCTTATCCAGCTTGCGCGGATCGAACCCGATCCAGAAGCGCAGGCAGCGGCCGACCGTTTGAAGCTGCAGGATTCGCTGGAGCTGTTCTCCGACCCGAAATTCTGGCGTTTCATGATCCTTATCCTGGGGGTGACAAATCTCTACCTTGTGTACGATCAGCAGTTCCCCTTCTATTTTTCATCCCTCTTTCAGACCCCCGAACATGGAAATGCGATGTTCGGCTACCTCAACTCGGCTCAAATCTTCGTGGAGGCGGGAGGGATGTTCATCGCTCCATTGATCATTCGCCGCATCGGCGCGACACGCGGCCTGCTGCTCGCAGCAATGATCATGATCCTGCGTATCGCCGGTTCGGGTCTCGCCATCGGTCCGATCACTATCTCGATATGCAAAATGGCCCACGCAATCGAACTTCCGATCCTTGCTGTATCGATCTTCCGTTACATCGCCTATCATTTCGAAGCACGCTTCGCTGCTACCGTTTACATGGTCGGCGTCAGCTTCGGCCATTCGCTGGGCTTGGCGGTATTGTCGCCGCTGGTCGGCATCAGCTATGACAGGATTGGCTTCCAGCACAGCTATTTTCTGATCGCCGGCTTTGCCCTTGTTTTTTGGATATGGTCCTGTTTTGCCCTCGCGCCCACGCCCGCCGAATATGTGCCGCGTCGGCGCCGCCCTATTGACCCTGGGAGCGGGAGCGCAGCTGCGCAAGATCTTCAGCCCCTTGAGGATAAGCCATAATGACAACGATATTGTATGAGCCGTTAGCCGCTAGGAAACTGGAACGCCCCGATCGGCAGGAACTCGACGCAAGGATTGCCGCGGCGTTGGCTCGGGTGGACAGAATGCTCCCCCAATTTGGCGAGTATTTCCCTGCCCCGTCCAGCGAAAGCGGCATTTATGCGCCGATCGACAATGTCGAATGGACCAACGGCTTTTGGACCGGCATGCTCTGGCTGGCCTGGCAGTTAACTGGTGAAGAACGATTCAGGTCGGTGGCTGAGCGGAACATTCAGTCGTTTGCAACCAGGGTCGAACGCCTCGTCAATGTCGATCATCATGATCTTGGGTTCCTCTATACCTTGTCGGCCTGCGCCGCATATCGGCTGACCGGCGACACGCTTGCACGCTCGTCGGGTCTGGAGGCCGCTCGCCTGTTGCTGAAGCGTTTTGATCCCGTTGCGAATGTCATTCAGGCCTGGGGCGACATGAAAGACCCCAAGCAGAGGGGACGCATGATCATCGACTGCAATCTCAACGTTCCGCTGCTCTACTGGGCCTCCCGTGAAACCGGGAACAAGGATTTTGCCGCCGCCGCCGACAAACATCTTGCCCAAGCGGCAAAGCTCCTCGTGCGCGCCGACGCCTCGACTTTCCACACCTTCTATGTCGATACAAAAACAGGGAAGCCCCGCCACGGCAGCACACATCAAGGCCATTCGGACGACAGCAGCTGGGCGCGCGGGCAGGCATGGGGCATCTATGGCTTCGCGCTCGCATGGCGGCATACGTCCGATCCCGCTTATCTCGATATAGCATCCAAGCTGGCGAATCATTTCCTCAATCGCCTGCCTGGCGACGGCATCTGTTGCTGGGATCTCATCTTTACCGACGAAGTTGGCACGCCGCGTGACAGTTCGGCGGCGGCGATCGCTGCCTGCGGGTTGCTGGAACTCGCCCAGGCATTGCCTTTGTCAAACGAGATGCGCGAAACCTATGAGGCGTGGGCCGCTGCAATCGTGCGGACGCTGGGGGACAACTATCTTGCACCGCTGGAAGGCTCCAATGCTGTCCTGCTCCACGCGGTCTATCATATGCCCAACAAGGCTGGCGTAGACGAAGCCTGCATCTGGGGAGACTATTTCTACCTGGAGGCGCTCATGCGCCTGCGTCATCCGTGGGAGCCTTACTGGTCATGAGCGGCAAGGTACAGCGCCTTGATGTCAAATCCGTCCAAAAGCCCTGGGGACGAACGGATCTGCCAAGCCATTTCGGACGGACGAACGATATGCCGATCGGCGAAATCTGGTTCGTCGGCCCCGAAACGATGCAATTACCGATTTTGGTCAAGTATCTTTTCACAAGTGCCCGGTTGTCGGTTCAGGTTCATCCCGACGACGACCAAGCTCGCCATGTCGGATTAACCGGTGGGAAATCGGAATGCTGGTATATCCTGGACGCTGAACCCGGCGCGACAATTGGCATTGGGTTGAATAGCCGGATGCATGAGGCTGAATTGCGCGCTGCTGCACTGGATGGTCGACTTGAAGAATTGATCGACTGGAAGCCAGTGAGTGCCGGTAACTTCTATTACATACCCGCCAGAACGATCCACGCGATCGGAGGCGGCATAAAGCTCATTGAGGTGCAGCAAAATAACGATGTTACCTATAGGATCTATGACTATGGGAGGCCACGGTCTCTTCACCTGGATGAGGCGTTGAAGGTCGCGCGGCTTGAGCCATATTGCCTGCCGGAGCGCCGCCTTTCCTCCGATCAGTCTGAACCGCTCGTTGGTGGAATTGGCAGCCCTTTCATCCTTGACAGCATTGCGCTGCGCCGGGGCGAAACCCGGACATTGGAGGGTGGCCCCATCTGGCTTGTGCCTATTTACGGAAGCGGCACCATAAATGGCGTGCCTTGGTCGGCCGGCGAATGTTGGTTGATTGAAAGCGGAGCGGCGATCGCCGCTAATGGGGACGCCTATCTCTTCGCTGCGAGGACCAACCCGACATCGACATGAAGGGCGGTTAAAGGGCGGATACAAACTAGACTTCGGCCGGCCTCAAATTTTCCAGAAATCAGGAGCGACCCAAATGTTCGACAAGACCTATTACGCCACACACCCGGACATGATGGAGTGCGTGAGCAATGATGAATTGCGCGATCGCTATCTGATCGACGGCCTGTTCCGCGACGGCGAATGCGTGCTGAACTATACCCATGCCGAACGCTTCGTCATCGGCGGGGTCAAGGTGACCGACGCGCCGGTGGCGCTGCCCGTGCAGACCGAGCCTGCATCGGCTGCCGGCCATCCGTTTCTCGAACGACGCGAACTGGCAATCGTCAACGTGTCGGGGGTCGCGGGCACGGTTACCGTTGATGGCGAAGTCTTCACGCTGGGCAACAAGGATTGCCTTTACGTCACTATGGGCGCGAAGGACGTGATCTTTGCAGGCGCCGGCGCGCGCTACTATCTTGCCTCTTGCCCGGCGCACAAGGCGTTCGCAACCCGCAAACTGGGCATTGCAGACGCCAATGCGCTCGAACGCGGCTCGCTGGAGGAATCCAACGAACGCACCATTTATCAGCTCGTGATCCCCGGCATTTGCGACAGCGCGCAATTGGTCATGGGCCTGACCGTGCTGAAACCCGGCTCCGTGTGGAACACCATGCCCCCGCATATTCACGAGCGGCGCAGCGAGATTTATTTCTATTTCGAGCTGGAAGCACCAGCCGATCGGGTGTTCCATTATATGGGTGAAGGCGACGCGATGCGCCACATCGTGATGGCGAACGAGGAAGCGGTGATATCGCCGCCCTGGTCGGTGCATATGGGATCGGGCACCAAGAGCTATGCCTTCATCTGGGCGATGGGCGGCGAGAATCTCGACTATACCGACATGAACGTGCTGGACATCTGCCAGCTCGCCTGAACCTTCTCTCCCTTCAGGGAAGGGTAGGGGATGGTATGTCCGTGACCCCCCTTCCGAAACTCCCCCCAACCCCTCCCTTGAAGGAGGGGGAACAGGAACTTCCATGACGAATTGCTTCGATCTCAGCGGCAAGGTGGCGATCGTCACCGGGGCCAATACCGGCATCGGCCAGGCGATCGCGCTGGCGCTGGCAGCGGCGGGCGCAGATATTGCCGCGGTGGGCCGGACGCCGGCGGACGATACGGTGGACAAGGTGCGTGCGCTGGGGCGCAAGGCGGTAATAGTGTCGGCCGACCTGTCGAGCATCGAACCGGTGCAGGGCGTGATCGACGAAGACGCTGGAAAAGCTCGGCGGGCTCGACATCCTCGTCAACAATGCCGGGATCATCCGGAGAGCCGACAGCGTGGACTTCACCGAGGAAGACTGGGACGCGGTGATCGACACGAACCTGAAGACCAGCTTCTTCCTCTGCCAGGCGGCCGGTCGTCACATGATCGCCCGGGGATCGGGCAAGATCGTCAACATCGCGTCCCTGCTGTCCTTCCAGGGCGGCATAAGGGTGCCGAGCTACACCGCGTCCAAGAGCGGCGTCGCGGGCCTCACCAAGCTGCTGGCGAACGAGTGGGCGGCGCGCGGGGTGAACGTCAACGCGATCGCGCCGGGCTATATCGCGACCAACAACACCGCCGCGTTGCAAGCCGACGAGACACGCAATCGCCAGATCCAGGAACGCATCCCGGCCGCGCGCTGGGGCGAGGCCGGCGATATCGGCGGGGCGGCCGTATTTCTCGCGTCGAGCGCCGCCAACTATATCCACGGCCACACGCTCGCCGTGGACGGCGGCTGGCTCGCGCGCTGAGATAACATGGCGGGGGAGCCAGGCGTCAGGGTGCGCCCGTCGATTGCCCCACATCGGTGCATGGCGTCACGTCATCGATCTTGCCCGTCCCGCCCGTCATGGTGAAACGCAGCACCGCGGCATTGAAGCCCAGGGGGTTTTCCATGTTCATCATATGCCCGCTGTTGGGTATGATGACCTGCGGCACGGTGGGAAAGGCCGTCACCAGGCCGTTGCGACGCCCCCGGTCGGCGTCGCCCGTCAATATCTGCACCGGCACCGGCCAGGCTCGCGCCCGGAGCCGATCCACGAGCGCACGTCCCAGCAGCAATCGCGGTTCGAGATGGAGCGGCTGCCAAGCTGTCCATTTCGCGATCTGCGCCCACAATCCGGGGCGGATCGCGCCGACGCAGCCACCCCCGCGCCTGGTCAGATCGTCCAGCCATCGGCGCTTGAACGCCTGGATGCCACCGGCGCGCAGGGCCGCAATTTCAGCCCGACGGCTCGCGACGGCCGTCGGCGTCAACGGATCATCCGGCGCGGGATAAAAGTCGAACAGGTCTCCGCTCGCTGCCGTCACCGACAGCAGTCGTTCGGGATGAAGCGCCAGCATGTCGAGTGCAACCGTACCGCCCAGTGAAAGGCCGACGACATGTGCGCGGGCAATGCCCAGATTGTCCATCAGCAGCCTGAGATCATCGGCGTGAAGCCGGTTCTCGCCTTCCTGCGGCATGGTCGATCGGCCATAGCCGCGCAGATCATAGCGAATGACGCGAAAATGCTGCGACAGAGCCGCCATCTGCGGATCCCACATCGTCCGATCGAGCGAATGACCGTGCAGCAGAATGAGCGGCGGCCCGTCTCCCGACGCTTCCCAATATAGTCGTCCCCCCGCTATGGGCGCATAACCATGCTGCCAGCCGCGCGCGTTGTCGGCCAACGCATCGCGCGCCAGGACCGGCAGGACCGATCCTGCGAGAAAGGACGAAAAGCCCAACGCCTTGGCCTTCTCGGTATCCACCTTGGCCAGAATGAAGCCCCAGATACCCGACCGACGATCGACCCATGGATAGGCACCAGCCCAGCCAGGACTGGACAATAATGTCGCGCGGCCGGCGCCGTCGATTTCCTCGCGCCATTGTCCGAGCCCATAGACTCCGCTGAAAGAACTGGCGCGGGCCTGATCGACATATTCGCCCGGCATCAGCATGGCCGATCCCAACTGATCGCGCTCCATTTCCTCGATTGCGTCGGACGACAACAACCGCCGTCCGTGCCACATCCCGCCGCCGGCGATCATTTGCAGAAAACGGGCATAATCGCGCAAAGTCGTATGCGCGCTGCCGCCGAGCATCGGGCTGAAACCCGGTTCATCCGGCACCGGGGCAAATCCGGTCGCGATCATCCCCAGTGGTCGGGCGATGCGCGTCTGAAACAGCCTGTCCCATGTCTGCCCGGTAGCGCGTTCCGCCATGCGGCCGGCCACCTGCATCGCCAGCCCGCCATAGCGAAATCGCGTACCCGGATCGGCATCGGGCGCCAGCGGCGCGATATGGGCGACCGATTCCGCCAGCGTCGCATAATGATCGCGGGGACGGCTGGGAGGCTGATAATCGGGATAGCCAGCCGTGTGCGAGAGCAGTTGGCGCAGTGTTGCCCGCGCCATTGGCCCAGTCAGCTCTGCTATCCACTTGCCGGCCGGGTCGTCCCACCGCAACTTGCCCTCGTCGACGAGTGCGGCGATCGTCGCGGCTGCCAGCCATTTGCCGGCCGATGCGACATGAACCCGGGTATCGGCGCGATAGACACCGAAATAGCGTTCAAGCAGGACATTGTCGGCCTGCCCCACGATGAGCCCCGCACCGGGGTAAATTCCCTCTGCGACCCAGGCTTCGACGCGGTCGCCCAGCGGACTGAGGTCGGGGGCCGCCGGAGCGACCGGCTGCGCCGGAGAGGGCGTCAACCACATCGCCGCAGCCAGCAACCCAGCCCCCTGCGACAGGTGCCTCGCTCTCATGGGGTCGGCGCCGCGATTTGCGGATCGAAAAACACCACGGTGGTGCGGGGGGCCATCTCCACTTGTGTTCCTGCCTCCATGGTCTGTCCGGACACCAGTTCCTGACCCTGATGCCGGGGAACTGTGAACAGGAAGGGCTTGGTGTCGCTCATGTTCACCGCGATCGTGTAGCCCGCATAGGACAGGATATGGTTTTCGCCGCGTCCCGCATAGATGCTGTCCTCGCCGGGGGTGAGCGCAATGCCTTCGGGTGGCTGCGCCAGCGGCAGACGCTCGCCCGCCTCCGCCAGCGACAGGCCATAATCCTTGTTGAACGAGGCGTCCTTGAGCAGCACCAGCTTGTCGGGACGGGTCCAGAACAGTCCGCTCGGCACGAACCCGGTCGCGACCGGCACCGTAGCGATGCGATTGCCGCGCGGGCCGCTCAACCAGACCCGGCCAAGCTTGCTGACGCCGCGATTACCCCGCCACCATAGCGATGCGTAGAAGCGTTCATCGCCCCGTTTGATCGCCACCACGCCGTCCTCCGCATCGGCAAAGGCGAAGTCCGGTTGCCCCGCCGTCATAGGCAACCGTTCGGGCCGCGCCGGCATGGCCGTCATCGCCTGCACATCGTCGATGATATCGAGCAGACCATAGGCCTGACGGAAGCCCGGCGCAGCCACGGCCTTCTCCAGTTCCGGCCATAGCTGGTTGTCCTGCACCATCTGCTGCGCATAGCCCACCAGCCGGGGATCGGCGGTCAGCACCGCCGCCTGGAAGGGGCTGGACGCCCCGGCATGGGCGACCTGGACATAGGCGATTTCGCCCGGCGCCTTCAGGTCGCGCCATCCGATGTCGGCCATGTTCCGCATCGCGGCGAAGCCATCATCGTCGGCCGTCGGGTATCGGAAATAACCGCGCGCGGCCGCGATCTTCGCCAATTGCGCACGAATTTTCGGATCGCCTGGCTGGCCGGGCGCCGGACGGGTGGCATTATAGATCGCCGCCACCCAATTTCCGACTTCGCCATAATTGCCGACATAGCCCAGTTCGCGCGTCAGCCCCTTTCGTGTGACGAGATGGTAGCCCTTTGCCACCTTGTAGGGCTGCGCCTTGGTGCCGTCCGGGCCGCCTGCATCATAACTATGCCCTCCATCCGGCAAATCGTCGCCGCGCCATTCCTCGATGCCAATCGCTTCGTACAGATAGCGTCGCGCCTTGTCTTCCGGCATCGCCTTGTCGGGGGCCACGATCGCCAGACCGCGGTTGGCATAATAGATGCCCCAGCAATCGACGATCATGGACTGGTTCGTGTAGAAGCGCCGATGCGTGCGGAGCCATTCGCGGCTGGCAAGCAGCATTTGGGTCAACGCCGCGCGACGCGTCGTGGTGCCGCCATCCTTCCACGCGATTGACTGATCGAGCAATGGCTCGAACGCTGCGGGATCGGTCGTTAGCGCTTCACCCAGGGGGCCGAAGCCAAACCAGTCGGGGTTCCAGGTCGCTTTGTCGAACTTCACCAGATCGGGGTTTTTCGCATAGGCCGCGGCATAATCGTCCAGGCCCTTTACGATCGTGGCCAGCACGCGCGGATCCCTAGCCAGCTTGGTCCATGTCTTCATGCGGAAATGCGCGAGAAAGGCGATCTCGTGCTGGCCGAGCGGACGTTGCGCGTTAAGCAGTCCGTTGACGGTCCCCTCGATCCGGGCACGGATTTTACCAAGCACCTCCGATCCGGGCGTGCCTGACGCGATCTTGCCCTCCCCAGACCGCTTGGTCGGTGTCGTTACCGTCCCATCGGGCAGGCCGGTGATATCGAGCCACGGATCATCATGGGTGAACAGATCATATAGTCCACGCGACGGCGTGGACATGGCAAGTTGAAATTTCTTGAAGTCGTTCGCGTAAGAAAAGATCGGCCCGCTCGCCTCGATCGCGCAGTCGATCGTCGATCTGCCCTTCGTCACAGCATCCGGCAGCCGATAGGTGCGGTAGAAAAATGCGCCGGGAAATGGTGGATGCTTTGCGCCATAGTCAAGTTGGTCATAATCGCTCAGGAGCCGATCGCCGACCTGCTTGCCGCCGCAGATGAGCGTCAGATTGCCATCCACCGCCTCGCCGCCCCAGAGGCGGCTGGTGAAGAAAGTCGGCTTGACCGGATCGACCTCGATGCGGAACGCGATTGCGCCGCCTCTCCACCCGCCATCCACCGCGGCTTCGATGCGCAAGGCGCGCTGCCCCAATCCGCCAGATGACGCGCCGCCATTTTCGATCCGGACGTCGTGCTGTCCGCCTGCGCCCTCCCGTGCCAGGGCGACATGATCGATCGTTCGCGCTCGACCCGGCACTGCAAGCACGGCCGAAACCATGACCGACGACAGCAATAATGTTCGCATCTCGACTCTCCCGATCTGTTTTTAACATCGCATTCCTCGGACACCGGCATCGCGTCACCTGCCATTCCGCGAACAAAGCCTCCGGCGACTGACCCCATTTCCGCCCACCCCCGTCCGCACAAAGCCTCCCACGCCTCGGTTGAGCACTGGCGCGGACCGAAAGGTCCAGACCGTCGAGGACAGAGAGATATCGATATCCGGCTTACATGCTGAGATTGGCCAATCAAGAACATGGCCGGCTTTTGGCAACCGGATCACTAAAAGAAAACTTAGCATTTGAAGGCAAAAACAAACTTTGATATCGATATCAGACAATGACGATTCGAGCCTTGGTGTCAAGGCAAGATTGGCCTGCAATGTCGGGCGATGGTTGGAGGGGATAGAATATGATTACGAGATGTCCGGTTGCCAGTCGGTCGACTTGGGGAGCCGCGCGCATAGCCACCACATTGCTGGCGACCGCATCGCTTGGCGCGATTGGCGTGGCACAAGCGCAAAGCTCGCCCACGGAGCGGCGTCAACCGGCCGCGACACAGCGCCCGGCCGCGCGTTCCAGCGGCAACGAAGAAATCATCGTAACCGGCGTGGGTCGGGCGACATCGGCACGAAAAGCCAACGCGGCCTACTCCGTACTGAACGAAGACGACATGTCGAAGTTCACGCCCATCAGCGCTGACGACATGCTGCGCGACATGCCCGGTGTCGTCGTGGAATCCAATGATGGCGTCGCCCGCAACGAAGTGTTCACGCGCGGCATGACAATCGGAACGGGGTCGAACACATCCGGATATTTCTGGACGACGATCCTGGAGGACGGCTTGCCCGTCATTCCGTTCAAATTCGGCGGTTTCCAGGACGGCTATTTCTATCGTGCGGATATTTCCACCAGTCGTGTAGAATCCATTCGCGGCGGCTCTTCCGCAACCGCAGTTTCGACATCCGTTGGCGCGACATTCAACTACATCACCGGACCCGTAAAGCCTGGAGGCAGCATTCAGGCCCGGCTCGGCCTGGAAGGCGATGACCTGCATCTGTCCTGGAAGCAGATAGACGGCCAATTTGGGTGGACCAACAAGAAGGGCGATTTCGGCCTGGGCATCAGTGGCTTCTACCGCACGTCGAACGGTCAGGTGAACCCCGGCTATAATCTGAACAAGGGCGGGCAGGTCCGGTTGCGCGCGACCAAGGAATATGTATCGGACAATGGCAGCGGCATGTTTCTGCTGGGCTTCAAGCATCTGGATGATGTCAACGCCGAGTTGACCGCATTTCAACAACCGACCTACGGCTATCTCAACACCGAAGAAATCCCCGGCTTCGGGCGAGACGCGAACCTGTATCTGAAGGGCGGCAAGCAAACGGTTCCGAACTATTTCAAGCCCGGTTCCCATTCGCTCGATCCAACCGACGGCTTCCGATACAAGCAGGATGCCGCGACGTTCAATTGGAACCATAGCACAGACAATGGCTGGACTTTTGCCAGCGCCGTCCGGGTTCAGAAATCGACCTATCGCGGCCAGGGGTTCAAGACGGATACGCCGGTATCGCTGACGTCATCGGCGGCGGAGCGCGAACGCTACGGATTGAACATCAACAATCTGGATCGCACGCCAGGATATTATGAATTCCGCGATGGTAACGGGTCGCTCGTCGCCAGGGTGGCCAACAACGTCAATGGATCACAGTTGGGAACCAATTATCGCACCGGCGCGGCATGTCCGCGCGTCACCGCCACGACGTTCCAGTCCAATAGCCTGTGCGTCACCTATAATAGCCTGCCCAATCGCGACATAGACGTACGCGGCGGCGTCGTGACCGGAGCGGCCCCAAACGCCAACGGCACCTACACGACCGCCACCTTGCCCGTGGGTGCTGCATCGCAGGATCTGGTTTTGCGTACGCGGGTGGAGGATACATATCGCGCCTCAAAGGACATCATGCTGAATTTCTCGGTCGGGCATGAAACGCGCGAACTGGCGATCAACGCTGGCGTCTATTTTGCGCATTCGAAACAGCTGAACAACAGCTGGGCCAATGGACAGGGTCTGTCTGCATGGGCTGACGGGCAGGTTGAAAATCTGAACGTCACCTATGTGACGCAGAGCGGCACGACCTATCAACTGACCGATCCGGGCGGATGGGGCTATTATGGCACCGGCATGTTCGCAACCGTAACGCAGGAAGCGAAAATCACCGAAATCGCACCACGGGCCGAGTTGCGTTGGTCGCCCAATTCGCATTGGGATTTCAACGCCAGCGTCAAATATGATCATTTCGACGCCAAGACCAACTCCATAACCTACGACACGCGCAACGCCGCGGCGACATCGCTGACCAATGGCGGCTTGGATGGCAACCCGCTGACGGTTTACGACAATCTCTATTCCGTCGTGACGCCCAGCAAGGTCATCTCGGCGAAACGATCGCTCGGCGTGTTCAATTACAGTGTCGCTCTTGGATACAACTTCAATCCAAACCACAAATTCTACATACGCTATACAGACGGCAAGCAGCCGGCGATGGGTATCGTCCAGCGCTACACGACCACGGCGACGCTGGTACGGCCGCTCGGACCGACCGCTTATGTGAAGGGCTATGAAATGGCCTACACGTTCAACATGCCGCGCGTGAACGGGGCGATCACTTACTTCAAGCAGAATTTCGCGGTCAACGACTACCCCACCGCTATCGATACAGACAATGTAACGACCTATCTGCTGCCTGAAAACTTCAACAAATATTTCACGCGCGGTATCGAAGCATGGGCACGCGTTCGCGCCACCAGGGCGCTGGAGTGGTCGCCGTCCGTGACGTTCCTCAACGGACGGACCAAGGCGGCCTATAACTGGCTCAACACGGGGGCCAACGGCCTCGGCGCGGCGGACGACGTGCTGCGGATCGATTCCGGCGGCCTGGCGCGTTCGCCCAAATGGACCATCAGCAACGTCCTGTCCTATCGGCTGGGCGATGTCCGCCTCAACCTGCGCCATCGGTGGATGTCGGCCCGCCGGCTCAGCACCAACGCGCTCGACCAGCGCACTCTGCCCAAGCAGGATAATCTGGATGCGTCGATCGATTATCAGCCTCGGCGTGGAACGCGGATCATCTTCGACGTGCGCAACGTGATGAACAAACAATATATCTCTGCCTAAGATCCGGTACTCGGCACGAATCTTCCCTCGGGTATCCAGGCCTATGACGTGGCTCAGCAACTACCGGATTCTCTGTTCCTCCTGCGTCGCAACGCACCTCGATCCATGTGGCTGACAATCCGCCAGGATTTTTGACGGCGGATCGATACACAAAAACGGAAAAGGGGAAGAGGCAGACGCTTCCCCTTTTCTGTCCTGAGCGGTTTGGGATATGATTGCATCCTCCACCGCTTTCAGTTTCATTAGCCCCGATCCATGTAGCAGGAAACAATTTCGCCTGATTGGATATCGCTACAGCTTGGCCGGAACTATTTAGTGTTGAGGCTTTATGTCCGCTGACCATGACCTGCAACTCGTCGCTCCCTTCAGCCCCACCCTCATGAAAGCGACAATACCACCCGACCTCATCGCCGCCCTGAATACGCACGCCGACGCGATCACGTCTTCAAGGGAGCAGGTCGAGGCTCGGGACTGGTCGCGACATCTTGCAGGTGTGGTCAGCCAAGAAATCAACGTCACGGACCTGATACGCGCGACACCAGCCTTTTCTGACTTTCTTTTCGATATCGCCCGGGTCTACGCCTATCGTTGCGAGAATGCGTTGCTGCATTTCACCGATTATGATTCGACCGATGAACTGCGTGACACGACGCTGCGCATCGAGATCAAGGAAGGGTGGATCAATGACATGTTGGCCGGCGATTACAACCCGGTCCATTTCCACCAGGGCTGCCATTTCAGCAGCGTCGGCTTTCTTGCTCTGCCACCCGATTTTGAGGCAGAGTTCGCCTTGGGGAAGGCGCGGCAAAATACGGCGGGATGCCTCCAGTTCATCGACAGCCGCAGTGCGGTCGGCGTGAAAAATCTGTTCACGATCAAACCGGCAATTGGTGACTTCTACCTCTGGCCATCCTGGATGCTGCATTGCGTCTATCCATTCAAAAGCGCCGGTATTCGACGCTCGATCGCAATCAATCTGGCTTTGAAATAGGAATGGCATAGCTGTAGCGCCGCCAAGTCATCTCCCCCGGCACGATCGCGGACATACTCCTGCATTCGACCCGTGGCGACCATGCCCGCCCCACCCCCGCGAAATCGCGGAAAGTAGAAATCAGGGCGTCCCGCATCGACGACGAGATCGTAGGCAGTTGCCAATATGCCCGCGGGCGGCGCAAGAACGACGCACTGCCTACCGCCTCCTCCAGCTCGCCTGGCCGCCGCCTGAGCATTTCCTATGAGGGCGCGACGATGATCTCGCTCGCCATTGCCAAGGAGGCAAGCAATCTGTCGGCTGTCGAGGCCGGTGCCCGCGTCGCGGACGGCGGTGACATCATCGTCAACGCGCTTCCAATGTAGGATTTTCTCTGGTTTATCCTGTTCGATGAACCAGCCGCTCCCTGCCCACACCCCTCGTCTGCAAGGTGCGTCGCCGGCGCGTGATCGGCGCGTCGGGGGCGCGTGGGTGACGCGCCGCCGTGACCCGACAGGCGCGTCGGTGACGCCTCGGGGGCGCCTGGCAGGCGCGTCGCGAGCGCTTTACGGCCGCTTCGGCCAAAAAATGCGCGACGACAGTGTGAACTTCGGCGGTGACGCGTCGCCGGTCGGCTTACCCCTTGCCCGGCGCGTGGTCGAGCAGCGTGGCCATGTCGCCGGCGGGGCTCGCGCCCGGCATGGCGGCCATGGCGCGGGCCAGCGTGTCGCCGTCGGCCGATCCGGGCGCGCCGGTCAGCAGATCGAATACGGCTGCGGTCCTCA
Source organism: Sphingobium sp. TCM1 (assembly GCF_001650725.1). Lineage (GTDB taxonomy): Bacteria > Pseudomonadota > Alphaproteobacteria > Sphingomonadales > Sphingomonadaceae > Sphingobium. The sequence continues at coordinate 30,936 of NZ_LXVX01000020.1, read as the reverse complement.
AGCCGACGAAGCTGGCACGGTAGCGGCTGCGCAGCGTCGTAAGCGCATCCTCCCGCCCCAGCATGGCAAGCGCGATGGCGTGGCGCAGCACCAGGGTCTGGTCGATATCGCCAAACGATCCGGCGCCGGGCAGCGCGTCCGCCGTTTCGTCCGCCAGCCCGCGCCAGTCGCGCTGCTGCCACAATATTTCGGCCCTCAGCGCCGATGCGCCGGGCACATCCTGCAACACCGCCAGTGCCTCGGGCACGCGGCCGATCCGGGCCAGCGCCACCGCCTCCACCCGCTTGCGGGCATGGACCATGGCATCGGGGAAGCTCGGATCAGCGGACCGCTTGAGCAGGTCGAGCGCCCGGTCGGGCCGCCCGGCCAGGATATGCAGCCCGGCGACCCGCGCCGACAGGGGACCGCGCGCCAGGTCGCCAGCACGGTGGAACAGCTGATAGTCCAGCAGGTCCGCCGCCCGGCCATAAATGCCCGCCGCCTGCAAGCGTTCGGCCAGGCGGCTGACCAGCAGGTCGCCTCCCGCACCGCTGGGGGACAGGTCGCGATAATCCCAATACAGCCCCGCCGCCTGCTCCAGCGGCAATTTGCGCGCCGGGTCGAGCGCATCGGCCAGCTTCGCCTGGAGGCCGGGCAGAAAATCCGCGCCCTGTTTCGCACCGTCGAAGTAGCGGAACAGCGTCGCCCCCGCCGACAGCGCGCCGCGCAGGTCGCCGCGATCCGCGCTCAGCCGGTAGCTCAGGCGCAGCGCGCGTTCCTCGATCGCGTCGCCGCGCCAGGCATAGCGCAGCGCCGCCAGCCGCTTGAGCGCGCCGGTATGGTCCAGCGCGCCGTTCGCGACCTCCGCCTCGATCTCGCTGAGGCGCGCGTCCATGCGCAGCGCCATCCCGCCCGACTGCTCGACGCGGGCGAAGCGCAACCGCGCCTGGTCCGGTCGGCCCAGCGCCAGCTCGGCCCGGCCGCGATAGAGATTGGCGGCCGGATCGCGGTCCGGCACGCCCATCAGCCAGCGCAGCGCGTCGGCGGGCCGGCCCGCCTCCACCGCCGCGCGCGCCGCGGCCAGCGCGAACAGCTTGCGCCGCGGACCGGCAAGGGCCGGGGCCGCGCAGCGCATCTGCCCCAATGCCTGCTCGGCAAGGCCGTCCAGCGCCAGCGCCCGCATCCGCCAAAGGCAGGCTTCGGCATTGTCGGCCAGCGTCGCGCCCGACAACATCGTCGACGCGTCCTCGAACCGGCCGAGCTGGATCAGTGCCGCGCCGCGCGCCAGCCGCCAGGCATCGACCATGGCCAGGTCGGGGTCATCCTGGCGCATCACGTCCAGCACGCCCAGCGCCTCGGCCCCCCGCTCCTGCCCGATCAGGCTGCGCGCATAATCCCAGCGCACCTGCTGCCGGTCCGCAGCCCGCGCGGTGGCGAGGCTGCGCCAGGCGCCGTCCTGCTGGACGATGCGCCAGCCCGCGCCGTCGGTGATCGCGGGCTGCTGCGCGAGTTGCGCGGCGAATCCGGGCAGGCGGGCGGCGGGCAGGCTCGGCCTGGCGGGCGGGGGCAGATCCGCGCCCAAGAGCAGGGCGGTCGATCCGAGCAGCAGCAGGCGCTTCACGACAGTGCTCCCGGCATCGGCCCGAACCAGGCGAGGAGCGCGCCGCCGACCGCGCAGCCCAGCAGGAACAGGCCCGCCAGCAGCAGGAACCGGCCGCCGCCCGGCTTCGCGGCGGGTGCGGGCAGGCGCGGCGGATCGGCCACCGGCGCGGCCTCCACGCGGTCGCCGCGGCGCCGGGCCGGCTGCGGCGTCGCCGTGCCGGAAGAAAAGACCCGAACCTTGCCGGGCCGCTGATCGCTGCTCATCTGCACCTGCCTCAAGACATTTCCCTCTATTATAGAAGAAGTGGGGCGCCGGAGCGGTCGAAGGGCCGCAGAGAATCTGACGCGGCGCCCGAACCGGAGGTATTGATGATCCGTTCCGTTCTGGGCCCCAGCGCCCTGACCGTCAGCGCGCTGATGGCCGCGTTCGTCGCGGGCGCCTCTCCCGGCCATGCGCAGGAGGCGCAGGCCGACACCTTCGTCACCATGGAAGAAATCAGCGTCCCGATCATCGACGCCAGCCGGGTCGAGGGGGTGTTGCGCGTCTCCATCATCCTGCAGGCGCGCGACGCGGAGGGAGCGGCGGGCCTGGCACGGCGGATGCCGGAACTGCGCGCCGCCGGGCTGGGCGCGGCAATCGAATTCGCGCGGCTTCATGCCTCCCCCTTCACCCCGGTCGACGTCCGCAAGCTCTCCGCCCAGCTGACGCCCGCGCTGATCAGCGTGGATGCGGGGATCGCAAGGGTGCTGATCGTCAAGGTCTCCGCGCTGGCGGCCTGACGCCTTCATATTGAGAAACAAAAAGGCCGCTCTCCTTGTCGAGAGCGGCCTTTTGCCTTGTCTATTTCCCGGCGGCGGGCGGCGCGCGGCGCGAAGGCGCTGGCCCCCGCCCTGCCAGCGGGGGCCGCTGCTGGATCACCTTGCGCCCCGCCAGCGACATGGTGAGTTCCGCCGCCGCGTTGGGACTCATCGCCGCCATCAGCAGCGCGGTCGATCGTTCCCGCATCCGCCGGGCCACCTGCGTCTGCACCTCCAGGTCCAGCTTCTCGAAGATCGGCGCGGCGCGGGCGGGCTTCATCGTCTGGTAGATGCGGGCCAGATCGTCATAGGGCTGGCTGGGCGGAGTTGCCGCCCCCGCCTGCGCGCCCGCGGCGTCGGCCTGCTCCTGCCGCGCCCGCATCTCCGCCGCCAGCCGCGCCTCGCCGGCCTTGGCCGCCTGCTCCCGCATGTCCAGCTTGCGCTTTTCCGCCGCCAGCGCGCGATCGCGTTGCGTCATGCTGTCCTGGAGCGATACGCCGAGCCGCGTCGCGACCTCGCCATCCGCCCCCAGCGGCGCGGCGAGCGCCAGGGCGTTGGCGATGACCCCCACCCCCGCCGCGCCGAGCAGCAAGGTGGACGGCCGGAGCGCAAATTGCAGCAGGCCATTCCCCTGGGGCGGCGCTACCGTCCGGATCGCCATCATGCGTGCCCCGCAACGCGCGTATCCGCCGTCACCGATGGCAAGAGGACGAGATTGGTGGGCTGCTTCCCCTTGCCGGACGTGGTGCGCGACCGCGCCTTGCGCGATCCCTGACGCCGGGCCGGCTTGGCAGGTTCAGCCGCCTTTGCTTCATTCTGCGCGGCTACGGCCTCCAATATCCGTTCGGCCACGGCATTGCCGATCCCGACCATCACCGACAATTCGTCGCGCAACGCTTCGCTGCTGGCAGCCGCGCGGCTCTGCGCCACCACCTCGGTGGCGAGCATCATCTTCAGTTCACCCAGCACCGCCCTGGCCTGCCCGGTCGCTCGCTCAAGCTGCGCCACGCTGTCATGAAGCGCGGAGGAACGCAGTTCGCGCACGCTCCTGCTCAGGCGCAAAGTCTGTACGATCACGGCCATGCACAGCAGCATCAGGATCGCATTGCTGAAAGTCGCGAGGCTCATCTGGGAAATCCTTTCGAGATGTCGGTTGCCATGCGGATGGCGATATTTTGGGAACGCTGGCCGATATGCGCCTGGCCGAGCGGCACGCCGCCGCACTGGACCTGAAGCGCATCGTCCGGGCTGCGGTTAAGGGCGATGGTCTGCCCGACCTTGAGGCCCGTCACTTCGCGCAGCGGCATCTGCTTTTCGCCCAGCACCACGTCGACGGTCACGGCGGTGCTGGTGAGTTCGCTTGCCATATGCGCCTCCCACATGCGGTCGCGGCCGAGCTTTTCGCCCATGAAACGTTGCAGCAGCTTGGCGCGCACCGGCTCCAGCGTGGCATAGGGCAGGAGGATGCTGAACTTGCCGCCGCGTCCCTCCATATCGACGCGGAAGGTCGCGACCGCAGTGATGTTGCTGGGGCCGGCGATGGCGGCGAAGCGTGGGCTGGCCTCGATCCGCTCCAGCGCCATCGTCACCGGCTCGACGGCCTCGAAGGAGGAGGACAGCTCCTCCAGCGCCAGTTCGACCATCTTCCAGACCAGTTGGGTTTCGATGGTGGTGAAGGCGCGCCCTTCGACCCGCATCGGCGCGTTGCCGCGACGGCCGCCGAGCAAGGCATCCACCACCGCGTAGATCAGGCCGCTGTTGACCGTTACGACACCGAAATTCTCCCACTCTCGCACCTTGAACACGCCGAACATGGCGGGCAGGGCGACGTGGTTCATGAACTCGCCGAACCGCGTCGAGGTGATCTCTTCCAAGCTGACGTCGATCGCGTCGGAGGTAAGGTTGCGCATCGAGGTGGCAAAGGTGCGGACCATGCGTTCGCACACGACCTCCAGCATCGGCAGCCGTTCATAGCTGATGACGTTGGATTCGATGACCGCTTTCAGGCCGCTCTTGGGCTGTTGCGGCACGGCGTCGCAGAAGCCGAAAAGCGCGTCGATGCCCGCCTGGTCGAATGTGTCGCCTTCGCCCGGCACCATCTTGGGTGGGTCGGGAAGGACGAAATCGTCGAAATCGTCGCTCATTGCTGCACCAGATCCTGGATCAGGACGTCGCGCACGGTACCCGCGCCCAGCGCTTGGGTCGCGCGGGCCATCATCTCTTCCTTGATGCGGAACACCGCCGCGGAGCCGGCCAGATCGTCCGGGCGCAGCTCCCGCAAAAAGGGTTGCAGCGCATCCAGCACCACGGGCAGACGCTCCTTGATGCTCTCCACCTTACCCGCATCGGCAGCGACCAGGATGAAACGCAGCTTCAGGAAGCGCGCCTGCCCATCGCCGCTGCGGAGATTCACGATGATCGGCTGCACTTCTATATAGGATGCGCCATCGGCTTCCGCCGATGCAGCGGGCGCCTCAACTGCCCGCTCGCCATCCTGGTCGCGCAGCATCCACCAGGCGCCACCGCCCGCCAGCGCCAGCAGCAACGCCGCGCCCGCCCCGATGATAAGCAGTTTCTTGCGGTTTTTCGGCTCTTCCTTGCGCACCTCTATCGGCGTCACGTCAATGATCGCATCACTCGCCACTTTCATTCCCCTTGAAGCGCGGGCCGGACCATCGATTATCGCTGTCCGCGTCCGCTTTGGCGTTCACGCCTCTATTATAGGAGGGACGCACGGCAATTTCTGCCTAGCGGCAATTATCGTCATCTTTTTGAACAAGGTGCCCGGAATGGACGTTTCCTCCTTCGTTCTGCTTAGCCATGAGCAGGCCCTGCGCCGGCAGATGGACATTACGGCGAACAATATCGCCAACGCCAATACGGTCGGCTTCAAGCGCGAACAGGCGCTGTTCCACGAATATGTGGAGGAGGTGAAGCAGGCCCCTATCGAGGATGCCCGCAAAACCAGTTTCGTGCTGGATTTCGGCGCCATCCACGACACCAAGCAGGGCAGCTTCCAGGCGACCGGCAACCCGCTGGACGTGATGATCGAGGGGCCGGGCTATCTGAACGTCGAAAGCGCCGACGGCACCACCGCCTATACGCGGGCCGGCTTCGTCAAGATGCTGGAGAATGGCGACCTGGCGACTTCGGGCGGGCAAAGGCTGCTCGACGAGAATGGCCGTCCCATCAACGTGCCGTCGGACCAGATGCGTAACGTCACCATCGCACAGGACGGGTCGGTGATGGCTGGCGACAATCCGGTCGGACGCCTGGCCGTCACGAGCTTTGCCGACGAAAACATGCTCGATGTGCGGGGCGACGGGATGCTGAGCGGCACCGGCGGTCGACTGATGACCGCCGCCCAGACGAAGCTGCGCAGCGGCGGTGTCGAAGCCTCCAATGTCGAGCCCATCGTCGAGACGACGAACATGGTCGACATCCTGCGCGCCTACCAGACCAGCCAGCGCATGAGCGAGGACATGGCCGACATGCGCCAGCAGGCCATAAACCGCCTCGGCCGGATTAACTGACCCTAACCCCCTACCATTTTCCGCAAAGGAGTTTTCATGCGTTCGCTTTCCATCGCATCCACCGGCATGTTGGCCCAACAGACCAATGTCGACGTCATTTCCAACAATATCGCCAATATGAACACCACGGCCTTCAAACGACAGCGGGCCGAGTTCCAGGATCTTCTCTACCAGCAGGTGGCGCGCCCAGGAGCGGCGACCAGCGCGGACGGGACCAAGGTGCCTTCCGGCATCCAGATCGGCGCGGGCGTGCGCACCGGCGGCGTCTATCGCATCACCGAACAGGGCGCGCTGACCAACACCGGCAACCGCTACGACATGGCGATCGACGGCCCGGGCTATTTCCAGATCATGATGCCGTCCGGCGACATGGCCTATACCCGCGCCGGCTCATTCCAGCTGTCCGACCAGGGCGAACTGGTGACGAGCGAGGGCTATCGCGTGCAGCCCGACATCACCATCCCGCAAGGGGCGCTGGACGTAATCGTGTCCAAGACCGGCGAGGTGCAGGTCAAGATCGCCGGGCAGACCGAATTGCAGACCGTGGGTCAGCTCGAACTGGCGACCTTCATCAATGAAGCGGGACTGGAAGCGGTCGGGTCCAATCTGTTCCTCGAAACCGGCGCATCCGGACAGCCCACCGTGTCGACGCCCGGCGAGCCGTCCTTCGGCACGCTGACCCAGGGGTTTGTCGAAGCCTCCAACGTCAATCCGGTGTCGGAGATCACTTCTCTCATTACCGCACAGCGCGCCTATGAGATGAACAGCCGCGTGGTGAAAGCGGCCGACGAAATGCTTGCCACCTCGACGCAGCTGCGCTGATGATCGCGCATCTCGTCCTGCTCGCGACAGCGGCACTCGCGCCCTTAACCACGGTCGATACGCCCGTCCTCGCCCGGACGGTCGAAAAGGGAGAAAGGCTGGGCGCAGCGGACTTCACCAGCGCCCCCCTGCCACCCGCGGCGGCGCGCGGCGCCACGCCGTCCCAAGAAGCCGCCGGGCAGGAGGCAACACGTCGCCTGTCCGCCGGCAGCCCGGTGCGCGCCAACGATATCGCCGCGCCACGCATCGTTCGACGGGGCGAGGCCGTGACGATTGCGCTGTCGTCGGGTGCGCTGCGTATCACCGCCGGCGGCCGTGCCTTGGGCGACGCCGCCCAAGGCGAGGCCGTGCGCGTTGTCAACCTCGGCACCAACCGGACGCTTGATGCAGTGGCCGACCGGCCCGGCCAGGTGCGCGTCATCCTGCCATGAGGGAGCCAGTTCCGATGAAATATCTCCTGCCCACCATCCTTGCCGCGTCGATGTTGTCGGGCTGCGGCGCGGTCGGCCGACTCAACAATGTCGGGAAACCGCCGCGCATGAGTGAAGCGGAGACGCCGGTCGCACCGCATATCATCCCTTCCATCGGCAACCAGGCGGCGGCGGGCCGCGCCGGGGCCAGCTCCCCGGCCGAGACTGCCCCGACGGGCGCATCGCTCTTCCGCACCGGCGCGGGGGCCTTTTTCCGCGACCAGCGTGCATCTCGCGTCGGCGACATCGTCACCATCCGGATCAATATCGCCGACAGCGCGAGCGTGGACAACAGCACGACACGGACCCGCACCGGCAGCGAAACCGGCGGCATCGCCGGGCTACTCGGGCTGGAGAGCCAGATCGGCAAGATCCTGCCCGGCAATCCCGATCCCGGCGCGCTGGTGGATACAAGTTCCGCTTCTAGCGCGATCGGTACGGGCAGGACGTCGCGCAACGAACAGATCAACATGACCATGGCGGCCTCCGTGGTCGATGTGTTGCCCAACGGCAATTTGCTGATCCGGGGGCGACAGGAGGTTCGCGTCAATTATGAGTTGCGCGAGTTGATCGTCACCGGAACCATCCGGCCCGAGGACATCGCCCGCGACAACAGCATCCGTCACAGCCAGATCGCCGAGGCGCGGATCAGCTATGGCGGTCGCGGCCAGTTGACCGATGCCCAGCAGGCGCGCTGGGGCCAGCAGATCTACGACGCGCTTTTTCCCTTCTGAGCCTCGCCCCACCTTCCCGCGTGCCAGCGCGGGAAACCTTGCCTGGGCCCGCATCCAGTGGATGCGGGCCTTTTCTTTCCCGCGCATGACTTCGAGAAATAAAAATCGCTGCGGGGAACGGCCGAACCAAATCCCTTCCTAGAATGAAGCATGACCCGCAGAAATTGGGTCATGCGGGTGGCAGCGCTCTCCTGCCACAGGCCGCAGAAGTCGGCCTTTTTATTCTAGAAGGAATGAAGAAATGGCGTTTTCGGTTAACACCAATGCTGGTGCAATGGCGGCTCTTCAGAGCCTGAACGCGACCAACAACAAGATGGATGTCACGCAAAGCCGTATCAACACCGGTCTGGCTGTCAGCTCGACCAAGGATGACTCGGCGAAATACACGATCGCACAGACTCTCCGGGGCGACCTGGGCGGCCTGAGCGCGGTGACCTCCTCGCTCAACAATGCGAAGAGCGTGACCGACACCGCGATCGCTGGTGCCGAACAGATTTCCGATCTTCTGAACCAGATGAAGTCGAAGGCCTATGAGGCGGCGGACGCCGGCCTCGACGCCGATAGCCGCACCGCTATCGACAAGGACTTCACCGCGCTGAAGGAACAGATCAGCACGATCATCGAATCGTCGGAATTCAACAACACCAACCTGCTCGACTCCGCCTTCACGGGCACGACCTCGGTCGCCGCCCTCCAGTCGCTGAAGGTCGCGACCGGTACCGACACGCTGGACGTCGCCAACCAGTCGTTCGACACGGCTGTCTATGACGTCATCGACGCGTCGGACGTCAGCAGCCAGGCCAACGCCGAAGCGATGGTCGCAACGATCGATACCGTGATCTCGACCGTCAACACCAGCCTGAGCGATCTCGGCGCGGCTTCGCGCAAGATCGAAGGTCAGCAGAGCTTCACCAGCAAGCTGTCCGATGTGGTGACCGCCGGTATCGGCAATCTCGTCGACGCCGACCTGGCGAAGGAATCGGCGAACCTTCAGGCCCTGCAGGTCCAGCAGCAGCTGGGCGTCCAGGCCCTGTCGATCGCCAACCAGGCGCCGCAGACGATCCTGTCGCTGTTCCGTTAAGGTCCAGCCGGCCCTTCCGCCCCCCAAGACAGAAGGGCCGATCGTCCGGGAGGCCGGGATGGTTCGCCATCCCGGCCTTTTTCGCGCCACTACCCCCTTGGGCAGCCTCTCTTCCGCCTCGCGCCGCTGATCGGATCCCGGCTGCGCACGACTGATCAACCATCTGGAAATGGAATGGATATGATTGCAATTCTCGATAATTGGCGGCTGCCCAAAAAGCTGCTCGCCGCCTTCTCACTTCTCGGCCTCCTCCTCTGCGTGGTCGGCTTCAACGGCTATTATTCGACCAAGGAACTCGACGCAGTCGCGCAGCGGCATCTCAGCCGCGGTGTGGCTGGCATGTCCGGCCTCACCGACATCATGGGCAATGTCAAGGAACAGCGGATCGTCGTCTATAGCTACTACAACGCGGTGGACGGGAAGGAAGAAGCCAACCTGCGCGAACGGCTCGACAAGGGCGCTGACAAGCTCGCCAAGTCCATCGAAGCCTACGCACAGGTTGCGGGCGACGATTTCAAGGCGGAAGTCGACTCGCTGCGTCAGAAGGTCGCCGACCTGAACCAGACCAACGAGGATATCTTCGCCCTGCGCACCGACGGGGATCTGGCCGGAGCCATGGCGCTCATAAAGGATGAGGGCAAGACGCGCTCGCGCGCGGTCATCGACCAGACCGAGAAGCTGATCGACATGTCGCGCGCACGATCCAGCAAGGCGGCCGAAGCAGGGTCGGCGACCGCTGCCTCCGCTATCATGCTGTCCGTTCTGCTAGCACTGGCGAGCCTGGCCGGCATCGCAGCAATCTGGTTCGTCATCAACCGCTCTGTCGCGCTGCCCATGTCGCGCATCGCGTCCGTCACAACCACCCTGGCCGAAGGTGGCAAGGCCGACATTCCCTATCGCGATCGCAAAGACGAGATCGGCGACATTGCCGGTGCGCTCGACCATTTCCGGGCGGCTGCCGAAGCCCGAGCGGAAGCCGACTCGCGCGCTGCAGCCGAACAGCGCATCGTAACCACGGCCCTTCGCGACAGCCTCTCGGCGATGACCGAGGGTGATCTGAGCCGCACGATCAACGCTGATTTCCCACCAGCCTATGCCGAACTCAAAACCAATTTCAATGCCGCGCTCGGCTCGCTACGCGAACTGATCGGAGCCGTCGCCGAAAGCGCTGTCGCCATCCGCACCGGATCGGGCGAAATCGCCCAGGCATCAGAGGATCTGGCGCGTCGCACCGAAAGCAATGCCGCGAGCTTGGAAGAAACGTCTGCGGCGATCACGCAGATGGACGGCCGGTTGCGCGCCACTGCAGCCGCTGCCAGCCGCACCGTACAGCGCGCTGACGGCGCCATGGCGGTGGTCGATTCGGGCCGCAGCATCGCCGACGAGGCAGTGCAAGCCATGGGCCGGGTCAGCGAAAGCGCCAAGGGTATCGACAGCGTGATCGAGGGCCTGGACAAGATCGCTTTCCAGACGCGCGTTCTGGCCATGAACGCCGCCGTCGAGGCGGGCCGTGCCGGCGATGCGGGTCGTGGCTTCGCGGTGGTGGCTGACCTCGTGTCCGCACTTGCCATGCGCTCCGAGGAAGAAGCAAAGCGTGCCCGTGAGCAGCTGACCGCAACCCAGACCGACATCGGCACCGCCGTCGGTGCAGTCCAAAAGGTCGACGGCGCGCTGCAGAATATCTCTGCCGATGTCTCCGAGGTCCATACGCTGCTGAGCGACATCGCTACCGACAACCAGGCTCAGTCCTCGACCATCACTCAGATCAGCGCCGCCATTGGAACGATGGATCAGGCCACGCAGCAAAATGCCGCTATGGTTGAGCAAACATCGGCCGCCGCACGCAACCTGAGCAGCGAGGTGACCGCACTGGCCGATCGCGCTTCCATGTTCAGCATCGGCGACAATCCGGGTCGCGCGGCCGCGTCCGCCAACCGCCCTGCCCCGGTCAGCTTCGCGCCTGCCGCAAACAGCGCGTCCAAGCCGCTGAGCGCGCGCGCCACCGCGGACGACTGGCTGGATTTCTGAGCCAGGAGATATCGGTGCATCCCACGGCTCCAGGATTTCCCCAGGTCCCTTCTAGAATAGGGCTTCGGACATATTCTGAAATTCGCGGGACGCACGCGAGGGTTAATCCGTCCTGGTCAGCGGTTCCTCCCCCTCCCCATGCCGCTGACCCCTGAACCTTGGCCCCCAGCATCAGCTGGGGGCTTTTTCATGACCTCCCGACGCGCAACTCATCCGCCCGCCTGTTGCCGATATTAAATGGGCAGCATTCCGCCAGGAAACAGCGGCGATCCGGCACAATCGCAAGTGCCTTGTGGCTTAGCGACACGATCTCTGTCTCCGCTGAGGGGCACGACATTGAATACCGAAGAAGAAACACAAGCAGGAAGAGATCATCGGCGGGCCGGGTGAAGTTAAGACTTTGCTCGCGAGGACCCTGCGTCCTCGTTCCGAACCCCGGCATTGCCGGAGACCCTCGACGACATCCCGGATATAGGTCCAGATCCGGCCCGTATCGGCCTTGGTCTTGGCGGCGAGGACATGGGCTTCGATCAGCAGATAGAGCGGCATGAGCGCGGCGGTGCTGGCGCCCACCTGATCGGCCAGGGTAGAAAGGCTCAGGGCCACGCCTTCCCGAGCATAGCGATCACGCTGGCGGTTGAGCGGCTGAAGCGCACCGAACTGCTCGAACAACAGCATTGCTAGGCCACGCTGCCTAATTTTTCGATCACATACGATGTCGCCGATCTTGATCTTCACCAGATCGCAACGACGAAGTTTGCTGTCGATGGCGAGGTCGAAAAGCGCCCGGTCGCGAATCCGGCCGTGCTGATCAAGGAAGAAACGGATCGCCCAAATCTGACGGGTTTCAATGCGCGCTTCGCGCCGACCTTGCGCCCTGAGTTCCACGACACTCGCTCGCGTTCGGCGCGATCAAACTCTGATAATCCCATGAAACATCTCCATTGGCCATGATAGCCAATAGAAAAAACGTCCAGCCAAACAGGAGGCAGAAGATCAGAAGCCCACTGCAAGAGACATAAAAGTTACCGAATTTTGATAAACCGGACTAACTTCCTTCTCGACTGCCTCGGGATGACGACCCCTTGCGACCATTCCGAGGCTATTTTTTGTTCATCACTTGCGGGCCTCCTGCTCGTCTTCGGCCTGAAAGAAAAGCCCCACAAGGCGGCCGCAATTACTGGCTCGGATGCGCTGTGGAAGCCATCTAACGCAGTTTATGGTGAAAATCGCCTATTAGCGCTGATCATGAACGTCCGCGGTTCGCCGGGCGTCGTCCGCGTCAGTGACGCTGTGGGAAAGTAGCGCGCATTGAAAATATTGCGCACATTTGCCTGTATCGACCAGTCGCCGATCGAATAGAATAGCGCGCCATCGACCAGCGTGTAGGCCTTGAGCGCGAAAGGCGCCGCCGCCCCCGTCACGGCCGACGCGGTGCTTGCCATCCGGCTTCCTTCATGGTGCAGCCCGAAGCCCGCGCCCAGATTGGCCAGCGGTCCATCCTGGATCGTGTAACGGCTCCAGAGATTGGCGATAACATGCGGAATGGAGCCGAGCCTGGAGCCGACCCGCAACCGGTTATCGGCGGTCACGATCGCATCGAGATAGGTGAACGCCCCCGTAAATTCGATACCTGGTGCGGGCAGCCATGCCACCTCTGCCTCCACGCCGCGAGTGCGCTGCTCACCGGTCAGCACATAGACGTTCGGCAGGACTGCATCTGCCGTCGCCACATTGGTGCGCGTCAGTTCGAACAGCGTGACCATGCCGGTCAGGCCGCCATCGGAGCGCGCCAGCTTCACCCCGCCCTCATAATTGACTCCGCGTTCGGGCGGCAATGGCGTGCCGTCGGCCGACTTGTAGGTGCCCTGAGGATTGAAGGATTTGGCATAGTTGATATAGAGCGAGGCCCAGTCGGTCAGCGTCAGCGTGGCCCCCGCGCGCGGGCTGAAAGCATTGTCTCTCACTTCCGGCGCGGGCGTACCGTTGCTGTTGGTGCGGCTGATCGCCTTGTCCCAGCGCCCGCCCAGCGTCACCGTCAGCGTCTTGCCCAGCTTGATGTGATCCTGCACATAGATGCCGCGCTGCTTGGACAGGATGGCGTAAATGGTCGAGGAAACCGACGGATTATGTGTGCTGACCGCGCCATAGACCGGATCGTAAAGGTCCAGCGAATAAGGCATGCTGGCGTCGTACAAATTGGTGTCATGCGCCGACCGGCGGCCATAGTCTACGCCGAGCAGCAGATAATGGTTGAGTGGCCCGGTGTCGAAGCGCGCGCTGGCGTTGGTATCGACCCGGAAATATTTGCCATGCTGATTATAGGGACCGTAAAAGGCCCGCGTCACCGTGCGACGATCGGCCGAAATGCCGGTGATGAACAGCCAGTTGTCCCAGCTATTGTGGAAATCCTGATAACGCAGCGACTGATGTACGGCGATGTTCTCGCCGACCTTATGATCGAACACATATCCGACATTCCAATAGTCGTTATTCTGGACAGCCGGATGTTCGCCATCGTTGATCGACAGCCTGCGGCTGATCGGGCCATTGGGATTGGGCAGCGCCGTGCCATAGGCCGTGGTCGGCGACCAGGGATTGATATGATCGTCGACATAGCGGCCCAGCAGCGTCAGTGTGGTGCTATCATCGGGTTTCCACGTCAGCGATGGCGCCAGAAAGATGCGGCGCTGGCCTGAATAGTGGACGAAGAAATCCTGATCGCGATACACGACCGGCAGGCGCGCCAGCAGCGTGCCCGATGCGTCGAGCGGCCCGTTGGCGTCGAGCGTGATCTCCTTGAAATCATAGGAGCCGCCAGCAATCCCCACATCGAGAAAGGCTTCCTGCTGCGGCCGCTTGCTGACCAGATTGACCATGCCCGAAATCGGCCCCTGACCGAACAGACCGGACGCCGGACCTTTGACAACCTCGACCTGTTCCAGCGCCGTCATCTCCGACGTGCCATAGCCCGTATCGTCGAGCAGCCCGTCCAAATAGGTAGCGCCGGTTGAAGCGTTGAAGCCGCGGATATTGAAGCCGTCGAAAAAGCCGTAATTATTGCTGCGGGACACGCCTGCGACATTCAACAGGGCATCGGCGATGCGGCGCACACCCTGCCCCTCCATCAACTCCTGCGGAATGACGGAAATGGTCTGACTATTTTCGAGCGGCGCTATGTCCGCCTTGGCCGCGACGGGCGCTTCAGACAGTTGTGCGGTCACCGTGATGGCGTCGCGGCTGGTCAATGGTACATCGTCGGCAGCGGCGGCCGATACGCTCGTCATCAAGGTCAAAAGGCTGACGGAAAAGGATAAATGGTTTTTCATGATCGCCCCTTCATATTTTGAGGGCCGTCTAATGTTGTTAATTATGGTTCGCAATAGCACATTTCATGATGTTTCGTGCCTGTTGCCGTCGGACACGAGATCATCAGGCGGACGCCATCGGCAAAGCGACGAAGAAACCCACGACCGCCAACGTAAAGGCGGCGCGCGACCGCCACGATAGCATCAGCACGAAAACAGCGCCCGCCACGCAGGTCTGGCCGATCCACGCTACCACGCCCTGCGGCCCGCCGAACCTCCAGAGGGAAAGGAGCAACGCGACAGCCAGCAACAACCACCCCGTCATGCGGGCCATGGTCGGCGAGGGCATGAACGCCAGCGGAGGGGTAGGCCGGTGTTTCTTTACCGACAGCGCCAAGCTGGCGAGCGCCGCATAGCTGATCAGACCCGGTTCAAGCGACATCGAGCAATTCCTTCGGGCGAAATTCGGCAGCGGCTGCCTTACGCTGTCGGCGTGGCGGAGCGACCCGCACCTGCCCGGCCCGCCATGACCCAAAGCCCAGCAGAGCGGCGATGGCCAGCATGGCACCATCAAAGGAAAGGAATAGCCAGTCCCCCGAAGCGATGCTCGTAAACAGCCCGCGATCCGTCATCACCATATTGACCAGCGGCAGGGCAGCGAAGGCGGCAGCGGACAGCGCCAGCGCCTCGACCCAGGCGCGCCGCACGGGTCGCAGCAGCGTCAGCGCGGCCAGCCCGAACCATGTCCAGAACATGGCCGACACCTCCAGCGCCGCTCGCCCTTCCAAACCCGCCGGGATCAGACGGTTAGCGAGCAGGAAAGCGGCTATGCCCGCGGGCAGGCAGGCGATGGTGGCGATGTTCAGCCGCTCAACCAGACGGAAGCCGAAAAAGCGGTCCGCGCCCGGCTTGCGGCGCTTGGCGGTCCACAGCAGCGATCCCGTGCCGACCATCGCCGTCCCGGTCAGCCCCAGCAGAAAATAGGTCCAGCGCAGCACTGGCCCGGCGAAATTGCCCAGATGCAAGCCCAGCATCACGCCCGCCGTCGTCAGCGCCGCGCCCGGCGGCGAGGACTGCGACAGCTTCGCCCCGGTCGCGCCAGAATAGGTGATGCTTTCCCCCCGGGCATTCAGCCGATCCGCACCACTGCGCAGGATCGTAACGGTCGCGGCGGCATCATTGGGATTGCGAATGACGATCGTGCGCGGCCGCCCACCCTGCCATTGGCGCGACGCGGCGTCGACCATCGGGCCAATCGGCATCAACGGGATCGCTTTGCCCAACGCCTTGTCATCGGCTTCTCTGCCATAGGCGTCAGCGTAGAAATCGGCAGGTTTGGCGTAGTTGGCCGCGATCGGCCATGGCATGTACATCACGAACAGGGCGATCAGCCCGGTGTAGGTAATCATCGCGTGGAACGGCAGCGCCAGTACGGCCGAGACATTATGCGCGTCGAGCCAGCTGCGCTGCCCCTTTTTCCAGCGCAGGGTGAAGAAATCGACGAAGATGCGCTTGTGCATGATCACGCCGGACAGGATCGCCGCCAGCATGAAAATGGCGCACAGCCCCGCAAGCCATCGCCCCCAAGGATGCGGCAGTTGCAGTTGAAAATGGAAGCGGTAGAAATGCTCGCCGCCCCGCGTAGCGCGCGCGTTCAGTGCCCCGCCGGTGGCCGGATCGAGCTTGATCTCGGCGCTGCGCTTTTTCGGTCCGTTTGCGGTAGGATCTGGCTTCGGCATCGCGAAGATGCGTGTTTCGGGCGTGCGATCGTCGGGCAGATAGATGAACCATTGCTGGTCGTCGGGCGACGTCGCCTGCATGTGGGCGACTGCGGTTTCCGCCGCCCGGCGCGGCGCGACCGGCGCCAGACGCAATTCGGGCTGCATCCATTGGGTGATCTCCGGCCGGAAATAGCTGGCGGTGCCGGTCAGGAACATGGCGAACAATATCCAGCCCGCCAGCAGACCCAGCCAGGTGTGAATCCACGCCATCGACTGGCGCAGACCCTTTTCGTCCGAAACGGCTTTGCTCATTGGCCGTATCCCCATCGCCATGACGATCCCGACGGACAGCAGCGCGCTGCCCCAGATGACCCGCGCGACCTTCCACAGACGCTGCTCATGAAAGGCCCACAGACCCAGCGAAGCGAAGATCGGAAAAGACAGGATCATACCCCAGAGCGTCGCTTCGACCCGTGCGATCGGCAGCAGGCGGCTGCCCAGCGAAGCAAGGCCTGCCGCCGCCGCATAGCCCCCAACCAGCGCCGTGACGCAGCGGGCCGTCATGCGCCAGGCGCAACGCGACGACAGCAAAGAACGTAATAGGCTTTGGCTGTTCACGCCGGTCCCCTGTGACTTGTGCGCTTGCGCATAGCGAGACATGACCCTAGAGGCAATCGCGAATCATTATCATTCGCAATCAAGAGGGGGATACATGCGATATCATCAGCGGGCCGCGTTGCTGGCAGCGACGGCCGTGGCTCAGTTGCTGGCGTCCGGCCTCGCCAATGCGGAGGAGTCCGCCGAAGCTAATGCCGACACCATCATCGTCACCGGCATCAACGACAGCAAGGCGAGCACCGGAACCAAGACGGATACGCCGCTGATCGCCACCCCGCAGAGCATCACCATTATCGACCGGGAAGAACTGACCCGCCGCAACGCGCTGTCGATCAACGAGGCGCTGGGCTATGTCGCGGGCGTATCGACCAACCAGCGCGGCGCACTGGCGACCCGTTACGACCAGTTGGTGCTGCGCGGTTTTTCCCCCGGCGTCTTTCTGGACGGCATGCGCCTGATCGCAGGCCCCTATTCCACGCCGCAGATCGATTTCAACCGCATCGACCATATCGACGTGGTGAAGGGCCCCGCCTCCGTTCTCTATGGCAATTCCACACCCGGCGGCCTGGTCAATTTGACCAGCAAGATGCCCGAAGCGACCGCTTTCGGCCGGTTCGAAGGGCAGATCGGCAATTATGACACGTTCCGCTTCGCGGGAGACGTCAATCAGCTGCTCGATGCCGAAGGACGACTGAGGGCCCGTCTGGTCGCAGGCTGGCAGAAGGGGGACAATCTGGCGCAGGGCACTTTCAGCGAGCGCTGGCACGTCAGCCCGATGCTGACCTTCTCCCCGGACGATGCGACCAGCCTGACCCTGGTCGCCACCTATCAACATACGCCCCATGGCGGCGGCTATTCGGGCACGCCTGCTGCTGGCACTGTGCTGCCCAACCCTTTTGGCACGCTGCCGCGCAACATGAATACCGGCGATCCGGGCTATGAGCGCTACGACCATAAGGCGAAGTCGATCGCGGCCTTTTTCCGCCACGATTTCGACGAGCATCTGAGCTTCGCATCGAATTTCCGCTACCAGAGCAACAAGCTGTCCTACCGCCAGATTTATACTTCGGGCTTCGCCACGACCGGCACCGGCACCAACCGCAACAGCGACTATTCGACCATCGTGCGCGGCGGCGGCGGCGCGGATGAAGATTTCAATACGCTGACGATGGACAATCATCTGAACGCGAAGTTCGCGACCGGCTTCATCCAGCATAGCTTGCTGGTCGGCGTCGACTATCAGCGCATCACCGGCGAGAATGTGCAGCAATTCAACAGCGGCGTGACCAGCAATCCGCTACCCAGCATACCCAATCTCAGCCTGTTCGCGCCGGTCTATGGCGGTACGTTGCCGAGCTTCGACCTGAAAATTCTGTCCGCCAGCTACACCAACACCTATGGCAAGCGCGATCAGCTGGGCGTCTATTTCCAGGATCAGATGGCGATCGGCCGGTTGCAGTTGATCGCCAGCGGCCGTCAGGACTGGTATGAGCAGACCTCGCTCAACCTCAACCCGACAACCGCCGCCGCCCGCGCCGCGCCGGTGACGAAGCTGGTGCAGAGCGCCTTCACCATGCGTCTGGGGGCGCTGTACGAGTTCGAATTCGGCCTGTCTCCCTATGTCAGCTATTCGGAATCCTTCGAACCGCAGGCGGGCACCAGCTATGTAACGGCGACCGAAACTGCGCCCTTCGTGCCGATCACCGGCCATCAATATGAGGCGGGTCTGAAATATCAGCCCAAGGGGATCAATGCGATGTTCACCGCGTCGATCTATCAGCTCAAACGGCAGGGCAATCCCGTTTCTGATCCACGCGCGGGAACCGGCGGCATCCCTGCCAACGCCACAGTCCAGATCGGGGAGACGCGGGTGCGCGGCGGCGAGTTCGAAGGGCGCGGCGAAGTGATCCCCGGTTTCGACATCGTCGCGACCGCTAGCTATACCGACGCGGTCATAACCGAAGGAACCCCGGCAATCGCCGCGACCGCGACAAACAGCGGCACGCCGACGACTACCGGCACGCGTCAACTGGGCACGCCGAAATGGAACGCATCGACCTTCCTCTCCTATGATTTCGGTAAGGCGAATAACGCCGCAGGCGCCCTGTCCGGCCTCAGCTTCGGAGCGGGCGTGCGCTATGTCAGCGGATCGGACGGCACCACCAACTATGCGGTCATCAGCGGCGTGACGACCTTCCAGCGCTTCCATACCGACAGCTTCGCGCTGGTCGATGCGATGCTGGGCTATGACCTGTCGAAGCTGGGCCTCAAGGGCTGGAGCGCGTCGATCAACGCCGCCAATCTGTTCGACAAGTCCTATATCAGCGCCTGCCCCTTCCTTAACAGCTGCTATTACGGCGGCCCCCGGACGGTGGTCGGATCGCTCCGCTTCGACTGGTAGTAATGCGCCGCGCGGCTACACAGCGCCGCCCTGCCTTAATCGCTTGTGACGCAAGTCCGTTGGCCAACGCCCCATCCCGGCCATTCAGCATCGCGAGATTCAGTTCCAGGTGTCGACAGTCCCCTTTGCCTGTAAACTTTTAATACTTCGGTTACATTTGTTCAAGGATCGGACATGGATGGAAACGGACCAGTTGCCTCCGCATTTTCAATATGCCGGGGCAACTAGCCGGTCTCACCTTCGAGCCTGATGCGAAAGTTGTTGAGCAATACCAGTATGTTGTGATTCACGCCTCTTTGCGAAGAGATGGAGTGAATGGTGGCATGGACTGGTATTGCCCGGCGGGAGCATAGCCGGGATGGATTGCGATATCCAAGCGATATGACGGATCGCGAATGGCTTTTGGCAGCGCCGTTCATTCCGCCCGCGAAGCGAGGTGGTCGGCGGCGTACAGCTGATATGCGCGAGGTTCTCAATGCGATGCTCTACATTGCGGCGAGCGGTTGTGCGTGGCGTCTGCTGCCAAAATGCTTCCCGCCGGTGTCGACGGTGCGACGCTACTTCTACGCCTGGCGGGATGCTGGTCTGTTCGACGCGATCAACACGGTGCTGGTAATGAACCTGCGTGAGATTGAAGGGCGTGAGGCGTCGCCCAGCGCCGGGGTGATTGACAGTCAGTCTGACAAAACCACCGAAAGTGGCGGAATTTCGGGCTTTGATGCAGGCAAGAGGGTGAAAGGCAGGAAGCGCCATATTCTGACCGACACCTGTGGCTTGCTCGCGAGCCACCTATGGTTCCTTCGGCCCTTCCTGCAAGAACTGGGTATCACCACCAATGCCGACCTTGGTCGCCTGTCCGGGCGCGAGGTGTCGCTCTATGTCGAGCGGCATGCCGGGGATGGCGGATCGACGACTGCCAGGATCATGTGCTCGCGCCTGCGGGTGTTCCTACGGTATCTGCACGCCGAAGGTTTCATCACCACCGATCTGACGGCTGCGATCCCGTCCATCCGGCGGTCTGGCGAAGCGCGATTGCCGAGTTTCATGCCGATCGAGGGCGTTCAGCGCGTCCTTGACGGCTGCGACCGGAGCACTGCGGCCGGTCGAAGAGATCATGCGATCCTGATGCTGCTCGCCCGGCTGGGATTGCGGGCGTGCGAAGTGGCGAGGCTCAGCCTTGATGATATCGATTGGCGCGCGGGTCAGTTCACCGTTCGGGGCAAGGGACGGAAGATCGCCACCATGCCGCTGCCACATGATGTCGGCGCCGCGATTGCCGCCTATCTGCAGCATGGTCGTCCCCGTTCTGACAGCCGGCGGGTGTTCCTGCTTGTGGATCGGCGTGCAAAAAGGACCCCGTTAGCGGGGTGATCGGCGTCTAAAAGGGACCCCTCATTTCGATAGCTTACACAGTCGCGTGGAAGTTCATGCGGCGAGATCGGGATGTTGGTTTTGGAGACAGTGGTTCGTATCCGGCGTGAGTATGCCGGCGGGAAGGCGATCAAGGCGATCGCGCGTGATCTGCATGTGTCGCGGAAGGTGATCCGCAAGGCGATCCGGGCGCCGGAAGGCGCATTTGATTATCGACGCAAGGTTCAGCCGCTACCGCGGATTGGTCCATTTCAGGATCGTCTTGATGTGCTGCTGGAAGAGAATGAGTTGCTGGGCCGACGTGACCGGCTTCGGATGACCCGTATCCATGACCTGCTGGTGCGCGAGGGGTTCGATGGATCCTATGATGCGGTGCGCCGCTATGCGGCGCGCTGGCGTGCTGCGCGGCGGAAGGATGCTGGCGAAGGCGCACCGGCGTTCATCCCGATGACCTTCCAGCCGGGTGAGGCCTACCAGTTCGACTGGAGCCACGAGGATGTGGAGATCGCCGGCAAGCCGATGCGGGTGAAGGTGGCGCATATGCGTCTCTGCGACTCGCGCGCACCCTATGTCCGGGCCTATCCGCGCGAGGGCCAGGAGATGCTGTTCGATGCCCATGCCCGGGCGTTCGCGTTCTTCGGCGGTGTGCCGCGACGCGGTATCTACGATAATATGAAGACGGCGGTGACGGCCGTGTTCACCGGCAAGGAGCGTGTGTTCAACCGCCGCTTCCTGATCATGACCGATCATTACATGGTCGAGCCGACCGCCTGCTCGCCGGCGGCGGGATGGGAGAAGGGCCAGGTCGAGCAGCAGGTCCAGACAATCCGAGGCCGCTTCTTCCAGCCGCGGCTCCGGTTCGCCAGCCTGGCCGAGCTCAACGGGTGGCTGGAGGCCGAGTGCCGGCGCTGGGCCGAGCATCATGCCCATCCCGAACGCGGGGATATTACCGTCGCCGAGGCGCTGGAGATGGAACGCCCTGCATTGCAGCCGATCCTGGGGCCGTTCGACGGCTTCAACGAGAGCGAGCATGCCGTCACCGGCACCTGCCTCATCAGCTTCGATCGCAACCGCTACTCGGTCATGTCGACGGCCGCACGCCGGACCGTTCAGGTGCGCTCCTATGCCGATCGCATCGTCATACGCTGCGGCGATGCGATCGTCGGGGAGCATGAGCGCCACTTCGGTCGGAACCGCACGATATACGATCCCTGGCATTATCTGCCGGTCCTCGCGCACAAGCCCGGCGCGCTGCGTAACGGCGCACCGTTCCAGGACTGGGATCTGCCGCCCGCCCTGCACCGATTACGGCGAAGGCTCGGCACCGGGGACGAGGCCGATCGCAGGTTCGTGCGGGTCCTCTCGGCGGTGCTCACCGATGGCCTGGAGCCGGTAGAGGCTGCCGTGCGCGAAGCGTTGGCGAACGGAACGGCCAGCGACGAGCTGATCCTCAACATCCTCTCCCGGCGCCGCGAGCCGGCGACACCCCACAGCATCGTCACTTCGGAAGACCGGATGCTGCAGCATCCTCCGCTCGCCGACTGTGCCCGCTATGATCTGCTGCGAGGCTATGATGCAGCGGCATGATATGATCGACACGATGCGCGGCCTCGGACTCAAGGGCATGGCGGCGGCGTTCGACGAGGCGGTCACCACCGGCCTCCAGCGCAAGCGCACCACCATGGAGATACTGACCGACCTGCTCCGTGCTGAGGCGACCCACCGGGATGCAGCCTCCATCCGCTATCGGATGACGGCTGCGAGGCTGCCCGTGGTGAAGGACCTTGATGCCTTCCACTTCGAGGGGACGCCGATCAACGAGGCGCTGGTCCGTTCGCTACACAGCGGCGCGTTCCTGCCTGCACGGCGCAATGTCGTCCTTGTCGGCGGCACAGGCACCGGCAAGACCCATCTGGCCATCGCGATCACCGCCAATGTCGTCCGCGCCGGAGCGCGGGGGCGCTACTTCAACACCGTGGATCTGGTGACCCGTCTCGAAGAGGAAGCCCGGATCGGCAAAAGCGGCGCGCTTGCCGCCCAGCTCTCCCGGCTTGATCTCGTCGTTCTGGACGAGCTTGGCTATCTGCCGTTCGCCCGCTCAGGCGGGCAGTTGCTGTTCCATCTGGTCAGCAAGCTTTATGAGCAAACCAGCGTCATCATCACGACCAACCTGGCGTTCGGGGAATGGCCGACCGTGTTCGGCGATCCCAAGATGACCACCGCTCTTCTCGATCGTGTCACCCATCATTGCGACATCATCGAGACCGGCAATGACAGCTGGCGCTTCAAGAACCGAAACTGATCCTCGCCGCAGGTCGGGATGAAGATGCTTTGCGCTGCGCGCGCCTCCGGTCGGGCTCCGCCCTCCCTACGCCGCGCGCAGCGCAAGGAGCATTCCTCGACCGTCGTACCATCTTTGAAAGGGGGTCCCTTTTGCGCGCCGATTGGGGGTCCCGTTTGGACGCCGATTGACAACGGTGAGCGATACCGGCATGGTCGCGGGCGCTGCGGCTTGCGCGGGCTGTGCATCCACTTGCGGGGCTGCTGCCAGCGCAGCCGCTGCGGCGCTGCCGGCGAGGACACCTCGCCTCGACATTTCCATCTCGGTCATCCTCGCCGCCTCTCCCATTACAGCTTGTTGTATAAGTCGTCGGCGACTGGTTCGAGCCAGGTCACGGACGTACCGTCGAGCGCTTCGGACACCGCGACATGGGTCATCACGCTATCGCGCGCCGCTCCATGCCAGTGCTTGACGCCCGGCGAGATAAACACGGTGTCGCCCGTCGCGATCGGCTTCGCGGCCTCACCGTCGACCTGGACCCATCCGTGTCCAGCGGTGACGATCAGCAATTGTCCCAGCGGATGCGTGTGCCAGTTCGTATGCGCGCCCGGTTGGAACGTCACCGTCGCACCGCCAAGGCGCGCATCGCCGGTGCCTTTGAAGGGCGATGCGACCGACACGCTGCCGGTGAAATAGTCGGCGGGACCGGGCTTCGGCTCCTGACCGGGACGGATAAGCTGAACGTCTGACATGGCGGCAACCTGCTTCTTGGCGAACACCTTGCCCGCGACGCCGATGGCGGCGTTCGCCTTCGGCCACCCTGCGTAGAAAGCGAGATGGGTCAGTACCTCGGCGATTTGCGGCTGCGTCAGCCCGTTTTCGAGGCCGCGCTGGAGGTGGAAGGCGAGCTGTTCGCCATCACCGCCCGCGGAAAGCGCGGCGATGGTGACAAGGCTACGGTCGCGGGGCGATAAGTCGGTGCGCCGCCACAAGTCGGCGAACACGACGTCGTTGGTAAGCTGCGCGAGCTTGGATGCGATCGGGGCGAGCGTCCTGTTGACGGCTGCGGCACGCGCGGGATCGGAGCCCGGGAGCGGCGCGGTGGCCGGAGGCACCGCTGCAAACAACTTTAGATCGACATGGCGTGCGGTAAATACCTTCTCGACTTCATTCAAGGCAGACACGGCGTTCGGCCACCCGGTGTAGAAGGCCAGCTGCGTCACCATGCCAGCCACCTCGGATGGCTTGATGCCGTTGTCGAGGCCACGATTGAGATGGCTAGTCATCTGCGCGGTCTTGCCCGTAGCGATTAGCACCGACAGAGTGACGATGCTGCGGTCACGCGGTGCAAGCTCGGGACGCACCCACACGTCGCCAAACAGCACCCGGTCGGTATAGCCAGCTAATGTCGGCGCGATTGCCTGCATGTTTTTGGGCGCAACCGACGGACGCTCCTGCGCCTCGACCGGCACAGCCATCGCCAGCGCGGCAGCGGTTGCATAAGCGACCTTCATCATCTCGTCTCCCATGCCGATACTTGGATCAGGATCAATTGCTGCCAGCGCTCGCCTTCACCGGACGAACTAGGCGCGAGAATGTGAGCTGGGCCAAGCGCCACTTGCCAGCCTGCTTGTTATAAACTTCCGTGACCATGAAGGGATTGGTGACGGAGCGGCCGCCAACCACGGCTTCCAAATCGAGGTCTTCCAGCACGATCGCGGTGTTGCCGAACACCCGCACATCAACCGCGTAGATCGATGCCTTCTTGTACCAGATACCGCCGCTCTGGATGGTGGTAAGTTCCTGGGTCTTGCCCCACGTTCCGCCCATGTGGGTGAACATGGCCCGGTCGTCGAAGAGCGTCGCCAGGGAGTCGACCTTCTTGTCCGCCATCCAATCCCATTTGGTCTTCGACAGGTCGATGACCTGCTGCTCGGTCGGGGTATGCGTGGCGGCCGTCTTGATCGTCTCCATTGGCGGTGCCGGCGTTTGTTGCGCGAGTAAGGGCTGCATGGGCAGCACCGGCAAGGCAACGGCACCTAGCATACGAAGCCACTTCATTCCGTGGGTGGATCGAGTGTCCATCGCACCTGCTCCCCTACAAGGTTGAAAGAGCGAAGGCCGATGCCGGAACATCGGCCTGGAAATGACGATCAGAGCTTCCGTTCGCCGAGCCACTTCACCATTGCCGGATCGCGGTGGTCGAAGAAGCTGCTGGCGTTCTGATCGAGCTTGGTGATCGCATCGAGGTCGCCGGCGTCGAGGTCGAAATCAAAGATATCGAAATTCTGCGCCATGCGCTCCTTGCGCACCGATTTTGGGATCGCGACGATGCCCCGGTCGGTTAGCCATCGAAGCACGACCTGGGCGATGCTCTTGCCATGCTTGTCGGCGATCGGCTGCAACACCTCGTTCGTGAACAGGCCGTTCTTGCCCTCGGCGAACGGTCCCCATGCCTCTGGCTGGACGCCGTACTCCTCAAGGATCTTCACTGCGTTGGTCTGCTGGTGAAACGGATGGATCTCGATCTGGTTGACCGCCGGCTTCACCTCGTTGTGCAGCACGAAGTCGACAACGCGATCGGGGTAGAAGTTGCTGATGCCGATCGCGCGGATGCGTCCGGCCCTGTGCAGTTCCTCCATCGCGCGCCATGCGCCGTACACGTCACCATAGGGCTGATGGATCAGCCATAGGTCGAGATAGTCCAGCCCGAGCTTGTTGATCGACCGCTCGAAAGCGGCCTTGGCACCCTCATAGCTGGCATCCTGTACCCAGAGCTTGGTGGTGACGAACAGCTCGCTCCGATCGATACCGTGGCTTTTAATGGCAGCACCAACCGCCTCTTCGTTGCCGTAGGACGCCGCGGTGTCGAGCAGGCGATAGCCGACGTCGATCGCGTCGCGGACGCTGCGCTCGCATTCTGCGGGATCGGGCACCTGAAACACGCCGAACCCGAGGATTGGCATCTTAACGCCGTTGTTGAGAGTGACGCTGGGAATGTTGCTGGTCATGACGTTGGTTCCTCGTTCGGTTCAGCGATTCACGAACTGCTGATGCGAAGCCGCGTAGCGCTCGCCATGAACTTCGATTTCCGACAGGGCGTCGGCTATGCGCGCCAGGTCCTGATCGGTCAGCGCCAAATCGGCACCGCCGAGGTTTTCCTCTAGCCGGTGGAGCTTGGTCGTACCGGGGATGGGCACGATCCACGCACGCTGTGCGAGCAGCCATGCAAGCGCGACCTGCGCGGGCGTGGCCTCCTTCTCGCTGGCGATCGTCGTGACCAGATCGACAAGCACCTGGTTCGCCGCCATCGCATCGGCCTGGAAGCGCGGCACGGTGCTGCGGAAGTCATCGGCCGCGAACGTTGTGTCCGCCTTCAGCTTGCCGGTGAGGAAGCCCTTGCCGAGCGGGGCGAACGGCACGAAGCCGATCCCCAGCTCTTCGAGCAGTGGCAGGATCTCTGTCTCCGGCTCGCGCCAGAACATCGAATATTCGCTTTGAAGTGCCGCGACAGGCTGTACCGCATGGGCGCGACGGATCGCGTCTGGACCGGCTTCCGACAGACCGAAATGCTTGACCTTGCCCTCGGCGATCAGGTCGCGAACCGTTCCAGCCACGTCCTCAATCGGCACGCTGGGATCGACGCGGTGCTGATAGAAAAGGTCGATGCGATCGGTACGCAGCCGGGACAGCGCCTCGTTCGCGACCTGCCGGATACGCTCGGGACGGCTGTTCAAGCCATCACCCGGTTTGCCGTTCTCGAATCCGAATTTGGTGGCGATGACCACCTGATCGCGAACCGGCGCCAGTGCTTCGCCGACAACCTCTTCATTGTCCCCCGGCCCATAGGCTTCGGCCGTGTCGAAGAAGGTAACGCCGCGATCATACGCTGCGCGAATTAGTGAAACCGCCTCCGTGCGATCGGTAGCTGGACCGTAGCCGTAGCTCAGACCCATGCATCCAAGCCCAAGAGCCGATACCTCAAGGCCGCTGCGGCCCAATACGCGCTTCTGCATCATCAAAATCCTCGTTTGGCCCGTTGGCCACATGCCGGGCCACGATGATCGAAAGGTAGCTTGAAGCAGTTCTGATAATTAGACAGGGTAAATCGCTTGGGTCTATGACGTGATGTCATGAAACTTGATCGGCTAGGCTGAGTATGAAACGTGAAGAATTGGGCAATCTCGCGATGTTTCTGGCAGTCGCAGAGGAGCGTAGCTTCACCAAGGCTGCAGCAAAGCTCGGTATTTCGCAATCAGCGCTGAGCCATACCGTGCGCCGCCTAGAGGCCAAATTGGGGCTGCGGTTGCTTACCCGCACGACACGCAGCGTCGCACCTACGGAGGCCGGTGAACGTCTGATCGAGACTCTGCGACCTGCATTCGATACGATCGATGACAAGCTGGCGACGCTGACGGAGCTTCGCCAGCGTCCCGGAGGGACTGTTCGAATTACTTCCAGCGCTCATGCGGCGCGTGCAGTGCTGTGGCCGGTCATCGACCGCCTGACGGCCGAAAATCCCGACTTGAACATCGAAGTCAGTATCGAGGGTGGCTTCGTGGATATCGTTGCCGATCGATATGATGCCGGGGTTCGCCTTGGTGAAGCGTTGGAACAGGACATGATTGCGGTGCCAATCGGCCCCAAACTCCGAATGGCTGCGTTCGCTTCTCCATCCTACCTGGCTCGCCAGGGAACGCCCCTGACGCCTTATGATCTGGCGAACCACAATTGCATTAGCCTGCGAATGTCCACGTCCGGCGGACTATATGCCTGGGAATTTGAGCGCGGCGGCAAAGAGCTGAGGGTCAAGGCCGAGGGTCAGTTGGTGTTCAACGACGCGCAGCTCATCATAACAGCCGCGCTTGCCGGACATGGCATTGCGTTCATGATCGAGGATCATGTTCTCAATCACTTTTCTGACGGGTCCCTTGTTCGTGTGCTCGACGAATGGTGCGAGCCTTTCGATGGATATTATCTCTACTACACCAGTCGCAGGCAGCCTTCTCCCGCGTTCAAGATGGTGCTTGAAGCGCTTCGCTACCGGTCCCAATGATGTTCTCACCACTCGACGAAATGGCAGGTTTCGTCACGATCTGACTATCAGCAGTCGACGTGGAAACGGCAGCTTCGTCCCACGATCCGGCGTTCGCCTTCGGTGAAATCGACCCTTGCCAATCATTCAGCGGCCAATTTTCGTCTCCTGGGTACAGACTGGCCGGTGGTATCTGGCTAGCCGCTTCCGAGCCTTCCGCCGAAGAAGGGATAATCACCTGCGGATCAAGTGCTATAGATCCCATGGCGGTACTATGGGGTTGTCGTCGCGCCGCCGCTAGTTGTACCAGCCACGCAATCGCCATGCGAGAAAGGAACATTGATCTGCCCGCACCGAGTGGACGGTGTGGTTTGTTAGTGAATTATTCTCACCGCCGCCATATTCGGGTGGAGGTGGAGCGAAGCGGAACCGGAGGCCGGATATTGCGGTGAAGCCGTTTCCGGTGCCGGTGGTTGGTAGCCCAGGCTGCTGTGCGGACGGACGGTGTATAATGCCGCCGCCAGGTTTCGATCAGCACCTAGGCTTCGGTAAGGCTATAGAAGATTTCGCCGTTGAGCAGTTCGTCGCGAAGCGATCCGTTGGGCCGCAGGCCGGAACCTTATGGTTCACTGTCCACCCTGCATGGCACAGCAATGCCGTCACCCGGCGATAGCCGTAGCGACCATATTGCTTGGCCAACGCGATAATGTCCTCGGTCAGCGCCTGTTCGTCATCTGCCCCGCGCGGCACCTTGCGCTATGTCGATCGATGCTGGCCCAGCACCCGGCAGATCCGTCGCTCGGACACAAGAAGCTCGCGTTGAACATTATCGATGCAGCGTCGCCGCCGCCCGGGGCTTAGAAGTTTAGCTGCGCTGGCCTCCGGCTCCCTTTGCCGCCTCCTGCAGGATCAGCTTGTCTAATGTCAGGTCGAAGATCGCACGGCGCAGCCGCTGGTTTTCCTTCCCTACATCCTTCATCCGCCGCGCCTGATCCGTCTTCAGGCCGCCATACTCCTTGCGCCAGCGATAGTAGGTTTGCTCGCTGACCGCGATCCGCCGACACGCCTCAGCGGTCGATGCTCCCTGTGCCAGCACAATCTCAACTTCACGCAGCTTGCCGATAATCTCTTCCGGCTTGTGCTTCTTGCTCGGCATTCAAAGTCCCTTTCATCGTCCAGACTATCATAGTCTCTGGACCACTCAGCGGAAGGCAGATCAATAGCGGTCAGACCATCCCCGTCGCTTGGCGATCATCCATTCCTGGGCCAGTTGGACACCTCGAAAAACCGCTGGTGATTAGCACTGCTGCATGATTCATTGGCTTTCGCGACGAGCGGAGGCGGTGATGGCAGGGCAGCCTGGTTTCTTTGATCTTTCGGACCGTTATGAGGCGCTGAACGCTGCGGGTGATCCGCTGGAACGGCTGTCGGCTGCGGTGGATTTCGAGCTATTTCGAGGACCGCTGGTGGCCGCACTGCGACGCGGCCCCCGCAAAAAGGGCGGGCCCCCGCCGTTCGATCCCGTGCTGATGTTTAAAATCCTGGTTCTGCAGGCCTTGTATTCGTTGTCGGACGAGGCCACCGAGTTCCAGATCAAGGATCGGCTGTCATTCCAGCGGTTCCTGGAAATCGGGCTCGATGGCACGGTGCCCGATGCCACCACGGTCTGGCTGTTCCGGGAGCGTCTCGTGAAGGCCAAGGCGATCGACCGGTTGTTCGCGCCCTTCGATGTCGCGCTCAAAGATCGCGGCTACCTGGCCATGGGCGGGCAGATCATCGACGCCACCGTCGTGCCCGCACCCAAGCGGCGCAACACCCAGGAGGAGAAGACCGCCATCAAGGAGGGTGGTATTCCCCAGGACTGGACGCCCGCCAAGGTCCGGGAGAAAGACCGCGATGCGCGCTGATCGATCAAATATACCAAGGCCAACGTCAGGGAGGGTGCCGATCCCAAGGCAGCAAAGCCGGTCGATCTCGCCATCCCGATGTTCGGCTACAAAAATCACATCGGTATCGACAAACCCATGGGCTGATCCGCACCTGGGATGCCAGCGCCGCCAATGCCCATGACGGCGCAAGGCTGCCGGTTCTGATCAGCAAGGATAACACTGCCTCCGGCGTCTGGGCCGACACCGCCTATCGATCGAAGAAGAACGAGGCGTTCCTCGCAAGGGGCATGTTCACCAGCAACATCCACCGGAAGCGGTTGCCCCGGCGGCCGCTGCCCGAGCGGATAGCCAGAGCCAATGCAAGGCGGTCAAAGGTCCGTGCGGCGGTCGAGCATGTCTTTGCCGGGCAAAAGCACCGCATGGGCCTCGTCGTCCGCACCATCGGTATCGCCCGCGCCAGGATCAAGATCGGCATGGCCAACCTGGTCTATAATTTTCAGCGCCTCGCATGGCTCGAAGGTCGAACTGCGCCTGTTTGAGACCGGAAGGGCTCGCAAAGGAGCAGTTCGCCCGGCAAGACCAGCCAAAACAACCCCGAAAGGCGGCCAGTTAGGCTGCCCCGCGCCGGCAACGCTACCTCAGCCCCGGAATGCTGAGGTTTTTCGAGCCGTCCAGTTGGCGGAACGTCGTCCGCTAGGCCTGATCCTCATGCTTTTTCTGCCGCTTGATGTCCGCAGGGTCCTTTCCGGCAGAGAGAACCGCTTTCATCTCCTCGCGCCAGACCCGTGCACGGTCAATGCTCATCGCCGGATAGTCACCGCCGGTGATGCTCTTCTGCTTGTGCGCAAAGCGATAGGAGAGTCGCCACTCGCGTCGGCCGCCCGCCAGGACGCAGATATATTGAGACCACCACCATCGGCTTTCTTGATGGGGCGAGCGGCGGGAAGAATGGATTGAATAAGGCTATCGGTCAGCACGGATCAGTCTCCTGGACGCCGTGCGCGAGACTTGAATCCTAACTTTGCACCAACAAATTTACCAACAAATCTCATGGTAACCACCTGGGCGGTTATGATCCTGTGTGAGACCATGTTACATGAGATAACAGCCTGAAAACAGGCTATTCTTTGACGTCCATTTGGGACTTTGTTGGTCTTTTTGGACCTTGTTTTGGTTGCGGGGGCAGGATTTGAACCTGCGACCTTCAGGTTATGAGCCTGACGAGCTACCGGGCTGCTCCACCCCGCGACGTTGTTCTGCCTGAG
>NZ_LXVX01000019.1 GCF_001650725.1 Sphingobium sp. TCM1 | reverse complement strand
CAATGCCGAGCTTGCGCAGACGCGTGCAGCGGCAGAGCAGGCGGCCCAGGCCCTGGCCGCAGAGCGTGACCAGCTCAATGCCGAGCTTGCGCAGACGCGTGCAGCGGCAGAGCAGGCGGCCCAGGCCCTGGCCGCAGAGCGTGACCAGCTCAATGCCGAGCTTGCAGAGGCGGCCATCAATGCCAAAAACTCATATGGCTGGTCACGATTCTGGGGACGTTGATCCCGGACGGATTTGGCTTAATGAGACCCGTGCGCGGATGGCGTAGCACTCTGATAATGCGATTGTTTTGTCATGATTTAGCCCGGTCTGTGAGTTGGTCCCGCCTATTTGGACAGCTGGACGGCAGTCTTCGCGCCAGCCTCCTGCTCCTTCAGCACGCCGATGATCTGCTCTTCGGTGAACCTTGCTCGCTTCATTTCGTCCGTCCTTCCATCAGGCCGGACTCTCTAGGGTCCGGACTCACTACAGCCACCAGATGACGGCGGCGGCGAGTGCGACGGCACCCATGAAGTTTTTGATGTTGCGGTCGAAGCGTGTGGCGAGACGACGCCAGTCTTTGAGGCGGCAGAACATGCGTTCGATGACGTTGCGCTGCTTGTAGATGGCGCGATCGTAGTCATACTGAATCTTGCGGTTCCGGCGAGGCGGGATGACGGCCTGGGTGCCGCGCTCCTTGAGCCATTCGCGCAGGGCCTGGCTGTCGTAGCCCTTGTCGGCCACAAGCTCGGCGGAGGGTGGCAACGCCTCGATACAGAGCCTCGCCACCTTGCAGTCGTGGACATTGCCGGGCGTCAGGAGCAGGACGTGAGGACGCCCTTTCGGGTCGCAGACGGCATGGAGCTTGGTATTCCGTCCGCCTTTCGTGCGGCCGATACCATGAGCCAAAGCCCCCTTTTCCGCCGCCGGCGCAGCGGTGAACCTTGATGCAACTGCTGTCGATGAACAGCCGGTCTGGCGCATCTTCGGCCCCTGCGAGCGCGCTGAAAATGGCTTGCCAGATGCCGCGCTCGGACCAGCGGACGAAGCGGTTGTAGAGCGTCTTCTTCGGTCCGTAGACGTCGGCGCAATCCGCCCAGCGACCGCCGCAGCGCAGCGCGTGGACGATCCCGCTCAGCACCCGGCGATCATCAACATGCTTCTTGCCGCGCACATCGGTCGGCAACAACGGCGCAATCCGCTCCCACTGCGCGTCGGAAAACCAAAAGAAATCAGACATCTCACTGCCTCCTCGCCGAGACAGTGAATCACGTCGAACATCCCAAGGAAACCCGCTTATTGGGTCCGAACCCTAATCAAGCATGGAGGAATCACGTCACCGCCTAATGATAATCGACATCTGCCTGTATCATGCGCAATTCCGCCCAGCGCTCGGAAAATTCACGATAGGCACCGCCGCGGATCTCCTCATCGAGGCGATGAACGACATCGATGAAATGGTCCGCGAACGAACTCCAGTTGAAGCGCCGCGCGTTCTCCAGGCCCTTTGTTACATAGGCACGGCGCCGTTCGAGATCTCCAACCTCTTTGAGGGCGTCACGCATTTCCTGCGCGTCAAGTCCGTCCACGAAAAGAGCGGCATCCCCGGCAACCTCGCCCAGTGATCCCCTTCGCGTGGTGATGACCGGGCAACCCGATGCCATGGCCTCGAGAACCGGCAGGCCAAAACCTTCATAGAGCGACGGATAAATCAATGCGATCGCCCCGGCATAGGCGACTGCTAATTCATCATCCCCCACATCGAGGCGCTGAACCTTGAGGCCCTTGACCTGCAGTCTGGTTACGTCCTCATCAAATGTCTTTTCGCCACCGGCGCAGACAACTTCAAAATCAAAACTTTCATATCCCTCAATTGCTTTAAAAAATATCTGGGCATTTTTATAGTTATTATGTTGCTGCCTTGAACCGACAAACAGGAAATATGGCTTTGATATGCCATGTCGTCCGCAAAAATCCTTCACATTTTGAGCGGAAGCCTGCTTGAATATGCTATTATCGACAGCAAGATGTGCAAAGCTTGATCTGGATTTATCCAGATTGGGATAAAATTCATGAAGGTTTTCCCGGGTGCTCTCGGAGATCGAAATTTGATATTGCGAGTAGATAATTGCGTTCTTCTTTTCTTTCCAATCCCTGAACGACAGGTCAAATTCCAAAAGCTCCGGGATCATGTCATAAACAAGAAGCACCGATGGTGTACGAAGCGGGGTTGTATAATATGTACTGGAAAATACATCTATATTATAGTGATCGCAGATATTCTGGATCATGATCGAATCCGCAGCGGTATTTTTCGAAAGATCATATGTCGGAAAGGGAATAACGGTCGCTCCCTCGATAAGGGGAGCATTTCCTCTATCCATAATGAACAAATTTATTCGCTTATCCTGTGCAACATGTGACAATATGGATTTCCATACACGCGCAATTCCGCTCGACGCAAATTGGAAAAAGACGGCATCAATCAACAGATTCATAATCAATTTTCCTGCTCTGAATTGGCCTTGTATTTCAAATCAAGAGCCGCTTTTTCCAGCATGGTTTGTATGTAGTCGTAACGATCCGACGGATTGATGATATCCCCTGCGTCCCCATCGGCGCCGACGTGTTTCAGGAAATCCTTGGCCGAACAGGTAAAGATGTCTGGGATCACCTTTCGCCCGTATTTTTTCGTGATCCGCTTTGATTCAACGATGCCAGGCGTTTCGCGGCTTGTCGAAAGACCGTGAGGATTCTGGAAGTAGGTGGCATGCGGATCATTCAATTTGTAGAACACCTTGCGAGCCGCCAGACACCGCATCCAGAATTCATAATCTCCGGCCGACTTGTAGGTGCCATCGAACAAGCCGAGTTCATTGTGAAGCGATTTCCGCCACATGGGCGCGTTATGAGGAGGGTTCGACGTAAACATCGTGTGCGGCGTAACCATGCCCACTTTGCTCTTGGCACCCAGATACGCAATATCGTCATAAGGAACATTCTTGTCGAAAGCGTAGTAGAAGTCCTGATATACAACATCGACAAATGGAAGCGCGAGAAGCGCCGCGGCCTGACGTTCGAGGGAATCCTGCCGGCGGACATCGTCCATGTTGGTATTCGTTAAAAACTGACCTTCCGACGCTTCTATTCCAATATTCCATGCATCATAGATCCCGACCCGATAATCATATCTCTTATATTTGATGTTTGGAAAATCCTTCACAAACTTCTCGATGATAACCGATTCATTTTCAGGTGAATTCGCATCGATTATAATGAGTTCGGCATAGTCCTTGAAAATCGATTGCCCGGTCATATGCGTCAGGAAGTCGTGAATATACTCGCCGCCCTTGTACAAGCTGGCGATCGCCGTCACGATCGTTCTCTTCTCTTTGATATTGAAAGTGAACTGGCTTTCGGAGTTGTCCCTAGCAAGTGCCCTCGCCCGATCGCCGTCAGGCTTCTTGCCATGTTTCAATGTTTCGAGGTCTTTTTTCCAATCGAACGCATTGATCTTCTTGTCCGTACCCATGAGGTAGACTTCATAGGGGTTGTTTTCCGGGATGGGCCGGACCGTGTGGTCGAGAACATATTCGGTGAACAGCCAACTGAGCATCTGCATCCGGTTGGCTTGACCGGAGGAAATCTGTTGCACCCAGCTGGCTATTTCCGGGGCAGCCGCGCCGCGCTCAAGAAGCGCTTCATAGGCCATCTGGGTGAACTGGGCATCGGTGAGTTCGGGCGCAATCTGATTAAGCCTGTCACGATAATTTGCGGCCTCTTCCGATTCCGAAATCATCCGGCAGAATTCGACGACCGACACCGAGCCGGCGACGACATGGCCGGCCCAGATGCCGATTTCGTCGTCGCCTGGCGTTCTTCCAAGGCAAGCATTGTAGATGATTCTGATAAGGTCGGGCAGTTCGGCTTGATCTACAATCAGCCTGTCGGAGTTCGCTGGGGTATCGGCACCCATCGCCGCAGGGATAGCCTGCGTCTTTTGCGCGAATTCGGACTGGCGCTCAAAAATCGCACGGCCTTCCCAGATATCCCTTTGAATTTGATAGAAAACATTATCATAAATCTGCTTGGTTTTTTCGATCTCCTTTCTCTGGGCTTCCGCGCTGAGGACAATTTCGCTGGCAAATGTGCCAAAATTCATTTCGCCGCGAATAATGGCGGTTGAAAATGCATCCAGAGCTGCCTGATCCGGCTGACGATCAAGCACGATATTGTAAACAAATGTTACAACATCACGGGCAATGCCGGCATTTACAGCAACGTCATTTGTCGACTTTCTTGTCTGGATAGCCTTTTTCAGGAATGGTCCAAAAAGCTTTGGATCAAAAGCTATTTTTTCCGCTTCATTGATCAGATCAGAGGACGCCACATCTTCATTTTCCAAAATGTGGACTACTTCCTCGAGAATATTACGGGTAAACAATATATTTTGATCGTGATTGACACCTGACGGATCACTGCTCATTTTTTCTACCACCGCAAATAATGTGCCGACAAAACGTAAATATATATTTATTTATTTGTGATATATTATAAAACTATATCTAGAATTCTGATAATGCTGCTAGATAATTTGCCAATTGACGGGATAGGATTGATCAAAATCCATCTCGATCCACCAAGGTGATTATCTATAGCCCTGATGGGTCCGCGGATTTCTGGAAAATCGGATTACTTGTACTGGCGCAGGGCTTCCGGAGTTTTGCAAATGCGGCTTCTGGGATGCGCGGAACCATATCGAGGTTCGGGACGGCTGCATAGTAGTTGTCCCTGGTCGCGGCCCATATGCCGCGCGCGTGGATCGAGCGGGGCGTCGGTCGGATGATGCGGCGCGGTGTGCCCCGGTAGGGGTGCCGGGGGTAGCCCGATCTGACGGTTCCGGCGATGGGCGCTTCGCGGAAAAGCAGGCCCGTCAATGCGATGGCAAGCGAGACTGTCCGCACCGGCGTTACGGGCACCCATCAACGGGCCCCTTCATTCCTCCGCGAACAGATGGGGATACCGGTCCCTGAGGGCCAGTATTAGGATCAGTGTTTTCGCATCAGATATACGACCACTGGCGACCTCACGGATGAGGTCGTTCAATGGAATTTCATGGACGCTGATATTCTCATGCTCGTGCAGACATCCGCCGCCGCTGCCTTCGCGCTTGTCGATTCTGTAGGGGGCGAGAAACAGATGCAGTCGCTCGGTCGAAATCGAGGGCATCGACCAGAGATGGACAACAAGCTCCAGCGACTGGAGCGTGACGCCGCCTTCTTCCCAAGCCTCCTGCCTCGCGCAGATCTCGGGGTCGTTTCCGTCCAAGCGCCCCGCAATCGCTTCGAGCGGGGGGATACCTCCGGTCAGCAGCACGGCGGCCCTTGGCTGGGTGATCAGTAATGCCACCCGGCGTTCGGGATCGTAGGGGAGAACGACCGCACCGTCGCCATGATCTTCCACATGACGTTCGACAATGGCGCCGTCGGGCATGCGCATTTCGACGCGGCTGACATTCACCCAGCCGGACAGAACGGATCGCGCCGATACGATGGATGCGGCTGACATCTTTTCATCGCTACCTTGTTTGCAGACGCCGGAACGCTCCTTATCCTTCTGGGCCGCTTCCCGGCTGTTCGATGAAACCGGATCTTCCGGCGGATACACTGTCAGGCTGCCAGGGCGTCAAGATGATTTTCGACGAACCATGTGACAGTCGATCGGATACCATCCCGCAAATCAATTTTGTGAGACCATCCCAATTCCCGAATCCTGCTGGAATCCATGACCTTCCTGGGCGTACCGTCAGGCTTGGTTGCGTCGAATATGAACTGGCCGTCATATCCGACCACTTCGGCAATCGTCTCGGCCAGCTGCTTGATCGTGACTTCTGATTCACTGCCGCAGTTGATATGTTCATAGCCAAAATAATTATCGTGACAGAATATCACGCCCGACGCGAGATCATCCACGTGCAGGAATTCGCGCAGAGGAGTGCCCGACCCCCAGATTTCCACCGTTGTGGATCCATTTGCCTTGGCGGCCAGGATCTTTCGGACAAGAGCAGGCAGGACATGGCTGCTCCTGAGATCGAAATTATCCCCGGGGCCATAAAGATTACATGGCATGACAGAGACATAGCTGCGGCCATATTGCCGCATATAGGCTTGGCACAATTTGATGCCGGCGATCTTTGCAATCGCATACCATTCGTTGGTCGGTTCGAGTGGCCCTGTTAGAAGGCTCGACTCCTGAATGGGCTGCTCGGCAAATTTGGGATAGATGCAGGATGAGCCCAGAAAGACGAGGCGATCGACGCCGGCTTGGTGGGCCGCGTGGATCGTATTGTTCTGGATCAGAAGATTGTCATACAGAAAATCGACGGGCTGAGTGTCATTGGCCATGATGCCGCCGACCTTTGCCGCACAGAAAATGATGGAGGACGGCTTGTGCTGTTCAACCCATTTGTGGACCGCGGCCTGATCGCCGAGATCGAGCTCTCGGCGATCAACCGTCAAAACATCTCGACCCTGCGCCTTCAGCGCACGGACAATGGCGCTCCCCACCATGCCGCGATGACCGGCAACCCAGATAGCGTGTTGCATGCAATATTCCGATTATGCCCCTAATTTCGAACTTCATTATCATCATTGAAAGGGCGGTCAATAAAATATTCCTCTAGGCTATATGCGTAATGTGGTTCCGATTTCGTTTAAAAATATATAATAGATATATTGTCATGGCAATGCAGCAATAACATTGAATAAATATAAAAACGATATTTTTTTAAAGATTTTAAATAATAATCATATTTGCGACAAAATAAAATAATGCAATATGATTTTATTTTAATATATAGAGATCTAATTGGTATCATAACGTGGTTGTGATGAGAATTATGCTTGGTTCCGTCGTTTGGTGTCACGGATCATCCACATGCGGGCTCCACGCACATGGATGCCTCGAAATACTCTGGCCTTTGAGGGATAGCCGGGTTTCTTCGATCTTTCAGGCAGGTACCAGGCGCTGACCGCGGCGGGTGATCCGCTGGAGCGATTGGCGGCTGTTGTGGATTCGAGGTGTTCCGTGGACCATTGGACGCCTCGAAAAACCTCTGGTGGTTAACTCGGCGTCGTGATTCACTTTCTTTCGCGGCGATTGGAGGCGATGATGGCGCGGCAGGCAGGTTTTTGGGATTACGAGGAACATCTGGCGCGGCTGACCAAGGGCGGCGATCCGCAAACATCGCGCAGCCGGTCTGGGCCGATACGGCCTATCGCTCGGCGAAGAACGAGGCCGCGATCCGCCGTGCCAGGCTCAAGTCGATGATCCATTTCCGCAAGCCCAAGGGCAAGCCGATGGACCGGCGGCACCAGCGGGCCAACGCCGCCCGATCCAAAGTGCGCTCGGCCGTCGAGCATGTCTTTGCCACCCAGAAATCGCGCATGGCCCTGTTCGTCCGTACCATCGGTATCGAGCGCGCCAGGATGAAAATCGGCATGGCCAATCTGGCCTACAACTTCAAACGCCTCGTCTGGCACGAAGGGAGAACCGCGCCCGCGTGATACCGAAACGCCGAAGAAACCCTCCCAAAAGCCGAGAAATCAGCCAGAAAACAAGCAGTCGGCCCGCTCCATGCCACCCGATATCGCCGCCGCTACCCCGTCATGCCAAAATCGACCGGTTCTTCGAGGCGTCCCATTGGTGGCGGCCTTGGGCCGCAGTGTTCGGAGTAAAGGTGGGCGCCCGCCGTTCGACCCGATGTTGATGGTCAAGATCCTGGTGCTTCAGGCGCTCTATTCGCTCTCGGACGAGGCCACCGAGTTTCAGATCAAAGACCGGTTATCATTCCAACGGTTCCTAGGCCTTGGGCTCGATGGCACCGTGCCGGATGCGACGACGGTGCGCCTGTTCCGGGAACGCCTGGTAAATGCCAAGGCCATGGATAAGCTCTATGCTCGCTTCGACGCCGCGCTCAAGGACCGGGGCTATCTCGCCATGGGCGGGCAGATCATCGACGCCACTGCCGTGCCGCCCCCCCCCAAAAAAAAACAACAGCGCAATACCGAAGCGGAGAAAGCAGCGATCAAGGAGGGCCGGATACCCGAGGACTGGAAGCCGGCCAAGGCGCGGCAGAAGGACCGCGATGCGCGCTGGTCGATCAAGTACAGCACCGGGAAGGCGCCAATCCCAAAGCGGCCAAGCCGGTTGATCTGGCCATCCCGATGTTCGGGTACAAGAATCACATAGGGATCGACAAAACCCATGGGCTGATCCGCACCTGGGATGCCAGCGCCGCCAATGCCCATGACGGCGCACGGCTGCCGATTCTGGTCAGCAGATAACACAGCCTCCGGCGTCTGGGCTGATACCGCCTATCGATCCAGGAAGAACGAGGCGTTCTTGGCGAGCAGCATGTTCACCAGCAACATTCACCAGAGGCGCAAGCCGCGGCGACCGTTGCCCGAGCGGATCGCCAGGGCCAATACCCGGCGTTCCAAGATCCGCGCCCAGGTTGAGCATGTGTTCGCCGGGCAAAAGCACCGGATGGGGCTCGTCGTGCGCACCATCGGCATCGCCCGCGCTACCATCAAAATCGGCATGGCCAACTTGGCCTATAACTTCCAGCGCCTGGCCTAGTTTGAGGCGCGAACTGCGCCTGCTTGATGCGAAAGCTGCTCCCTGACGGGACCGGCGACATGGAAATTACCCCAGAATGCGCAGCCACGCCGACCCTGTTACACCTCTGCGGTCCATACAGCCGCCATCACGCCGAAATCTGACAGTTTATCGAGGTGTCCACATTGCATTGCCCCGCAGCCTCATGCCGGTGCGAGGCCTGCCCCGGGCCCGGGGCAGCCGCGAGGAAGGGGCGTTTCTCCAGGATGCGGATGATAGGGGCTATCGACGGGCGGAATGCGTTGCTGTCCGCGATAGATGCTGGTCGCCACTATCGGCCGGATGGGTGTAAGGCCGACAGACCTGCCACCTTCAGATCCGCACCCGCTCGACTTCGCTCAGGCTGATCTCGTCGCGGCGGCGGTCGTAAAGCTGGGTTGTGCGGGTCGAGCTGTGGTTGGCCATGGCGGCCGCGTTTTCGAGCGCGCCGCCATTCCTGAGATAGATGGTGATGCCGCTCGCGCGGAAGCTATGGTTGCCGATGCGCGTCGCAACGCCGGCGGCGCGGGCGCGGCGGCGGACCATCACATGCGCCTCCGCCTGGGTCAGCGCGCGGTCCGAAAGCCTTCGCATGCGCCGGTCGATGCTGCAGAACAGCGGGCCGCGCGGATCGTCCAGCCCGCATTGCTCGACATAGGAGAGGAGGTAGTCCTCCAATATGTGATGGCAGGGCATGTCATGCCGCTTGCCGCCCTTTTCATGCAGGCGCAGCCACAGCCGCCGGCCCTGCACGAACATGTCCTCGCGCCGCATCGCCAGCGCCGCGCCGATCCGCGCGAAGCTGTAGATCATGACCCCGATCAGCGCCCGGTCGCGCAGGCCGGCGGGGGTGCCGATGTCGATCGCGTCAAATATGGCGCGCGCCTCGTCCGGCTCCAGCACCGGCGTGCGCCCGGTGCGCGCACTGTGCGCGGGGCCGCGCACGCTGGCCGCAGGGTTGATGACCACCACCTGCCCCGTCACCAGCCAGTCGAACAGATGGCGGATGGCGGCGAGGCGCTGCTTGACGCTGGGCGGCGCAAGCGTGCGGCCCAGCATCTCGATCCAGGCGGCGACATGCAGCGGGGCGATGGCGCCGAGCTCACGCACGCCATGGCCTTCGCACCAGGCCAGGAAGTCGCCCGCCGCGCGCGCATAGGCGCGGCGCGTGTTGGGATTGCGGATGGCGGCAGCGAAAAATTCGAGGAAGCGCCCCGCCCCGCCCGGCGACGCGGCGACAATCGCGGGCAACTCCATCCCGCCGGTGCCGGACGCATGTGAAGGCAGGATCTGCGCGGGTGGTGCCATGACAACCCTCTAGTGATCCAACAAACGTTGATAAAGGACATTATCACATAATGGCTCTGTTTCCGATCGGGTCGCCATGCTTTCTCCGCTCCAAACCACTTCTGTCGCCCTTCCGCCGATCGTCGCGCAGGCGCCGCCGCATGTGCATGTGCGCTTCCTGGAGTTTTTCGCGGCCGCCATCCGCAACGCCCATACCCGCCGTGCCTATGCGCGGGCAGCGCGGGATTTTCTTGCCTGGTGCTTCGACCATGGCGTGCGCGATCTGGCGGAGATCGGGCCGATCCATGTCGCCGCCTGGGTGGAGATGCTGGGCCGGTCTCTCGCCGCGCCGAGCGTCAAGCAGCGCCTCGCCGCCATCCGCCATCTGTTCGACTGGCTGGTGACGGGGCAGATCGTCGCGACCAACCCCGCGGGTAGCGTGCGCGGTCCGGCGCACAGCGCGCGTACCGGACGCACCCCGGTGCTGGAAGCGCAGGAGGCACGCGCCCTGATCGACGCGATCGACGTGACCGGCGCGGCGGGCCTGCGCGACCGGGCGCTGATCGCGCTCATGATTTTCAGCTTCGCACGAGTGGGCGCGGCGCTGGCAATGAAGCGGGAGGATCTGTTCGTGCAGGGGCGGCGGCTATGGCTGCCCCTGCATGAAAAAGGCGGCAAGCGGCATGAAATGCCCTGCCATCATCAGCTGGAGGAATATCTGCTCTCCTATATCGAGCAATGCGGCTTGGCCGAAGACAGGGCGCCGCTATTCCGCACCATCGACCGTAGCACACGGCGCCTGAGCGATCGGGCGCTGACCCAGGCCGAGGCGCATGTCATGGTCCGCCGCCGCGCCCGCGCCGCCGGCATCGCCACGCGCGTGGGCAATCACAGTTTCCGCGCGACGGGCATCACCACTTATCTCAAAAATGGCGGCACGCTGGAAAATGCCGCCGCCATGGCGAACCACAGCTCAACCC
Source organism: Sphingobium sp. TCM1 (assembly GCF_001650725.1). GTDB lineage: Bacteria > Pseudomonadota > Alphaproteobacteria > Sphingomonadales > Sphingomonadaceae > Sphingobium. Next base: position 1,063 of record NZ_LXVX01000019.1, on the reverse strand, counting down.
GCACAACCCAGCTTTACGACCGCCGCCGCGACGAGATCAGCCTGTCGGAAGTGGAGCGGGTACGGATCTGAGGATGCTTCCGCGTCGGACGGTGCCTGCCCCCCAAATTAACGCCACTACATGTCTGCCATAACCAGTTAAGTAGGCGATTATCATGCCAGTCAGTACGTCACTTAAAAATAGCGACGGCGCCAAACAGTGCCATATATTTACAATAACTTAGCAAAAAATGGCTGACGATCTGTGACGTATGGCGTCAATTAGTGACACAACCAATATGGCAGATTATTCCAAATACATCATTGATTTATAAATGAAAAAAGCTTGGCAGCACCCGTGCGTACGGTGCATTACAAATTACGCTTCAGGCGTGCGTCGTTGCTTCGCATGAGCTTGCGAATGCGCCCACTCGAAAATCCGGCTGAGCGGCATCCTATGAGGGGTTCGTCATAGCATTTCACCAAGACCCGAGAATAGATATCGGCGCCCTCGTAGGTAGGCGATCAACCTGCCAATTCGCACCAGCCCTGCCGCCTCACTAGACCTTATATGCGGGACGCCATATCCCTTTGCCCTGTCCGATCAGGAAATATGTGAAGGACTGGAAGATTCTTCTAACTGTGCAATCCGTGCGGAACCCAGTTCACGGACGAGGTCCTGAAGAATGGCAACGCGCTCGGCCAGCCAAGCCAGCTCATCTTCGCTGATGGCATACTCGCGCGAATAGCGGGCCTTGATATAGGCCTCGCGCAACAGATTATAGGCGCGCTTCTCAAACTTGCTTTCGGTCGGCCAGACCGACCGGAGCCGGGGTTCCAACTGTTCGGTCAGCGCCCGTAGGCGGTTCAGATTGTGGGTCTTTGGAGATTATGCCGAGCCGTGGACTATGCCGCATATCCATGGGAAAGCCAGGATAGCTGCGGGATTTGGCGCAACCCGCTCGGCATAGTTTCACGGTTTTCTCCCCGCGGAGTCTCGGAAGCCGTTATGATCTCCGCATCCGGTGACGCAATCGGCCGTGTCCTGTGACATGGCCCACATGGTCCAAGAGCGCGCGCAGCAG
>NZ_LXVX01000018.1 GCF_001650725.1 Sphingobium sp. TCM1 | reverse complement strand
ATCATATTATCTGAAAAGGGGGTCCCTCTTCGACGCCGATCGGGGGTCCCTTTTGAACGCCGTTTGACAGCGCGCGAGATCGTCGAGAACGTGCTCGCCGCCTACAAGACGCACCACAAGACGCTCCCGGCGCGGGTGATCGTGCTGAAGACATCGCGCTTTAAGGACGAGGAGGCCGAGGGCATACTCGAGGCGCTGAACGCCGCCGGCACCGAATTGCGCGACCTCGTCTGGGTCCAGGAGTCGTACTCGGTGAAGCTCCTGCGCGACGGGAACTATCCCGTCCTGCGCGGCACCTTCGTCGATCTAGGCGGGAACGGCCTGCTCTACACTAACGGAAGCATGCCCTACTACGGCACCTATCCGGGCATGTACGATCCGCGTCCGCTGCTGCTCTGCCCCCATCCGACCTGCGACAGCACCGTCGCTCAGCTAGCCGAGGAGGTGTTTTCCCTCACCAAAATCAATTGGAATTCGACTCAGATGAACCAGCGGCTACCGATCCCCATCCGCGCGGCGCGGATGGTAGGCGAGATTCTAAAATACATAAAGGAAGGTCAAGTAGAGAGCACTGACTACCGCAAGTACATTTGATAAGCGCTGAGATGTTGCGCGTCGCGGAGTGGCTTGACGAAAATCCGCTGAATCTTCTTACCAGTCGAATTCCATCAAAGCCGGGGACAGTTGCTGGGATCGGATCATGATCCCAGCCCCCGGCCGAAGCAGCCAGCGCGGCTCTGCTTTGCGAACTGGGTCAAGTGAATCTACAAACGGCCGGTGTCGGCATAACCGGACGTTCCCTGTCGGGTTTCCAAATGGCAAGAATGTCCCACGTGGCTCCTTCCTATGGAGGGAGCTGCTAAGCCAGCAACTCCATGACCGCGCTCCTAAGCCCTTCCGGACTGCGAACGGATATTACCGGCAATTTCCGCGCCTGGGCCGGAACAATGGCTGAATCGTCCAGATTGAAGAGCCATACCTTCATTGCTCCAAGGGCTTCTTGGTTCAGTGCGATGCTGAGTTCGTCGAAGCACCAAGCGCTCTGGGCATAGGAGCGGCTCCAGAGGACCGCGACGATGTCGCTGCGACGTATCGCCTGATCGATCGAAGCAGGGACCATCTGGCCTGCCTCGATTTCATTGTCGCCCAAAATGACCTCGACACCCAAGCTTTTCAGCTCGTTTCCCAAAGCCGATGCCATGGCAGCATCCGAGCTTGCCACACTGACAAAAACAGCTTTCGGCCGGTCCCCTCCTGAGATTGAGCGCTTTACGCGGTCTAGCAAGAGGCGATTCGCGATAGCGACGGCCTGCTCAATGCCTTCGTCGTTGGCTAGGATAGAGGCATCAAAGCCAGGATGAAGTCGCTTCCAATCCCTTCGTTGGTAAGTGCGGAGAGCCGCTCCACCCAGGAATGCGAAGGGTACGATCGGCAACCCTTTTGCTTCTGCGAGATGGAGAAGGGTGTTCGCAGTTTTTGAGACTTTCCCGCCGAGCGCAACCACGACATCCGCCCTTTCTAGCGCCTGCAACTGAGCGAGCAGCCAAGCTTGAAGCCAAGAGTCGGCGTCCTCGGTCTCCGGACCCGGGTAATTCCAGTCTTGGATCGTCAGGTCATGCCGCCCCCAAGTTTGCCGGAGACGTTGGCGCTTCTCCTCGACCTTCGGATGCCTGGGGCAGTGAAAGTGAATAACACCGCCGACCTTGGCGTCTGCATAGCCCATGGCCGTGTAATAGTCGGCCGAGTCAGGGAATGGGCTGCAGACCACGAGTTGGGCACCAGCTTTTGCGAGCGCCCCGCCTAGCTTCAATGACGCTTGGTGTAACCGCGGGACTTCAGCATCCGCGTCCGCGGTTTCGCCAGTCTGCCCCCCGATGACGAAGACGGACTTGACCCGCGAATCGAGCCTATCGGATGGTGGTAGGCCTACGGGCTCTGGCACCGTCCCTGTGGTCTCTTCAAATATGCCAGCTTCGACGGCGCGTATGAACAGCGCGACAGCGTTCTTTGCGGATAGCGCCCGGAATTGTCCCTTGGCGGTGGATTCGATCTGTTCCTTACGAGCGTCAGCGTAGTCGGAGATGCCGCGGATAGCCACAGTCCGAGGTGCCGGTGTTCGAACAAGTGCCGCATCGTATACGCCAGCCGACTCCATCTCCATTGCCGCGACCTTTCGGTCGACCTCACGGGTGATCCAATCCACGAAGGCCTTGCCCTTGCCGACGGCAGGACCGCTGGCTAGCTTGCGATCGTCACCAGCGTAGAGCTTGCAAGCCCCCCGGGTGTTCAGGTTCGCCGCTGCCAGCGCGTCTTCGGTCGCCTCCGAAATAAGCGCCTTTCTCAGTTGGCGGGTATCATTCTGCCAGGCTTGGTATTGGACCTTGCACGTATGAGCAAAGAGCTGGAGCCGGTTCAGCAACCGAACTGAAGTCTGGAAATTATTGCCCGATGTGGTGAACGTCCACTGGCCCGCTTCACCGTGTGTTGCCGAGTTGGCGAGATACTCATTGATACTATCGGGGATGAACACATCACCCGGCTCCATGTCATTCGAGAGTGATCCAGCGATCCCCACGACCACGACGTTGGAGGGCTTCAGCTTCTCAATCAGCAGCGAGACCACATTGGCGGAATGGGTGTTACCCATCTTGCCGGCAGGCACCACCGCGATCGAAAAGTCTCGTTTGAGAACTGGCCCAGACAACGATCCAAAGAAGCCCGTAAGTGCAACGTCGCTAAATTCCTTTGGCTGAAAGCTTCCCCCAAACATTTCCAGTACGGAATCGACCTCTTCACTCAAGGCCACATAAAGTAGGATATCGACGCGCTCGCTCATCGCTTCGCAGATACCGGCGACTCTGAACTTATCCTAGTGTAAATCAGGGCTGCGGTGCACAACGCCTCCTCGTGATCTGCCAGAGTGTTGAAAAGACGCTACGCTAATGCGCGTCAGCGTGGGAAAGTTGAACCGCGTGGGTCTGCGCTCCCCATTGCAGGCATCATCGCTGCGTTTCCGCCCGACCGATGGCGCCGCTGGCCTGCTTAAGAAGGCGCCCGGCCAGACGGGTGTTGATGAATATGTTAAACGGGGGGTGCGCTCTGCGCCGGCTCATCAGAAGATGTCCTCAATATCAGGCACCGATTTGCCGGACCTCTGATCGATGACCATTTCCAGATCGAGAGCGGCGAAGAGCGCATAAATCGAGGATAACCGGGTGCCTTCTTGTCCAGTCTCAATCTTGGAGACCAGTTCCTGCCGCAGGCCTGCCAGGCGGCCCAGTTCCGTCTGGCTCATACCCTTCTGCTTGCGCACACGGTGGATAGCGGCGCCCAGTTGCTTGGGTGATCGCGCAATATGGAACATTAGCCAATCTCCTGACCATCCTTATGCTTCAAATCGCATAACTCACCAATATGCTGTTTTTAGCATAAAGCCTTTCATGTGCTAATCTGCATAAATTGCTATTATGCGATTTGCCACACAGCCTCGGGGACAGCGAAATCCACGAGAAACACGCGCTCGCGCAGACCAAACTGAGCTTTGATGATTTTCTCAGCCCGGTGCTGGTTGAGATCGTCGCGTGGCGGTGGAAGCCCGGACCTGAATCGACACTGCACTCGCTGCTGACTTAAGCGGGCTGTATCCTATTTGGCGCTTCAGGCAGCACGCGCTGTCGAACGAATGAAACGCAAAAACTCCACCTCCTCCGGGTGGCGATCGAGCAACTCGATCAGGCCGACAGCAGCATCACTAGGCGGTGTGGAACCGCTCTCATATTTTTGGAACGCGCGGCGCCCGCCACCGATCAGGCGTCCCGCCTCCTCTTGTGTCAATTTCAGCTTGTCCTTCCTGATCCTCCGAACATGGGCCCCATAAGCAGCCTTCAGATCGCGGAACGCTTGGTCAGACTCGGCGAGATCTTCACCGCTGTGGATGGAATCACTTTCATCGTCAGGGTACCAGCCGGGCACATCCACTGCGCACGACAAAGAACCGAAAGCCACGACTTGCTTCCGGACATCACGGCGCAAGGTCTTGCCCGTCTCGGGATGAATGCGTGTTTTAGTCATTGCCGGTCTCCTTGAACGACGTAAGCACAACATCGATTAGCGTTTCGCCGGCGAACTTCAGATAGAGCCAGCGATCATCCCACGGCAGGTTGTAGGTGTCGTGCCATATCTTCGAGTTCGGCGGACTATGCGCCGTCTCCGACTTCACAAAATCGCCGGTTTCGAGCGCTTGAACCGCCTCCACGATGTCGTCGAGCGAATAGCCTAAGGCTCGCGCGCTCATAATGGCCGCGCGCGTTGCCTCCAGCGTTTCCACTCGGGCGAACTTCGATTTTACCGCTTCAAGATCATGATGCGGCCTGCGCTTGATCGCCATCGCCGATATACACCTTAAAGGTTAATTTGCAAGGTAGGGGATATCCGATCAATCGAACATGGAGCCAGCAGTCTACTCCCGCCTAAAATTTGCCTTCAGAACCTTCCCGCCGGCCTGCAAGCCATCAAGGTAGTTCGACCAGTGCCGCATCATTCTGACGCGCTCATCCCAGTGAGTGCCGCGCGCATAGGCTCGTCGAACATCATTGGATTCGACGTGGGCTAGTTGGCGCTCAATGGCGTCCGGATGCCATTTCCCCATTTCGTTCAGGAGCGTGCTTGCGGTGGCTCGGAACCCATGAGCCGTCACCTCGTCTTTCCCGAACCCAAGCCGTCGGAGCGCGGCATTCAGGGTATTATCGGTAATTGGCCGCTCTGCGGAACGAACGCTGGGGAAGAGAAATTTACCACCGCCGGTGATCGGTTCCAGTTCGGCCAGCATGTCCAGGACCTGCTGTGTGAGTGGCACCTTATGGGGGCGACGCATCTTCGTCTTCGCTGCCGGGATGGTCCAGACGGCCGCCTCGAAATCGAATTCCTTCCATTCGGCCATCCGAAGTTCGCCGGGCCGAGGAAACATATGCGGAAGCATCTTGAGCGCGATCCGCACGGTGGGCTGGCCGTCATGGGCATCGACCGCGCGAAGGAGGCCGCCAAGCGCTTTGGGTTCCAGGATTGCCGCTCGGTGTTGCGGCTTCGGCGTGATCAGCGCACCGCGAAGATCGACTGCTACGTCCCGCCGCGCCCGCCCGGTCACTATCGCGTAACGAAAGATCGTGCCGAAGGTGCTGCGAAGGCGGTTAGCCGTCTCATACCGCCCACGCACCTCAACCGTGCGGAGGACTTCCAGCAGTTCGGGTGCAGTGAGGTCTGCGATGGGCCGGTCGCCAATGAGCGGGTAGGCGAGATCGAGCAGCCAGCGCATCTTCTGGAGCGTCTTGGGCGCACGCCCTTCGATCTCAAGGCGGGCAAGCCATTCATCAGCGATCGCCTTGAAAGTTTCTTCTGATTTGGCCTTTGCCTCGCGAACCTTGGCTTTCCGAACCTCGGTCGGGTCTAGCCCATCTGCCAACGCTTCCCGCGCCGCTGTTCTCTTCTCGCGAGCCTTCGCGAGAGACACTTCTGGGTAGGTTCCGAGGGAAAGCGTCTTCTGCTGACCGAGAAACCGATAGTTCATTCGCCAGAGGCGACCGCCTGTTGGCGCAACCAAGAGATATAACCCCAAGCCATCGGCCAATTTATACGGCTTATCCCTTGATTTTGCAGCATTTATTGCCGTTACGGTGAGCGCCATGATGGTATCTCCGTGATGGTATGTTTCCGAATACCATCAAAATACCATCACCGAGGGGTGGCTGCCAGTGTACCCCCGGGGACGTACGGGGACGGTGGGTTGGTCAAAAACCCACGTTTTCCGCCATTTTCTGGACGGCTCTGGATGCTGCTGGATGAGGAAAAAAGAACAAATGGTGCCCGGGGACGGAGTCGAACCGCCGACACTGCGATTTTCAATCGCATGCTCTACCAACTGAGCTACCCGGGCACGGGTTCCTGGCGGAGGCGTCCGCCGGATGGAGGCGTGCCTATAGGCGTCAATCCGGCTCGCTGTCCAGCCCATAATTGCCATTTTTTTGCGCGACTTCGTCGGCTGGCGGACCGGGTACGCGATAGCCTTCGCCGAGCCATTGCAGAAGGTCGCGGTCGCGGCAGGCGGGGCCGCAAAAAGGGCGGGTTTCCGGGCGCGAAGGCTGGCCGCAGACCGGACAGGACGCGGGCTTAGGCGACATGGCCGCCCGCCAGGGAAAGCGCCGCGTCGGCGCTCAGGATCACCGCGCCGCCCCTGCGGCGGGCGAGCAGCTCGACCCAGTCCTGCCGCTTGCGCAACAGGTCGATGATCGCGGGCGCAGCGGTGATCGTCGCGGCCCCGCCCTGGCCATGCCGTTCCGCGCGGCGCAACAGCGCCAGCGCCGCCGTCAGCACCGGATCCTCGCGCAGCAATTCCATCAGGTTGGCGCGTTCGCGACGGCGGATGACCTGGAGGAAGCCGAAGCCGTTGACCGCGGTGCGCTCGAAGGGAAGCGGCAGATATTTGTCGATCTGCGCGGCGGCGATCATCCGCTCATCCTTGTTGTTCATCGTCGGCAGGTCGATGCCGATCGACCCGCTCAGCCCCATGCGGCGGATCGCCTGGGCGGCAAGCTTGGCGCCCTTGGGACCGAGCTGGGCGGGCGGCAGCGATCCATCCACGTCGATCAGCAACATGGCGGGAGTGAGGTAAAGCCGCAGCGCGGCGGCCTCCGTGCCGACCTCGCCCGTCATCGCCTCCTCCATCAACTCGCTCCAGCCATGCGCCTCTAACCGATCCTCTTCATGCGCGGGGCACGGAATCACGGGCACGCCGGTGGCGCGGATGCGCTGGAGCAGGCTGGGTCCGGCATGGGGCTTGACGCCGGGCGCTGGCACGCGGCCCTTGGCCCGCTTGGGGCGGCCTTCCTCGGCAATCGCCTCGCGCAGGATTTCGACCAGCACATTGCCGCCCTCCGCCAGCCTGGGCGGGATCGGCTCCAGTAGCACCTCCTCGCCCGAAGTCAGGCGGACGATACCGCGCTTGCGGGGAATGATGGTGGCGATCAGACGTCCCTGCACGACCGCGCCGGCACGGGCATCACCGCCGTCCCGCTCGATCAGCGCCTCGACCAGCTTGCCATGCTCGATCAGCGCCGCGCGAGCTTCGCCGATACCTTCTTCATAGAGCCATTCGGCCATAATGCTGTTCCTGTTGGTGGGGTTGCCGAGCACGGAAATCTGCCCTTTCCCTTGCAATCCCTCTAGTCCAATGGGTAGCCCGCTGCCTTCAACAGCGCGCGGGTTTCGTAAAGCGGCAGGCCCATGATCGCGCTGTGGCTGCCCTGGATGGCGCGGATCAAGCCCGCGGCGTGGCCCTGGATCGCGTAGCCGCCGGCCTTGCCGCGCCATTCGCCCCCGGCGACATAGGCGTCGATCTCCGCCCGCTCCAGCCGCTTGAAGGTGACGATATTGTCCGCCAGGCGATGCCGCGCCCGCCCATCCGCGTCGATCAGCGTGATCGCGCTGAATACCCGGTGGCGGCGGCCCGACAGCAGGGCGAGGCAGGCGCGCGCCTCGGCCTCGCTTTCCGCCTTGGGCAGGATGCGGCGCCCGGCGGCGACCACGGTGTCGCCCGACAGGATGAGCGCGCCCGGATGGCGCGCGGCGACGAGCGCCCCCTTGTCCGCCGCCACGCGCGCAGCATAGGCTGCGGGCGTTTCATGCTTCAGGGGGGCTTCGTCGATATCGGCAGGATCGACCGCGTCGGGGACGACGCCGATCTGGCCCAGAAGGTCAAGCCGCCTGGGGGACGCCGAAGCAAGGATGAGCCGCATCAATCCAGCGGCTTATTTGAAGCGGTAAGTGATCCGACCCTTGGTCAGGTCGTAGGGGGTGAGTTCGACGAGAACTTCGTCGCCCACGAGCACGCGGATGCGATTCTTGCGCATCTTGCCGGCCGTATGGCCGAGAATTTCGTGATCATTTTCCAGCCGCACGCGGAACATGGCGTTGGGGAGAAGCTCCACAACCTGTCCGCGCATTTCAAGCAGTTCTTCTTTAGCCATATTATCCCGAATTCGAAAAATCGCGCCGCCATAGCGCCAAATCGCACAAAATGAAAGTCAGGGTTGCACACCGAACTTTTCACCGGCGGCATGGAGCGCCGCGAAGATCATGTCGAGCTGGTCGGCGTCGAGACAATAGGGCGGCATGAGGTATATGCTGTTGCCCAGCGGCCGCAGCAAGAGGCCATGTTCCAGAAAGAAGGCGCGCAGCCGCGGGGCAAGGTCGGAAAGATAGCCAGCGTCCGGCGCGACAAGGTCGATCGCGGCGATGGCGCCCAGCTGGCGCGGGTTGGCGAAGGCCGGATGCGCCGCCAGCCTCGCGAGTCGCGTGGCCATGCCATCGGCCAGGGCGGCGATCCGGCCCAGCACATCCTCTTCCCGCCAGATGGCGAGATTGGCGGCAGCGGCGGCGCAGGCGATCGCATTCGCCGTATAGCTGGACGAATGGTAGAAGAGGCGCGCGCGATCGGTCGAAGAATGCGCGTCGAAGATCGGCGCGGTGGCCAGCGTCGCGGCGAGCGGGATGGCCCCGCCGGTAATGCCCTTGGCCACGGCCATGATGTCGGGCACGACACCGGCCTGCTCGCAGGCGAAAAGCGTGCCGGTGCGGCCCCAGCCGGTCATCACCTCGTCCGCGATGAAGAGCACGCCGTGCTTGCGACAGATCGCCGCCATTTCCCGCAGCATGTGCGGCGGATAGATCAGCATCCCCCCTGCCCCCAGGATCAGCGGCTCGACGATGAATGCAGCGGGCTTGTCCGCGCAGGCGGCCTCCAGCGCGTCGAGGCAGACCTGCTCCCCGCCCGGCGCGGGGAAAGGAACGGTGCCGACATCGAACAACAGGGGCGTCCAGGCGGCGTTGTAGACGCCGCGCTCGCCGATCGACATGGCGCCGATCGTGTCGCCATGATAGCCATGTTCAAGGACGAGGATGCGGCTGCGCGCCTCGGCGAGGCCATCCAGCGCCAGATTGTGCCAATAGCCGAGCGCCATCTTGAGCGCGACTTCGACCGCGGTCGAACCGCTGTCGGAATAGAAGACATGGGCGAGTGCGGGCTGGCCATCGAAGCGCGGCGCGAGGTCGATCAGCCCGCGCGCGACCTCTTCGGCCGGCCCATGCGTGTAGGCGGCGAAGATCAATTGGTCGAGCTGGGTCGCCTGCCGCCCGATGGCGGCGGCGATGCGCGGTTCGCAATGGCCATGGGTCGTCACCCACCAGCTGGAAATGCCGTCGATCAACGTGCCGCCGTCGGCGAGGTGCAGCAGCGCCCCCTCTGCCCGGACCACATGGGGGATCGGCTCGTTCAGGCCATGCTGGGTGAAGGGATGCCAGACAGGAGAGGTCATGACGTGCCTTTAGGCCAGCGGAGATCGGAAGGCTATGGCTTCTCCGCCGGCTTAGGCTCCACCGGAGGCGGGACGATCACGGCGGGGAGCGCGACATGCACCTCGACCCGGCGGTTCTTCGCCCGGCCTTCGGGATCGTCGCTGCCATCCTCCCGCCCATTGGGGGCGATCGGCCGGGTTTCGCCCAGCGCGACCAGGCTGATGCGCCCCCTGGCCACGCCCTTCTCGACCAGATAGTCGCGCACCAATTCCCCCCGGATGCGGGATGCGACCCGGTTGTCGCCGTCGCTGCCGCGCGAATCGCTGTGACCGCGCAGGGTGACGGGGCCGCCGGCCTTCATCGCGGGCGTCGCCAGCAGCCGGTCGAGCGCCGACCTGGCGGCATCGTCCAGCGCCATCGGGGCTTGGCCGAAGCCGATCACCGCCTCCACCGGCTCGATCGCGGGCACATCAGGCTTGTCGATCACCTCGGGACGCAGGATCGAGCGTTGCGGCTCGACAATATTGTCCGCTGCATTGGCTTCGATCGCATTGGCTGCATCGGCTATCTCACCGGCATCCTTGTCCGTAGGGGCGTGGCACGCGGCCAGCGCACACAGCAGAAGGGGCGTGGGAGCCAATCTCCTCATTCTTGCTCTCCTTTCGGCCATATGTCGGCGGGCGGCACATAGGACAGGACCGTGTCGCCGGGTTGGGGCGTCGGCCGCGACGCGTGGGTGAAGAAACGCAGCGCGCCATTCCTGCGCACCAGCAGCAGCATGTCGCCGCCTTCGGCCAGGGAGGCACGTGCGGCCTCAAAGTCGAACTGCTCGCTGATCCGGGTCTTGCGGAAGGTCCAGCCCTGTTCCTCGCGCTGCATGATGTCCTCCACGCCATGGCCTGAGGAAAAGAGCGCGCGGCCGCGCAGCGATTCGGGCAGGGCGCGGGGGTCTTCATCGTCACTGGCGTCGCCCAGCTGATGGACATTGTCGCGGCCGATTTCAGGCGCGAACTCGTTGCAGACCAGCGCATTATAGGCTTCGTTATCGGTCGTCGCCGCCAGCACCTGGAACCGGGCGAGGTCGAGCCGTTCCTCGGTCGCTTCCGACAATATCTCGCCATGATAGGTCGGGATGCCGGCATGGCGAGCCGGCGCCAGTCGCTGCCAGCTATTGTCGGCGATCATCACCGGCACCTCCAGCGCTTGTAACTGCGAAGCCAGGCCCAGGCTGAAGGGAGTGGCGCCCACCAGCAAAAGCCCCTTTTCCTGCGCACCCGTGACCTTCAGCAGGCGGGCCACCGGCTTGATCGAAAAGCCATGGCAGACGATCGTCGCCACCACCACCGCGAAGGACAAAGTGACGAGAATCGAGCCGTCGCCATAGCCAAGGCGATCGAGCCGCAGCGCGAACAGGCCGGAAATGGCGACCGCCACGATGCCGCGCGGAGCGATCCAGGCGACCAGCAGCCGCTCGTTCCAGGGGACGGGCGAGAAGGCGAGGCTCAACAGCACGGTGATCGGCCGGACCAGGAACAGGAGGGCGAAGAGGAAGCCGAGGAAGCGCCATTCGAACTGACGCAGGACAGCGAGGTCCAGCGAGGCCGACAGGATCACGAACACGCCCGAGATGAGGAGGACCGTGACATTTTCCTTGAAGGGCTGGATGTCGCGCAGCGAATCCAGCCGCATGTTCGCCAGCGCCACGCCCATGACCGTGACAGCGAGCAGCCCGGTTTCCTGCTGGATGATGTTGGACAGGACGAACACCCCGATCACCGCGACCAGCAGCACCGGAGCCTTGAGATATTCGGGCACATGGCCGCGCGGGAAGATCCAGCCAATCGCGCGCGCCGCGATCCAGCCCAACAGCCCGGCGACGATGGCGGCGGCGATCAGGGAGACGATGACGGTGGCAAGCGAACTCCCCTCCCCCGATCGGCGCAGATATTCATAGGTGACGACGCCCAGCAGCGCGCCGCTCGGATCGTTGACGATCGCTTCCCATTTCAGGATCGCGCGCGGCCGTGCGGCGACATTGGACTGACGCAGCAGCGGCAGCACCACGGTCGGCCCGGTGACAACCAATATGCCCGCGAACAGGATGGCCACCGGCCAGACGAGGCCGGCGATATAATAACAGGCGAGCGATCCCAATGCCCAGCCGATCGGCGAACCCAGGAGCACCAGGCGCGTGACCGCACCGTCGGTCTTGCGCAATTCGCGAAAATTGAGACTGAGACCACCCTCGAACAGGATCAGCGCGACCGCAACCGACACCATCGGCTCCAGCAGGTCGCCGAAGACATGCTCGGGATTGATAAGGTGGAGGACGGGTCCGCCAACTACGCCTGCCGCCAGCATCAGGGCGATGGCGGGCCAGCCGGTCCGCCAGGCGATCCATTGCGCGCCGATCCCCAATATGCCGATCAGCGCGATGGAAAGTGCCTGTTCCTGCATGGTGTTAGGATAGACAGGCGATCAAGGGCGCGTCACCCCCGATATTTTTACGCATTGGGGAACAAAGAGGAAGGCCGGGCGTGGCGGTGTCGCCACGCCCGGCCCAGGGGGGACATTATTGCTGCGGCGGCTGGGCCGGTTGCGCGGGCGCGGCAGGGTCTGCCGGGGCAGGCGCCGGGGCGGCCGGGGCGGCCGCCTGGATGCGCTGCTGCAGCGCCGGATCGGCGGCGGCTGCCTGGCCAATCTGATTGAACTTTTCGGGCGGGATGCCCGATGCCTGCAGTGCCGCGACCATCTTGGGCTGCTTGTCCGCGTCGGGGATGGACGAATCCTGCTGGATCTTCGTCACTTCCACCGCGGCGGCGGCGAACTGCTTGATGTCGGCGTCACTGAAATTACTGGCGCCGACAGCCGGAGCGGCCGGGGCCGCAGGTGCGGCGGCCTCGCTCTGGGCGAGGGCGGGATAGGCGGCGAACAATGCGATCGAGGCGATGCCCGCCTTGAGGAAACCGGTGGTGTTGAGACCCGTCAACATGCTTCTCCTTGTGATCAAGTTGCTGATCAGACGGCCAAGCTGTGAAATGCGTTCCGAGCGGGAAAGGGCGGAACGGCGAGTCGTGGGATTCAAAAGATGGCTGGCGCGCGCACATCGGTTCGTCGGCGGCAAGCGGCATCCTGCCGCACCACCAATTATTTCGCTATCATAATGAAAATCGGGCCGGATTCGGATGAACCCGGCCCGACCGATTCCTACCAGATTTTCACGCGGTCCTTGGGCGCGAGATGGATCTTGCCGCCCGGCGCGGGCTTGAAGGCGTCATACCAGGCGTCGAAGTTGCGCACGATGTCGGCGCGATATTGCGACGGCGCGTGCGGATCGGTCACCAGTCGCTGACGCAGGTTCGCCTCGCGATAATTGCGCCGCCACACCTGCGCCCAGCCGAGGAAGAAGCGCTGGTCGCCGGTCAGCCCGTCGATCACGGGGGCCTTTTTCCCGCCGAGCGAGGCGTGATAGGCATCGAGCGCGACCGCCAGGCCGCCCAGATCGCCGATATTTTCGCCCAGGGTGAACGCGCCCTTCACATGCGCGCCGGGGAAGGGTTCGTAGGCGTCATACTGCTTGACCAGCTTGTCGGTCAGGCCCTTGAAGTTGGCGACGTCCTGATCGGTCCACCACTGGTTGAGCTTGCCGGTCTCGTCATATTTCGCGCCCTGATCGTCGAAATGATGGCTCAGTTCATGGCCGATGACCGCGCCGATGCCGCCATAGTTGACAGCGGGGTCGGCATGAGGATCGAAGAAGGGCGGCTGGAGGATGGCGGCGGGGAAGACGATCTCGACCATGCCGAAATTGGCATAGGCGTTGATCTCCATCGGCGTCATGCCCCATTCCCAGCGATATATGGGCTTGCCGAGCTTGCCGACATTATAGTCGAATTCGAACGCATTGGAGCGCAGGGCATTGCCGAACAGGTCGTCGCGCCTGATCTCCAGCCCGCTATAATCCCGCCACTTGTCGGGATAGCCGATCTTGGGGGTGAAGGCGGCCAACTTCTTGTGCGCGCGGGCCTTGGCCTCGTTGCTCATCCAGGGCAGTCCGTCGATGCGGCGGCCCATGGCGCCGAGGACATTCTTGACCAGCTGGTCCATCGCCGCCTTGGTTTCGGGCGGGAAATATTGGGCGACATAGGCCTTGCCCACTTCCTCGCCCAGCGATTCCTTGAGGAAGGTGACGCCGCGCTTCCACCGCTCCTCGCGCTCGGGCGTGCCGGACAAGGTGGTGCCGTAGAAGGCGAAGTCGGCGTTTGCGATGCTGTCGGGCAGATAGTCGGCATAGGCGTGCAGGCTGGACAGCAGCAGTCCGTCCTTCAGCACCTGCAACGGCGCCTTGGCGATCAGCGCCGCTTCGCCAGTCACGGCGCTGGGCTGGGCGACCAGCAATTGCGCCGGCTGGAGATTGTTGGCGGCGTAGAAGGCCGCGAAATCGAAGCCGGGCGCGGCCTTTTGCAGGTCCGCCAGCGCCATCTTGTTATAGGTCTTGTCGGCGTCGCGGCTGTCGATCTGGGTCCAGTGGACCTTGGCGATCTCCGTCTCGAACGCCATCAGCGCAGCGGCGCGCGACCGGGCATCGGGTTCGCCGGCCAGCGTCAGCATCTTTTCCAGATGGGCGACATAGGCGGTGCGGATCGCCGCCATCTTCTCGCCCTGGTCCAGATAATAGTCGCGGTCGGGCAGGCCCAGGCCGCCCTGCATCATCGAGAGGATATAGGTTTCGGGATCCTTGTCGTCCTGCCCGACATAGAAGCGGAACGGGCCGCGAATGCCGGAACGGGCAGCCTTGGCTGCAACCTTGGCATAGCTCGCCAGGTCGTTCACGCCCTGGATCTCGGCCAGCCACGGCTTGATCGGGGCCAGCCCCTTCGCCTCGACCGTGACGCCGTCCATATAGGCGGCATAGGCGTTGCCGATCTTGCTGTTCGGGTCGGCCTGCGCCGCTTCGAGAATGCCCTTGGTGCGGGTGCGCGACAGGTCGTCCAGCGTGTTGAACGCACCATAGTTGGACTTGTCGGCCGGGATCGGCGTGTTCTTCGCCCAGCTGCCATTGGCATGATCGTAGAAATCGTCGCCCGGCTTCACCGACTTGTCCATGCCGGCGGTGTCGAAGCCGAATGTGCCATAGGTGGGCTTCACGCCGGTATTGCGGGCGGCGCTGCTCGCGGGCGACGGAGCCGCCTGATCGGCATGGGCCATGGTGGCGGCCAGGGCGAGCGCGGTCGCGGCGGCGCCCAGGAGGAGGTTCTTCATCAAAGCGTCCCTTGCTTGTGACAGGTCGGGCGACCGCATGATGCGCCCGGCATGGGCAGGACTTGAACGCCCGTCAAAGAGCGATGTCCATGTCGTTGGTCGAAAATTATCAGCGGTTGAAAGGATCGGAAAGCGCAATGTGCGCCGCAAAGGCGCGGGCCAGGCCGGCGGGATCGAGCGGATCGAGATGCGGCAGGCGGCCGAGCGAGGAAATTCCCGCGATCCGCGGGATGATCCGCTCATTTTCCGCGTGCGGATCACCGATGAAGGCGATGCCGGCGATGGGCACTCCGCGCGCGCGCAGCGCCTCTATGCTGAGCAGGCTGTGGTTGATCGTGCCGAGGCCGGTGCGGGCGCAGAGGATGACCGGCTGGCCCCAATGGGCGAACAGGTCGGCCATCAGCAGCGTTTCGGTGACAGGGACCAGCACGCCCCCCGCCCCCTCGATCACCAGCGGCCCATCGACCTGCGGCAGGGTCAGGCGATCGAGGTCGATCTCCACCCCGTCGATCCGCGCGGCGAGATGCGGCGATGCGGGCGTGTTGAGCCGATAGGCTTCCGGCAGGATGCGGTCCGGCGACAGGCCCGACAGGGCGGCGACCGTTTCCTTGTCGCCTTCGGGATCGACCCCGGCCTGGATGGGCTTCCAGTAATGCGCGCCCAGCGCGCCCGCAAGGCCGGCGGCGAACACGGTCTTGCCGATGCCGGTGTCGGTGCCGGTGACGACGAGGATGGTCATTGCACCACCCGCTGCAATTCGCGGCCCAGCGCGGCCACGTCGGCGCGGCTGGCATTGAGGGTCAGCGAGATGCGCAGCCGGCTGGTGCCGGGCGCCACGGTCGGCGGGCGGATGCCGCGCACGTCGAACCCTGCCTCCTGCAAGGCGGCGGCGGCGGCCATGGCGCGGCTGTCCTCGCCCAGGATCACAGGCAGGATCTGGCTACGCGGGGACGGCAACCCCAGCGGCGCGCAGATCGCCTCCGCCGCGTCCTGGCGCAGCGTCATCAGCCGCTCGCGCAGGTCGCCGGCCCGCTCGATCCGGTCGATCGCGGCCGACACCGCGACCGCCATCAGCGGCGAGGGCGCGGTCGAGAAGATGAACGCGCGGGCGCGGTTGATGAGATAGTCGATATGGATGCGCGAACTGCAGATGAGCGCGCCCTCCGCCCCCATCGCCTTGCCGCAGGTGTGAAGCGTGATGACGTTGTGCAGCCCGTCGAGACCCGCCGACAGGCCACGTCCGCCGGGGCCGAAGACGCCGGTGCCATGCGCCTCGTCCAGCAACAGCATCGCATCATGCTGCGCAGCAAGACGTGCGAGATCGGCGAGCGGCGCCAGGTCGCCATCCATGGAGTAGAGCGTCTCTACCGCGATCCAGATGCGCCCCTTCCCCCCGTCCGTCCGGAAGGCGGCGATGCGATCCGCGAAGCTCTGCACGTCATTATGCGCAGCGAAGACGGCGGCGGCCTTGCTCATGCGGATGCCATCATGGGCGCTGGCGTGGATCAGTTCATCGGCGACGATCAGGTCGCCGCGCTGCGGCAGGGTCGAGAAGAGCGCGAGATTGCCGACGAAGCCGTTGGCGACATAGAGGGCCGCCTGGGTGCGGAAGAAGTCGGCCGCCTTGGCCTCCAGCCCTTCATGCTCGGGCGCATTACCGCGCAGCAGGCGCGAGCCGCCCGACCCCAGCGGCACGCCGCGCGCCACCGCGTCGGAAACGGCCTGCGCGATCATCGGATCCCCCGCGAGACCCAGATAATCATTGGATGCGAAATCGCGTCCCGCGCGGGGGGAGAGGCGACGCAGCCGCCCGCGCTGCTCCAGCGCGGCAAGCTGGGAACGGAAGGGTTCGGCAGTCATGGCGCGCGCTATAGGCCCGGCGGAAAGACGCGGCAAGCGCGCCCGGTGTCAGACCGGATTATGCGCCTGGAGGAAGGCATCGAGCTTTTCGAGAAATTCCAGCCGGTCGGCTTCGCGTGAAAAGAAATGGTCGGCCAAAGGCTGTTCGACATAGATATAATCGCGCCCCGCCACCTTGCCGGCGCCCTTCAGCTTCTCCGCCATTTCCCGCGACTGCCCCACCTGAACGCGGCGATCCTTCCTGCCGTGCATCAACAGGATGGGTGTCGAGAATTGCGCGGCGAAGTTGATCGGCGACACAGTCGCGAAATCGGGCGCCTGCTCCTTCATCCAGTCCTTGCGCGTGCCGTGGTTCAGGAAGCGGCTGTCATAGCGCATCATCGCCCCAAGGTCCGACACGCCGGCATAGGAAACGGCGCAGCGATATTTTGCGCCATCGCGCTGAGCCGCACGCATCGCCGCGTAGCCGCCATAGGAGGCTCCGACCATGCAGACCCGTTTGGGATCGGCCAGCCCCTCCTTCACCGCCCAGTCGACCGCATCGTTGAGATCATCCTGCATCGCGAGTCCCCACTGGCCCTCGCCCTTTTCGGCAAAGGCTGTGCCATAGCCCGAAGACCCCCGATAATTGGGCTGGAGCACGGCATAGCCGCGCCAGGCGAGGAACTGCACCCACCAGTCCCATTCCTCCACGTCACGGGCAAAGGGACCGCCATGGGGCATGAGGATGAGCGGCAGATTTTTCGGGTCCTTGGCCGCCGGCAAGGTCAGGACAGCGGCGATCTCCAGCCCATCGCGCGCCTTGTACCGGATCGTTCTGACCGGCGAAAGCCGGGCCTTGCCGGGGAATCGATCGCTGACGCGGGACAGGACGCTCATCGCACCGGCCGCCGTATCATAATAATAATAGGTGCCCGGCTGATCGGGCGTGCCGACATGGACGATCATGCGCTGGCCGTCGCGGCTGGTGGACATGATACGGGCGCGGCGATCACCGACGGCCTTGTCGATGTCCGACTGGATCTTGGCCAGATTGGCATCGAACCAGTGTACCGCTGGGGCGTCGGCCGTGTAGCGCACGCCGGCCAGCCCCGTCCCGGCCGCGTCCTCCTCAATCCAGTCGATGTCGAAGCCGGGCGCGGCAAAGAGCTTTTGCCCCAGTTCGAGCGTGGAGAGATCCAGTTCGTAGAGCGCGTCGGTGCCTTCGCGATCATCGCTGGCGATCGCGCGGCCCGGATCGGCGGTGAACAGCAAGGGCACCACCAGCGATTCGTCGCGCCGCCGGTCGGCCCGGTCGACCACCCTGAAGCTGGACCTGCCATCGGGACGGTAGAGCAGCTTGGCTGTCCGGCTGCTGTCATTATAGCCGATGCCCATTCGCACATTGCCCTGGGCGTCGGCGTACCAGCCACGCACGAATTGACGGGGCGCCACGATGCTGCGCATCCGGCCGGTCGTGACATCGACCTCGTCCACCTTCGGCCAGAAGCCGGGATCCGAATAATAGATCGAGGTCTGGTAGGACAGCAGGATGCGGGGACTGCCGTCGCGCGCGATCCAGATGACGTCGTCGGCATTTTGCGCGGCCACATTCTTCGCCAGCATGTTCACCTTGCTGCCGTCGCGCTTCACGCTGACGACACGGCTCAGATACCAGGGCATACCTTCGACCTGGGTTTCATTGCCGACACCGGCGATCAGCCAGTCGTCATTGACCCATTTCCACCAGTTGAGATCATTTTCCCCCAGACCGAGCGACCGGATACGCTCGGGGCCTTCATGGACATCGGCGATGACGAGCCGCTGTTCGCCGCCGATGGCAACCCGGCTGGCGATGTGCAGGCCGTCGGGAGACAGGCGAGGCTGATCCATCAAAGGCAGCGCTGCGAAATCCCGGATGGTCCATTGCGGCGCGGGCGGCGTCTGCGCCGACACCGCCATGCCCCACAGGCCGGCGACCCCCGCCACCAATCCGACAACGCCCTTCATCATGCCCCCACAAACATATCGGCCCCGTCCTTCTGATAGGACGAGGCCGATCGTGCGTCACCTGAAATCGTCAGTTAATCAGTACCTTGCTTCTACCCTCCATGCGCCAGGGCAGCGAGCAGCAGCAGGGCGACGATATTGGTGATCTTGATCATCGGATTGACCGCCGGGCCGGCCGTATCCTTGTAAGGATCGCCCACCGTGTCGCCGGTCACGGCTGCCTTGTGCGCCTCGCTGCCCTTGCCGCCATGATGGCCGTCCTCGATATATTTCTTCGCATTGTCCCACGCGCCGCCGCCGCTGGTCATCGACAGGGCGACGAACAGCCCCGAAACGATGACGCCCAGCAGCAACGCGCCGAGCGCCGCGAAGCCGTTGGCGACCCCGGCCACTGCCGCGATGGCGAAATAGACGGCGATCGGCGCCAGCACCGGCAGCAGGCTGGGGATGATCATCTCCTTGATCGCGGCGCGGGTGACGAGGTCGACGGTACGGGCATAGTTGGGACGCGAGGTACCTTCCATGATGCCCTTGTTGGTGGCGAACTGGTCACGCACGTCCTTCACCACGTCGCCCGCCGCGCGGCCCACCGCGGTCATGCCCATCGCGCCGAACAGATAGGGCAGCAGCGCGCCCAGCAGAAGGCCTACGATCACATAAGGGTTGGACAGGCTGAAATCGACCGGCACGGTGAGGCCCAGCGCGCTGTTGTAGTATTTCAGATCCTCCGTATAGGCGCCGAACAGCACCAGAGCGGCAAGGCCCGCCGAACCGATGGCATAGCCCTTCGTCACCGCCTTGGTCGTGTTGCCCACGGCGTCGAGCGCGTCGGTCTTCACCCGGACGCTGTCGTCCATATGGCTCATTTCCGCGATGCCGCCGGCATTGTCGGTGACGGGTCCGTAGGCATCGAGCGCCACCACCATGCCTGCCAGCGCCAGCATCGCGGTCGCGGCGAAGGCGATGCCGATCAGCCCCGCCTGGCTGTGCGCAACGATGATGCCGACGACGATTACCAGCGTCGGCAGCGCGGTCGCCTCCAGCGACACGGCCAGCCCCTGGATGACGTTGGTGCCATGGCCGGTTTCGGACGCCTTCGCGATGCTGCGGACCGGGCGATAATTGGTGCCGGTATAATATTCGGTGATCCAGACTATGAGGCCGGTGACGGCCAGACCCACCATCATCGACCAGAAGAGCGCCATGCCGGTATAGCCCCCCACCCCGTCGAGGTCGGCGCCGAACACGGCGTTCATGTCGCCCAGCACATAGGCGGTGACGCCGTAAATGGCCGGGATCGACAGGATCGCGGTCGTCCAGAAGCCCTTGTAGAGCGCGCCCATGATAGACTGGCTGGCGCCCAGGCGGACCATGTAGGTGCCGATGATGGAGGTGTTGATGCACACCCCGCCCACGATCAGCGGCAGGGCCATCAGCTTCAGCAGGAACGCGTTGTCGACGCCGCTGACCAGCAGCGCGATCAGCACCATGGTCGCGCCTACGGTGACGACATAGGTTTCGAACAGGTCAGCGGCCATGCCGGCGCAGTCGCCCACATTGTCGCCCACATTGTCGGCGATGACGGCCGGGTTGCGTGGATCATCTTCCGGGATGCCCGCCTCCACCTTGCCGACCAGGTCCGCGCCGACATCGGCCGCCTTGGTGAAGATGCCGCCGCCCAGGCGCGCGAAGATGGAGATGAGCGACGCGCCGAAGGCCAGCGCGACCAGGCTGTCGATCACCAGCCGGTCGTCGGGCGCATGGCCCGCGGGGCCGGTCAGATACCAGAAGAAACCGCTGATCGCGAGCAGCGCGAGGCCGGCGACCAGCATCCCGGTGATCGCACCGGCCCGAAACGCGACCGTGAGGCCGCTTTGCAGCGTGCCGCGCGCGGCTTCGGCGGTACGGACATTGGCGCGCACCGAAATGTTCATGCCGATAAAGCCCGCCGCCCCCGACAGGATCGCGCCGATCAGGAAGCCCACGGCCGAGGTCAGGCCCAGGAAGAGCGCGACGAGGACCGCGACGACGATCCCGACGATCGCGATCGTCATATATTGGCGACCAAGATAGGCCTTGGCTCCTTCCTGAATGGCGCCGGCAATCGCCTGCATCACGTCATTGCCCGGCGAGGCGGCCAGTACCTGTCGACTGGTGAAAAGCCCGTAGACTATGGCCAGCAGGCCGCACCCTATGGCGATATAGACTATCTCCATGCTTGTTCCTCTCCCCCTGTTGTTGCTGTCATCGGCCGCTCCGCAGGGAATGACGGGCAGGCGAAAGGCAAGTTTGCGGCGCGCAGGGGCGGACCGCCGGAACGAAGGGTCCGGCATCGGGCACCGCGTCAATCAGCAACATGGCGTCACGCATCCAGGCGCTCCAACCGGCTGAGAATAGGGTGGGATCAAGCTACAGGCCGGACGGCGCGCGTCAAGATAGGCGGGCCATGATGTGGATCAAGGCGCGGGCGATACCCTAGCCATGCTCCCATCCAAGCCGGTCGGGCAGCGGAATGACGGCGCCGTCGATCATCAGGGTGAGGCCCGACCCTGCCGCCACATGGCCGACCGGCACGGCGCGGACTGGCGGCGTCACGCCGCGCGGAAGGGCGAAGAGCAGTTCATAATCGTCCCCCGCACGGGCGGCGGCGATCTGAACCGATATGCTGGCGCCGCGCACCTTTTCAAGCGCGGGAGAGAGCGGGACATGATCGATGGTGATGGCGACGCCGCTTGCCTGCGCCATGCGTGCGGCGTCGATCAGCAGGCCGTCGGACAGGTCCATCATCGCCGTGGCGACGGGAGCGAGCAACGCGCCCTCGACCAGGCGCGGCCGCGGACGGCGATAGGCTTCGACCAGCGGGCCGGTAGCGGACGGATCGGCGCTGGCGAGATCGAGCCCGATGCCCGCGTCACCGACCGGGCCGGTGACATAGAGGCGGTCGCCCGCCCGCGCACCGGTGCGGGTGGGTACCGGTCCCGTCGCTTCGCCGATGGCGGTCAGGCTGTAGCTGCGCGCGGACCCTGCCGGCATCTTCACCGTGTCGCCGCCCAGCAGCGGCATGGCGTGGCGGTCCAGCGCCTCGCCCAGACCGGCGATGAACGCCTCGTCCCAGACGTCGTCGCCCGACAGGGCATAGTTCAGCAGACAGCCGACCGGCCGCGCGCCCTTGGCCGCGAGGTCCGACAGGTTCACCGCCGCCAGCTTCCAGCCGATATCGGCGGCGGGATCGGTCGGAAGATAATGGACGCCTTCCACCATCGTGTCGCTGGTGAGGATCAGGCGGCGGTCGCCCACCGGCAGGATCGCGACATCATCCACCAGCCCCTGCGCGGCGGGGTCATGCGCAAGCAGGCGCAGCAGGGTCAGGAAGCGGGATTCGGCGGACATGGTTCGAACCTAGCGCATCCTCTACCATAGCCAAATCCTCCGCCATCCTCATGAAGGCGGGGATGAAACTCCCGCAAGATGCATCATCCGACACGATCTGGCGATGGAGCCCGGCCTGCGAGGCAAGGACCATGACCAGCGAAATTGTCGTCCAGCGGAATTACGACGTCCGCACATCCTTCGACACGCCGTCGAGCAGGCCGTTGACGAAGCCCGCCTCGCGCTTGTCGTAGAAGGCATGGGCGACATCGACATATTCGCTGATGACGGTGCCGGTGCCGACATCCTTGCGGGCGAGCAGTTCATATGTGCCCGCACGCAATATCTGGCGCATCGGCTTGTCGAGCCGGTCCAGACTCCAGCCGCTGGAGAGGCGGGCGGCGATCAGCGCGTCGATTTCGTCGCGGCGGCGGTCCACCCCGGTCACGACATCGTCGAAGAAAGGCTCTTCGGCCTGGGCGTAGGTCACATCCTCGATCGTGGCGCCGAGGCGATGCTGGTGAAATTCGTGCAGCAGGATATGGACGGGCGTGCCCTCCATTTCGAGCTGGTAGAGCGCCTGTACCGCGGCGAGGCGCGCGGCGGAGCGGGATTTGGAGCGGTCGTTCATCACTATGTCCCTACTCCGTCCGGTTCGAACTTGTCGAGAAGCGCTGCACGCGGGCTTCTCGACGATGCTCGAAGCGAACGGATTTTTATTTCAAACGGAGCGCCACCGAGGCGGCGTGCGCGGGCAGCCCTTCCGCCCGCGCAAGCGCGACGGCGGCCGGGCCGATCGCGCCGATAGCCCTGGCGTCGAGGCTGAGGAAGCTGGTGCGCTTCATGAAGTCGAGCACCGAGAGGCCCGACGAGAAACGGGCGCGGCGGCCGGTGGGCAGCACATGGTTCGGCCCGGCGACATAATCGCCGACCGCTTCGGGCGTCATCCGGCCGAGGAACACCGATCCGGCATGGCGGACCTGCGCGAACAGCGGTTCGGGATCGTCCACGGCGAGTTCCAGATGTTCGGGCGCGAGCCGGTCGACCAGCGGCATAGCCTCATCCAGGTCGCGGACCAGAATGATCGCGCCATTGGCGTCCCAACTGGCGCGCGCGACCGCGCTGGTGGAGAGCACCGGGATCTGGCGATCGATAGCCTGCGCGACGGCATCGGCAAAGGCGGCATCATCGGTGAAGAGGATCGACTGGCTGGTCGGGTCATGCTCCGACTGGCTGAGCAGGTCGGCGGCGGTCCATTCCGGGTCGTTCTTGCCATCGGCGACGACGACGATCTCCGACGGGCCGGCGACCATGTCGATGCCGACCACGCCATATAGTTGCCGCTTGGCTTCGGCGACCCAGGCGTTGCCGGGGCCGGTGATGACGTCCACCGGTGCGATCCGGTCGGTGCCATAGGCGAGCGCAGCCACGGCCTGCGCGCCGCCGACCCGCCAGATTTCCTCGATCCCGGCGATCTGCGCGGCGGCCAGAACGAGCGGGTTGATCTCGCCGCCCGGCGTCGGTGTCACCATGGCGATGCGGCGGACGCCCGCGACCTTGGCGGGGATGACGTTCATCAGCAGCGAACTGGGATAGGCGGCCCGCCCGCCCGGCACATAGAGGCCGGCGGCATCCACCGCGCTCCAGCGCGCGCCGAGGCGAACGCCGGCGCTGTCCACGCCATCGCTGTCCTGCGGTTTCTGTTTCTCATGATAGACGGTGATGCGCGCGGCCGCGAGTTCCAGCGCGTCGCGCAGTTCCGTCGAAATGCCGTCGAGCGCCGCGCGAGTTTCCGCAGGGGTCACTGCCCAGCCGCTGACATCAAGGTCATGGCGGTCGAAGCGCCGGGTATAATCGGCGAGCGCGGCGTCGCCACCAGCGCGCACCGCCTTCAGGATCGCGGTCACGTCCCGCGACACATCCTCGTCCGCTTCCCGGCGGGCATCGACCAGCGCGGTGAAGGCGGACGCGAAATCGCCGTCGGTGGTAGAGAGCTTAAGCGGCATCCTTCACCCCCACGGCGGCGCGGAAGGCATCGACCAGCGGCGAGAGTTCGGCCGAGCGCATCTTGTAGGCGGCGCGATTGACGATCAGGCGCGCGCTGATCTGCATGATGATGTCGGTTTCGACCAGGCCATTGGCTTTCAGCGTCGCGCCCGAGGAAACCAGATCGACGATGCGGCGCGACAGGCCGAGCGAGGGGGCCAGCTCCATCGCACCGTTCAGCTTGACGCATTCGGCCTGCAAACCGCGCGCTTCATAATAGCGGCGGGTGAGGTGGGGATATTTGGTCGCGACGCGGACATGGCTCATCGCAGCCTGATCCTCGTCGCCCGCGTCGACCGGCTCGGCGACCGACAGGCGGCAATGGCCGATGTTAAGGTCGACCGGCGCGTAGAGTTCGGAATAGGCGAACTCCTCGACCACGTCGGAGCCGACGATGCCGATCTGCGCCGCGCCATGGGCCACGAAGGTCGCGACGTCGAACGCGCGCACGCGGATGATCGACACGTCGGGCCGGTTGGTGGCGAAGCGCAGCGCCCGGCTCTTCTTGTCGTGAAACTCCGCCTCCGGCTCGATACCGGCTTTGGCGAGCAGGGGCAGGGCTTCATCGAGGATGCGGCCCTTGGGGATGGCGAAGGTGAGCGGGCGAGTCATGACGCGCGGGCCTTACGCGCGGGGGCGCGAAAGGGCAAGGTTTGCGGCGTTACGGCCATCTACCCGTCCATCTGCGTCCTTCTGTGGTCGTGACCGCAATGCCCGCAAATCCTTCGCGGCCATGTGGTGTGCCAAGCTATGAACTTTTTGCTGCTGGCAAAGGGTGATAGCCCGCAGTCGGGACATTTGAGCAGGAACATCGGAACGAAAGCATGGCCAAGCCAGAATGCGGCGACAAGCCACAAGCCATCAGGACCGACAATCCGCTCCATAAAAGCCGACCAGGTGGGAACGGTGAAGAACACCAGCAACACCCAGCCGGTAAACAGCCAAGAGCGCGCGTACAATGACATGCCTATCAGGCCGCTTCCGCCATCGCCGCCTGGGTGCTGGCGATCCAGCCGCCGCCCAGCACGCGGTCGCCGGCGTAGAGGACCGCCGCCTGGCCCGGTGCGACGCCAAATTCCGGTGCGTCGAAGAGCAGGCGATCGCCGTCGAGGCGCGCGGGGACGGGCTTGGCCATCGAGCGGACCTTGGCGGTCAGCGGGCCGGTAAAGTCGCCGCCCAGCCAATTGATGTCAGAAAGGCGCGCGCCCGCCACCGCCAGCGCCGCCCTTGGCCCCACGATCACGCGGCGGCTTTCGGCATCCAGCCGCACGACATAGAGCGGATCGGGTTGGCCGCCGATCTCCAGTCCCTTGCGCTGGCCGACCGTATAATGGATCAGCCCCTTGTGCCGGCCGAGCGTGCGGCCGTCGACATGGACGATGTCGCCGCCCTCGTCCGCGTCGGGGCGCAGTTTCCGCACGATCTTCGCATAGTCGCCGTCGGGCACGAAGCAGATGTCCTGGCTGTCGGGCTTGAGCGCGACCGACAGGCCGAGTTCAGCCGCGATCTCGCGCACCTGCGGCTTGGGCAGGCCACCCAGCGGGAAACGCAGATAGTCGAGTTGCGCCTGAGTCGTGGCGAAGAGGAAATAGCTCTGGTCGCGGGCGGGATCGGCGGCGCGGTGCAGTTCCGCACCATGCGCGCCCTCGACCCGCTGGACATAATGGCCGGTGGCGAGGCAGTCGGCGCCCAGGTCGCGCGCGATCTGGAACAGGTCGGTGAACTTCACGCCCATATTGCACTTCACGCAGGGGATGGGGGTGCGCCCGGCCATATACTCGTCGGCGAAGTCGGCGATCACCGAATCGCGAAAGGCCGTTTCATAATCAAAGACATAATGGGCGATGCCGATGCGGTCGGCGACCGCGCGCGCGTCGCGTATGTCCTGCCCCGCGCAGCAACTGCCGGTGCGGCCGACAGCGGCGCCATGGTCATAGAGCTGGAGCGTGACGCCGATCACTTCGGCGCCGGTCTTCGTGGCGAGCGCGGCGACAACGCTGGAGTCCACGCCGCCCGACATGGCGACGACGATGCGCCGCGCGTTTAGCGGCTCGGCAAGCTGGAACTGGGGCTGCATGGGCGCGCATATAGTGCAAGGCCGACCGATGCGCAAAAGTTAACAAAGTCTGCACCTGCGCGCGCCATTTGGCGGCCAGACGAGTCCGATTAAGCGACAAAGCGTGCGGCGGATTTACCGTCGGTTATCCATTCGCCGGTAGAAGCCTCTGCATGGATCTGAGCTTCCTCCGGTCAGGCGGGCTGACGCCCGCCACCAACAAGGTTCCAGGCTGGCCGCGCGCGCCGGTCTGGCCGTTCCTGCGCGCCGCGACTGCGGCTGCCCAGGCGGCCAGCCCGACGGCGCAGGCGGTCGCGGGCGTCCTGCGGGGGCAGGATGGGGAAGATGACTGGGTCCAGGAACTGGCCGAACTCTTCGCGCCACGTTCCGACGGCATGATCGAGGCCGTTCGACTTGCGGGCAGCTTCAACCCGTTGATCGCACGTCGTTTAGCTGGGGGGCAAGGAAGATGAAGGCTGTGTTTACCGTGGCGCTTTAGCCGATGTTCAGGGCTGAGGAAGATAAGGGATTCACTGCTGAATTCGGCAACGCCAATGCCGCACATTGAGGGTAAGAATGATCGAGAACCAGAAAATCAGGCCCGCTCAGGTTGTCGGCCCGCTTGGGGAGCCCCTGACCCTGGAGAGCTTGCCGCCCGCAGACACGACCCGCTGGGTCGTGCGGCGCAAGGCCGAAGTGGTGGCAGCGGTCAATGGCGGCCTGCTGACCGTGGATGAAGCGTGCAAGCGCTATAATCTGACGCTGGAGGAATTCGCCGGCTGGCAGCGCGCGGTCGACCGGTCGGGGATGCATGGCCTCCGCGTCACGCGCATCCAATATTATAAATCGCTCTACGAACGGCAGCAGAAATACTGATCCGATCGTCCCGTGGAGGAAGCCGAAAAGGCCGCCGGCGCGCTCCGGCGGCCTTTTTCGTTCGCCCGGGCGAAAGGCGCGCAACAACGGCGCAAAGCCCGGATGGTTTCCGGCCCGGAATCATTTTCACGACCATGGAACGCGACGCCTGCTCCTCCGTTGAACAGGCACCCAACCCGCAGGGGGCGTGGTCAAGGAGAGTAATATGGGCATCATCTTGTGGCTTGTTGTCGGCGGCGTCATTGGCTGGCTCGCCAGCATGGTCATGCGCACCGACGCGCAGCAGGGCATCCTGCTCAACATCGTGGTCGGCATCGTCGGCGCCTTCATCGGCGGCCTGATCTTCAGCGGTGGCTCGATCAACGATGGACTGACGCTCTACAGCTTCCTGGTGTCGCTGGTAGGCGCCATCATCCTGCTGGCGATCGTCAATCTGGTCCGCCGCGGCTCCGTCCGCTAAACCACACCAGACGACAAGCAAAAAGGCCGCGCCTGCCGAGGCGCGGCCTTTTTCATTCCCGCGTCCGTCAACGCCGCGCGGCAAACCAGCGATAGATGGCCAGCACCGCGATCGACCCCAGCACTGCGGCGATGAAACCGGCGCTGTCGCCCGGCCGGTAGATTCCGGCGAGGCGACCGACAAAGCCCGCCAGCAGCGCGCCGGCGATGCCCAGTAAAATGGTGACGACGCACCCGCCGGGATCGCGGCCCGGCATCACCAGCTTCGCGATCCCGCCGGCCAACAGGCCGACGATAATCCATCCGAGCAATTCCATGGCGCGTTCCTCTCCCTACCCCCGCACCGGAGGCCATTGCGCCACAATCCGGTGATTCTGACAAGTCGATCCATTGTCGAAGAGGGAGAAACGCACGACCCGCCGTCTTTCCGCCCCTGTCCACCGTGCATTATGATTTTGCCCTGCCCCCTTGCACCGTGATATTGGGGGTTGAGCGAGGTGCTATATTTATATAATACAGTCCCTATCAGGGGCGAAGCGCCGGAGAGATGGAAATCGGCATGAATTACGAAACCCAATTGCTGGGCGACTCGGCGATGGTCATGGGCGAGGATGACACCCGCCGCAGCCGCAAGCGGCTGATGATCGGCGGCGGCATCGCAATCGCGCTGGTTGCGGTGGCCGCCTGGATTTCCATGCGCGGGGCCGAACCGGCAGCCGCGCCGGCCCCCGCCGCGCAGGTGCCCGTTGTGACGGTGACCAGCCCCGGCCAGTCGACTGTCGCGCGCACAGTGAGCGCGACGGGATCGCTGGCGGCGCGGGTCGACATGCCGGTCGGCGTGGTCGGCGAAGGGGGGATGGTCACGCGCGTGCTGGTGCAGCCGGGCGACTGGGTGCGCGCCGGCCAGGTGCTCGCGACCGTCGAACGCTCCGTCCAGACCGAACAGGTCCGCTCGCTCGCAGCGCAGGTCGAAGTGGCACGCGCGGACGCGAAGCTCGCGCAGGCGCAGCTTGACCGTGCCAAGGCGCTGGTCGGGCGCGGCTTCATCAGCGCCGCCGACATCGATCAGCGTACCGCCACCCGCGACCAGGCCGAAGCGCGCGTGCGCGTCGCGGCGGCCCAGTTGGCCGAGCAGCGGGCACGGACCGGGCGGCTCGATATTCGCGCCCCCGCAGCCGGCCTCGTGCTGACACGCACCGTGGAGCCCGGCCAGATCGTCCAGGCCGGCAGCGGTGTGCTGTTCCGCATGGCCAAGGACGGCGAGATGGAGATGCAGGCGCAGGTGGCCGAAGCCGACCTCGCGACGCTGCGCCCCGGCAACGGCGCGACAGTGACGCCGATCGGCAGCCAGGCCCGCTTCGCCGGTCGCGTATGGCAGGTATCGCCGGTGGTCGATCCCCAGACGCGTCTCGGCATCGCCCGCATCGCCGTTCCCTATAATCCGGCGATCCGGCCCGGCGGCTTTGCGTCGGCGACGATCACCAGCGGATCGGGCAGCGCGCCTTTGTTGCCGGAATCGGCAGTGCAGAGCGATGCCAAGGGCAGCTATGTCTATATCGTCAACGGCAAGGGCCAGGTGGAACGCCGCGACGTGACCGTGGGCCAGGTGTCCGACGCGGGCGTGGCGGTAACGAGCGGCATCACCGGCACGGAAAAGATCGTGACCTCCGCCGGCGCCTTCCTGGCGCCGGGACAGAAGGTGAAGCCCGAACCGCTCAAGGCCGGCTGACGCACGGCGACGTGCCCTCCGGGGCGGTCGCCTGGAGCTTTACGCGCGCAGGACCGTCCGCGCGCCGCAGGATGAGGAGGGGCGCGGATTCCCGCGTCCGGCGAAGGAAGCCGTCATGAATTTCCGCAATATTTCCGCATGGGCGATCCGCAACCCGGTAACGCCACTGGTCCTGTTCGCCGCACTGGTGCTGGCGGGCATCGTCAGCTTCATGCGGATGGACGTGAACAATAATCCGGACATCAGCTTCCCTGCGGTCAGCGTGATCGTCAGCCAGCCGGGCGCGGCGCCGACCGAGCTGGAAACGCAGGTCACGCAGCGGATCGAAGCGGCCGTGCGCGGGATCAGCGGCGTCGACGAGATCACCTCCTTCGCGTCCGAGGGCCGGTCGCTGACCAATGTCCAGTTCCAGATCGGCACGCCGGTCGACCGCGCGGTCAACGACGTCAAGAACGCCGTCGATCAGATCCGCAGCGACCTGCCGGAGGGCATATTGGAGCCGCAGGTCCAGCGCATCGACGTGGACGGAGGCCCGATCGCCTATTTCAGTGCCGAGGCGACCGACATGACGCTGGAGGAACTGTCCTGGTATGTCGACAATACGGTCGCCAAGCGGTTGCTGTCGGTCAGCGGCATGGCGGCCGTCAACCGGGGCGGCGGCGTCAGCCGGGAAATCCGCGTCATCCTGGACCCGGCCAAGCTGCAGGCGTTCGGCATCACTGCCGCGCAGGTGAACCAGCAGCTCAACCAGGTGAACCTGAACGCCGCCGGCGGACGGACCGAGATCGCCGGGGCCGAACAGTCGATCCGCGTGCTCGGCAACGCGCGCGATGCGCGCGGCCTGGGCGCGACCCAGATCGCCATTTCCGGCGGCCGCACGGTCAAGCTCGCCGACATCGCCGACGTGCGCGACATGTATGCCGAACAGCGCAGCAAGGCACTGATGAACGGCCGGCAGGTGACCAGCTTCAGCATGGAAAAGGCCAAGGGCGCGTCGGACGTCACCGTCTATGACGATGCGATGAAGGTGCTGGACAAGCTGAAGAAGGAAAATCCCAAGGTCCAGTTCAAGCAGCTCTACACCAGCGTCGATTATACCAAGGAGCAATATCACAGCGCCATGGCGGCGATGATCGAAGGCGCCGTGCTGGCCGTGGTCATCGTCTTCCTGTTCCTGCGCGACTGGCGCGCGACGATGATTTCCGCCCTCGCCATTCCGCTCTCGGCCATCCCGACCTTCTGGTTCATGGACATGATGGGCTTCACGCTGAACGGCATCTCGCTGCTGGCGTTGAGCCTGGTGGCAGGCGTGCTGGTCGACGACGCGATCGTGGAGATCGAGAATATCGTCCGCCACATGCGGATGGGCAAATCCGCCTATCAGGCATCCATAGACGCTGCCGACGAAATCGGCCTCGCCGTGCTCGCAACCACCATGGCGATCGTCGCGGTGTTCCTGCCGGTCGCGCTGATGCCCGGCATTTCGGGCCAGTTCTTCATCCAGTTCGGCATGACCGTGGTCGTTTCGGTGCTGATGAGCCTGGCCGTCGCCCGCCTCATCACGCCGATGATCGCCGCCTATTTCCTGAAGGCCCATGGCGAGGAGAGCCATGGCGAAGGCTGGATGATGGACCGTTACATGGACGTGCTGCGCTGGTCGCTCAACGACCGAAAGGCGAAGGCGCGGCGCGCACGCGGCGGAATCGGCAACCGGACCGTCGCCTTCTTAATCGACCACCGGGTCTGGACGATGGGCTTCGGCCTTCTGGCCTTCCTGGCTACGATCCTCGCCTTTTCGACCCTGCCGATGACGTTCCAGCCGACCATCAACACCGATTTCAGCCAGGTGAAGATCGAGACGGTGCCGGGCAGCACACTGGAGCAGACCACCGCCATCACCCGCAAGGTCGCCGACATGCTGGCGGCCGACACGGAGGTCGTCGATGCCGCTTTTGCGGATATCGAGCCGACCACGGCCGACATCTTCCTGACGCTGAAGAAGGACCGGCCGATCAGTTCGGTCGACTGGGAGCGCAAGATCGCGCCCAAATTCCAGACGATCGCCGATGCGCGGGTCAATTTTCAGTCGCAATCGGGCGGCGGCTTCGGCCGCGACATCATCATGATGTTCGGGTCCGACGACCCGGAAAAGCTGGACCAGACCGCAAACCGCCTGGTCGCCGAAATGGCCCGCATTCCGGAACTGCGTGCGCCACGGGTACAAGGCGACATGCAGCGGCCGGAAATCATCATCAAGCCGCGCCTCGACTTGGCCGCGAGCCTGGGAGTGACCACGGCGGCGCTCAGCCAGTCGATCCGCATCGCGACCATCGGCGACATCGACCAGAACAGCGCCAAATTCTCGCTGTCGGACCGCCAGATCCCGATCCGCGTGTCGATCGCCGAGGACAGCCGCAAGGATATCGCGACGATCGAGAATATGCCGGTTCCCACCGTCAGCGGCGGGTCGGTCCCGCTCAAGGTCGTCGCCGACATCAGCTTCGGCGCCGGCCCGACGCAGATTCGCCGCTACAACCAGATCCGTCGCATCGTCGTGGGCGCGGACCTCGCGCCGGGCATCGTCACCAGCCAGGCCACTGCCAAGATCAACGCCCTGCCGCTGATGAAGGACATTGTCGAAGGCCGCATCCAGGGCGTGCAGAAGATCGACGCCGGCGACGCGAAATGGCAGGCGGAAATGCTCACCAATTTCGTCATCGCCGTCATTTCCGGCATCATGCTGGTACTGGCGGTCCTGGTGCTGCTCTACAAGCGGGTGATGCCCCCCTTCGTCAACCTGGGGTCGCTGCTGCTGGCGCCGCTGGGCGGCGCGGTGGCGCTGCACCTGACGGGCAATCCCATCTCGATGCCGGTGCTGATCGGCCTGCTGATGCTGCTGGGCATCGTCGCCAAGAACTCCATCCTGGTCATCGACTTCGCGCTGGAGGAAATGGAAAAGGGCGTGCCCAAATATGAGGCGATCGTCGATGCCGGACACAAGCGCGCCCAGCCGATCGTCATGACGACGGTCGCGATGGTGGCGGGCATGGTGCCGACCGCGCTCGCCTTGTCGGGCGACGGCGCATGGCGCGCGCCGATGGGCATTACCGTGATCGGCGGCCTGATCCTGTCCACTGTGCTGACGCTGGTGATCGTGCCGGCGAGCTTCAGCCTGGCGATCGGCCTGGAAAGCTGGATCGGCCCGCGCCTGGGCCGGGGCCTGCTGACCTACAAGCCGGGCGACGACAAGGACGGCGGCGGGCAAGTGCAGCCCGCCGAATGAGGCCAGGGCCGGCGCGTCGCCCTATCGGCGCGTCGGCAAAAAAGAAGGACTTGCCTGAACGAAACGGCAGCGTAACCGTTGGAGGGTGATGACGCTGCTTCGCCTGTCCCGGCCCAAGGATTTCGCCGACCCCCACCCGGCGCGGCGGATGCGGCTGGTGGCGACGGGTATGCTGGTGGCGATGGCCGTACTGTTCATCGTAGCGCGCGCCACCGCCCATCTCCATCCCGCCATCGGCTTCGTCCAGGCATTCGCCGAAGCGGCGATGGTCGGCGGCCTGGCCGACTGGTTCGCGGTGACGGCGCTGTTCCGTCATCCCCTTGGCCTCCCGATCCCCCACACCGCGATCATCCCGCGCAACAAGGACCGGATCGGCGACACGCTGGCCGCGTTCCTGCGCGACAATTTCCTGACCCCGGCGGTCGTCGCGCGCCGGATGCGACACATCGACGTCGCGGCGGCTGCCGGGCGCTTTCTGGCCAGCCCATCGGGCGGCGACGGGCGTCTGCGCGAAGGCGCCTCGCGCCTGATCGCCGACATATTGGAGGCGTTGGACCAGGAACGGCTCGGTGGCATGGTCAAGGGCGCGATCGGCCAGCGACTGCGCGCCATCCACATGGGGCCGCTGATCGGGCAGGCGATCGAGGCGGCGATGCGCGACGGCCGCCACGCCCCGGTCATGGACGGCATCGTGCACTGGGCCGACCGCACGCTGGAAGCCAACGAGCATCTGATCCGCCAGATGGTGCATGAACGCGCAGGCAAAGTGCTGCGCTGGACGGGCCTCGACGAAAATCTCGCCGACGCGATCCTGTCGGGCCTGCGCAAGCTGCTGTCCGACATGGCGGAAGACCCCGGCCATCCGCTAAGGCTGAAGGCGGAAGAAGGCATGGCCAAGCTGGCCTTCGACCTGCAATTCGACCTCGAGATGCAGGCAAAGGTGGCCAAGGTGCGCGACGAGATCGTCGACAATCCGGCGATGCAGCGCTGGATCGACGGGCTGTGGGAACAGGCGCGCGCCGGCCTGCTGCGCGCGGTACGCGATCCGGGCAAGGCGATGGCCGGACGGCTGGGCGAAGCGCTGCGCACGCTGGGCGGCACATTGCAGCAGGAAGCGGGCCTGCGGCTCGTCATCAACCGCTTCGTGCGCCGGGCGGCCGTCGGCGCGACCGCCAGCTATGGCGATGCGATCGTCCGGCTGGTCAGCGACACGGTGCGCGGCTGGGACGCGGGCACCGTCACCCAGCGGCTGGAACATGCGGTCGGGCGCGACCTGCAATATATCCGGGTCAACGGCACGCTGGTGGGCGGCCTCGTGGGCCTTGCCATCCACGCGGTCGACACGTTGTTCTAGCCGTGAAGGCCGGGGCGCGCCGGGCCAAACGGCGCGCCCCGGCGGAACCGGCCACGCAGAGGAGAAAGGCGGCCGGTCCCTGGACGAACGGGCTTATTCGCCGGGCGGCGGTCCCTCCCCGGCCGGCGGCGGCGGGGGCAGCTCCTCGGCGGTCAGCAGCCCATCGCCATTGCGGTCCTGGTCAGCGAACATGGCGAGCGCGGGCGCAAGAAATTCGGCGCGGTCGATCTGGCCATCGTCATTGCCGTCTTCGGGCCAGGGCATGGCTCGGCCAGGCGGGGACGGCGGCGGGCCACCGGCTTCGGCGCGTTCGCGAGGCGGACGGCCACCGGGCGGCGGACCACCGGCGCCGCCCCGGCCACCTGCTCCACCAGGACCACCTGGACCACCCGGGCCGCCACGCTCCCGGCCTTCCGGCGTCTCGCCCGCGGTGACGGGCCGTTCGCGCTCATGGCCCATCATCCGCTGCATCGCCTGCACCGGCACCTGTCCGTCGCCGTCCTGATCCATCAATCCGAAGCGACGCTCCATATAGGCGGTCATTTCGTCGCGGCTGATCTGTCCGTTCTGGTCGGCGTCAGCGGCCCAGGGACCGCCTTGCCCACCCTGCGGCTGGGCGGCAAGCGGCGCCGCGGCGGCGACCGAAAGGGTCAGAAGAAGGGAACGCAATCGCATGGAGGCTCCTGAAGACATGATCCTGTTTCGCCCGTCGTCGCACTCCCGCTTTGCCCCCATATGTCGCGATGCAGCCCGAATGTTGCGCAAGAATTTTATGTTGCAACATATCATTGTTTGATGTTGTATCATTTCATCTCGCCCGAGAATCCGGCAGGACCGGCGGTCGCGGGAGAGGATGCACAGGCAGAGGAGCCGAACGATGCGACTCATGGCGTTGGGAACGGGACAAGGGCAGGCGGGTCAGCAGGATATGGGCGCGCGCTACGGCGCCGCGCGAAAGTCGCCGCTGGGACTGGGCGGAACGGTGGCGGTCCATGCGCTGGTGATCGGCGCCTTCCTGCTGATCCCCAGAGAGGTGATCGAAACCGCTTTCACGCCGCCGCCGCTGACGACGACCCATATCCCGCTTTCCCCACCGCCCGAGCCGATCGTGGAGCCGCCGGCCGATCCAAAGATCCAGGCCCGCCCCCGTCAGCAGCAGCCCACCGTCACCGACCCGGTGGTGGTCCTGCCCAACGGCGATCCGCCCATCACCGTGACACCCGGATCGGGGACCGGGACCGATCCGGGACCGGCCATCATCGTTCCCCCCGTCGAACCGCCGCGCCCGCCAGTACTGACCGAGCCGTCGATCGATCCGCGCGCCATGGCCGCGTTCCAGCCGGACTATCCCGGCGCCATGATTCGCCAGGGACTGGAAGGCGCGGTGACGGTGCGCGTGACGATCAGCCCGGAAGGGCGCGTCACCGATATCGAGAAACTGTCGGCGACCGATGAAAGCTTCTGGCTCGCGACCCAGCGGCACGCACTGCGCAAATGGCGCTTCCGCCCGGCGACTCGCGACGGTGTTGCGATCAGTGCGACCAAATCGCTGACCGTGCGGTTCACGCTGACGGATCGGTAAGGTCCGCGGCCTCCGGCCTTCGGCGTCGCAAATCCTGCACCTCCTGCCCGGGAGGGTTGCAGGAGAATGGAGCAGGCATGGACCATTTTGCATCTGCGCCGGCCCTGTCCTATAAGGGCGGCATGGCGATCTTTCCCCGTCCCGTTTCCCCCAAGAGCGCGCTTGGCGACTTCTGGGGCTATTTCCGTCAGCAGCGCCAGCATAAATGGCCGCTGCTGGGCCTGTCCGTCGCGCTCACCTGGGTGATCGTGTGGACCTTCGTCATCGACGCGAACACCAATACGATGCCGACGCGCAACAAGATCATCTATGTCGAAAGCTGGGACGCGAACCGATCCGACGCGGCGATCATCCTCCAGCAAAAGATCGACTTCGCCAAGCGTGAGGCGGCGCTGCTCAAGCAGCAGAAGAAGATGCAGGGCTATGCCGACGCCTTCGGCATCGAATGGCGCGCGGAAGAGGCCCGCAATACCGCAAGGCGCAAGGAAGCGGTCAAGGCGATCGACGCACTGCTCGACGAGCGGCTGGCCAAGGCGGAAAAGGCCGCGCCGAAAGCGGGCGCCGCCCAGCCCTGACCGGCATGACTTCGCCCCGAGACGACACGCGCCTGATGGCCGCGGCCATCGCCCTGTCGCGGCGCGGGCGCGGCCTTTCCACGCCCAATCCCAATGTCGGTTGCCTTGTCGTCCGCGACGGCCAGGTCGTCGGACGCGGCTGGACCCAGAAGGGCGGCCGCCCCCATGCCGAGGCGCAGGCGCTGGAGCAGGCGATGGACCGGGCGCGCGGGGCTTGCTGCTATGTGACGCTGGAACCCTGTTTCCACCTGTCCCCACGCGGCCCGCGCTGCGCCGATCTGATGGCCCGCGCCGGGGTTTCCCGCGTGGTGATCGCGCTGCGCGATCCCGATCCACGCACCGATGGACAGGGCGCCGCCTGGCTACGCGATCGGGGCATTGCCGTCGAAATGGGGCTGATGGCGGACGAGGCGGCCGCCGCGATGGCGGGGTTCGTGTTGCGCCAGACGCTGGGCCGACCGCATGTGACGCTCAAGCTGGGCCTCTCGCTCGACGGCCGGATCGCGCTCAGGGACGGGGCGAGTCGCTGGATCACCGGGCCGGACGCGCGCGCCCACGCCCACATGGAGCGGGCGCGGCATGACGCCATCCTGGTGGGTGGGGGCACGTTGCGCGCCGATGCGCCCCGCCTCGACGTGCGCCTGCGCGGGCTGGAGGATCGCTCGCCCCGCCGGCTGCTGCTGACCCGGAAGGATGCGCCCAGGGGCTGGACGCGGATCGGCGCGCCCGAAGAAATCGCCGCGCTCGACCGGGTGGACCAT
Source organism: Sphingobium sp. TCM1 (assembly GCF_001650725.1). GTDB lineage: Bacteria > Pseudomonadota > Alphaproteobacteria > Sphingomonadales > Sphingomonadaceae > Sphingobium. The sequence continues at coordinate 66,961 of NZ_LXVX01000018.1, read as the reverse complement.
CTGCTGGTCGAGGGCGGCGCGGAAACCGCAGCGGCCTTTCTGCGCGCGGACCTGGTGGACCGGCTGCTCCTCTATCGCGCGCCGATCGTCATCGGCGCCGGGCTGGCGGGGATCGGCGACATCGGCCTTGCCGACCTGGCCCACGCCCATGACCGCTGGCGCATCGCCGAAACGCGTGCGCTGGGCGTCGACCGGCTGGAGGTTTACGAGCGGGTGCGGAGCGCCTAGATCAGCGCGCGAAGCATCCCGTTCTGAAGGAACGGACGGAATTCAGGAACTGTCGCTTTATGTTCACCGGCATCATCACCGACATCGGCATCATCCGCAGCCATGAGCAGCGCGGCGACCTGCGGCTCGTCATCGGCTGCGCCTATGCCATGGACGGCGTCGCGATCGGCGCGTCGATCGCCTGTTCGGGCGCCTGCCTGACGGTGGTGGAAAAGGGCGAGGACTGGTTCGCGGTCGACCTGTCGGCCGAAACGGTGGCGCGCACCGCACCGCGCCTGTGGGAACAGGGCGGCCGCCTGAACCTCGAGCGCGCGCTCAAGGTCGGCGACGAACTGGGTGGCCATATCGTCACCGGCCATGTCGATGGCATCGGCCATCTGGTGTCGGCCGTCCATGAAGGCGATTCGACCCGGCTCGTCATCCGCGCACCGGCCGAACTGGCGCCGGCCCTCGCCACCAAGGGCTCGATCACCCTCGACGGCATCTCGCTGACGGTGAACAGCGTCGAGGACCAGGCCGATGGCAGCGTGCATTTCGGCCTCAACATCATTCCCCACACCGCCGCCGCGACGACGCTGGACGCGCTGCCCGAAGGCCGCGCGTTCAACCTGGAGATCGACGTGCTGGCACGCTATCTCGACCGGATGCAGAGCCTTCGCAACCGCACAATGTGATTGCGCCTTGCAATAATCACATTGTGATGTGATATACGCCCCCTATCCCATCCGGGGAAGGAGTCGTTTCATGTCGTCTGCACTTCTCGATACCGTCCGCACCCTCGTCACTGACGGCGGCATGTCCCGTTCCGGCCTGGCGCGCGCCGCCGGCCTCCATGCCAATTCGCTGCGCAAGCTGGGCGAGGCCGACTGGAATCCGACCGCCGAGACGCTGGGCAAGCTGGAAGCCTATCTCCTGAAGCGCGAGGGCGGCACCGCGCTCGCCAGCCCCGAAGAGATCATCAACGAGGCCCGCAACGGCCGCATGTTCATCCTGGTCGATGACGAGGATCGGGAAAATGAGGGCGACCTCGTCATCCCCGCGCAGATGGCGACGCCCGATGCGATCAACTTCATGGCGACCCATGGCCGCGGCCTGATCTGCCTGACGCTGACCAAGGACCGGGTCGAGCATCTGGGCCTGGACCTGATGAGCCGCAACAACGGCACCCGGCACGAAACCGCCTTCACCGTGTCGATCGAAGCGCGCGAGGGCGTCACCACCGGCATCAGCGCCGCCGACCGCGCCCGCACCATTTCCGTCGCGATCGACGGGTCGAAGGGCAAGGCCGACATCGTGACGCCGGGCCATGTCTTCCCGCTGGTGGCCCGCGACGGCGGCGTGCTGGTACGCACCGGCCATACCGAGGCGGCGGTCGACGTGGCGCGGCTCGCGGGCCTGAACCCCTCGGGCGTTATCTGCGAGGTGATGAAGGATGACGGCACCATGGCGCGCCTCGACGACCTCATCCCCTTCGCCCAGAAGCACAAGATGAAGATCGGCACGATCCGTGACCTCATCGCCTATCGCCGCCGCCACGACCATATGGTCGAACGCCGCGCGGAAGCGAACTTCCAGAGCCAATGGGGCGGCGAGTGGAAGGCGATCACCTTCTATAACAAGGCGACCCATACCGAGCAGATGGTGTTGCAGAAGGGGCATGTCGTGCCCGACCAGCCGACTCTGGTGCGGATGCATCAATTGTCGCTGCTGGACGATGTCTATGGAGCCAACGGCAAGCGCGCGGGCCTGCTCGCCCGGTCGATGGAAATCGTGGCGGAGGAAGGCGCCGGCCTCATCGTGATGCTGACCGGCAGCCAGCGCGACGATTTCCTGACCCAGAGCATCCGGTCCCATGCCGGCCAGAAGGTCGCCGGCATGGACGAACTGCGCGACTATGGCGTGGGCGCACAGATACTGGCGGAGCTGGGCGTGCATGACATGGTCCTGCTCAGCAACAGCCACCACAGCCTGATCGCGCTTGACGGCTATGACCTGTCCGTGGTTGGGCAGCGGCCGATCGAACTGTAAGAGGATATCAGCATGGCCAAGTTCCTGATCGTCGAAGCGCGCTTCTACGACCATCTCAACGACCTGCTGATCGAAGGCGCGAAGGCCGCGCTGGACGATGCCGGCCACAAATATGAGGTGGTGACGGTGCCGGGCGCGCTGGAGATTCCCGGCGCGGTGGCGATGGCGGCGGAAACCGGCCGCTATGACGGCTTCGTCGCGATCGGCGTCGTGATCCGCGGCGAAACCTATCATTTCGAAGTGGTGTCGAACGAAAGCGCGCGCGGCCTGATGGCGCTCAGCATGGACGGCATCGCCATCGGCAACGGCATCCTGACCGTGGAAAATGAGGAGCAGGCGCTGGTGCGCGCCCGTCCCGACCAGAAGGACAAGGGCGGCGAAGCGGCCAAGGCGGCGATCGCCATGCTGGCGCTGCGCGAAAAATTCGGCGCCTGATCCGGCCCCGAAGACTGGCAGGAAAAAGCCCGGCCGAACCCGATGTCCGGCCGGGCTTCTGATTCAGGCCGCCGCCTTTTCCTGCTCCAGCGTCGGATAGTCGGTATAGCCCTCGGCCGTTGGACCATACCAGGTCGTCATCTCCCGGGGCGGGTTGAGCGGCGCGTCGGTCCGAAGGCGCTCGACCAGATCGGGATTGGCCATCAGTGGGCGGCCGAAGCTGATCGCGTCTGCCAGCCCGCTGGCCAGGTCCGCCTGCGCCCGCTCCGCGTCATAATCGCTGTTGAGCACCAGCGGCCCCTTGAAATGCTGGCGGATCAGCGGGGACTGGCGCGGGACGTCGGTGGCGCCGAAGGTGCCGTCCGGTCCGGGTTCGCGCAATTCCAGGAAGGCAATGCCGATCGCGTCGAGTACATCGGCGGCATGGGCAAAGAGGCTGGCCGGATCGCTGTCGTTCACCCCCTGCGAATCGCCGTTGGGCGACAGGCGCACCGACACGCGGTCAGCGCCGATCGCATCCACCACCGCCTGCGTCACCTCGCCCAGCAGGCGCACGCGATTTTCGACGCTGCCGCCATAGGCATCGTCGCGGAAATTGCTGTTGTCGCGAAGGAATTCGTCGATCAGATAGCCGTTCGCGGCATGGATCTGCACCCCGTCGAAGCCGGCGGCGATCGCATTGTGCGCAGCGCGGACATAGCTGTCGATCAGCCCCGGAATTTCCTCCAGCGCCAGCGGCCGCGCGGTCTCGTAGGGCTTCTTGCCCTCATAGGTATGCGCGTCGCCGGGCGCCGCGGTAGCGCTGGCAGACACCGGCTGCTCGCCGGTCACGCTGCTGTGGACGGCGCGGCCCATATGCCAGAGCTGGACGATGATCCGGCCGCCCTTGTCATGCACGGCCTGCGTCACCGGCTTCCAGGCGGCGACCTGCTCGTCGGACCAGATGCCCGGCGCATAGGGCCAGCCCAGCCCTTGGCGGGAAATGCCGGTCGCCTCGCTGATGATCAGGCCGGCCGAGGCGCGCTGTGCATAATAATCGGCCATGATCGGGGTGGGTACATGGTCGCGGGTGGCGCGACCGCGGGTCAGCGGGGCCATCAGCACGCGGTTGGGCGCGCTGACCGCGCCGAGTTGGACGGGATCGAACAGGGTCGTCACGAAATTCTCCCTCATCATGGTTGCAAAATGCAACGGGACTTGATGCGCAAAGCCAGCTAGGGAGCCGCCATGCCGACTTCAACCCCTGCCGCGACAATCATCATGCCGCGCGCCGCCTTTCCCGCCCTGATCCTGGCGAACCTGATCCTGCCGCTGGGGCCGGTGCTGGTGCGACTCTCGGACGTCGGCCCGGTCGCAGCGGCCTTCTGGCGCCTCAGCCTCGCCTTGCCCTTCCTCGTCCTGCTGGCGCTGCCGGGACTGAAGCGCACGCCGCCCATGCGGCGTGAATGGATCGCCCTCGCTCTGTCCGGATTGGTGTTCGCGCTGGACCTCGCGGCCTGGCATATCGGCATTCTCTACACCAAAGTCGCCAATGCCACGATTTTCGGAAATCTGAGCGGCCTGTTCCTGCCCGCCTGGGCGCTGCTGGTGCTGCGCCAGCGCCCGACAGCGATCCAGGCCGCCGCGCTGGCGCTGGCCGGCACGGGCGCGCTGATGATGATGGGCGGCAGCTATGAACTGTCCATCGGCAATTTCCATGGCGACCTGCTCTGCCTGCTCGCGGGGATATTCTACACCGCCTATCTGCTGATCGTGCAGGGCGCGCGCGAACGGCTCGACGCCTGGTCGGTGCTGGCGGCGTCGAGCGCGGCAAGCACCCCGGTGCTGCTGCTCTGCGCGCTGGCGCTGGGCGAAACCATCATGCCGCACGACTGGACGCCGCTCATCCTGCTCGCCCTGTCCAGCCAGCTGGTCGGCCAGGGGCTGCTCACCTACGCAATCGGCTGGTTCTCGCCGCTGGTCCTGGGACTGAGCCTGCTGCTGCAACCGGCCGTGTCGGCGCTGCTGGGGTGGCTGCTGTTCGACGAGTGGCTGGGTCCGATCGACATGCTGGGAACGGCGGCAGTGGCGGCCGCGCTGGTGCTTGTGCGCCTGCCGGGACGCGCCTGATTTGCTGGCCGCGATTTCCGAGCCCTCCGCTGTTCCATCTGACGGGAAATCGCTCTAGGTTGCCCGGCATGAGCGACATCTCCGACCTCACCCTCGATGAAATCCGTGCCCTGCTGGCGCCCGGGCTGGCGCGCCACGCCGCCTTCGACGGCTGGCGACCCCAAGCGGTTGCGATGGCGTCGGCGGAGAAAGGCGTCGATGCCGAAATCGCCCAGCTCGCCTTCGCCGACGGCGCGGTCGACATGATCGACGCCTGGTTCGCCAGCATCGACGCCCGGATGAGCGACGCGCTCCCCGCCGAGGCGCTGGCGACATTGTCGATTCGTCGGAAGATCATCGCCCTGGTCGAAGCCCGGCTGGCGCTGCTGGCGCCCGATCGCGAAGCGTTGCGTCGCGCGCTCGCCATCCTCGCCCTGCCGACTAACGCCCCGCGCGCGGCAAAGCTGGCTTGGCGCGCGGCCGACATCATGTGGCGCGCCGCCGGCGACACCGCGACCGATTTCAATCACTACAGCAAGCGCACGACGCTGACTGCGGTCTATGCCTCCACCCTGCTGGTCTTCGTCGATGACGAGAGCGAGGACCATGCCGACAGCCGCGCCTTCCTCGCGCGCCGGATCGAGGGCGTGATGCGGTTCGAACAGGCCAAGGCCAAATGGAAGGGCATCGGCGGCGGCGAACGGCTCAGTCTGTCGCGCTTCATCGGTCGGCTGCGCTATCCGCCAGCATGATCTGCCGTCGCGGGGCCACGATTCCCGCTGGCCATTTCGTATCGGTATTGATAGTCACTCGCAGAAATAGCCTGTGAGTGCTTTCCCTTGCGTCTGACCGACCTGCCTTTGCGCCAACCCGCCTATGTCGACCTGATCGACTGGTCCGCCCTCTCCGCTATCGAGGGGCAGCGCCTGCGGGAATTCGGCCTGTGCGAGGGCGCTAGCGTCGAAACGCTGCACCATGGTGGCTTTTTCGGACGCGGGCCTATCGCCTGCCGGATCGGCCGCATGACCATCGCCATGCGCCGCAATCATGCTGCCGCCGTGACCGTCCGTACTGGACCGCAGGAGGGCGACGCATGAGCGGCCTGCCCCTGATCGCGCTGGTCGGCAATCCCAATGCGGGCAAGAGCGCGCTGTTCAACGCCCTGACCGGCGCGCGGCAGAAGCTCGGCAATTATCCGGGCGTGACGGTGGAGCGCAAGGCCGGCCGCTTGTCGCTGTCGGACGGCCGCCCGGTCGAGCTGGTCGATCTGCCCGGCACCTACAGCCTGGACTCGGCCAGCCCGGACGAGCAAGTGACGCGCGACGTGGTGATGGGCCGGCAGGTCGGCGAGAGACGGCCCGATGCCCTGGTGATCGTAGTCGACGCGGCCAATCTGGACAATCATCTGCGCTTCGCGCTGGAACTGATCGCGCTCGGCCTGCCGACGATCGTCGCGCTCAACATGGTGGACCTCGCCACCCGCGACGGGCTGGAACTGGACGCCGCCATCCTGTCGCGCGAACTGGGCGTGCCGGTCGTTTCGACCGTGGCAGTGCGCAAGCGCGGGCTCGATCATCTGCGCACCGAACTGGAAAGCCTGCTGAACGGCGCGCCGCGCCCCTATCCTGCCGGACAGGACCGGGATTTCGACGCGACCCGGCGCGAAGCGCAACGGATCGCGCGCGCCACGATCGTGCGCGAAACGCCCTCGCGTCGCCTCACCGCGGCGGTAGACAGGGTCGCTCTGCATCCCGTCTTCGGCCTCATCCTGCTGCTCGGCCTGCTCTTCATCATGTTCCAGGCGGTCTATGCCTGGTCGGAAGCGCCGATCGCCATGATCGAGGGCTTTGCCGAAGCGGCCGCCAACGCGGCCCGAGACGCCCTGCCCGACGGCATTCTCCGCTCCTTCCTGGTCGACGGCGTCATCAATGGCGTGGGTTCGGTGGTGGTGTTCCTGCCGCAGATCCTGATCCTCTTCTTCTTCATCCTGATGCTGGAGGCGACCGGCTACATGGTCCGCGCCGCCTTCCTGATGGATGGGCTGATGGCGAAGGTGGGCCTTTCGGGCCGCGCCTTCATTCCGCTGCTTTCCTCCTTCGCCTGCGCCATTCCCGGCATCATGGCCACGCGCACCATCTCCGACCCCAGAGACCGGCTGACCACCATCCTGATCGCGCCGCTGATGACCTGTTCGGCGCGCCTGCCGGTCTATGCCGTCATCATCGGCGCCTTCATCCCGGCTCGCGACATTTTCGAGTTCGGGGGGGGCCTCGGCATCGGCCTCCAGGGCTTCGTGCTCTTCTGCCTCTATGTCGCGGGCATCGTCGGCGCCATGCTGGTCGCCCTCATCCTGCGGCTCACCGTCACCAAGGGCGCGAGCGGCGGCTTCCTGATGGAAATGCCCAAATATCAATGGCCGCGCCCGCAGGACATCCTGCTTGGCCTGTGGCAGCGCGCGATCATCTTCCTCAAGCGCGCGGGCACCATCATCTTCGCCTCGACCGTGATCCTGTGGCTCCTGCTCAGCTTCCCGCGCGTGCCGGACGGCGATCCCACCAGCCAGGTCGACCATTCGATCGCGGGCCGGATCGCGAGCGGCCTCAATGTCGTGCTCGAACCGATCGGCTTCAACCGCGACATTTCGCTGGCGCTGATCCCCGCCATGGCCGCGCGCGAAGTCGCCGTGTCGGCGCTCGCGACCGTCTATTCGATCGACGCGGGCGATGACGAGGCAGCGCTGGAACAGAGCCTGGGCGACCGGCTCAAGAACCAGTGGCCGCTGCCGACCGCCCTCGCCTTCCTTGCCTGGTTCATCTTCGCGCCCCAGTGCATTTCCACCATCGCGGTGACGCGGCGCGAGACCAATGGCTGGAAATGGCCGATGTTCATGGTCGGCTATCTCTTCGTGCTGGCCTATGTTGCGGCGGGCCTGACCTATTGGACCGCGACGGCGCTGGGCGTGGGATAAGGGGGATTGGCCGGCGACCGGAAAGGTCGTTCGGCACGCCCAGCCGCTCTCCAACCGCGGTTCGCGATTTTGCGGCGGATCAAGGCCGGGCGCTCCATGACGGGATAACGGGGCCGGACATCGACCCACGGACGTCCACCCATGCCCACCCTGCCCTTCCTTCTTTCCGTCTGGGCGCTGCTGCTGACGCCTGGCCCCACCAACATGCTGATGGCGCTGTCCGGCGCGCAGGGCGGATGGCGCCGGACGGCACGGCTCGTGCCGGTGGAAATGGCGGCCTATCTGGCCGTCGTGCTGCCGGTCGCGATGCTGGGGACGGAGGTCATGGCCGACTGGCCCCGACTGGCGCAGACGGTCAAGCTCGCGGCAGCGGCATGGGCGCTCCATCTGGCGCTGGCGCTGTGGCGCACGCCCATGGAGGGGGCCGTCGCACCCGCCGTGGACGCACGCCGGCTGTTCGTCACCACCCTCCTCAATCCCAAGGGGCTGATCGTCGCGCTGGCGCTCTTGCCGCCGCCGCGCGCACCGGCCTTCCTGCCGCATGTTGCCCTGTTCGCTGCCTCCATTTTCCTCTGCGCGCTGTTCTGGGCGGCACTGGGCGGGCAATGCGGGGGCCGTGGCGACGGGCACCGGGCGCCCTGGCTCCGCCGCGCGGCCGCATCCTGGCTGGCGCTGCTTTCGGGCGGCCTCGCCCTTGGCGCGCTGGCGCATTGAACCTGCGCCCAAGTCCGTTCTGGACCTCCCAAAACAGGCCGCTATAAGGGCCGGCTAACGCGTTGGAGGAAACATGGCAGGCTCGGTCAACAAGGTCATTCTGGTCGGCAATCTCGGCGCCGATCCGGAGGTCAAGAGCTTCCAGAATGGCGGCAAGGTGTGCAATCTGCGCATCGCCACGTCCGAAAGCTGGAAGGACCGCATGACCGGGGAGCGCAAGGAGCGCACCGAATGGCATAGCGTCGCCATCTTTTCCGAAGGGCTGGTGGGCGTCGCCGAACGCTTCCTGCGCAAGGGATCGAAAGTCTATATCGAGGGCCAGCTGCGCACTCGCAAGTGGCAGGACCAGTCGGGCAATGACCGCTACACCACCGAAGTCGTGCTTCAGGGGCTGGGATCGGTGCTGACCATGCTGGACGGCGCGCCGGGCGCCGGCGGCCAAGGCGGCGGCGGCGGCCGTTCGCAGGGCGTGAGCGACTGGAGCGGCGGATCGAGCGGCTTTGGCGGCGGCGACTATGATGATTTCGGCGGCGGTCAGGGCGGCGGCTTCGGCGGCGGACGCGGCTCGTCGGGCGGCGGCAATTTCGGCGGCGGCAGCCGTGGCGGTGCGGGCAGCCCCAATTTCGACAATGACCTGGATGATGAAGTGCCCTTCTGAGGCGCACGCTGCCAGGACATGAAAAAAGGGCGGCTCCCCCCTCGGGGGCCGCCCTTTTTGCTGGCCGCCCGCCCTCCGGCGGGCCGCGATGGTCCGATCAGCGGGCCAGCTCTTCCTGGGCGAAGGCGCGGATATGATCCTTGAGATCGGCGCGCTCCAGCGCCAGCGCGAGATTGGCCTCGATATAGCCGGCCTTGGACCCGCAGTCGAAGCGGCGGCCGTCGAAGGTCACGCCGTGGAACGGCTGGCTCCCGATCATGGAGGCCATGGCGTCGGTCAGCTGGATTTCCCCGCCCGCGCCTTTTTCCTGGGTCTCCAATATCTTCATCACCTGCGGTTGCAGGATATAGCGGCCCGGCACGATCAGGTTCGACGGCGCGGAGCCGAGCGCGGGCTTTTCCACCAGCCCCTTCACCTCGGTCAGCGCGCCATCGCGGGCGCCCGGATCGATCACGCCATAGCTGGGCGTCTGGTCCATGGGGATTTCGAGCGCGCAGACCAGATTGCCGCCGACCTTGTCATAGGCGTCGACCATCTGCTTGAGGCAGCCACGGCCGGGCGCGCCCTTCATGAATTCATCCGGCAGCAGGATGGCGAAGGGCTCGTCGCCCACGATGTCGCGGGCCACCCAGATCGCATGGCCCAGGCCCAGCGGCTCCTGCTGACGCAGGAAGACCGCGTTGCCCGGCATCAACCGCGTGCCGTCCAGCGCGGACAGATCCTTGCCGCGTTCGCGCTGGGTCGCCTCAGCCTCGTAGGCGATGTCGAAATAATCCTCGATCGCGCCCTTCCCCCGGCCGGTGACGAAGATCATCTGCTCGATCCCCGCCTCGCGAGCTTCGTCGACCGCATATTGGATCAGTGGCCGATCCACCACGGGCAGCAATTCCTTGGGTACCGCCTTTGTTGCTGGAAGAAAACGGGTGCCAAGACCGGCAACCGGAAAGATGGCTTTGCGAATAGGCTTGTGAGACATGCTGCTCCATTCTCGCTGCAACGCGAAAAACGCGTCTGGAATCGCGTGAAAGACCGTAGAGATATGCGCTTGCGCGCGCAACAACGCCTCAGACGGCGAGAAGTCTTTGCGCGACCTGTTCCAGCGCGGATATTTCCGTTTCGAGCTGGTCCAGGCTGACATGCACCTGATTGTTGCGCTGGTCGCGGCAGGCGAAACCGCCCGGTTCGGGCTGCTGGAAGCCCTGGATGATGAGCGCACGGAACCGGTCGATCCGCTGCATGTCGCGCTCGATCGCGGATATTTCGGTCAGCGCGCTGGCGTTGCGCCGGTCGCGCATCGCCACCATCGTGCGCAACTCGGTCATCAGCTTGGTCATGGTCGGCCGGGTTCGCGCGCCGATGGTGCGGACGTCCCCCATCGCATCGCGCAACATGCCGATCTTGGCCTCCAGGCTCTGCTCCAGCATGGTCCAGGCACAGACGAGCCGTCCCACCGCGCATAGCAGTGCCGCATCTTCCGGCGCATAGCCCGATACCGGCTTCACAGACATATCCGAAACAAGTTGCACACCCACGCCCGAAAACTCCTCTTATGGCCAAAGTCCTGCACAAAAGCGGAGGAAAAAGGCCAGAGCGGACGGACGCTCTCCCCGCACCAGCGGCACGGACCATCGGCAGACGTGCTAAATCGACGGCGAACCGAGTCGCGCACGCCAAGGGTCAGAAATCGATCGCGATTCCCTTTCGCTCCCAATCGCCATAGCGCACCGGGCTCAATTCCTCGTCATGGCGCGACGGGCTGTCGATCGGGTCGGGCTGCGGCACAGGCGGGCTTTTGGAGAGATGAGCGGGCGGCTTTACATGCGCCGGGCGCTTGCCGTTGAAACGTCCCATAAGGCGGCCTTTCGATTGCGGGCGGGGCTTATCCACCCCATATTCATGCTGTCCGGGCTATCTGGGCCGCAAAGGAGCGAAGTGCAAGTGAGCGGAATGAAGACGACCATGTTGCTGGCGGCGCTGACGGCGTTGTTCATGGCGCTGGGCTATACGCTGGGCGGCAGCGGCGGCGCGGTAATCGCGCTGCTGGTGGCGGCCGGCATGAACCTCTTTACCTTCTGGAACGCGGACAAGATCGTTCTTCGGATGCACGACGCGCGCGAGGTCGACGCTGGCAGCGCGCCCGACTTCTATAATCTGGTGCGGGAACTGGCGCAGCGGGCGGGACTGCCGATGCCGCGCGTCTATATCATCGACCAGGATGCGCCCAACGCCTTCGCCACCGGCCGCAACCCCGAAAATGCCGCCGTCGCCGCGACCACCGGCCTGCTGTCTATGCTGAGCCGCGAGGAAGTGGCGGGCGTGATGGCGCATGAACTTGGCCATGTGAAGAATCGCGACACCCTCATCATGACGATGGTCGCGACGATCGCCGGCGCCATTTCGATGCTTGCCAATTTCGGCCTCTTCTTCCGCGGGTCGAACGAGGAGAATGGCCATGGCAACATCCTCGCCAGCCTGGCCGCGGTGATCGTCGCGCCCTTCGCCGCGATGATCGTGCAGATGGCGATCAGCCGCACCCGCGAATTTGGCGCCGACCGCGCCGGGGCGGAAATCAGCGGCAATCCCCATGCGCTCGCCTCCGCCCTCGCCAAGATTTCGGGCCGGGCCGAAATGATCCCCAATCCGGTCGCGGAGCGCAACCCGGCGGCGGCGCAACTCTATATCGTGCCGACCCATGTCAGCGAACTCTTCTCCACCCACCCGGCGACCGAAAAGCGCATCGCCGCCTTGCAGGACATTGCGCAGGAGATGGGCGCGCCGGCATTGACCGCAGCCCCGCGCGCGTCCGCCCTGTCACCCGCTCCCCTGTCACCCGCCCCGCGACGCCGCCGCAGCGCGCTCGACCCGCACGGGCGCTGATGGTCGACGAGATCGGCGAGGTCGTAGTCGATGCGGCAGGCGTGGTGCTGCGCCATGCCGGCGGCCTGGTGGTCGACCTGACCGTCGAGCATGTCTTTTCCCGCCACACGGCGCGCTTCTTTCATGGGGTTGGCCGCCGGGTGATCGCGCTGGTCACGCTGGGCGGCAAGCGCATCCCTTCCTCGCTCCGCACCGTGCCCAAGGGCGTCCATGCACGGCCTCGCCGGTCGGACTGGCTGGCGCTCTGGATCGGCATCCTGTCCTGGATCGCCCTGTTCATGGGCATCGGCATCGGCGTCTCCCATTTTCTTTGAGGGCGAAAGCGCGTAGGGGCCGCTGATGCCCCGCCGCCCTGCCCCCCGTTCCGCCGCGCCCCGCGCCGACGATGTCCCCGGCTTTCCCGCGCGCCGCGCCGCTTTGCGGCTGCTGGACGCGGTGCTGCGCCGGGGCGATCCGCTGGAGCTGGCGCTGCATGGCGCCGCGCAGGGGCTGCCGCCCGCCGACCGCGCGCTGGTTCACGCGATCGCCGCCGAGGTGCTGCGGCACCTGCCCGATCTCGACGCGCTGATCGACGGCGCGACGAAGCAGGTGCTGCCCGACGATGCCAAGGCGCGGATGGTGCTGCGCATCGCGCTCGCGCAGGTGCTGCGGATGGACACCCCGCCCCATGCCGCGATCGCCACCGCCCTGCCCCTGGTCGATGGCGGCCCGCGCAAGCTGGTCCATGGCGTGTTCGGCACGGTGACGCGCAGTGCGCCCGCCCTCCCCGATCCGCCGACCCTGCCCGCACCGGTCGCCGAGCGCTGGGCGCGCCAATGGGGCGAGGCGATGCCGCAAGCGGCGGCGCGCGCCTACGCCGTGCGCCCGCCGGTCGACGTCAGCCTGCGCGATGCGAATGCGACAGCGACATGGACAGATGAACTGGGTGGCGTCTCCTTCGCGCCCGGCCATGTGCGCCTGCCCACCAATCCCGATCAGGGCGGCGCGGCCATCCCAGACCTGCCGGGCTTCGCCGAGGGCGCCTGGTGGGTGCAGGACATCGCCGCCGCCTGCGCCGCGCGCCTGCTGGGACCGGGCACCGGCGAAGATGGGCCGCGCCATGTGCTCGACCTGTGCGCCGCGCCCGGCGGCAAGACGATGCAGCTCGCCGCCGCAGGCTGGCGCGTTACCGCCGTCGACCAGTCGAAGAAAAGGCTGGAGCGGCTGGCCGAGAATCTCGCCCGCACCGGCCTGTCCGCCGACATCGTGCAGGCCGACCTGCGGCAGTGGCAACCCGACGCACCGGTGGACGCCATCCTGCTCGATGCGCCCTGTTCGGCGACCGGCATCTATCGCCGCCATCCCGACGTGCTGCACCGCATCGGTCCGCGCCAGATCGCGGAACTGGCGGAATTGCAGGGTGAGCTGCTTGCCCGCGCCGCGGCGTGGGTCAAGCCGGGCGGGCGCATCGTCTACGCCACCTGCTCGCTCGAACCGGCGGAGGGCGAGGAACAGGTCGAACGCTTCCTGGCCGCCCATCCCGATTTCACGCTGCTGCCGGCCGAAGCGGGCGAACTGCCAACAGGCATGGCGCCGACGCCGCAGGGCTGGCTGCGCAGCCTGCCCGACATGCTGGACGCCCAGGGCGGCGTCGACGGATTCTTCGTCGCGCGACTTGCAAAGCGGGCCAACTAAGCCTTAACCATAAGGGCTCAGAATGGATCGTCCGTTTCACAAGGTGCGCCGCCCATGCGTCCGACCGAGCCATTGCCGCTGAACCATAGCTGGCCGCTCTATGCGCTGCGCGACCATCTGTCGCCGGTGCTTCTCGATCCGACCATCGCCCGCAACGATATCGCGCTGGCCGAACGGGGCCTGGGCCTCTGGTTCTGCGACCTCCAGGACAACCGTCTGAGCTGGACCGCCGGCGTCTACGACATATTCGGACTGGAGCGGGATCTGGACGTGCCCCGCCCGCTCGCCGTGTCGCTCTACGCTCCGGATTCGCGCGAGCCGATGGAGCGGCTGCGCGCCTATGCGATCCGCCACAAGCGCGGCTTCACCCTGGACGTGGACATCCAACAGGCCGACGGCATGGGCGCCTGCGCGATGCGGCTGATCGCCGCGCCGGTGGTGGACCGCGAAGGGAGCGTGGTCGCGCTCCATGGCGTCAAGCAGTTGCTGCCCCAGGGCGCGGCATCCTCGCCCCGCCTGGACCCGACGATTTTCGTCATGCTTTGAAGGCGGTTGCGCGGGCGCTGGCGAACAATCGCGACTCGTCCCCAAATCCCCGTTGCCCTTGCCCCCGGTGGCGATTAAGGCGAACGGTTAATGACCCGTCCGATCCTCATCTCGCCCTCCATCCTCTCCGCCGACTTCGCCCGCCTGGGCGAGGAGGTACGCGCCATCGACGAAGCCGGCTGCGACTGGGTGCATATCGACGTCATGGACGGCCATTTCGTGCCCAACATCACGATCGGCCCGGCGGTGGTGAAGGCGCTGCGCCCGCATACGAAAAAGACCTTCGACGTCCATCTGATGATCTCGCCGGTCGATCAGTTTCTGGACGCCTTCGCGGCGGCCGGGTCCGACATCATCACCGTCCATCCGGAGGCGGGGCCTCATATCCACCGCACCGTCCAGCATATCAAGTCGCTGGGCGTGAAGGCGGGTGTGGTGCTCAACCCCGGCACACCGGCCAAGATGCTCGACTATCTGATGGATGATGTCGACCTGATCCTGGTGATGAGCGTCAACCCCGGATTCGGCGGCCAGAGCTTCATCGAGAACCAGCTGCGCAAGATCGAGGCGATCCGCAAGATGATCGACAAGTCGGGCCGCGACATCCATTTGCAGGTGGATGGCGGCATCGACTTCACCACGGCGCCCAGGGCGATCGAGGCCGGCGCCGACGTGCTGGTGGCCGGCACCGCCACCTTCCGCGGCGGCGCGCAAGCCTATGCCGACAATATCCGGAAGCTGCGGGGCGGGTGAGCGAGCCCCGGCGCATCTCGGCCCGTTCCCGGCCCGAAGCGCCGTCCGCCGATGCCGGCGCCGACGGCATCGAGCAGGGCAAGCGCCTGATCCGCGTTGCGGATGACAAGGGGCTGTCCCTGGCCCAGCGGATCGCCAATCATTTCTACCTGCTGAGCTGGAAGACGCCGATCCACGGCCGCAAGCTCAAGGGCAAATATCCGCTCAAATTGCTCGCCGTGCCCGATGACGAGGTGCCGGGGGACGGACGCGCCGGGGCGGCGATCCGGGCCGGCTATTTCCTGTTCCGGGGGCAGAAGCAGCCGATCGCCACGCTCGACTTCGCCCGGCTTTCGGCCAGCCCCGCCTTTGCCGACTATCTGCACGGCTTCCGCTGGCTGCGCGATCTCGCCGGCAGCGCGTCGCGGGAGCAGGGCGCCCCGATCGCCGAGGCGGTGATGCGCAAATGGCTGGACGCCCATGCCGAAACCCCCAGCGAACCGGCCTGGCGCGCCGACAATGCCGGCTGGCGCCTGCTCTTCTGGACCGCCCACGCGCCGCTGATCCTTTCCTCCAGCGACCTCGTCTACCGATCGCTGGTGCTCAACTGCATCGCGCGCACCGCCCGCCATCTCGACCGGAGCGCCGACAAGGCGCCGATGGGCCTGCCGCGCCTTGTCGCCTGGAGCGCGATCCTGGCCGCCGCGCTGCTGATCCCCGGCGGGGAAGCGCGACGGATCTTTGGCGAAGCGGGCCTCAAGCGCGCGATCGAGAGCAGCTTCCATCCCGATGGCGGCATCGTCTCGCGATCCCCGCTGGCGCAGCTGGAGGCGATCATGGCGCTGGCCATGCTGCGCGCCGTCTATGACGTGCGGCGGGAAAAGGCGCCCGCCTGCCTGACCGACGCCCTTACCCGCGCAGTGCCCGCGCTGCTGGCCCTCACCCATGGCGATGGCGGGCTGGGCAACTGGCAGGGCGCGGGCGCGATCGCGCCGCAGACGGTCGAGGCGGTGGTGCAGGCCAGCCGGGTGCGCGCCCGGCCGCTGCGTCAGGCCCGCGACTGGGGCTATCAGCGGATCGCCGCCGGCACGACCGTGATCCAGATCGACGGCGCCCCGCCGCCGGTCGCGCGCCTCGCCGAAGCGGGCTGCGCCTCCACCGGCGCGATTGAGATCAGCGACGGGCCGGCGCGCCTGATCGTCAATTGCGGCGGTGCCGGGCTGGAAGGCGCGTGGATTCCCCGCGACCTGGCGCAGGGGCTGCGCACCACCGCGGCGCACAGCACGCTCGTCCTCAAGGACAGCAATTCCACCGCCCTGCTGCCCGACGGCACGCTGGGCAAGGGCGTGACCGAAGTCGAGCTGAACCGGCAGGAACTGGACAATGGCAGCCGGCTGGACCTCTCCCATGACGGTTATGTCCGCCGACTGGGCTATATCCATCGCCGCCTGCTGTTGCTGAGCGGCGACGGCAAGGAAATCCGGGGCGAAGACATGCTGACCCCGGCCGAGCGACGGCGCAGGCCCGGCAAGCAGCCGGTGGAACTGCGCTTCCACCTCGCGCCCGGGGTGGAGCCGACGCTGACGGCGGACAATCAGGGCGCCCTGCTCCGCCTCGATCTCGGCGCACCCTGGCAGTTCCGCACCGGGACGGGCCTGCTCAGCGTCGAGGAAAGCCTCTGGGTCGATGGCGATGGCCGTCCCCATACCACCCGGCAGCTGGTCGTGACCAGCGAGGCGCTGCCCGGCGGCTCCAGCATCGGCTGGCTGCTCAAGCGGATGGCGTGAAGAGGGGCATCAGGCCGCCCGATCAGCCGCACAGATAGTCGCCGCTCTCGATCCGCGCCAGCCCGGCCGGATCGCGCGCATAGACATAGACCCAGGCCTCGACTGGCCCCGTCGGCCCCTCGACCACCATCCGCGCGCGCCGATATTCGTGCGGCGCGGGGGACAGCGGATCGCATTCCTCATAGCGATCCAGCCAGGCGAGGGTGGCATCGGCATCCTCCAGCGCCAACAGGTCGCCCGCCACCGGCCCGCCCGCGCCCGGCACGAAGCCCGGATAATCGGCGACCCGGTATAGCGCCCCGCCGATGCTGGCAGGCCCGACAAGCCGCGCCTCCGCCCATAGCCGCCGCGCCATCGCCCCGTCGAACCCGGCGCGAAGCGTCCCATAGACGAAGAGAAGGGGAGCACTCATGAAACCTCCGGAATTTTTCGCCACATTGCGGCAATTTTCCCCAAAAGGCAGAATTTTTTACACACGTCCAATTGGACTGGATCGAGGAAATGCGCGCAATTCCGCCAGAAACCGAAATTGGCACGCTCCCTGCAAAACTGCCGGCATCAAGGCCGGATGGTCCGGCCACTACATCAAGGAGTATCAGCCATGTCCATCGCCAAGTTCCAGAACGCCGCCCTCGCCCTCGTCGGCGCCGTCATGCTCGCCAGCCTGTTCGTCGGCGCAGCCGTCCCGGTGGTGCCGATCGCCTGATCGGCTCCGCCTCCCCATCCTAATATATCCAAGCAGAAGGCCAGACTCATGAACAACAGCTTCACCCTCGACCGCCGCAACGGCAAGATCATGGGCGTGTGCGCGGGCATCGCCAACCGCACCGGCATCGATGTCACATTGCTCCGCGTCGCGCTGGTCCTGCTGACGCTCTGCGCGCTGGGGCCGATTGGCGTCGTGGCCTATCTGCTCGCTGGCTGGCTGGCGGAGGGCTGATGCCTTCCCGGCCCGCGGTCGTCCCCATTCACAGTCGCTGCAAAGTAAAAAGGCCGCCCTGGTTCAACCCAGGAGCGGCCTTTTGGCATCCCGAACAGTCGGGATGAAGATCGCGGTCAGACCGCGATCAGGCATAAAGCACCGAATAGAAAGTCAGCATCTGCACGCCGACCGCAACGGCCAGCACAGCGCCTTGAAAAGCCTGACGCATATTTTGCTCCATAGTTACAAGACTCGACCCCCCGTCCTGAGGGATGCGGGCCATTACGCCCGTCATACTCCTGTAACAATCGCAAAGGACGGCTTTCCGATTGCATCAAATGCAACAGACCTGTTACCCTAAAGCCACCATCATCGCCTGGGCTGCGGCCGGATTGCGCGCCTTCGCGCCGCTGATGAAGAAGGTGAAGACGTCGCCCCGCTCCGCCTGCGCCTTCGCCCTGTCGGTCCAGCGGACAAGATCGTCGCGAGCATAGCCGGTCGGCTCGTCCTCGCTGGCGCGCATCAACCGCATGTAGGAAAAACCGACATCATGGCCGGTGATCGCGGGATATTCGTCATGGTCGGCCAGGACCACCGCCGCCCCGGCCTCGCGCGCCAGTGAGAGAAAGGCCGGATCGTCGAAACTCTCGTGCCGCACCTCCAGCGCGTGGCGCAGCGGAACGCCCGCGACGCTGGCGGGCAGCAGTTTGAGGAAAGCGCCGAAATCGTCGGGATCGAACCGCTTGGTCGCCATGAACTGCCACAGGATCGGGCCCAGCCGATCGCCCAGTTCGGCGATGCCCTGCTCGACGAACCTGGCGATGGACTCGCCGGCTTCGGCAAGGACTTTCCGGTTGGTGCAATAGCGCGACGCCTTGACCGCGAACTGGAAGCCGTCGGGCACCGCACCAGCCCAGCCGGCGAAGGTCGCGGGCTTCTGGCTGCTATAATAGGTCGCATTGATCTCGGTCGCGGTGAGATGCTGCCCGACATAGGCCAGTTCGTCCTTCTGCCGCAGCCCCTGCGGATAGAAGCTGCCGCGCCATGGCTCATAGACCCAGCCGCCGATCCCGACCCTGATCCGTCCCGCCATCGCGCCGCTCCTCTGCCGCCTGTCCGGTCTGCCCACTTCTGATCGCGCCAGCCGATCAGAGCCAGCGGAAAAAGCGGGTGGCAATTATTGCGAACGACTCTTATTTGCAAATCAACCAAGGAGACGCCACCATGTCGCTCGACCTCATCAAGACCGGGACTTACCTGACCATCCACCTGACCGTCGGCTTCACCGTCGCCTATCTCATGACGGGGTCGGTCGCGCTGGCGGGTGGCATCGCGCTGATCGAACCGGTGATCAACGCCGTCGCCTTCTTCTTCCACGAACAGGCTTGGAAGAAGATCCAGGCCCGGCCTCCCCGCGGCAGCGGGCGGGATTGGCTGCGCGGTCAGGCCGCCTTCGCCTGATATTGTCTATTTCGCTGTCTGCCGTTTCAGCCCGATCAGCCAGGGCTTGACGCCGCGCGTCGGCCGGGGCGTGCCATCCAGCCGGCGCGCGCGCAGGATCGCGATCGGCTTGACGATCATCTGCCCGCGCATCGGCCCCGACCCGCAACAAGTCGGAACGGCCAGTATCCGCCGCACCACGTCCATCCCGGCCACGACATGGCCGAAGGCGGCGTAGCCGATATAGTCGCCGCGCGCGTCCATGTTGGGCGTCGGGCCGATGGTGATGAAGAAATTGCCCATCGCCGAATTGGGCCGGTTGGGTCGCGCCATCGACAATGTGGCGTCGAGGTGGCGGATGCCCGTGCGGGTCGTCGGCTCGTGCGGGATCGGCGGCAGCGACCGGCGCGCATCGGTATCGATCCCGCCCTGGATGAGACCATATTTCGGATCGCTCTTGCGCCGCGCTGCCCGATAGAAGGTGACGCCGTCGAACCGCCCGTCGTCGACATAGGCCAGGAAATTGGCCGAGGTGCGCGGCGCACGCTTCTGGTCCAGCGCCACGATGATCCTGCCCACCGATGTCTCGATCGCGACGCGGGTAAAGCCGGGCGTGGGCCGGTTGGCGGGCAGCGCCGCCGCGGAAACCGGCGTTAGGCCCAGCAGCAGGACGAACAGGCAGAACAGGCGATGCATCGACGGACAGGCACTCGAAGCGGGCAAAAGGGAAGCCGCAGCCGTAGAGCCGCCGCAGGCGCCGCGCAACCGGCGCCACGCCCCCGCCCGGCGTCACCCGCCGTCGCGCGCCATCGCGTCCACGCGCGCCCCTGTGACATGCCCCTCGGCCCAGCGTGCGGAAATGGGCACCGGATCGAATATGTGCCGCCCCAGCGCAACCAGCCCGGCGCCCACGCTCAGACTCAGGAAGCCGGATGCCGCGAGCAGATATTCGACCGGCGTCGCGCCATGCCGATGCGGCATCGGAACCAGCCGGCATAGAAGATGCACTGCGACACCGCCGACGATGGCAAGCAGCAGCCCGCCCGTCCGCAGCCCCAGATCCTGACCCCGCTTTCCGTGATTCGACATGCCGCTCTCCCTTGGTAGCGGCCCTCCATCTATCCAGCGGCGCATAGGGATTCGAGACGGGGCTAGCGCCCATCCCATAGTGTTTTCATAGCGAAGGCGGGCGGCTCAGCCCTCGGCGATCAGCCGATAGCCGATGCCCAGCTCATTGACGATGAGCGCAGGCCGGGTCGGGTCCGCCTCAAGCTTCTGGCGCAGGTTGCGCACGACGATGCGCAGATAGTCGATGCGGCGGTCATGCTCCAGCGGCCAGGCTGCCTGCAATATCTTCTGGTGGGTCACGACCCGCCCCGGATGCAGCGCCATCTGGCCCAGAACGTCATATTCCTTGCGGGTCAGATGCACCTCCTCGCCGTCGCGGGTGACGGTCCGGTTCGCCAGGTCGATGACCACCGCGCCCGATCGCACCGCCGGCGGCGCGCCCTGCGCCTCGATGCGATCGCGGAGCGACGCGCGAAGCCGGGCGAGCACTTCCTCGCTGTCGAAGGGCTTGGTCACATAGTCGTGCGCGCCCAGGTCCAGCGCGGCGACCTTCTGGTCGGTCGCCTCGCGCGCCGACACGACGATGATCGGCGCGGGGCCGATGGCGCGGAGCAGCTGGATGATCTCCAGCCCGTCCCGGTCGGGCAGGCCAAGGTCGAGCAGGATCGCGTCCGGTTTCGCCCGCCGGGCCTCCTCCAGTGCCTGCGCGGCGCTGGTCGCCTCCACCATATGGTATCCCGCGCGCGCCAGCGTGCCCTGCAACAGCCGGCGGATATGGATTTCATCGTCGACGACAAGAATCTGCTGCCCGCTCATAGATCGCTTTCCATCGCTGTCGCGCTCACCAGCAGTTCCTCCGGGAAATGGATGCTGAACGCCGCGCCGCGCCTGTCCTCCCGGTTCGCCGCGCGCACGGTCATGCCCATGCCTTCGGCAAATCCCTTCACGATGGCAAGGCCAAGGCCCGTGCCGCTGATCGACCGGTCCGATCCTTCCAGTCGGCGGAACGTCTCGAACACCTCCTGCTCGCGCCCCGGCGGCAGGCCCGGCCCTTCGTCCAGCACCGACAGGATCAACTCGCCATAGACCCGCTCGGCGCGGATCGTGATCGGCGTGCCGGGGTCGGCGTAGCGGCCGGCATTGTCGAGCAGGTTGAGCAGGCAATGGTGGAACAGCTGCGGGTCGACATTGACCAGCGGCAGGCTGGGCAGCACGTCCAGCCGGATCGGATGTCCTTCCAGCGACCGGCGCGCATCATGCGCCGCCGCGCCGACCGCATCGGTCAGGTCGACCGGCTCGACATGCAGCCGCAGCGCCCCGGCTTCGACACGCGCCATGTCGAGCAGATTGGCGACGAAGCGGTTGAGCCGCATCGCCTCGCTCTCGATCGTGTCGAGCAGCGGGTCGTCGATTCGCTTGCGCAGTTCCGCCGCTGCCCCCAGCACCGACGTCAGCGGGGTGCGCAGGTCGTGGCTGACCGAGGATAGCAGCGCGGCGCGCAGCCGGTCGCGCTCGCGCACCTTGTCGAGGTCGCGCATCTCCGCCTCCAGCCGCAGCCGTTCCAGCGCCAGCGCCGTCTGTTCGAGCAGGCTGCCGAGCAGCGCGAGCTGGTCCGACCGGATGGGGTCTCGCCCGTCGTCGCGGGCCAGGCCCAGCACCGCCAGCACGCGATCCCCGGCCTTGAGCGGCTGGAACTGCCAGTCCGACGCGGTGAGGCTCCCGGTTCCCCGTCCGGCGGCCTGTCCCGTGTCCCATACCCATTGGGCGGCGGCCAGCTCCATCGTTTCCATCCGCGCGCCCGCTTCGCTGGTCGCCTGCACCGTCAGGCCGGTGGCACCCATCTCCAGGATCACCACGCGCAGATTCAGGAGATGCGCGATCTCATGGCAGGCCGCGCCCATCACCTCGTCCAGGCTGCCCCGCGCGGTCAACCGCCGCAGATAGCCGGCAAGCGCCGCATTCATCCGGGCGCTCGTCGCCGCCATGTCCGCCTGCGCCCGCACGCGCGAGGTCAGCTGGCTGGTGACGACCGCGACCCCCAGCAGCACGAAGATCGACACGATATTCTCGGGATTGCTGACCGTCAGCGTGCCGGTGGGCGGCAGGAAGAAGAAATTATAGGCGAGGCTGGACAGGATGCCCGCGAACAAGCCGGTGCGCAGGCCGAACAGGCTCGCCGCCACCATGACCGGCACCAGGTAGAGCAGGCCGACATTGCCCAGGTCGAGGACGTGGAACAGGCCCGTCCCGCCCATCGTCACCAGCGCGACGAGCAGGATCGTCCACGCATAGCCCGATGGCGCGCCCCAGTCGCCCCGCCGGATCGCCGACAACGGCCGGAAGCCGGGGCGCCTTCCGTCGAGCGGAAGGACATGGACGGCGACCCCCGGTGTCTCGCGCACCAGCCGGTCGACCACCGATCCATGCCGCCATTCGAACCAGCGCGATCGCATCGACTTGCCGACCACCAGCTGGGTGGCCCGCGCCTCGGCGGCATAGGCTTTCAGCCCCTCGACCACCGACGCGCCAGGCACCGTCGCCACAGTCGCGCCCAGGCTGGACGCCAGGTTGAGCGCGGACGCGATCCTGCGCCTGTCCTCTTCACCAAATTGCTGCGCGCGGGGCGTTTCAATGTGGATCGCGCTCCACTGCCCCCGCGCCGCGTCGGAAATCCGCTTGCCAGCGCGGACCAGCTCTTCCGCGCCCGACAATTCGCTGACCGCCACCAGGATGCGCTCGCCACCCGCCCAGGTGCCGCCCAGCGCCTGCGCGCGCAGATCCTCCAGCATCTGCGCGTCGACCGCCTGCGCGGCGCGGCGCAGCGCCAGTTCGCGCAGGGCCGACAGGTTGGTCTTGGAAAAAAAGTGAGCGAGCGCGCGCGTCGCCTCCTGGGGCAGATAGACCTTGCCCTCCTTCAGCCGCTCGATCAGTTCGGCGGGCGGAATATCGACGACTTCGATCTCGGCCTGTTCCAGGATGTTGTCGGGCACGGTTTCCCGCACCCGGACACGGGTGAAGGAGGCGACGACATCGTTCAGGCTCTCGACATGCTGGATGTTGAGCGTCGAATAGACGTCGATCCCCGCGTCGAGCAGTTCCTCAACATCCTGGTAGCGCTTGGGGTGGCGGCTTTCCGGCGCGTTCGTATGCGCCAGCTCATCCACCAGCGCCAGCGCCGGACGCCGCTCCAGCAGCGCGTCGATGTCCATTTCGGTGAGGACATGCCCCTGATAGGCAATCGACCGGCGCGGCAGTATTTCGAGCCCTTGGGTCAGCGCCTGGGTCTCGATCCGGCCGTGGGTCTCGACCACACCGACGACGACATCGGCGCCCGCTTTCTGTCGCGCGGCGCCCTGCACCAGCATTTCATAGGTTTTGCCGACCCCCGGCGCCGCCCCAAGGAAGATCTTGAGCCGGCCGCGGCCTTCCTGCGCGGCGGCGCGCATCAAGGCTTCGGGGTCGGGCCGGTCGCGCTCGTTCAACGCGACGCGCGCTCGGGCACTGGCGGCAGCCGGTCAAGCTCCCGGTTGAGCGCCAATATATTCACATGATCCTCGCCCAGAAAGCCCAGCATGGGATGTTCGATATGACGGCGCACCAGATCGCGCAACCGCAGTTGCGAAACGCCGCGCACGCGGGCGATGCGGTCGACCTGCGCCAGCGCGGCGGCGGGCGACAGGTCGGGATCGAGGCCCGATCCGCTCGCCGTCACCAGATCGGCGGGGACCGGGCCGGTCACGCCCTCGCCCCGCCGCTTGTCGACATCGGCCTTGACCCGGTCGGTCAGGGCCTGCGCCGCCGGGCCGAGGTTGGAACCGGCCGAGGCCAGCCCGTCATAGCCCTTGCCCGCCGCCGAGGGCCGGGTCTGGAAATAGCGGTCGGACGTGAAGGCCTGGCCGATCACGGTCGATCCGATGATCGTCCCGCGCTCGTCCCGGACAAGGCTGCCATTGGCCTGCGCGGGCAGGACGGCCTGGCCGATACCGGTCAAGGCCAGCGGATAGGCGATACCCAGCAGGATGGCGAACAGGATCGTCATGACGATCGCGGGCCGCAGCGAGGAGAGGAAGTCTTTGCTCATGTCATGGCCTCCTTCAGGCCAGACCCAGGCCGGTGACGGCCAGGTCGATGATCTTGATGCCGGCGAAGGGCGCGATCAGCCCGCCCAGGCCGTAGACGGCAAGGTTGCGGGCCAGCAGCGGCCCCGCGCCCATCGGCCGGTAGGCGACCCCCCTGAGCGCCAGCGGCACCAGCAGCGGGATGATCAGCGCATTGAAGATGATGGCCGAAAGGATCGCGCTCTGCGGCGTTCCCAGTCCCATCACGTTCAGCACCCCAAGGCCCGGATAGAGCGCCACGAACATGGCCGGGATGATCGCGAAATATTTGGCGACGTCATTGGCGACCGAGAAGGTGGTGAGCGCGCCGCGCGTCATCAGCATCTGCTTGCCCAGCCCCACCACCTCGATCAGCTTGGTCGGATCGCTGTCCAGGTCGACCATGTTGCCCGCCTCGCGCGCGGCCTGCGTGCCGGTGTTCATCGCAACGCCGACATCGGCCTGTGCCAGCGCGGGCGCGTCGTTGGTGCCATCGCCGCACATGGCGACCAGCCGCCCGCCCTGCTGCTCGCTGCGGATCAGCGCCAGCTTGTCCTCGGGCGTCGCCTGCGCCAGGAAGTCATCGACCCCTGCCTCGGCCGCGATCGCGGCGGCGGTCAGCGGATTGTCGCCGGTGATCATCACCGTGCGGATGCCCATGCGGCGCAGTTCGGCGAAACGTTCGCGCACCCCGGCCTTGACGATGTCCTTGAGCGCGATCGCGCCCAGCAGCCGGCCGTCCTGCGCGACCGCCAGCGGCGTCATGCCGGCGCGGGCGATCTCGTCGGTCATGCGGCGCAACTCGGTGGCGGCGGCCGTCTCGCCCAGGCCCGGATTGGCCCGCAGGATCGAATCGACCGCGCCCTTCTGGATCAGCCGGTCGCCGATCCGGACGCCGGAAATGCGCGTCTGGGCGGTGAAGGGGATGACTTCGGCGCCTTCGGGCAGGGCGGTGGCGGACACATGGAATCGCTCGCGCGCCAGCAGGACAACCGATCGCCCCTCGGGCGTCTCGTCGGCCAGGCTGGCCAGCAGGGCAGCTTCGGCCAGTTGCTCCGGCCGTGTGCCGCCGACCGCGCGGAACTCCGACGCCTGCCGGTCGCCGATGGTGATCGTCCCGGTCTTGTCGAGCAACAGCACGTCGACATCGCCCGCCGCCTCGACCGCGCGGCCCGACTTGGCCAGCACGTTGAAGCGCACCAGCCGGTCCATGCCGGCAATGCCGATCGCCGACAGCAGGGCGGCGATGGTGGTCGGGATCAGCGTGATCAGCAGCGCAGCCAGGATCGCGACGGGAATGGTCCCGCCGGCATAGGCCGCGAACGCCGGAATGGTGCCGACCGCGATCAGGAAGATGATGGTGAGGCCCACCAGCAGGATGGTCAGCGCGATCTCGTATGCCGTCTTCTGCCGTTCCGCTCCCTCCACCAGCGCGATCATGCGGTCGAGAAAGCCCTGCCCCGGATCGACCGTGACGCGCACCTTGATCTCGTCGGAAATGACGCGGGTGCCGGCCGTCACGGCGGAACGGTCGCCGCCCGCCTCGCGGATCACCGGCGCGGATTCGCCGGTGATCGCCGCCTCGTTCACCGACGCGACGCCCTCGATCACCTCGCCATCGGCGGGGATCAGGTCGCCCGTGGTGACGAGCACCAGGTCGCCCGCGCGCAACTGGCTGGCGGGCACGTCCTCCGTGCCGCCATTCTTCACCCGGCGGGCGGTCAGTTCCGCCTTGGTGGCGCGCAGCGACGCCGCCTGCGCCTTGCCGCGTCCTTCGGCCAGCGCCTCGGCGAAGGTGCCGAACAGCACCGTCAGCCACAGCCACAGCACCAGCTGAAGCTTGAAGCCGACCGCCAGCCCGTCGCCGCCGATGCCGAGCAGGACGGTCATCAGCAGCGCGACACAGGCGGTGACGAACATCACCGGGTTGCGGATCAGTTCCTTGGGATTGAGTTTCTTGACGGCGTCGCCGATCGCCGGAACGATCAGTTCGGCCGTGAACAGGGATTTACTGGTAGCGCGTGCCATCCGGCGCCCCTTCTCAGGAAAGTTGGCCATGGATCATCGCAAGATGATCGGCGATGGGACCGAGCGCGAGGCTCGGCAGGAAAGTGAGGCCGCCGACAATGAGCACGATGCCCACCAGCAGCCCGATCCACAGCGGACCCGTGGTCGGGAAGGAGCCGGCGCTTTCGGGCACATGCTTCTTGGCCGCCAGGCTGCCGGCGATCGCCAGCATCGGTACGATCACGAAGAAGCGGCCCAGCCACATCGCGATCCCCAGCAGGCTGTTGTAGAAGGGCGTGCCTGCGGTCAGCCCGGCGAAGGCGGAGCCGTTGTTGCCGGTGGCCGATGTGAAGGCGTAGAGTATCTCCGAAAAGCCGTGCGGTCCCTTGTTGAGCGGACCGGCGAGACCGGCGGGCAGCACTGCGGCGATGGCGGTGAAGCCAAGGATGCAGAGCGGCAGCACCGCGATCGCTAGCACCGCCAGCTTGACCTCGCGCGCCTCGATCTTCTTGCCGACATATTCGGGCGTGCGTCCGACCATCAGCCCCGCGACGAACACGGCGAGGATGGCGAACAGCAGGAAGCCGTATATGCCCGCGCCGACGCCGCCGACCACGACTTCGCCCAGCTGGATGTTGAACAGCGGGATCATGCCGCCCAGCGCGGTGAAGCTGTCATGCATGGCGTTGACCGCGCCGCAGGAGGCGGCGGTCGTGACGACGGCGAAAAGGGCGGATGCGGCGATGCCGAAGCGGACTTCCTTGCCCTCCATATTGCCGCCGGGCACGCCCAGACTGTGCAGGATCGGGTTGCCCGCCGCTTCCTGCCAGTAGGTGACGGTCACGCCCGCCAGGAACAGGACCAGCATGGCCGACAGGATCGCCCAGCCTTGCCGCGTGTTGCCGACCGCCTTGCCGAAACACCAGGTCAGGCCGAAGCCGATGACGAAGATCGACAGCATCTGCACCAGGTTGGTCAGGGCGGTCGGATTTTCGAACGGATGGGCGCTGTTGGCGTTGAAGAAGCCGCCGCCATTGGTGCCCAGCATCTTGATCGCTTCCTGGCTCGCGACCGGACCGAGCGCCAGCGTCTGCTTCGCGCCTTCCAGCGTGGTCAGGTCGACCGAGGCGGCCAGCGTCTGCGGCACGCCCGACGCGATCAGATAGACGCCATAGACGATGGAGATCGGCAGCAGCAGATAGAGCGTCACGCGGGTCACGTCGGCCCAGAAATTGCCGATCGTCTTCGCTTCCCGCCGCGCAAAGCCCCGGAAGAAGGCGAAGGCGAGCGCGATGCCCGTCGCAGCCGATAGGAAGTTTTGGATGGTCAGGCCCAGCATCTGGCTGAGGTTCGACAGTGCCGCCTCGCCCGAATACCATTGCCAGTTGGTGTTGGTGGTGAAGCTGATGGCGGTATTGAACGCGCCGTCGGCGCCCACGCCGCCATAGCCCAGGCCATTGAGCGGCAGCAGGCCCTGAAGCCGCAGCACCGCATAGGTGAAGAGCGTCAGGACGAAGTTGAACAGCAGCATGTGCACCGCATAGCGACGCCAGCTCTGTTCCTCGTCCGGGTCGATGCCGGCGAGGCGGTAGAAACCGCGCTCGACCGGCCCCAGCACGGCGTGCAGCGGCGTGCGCCGCCCTTCATACAGCGCGAACAGCCATGCGCCGACGGGCTTCGTCACGGCCAGCAACAAGCCGACGAAGAGAAGGATGAGAATCCAGCCCTGGATGGTCATCGGTCCGGGCTCCTTTCTAGAAGCGCTCGGGGCGGATCAGCACCGCCACCAGGTAGAGGAGGAGGCCAAGCGCGGTCAGCGCCGCGAGCCAGAGGTCAATCGTCATGGCCGCACCTCATGCGCCATCGCACAGACGGGCATAGGCCAGCGTCGCCGCCAGCAGCCCGGCCATGACCCCGATCCAGAGCAGATCCTGCATATGCGTCTCCCTAGAATGAAGCGGTCAGCGCCACGACCAGCGTGGGGTCGGCGATCGAGCCGGCGCCGTCCTGGCCCTTGCTGAAACTGGGTTGCAGATAGGCGGCCTCGCTGCGGCCGATGTCGGTGTCGACATAGGACAGGCCCAGTGTCAGGTTGCGCCAGGTCGCGTCCATGCCCAGCGACCAGTCCCAGTAGCTGCCGGTCGGCGCCACGCTGGTCGCATTGGGGCCAAGCCCACGATTGCCGTCGCTGTGGCCGACATGCGCCTTGGCGGTGAAGGGGGTGCCGGCGATCGCCATCGCCGCGTCGCCCCACAGATAGAGATTGTCGTCCTTCGCGCCCGGATCGGTATAGACGCCCGAAGCGGCGTCCGCGCCGGTCGCATACCAGCGGCCCAGCGCCTGTTGCCGGGGCGCATAGGCGACGCCCGCCGTCAGCGTCGCAGGACCGGCGGTGCCGCTGAGCTTGACATAGGGTTCGGCGAAGTCGGTCTTGTCGGCGCCCGACGGATACATGTACCAGGTCAGGCCGACGTCGATCGCCGCGCCGTCCGCCAGCGGCAGCTTGTAACCGGCGATCAGGTCCAGTTCCATGTTCGCCCCGCCGAACGTGCCCCAGCCCGCCAGGTTGGAGGCCCATGCGCCGGCATAAAGCCCGCTGCGATGCGCGACGGTCAGCCCGCCCTGCACCGCCATCGCCTTGTCGGTTTGGGAAATGCCGCGGAAGCGATAATCCGACGCCAGCGCCACCGATCCGCTGACGGTGACGTCGGACGGGCCGGGATCATCCTGCGCGAAGGCCAGAGGGGCATGGGCGGAAAGAAGAAGGACGGCCGCGAAGGCCGGTAGGCGTATCATGCAAATATCCCCCAACAGACGCGCCGCGAGGGTCCGGGCACGATTCGTGAGGCCATTCAGATATTGCCGACCGCCATTAAGTATCGAGATGGAGCCAGGGCGATCTCCATAGTATTTGCATATAGTCGGCACGCAGGCCGACGGATCGCCGACGCGTGCGGGTGAAAGCGCCGCGCACCCGCTGCAACAATCGACGCTCGCCCGCCCGCGCGGCAGCGCAGGGCATTGCGTCGGATCTGTAGATATCGGAGGATCTTGACTGCCACGCACTTCGCCATTGGAGACGAAGGTGGTGACCCCTACGGGAATCGAACCCGTGTTTCAGCCGTGAAAGGGCCGCGTCCTAACCGCTAGACGAAGGGGCCGTTCGTCGGCGCCGCCGTTGGGCAGCGCTGCGAAGCGAGGGCGCAATTAGGCGGCGACGGCAAAAGGGTCAACCCCCTAAAGACAAGAAAATGACAATCCCGCTCAATCGGCCCAGGCGGCGTCCTCCAGATGCAGCTCGGCGGCGGGGCGGCTGCCCCAGTCGTCGATCTTGGCCTTGCCCGCGACCCAGAGCCGCCGGTCGCGCGGCGCCCCCAATATCGCCTGGCCCAGGTCGGTTTCGGCCTGGCGGAAGGCGATGGTCTTGATCGAACGGCCATCCTCTCCGCTCATGATCGCGCGCAGGTGGCCATTGCCCACGACATCGGCCTTGATCACGCGCATAGGCCCGGCGGCGATCAGCGGCGCGGGCCAGCCGGCGCCATAGGGCCCGCCCTGTTCGATCGCGGCGACGAAGTCGGGATTGACCCCCGCCGGCGCCAGCACCGCGTCGATCAGCAGCGCCCGGTCGTCGCGCGCCCTGGCGACGGCGGCGGACAGGCGATCATCCAGATAGTCGGCCAGCGCGTCGATCCGGTCCGCCGCCACCGTCAGCCCGGCCGCCATGGCGTGGCCGCCGCCGGCAACCAGCAGGCCGCTGTCCTTGGCCGCCAGCACCGCCGCGCCCAGGTCCACGCCCGAAATGGAGCGGCCCGATCCCTTGCCCACGCCCGCTTCGTCGAGCGCGATGACGATGGCGGGCCGGCCCGCCTTTTCCTTGATGCGGCCAGCGACGATGCCGATCACGCCGGGGTGCCAGCCCTGGCCGGAGATCACCGCCACGGCGCGGTTGCCCTGGGCGGCGAGCAACGCCTCGGCCTGTTCCTGCACCGTCGATTCGATCGCTCGGCGCTCCTCATTATACTGGTCGAGCTGCGCCGCGATGCGCGCGGCTTCGGCCGGGTCTTCCGTCGTCAGCAGCCGCACGCCCAGGTCCGCCTGACCCACGCGCCCGCCCGCATTGATGCGCGGGCCAAGCGCGAAACCCAGATCATGGCACAGCGGCGCGCGGGTGAGGCGGCTGGCGTCGATCAGCGCCGCCAGGCCGATGTTGCGCCGCTTCGCCATCACCTTCAGCCCCTGCGCCACGAAGGCGCGGTTGAGGCCGCGCAGCTGCGCGACATCCGCCACGGTGCCCAGCGCGACGATGTCGAGCAGGTCCAGGATGTTCGGCTTGCCCCGGCTGGCGAACCAGCCCCTGGCATCCAGCAGCTTGAGCAGCCTGGCGCCCAGCAGAAAGGCTACGCCGACCGCCGCCAGATGGCCGTGGACGGCCGCGTCGGGATGTTCGTCCAACCGGTTGGGGTTCACCAGCGCAAAGGCTTCGGGCAGTTGGGTCGCGCATTTATGATGGTCGACCACCACCACGTCGACGCCGGTCGCCCGCGCCATGCTCAGCGCCTCGAACGCCTGCGCCCCGCAATCGACGGTGACGATCAGGGTCGCGCCCTCGCCCGCCAGCCGCACAAGCGCCTCGCCAGACGGGCCATAGCCTTCCATCAGGCGGTCGGGGATATAGGGCTTCGCCGCCAGGCCCAGGTCGCGCAGCAACCGGATCAGCAACGCCGCGCTGGTCGCGCCGTCGACGTCATAATCACCGAAGATGCGGACATCCTCGCCGCGCTGCACCGCGTCGGCTAGTCGCTCGGCCGCCGCGTCCATATCCCGGAACAGGCTGGGATCGGGCATGAACTGGCGAATGGTGGGGTTGCGATGCGCTTCCACCGCGTCGCGCGGGCAGCCGCGCGCCAGCAGCAATTGCGTCACCAGATCGTCGGGCAGATAGGCTGGGTCGCGCGCGTCGGCGCCGGCGCCCCGCCAGCGCCAGGGCTGGCCCGAAATGGATCGCGAGATATTGAGCGCAAATGTCATGCACCGGCTCTAGACGCTGGCGCGCGCGGAGGGAAGCATCCGCCCGCCGCGGCAAATCCCCTTCCGGCGGGAACCGCCGCAACCCCTTGAGCGTATTGCCAGTTTGCGAGCCTTCTATATGGCTGGCGGCGAAAGGGGCTTCGCAACCATATGAGCAGACGGCAGGCACATCATGTCCGGCGCATGTTGAGCCTGATCCTCCTGACGGGCTCGCCCCTGCCGCTGGTCGCGCAGACACCGCCCGCCCCATCCCCGCCGGCCCAATCCGAACCCGAAGAGCCGATCCTGCCCGACGACCAGTTCGAGGCGCGCCTGCCCGGCGTCGAAGGCGCCGACCCGAACGCCCCCCTGCCCTCGATCGACAGCTGGATCGACCAGCAGATGCCGCAGGCCTCGACCGCGCCCGCTGACCTGCCTCCGGCGACCGAGCCGGCCGAGGAACGGGAACTGGCCCAGCCGCTACCGCCGCTCGACAGCGTCACCGTGCCGGCCAATGCGGCGGCGAATGACGATCCCGCCGCCAAATTGCCCGACATCCGCTACGCGACCAGCATCGAGGGCTTCGGCAAGACCGGGCTGGGCGACGAGTTTCGCGCCGAATCCGCGCTGATCGACGGCGATGGCAAGGCCGACACCGCCGCCATGGTCCAGGCGCGGGCGCAGGAGGACGAGAAGCTGGCGGTGCGCCTGCTCCAGTCGGAAGGCTATTATGACGCGACCGCGCTCGCCAGCCTCGACCAGACGGGCGACGGCACGCTCAAGGCGGTGATCTCCGTCACGCCGGGCCAGCGCTACCGGATCGGCGACATCGTCGTCACCGCAACCCCCACCGTCCCGCCGACGCTGGTGCGCGACAGCCTGCCGCTCCAGACCGGCGACCCCATCATCGCCGCCAATGTCGAGGGCGCGGAAGCCAATGTCGCGCTGAAACTCCCCGAAAATGGCTATCCCTTCGCGACAGTGGGCCAGCGCGACATATTGCTCGATCCCGCGACGGTGACCGGCGCCTATACGCTCCCGGTGGAGGTCGGCCCGCGCGGCAGCTTCCGCCGGATCACCACCAGCGGCGCGAAACAGGCGTTCGGCGCCGACCATATGGAGGTGATCCGCCGCTACCGGCCCGGCGACCTCTATGACAGCCGCAAGGTCGATGATCTGCGCAAGGCGCTGGTCGCGACCGGCCTGTTCGCCAGCGTCGCGGTCGATCCGGTCCGCACCAACGAAGCCGCGCCGGACGGCACCGAATATGTCGACCTCCATGTCGAGCAGGAGGCCGGGCCGCCCCGCACCCTTGCGGGCGAGGCAGGCTATGGCACCGGCCAGGGCTTCCGCGCCGAAGGGACATGGACCCATCGCAATCTGTTCCCGCCCGAAGGCGCGCTGATCCTGGGCGCGGTCGCGGGCACGCAGGAGCAGGGCGCGTCGGCAACCTTCCGCCGCTCCAACGCAGGCAAGCGCGACAAGACATTCCAGACCGGCATCACGCTCAACCACCAGAATTACGACGCCTATGAAGCCTATACCGCAGGCCTCAACATCGGCTGGTCGCGCCAGTCGACGCCGATCTTCCAGAAACGCTGGACCTACAGCTATGGCGCGGAAATATTGCTGACCAACGAACAGGTCGTGACCGATCTGCTGACGGCGGACAAAACGCGGCGGACCTATTTCATCGGCGCACTGCCGGTGCAGGTCGGCTATGACCGCTCCAACGACCTGCTCAACCCCACCAGCGGCTTCCGCGCCAGCCTGCGCGTATCGCCGGAAGGATCGTTGCAGGGCAATTTCTCGCCCTATGTGCGCAGCACCTTCGACCTCAGCGGCTATTATCCCGTGTCCGACAGCCTGGTGATCGCGACGCGCACGCGGCTCGGCACGATCAACGGCGTGGACCGCGACGATGTCGCCCCGTCGCGGCGCATCTATGCCGGCGGCGGCGGATCGGTGCGCGGGTTCGGCTATCAGGAACTGGGGCCGAAGGATGTCAACGCCGACCCGATCGGCGGCCGGTCGGTCAATGAATTCGCGGTCGAGGGCCGCTATCGCTTCGGCAATTATGGCGTCGTCGCCTTCGTCGATGCGGGGCAGGTCTATGAAAGCCAGATCCCGCAATTTTCCGACATGCGCTATGGCGTCGGGCTGGGCGGCCGCTTCTACACCAATTTCGGACCCTTCCGCGCCGACATCGCCATGCCGATCAACCGGCAACCGGGCGAATCCAAATTCGCGCTCTATATCGGCATCGGACAGGCCTTCTGATGGCGCAGGACGACACCCCTCCCCCCGCTTCCGACACCGTGGTGATCCGCGAGAAGCGCCCACTGTGGCGGGCGATCGCGATCGGCGCGGTCGGGCTGGTGGTCGCTCTGGTCGTACTGGCGGCGGGCCTGCTGTTCGGCCTCGACACCCAGCCCGGCAAGCGTTTCCTGATCCGCCAGATCGCGGCGCTCCAGCTCGAATCGGGGATGAACATCGAGGTCGGCCGGATCGACGGGTCGATCTACAGCGACATGGTGATCCACGACCTCGTGCTGCGCGACCCCAAGGGCGTGTTCGCGGTCAGCCCGCAGGTGCATGTCGTCTGGCGGCCCTTCCGCTACGTCAACAACCACATCTCGGTCAGCCTGCTGGAAACGCCGCTGGTCGTGCTGGCGCGTAGTCCGCAGTTCAATGTGGTGGAGAGCGATCCCAACGCGCCGATCCTGCCGGACCTCGACATCGACGTCGACCGCATGAAGATCGGCAATTTCGTCCTTGCAAAGCCCGTGATCGGCCAGAAGCGCGCCATCGCGATCGACGGCGTCACCCATATTTCGGACGGCCGCGCCATCCTGTCCGCCGACGCCGTGGTCGACAGCGGCGACCGGTTGCAAGCCCGGCTGGACGCGGTGCCCGCGCAGAATCGCCTGGCCATGAGCGGCACCTTGACCGCGCCCAAGGGCGGGGTGATCGCCGCCATGTCGGGCCTGACCGACGGGTTCAGCGCCACGCTGGACGGCAAGGGCAGCTGGCAGGCGTGGGATGGCCGCATCGTCGCGACATCCCCCAGGGGTGAGCTGGCGAACATCGCGCTCGCCGCGCGCGACGGCAATTTCACGGCGAAAGGCCCGGTCCGCCCCGGTCTTGTCCTTGCCGGCACGGTCGACCGCCTGACCGCGCCGCAACTGGACGTCGACCTGTTCGCCGGTCTCAACGAGCGGCGCGTGAACCTGAAAGGCACGCTGCGTTCGCCCGCCATGGCCGCCGACGCGCAGGGGCTGATCGACCTTGGCAAGAGTCGGTTCAGCGCCTTGAAGATCAACGCCGCGCTGCTGACGCCCGGCGCGATCATGGAGAAGGTGAAGGGCAATGACGTGCGCGCCTCCGTCATCCTCGACGGCCCAATGGCGACGCCCTTCATCGATTATGACATCAGCGCGAAAAGCATCGCCTTCGACGCGACCGGCATCGAAAATCTGAAAGCCAGCGGCCGGGCGGTGATCGACGCGGACCGCATCCGCATCCCGGTGAACGCCACCGCGACCCGCGTGACGGGCCTCAATGCGGCGGCGGGCGGCCTGCTCCGCAATCTCCGCGTGAAGGGCGACTTCGCCTATGCGGCGGGCAAGCTCATCAGCGACAATCTGAAGATCGACAGCGACAAGATCGACGCCACCGCCATCGTCCTGGCCGACATCGACAACGCCCTCTATCGCGGCGCGCTGAAAGGGCGGGTCAACGACTACCGGATCGACGGCGTAGGCATCGTCAACCTCAACACCGACGTCGAACTGATCCCCGGACCCAAAGGCGGATTCGGCCTTGGCGGGCGCTTTGGCGTGCGAACGGCGCGTTGGGACAATGCCTCGGTCCGCGATTTCCTCGGCGGCAATGCGGTCATGTCCGGCCGCATCGGGATGACGCCGGAAGGCAAGTTCACGCTCGCCAGCCTCAAGGGCGCCGCGCCCAACTTCACGATTCACAGCGGCTCGGGCAGCTATGACACGGACGGGCAGGTCGCCTTCGACGCCACGGCGTCCTCCCGCCAATATGGCCCGCTGGCGCTCACCGTGCGCGGCACGATGGAGCGGCCGCAAGCGGTGTTGCGCGCGGCGCGGCCCAATGTCGGCGTGCAGCTGACCGACGTGGTCGCGAAACTGAATGGCGAGGCGGCGGGCTACCGGCTCGAAGCGACCGGCGGATCGCCCTATGGTCCCTTCTTCGCCAATCTGCTGATCCGCACCGCAAGAGGGCCGCTGACCATCGACGTGACGAAGGCGCGCTTCGCCGGGGTCGACATGAACGGCCGCATCCAGCAGAGCGCCGCCGGTCCCTATACCGGGCAGCTGGCGATGAACGGCTCCGGCATCACCGGGGCGGTCCGGCTGGCGGCGGTGGGCAAGGTGCAGGGCGTGGACGTCAACGCCACCGCCAGCAACGCGAAGCTACCGGGTGCGGCCGATATCGTCATCGGCCGCGCGATCGTGAACGCCTCCATGCTGCTGACCGATCAGCCGCAGATCAGGGCCGATGCCCAGATCGCCAACGCCGCCTATGGCGCCTATGTGGTGCGAAAGGCGCGGGCGCGCGTCGACTATCAGGGCGGGCGTGGCCGCGCCCAGCTGGTCGCCGACGGCTCCAGCGGCGTGCCCTTCTCGATCGCCGCCAATGCCGCGCTGCGTCCGACCCTCTATGCCGTGGCGTTGCAGGGTAAGGCCGCCAATATCGACTTCAAACTGGCCCAGCCCGCCATCATCCGCGTCGAACAGGCCGGCTACCGCCTCGACCCCGCAACCCTCGTGCTGCCGCAGGGCAAGGTCGATCTCGCCGGCCGCTTCGGCGACACGACCAGCGCGCAGGCGCGGTTCAAGGATTTCGACCTCGCCATCGCCAACATCGCCGCGCCGGGCCTCGGCATCGGCGGGCGCGCGACCGGCACGCTCGACTATCGACAGACCGGCAACGCCTTCCCGACCGCGACCACGCGCCTCGCGATCCGCGACTTCCGCCGATCCAGCCTGACCGCCGTGTCCGACCCGGTGTCGATGAGCGTCGAGGGCAAGCTGTCCCCGGCGGGCGGCGACCTGCGCGGCCTGATCCGCGAGGGCGACACGATGCTCGGCCGGTTCGTCGCCACGCTGGCCCCTCCGGGCGCGGGCGCGACCTGGGCCGGGCAGTTGCAGAACGCCCCGCTCGGCGGCGGCATCCGCTATGCCGGGCCGGCCGATGTCCTCTTCTCCTTCGCCGGCCTCGCCGACCAGCAGCTGACGGGCGGCCTCGCCGTCGCCGCCGACTTCAGCGGGCGGTTGAGCGATCCGCGCCTCAACGGCGTGGTCCGCGCCAATGCCCTCACCTATGAAAATGAAACGTTCGGCACCCGCCTGACGCGGATGAAGCTGGATGGCCGCTTCACCAACGATCATCTGGAAATCCGCGACTTCTCCGGCCGCGCCGGGGACGGCACGGTGCAGGCCTCGGGCAATGTCGGGCTGGCGGCGGACAGCGGCTTCCCGATGGACATCGCCGTGAAGCTCGACCGCGCCCGCCTCGCCCGCAGCGAGGCGATCACCAGCGTGGTCAGCGGCACGCTCAACATCACCAACAGCGCCGCAAGTGGCGGCCTCATCCGGGGCGACCTGTCGCTGCCGGAAACCCGCTATCGCGTCGCCTGGCAGGGTGGCACCGAAATCCGCCAGCTGACCGGCGTCCGCCGCAAGGGCGCGGGCGGCGACGCGCTCGACCAGCGACTCGCCGCGCGGCAGGCCGCCGCCAGGCCCGCCGACTGGAAGCTCGACATTCGCGTGCGCGCCGACAATGAAATCTACGTGACCGGCATGGGCCTCGATTCCGAATGGAAGACCAACATGCGAGTCACCGGCACCACCGCAGCCCCGCGTGTGGTCGGCAAGATCGAGGTGATCCGCGGCCGCTACAGCTTCTCGGGCCACCAGTTCGACCTGTCGCAGGGCGTCATCAGCTTCAACGGGCCGATGATGAACCCCACGCTGGCGATCAAGGCGGAAACCCGGATCGACACGGTCACGGCGGGAATCCAGGTCGCCGGCAGCGCGCAGCAGCCCGACATCAGCTTCATCTCCACGCCCACCCTGCCGCAGGACGAAATCCTCGCCCGCATCCTGTTCGGCGACAATGTCGCCAACCTGTCTGCGACCCAGGCGATCCAGCTGGCGGCGGCCCTCAACGGCCTGCGCGGCGGCAGCGGCGGCCTCAATCCGATGGGCAAACTGCAAGGCGCGTCGGGCCTCGACCGGATCGGCATCGTCGGCGGCGACGAGGCGACGGGGCGCGGCACCAGCCTCGCGGTCGGCCAGCATATCTCCAACAATATCTATGTGGAGGTCATCACCGACTCCAAGGGCTTCACCGCCACCCAGCTGGAAATCGCCCTGTCCAAGACGCTCAGTCTGCTGTCGAAGACCGGCACCAATGCGGGGTCGTCGGCGAATCTGCGCTATTCGAAGGATTATTGATCCGTCGCGCTCACCGGCGCAGCAGGAACACCGCATGTTCGGCAAACAGGTTCGCATTGGCGTGGGTGGTTTCCCGGTCGCCCTTCAGGAACCACTGCCCGTCGATATGCCAGCCGCGCTCCTTCACCAGCGCGCGGAAATCGTCGACCGTCACATGGTGGATGTTGAGCGTGTCATACCAGGTATCGGGCAGCAGCCGCGTCACCGGCATCCGCCCGCCCCACATCAGCGACAGCCGCCCCCGCCAATGCGCGAAATTGGGGAAGGACACGAACGCCTGCCCCCCGATGCGCAGCAATTCCTCCACCACCTTGTCCGGCCGCCGCGTCGTCTGGAGCGTCTGGCTCAATATCGCATAGTCGAAACTGGCGTCGGGATAGTAGATGAGGTCGGTGTCCGCGTCGCCCTGCACCACGGACAGCCCGCGCCCCACGGCGGCGGCGACGTTGGACCCGTCAATCTCCAGCCCGCGCGCGTCGACCTGTGCCCGGTCGCGCAGCACCGCCATCAGCGCGCCGTCGCCACAGCCCACGTCAAGCACGCGCGCGCCCGGCCGCACCGTCCGCGCGATCAGGGCCAGGTCCGGCCTTAGCGTCTCGCTCATGCCCGCCCGCCCCGCAGGAATCCGTCGACCACCCGGTTGAGTTCGGGACATTCCAGCAGGAAGGCGTCATGGCCGAACGGGCTGGACAGTTCGACGAAGCTGGCCTGCGCGCCGCTGGCGTTCAGCGCATGGACGATGATCCGCGATTCCGCCGTGGGATAAAGCCAGTCGGTGTCGAAGCTCACCAGGCAGAAACGCGCCTTGCTCGCGGAGAAGGCCCGCGCCAGCGACCCGCCATGATCCTCGGCAATGTCATAATAGTCCATGGCGCGGGTGATGTAGAGATAGGAGTTCGCATCGAACCGCTCGACGAAGCTCAGCCCCTGGTGGC
Source organism: Sphingobium sp. TCM1 (assembly GCF_001650725.1). GTDB lineage: Bacteria > Pseudomonadota > Alphaproteobacteria > Sphingomonadales > Sphingomonadaceae > Sphingobium. The sequence continues at coordinate 28,256 of NZ_LXVX01000018.1, read as the reverse complement.
GCAGATAGCTTTCCACCTGGAAATCCGCGTCGAAGCCGAAGGTCTTGGCGTCCCGCCCCTGCAAGCGCCGCCCGAATTTCTCCGTTAGCCCTGCTTCGGACAGATAGGTGATGTGCGCCGCCATGCGCGCCACCGCCAGGCCCGCGCTCGGCACCTGTCCGTCGGCATAATAATCGCCACCGCGCCAGTTGGGATCGGCCATGATCGCCTGCCGCCCGACCTCGTGAAAGGCGATATTCTGCGCGCTGTGCCGCGCCGTGGAGGCGATGACGACACAGCTTTCGACCCGCTCGGGGAAGAGCGTGGGCCAGGTCAGCGCCTGCATCCCGCCCATCGACCCGCCGATGACGGCGGAGAGGCGATCGACGCCCAGATGATCGAGCAGCGCGGCTTGCGCCCGCACCATGTCGGCGATGGTCAGCACCGGGAAGCGCATGGCGTGCGGCTCGCCGGTCACAGGATCGACGCTCGCCGGCCCGGACGATCCCATGCAGCTGCCGATGACGTTCGAACAGACGATGAAATGGCGCGCCGGATCGACCGGCCTGCCCTCGCCCACCAGCCGCCACCACCATCCGGGCTTGCCGGTGACGGGATGGTCGGACGCCACATATTGGTCGCCGGTCAGCGCATGGCAGATCAGGATGACGTTGGACTTGTCCGCATTCATCGCGCCATAGGTTTCATAGGCGATGTCGACCGGACCCAGGCTCGCGCCGCTCGACAGGCGCAATGGTCCGGTCAGGCGGGCCTGCCGACGCAGGCCGAAACGGCTGTCTTCGCTCAAGGGGACGCTGGCCATGGTGGAGCGGGGCTAGGACCGCTGTCCCACTCTGTCAATCTGGCGCATCAGCGGCATCGTCCCTAGATGGGCGGCATGACCCATGCTGAACGCCCGCCGATCGTCGCCTATGGCCCCCTCTACCCCTATCTGGACGATGAACTGGAGCGTCGCTTCACCGTTCATGCCGTAGCGGCCGACGCCGATCCGGCCGCCCTGCCGCCGGCCGTGCGCGATGCGCGGGCGCTGGTCAGCTTCGGATCGGTCGGCGCACCGGCCGACATCATGGACGCATTGCCAGGGCTGGAGATCATCGGCCTTTTCTCGGTCGGCTATGACAAGGTCGATGTCGATCATGCCCGCATGAAGGGCATCCGCGTCACCAACACGCCCGACGTGCTGACCGACGATGTCGCCGATCTCGCCGTCGGCCTGCTCTATGCCACGGTCCGCAACATTGCTGCCAATGACGCGCTGGTGCGCTCGGGCGGCTGGGCGCGTGGCGAAAAGCCGCCCCTGTCGGGCCGGGTGACGGGATCGCGCATCGGCATATTGGGCCTCGGCCGCATCGGCCGCGCCATCGCGGAGCGGCTGGAGCGGCAGGCGGGCGAAATCCTCTACCACAACCGGCGGCAGGCGCAGGATGCGCCGTATCGCTATGTCGCCGACCCGCTCGATTTCGCCCGGCAAAGCGATGTCATCATCGTCGCCACCTCGGGCGGGCCGGAGGCGGCGAAACTGGTCGACGCCGCCATGCTCGACGCGCTGGGACCGCAGGGCGTCATCGTCAACATCAGCCGGGGCAGCGTGATCGACGAAGAGGCGCTGGTCGCCGCGCTGGCCGACCGGCGCATCGCCGGCGCCGGCCTCGACGTGTTCGCCCACGAACCCCATGTGCCGGAAGCGCTGCTGACCATGGACCATGTCGTGCTCCAACCCCATCAGGGCAGCGCGACCGTCCACACGCGCAAGGCGATGGCCGACCTGGTGCTGGCCAATCTCGACGCCTGGTTCGCAGGTAAACCAGTGCTGACGCCGGTGGTATAGAGCGCCGACGAACCTCCCCAATACCGTCATTCCGCGGAGGCGGGGATCCATCTCCTCAACGAGACACTAGGCGCAAGGTCTGGAGATGGGTTCCCGCCTTTGCAGCGAATGACGGAAAGGGGTGGATTGCGGACCGTCTGTTCTCCAGCCAAGGTTGGCGGAAAGCTGACATTGCCGACGTGCCCGGCAAGGCGCTATGGCGAACGCATGAACTTACTTTTTACCGCTGTAGCTATCGCCCAAATCGCTGCTGTCGCAGTGATGCTATTGCGCGGTCAGACTATCCGCCTGCCGATTGCAGGCGGCGCGGCGACCCAGATAAGTAGATCAGAAAGCAGCGTCGCTTTCTACGCGTTGGTCGTTGTCTGGACAGGCTTATTTGCCTTGCTGGATTTCCTTATTTGGGCATGAGGCGCGGAAGACTGGGCGTCCAGAGTTGATCGTTAGCCGATCAGCTTGATAGCGCAACAAAGCTATTTCGAAGACGCATTCCTTCGCATGCGCAATGTGAGAATGACAGCGGTCCAGAAACTGACCATGCACAGCGCGGCTGCTGCCGCAACGAACCATTCGAATCCGCTAGTCTGCCAACGCCAGCCAGATAGGCTCGTCAACCACAAGCAGGCACTGAAAGCTATTGTGATGGCAATCGCCCAGCGCCGCACCTGAGCCATTCTTTCATGCGTCATAGCGCAGTCCAACTCCCTCCATGAACGTCCGCTTGTGGCATCATGGAGTTCCGCCGTAAATGCCCGCGAGTGGTCGCTTCCGGACACACAAACCGCCCCCCGCCCCCGCTTCCGATCGCTCCCGCCCGATCCCCCTGTCCTATTCAGAAATTTCCTGATCTATCCTGCATGATGGATCACACCGCCCTTCCTTCGCGCCGGCCTCCGTTCACGCTGCTTCCGCGCCCTTACGTCCCTGTCCCAGTTGGAACCCGACCGACGCGTGGCGCGCGCACGACCGTGACCCACATGACGCGCCGGCGTGACCCAAGGGGCGCGTCGCGGGCGCTTCGGGGACGCGTCGCGGCCGAAAATCCGCACTTATGCGTCGCGACACGCGACGACGGTGTGAACTTCGACGCTGTGACCCTGCCGGTCGGCACTACCGCCCCGCACCGGCCGAACCATCGACCGCGTCCCGCCGCTTTGCCTTTGCCGCCAAAGCCGCTAAAGCCCCCCGCCATGACACAGATCGCTGCAAAACCCGCACCCAAGGACTGGATTCTCGGCATTCATGCCTATGTGCCGGGCAAGTCGGCGGCCGATGACGGCCGCCCGCTCATCAAGCTCAGCGCCAACGAAAATCCGCTCGGCACCGGGCAGGCGGCGCGCGCGGCGCTGATCGCCGCCACCGCCGACCTTGCCACCTATCCCGATCCGGGCGCGGCGAAGCTGCGGGAGGCGATCGGCGCGGCCCATGGCCTCGATCCCGCGCGGATCATCTATGGCACCGGCTCGGACGAACTGCTCCACATCGCCGCCAGCGCCTATGCCGGGCCGGGCGACGAGGTGCTTTACGTCCGCTACGGCTTTTCCGTCTATGACATCGCCGCCCGGCGCGTGGGCGCGACCCCGGTGGAGGCGCCGGACGCCGACTATGCGACCGACGTCGACGCGCTGCTCGCAGCCGTGACCGAAAAGACCAAGGTCGTGTTCCTCGCCAACCCCAACAATCCGACCGGCACCATGACCAGCCGTGCGGAGATCGCACGGCTCCACGCCGGGCTGCGCCCGGACATCCTCTTCGTCCTCGACCAGGCCTATGCCGAATATCTCGACGCGGATGAGGATGATGGCGGCCTCGAACTGGCCCGCACCGCCAGCAACGTCCTGGTCACGCGCACCTTCTCCAAAATCTACGGCCTCGCCGCCGAACGGATCGGCTGGGGCTATGCCAGTCAGGACGTCATCGACATCCTCCACCGCATCCGCGCGCCGTTCAACGTGACGACGGCGGGCCAGGCGGCGGCGATCGCGGCGATCGGCGATACGGCATGGGTGGAACAGAGCCGGGCGCACAACGCGCAGTGGCGCGAATGGCTGGCGGGCGAGGTCGCCTCCCTTTCCAACCACGGCCTGCGCGCGGTGCCGAGCCGGACCAACTTCCTCCTCATCTTGTTCGACGGCAGGCTGACCGCCGAAGCGGCGATGAAGGGGCTGTGGGACGAAGGCTTCGCCACCCGCTGGCTGCCGGGGCAGGGGCTGCCCAACGGCCTGCGCATCACCATCGGCACCGAAGCGCAGACCCGCGCCGTCGCGGCCAAGCTGCGCGCCATGGCGGAGGCGGCCTGACGCCATGCTGCCCTTCGCCCGCGTCACCATCATCGGCCTGGGCCTGATCGGCTCCTCGCTGGCCCGCGCGATCCGGGCCGAAATGCCGACCGTGCGCGTCACCGGCCATGATGCCGATCCGGCGGTGCGCGACACCGCCCGGCGCATCGACCTGTGCGACGACATCACCGACACGGCGGGCGCGTCCGTCACCGACGCCGATCTGGTAATCCTCTGCGTCCCCGTCCGCGCCATGGGCGCCGCGGCAACGGAGATCGCCGACGATCTGCCGGCCGACGCCATCGTCAGCGATGTGGGTTCGTGCAAGGCGGACGTGCTGGCGCAGCTCACCGCCGCACTGCCCGGCCGCACCGTCATCCCGGCGCATCCGGTGGCGGGCACCGAAAATAGCGGGCCGGAGGCGGGCTTCGCGACCCTGTTCAAGGGCCGCTGGTGCATCGTCACCCCGCCTGCGGGCGCCGATCCCGCCGCTGTCGAACGCGTCGCCGAACTGTGGCGGCGCGTGGGCGCCAATGTCGACACGATGGACCCGGCGCATCATGACATGGTGCTGGCGGTGACGAGCCACTTGCCCCACCTGATCGCCTATACCATCGTCGGCACCGCCAGCGATCTGGAGGATGTGACCCAGAGCGAGGTCATCAAATATTCCGCCGGCGGCTTCCGCGACTTCACCCGCATCGCCGCGTCGGACCCGACCATGTGGCGCGACGTGTTCCTGGCTAACAAGGATGCGGTGCTGGACATGCTCCAGCGCTTTTCGGAGGATCTGTCGGCCTTGCAGCGAGCGATCCGCTGGAATGACGGCGACGCTTTGTTCAACCTCTTCACCCGCACCCGCGCGATCCGCCGGTCGATCATCGAACAGGGTCAGGACGACGCCAAGCCCGATTTCGGCCGGTCGCACTGATTGAGCGCATTGATCGCCGCATGGACCTTGGCTTCGGCCTCCTTGCGGTCGAGGCCGGTGGGGATGATCTCGCCCACCTTGTAGGTGATGGTGCCGGCGCGCTTCAGGAAGCGGCCGCGTGGCGACACCCGGCCGCTGTCCACGGCGATCGGCACCACCGGCAGGCCGAGCAGGCTGTAGAGACCGGCAAAGCCGGATTTGAGCGGCGGGGACTCGCCATGGGGCACGCGGGTGCCTTCGGGGAAGAGGCAGACCGCCCGCCCCGCCGCCGCCGCCGCCCTGGCCGAGGCGCGCAGCGCGCGTAGCGCGCTGGCCCCGGCAGTGCGCTCGATCGGGATGAGGCCATAGCGGCGGGCGATGACGCCCCACAGCGGAATGTCGAGCAATTCGCGCTTCGCCCCGATCGCCGGCCGATCGAACAGGCACAGCAGGTCGATGGTCTCGAACATCGACTCATGCTTGAGGATGTAGAGATAGGGTCCATGGGGCAGGTCGCCCTGCACCACCACCCTCTGCCCCAGCAGCCAGCGCGCGCTCGCGCGGTGGAAGCGGCTCCAGCCGGTGGCCACGCCCTGCACCGACGCCGGCGCGACCCAGCTCGACAGCAGCGCCCACAGGACGAAGCCCAGGCTGCCGCTGTAGAAGACGAGCATGAAGAGGAGGGAGCGGATGGCCGTTATCATGGGAATGGATTGTCAGATGCCGATCAGCGCGGCCACCCGCCGCAGCAGATATTTATTATATTCCCGCAGCAGCACCGTCAGGCTGGGGCGACTGGGCACCGCGTCATAGACGATGCTGACGCGACCGGGCAGCGCCTGGCGCAATTCCAGCGCGGATCGGCGCATATGCCAGTCGGTGGTGATCAGCCGCACGGTCTTGTAATCGCGCCGCTCCAGCCAGCGGGCGGTCTCGATCGCATTGGACCGGGTGTCGATCGCCTCGCGACCCAGCGTGATGCAGCAGGCGAAGAGCTGTTCGGGCGTCTGATATTGCGCCGCCAGCTCCACCGGACGGACCGAGCGGTCGACGCCGGAAATCAGCATCCGCTTGGCCGCGCCATCCTCCAGCAGGGCAATGCCCCGGTCGATCCGCCCCGCGCCGCCGGTCAGCACGACGATGGCATCGGTCTGCCGCCCGTCGAGCGGCTGGGGCAGGAAGATGGCGAACCAGGCGAAGCCCAGCATCCAGGCGAGCAGGGCTACGGCGACGAGACGGACGATCACAGCGATCGCCCCAGCGCGCGCAGCACCGTCCAGCGCGCGGTAAGCGTCGCCAGCGTGACGCCCATGACGGGCAGCATGGCGAGCACGACCCAGCCGCCTGGGGATATCTCCACCGCGCCCAGAAGGTCCGATCCCGCGGCCGAGAGGCGCAGGCCAATGAGGATGATGACCAGCACGGCAAAGGCGAAGCCCAGCGCGCTGCCGAGAAAGGCGTCCAGCCCGATGCGCCGCTGGAACAGGCGGGCGATCTGCACGTCGGTCGAACCCATGAGATGCAAAACGTCGATCGTGCCGCGATGGCTGTCATGCGCCCCGCGCGCCGCCAGCACGACAACCGCCCCGGTGGCCAGCGCCATGAGCGCCACGACCCCGACCGCCAGCCAGCCCAGCGCCGCCAGCAGGCCCGCAAGCGGCGCCAGGAAGGCGGCATGGGGTTCGATCCGCAGCCCCGGCGACAGGCGCGCCAGCAGGGTCCGCAGGCGACCGACTTTGGCATCCGCCTCGCCGGGCGTCAGCGTCACGTCGATCAAGGCCGGCACCGGCACGTCGCCGCTGCTCACCCCGTCGCCCAGCCAGGGACGGAGTTGGTCAGCCAGCCGCGCCGGGTCGACGGGATCGGCCGCCCGGACATCCTGCGCGCTTCGGAGCGCCTGGAGCGTGCGCGCCGAGAGCCGGTCGCGCACCAGTGCGTCGGCCTCGACCACCTGCACGCTGGCGCGCCCCGCAAGGTCCGCGCTCATCGCGCGAACCGCGGCGCCCAGCCCCAGTCCCGCAGCAGCAGCCAGCACCGTGAGGAACATCATGATCGCGATGATCCACGGCATCGGTCCCGCAACCCGGCCGCCCGGCAGCAGGCGATGGCGCGCGGCGGCCGCAGCCTTGCGGTTGGCATGGCCCGCCATCAGTGCCGGTCCTGCGGCCGCGGCGGATAGCGCAGCATCCCGGTGGGGTCGGCGAGCCGGCCCTTGTCCAGCTTCATCATCTGCGCGCCCTTGACCTGGGCGATCAGCGGCAGGTCGTGGGTAGCCACGACGATGGTCGTCCCCAGCCGGTTGAGCGCTTCGAACAGGGTCATCAGGCGGCTGGCCATGTCGGCATCGACATTGCCCGTCGGTTCGTCCGCCACCAATATCTCCGGACGGCCGATCACCGCGCGGGCGATAGCGACGCGCTGCTGCTCCCCGCCCGACAGCGTCGCCGGGCGCGCCTGCCCGCGATCGCCGAGGCCGACCCAGTTGAGCATCTCGGCCACCGGGGCGTCGATCTCGCTCTCCTCCATGCCCGCGACGCGCAGCGGCAGCGCGATATTGTCATAAGCGGACAGATGCGGGACCAGCCGGAAATCCTGGAACACCACGCCGATGCGGCGGCGGAAGCCGGGCAGTCTTTTCCGGGGAAGCGTGACCACATCCTCACCGAACAGGCGGATGACGCCACGGCTGGGCCGCTGGGCAAGGTAGAGCAATTTGAGCAGCGACGTCTTGCCCGCACCCGAAGCGCCGGTCAGGAAATAGAATCCGCCGCTGGCCAGGGAGAAACTCACATCGGACAGCGTCTCGCTGTCCAGACCATAGCGCAGACCGACATTTTCGAACTGGACGATAGCCGTCATGTCTTGAGATCTGGCGCTGTCGCGCTCCCTGCTGCCCCGAAGCCCAGCCATGGCACAGCCGGCAGGCCGCCGTAAAGCCCGCGCCGCGCGATCGCGCGAGTCGCGCCATGATTGTTGCCGCTTGCGCGCGAGTCCCTGCCATGCCTATGAAGCGACATGATCCTGGTGTGCCCCAATTGTGCGACGCGCTATGTCGTACCCGACAGCGCCGTAGGTCCCGATGGCCGCCAGGTCCGCTGCGCGGCGTGCAAGCATAGCTGGTTCCAGGAACCCGCTGCGCTGGTTGTGCGGGAGGAAGCCCCGGCCGCTCCCCCGCCCGTCGCTCCACCGGCGCAAGCGCCCGAACCGCCGCCGCCAGCCTATGCCCCGGCGGCGGCGCAATCCACCATGTTCCAGGGCGAAGCGGGAACGCCACCGCCCGCCATGGCCGACACCGGTGCACCTGTGCCCGCTGCCGCGCCCGCACCGCAGGAGGAGGCTGCTTCCCCACCGGACGAACCGGCTGACCATCGGTTCGACGACATCTACGCCGGCGCGCCGGTCGATCCGGTGGAGGAAAGCCGCTTCGCCCCACCCGCCCCCGCCAAGCCCCGGCGCAACGTGCTGAAGCTTTGGACCTATGCCGCCGCAGGCTTTTTCCTGCTCGTCGCGGCGGCCGGCGGCGCGCTCCATTATTTCGGGCCGCCCGCCTGGATGGTGGGCCTGGGCATCGTGCCGGAGGAGGGCGATCCCGACCTGCTCTTCTACCTGTCGAAGCCGGCAGAAAGACGCAAGCTGCCCACGGGCGAGGAATATTTCGCCTTCGGCGCGCGGATCGTGAACAGCGGCGCGCAGGCGCTGCCGGTGCCGCCGGTGCTGGTGCAGTTGCGCGACCGGCAGAACCGGCTGGTCTTCAGCTGGACCACCAAGGCCGACAAGACGCGGCTGAAGCCCGGCGAGGAAGCGTCGATCAACGAAAGCCGGATCGACATTCCGAAAAATGCCGAGAATCTGTCGCTGACCTTCGTGCAGTGATGCTTCCCTTCAGGGGGAGGCTTCAGGGATAGCTGACCGTCTTGGGCCGGCCTTGCGGGATGGGGATAAATTCCCGATCGTCGCCGGGAATGAGCGGAAAGCGCATCGCTTCCCAATCCTCGCGCGCCTGCATCAGCCGTTCCTGGGTCGACGAGACGAAATTCCACCAGACATGGCGGGGCGAGGTGAAGGCTTCGCCGCCGCAAAGAACGACGCGGCCGCCATCGACGCTCATCAGCGTGGCGGACGTGCCGGGGCGCAGGACATAGAGTGTCTGCGGCGCCAGCAGCAGGCCGTCCAGCGCGGCATCGCCGCCCGACACATAGAGGGCGCGCTCGTCCGCAGAGGGGTCGATGGCGATGCGGCCGCCCGGCGCGAGCTGGATATCGGCATAGACGGTCTGCGCATAGGTGGTGACGGGCGAGGTTTCGCCCCAGAGCGATCCCATGATGACGCGGGCGCGCACCGCGCCATCGTCTATCACCGGCAGGCCGCCCTCGCCGACATGCTCGAAGGCTGGGTCCATTTCCTCGAACCGGTCGGGCAGCGCCAGCCAGGTCTGGATGGCCGAAAGCTTGGATGCCTTGACGCGGTCCTCCTCCGGCGAGCGTTCCGAATGAACGATGCCCTTGCCCGCCGTCATCAGATTGACCGCGCCCGGCTCGATCAACTGCTCCGTGCCGAGCGAATCGCGGTGAAGAAAGGCCCCTTCATACATGTAGGTGACAGTGGCGAGGTTGATATGCGGATGCGGTCGGACGTCCACCCCCTGGCCCGGCGCGATCAGGGCCGGCCCCGCCTGGTCGAAGAAGATGAACGGACCGACCATGGTGCGCCCCTTCACGGGCAGCGAGCGATGCACCTTGAAATCGCCCAGGTCATGGGTCGTCGGGGTGATCGTCTGGACGATCAGGTCCGTCACCATCAAGCGTCGCCCGGCGCGCGGGCCTTGATGGCGAGGGCATGGACCTTGTCGCGCAGCAGGTCGGCGAGCGCGGCGTTGACCAGTCGCTGGCGCGCGACGCGGTTCTGGCCGGTGAAGCTGTCCGATATGATGTCGACCGTGAAATGGCTTTCCCCCGACCCATCATGTCCTGCATGGCCGCGATGCTTTTCGCTGTCGTCGATGACGGCGAGATGCTGCGGGGACAGGGCGGCGCGCAGCCGCGCTTCGATTTCGGTGGCGATCGGTCCCGCCATTGGGCCTTTGAGGTCGGTGGTCATGTCGCCTATATAGGCTGCTTTGCCGACAGTTTCATCAGGACAATCTTGAGCAGCGAATCCTTCTCGACCCGTCGATTCAACCGTTTTCACGGCCGCGTGGAAAGCGACCGCCCCTGCGCGGTCGAGGGCTGCCCGGAGCCGGGCGAATTCCGCGCGCCACCGCTGGAGAATGGGCGCTCCAGTCAGGACGGCCCGCGCTGGCGTTGGCTGTGCTTGGAGCATGTGCGCCAGTTCAACCAGGGATATAATTTCTTCACCGGCATGTCCCCGGAGGAGATCGCCGCCGCGCAGCGCCCTTATGCGGGCTGGGAACGGGAGACGCGCGCCTTCTCCTCCAACGCCGCCAGTCCGCCGCCCAAATGGTCGGACTTCCAGGATCCGCTCGACGCGATCGGGGCGAGGTTCAGGGAACGGGTCGCCAAGGCGCGGGCCGACAATCAGATGCGGCAGGACGGCAAGTTCCTGTCGAACGAGGATCGTCGGGCGCTCTCGGTGATGGGCCTGCCGATCGACGCGGACCGCAGGGCGCTGCGGACGCGCTACACCGAATTGCTCCGCCGCTATCATCCCGATCATAATGGTGGCGACCGCAGCCATGAAGGCGCGCTTCAAGGCGTGATCGAGGCCTATGGCCACCTGAAGAAGGCCACTGTGTTCGCCTGATCAGATCAGGAACCAGCCGATCGCAAGGCCCGCCTGGCTGACGACGATCAGCTGCAACCAGGCGGAAAAGGGTTGCTTGCGCGTCTTGTGACGAAAGAGCCGGCGCGCCAGCAGAGCCCCCGGAGAGCCGCCCAGCAGCGCCAGGGTTAGCAAATTCGCCTCGGATATGCGCCGCCGGCCGGCGATCGCGCATCTCTTGTCCCATCCAAAGCAGAACAGGGTGCAGCCGTTGAGCAGCAGAAACGGGATGGCGAGGAAATAGGCTTCATTGCTCCAGTCCATCGTCCTTGGTTAGCGACACATGACCTGAAAATACATGGATCCTGTCGGCAGCGCCGCGCCGATCCCGGACGTGTGCCACCCAGCCATCCCGACCGGCGAGGATGCCAATTTGGCTGAAAGGGCAACTTGATCGCCGCGCATCAAGGCCCCACTCTATCGACATGGCCCGAAAATATCGGTTAGGGGCTGAATGACTCGCAGAAAGATTGAAGACGCCATGACCGAGATTTCGAACGTCCAGCCCGACACCCGCGCCGAAACGCTGCTCGACGCGCCCGACCGGGAGGTGGATGCGCGCGACGTCTTCGGCATCGATGTCGATATGAAGATCCCGGCCTTTTCCCAGGCGGACGAGCGCGTGCCGGACCTCGATCCCGCCTATGTGTTCGATCCCGACACCACGCTCGCGATCCTGGCGGGCTTTGCCTATAATCGCCGCGTCATGGTGCAGGGCTATCATGGCACCGGCAAGTCGAGCCATATCGAGCAGGTCGCCGCCCGCCTGAAATGGCCGTGCATCCGCATCAACCTGGATGCGCATATCAGCCGTATCGACCTGGTCGGGCGCGACGCCATCGTGCTCAAGGACGGCCAGCAGGTAACGGAGTTCCGTGAGGGGCTGCTCCCCTGGGCGTTGCAGCGGCCGGTGGCGCTGGTGTTCGACGAATATGACGCCGGCCGTCCCGACGTGATGTTCGTGATCCAGCGCGTGCTGGAAACGGACGGCAAGATGACGCTCCTCGACCAGAACCGGGTCATCCGGCCGAACCCGCATTTCCGCCTATTCGCGACCGCCAATACGGTGGGCCTGGGCGACACGACCGGCCTTTATCATGGCACGCAGCAGATCAACCAGGGCCAGATGGACCGCTGGAACCTGGTGGTGGCGCTGAACTATCTGCCCGCCGCCACCGAGGCGCAGGTGGTGCTGGCCAAGTCCGGCGAATATGATCATGAAGGCGGCCGCAAGGAAGTCGAGAGCATGATCAAGGTGGCGGAACTCACCCGCCAGGGCTTCATCAACGGCGACATTTCGACCGTGATGTCGCCGCGCACCGTGATCAGCTGGGCGCAGAATGCCCTGATCTTCAAGAATGTGGGCTTCGCCTTCCGCCTGTCCTTCCTCAATAAGTGCGACGAGGCGGAGCGGGCGCTGGTGGCGGAATATTATCAGCGCGTGTTCGGGAAGGATCTTCCCGAGAGCGTGGCGACGCGGGCGAACTGACGTTCGCCCTGTCCGACGGCAGGGAGACAAGGCATGATCGTCGTCGAACGGATCGACCCCAATGGCGGCACCGCGCACCGGATCAGCATCCGGGGGCATGAGTTGGTGGCGGACATGTCCGCTCCCGATGGCAATGATGCCGGCCCGGACCCGCATGACCTCTATGATTCGGCTTTGGGCGCGTGCAAGGCGATGACCATGCTCTGGTATGCGCAGAGGAACGGCATTCCGGTGGAGAATATCCATGTCGGCATCGTTCGCGACGCCAGCGAGGAGCGCAAGGGTATCTACAAGCTGACCACGCGGATCGCGCTGACCGGGCCGATGAGCGACGAGCAGCATGACAAGCTCATCGCCGTCGCCGCCAAATGCCCGGTCCACAAGCTGATGAGCGAGGTCGAGACGCAGATCGAGACGGTTGCCGTCCCGCGCATCGGCGAACCGGAACGGCCATGAGCGGCGAAGTCGTAATGGCCGGCGACCGGCTGCCACTGGCAAGCGCGTTCAATCTGCGCGATTTCGGCGGCCATGCGACCGCGGACGGGCGGACCGTGCGTCGGAAAATGCTCTATCGGTCGGGCACGATGGCGCTGCTGACCGACCGGGACGCAACCCAGTTGCGCGCCTTTGGCATCCGGGCGATCTGCGATTTCCGGCGCCCCAATGAACGCGAGGCGGAACCGACATCCTGGCATGGCGCGGACGTCGATTATTATTGCCGCGACTATCGCGAGACCAGCGGCGTGTTGGGCGAAGTCTTGCGCGCCGGCGCGGCTACAGCCGAGGATATGCGCGCGGCGATGATCGCGCTGTACCGCTCGATCGCGATCGATCATGCCGAATCCTATCGGGCGATGTTCCGTCAGATGCTGGCAGGACGACTGCCGATCCTTATCAACTGCGCGGCAGGTAAGGACCGCACCGGGGTCGGCGCGGCGCTGATCCTGGCGGCGCTTGGCGTACCGCGCGCAGCCATAGTGAAAGATTATCTGCTGACCAACGATCATGCCGACTGGGATTGGCGCCTCGCGCAAGGCGAATCGCGGCTGGCAGCCGCACGACGGGACCGCGCCGATGTGATCGCGCCGGTGCTGCACGCGGATGCCGCCTATCTGGATGCGCTGTTCGAGACGCTGGACGCCGACCATGGCGGAATCGATTGCTACATGGAGGATGTGCTGGGCGTTGACGCGCCGGCGCGCGAGGCGCTGCGCGAGGCATTGCTGATTCCATGATCGAACGTTCCCCCATCGACGCCTTCAAGGATGTGCTGTCCGGCGCGGCGCGTGCGATCACCCGCGACGCAGAAGTGGAGGTCGGCTTCACCGCCGATACCCCCCATGCCGCCGGCAAGGCGATCAAGGTGCCGACGCCCGGCCGTGCCCTGCCGGCCGATCAGGTGGCGCTGGCGCGCGGTTTTGCCGATGCCTATGCGCTGAAGCTGCGCCACCACAGCGCGAAGATACACGCCGCCTCGGCGCCGGGGGAAGCCGTGGCGCGCGCCGTGTTCGACGCGGTCGAGCAGGCGCGGGTCGAGGCGATCGGATCGCGCGCAATGGAGGGGGTGCGCGCCAACCTCAACCATGCGCTCGACCTGCGGCTCAAATCCGATGCGATCCGCCGGGCGCGATCCGCCGACGAGGTGCCGCTGTCGACCGCGCTGGCGCTCAAGGTGCGCGAGCGGCTGACCGGGCAGGCCATCCCCAAGGATGTCGCGCCGGGCGTCGCCATGGTCGACCAGTGGATCGAGGACAAGGCCGGCAGCGATCTCGACGCGCTGGCGCTGGCGATCGACGATCAGCGCGCTTTCCAGAAGCTGACCACCGCCATGCTGGAGCATCTCCAGTTGATCGACGCCGATGTCCCGCCCGACGCCGATGAACCCGAATCGCAGGATGAGGGCGAGGACGAGGAAGAGCAGCAGGAGGAAGGCGACAGCGGCCAGGACGAGGCCGGCGACAGCGACATGAACGCCGAGGCGCGCGCCGAGGACCAGGGCGGCGACACAGAGGACGGCGAGACCGACTATAGCGACGAGTTCGATGCCGACAGCGATGAAGGCGCGGACGATATGGGCGAGGAAGGCATGATGCCGGTCCGCCCCAACCGGCCCATGTCCGACCTGCCGCCCGGTTTCGACTATAAGGCATATACGCTCAAATATGACGAGGTCGTCAGTCCCGATGAACTGTGCGACGAGGATGAGCTGGTGCGGCTGCGCGGCTTCCTCGACCAGCAGCTGGTAAGTTTGCAAGGGGCGGTGACGAAGCTCGCCAACCGGCTCCAGCGACGCTTGATGGCGCAGCAGTCGCGCAGCTGGGACTTCGATCAGGAAGAAGGGCTGCTCGACGCGGCGCGACTGGCGCGGATCGTGATCGATCCCACCCGATCGCTGTCCTACAAGATCGAACGGGATACCGAGTTTCGCGACACGGTGGTGACGCTGCTGATCGACAATAGCGGCTCCATGCGCGGGCGCCCGATCAGCATCGCGGCGATCAGCGCCGACATCATGGCGCGCACGCTGGAGCGTTGCGGGGTCAAGACCGAGATATTGGGCTTCACCACGCGGGCATGGAAGGGAGGCCAGGCGCGCGAGGAATGGCTGGCCGCCGGGCGTCCGCCGATGCCGGGACGGCTGAACGACCTGCGCCACATCGTCTACAAGAAGGCCGACGATCCCTGGCGGCGCGCGCGCAAGAATCTGGGACTGATGATGCGCGAAGGGCTGCTCAAGGAAAATATCGACGGCGAGGCGCTGCTATGGGCTCATGCCCGGCTGATCGCGCGTCCCGAGGAACGCCGCATCCTGATGGTGATCTCCGACGGCGCGCCAGTGGATGACAGCACCCTGTCGGTGAACAGCGGTACCTATCTGGAGCGGCATCTGCGTCAGGTGATCGACTGGATCGAGAACCGGTCGCCGGTGCAGCTGGTGGCGATCGGCATCGGCCATGACGTCACCCGCTATTATCGCCGCGCCGTCACCATCATGGACGCGGAGCAGCTGGGCGGGACGATGGTGGAACAGCTTGCCGGGCTGTTCGACGAGGATTGAACCGCCGTTCGCGCTGATCTTGGCGAAGACGGGTGTGCGGGCTTCGGCCGGCTCGACCCGGACATTTATATTCAGGAGAGAGATGACGTGAGTGTCGCCTTTCGTCGCGAAAGCGATGACGAGCATATGGAGCCGAAGTTCGAGCTGCCGATCCCGCCCGGTCCCAATTGGGTGACGGCGCGGGGGTTGCGACTGACGCGGGAGAAGGTGGAGGCGCTGGAGAGCGTCGATACCGCCGCGATGGACGAAGAGGCGACCAAGAAGCACAAGCGCGAACTACGCTACTGGCGGACGCGGCTGGCAACGGCCGAATTGCGGCCGGTGCCCGATAGCGACAGTGTCGCCTTCGGCACGCGCATCACCTACCGGTTGAACAAACAGGAAAAGACGGTGGCGATCGTCGGCGACGACGAGGCCGATCCGCATCAGGGGCGAATCAGCTTCTCCTCCCCCCTCGCCCGCGCGGTGATGGATGCGGAAGTCGGCGAGAAGGTCGATTTTGCCGGGAAGGCAGAGGCTGTGGAAATCATGGCGATAACGGTGATCGGGGAGGACTGACCTTCCCCCGGGCGTGAAAAACCCGCCGGTTCGCACCAGCGGGTTTTCATCGCCATCGCGACGGCTTACGCCCCGCGCGCGGCCTCGAACAGGAACCAGGCGCGCTGCTCGGCCTGGTCGGTCCAGTCGTCGACAATGCCTTCTGTCGCATTGTCGCCGGCTTCGGTCGCGGCAGCCTTCACCGCGCGGAAGGTTTCGACCAGCGCCAGATTGTCGTCGCGCAGTTCCTTCAGCATGTCGGCCGGGCTGACGAAATCGGCGTCATTGTCGGTGACGCTCTGGCGCCGGGCGATGTCGCCGATGGACCGCAGCGTCGTATTGCCGGTCTTGCGCACACGCTCGGCGATAAGGTCGGTGACCGCCAGAATCTCTGCGGCCTGCTCATCGAACATGAGATGATAGTCGCGGAAATGCGGACCCGAAACGTGCCAGTGGAAATTCTTGGTCTTGAGGTAAAGCGCATAGCTGTCCGCCAGAGCGCCGTTCAGCGCGTCGGCGACCGACTTGACGGCGTTGCTCTTGAGGTCGGTCGGGGTCTTCAGATCGGGGGCGGTCATCCAATATCCTCCTGTTCGCGGATTTGATTTCGGACATATAATGATCGCGCGCCGAATAGGTGCCATTTTTTCGAATCGCAAATGCCGATCAGGCTGATGAAACGGATCGA
The DNA here is from genome assembly GCF_001650725.1 of Sphingobium sp. TCM1. Classification (GTDB taxonomy): domain Bacteria; phylum Pseudomonadota; class Alphaproteobacteria; order Sphingomonadales; family Sphingomonadaceae; genus Sphingobium. Next base: position 11,689 of record NZ_LXVX01000018.1, on the reverse strand, counting down.
TCAGAGCAGGCTGGTCGCCGACAAGGCCAGCATCGCACCGGTCACGAGCAGCACCACCCCGCCCGTCCGGCGAATCGCGCGCAGCGGCAGGAGGGCGAGCAATTGCCCGCGCAGCAGCACGACCGGCACCAGCGCCGCGATCACGCCGATGGCGCCCCCGATCCCGGCCAGCGCCGGGTCGCCGGTGCGGGTGGCGATCCCCAGGATCAGGAATTGCGGGCCATCGCCGAACCCCAGGATGAAAAGGCCGAGCGCCGTGGTCAGGAAGGCGCCTGTCGGCCAGCCGTCCAGCATGTCGGGCGTGGAAACCCGCCAGAGCAGGCCGACGCCCAGAAACAGGATGGCGAGCGCCAGGAAAAGCAGTCGCGCGTCTGCGCCCAGCATCGGGCCGATCCAGCCGCCGGCGCAGGCCGATATGGCGGCATTGGCGATGGCGGCGGCGATGATGCCGACGATCACCGCACCGTCACGGTCATAGCGGGTCGCGAGCGCGAGGACGAGCAACTGGCTCTTGTCTCCCATCTCGCCGAGCAGGCAGCCGAGCAGGGCGATCAGCAGGGCGTCCATTAGGCGAGCGAAACGATCAGGCGCGGAGCGGGACGATGGCGGGCGATGCCGCGCGCGGGATCATCGGGACGATCAGGCTGACCGGCATCTCCGCGCCGATAGCCTCACGCAGCAGGTCGAGATAGGACAGCACCACCGGGCCGAGGCCATGCAGCGAGAGCGCCGATTCGAGCGTGCCCGCCAATCCCTCCACCGTATCGAGATGGAAGGCGCGCGCGATATGACGGATCTGGTCCACCTCATCATGGAGGCGCATCAGGGAGAGATGACCGCGCTGCCCCGCCAGCGCGTCGACCCGACGCAGGAGGTCCGTCAAAATGGCCGAAATCGGGTCATGCCGCATGGAGAAGCCCTCCTGTCCGTGATCCTCGCAGGCTAGGCGCAGGACGGTTAAAGCTACGTAAAGCCTAGGCCGAGCCTTGACAGGAAACCGAATCTGCCCCATGGGCCGCTGCTGAAACGGGGCGGTCCGCCACTCACCAATGGCGAGCCGCTTTTCTTTTTACGCAATTTACGACCAGGGAATAGGGCCATGGCCAAGCCGGCAACCGTCAAGATCCGTCTCGTCAGCTCGGCTGACACTGGCTTCTTCTACGTCACGAAGAAGAATCCGCGCACCAAGACCGAGAAGCTGAGCTTCCGCAAATATGATCCGGTCGCGCGCAAGCATGTCGAATTCAAGGAAGCCAAGATCAAGTAAGCCGCTGCGGGCTTTTCGCCCGCGCGCCTGATCATCCGGCTTTCGGAACATGCAAAAGGCCCGTCCCTCCGGGGAACGGGCCTTTTGCTGTTGGTCCCGATTTGCCAGCATGGCGGCCCCAACGAAAATGGGGCGCCCCCTTACAGGAGCGCCCCATTCCGCCCCCTTTCGCCAAGGAAGGGGGGTTATCAGTGCGGTCAGTTGCCGACCGGCTGGGCGTCGGTGCGGCGCACGACGATGGTCGAGGAACGCGGCTGCTGGCCCGCCACCGGCCAGTTGCCCGTGGGATGCTGGATATTGACGAAGAAGGTCTTGAGGTCGGGCGTGTAGGCAAGCCCGGTGATCTCGCAGCCCAGCGGCCCGACCAGGAAGCGCTTTGATTGCTTGGTCGTCTGGTCGATATGGAACATCGCATTATGGCCGAAGGCCTGATCGATGGTGGTGCCGGTCACGCCCGAATTGCCGGGGACGCTATGGTCGGTCTGGACCCACAGGCGCCCCTTGGGGTCGATGCGGATGCCATCGGGGCTGGAGAAGGTATCGCCCTTGATATCGCCTACCAGATTGGCGCCACCCGGAGCCAGCTTCGGATCGCCCGCCTGCAGGAAGATTTCCCAGCTGAACTTCATGGCCAGCGGCGAATTGCCGTCTTCCTTGAACTTGATGATGTGACCGTGAAGATTGGTGACGCGCGGGTTGGCAGGGTTGGTGACGCGACGGCCGCTATTGTTGGTCAGCGTCACGAAGATCGCGCTGTTGTCGGGCGCGACCGTGATCCATTCCGGGCGGTCCATGACGGTGCCGCCGGCGACGCGCGCCGCCGAGATGCAGTTGACCAGCACTTCGGCCTGGTTGTTGAAGTCGACCGGGGTCGGCGCCAGCGGCGTGGTACTCTGGCTGGTATTGCCCGGATCGGAGGCGCCGACGGTCAGGCCGTTCTGGCCATGCACCATCGCGCGCCATTCGCCGGTGCCGTCCGCATTGAAGCGGGCGACATAGAGGGTGCCATGGTCGAGCATGTCGATGTTCGCGGCGCGATTGCTGGCGCTGTAGGCGCGGTCGCACACGAACTTGTAGATGCAGCCCGGCGTGCCGTCATGGCCCATGTAGATGGCGACGCGATGGTCGCTGTTCGCCATATAGGCGGTGTTTTCATGATCGAAGCGGCCGAGCGCGGTGCGCTTGGTGGGAACGGCCAGTTCCTGATAGGGGTCGATTTCGACCACCCAGCCGTAATTTTCCTCCGGCTGGGTCGGATCGAGATAATTGTCGGTCGATTCCTCGCAGGTCAGATATGTGCCCCAGGGGGTGCGGCCGGACGCGCAGTTGTTGAGCATCCCCTTGATCGTGGGCGACAGCAGACCCGACGCCGGGCCGCTCGCCTTGTAGCTGCTGTTGCCGGTGTAGCGCTTGTTGAAGCGCGACCCGGCCTTGACCGCCCATTTGCCGTCCGTGCCCTTGGCGATTTCGACCACGCCAATGCCGACAGCCGACAGTGCCAGCGCCTTCTGGCTGGCGGTGGCAGTGGCGGCGTTGTAGCTGCCCGCCATCAGGATGTTGAAATCGGGATATTCGAAATTGATCGCGAGCAGGCCGCCACTGTTGGCATCGGTGCCCGACAGTTCGAAAAATTCCATGCCGTCATGATTGCCGCCGGCCCATTTCTCGGCGTCTGCCGGCGTCGGGTAGCTACCCGAATAGGGCGTGCCGGCCTCGATCGAATCACCCGCCTTCAGCAGCACGTCGACGGTATAGCCCGACGGCACCGTAACGGTGTCGTTCTGGTTGGCGGCGACCGACGCGAAGTTGATCGCATAGCTGTCCGTCGGCGTCGGGGTAGGCGTCGGAGTGGGCGTGGGGCTGCTCGAATCGTCATCGTCGCCGCAGGCCGCGAGCGCGCCCAGCATCGGCAGGATGGACAGGCCAAGGAGGCCGTTCTTCAGCACCGTGCGGCGCGCCGGATTGGCGGCGACGATCGCTTCCAGGCTGTTGTCGCCGAGTTCGATGCTGGACTGCGCGTCGCGATAGGGCGCGCGCGCCTCGTCGGTCAGATGAGACATGGATGATTACCCCTGTATGATCCGGCTGTCGGCGGAGCGCCGCGCCTTGGCGCAGGGGGTTGGCAGAGGGGAATGACGGCCACGCTTCCGAATGAAGGCGTCGCGATGAAAGCTGCATGACAGACCGGTGACCAAACTGTCGCCTTCGTTACGATCGCTACAGCAGCGCGTTCACCTGCTCGATGAAGCGCAGCACGGAAATCGGCTTCGACACATAGGCGTCGGCACCGGCGCCGCGGATCCGCTCCTCGTCGCCCTTCCCCGCATAGGCGGTGACGGCCATGATCGGCACGGTCGAAAGCCGCTCGTCGGCCTTGAGCGACAGGATGAGGTCATAGCCGCTGACATGGGGCAGATGGATGTCGGTGATGACCAGGTCGGGCAGGAAGTCGCGCGCCTGTGCCAGCACGTCGCGACCGTCGCGCAGCGGCAGCACGTCATGCCCATGGGCGCGCAGCAGGTCGCAAAAAAGTTTGAGATTAAGTTCGTTGTCCTCGACAACGAGCACACGCTTTGCCACCAGTCACCCGCAATTCCATATGAAGCGAGCCCCCGACCGCTTCCCCGCCAAAGGCCCATCATGCGACCCGACAGCCCGAATCGCAAGCCGGATAGCAGCGAAGACCCTGCGATGCTCGCCCTGCTGGCGCTGGGATGGACGCTGGCCGACGGCGCGCGGGCCGACCGGCTGCTGGCGCTGACCGGACTCGACGCCGGCGCGCTACGCGCCGGCGTGAGCGACCGGGCGATACTGGGCGCGGTGCTCAATTTTCTGGCCGACCATGAGCCGGACCTGATCGCCTGCGCCGAAGCGATCGACACCACGCCCGCCGCGCTGATCGCGGCGCAGGAGACATTGAGTCAATGACCCGCCCCCTCATCATCACCGACTGCGACGAGGTGCTGCTGCACATGGTCGTGCCGTTCCGCCAGTGGCTGGACGAGACGCACGCGGTCCATTTCGACATGCACGATCGCGGCTTCGCCGAAGCGTTGCGGCACAAGGACAGCGGCGAGGTGCTGGAACGCGAACGGGTCTGGTCGCTGCTGGTCGGCTTCTTCGACACGGAAATGCACCGGCAGGCGCCGATTTCCGGCGCGGTCGAGGCACTGGGGCGGCTGTCGCGGATCGCCGACATCGTCGTGCTGACCAATATCGGCGAGCGACATCATGGCGCGCGCGTCGCGCAACTTTCGGCCCATGGGCTGGATCTGCCCGTGCATTGGAACCAGGGCGGCAAGGGCCGACCGCTCGCCCGCATCGTGGCGGAACGGCAACCGAGCGTAGCATTATTCATCGACGATCTGGCCGAACATCATGACTCCGTCGCCCGCCACGCCCCCGACGTATGGCGACTGCACATGGTGGGCGAACCGGAAATCGCGCCCGGCGTGCCCGCCGCGCCCCAGGCTCATGCCCGGATCGACAATTGGGTCGACGCAGAGCGCTGGATCGTCGCGCGGCTCGCCGAAGGCCCCGCCCCTTTTCCCCTTCTTCCCCTTGATGGAGCCACAATATGAGCATCGAAGCCCGTCTCGCCGAACTCGGCATCACGCTGCCCCAGCCCGCTGCGCCCGTCGCCGCCTATGTTCCGACGGTAGAGGCCAATGGCCTGCTGCACATCAGCGGGCAAATCGCGCTGGCACCCGATGGCCTGATGACAGGCCGCCTGGGCGAGGATCGCGACCTCGACTATGGCGTCACCGCTGCGCGCGTGTGCGGCCTCAACCTGATCGCGCAGATGAAGGCCGCGCTCGGCACTCTCGACCGGGTCGAGCGGATCGTGAAGCTGGGCGCGTTCATTTCGAGCGCACCGACCTTCACCGACCAGCCGAAGGTCGCCAATGGCGCATCCGAACTGATGGTTGAGGTGTTCGGCGACGCGGGCAAGCACGCCCGCAGCGCCGTGGGCGTGCCGGTGCTGCCTCTGGGCGCGGTGGTCGAAATCGACGCGATCGTTCAGGTCGGGGCGCAGGCCTGACGATTTGCGCGCGTCCGGCCGCAGGCTCGACTTTCTCACCGCCCGCCCCTTTGCCCATCGCGGGCTGCACGGGCCGGAAGCGAGCGAAAATGGCATGGCGGCGTTCGACGCCGCCATCGCCGCCGGTCTCGGCATCGAATGTGACGTGCGGACAAGCCGGGACGGCGTCGCTTTCGTCTTTCACGACGCCAGGCTGGAGCGGATGGCCGGGCTTCAGGAGAACGTCGATTCGCTGGATGCTGTCCTTCTTGACGCGATCGCGCTGCCCGATGCCGGTTCGATCCCGCGGCTGTCCACGCTGCTGGAGCGGTGCAGCGGCCAAGTGCCGCTCCTTGTCGAGATCAAGGCGGACAAGCGACATGTGGCCGATCTTTGCGAATCGGTCGCGCGCGAACTTGCAGGTACGGATGCCGGACTGGCGGCCGTCATGTCCTTCAATCCCCATGCAGTCCGATGGTTCGCCCGTCACCGGCCGGAGACGGTCCGCGGGCTGGTGGTCACGCAGCAGGGCAAGGGTCGACTGCGGGGCCGGTTCGAGCGCACCCTTGCACTTTGGCTGGCGAGACCCGATTTCATCGCCTGTGACATTCGCGACCTGCCATCGCCCTTCGCGACCCGCGCCCGCAGAGGGGGACTGCCTGTGCTGACATGGACCGTGCGCAGCGACGAAGAGCGTACCCGCGCGGCGCGCCATGCGGATCAGATCATTTTCGAGCGCCCGCATGACTGAAGTTGTCGCGCGCGTTGCCGCCGGGGTTGCCGACCTGCCCAGGGATCAATGGGACGCCTGTGCCGGAACGGGCAATCCCTTCGTCAGTTGGGACTTCCTGACCGCACTCGAACGATCGGGCAGCGTTGGGACGACAAGCGGCTGGCAGCCGCTGCCGCTCGTCATAGAGGGGCCGGATGGGCGGATCGCTGCCGCCGCGCCGCTCTATGCCAAAAGCCACAGCCAGGGCGAATATGTGTTCGACCATGGCTGGGCCGATGCCTGGGAACGGGCAGGCGGGCGCTATTATCCCAAGATTCAGATCGCCGCCCCCTTTTCCCCGGTACCTGGTCCGCGCCTGTTGTTGCGTGATCCCGATGCCGCGCCTGCGCTGATCGCGGGAATAGAGACATTGGTGGAGCGCAACGGGCTGTCGTCAGCCCATGCGACCTTCATCGCGCCGGGCCAGTTGGCGCTGTTCGAGGCGGCCGGCTGGCTGGTCCGCGAGGACAGCCAGTTTCACTGGACCAACCGGGGCTATGCCGGCTTCGACGATTTTCTGGCGGACCTGTCCAGCGAAAAGCGCAAGAATATCCGCAAGGAGCGTCGGCGCGCGGTCGACGGGCTGGAGATCGTCCATCTGACGGGCGGCGACCTGACCGAAGCCCATTGGGACATGTTCTGGCATTTCTACCAGGATACCGGCGCGCGCAAATGGGGGCGGCCCTATCTGACCCGCGCCTTCTTCTCGATCCTGGGCGAGACGATGGCCGACAAGGTGCTGCTCATGCTCGCGCTGCGGGAAGGGCAGCCGATCGCAGGCGCGCTCAACCTGATCGGCGCGGACACGCTTTATGGCCGCTACTGGGGCTGCTCCGAAGACGTCCCCAACCTGCATTTCGAGCTATGCTATTATCAGGCGATCGACGCCGCCATCGCACGCGGGCTGCACAAGGTGGAGGCGGGCGCTCAGGGCGGGCACAAGCTGGCGCGGGGCTATGCGCCGGAACCGACATGGTCCGCGCATTATATTCCCGATGCGGGCTTCCGACGCGCAGTAGCCGAGTTTCTGGCGGCCGAGCGAACCGATGTGCAACGCGACCGGCAATGGCTGGCCGGACGAACGCCGTTCCGAAAGGGTAATTAGCTCAGGCAGCGCGCAACTGCGTCGCGGCGAGGACGGCACGCGCCTGGCGCTGGGCCTCGGCAATCTCGCGCGCGGTCATTTCCTCGGCGATCTCGGCGCGCATCGACTGACCTTCCTCGCTGCCGCGCAGCGCGGCCAGGTTGAACCATTTATGTGCCTCGATCAGGTCGATCGGCAGGCCGCTGGTGCCGCAGCTATAGGCAACGCCCAGGTCGAAACAGTCGTCCGCCGATCCGCCCGCAGCCCGCGACCGGCGGGCCTCCATCAGAAATTGCGCGCTCTTGATACTGTTGCCCATGATACCGATCCCCTGACTTCCGACTAACTCAATGGATGACCCTTTGGTTTTTCATGAAATGCAGCTTGGCCCGGCAGGCGATAAAAAATGGTTAACGTCTCGCTAGGCATATTGGGGACTGGATATGGTCGGTCGGGAGGGCGTCATGCGCCGCGCAGCGGCCGCGATAAAGACTGGCATCGCTGCGCCTTAGACCGCATAGGCTCTGCATGTCCCAGATCCCTACCCCCGGCGCGGCGCCGCGCGCCAAGGATATCGGCTTCCGCGAATTCGTGCTGCTGTGCGCCTGTCTGATGGCGATGAACGCGCTGTCGATCGATCCGATGCTGCCCGCACTGCCAGAGATCGGCCGCGATCTGGCCATCCCCTATCCCAATGACCGGCAACTCGTCATCAGCGTCTATTTCATGGGACTGGGGGTCGGCTCCCTGCTGTTCGGCATATTGTCTGACAGGTACGGGCGAAAGCGGGTTCTGGGCAGCGCCATGGCGCTGTTCATCGTCTCTTCCATCGCTTGCGCCAGCGCCCGGAGTTTCGAGATGATGCTGGCCGGTCGCGCCTGCGCCGGATTCTTCGCGGGCGCCAGCCGCGTGATCACCGTCGGCATCATCCGCGACCAGTTCAGGGGCGACGCCATGGCGCGCGTCATGTCGCTGATCTTCGCCGTGTTCATGCTGATTCCGGTCATAGCGCCCAGCTTCGGCCAGGCGATCCTTTGGGTCGCCCCGTGGCGCTGGATCTTCTGGGTTCTCGTCATTCTCGCCAGCCTGATCCTCTGCTGGATGCTGGCACGGATGCCCGAAACATTGCGCCCGGAAAACCGCGTCCAGATTACGCCAGGCGCGCTGCTCCATACGATCGGCACCGTCGTCCGTACGCGCAGCTCGATCGGCTACATGCTGGCGAGCGGCGTGGTGATGGGTGGTCTGATCGGCTTCATCCTGTCCATCCAGCAGATATTCTTCGATGTCTTCGACGCGCAGCATATCTTTCCGATCGGCTTCGCGATGATCGCCGGCTGCATGGGCATCGGCAGTCTCATCAACAGCCGCCTCGTGTCCCGCTTCGGCGCCCGCCGCATGAGCCAGAGCGCGCTGCTCGCCTTCATCCTCATCGCGGCGGTCCATCTGGCGGTGATCCTGGCCGGACAGGAGACGCTGACCACCTTCATGGCCTTGCAGGCGATGACCATGATGACGGTCGCATTCACCGCATCCAATTTCAGCGCGATTTCGATGGAGCCCTTCCACAAGGGCGCGGGCGCAGCTTCTTCCTTCCAGGCATTTCTGACGACTGCCGTGTCGAGCCTGCTCGGCAGCATCGTCGGCCGCGCCTTCGACGGCACCACCCTGCCCTTCACTGTCGGATTGCTGGTCTTCGGCTCGCTGTCCTTCCTGATTGTCGTCTGGGCGGAGCGGGGAAAATTGTTCACCCGGCCGCACCATGGTGCGCTCCGCGAATCCGACATCGACTTTCACTGACATAAAAAAAAACGGGGCGGTTTCCCGCCCCGTTCGATCCAGGAAGCTCAGGCGTCCTGTCCGCCCGGCGTATGCGCGCCCGGCATCGGCGGGACCGGCTGCGGCGGGATGCCCGCATCGTCTTCCGGCACATCCACCACGCCGCGGCCGACATGGCTGCGCTTGCGGCTATAGGCAAAATAGACGACGAGCCCGACGGTCGCCCAGCCCACGAACATCAGCTTGGTTTCGACGCCCAGGCTCCAGAACAGATAGGCGCAGCCCGCAATCGCGATCGGCGCGGTGACGTTGACCGCAGGCGTGCGGAACGGACGGGCCCGGCCTGCATCCGTCTTGCGCAGGACCATCACCGCGATCGACACCGCCGCGAAGGCGAAGAGCGTGCCCGAGTTGGAGATGTCAGCCAGGATGCCGACCGGGAAGAAGGCTGCGAACAGCGCGACGAAGATGCCGGTCAGGACGGTGATGACATGCGGGGTCTTGTAGGTCGGATGGACCTTAGAGAACATCGCGGGCAACAGGCCGTCGCGGCTCATGACGAAGAAGATGCGGGTCTGGCCGAACATCATCATCAGGATGACTGACGGCAGGGCAAGACCGGCTGCCAGGCCGAGCAGGTTGCCGATCTGCGGCCAGCCGATTTCACGCAGGGTCCAGGCCAGCGCCTCCTTCGAGCAGGTAACGGCTTCCGTGCCGGCGGCAGCCAGCGCCGCGCACTGCTGCGACAATTCGACCGAACCCGGGGCCAGTGCGATGCCACCTTGCGCGATCGGAATGCCGCCACCCGTCACCGGCTGCGCGCCGACGGTGCCGATCACGCCGGCCGCGACCAGCATGTAGAAGACGGTGCAGATACCGAGCGAGCCGATCAGGCCGATCGGCATGTTGCGCTGCGGGTTCTTGGTTTCCTCGGCCGCGGTCGAAACGGCGTCGAAGCCGACATAGGCGAAGAAGATCGAGGCCGCTGCCGCCGAGATGCCGGAGAAGCCGAGCGGGGCGAAGGGGGTGAAGCCATCCATGTTCATCACCGGCACCGACAGCACGATGAACAGCGACAGCGCCGCCACCTTGATCGCGACCAGCACCGCGTTGACGGTGGCGCTTTCCTTGGTGCCGATGACGAGGAGCCAGGTGACGAGCGCGGCGATGAGCATCGCCGGCAGATTGACCATGCCGCCGTCGAACGGGCCGCGTGTCAGCAGGTCGGGTATGTCGAGATGGAATGTGTGCTCGATTAGCCCCACCACATAGCCAGACCAGCCGACCGAAACCGCGCCGGCAGCCACCGCATATTCCAGGATCAGTGCCCAGCCGACCATCCAGGCGATCAACTCACCCATGACTGCATAGCTGTACGTATAGGCCGACCCGGAAACCGGGACCATCGCGGCCATTTCCGCATAGCAGAGCGCCGCCACGGCGCAGACGAAGCCGGCGATGACGAAGGAGAGCATCATGCCCGGCCCCGCCTTTTGCGCGGCTTCGGCCGTCAGGACGAAGATGCCGGTACCGATCACGGCGCCGATGCCCAGCATGGTGAGCTGGAATGCCCCCAGCGAGCGATGCAGCGATTTCTTCTCTGCCGTCGCCAGGATGGCGTCCAGAGGCTTAACGCGCCCGAATATCATGAAGACCTCTTGTTTCCCTAGTCCGGCACGTCACCGGACGTACCCCTTTTGCTTATGGGAAGCGGAGACTATCGCCTAATCCGGCGCGCGCAAGTATGTTGCGCGGCCATGACATGAAAGTGGAAAGGGTCGACGTGGTCGAACTGCTGAAGGCACGGGCGTTTGGGAATTTGCCGCACGGTTTTGCGGGACGGACGGGCGGCGTGTCGACCGGTCTCTACGCGGGGCTCAATGTCGGACTTGGCTCGGATGACGATCGGGGCGCGGTCCGGCGCAATCGGGATCTGGCGCGAGATGCTGTTTTGCCTGGCGTGGAGCTGGTTACGGTCCGCCAGATCCATTCCGCTGACGTCGTGCGGGTGAGCCACGGCTTTGCGGACGATGCAAGACCGGCGGCGGACGCACTGGTGACCGACCAGCCTGGCCTGTTGCTCGGAATATTGACCGCCGACTGCGTACCGGTGCTGTTCGCCGATGTGGAGGCGGGCGTCGTGGGGGCGGCCCACGCAGGGTGGAAGGGCGCGATCGGAGGGGTGACCGACGCGACGCTGGCTGCGATGGTGTCGCTGGGCGCGCAGCGGGAACGGATAGGTTGTGCGATCGGTCCTTGCATCGGCCGGCCATCCTACGAAGTGACAATGGATTTCGCGCATCGCTTCACCGACGCCGATGCGGAGAATGATCGCTTTTTTTCCGAAGGGCGGCCCGGGCATCTTCAATTCGACATAGCGGGCTATGTTGCCGCGCGCCTTGCGGCGTCGGGCGTAGGGCGGGTGGAAATGCTGGACGAAGATACCTACAGCCAGCCGGACCGCTTCTTCAGCTATCGGCGCTCCTGCCGTCTGGGCGAGCCGGGTTATGGTCGTCAGATATCGATGATCGGTTTGCCACGCTGAATTGCGCGGGTCGAGTGCTCCTGGTGGCGGGCAATAAAAAACCCGCCACTGGGGCGGGTCCTTTCAAGATTGCAACTCTCTGCGGAGATCTGCAATTTCATTTTGGTTGCGGGGGCAGGATTTGAACCTGCGACCTTCAGGTTATGAGCCTGACGAGCTACCGGGCTGCTCCACCCCGCGACGTTGTTCTGCCTGAGGAGGCAGTTTTTTGCAGCAAAAAG
>NZ_LXVX01000017.1 GCF_001650725.1 Sphingobium sp. TCM1 | reverse complement strand
CCACGATCAACATCCCGTTCTCGCCAACTGATCAAAACCAGTCGGCCGACTAAATCCCCGGGATGAAGGGGTCCTTTTTGCACGCCGATCACCCCACGAAGGGGGTGCCTATTGCACGCTGATCCTCATTTCTGCCTGACTGGATCGAGTTGCAGCTTGCTCATGTCCCCCGCGGGGTCAGAGGCATTTACAATTCGGCGCGCTACTTGGACCATCGGAGGAAGATGCTCAATTGGTGGGGAGACTATCTCGACGCAGCGGAGGCGCAATGCCGAGAACCTGCCGCTGAACATGAGCTGGCAGATCCTGCGACGACCGCCCCGCTCCAGTGGTTTCAATCCAAATGGTAGTCGCGAGGAGCCTGCATCCAGCGGGACAGTTCAGAAAGGCGCCAAGCGACGGCGCGTGGTCCAATGCGCTCGGGTCGGGGAAAGGTCCCGGCCTGCATCTCGCGGTATATCGATGCCCTCGGCTTGCCAGTCTTCTCGATGACCTTGCCGATGCGCAAAAACTGCTCTTCGAAATCTTTCATGGCGTACCAATCCTTAGGATCGGTCTGCCCGCCTGAATGACATATGGTCCTGTCTTCACGATGTTCAAGTCAATGCGCGATTTCTCACGTCAAGCGCAACGCTGCGAAGCACGACTTTGCCTTTCTCCAGGCGCTGGCCCTTCAGTGGCGAACTAGGATGATCCGGTAGGCTACGAGCCCGGTGAGAGAACCGCTGAAATACCGACTGCTAGATGTGCGATGCCAATTGTGAACTCCATGACCATCCATTCCAACGTTGCGTATAATGTGAAGCTTGGCGCCAACGGATCGACGCCTGACTCAATGAAAATTCCGGCTCTTTACCAAGGACTTGTCGCGCATCTGATCAATATGAAGGTCCGGCACGAGAATATCCCGTGCGGCAGGCTGCCTTGCCGAACTCTCCCTTGGGTCGGGTCCCCCACCGCTCCGCGCCCCGTCACCCCGTCCGTAGGGAAGAGGAAATGCCTCTCCTTTCTGCCCTAGCGATCCGAGCAACGGCGACATGTCGATCAATTTCCTCACGATAACATGGACAACCTCCCCCTCCCGCTGCACCTGGCCATATAGCCCCAGCATCCGCGCACCCATGACGATCCGACGATTCTGCTCAAACATGCGTGGCCAGATGATGAGATTGGCAATCCCGCTCTCATCCTCGATAGTGATGAACATCACGCCCTTGGCTGACCCCGGCCGCTGGCGCACCAGAACGAGCCCCGCCAGCCAGATATAGCGCCCATCCCTGGTGGTATCGAGCGCGCTGCATGGTACCATCTTCTGTCGGAGCAATTCCTCGCGCAGGAACGACAGGGGATGCTGGCGAAGGGTGAGGCCGACATGACCATAATCCTCCACCACCTCTCTGCCCTCGCTCATCGGCCGCAACGCCAACGGCTGTTCGACAATCTCCTGAACGAACCCATTCTCCCGCGCGTCGGCGGCCGCGAACAGTGGTAGTTGCTCGTCACGCAGCCCCTTGATCGCCCATAGCGCTTCGCGCCGTGCAAGCCCAAGTGACGCACGAAAGGCATCGGCCTCCGCCAGTCGATTGAGTGCCCCTGCCCCCACACTGGCCCGACGCCATAATTCCTCCACGCTGACGAACGGCTCATCTGCCCTCGCCGCGATGATCCGGGCGGCGTCCGCCTCCTTCAGCCCGGTCACCATCCGCATGCCGAGCCGCACCGCGAACCGGTCGCCCGCGGTTGGCTCGAGCGTGCAGTCCCAGCGCGAGGCGTTAATGCAGACTGGCCGCACGTCAACCCGGTGCGCCCTGGCATCGGCCACGATCTGGGCGGGCGCGTAGAAGCCCATGGGCTGAGCATTGAGTAGGCTTGTGCAGAAGATTTCGGGATGCCAGCATTTGAGCCAGCATGACGCATAAGCGATCAGCGCGAACGAGGCCGCATGGCTTTCGGGGAACCCGTAGCTGCCAAAGCCCTCCAATTGTCCGAAAGTCTTCTCTGCGAACTCGGCGGTGTAACCCCGCTCAACCATGCCGCTCACCAGCTTCTCCTTGAACTTCGACACGCCGCCGGTGAACTTGAACGTCGCCATGGCGCGTCGAAGTTGATCCGCCTCAGACGCGGTAAACCCAGCGCATTCGATCGCGACTCGCATCGCCTGCTCCTGGAACAGCGGTACGCCCAGCGTCTTGCCCAACACTTTTTCCAGCTCCGGCTTGGGATATTCGACCTTCTCCTTGCCCGCCCGGCGGCGCAGATAGGGATGGACCATGTCCCCCTGAATGGGTCCCGGCCGCACGATCGCCACCTCGATCACCAGATCATAGAAGGTGCGCGGCTTGATATGCGGGAGCATCGCCATTTGCGCCCTGCTCTCGATCTGGAAGGCGCCCAGCGTGTCGGCGGCGCGAATCATCGCATAGGTGCGGGGATCTTCGGGCGGGATAGAGGACAGATCCATGCGGATGCCCTTATGCTGCTCCAGGAAATCGAACCCACGTTTCATCGCGGTCAGCATGCCCAGTGCCAGGCAGTCGACCTTCATGAATTTAAGCGCGTCGATATCGTCTTTATCCCACTCGATCACCTGCCGGTCCGCCATGGCGGCGGGCTCGATTGGTACCAGTTCGTCGAGCCGGTCGTGGGTCAGCACGAACCCGCCGGGATGTTGCGAGAGGTGGCGCGGCGTACCGATTAGTTCCCGCGCGAGATCCAGCGCCATCCGCAGCCGCCGGTCGGAGAGATTGAGGTTGAGCTGCGCGGCATGGCGCTCCTGCACGCCCTCTTCGCTCCAGCCCCAGACCTGACCCGAGAGCGCCTTGATCAGATCTTCCGAGAGGCCCAGCGCCTTGCCGACATCCCTGATCGCGCCCTTGGCGCGGTAGCGGATAACGGTCGAGCAGAGCGCACTATGATCGCGGCCATAGGTGTCAAACACCCACTGCATGACAATCTCGCGCCGTTCATGCTCGAAGTCGACATCGATATCGGGCGGCTCCTTGCGCTCCTGGCTGATGAACCGTTCGAACAGCAGGTCGGAGCGTTCCGGGTCGATTGAGGTGATCCCCAGCACATAGCAGACCGCGCTGTTGGCCGCCGATCCCCGCCCTTGGCACAAAATGTCCCGGCTCCGCGCGAATTGGACGATCGAGTTCACCGTCAGGAAATAGGGCGCATAGCCAAGCTCGGCGATCAGCCCCAGCTCATGGCGCAGCAGGCGCGCGACCTTGTCGGGCACGCCGTCAGGATAGCGGGCCTTCGCCGCCACCCAGCTCATCTGTTCCAGCGCCGCCTGCGGCGTCTGCCCAGAGGTGCTCACTTCCTGCGGATATTGATATTTGAGCGCGTCGAGCGAGAAACGGCAGCGCTCGGCGATTTCCAGTGTCCGCGCAAGCGCCTGGGGATAGCGGCCATAGAGCCGGTGCATTTCGGCCGCCGGCATCAGATAGCGGTCGGCATAGAGCTCGCGCCGCGCGCCCAGCTCATCGATGGTGCAGCGATGGCGGGTGCAGGTCATGACCTCCTGGAGCACCCGGCGATGCGGATGATGATAGAGGATGTCGCCCGTGATTACGGTCGGCACGCGATGGCGCGCGGCCAAGTTGGAGAGATTATGCAGGCGAAGCTGGTCGCCCGGCCGACGGCGCAGCGTCAGCGCCAGATAGCCCCGTCTAGCAAATATCCCGGCGAAGCGATCGATGACGGCCTGCGCCTCCTCCACCTCAGCCGGCAATAAGATGGCGAGAAGCCCTTCGGCAAAATCCGCGACGTCATCCCAACCGATGATGCATTTGCCCTTCCCGCCCCGCTTCTTGCCGCGGCTGAGCAAGCGGCAGAGATGAGCATAGCCAGGTCGGTCCATGGGATAGACCAAAAGAGACTGCCCTTCGGCAAGGTCGAGCCGGCAGCCGACGATCAACCGGACCCCGGTGACCTTCGCCGCCTCATGGGCGCGAACGATCCCGGCCAGGCTGTTGCGGTCGGTGATGGCGAGCGCCTCGAGACCGCAGGCCTGCGCCTGGGCGAATAGCTCCTCGCAGCTCGACGCGCCGCGTAAGAAGGAAAAGTGCGAGGCGCACTGAAGTTCAGCATATCGCATGGCGGCACCTGCCGATTCTCACATCACAGCGCATATTGTTCGCTATTTGTTCTGACGCCCAAAGAGTCAATCGCGCGTGCAGCCGATTTGCGCCCATCTGCGTTGAGATGGCGTCCCGCTGACCAGGGTGAGGGATTGGGAGACGAGACGATGGCCGCCAAACTCAAGGTGTTTCGAACCCCGATCGGCTTTCATGACGCCTATGTCGCCGTGCCTAGCCAGAAGAAGGCACTGGAGGCATGGGGTGCCGACAGTAATCTCTTCGCGAGCGGCCTTGCCGAGCAGGTGACCGATCCCAAGCTCATGAAGGCGCCACTGGCCGAGCCCGGCACGGTAATCAAAGTGCCCCGCGGCAGCGCTGCGCAGCATCTCGCGTCGCTGGCCAAATCGAAGCCGCCGGCACGCCCGGCCAAGGAGACGCCGGACGTCTCACCCGCCGCGCCGCCTCGGCGCAGAAAGCCGCGCCCCCCGGCCAAATCGGGCCGCGCTCGACGCGGCCGAACAAAAGCTGGAGGCCCAGCAACAGGCGCTTGATGCCAAGTTGTCGGCACTGGAAGATCAGCGCGCCCGGCTGAAGGACGAGATTTCGCGGCTCCGGGCCACAGGACAAAAGGATTTGGCCAAGCTCGAAGCAACCATCAATGCCGCCCGCAAGAAATATGACGCTGCGCTGGATCGCTGGAGAGCGGATAGCTGACCGGCCCAGCCAGCAAGAACCACCGGCTTGTTCCAGCCGTCACGTGAAGCTGCAGCCCCGCTCCCTGGCTCGGAAGGGGCACAGGCCATCATCGGCACGGCGACTGACCGCAAGGTTCGCGACCACAGCGGGATCCTCGAAACCAGCAGGAATGAGTTTGAAGATGGCGATCAGGCTGCGGTCAGCAGCCTTACCTATCAGGAAAAAATCCAGGCCCGCAGCGGCCATGCCCCCAATTTGAGCGCCATGCTTCCGCTCTCCGCGGCAGCCTGACACTACGCTATTAAATCAAAGACTCCCCGCCGGAGCAAAGCTTCACGGCGGGGTGAGGTCAGGGACGTGCCGCTCAAGGGGAAAAGAGCGACAGTTTCAGGCTATGCTCTTGCGGTGGCTTTTCAAGATGGTTTCGTCACCGTTTCGGACCGAAAGACGGATCGACATGACAATCCTGCCAATCCCAGTCCCCTCGCTGAGCGAAGGCGACAAAATCCTCGTCAATGATCAGCGTCGCATCGTCATTACGGAAATGATCGCCCAGCGATGACGGCTTGCGGGTGAGCAGCAACTGGCCATCGGCCAGTTGGACGCGGGCCTGGTCAGCGCTGATCCGGACATCAAAGGTGCGGCCCTGTGCGCACATGATGTGCAGCGCTTCATGAGGCTCGGCGACAGACGCCATCGACGCTCCGATCAACACCACGGCAAGGACGAGAGACAATCCGGACACCGCATTCTCCACGACGCTTAGTTATCCTCGCCCTGCAACGAAGTTCCGCGCTTAATCCTCCCGGTTGGCGCCGGTTCCATTGGCGAGCGCATCACTGATCATCGCCGCCAATGTTTCTTCCGCGCGGCGGCGCGCGGCGGCGTCCTTCGATTCCAGATCGTGGCGCAGCCATTGCGGGGCGCGCTCAACCACCCGTAAAATTATAGCGTTTGTTTCATCAGCCATTGAGGAGCCTATGGTCTAGCGATGCTGGCGCGGCAACATGGCAAATATACCCATGCTGTAGATGTGTTACGGAAAATGGCAAAGCGCGCGCGCTATCCTCGATCGCGGCTGATGGGCCGCGTCCGATCGCGTTCCTCGGAAATGGCAGGGCAGAAGGGTTCGCTTTTCGTTGCGATCGGCACCTGCTTCACGAAGCTGTACACACCGCCGATTTTGTCGCTCAAGCGAAGAGGCCATGCAGGAACCAGCCCTGCCCGCCCGTGGCACTGTCCACGCCATCGCCCTGACGGAACACCCAGTAACGCGCGCCCGTTTCATCCTCGACGAGAAAATAATCGCGCACGCTCAACCACTCCTCGTCGCTCACATGCCATTCGCCATAGATGCGCTCCGGCCCATCCGCGCGTTTCACCTTCCGGCGCATGCCGCGCCAGACGAAATGGACCGGCGGATGATCAGGCAACAGCGCTATGGTCTCGATGGACTCAGGCCGCCGGAACAGCCGGGCCGGGCGTGGCCAGCGTTCGGGCCAGCGCAGCAGTGTCGGGTCAGCCATGGGCGGAATGCGGGTGACGGAGCGTTCGGGAATATCGCTCTCCCGCGCAGCAACCCGGTAGAGCCGCTCCTCCCCCACCCTGTTCCCCAATATGTCGACGAGCGCCGCGACATCGGGCATCGGCGTCTCACCCAGATGCGAGATGGTGCGAAGACCAAGCGGCTCGACCAGAGGCGCGGCGAGCAGCATCTTTTCGACACCAAAGCCAGGATCGACCGTCTCGATCCGATCACAGAGCAACCTTCCCATCTGCTTCCTGTCCCGGCTCGGCTTGGCAAGCCCTGCCCGGATCGCCTCGATCCGGTTATCGACACGGTAGAAGCGCAAATCCAGCCGCCGCGCGCCGACGCCGGCTTCCTCCAGCTGCTGGCAGAGGCTCTCGACCAGCTTGTGCGTGTAGCGGGCAAGGGTCTCGGGTGCGCCGATCGGTTCTGCAAATCGCCATTCGACCTCGATGCGCTCGGGCGCCGTCACCGGCTCGAAGGGCTCGGAAACTCGGCCATAAGCCTGATCGAGCCGCAGGCCCGGCATCGAGCCGAAGCGCAGCGCGAGCGAGGCCCGCGGCATGGCTTCCAGATCGGCGATCGTATCGAGGCCCAGCTTGCTCAAGGCAATGACGACAGGCTGGTCGAGGCGAAGCGCCGCTATCGGCAGGTCCGCGATGGCGTCGGGCAGCTGCAACGGATCGATGGCGCGTAGCGGCTCGACACCGTAGCGCGCCAACGCGTGTGCGGCGCCATAGGCGGGCGCGCACACTGCGCGCGCCGCCGTCTCTACCTGCGCAAGTCGCGTCACCACGTCCTTGAGCACGCCCATGACGCCGCCATGGGCATGTGCTGCGCCGGTGATGTCGAGCATCAGCCCATCAGGCGGGTCGACCGCTATGATCGGCGCATAGCGGCGCAGCGACCAGACCGCGAGACGCTCCAGTCCTTCCCGGTCCGCCTGCGGCTCGGCATCCATGATGAGAAGAT
The DNA here is from genome assembly GCF_001650725.1 of Sphingobium sp. TCM1. Taxonomy (GTDB): domain Bacteria; phylum Pseudomonadota; class Alphaproteobacteria; order Sphingomonadales; family Sphingomonadaceae; genus Sphingobium. The sequence goes on along the minus strand of NZ_LXVX01000017.1, from coordinate 57,604 downwards.
CGGGCACCAGCGCCTGCGCCTGGGTAACGGCCATGCCTGCATACAGACCGGTCATGCGCGCGGCTGCGTTCGCCGCGGTGATCACCCGGCGTTGCCTGTCCATGCCAGCAAGGATCAGCGGCGCGTCAGGAGGCGGCGCGCCCTGCCCAAGCCTGCGACGCAGCCGATCCGTCGGCCAAGTCGGCAGGAAGAGCGAGACAACCTGTCGCATCGCAGGCTTCCACCAGAAAATCGGCGCTCTCCCCTGCCCGGCACCGTATGAGCTCGACAAACCAGCGATGCCGACCAACCCCCGGCACTGGCAAGGGTTCAGACGGAACGGCAGTCACCCGCCATCGCGTCGCGGCCGCCGTGGGCTGGCCAAAGTCCGACGCTTCGGCCAGGCGCCGCCAGCGCCGGATCGCAATGCCGATGGTGCCGCTGCTCTCGGCCGCCAGCTGGAGGCGCCGCGAAGATGTCATCGACAGCCGCGCGAGTTCCGCCACCACCCCGCCAAGGCCGCCATGGCGCAGCCCTTCTTCGAAACAGGCGAGCACTGCCGTCTCATCGCGGGCTTCCACATAGATGACGCGATCGGGATCGAGCCCCGCCTGCGCAATCGCGGGTGCGAACAGATCGGGCTCGGTCATGCACCAAAGGATGCTGCCACTCACCCGCGCGAGAATGCCGGCGGTGAACAGCGCAGCGGCCGCACCGTCGGTCACGCCCTGGGCACCACCTGCGACTTCGTGCAGCGCACCGAGCGCCAGCCCGCCACCAGGCAGTTTGGCGTCCACTATCTCCAGTCCGAAAGGCAAAACCTCTTTGCGCCGACGTTCTGCACCCTCGATCTCGGCAATCTGGGCGCGCAAGGCAGCAACACGGGGACGCGCCCCTCTTTCCGTCATTGAAGGGCCTCCTTCTGGCTCGCGGTTGGATTCGTTCCTATTTTGTTCTATACTGAAGCCAAGTCAACGGGGCGGAGTCGAACAGACGACGTGTCAGGCGAAACGCTTCTGAAACAAGGCAGGAAAACCAATGGCCACGCAGCGAAGAAAATTGAGCCCCAAGCATGGCGAGGAGGCTGTGGGAGAGCCTTCGGTCGTCCAGCCTGCCAACGAATCGGAACGCGACTCGATGCCGCCGCGCTATCATGCCGCGCATGATCCCGAACTTGTCACCGACGATGAAATTCCCTGGTAAGGAGGCAGCAGCATGACCGCACGCATCATCGCCATTGAAGGCATCGATAGCCTGCCGCAGAGCGAAGCGACGCAGCTTCGCGTTGCCCAGCAGACGTTGGAACTGATCCTGGGATCAGCGGTCCGGGACAGCGATCAGACAGTCGATCCCGATCTGGCGGTCGAAGGCATTTTGATGGGCCTCGCCTGCGTCATGGAGCAGGCGCCAGAATTCCCGACACGGCAGAGCCTGCGCAAAGGCGCCGAAACCTATGGCAAGATGCTGGGACAGCATGCCCAGAATCTACGCTCCGCCTTTGAAGAAACCGGCATCCATCCGATCGATGCTCTGCTCGACCGTTTCAACCTTGCTGCCGGCGACGGCCAGAAACCAAACTGATTAGCTCCCATGTCGAGATTGCATTGCATGGCGGCGGGAATAAGCGAGGTTGCAGAGCATTTCAGCGCCGATATGCCGGCCGCGATCGAGCTTCCATCCGAGACCACCGAAGGCGCGCTTGGGCTGGTGATCTTCGAAAACAAAGGCCGACGGATCATGCGCGGCGTGACCTGGGGATTTCGGCGCCTCACCCGCGAGATGCGGGAACGAGGAGAGGAACCCGGCCGGATCGGTCTGGTCGCCGATCTCACCAATCCGATGTGGGATCAGTTGGCCGAGGATGCGCGCTATAGGTGCCTCATCGTCCTTACCCATTTCGCCAATCCCGACGGTGTGCCGGGCGAACGGACCCGCACCTGGTTTTCGTTGAAGCGCCAGCCCCTGATGGCCTGGGCGGGCTTTTGCCGGAACATGCCCGAGCAAGGCCCGGTCTATGCCGGCATGACGATGGAGGCGAATGAGGCCGTGCGACCCACCAATGACCGTATGCCGGTACTGCTCGATCCCCATGAATATGACGGCTGGCTTCACGGCTCGATCCGGGAGGTGATCGGCTTTCAGTTCCGTTCGCCCTTCTCGGCCGAGCGCTTCCGCGTCGAGGCGACCGAGGATGTGTGGCGGAGCGGCAAGCGCCCGCCTTCGGCTGACGGCCAGTTGGCGCTGCTGTGACCATGGCTGAGCAGATTGATCTCTTCGCCCCGTCCCAGATTCCGGGGCTTCGCTACGCGCCCGATTTTTTGAGCCGTGCTGAAGAAACGGAGTTGATCGAGCGGATCGCCACGGCGCCGCTTCTCCCGTTTCGCTTCCAGCGCTGGACCGGCAAGCGGCTCACCCACAGCTATGGCTGGAGCTATGATTTCGAACGGGGCAGGTTTGAAGCCGCTGATCCCCTGCCCCGCTGGCTGCTTCCCATCCGCGATCGCGCGGCGGATTTTGCGGGCCTGTCTCCTGATACGCTCGTCCAGGCATTACTCATCCGCTATGATCCCGGGGCAGGCATTGGCTGGCACAAGGATCGGCCGGTGTTCGAGCATGTCGTCGGTCTTTCGCTTGGCGCAGCAGCACCAATGCGCTTCCGGCGGCGGAATGAGCGAGGATTTGCCCGCCGCTCGGTATCACTGGAACCGCGCTCTATCTATCATCTCGCCGGCGAAGTGCGGCATGAGTGGGAACATAGTATTGCAGAACAGGAAGAGGCGCGCTGGTCCATCACCTTTCGCAGCCTCAAGCCCGGTCGATGACCAACCAACCGGCACTGACAAAATATCCTGTCACGCCTGACAGTCGCTATTTCGTCGTGCGGGGGCGCCTCTGGCGTCTGAGCAATCCCGCCCTTGCCGAAGGTGAGCGCACGCATCTGATCAAGGAATTGATGAACGCCCGGCAACATGTCGGCGAAGCAAAGCGCGCAGGCGATGGCGCTGCGGAACGTCACGCCCGCGACCTCGTCGATGCAGCCAAACGGCGGCTTGGCGAGCGCGGGCTGGTCTGGTGGAGCGATGGAGCACCCGACTATAATCGGCACCTTGCGCGCAACACGCCATATGCGCACTGGTTTGCAGCGCTCGGTCTTGAGGACGAATGACCCGGTTGCAAAAACTGCATTGACCGGCGTTTAATTCGCATTTGCGGGCGCACGGATCTGGCGCCATAGCGTCCCTGCCTTTCAGGCATCCTCTCCTAAAACTCAATAAGGTCGGCCCCGCGGGACCGGCCTTCTTTTTTGCTCGCTGCACCGGCGTTCGGCCTCAGTTCCCTTCCTCACCTTTATGATCGCCATGACCCGAAGCGAGCGCGTCATCACGATCACGCCGTGCCCTTTCCTGACCCTCTGCGATCTGCGCTTTTTCCTTGTCGCTGACAGGCTGAGGGCGTGGCGCGCCCTGTTCGTGAATAGTTGACTTAGCAGCGCCATTTTCTGCGTCGGGCTTCTGGCCCGGCCTTGGTTCTTCCATCGTCCACTCCTACCATTTCAAAGAGGCGCTGAACGTTGAACGGGGCGGTGTCCGCTTCGTTCCGGCAGAACCGCGATGTCCATCAGCTGATCTTCGTCCGTCTGCGCCGCCGGGCTTTCTCACCAAGCTCGATCCAGACTGGCGCATGGTCGCTTGTCTTCTCCCAGCCACGCGGCGCTGTATCGACCGCAGCGGCGATCAGCCGGGCTTTGGCCTTGGCGTTCAGCAGCAGGTGATCGATCCGCAACCCGGCATTGCGTTCGAAAGCGCCGCGCCAATATTTCCAGAAAGTGTAAATGGTCTCGTGCGGATGCAGGTGGCGGAGTGCGTCGGTCCACCCCTGATCGAGGATGCGCTGATAGGCAGCGCGGACCTCGGGCGCGAAAAGCGCGTCATCGAGCCAGCGATCAGGCGCGTAGACGTCCAGATCGGTAGGCATGACATTATAGTCTCCAGCGACCACCACCGGCGCGTCCAGATCGACAAGCGACGCAAGATGCTCGTGCAGGCGATCGAACCAGCGCAGCTTGAAGTCATATTTGGGACCGGGACGCGGATTGCCATTGGGGAGATAGAGACCGGCAATGAGCACACCGCCGACCGCCGCCTCGATATAGCGGCTCTGTTCGTCATGGGGATCGCCCGGAAGTCCGCGGCGCGTCTCATGGATTTCGCCAGCGCGGCTGAGTATCGCGACGCCGTTCCATCGGCTTTGACCATGCCAGATCGCGTCATAACCGGCATCGCGGAGGGCGCTCTCGGGGAAACTCTCCTGCGGGGCTTTCAATTCCTGTAGGCAAACGATGTCGGGTTCGGCTTCATGGAGCCAGCGAAGCAGCACCGGCAGCCTGCCATTAACGCCGTTCACATTATAGGTGGCGATCTTCATAGCTGGGGGCAATCTCAGATCCATGCCTTTGCAGGTGGCATCCACTATTACTCGCCGTGTGTTGCTCCTGTTCCGGTGCGCGCGTCGCGGCCGCTGTCCAGCGGTCTGAAGCGAAGTCGGACCTGGTTCGATTGCAGCTAACGAGCACGCCGGTTTTATCGGCGCGCAAGGAGTGATAGCCTTCCCTTGTGTGTAATCTTTATACAATCAGGAAGAGTGCCGCAGAGGTCGCCGCGCATTTTGGTGTCGCGGCCCCTGTCACGCCGTTCAATGCGCCTGAGGAGGTTTATCCCGGCTATCCAGGGATGGTGGTGCTGGAAGACCAAGGCGTTCGCACCTTGCAATCGATGGTCTGGGGCTGGCCTGTCCGTCTCAAGGGCATGAAGCCCGACTCCAGGCCCAAGCCAGTGAACAATATAGCCGACCTGCGAAAACCCTTCTGGCTGGGAGCCGCACGCAAGAATGAATGGCGCTGCCTCATTCCACTCACCCATTTCGCAGAAGCGGAAGGCCCCAAAGGCGGCAAGACTCGGACCTGGTTCTCGCTTCATGACCGCCCGATCTTTGCATGGGCGGGCCTTTGGCGGGACAGCGCCGAATGGGGCCCGGTTTATTCCGGCGTCATGACCGATTGCAATGACGCCATCCGCCCGGTGCATGACCGCATGCCCGTCCTCCTGCATGAGGATGAATATGACCGCTGGCTGCATGGCACCTTCGAAGACATTGTGGACTTTCAGGATCGATGTTTCCCGGACGATCTGATCGCCATGGAGCGGACCAGCGAGCCATGGAACAAACCACGGTCGTCATCGACCAGACCTGGTCTCCTATGACCGCTGAACAGGAACATTGGGCCGAGGCGCTCTGGGTCGAGAAGCGCTGGGGCGACAAAGCGGCCGAGCATATAGCCACGCGCGTGACCAGCCTCGCCATCGCAGGCGACGAAGCAGGCGTCGAGCGATGGATCGCGATAGCGAGCCGATATGATCAGCTCCAAATGGAGTGTCCTGGCCAAAAACACTGAGTCGGCGTTGCGGTTATCCTGTGCCCGGTCCGCAATCAGGTCATGCCCGCGACCGCCTCGATCAACGGGATGTCCGCAGCCCATCTATTGCCCGCCGGCTGAAGACATCGGCCCCGAACCGTTTTTGCAGATGAACTGCGACCAGGGCCGCATAGCGGCGTTGGCGGGCGCCGTTGGGGCTATGATAGATGCCCACCGCCTTCCAATAGCTGCCGCTCGTCCTCAAAGCATCGAGAAATATCCAGCGTGCCACCTCGGCGTTGAAGCAGGGATCAAATTGCAGCCAGCGACGAACCTCATTCTCGCGCCGCGACAGCAGCGCGGCGATCCTCGGCACCCACCAACTGTTGATCTGCAGCGGTCCCAGGTCATGGCTTTCGTTTTTGTTGAGGATCTCTGCACCGATCCAGCCGGCTTCCTGATCACGCAAGCCCCAGAGCGTTTTTTCAAGCCATAGCTGCCCACGCGCCGCTTGTCGGATGCAGCGCGCGACCTCGGGTTCTGCGGGCTGTGCCGCTGACGCGGTTTCGCACCATGACAACAGCGTCAGGAGAAGCGGAACCACACAGACGCGGCGGCGATCAGCGATCCAGGCCACGGCCGCCCTCCCTTTCATTGCCGCGGGTCTGCTGCTCGCGCGCAGGAGCAGGCGTGTCCCGATTTCGGTGACGGTCGCTCAGTAAAGAATGAAGATGGTGATCGAGCGCCTCAAAAACCTGGTGGACCCGACCAGCGAGTCTGTCCGCCACGCCTTTGGGTTTTGCATTGCGGGTCCAAAGCTCGCGCTTAAGCCGGCGATCGCTGCGCAAGAGTCGCTCCCTGTCCTGATCTTCCTTCAGTTGCCGGAGATGCGATCCTTGCCTGGCGGCCATTCGGTCGCGATGATCACGCTCCAGGCGCCCAAGGCCTTCAAGGCCTGACGTCTTCTCGCCCGATCGTTCTTCGAGCCTCTCGACCAGTTTTTTGGGATCCTGGGTCCAGAGCTTTACCCCAAATCGGGCGCGGGTAATGGCCGTGTAAAAATTCTGGGCGTTCACCAGCGGCGACCCGACAGGCGCCAGGACATAGACCCTGTCATAGGTCCTGGACTGTGCCGAATAGATGGTCTCGGCATAGCCATGATCCCAGGTCCTGTGAAGGGAGAGGTCGATCGTCTGAACCCGCTTGCCGCGATCCCAGCGGATCGTTGCCAGCGAGCCATCGAGCTTCTCGACCGTCCCCCTCTCCGCATTTTTGAGCTGAAGCTCCTTCGAGACCAGGCGCCACTGGATGCGGTCGCCTTCGCTGAGGTCTCTCTTCTCTTCCATGAAGACGTTGACCTGCGAGGCTTTGGTCGAGCGCGGATCCCACAGATGGACGCCGCCCTGCCCATCGACCAACCGGACCAGTTGCCGACCTCGACCGTCCCGGACCATCCCAGCGACGCGGTATTCGCTCGTCCGTCCTAATCCCGCTCCTGGCTGATCGCGGCCGAAGGTCACCACCTGTCCGCCTGAATAAAAGCGCGCCATGCGCTTTTCCTGATCGCTCAGCCCGCCGGGCGTCAGGACCGAAAGCCGGGTCTCCTCCGCCGCGACGACACCTTCGCGCTGGAGGACCTCCCTGATCTTGTAGTTCACGATCAGGCGCGAGGCATTGTCGAGAACAAGAATGTTGGTCGCAGCGCGGCTCCTGGGGCTGAGGCGCGTCCATTCCGCGACCACACCCGCAGCCAGCGTGGCGGCATCCTCACCGCCCACCACCTTGTCGAGCCGGCCAATCGAAGCCGCGTAATCCCCTGCCCGCGCATGCGCGACAGCCTGTCGCATCGCCTCGGTTTCCTGCCGGCGCGACTCGGTCAGTTCGGCCGTTTCCATGCCCAGTTTCTGCATGAGCCAGAAGGCCTTGCCCTGCTCGATCGCGCCGGTCTGCTTGTTGTCGCCAAGGAGAATGAGGCGAGCGCCAGTGGACCGGCTGATTTCCAGCACCCGCAAAGCCTGGCGGCTTCCCAACTGCCCCGCCTCGTCGAGAACCAGCACATGGTTGCCGCTGATCCCATAGCCACCGCCCGCAAGCAGGCTCGCGACCGTGCGCGACTCGATCTGCGCCTTCTCCCCCAGTTCGGCGGCGGCGGAAGATGTCGGCGCCAGGGCGATGAAGGTCCTACCCGGCTGCGCTGCATCTTTCAGCGATCGGACTAGCGTCGATTTTCCTGCACCCGCGACGCCGTGAAGGCCGGTAACCCGATCCCGCGAGGTTCCCATGTCCACCAGCGCCCGTTCCTGCGCCGGAGAAAGCCCAGCCTGCTCCAATATGGGAAGCAGGCGATCGGCGCTCGCCACGGGCCGACCGTCCCCGACTGCAAGCGCCAGATGCATGGCGAGCGACTGCTCCAGCCGCACAGTCTGCCGGGTGGTCCGGCCCCGTGTCAGTATCTCATCCCCAGTCTGGCCACGGGTAGCGAGGAGCTTGCGCCGTTCTTCATGCGCATCGATCAGGGGCCGCAGATCCTGAAACCGGACCTCCCCGACATGGGAGGCTAGCCCCGTGGTATAGAGAAGGCCAAGCGGGTTCACGGCCTCCTTCCCCTCCGATTGCCTTATCCCGAACAGAGCGGCCCGGGCGGCGTCGGCGCGGTCAACCGGGACGGGATGCTCGCCCACGTGAGCGGCGCGTTCCTTCACCGCTTCAAGCGGCCTTTCATGGGCTCCCAGCCGTCCACGCCACTGATCAAGTAGGGCTTCAATCCCGATCTTCACCTTGGCGCCGCGGGTCGCGTAAAAGGACTGGCGACGCGCCGCCTGACCGACAAGACCATGCTGCGCGGCATGGTCAGTGATCTGCTGTGCCCGCTGGGACATCTCCTCGAGGAGCGCCTTTGGGACGCCTCTGATTTCGAATAGACCCAGGCGCGGATCGAAGTCGATCTCATAGCCGAGCTCCCTCAGACCATGGGCAAGCTCATTGCGATAGATCTGTCCACTAGTCATCTGCTCGGCGTACATGGCGCGGGTTTCGAGACTCGCCATCGGATCGCCCGATTGCCGTTTGGTCATGTTGAGGACGACGACATGGGTGTGGAGGTGGGGATCGAGTTCGCGGCTGGCATATTCAGTGAACCGCGCCCACAGCAATCGGCCCGTCGTCTCGTGGACAATGTTGCCCTCCTCCCGTTTTCGCAGCTGGGCATGATCCTCAAGATAGGCGAGCGTCACATCGACCGCTCGTTCATGGAGCTGGACGATCCGCTCGTCGCCCATAGCCAGCGCCATCACCGAAACGGACTTGGGCGCGCTGATCGCGAAATCCCAGCCGGGATGATGCTCGATCCCCTCGTCCCGATGGCGGCCCAGCTGCTGGCCCGCGACCTTGCCAGCCAGCAGGGACCGAAACGTTTCGGCATCGACATCGCCCGATAGACCGAGTTCGCTTGCCAAGCCCCCGCCCCATGAGGACCGCTCCGCCTCACCTTTCGTGTAATAGTCGCCGATTGCATAGTAGCGGGCGATGTTCCCGGGCGAACCCTTCAGACGGCGCGGATGCATCATGCGGGCCTCGCATCATTACGGTCGCCCGATGCGCGCCCGTGTTGCCGAAGGCGGAAGCCGCTCGCCCTTCCAAGGAGCCTGGGCAGTCCGCTAGCCACATTTCCAATATCCCCCTCCGCAGGATTGGGCGAGGGGGCCTGCGGGCTGATCTCATCATCCTGGGGCATGCGCCCCTTTTCCGCTTCGAGGGGGAGTTCGGGCGCTTCCGCCGTCTTCGGCCGTCGCCGCTTGGGTGCCGATGCCAAAGGCTTGGAACCGGACTTGCCTTCCTCTTCCGGGTCAAGACGAATGGGCGGCACCAATCGCTCGACGAACGCGACCTGCGGGCTAGGTAGAACATTGTAGCTATCGGAGAACCGGACGACGGGAAGGTTCCGACCGAACCGAAGGAAGCCCGCGAGATTGGGAAGATTGGTGACCTCGGTGTGCATCACCAGCGGGCGGGTCACCTGCATCCGCGAGAGATTGACCCCGTCGCGCATATCGTTGACGCCATAGGACATGCCCTCATTGGCCTCGACCTGTTCGACCTGCCCGAGATTTTCCGAGACATGCTTCGCAGTGGGGGTGTCGTTGGCGCGCAACGCCACCCATGTCGAGCAATAACCGGTGATCGCCGCGGCATCCTGAATGCCATAGGTTGCCTCGAGTTGCGGGTAGGACTGGAACCCCAAAATTCCGCAGCCACCATATTTGCGCGCCCGGGCGAGGAAGTCGCTCAGCGATGGCAGTTTCTGAAGTGTGGGAAGCTCGTCGATCACGCAATAGAGACGCCGCTTGCGGGCGGGCGGCAGGCTCATGATGGCGCTGATCGCGATGTCGAGCCAGACGGTCACAAGGGGGCGCAAGGAAGGAAGCTGGTCCGCCTTCACTGTGATGAAGAGCCAGCTGTCATCCTCCTCATTGGCGACCCAGTCCCGGATCGAGAAGCCGTCGGCGGTGTCATCGAGATAGGAGAAGCTGCGCATCACCGAGGCCAGTTCAGCCCGGATACCCGCCGACGTACGGTCGCCTTCCATCGAGATGAAGGCTGCGGCATCGGTGCCTTCGGCAAAGCTTGCCAGCGTCTTCAGGGGACTGCGAAGCACGGTTTCCAGGAGCGCGGAAACCAGCGTCCGCTCATGCCGGGCAAGCTTGCGCAGGACCGCCACCAGCGTGCCGCGGGCCGCCTTCGCCCAGAAGGGATCGCCGCCTTTGTCTGGGATCGTCGACTCCGCGATCTGATCATAATGATAGTCACGCGGGACATCGACCCAGGGCGACCAGCAGTCGGCGCGGTCGTCCAGTGGATTGAGCAAAATGTCGTGCCCCGGCCGATAGAATTTCTCGACGAAGGTGCCGGCGGTATCATAGACGATCGCCCGCTTGCCTTGCTTTCGCATGCCGCTCAGCATCTTCACGATGATGTTGGTCTTGCCCGTGCCGGGTGCACCACAGATGAGGATATGCTCAGGCTCGAAGGCGTCGGGAACGGGCACGCCGCCGATCGCAAAGCTGCCCTTCCGGCTGCGCCACAATTGCCGCCGCAGTTGCCGCGCGGTGCCAAAGCGCGCGCCGCGCAGGAACTGATTGGAACCAAGACCCTTCCCCGTACGGGTGAAATAGAACCAGGCCCAGGCCAGCATCAGGAGGGCAAAGACGCCTGCAAGTGCCGCGCCGTACACCAGATGATGCTCCATCGTCTGCAGGGTCTTCCTGGCGATGCGGGAGCCGAGCAAGGCATCGGACGTCGTCCAATATTGGCGACCCGACGGGGTCCGAAAGAGCAGCGGCGCGCCGCCGGGCACGTCGCTTTTGAGCATCGCCTCGGTGATCTTGACGGCGACAAAGCGCTGATAGTCGGTGGACTTCTCCAGCACATACCAGGTGGCGCCGCCGACCCAGATGGCGATCCCCGCCAGCAGGGTCTGGAAGAAGACCTGCGTGGTCATGCGGACATTGTGGACAATGGCCTGCCCGCCCCTCGTCCAGGAGCCCAGTGTGTCGTTCCTGAAGATGCTCACTGGAGTACCTCCTCGGGATCGAGAAGGCCCCGCTCCAGAAGCAGGGCGCGCGCATCGTCCATGCCCTTCTCGAGAATATCGGGCCGGCGCTCGCTAACTGATGCGGCAAGGATGGCGAAGACCTGGATGAGGATCGCCTGCACTTCGTCGAAGCGGCCATGATAGCCCGCCGCGTCCATGCCTTCATAGCGGTTGAGAATGTCCCGGACATAGTCGGGTATGGTCGTGCCAGCCTCTTGAGCACCGACGACGAGACGCCCGAAGAGGGCGTCCTTGAACCTGATGGTAATTCTGGGCAAGCGCCGAACTCCTGTTCGTCGCCTGGCCAATCGTGATGAAGCGCGGCCCTTATAACCGGATTTCAGCTTGATCTCAATTGATTACATGTATTCAGAGTGGCAGCCAAACGGTGCCAAGGCAGATCAAGGACTTACCTACCTGGCCGTCCGAAACGACAGCCAAAGCGTGCCGGGTGGCGTCAATCAGTGCCATCAGCGTAAGACGTGTATTCGGCCGGAAACCCGCGCAAATGCTGGCGATTCGCGCCCGCAGCACCCGTGCGTACGGTGCATTACAAAACGCCCCCGGCGTGCGTCCCCTCCTCGCAGCGCGTTCGCGCGCTGCGCAGGCTTCGAGCCGGAAGGCGCGGGCCTCTTGGAAGAATGGCCATGGGGGCTCAATGTCCCCATGGCCCAGCCCCTGAACAAGCGAAAAGCCGGAGGGGCGCGCGACCCCTCCTGACCTTCAGATTTCATCGACCAGCCTTCCCGGTACGGTGTGGACGATCCGCTCGATGAGCGTCTCGGAAAGCGTCGAATAATCCCCCCCGCCGAGGCGTAGCGCCGTGCGGACCGGCCGGTCCGCATGACATGCGAGCGAGGCGGAAAGGCTCCCCCCTCAGGGATGTCACCCACAAGGACAGCAACAGTCGTCAATGCTGGTCAGCGTGCAGACGCCCGGCTCCTAGTCCGGCTCTTCCTCGCCATCGCCGTAACCGAACTCGGCGGCGATCCGCAGCGCCTTATCCCGCAGCGTGGTACCGACCGCAGCAAGAAGCGGTTCGGCTGCAAAGCCGGAGATAAAATTCATAGGACTGGCCCCAGCGGCTATTCGCGGCGGCGGCGACCTCCTCGAACCGCGCCCTTATTGCTGATAGCATTTTGCCGTCAGTGTGCCCCGTGCTGATGGAATTGTCGGTCATATCATCCCCCATGTTGGAGGCGGGATTGCCCGGTGCGATCCCGCCTCCGTGTCGTGTTCAGTCTATGGCCTTGCCGCTTTCGGGTTCGTCGGGGAGGTTCCCGGCGATGGCCCAGATGAGGGGTTGGGCCTGGATGATGGAACCTGCGACCCGCGCCGCGTCCGCCCAAAGGGACAGCGGAACAAGTCCGCTAAAGCCGATGTCCCGCTCGATCCGAAGCCCAAAGGGAAGGCGAAGGGCCGTGATCTCCGTGAGGCTGAAATAGCCCAGTTCAGGACAGCCAAAGCCAAGGTCAGCGAGCCCGAACATGGCGTCGCCACCCTCGCAAAGCTCGGTTACAAGCCATGTCGCCGCGCCCACGGGATTGAAGAATTTAACCACTGGCACCGGGTCCGGCTCCCTTTCGCCCTTCTCCTGCGCGGCACGGCGCGCGGCGGTGTTCGCCTGAAGGGCCGCGATATGCTGGGGTTCAAGGAGGATCATGCCGTCCTCCCCAGCCACGCGTCTGAGGAGGACCTCCCTTCGATGGTCATCGCTTCCTCGCCCGATTGCGCCGGGGGCAGGAAGCCCAGAAGAAAGTCGGCGGCCTTGCTCGCCTGACTGGCGGCGCGGAAAATGGCGCGGGCATCCTCGCGAAGGACGGAAAGCCACGATCCCAGATAGTCGCTATGGCGGACGGTCGGCACGATCCCCAATTCGGCGCAAAGGAAGGCGCTCCCCATTTCCGCGACCAGTTCCTCGCGGCCATAATCGGGGGTGCCGAATCCGGTCTTGGGCAGGCGGTCGAGGCGCGAGCGATGACCAGAAAAATGGGTCAGTTCATGGAGGACCGTCCGATACCAGTTGATGGGTTCATAATAGACTTCGGGCGGAGGAACGCAGATGTGGTCGGTGGCCGGGGCATAATAGGCGTCGCTCCCGCCGATGCGGATTTCCGCACCGGTCGCATCGATCAACGCTTGCGCGCGGGGGATCAGGACTGCCGCATTATGCGTGGTGCTGATCCGGGCGGGTTCCAAATCCACCCCCTCGATCTGGTCCAGATTGAAGACCGTGAAGCGCTTCAGGAAAGCGACCTGCCGGCCCTCGTCGCCGTCCCGTATCGGGTCGCCGTCCTTGGCCTTGGGCGTGAATTTGTCGGCATAGCAGACGGTCGTGCCCTGCTCGCCCTTGCGGACGTGCCCGCCAAGCGCGACCGCCTGCCGATAGGTAAGCCAGCCCTGCGACTGATAGCCCCGCTCGAAAAGGGTGCTCCAGAGAATGAGTATGTTTATGCCTAAATAGCGCCGTCCGGTTCCGGCGTTGCGCGGCAGGCCAAGCGCTGCCTTGCCATCATCCCAAGGCTTGACCCATGGCAGGGTTCCCGCCTCCAGATCGGCAATGATGCGCTCCGTCACTTCGGCGTAGAGGGTGGAACCAAAGCGCTGCGGCTGATCCTGATAACTCATCGTTCTTACTCCCTTCGCATCGCACCGGCCGCCGGAACGGCGGGGGTGGGCGGCAGGAGCGAACCGACAGGCCCGCCGTCAGAGGCGGGCGGCACCCGCAGGGCCGCAACGCAGTGGAGGAGTTGGGGCTTAAGCCCCGACTTGCGGCTCGCCGCGGTGGGCCTATAGGGCAGCGACGCCCACCCCCGCCTCCCCGGAGGCCGACCAAACCAACCGGCTAACATCACCGCGCCCGGGCGCGGTGGCCGCCCGACCTCTTCGCGCTGCGACCCGCAGCGCTCCGCATTCGCTGATCAAGGCATTGGAATGGACGAAGCGGCGCATCAGGGAAAAACCGTCGCGGGATGCACCTGCTCAAACACCGCCGGGCGGCCGAGCCGCCCGGCGCGATTTCCTCCCAGCATCAGCCCCCGCGATGCACGGCTTCGTCGAGATGGGCGAGCGCGGCAGCGAAATGTTCCTCGACGTCCCAGACCGAGCAGCCAAGACGGAAGGCGATTTCGGGGAAGGTGAAGTCGTCCTTCACGTGGAGATAATAGGTGATGCGGGGGAGATAGTTGAGGGTGGCGAGGCCGATGCGGAAGCGGTCGGCCATGCAGCCTTCGGGCCTGCGGGCAGCCATGAGACGGTTCCTTTCATGCAAAAAGGGCAGGCGGCGGAACGGACCGCCACCTGCCCTGTGGTGATCAGGCGGCCAGTTGCTCCGGCCCTTCGGCCTCGTCCGACACGGGATCGCTCGCCGCTTCAGCAGACGCGTCGGCGGGTTCGATCATATCGAGCGTCGCCTGCCCTTCGGGCTGATCGGGTGCCGGGGCCAGAGCCGCTTCCAGCGCCACCCATTGATCCACCGGCGCGACCCCGCCCCGGCTGGTATAAGCGCTCGGCGGGAAGCTCATCCAGCGTGGCACCCAGCCCTCGCGCTTCTCCCACCCCATCTGGCCATGGAGGCAGTTGAAGATGATCCCGCGCTGGACCTTGCCACTTTCCTTGGCGTTCGACGCCGCCACCTCGGCCCCGGCCACATCGGCAAGAAGATGACCGACAAGCGCCTTGTCGCGTAGCAGTTCGATAAAGGCATCGTCGGCCTCCCAGACCTGCGCCATATCGACCTCCAGCTGACTGCCCAGCAGTTCGATCAGCATGGTTCCCGACTGGAGCGACTCGGCCATCACCACCGCAAGCACGGCAAGAACGTCCTTGTCGGGCAGCGTCATGAGCCTTGCGAAGAGAGGCACGATGTCCGCATCGCAGCCGACAAGACTGGGTTCGTCCTCGTCCAGCGCCAGCATCGCCAGCGCATCGCGCCGAAAGAAATCGGTCGAACCTTCCGAGAGGCAGCTTTCGACGCTTTCGCTGGTCGCATCGTTCCGGCTCTTTTGCGACTGGCGCTCGACCCGCCACAAAGTGGAACCACAGATCGCATGGGCGACCATCAACCGCAGCGCGATGGCAGGAGTTTCCGCGACCTTCGCCGCCACCGCCGCATGACGATGGAGGTTCAGATATTCGGTGAGCGGGGCGCTGAGTTCCGGACGCGCCGGACGCTCGATGCTCTCCCCTTTCTCGATCTTGCGCGCTTCCTTGGTGGTGACATAGCCTTCATGGAAGCTGACGCTGCCGCGTTGGTCGATGCTGATATAGACCCGTCCGCCCTTCTTCTTGGGGCAATGCTCATGTTCCCAGCCATGGAAATAGGCCCCCGGCTCAAGAGTGATGACATCGGCCCAGCCAGCGTCCCGATAGCTGTCCGCCCTGGCCTCGATCGCGACGTTCTGCGCTTCCCAGAACTGGTCGGCGCTGGCGAAGAAACTATCCTCCCCGAACAGGTCCGCTACGATCTCGCCCCTATAGGCTTCGAGCGGGAAGATCGCCGCGCTGGTCGGAATGCTGGCCCCGCCGAACAGCCATTCCTTGAGACGGTGACCGACAGGGACATAGGCGTCCTCATCATCGAGCAGGGCGAGCCATGCCTTCTGCTGCGGCTTCGAGGCAAGGGTCAGATGCCGCACCGTGGTCGCGTCGATCTTCTCGGCGCGATAGAGTCCCCGGATGCGCGGCAGAAGGTTGCCGAGCGCGAGGGTCCGTTTCACCTGCAAGGCCGTAAGCCCAAAGGTGTTGGAAATATCCTCCGGCGTCCGCCCTTCCTTGACGAGGCGGGTGAAGGTTTCCCAGCGAGTCACCTCATCGGGGTCCAACCTCGCGATATTCTCGATGAGCGAGGCTTCGAGCGCGGCGGCGTCATCCCCCGCCGCGATGACGGCGCAGGGAAGCGGATCGATCCCGCCATTTTCCTCAGCGACGACAAGGGCGGCATGATAGCGCCGCTTGCCCGCGACGATCTCATAGGTTTCAGGGGTGCCGTTCTGCCGCACGATCAGCGGCACGAGAATCCCCCTCGCCCGGACGGAGGGCAGGATATTGGCGAGGTCGGGCGCCTTCTTCACGCCCCGCATATTGGCGGTCGAGACGGCAAGATTGGCGATGTCGATATGCTTGAGTTCCATGACGTGGTTCCTTCTCTTGACTAACACCACCGGCCCGGCCGAAGCGGGGTGGGCGGCAAGAGCGAACCGGCAAGGCCCGGCTCCAGAGGCGGGCGGCATCTGTCAGGACCGGAACGAAGTGGAGGAGCTGCGCCGTAGGCCGGCTTGCGGCCCGCCGCGACGGGCCTAGAGGGCAGCGGCGCCCACAGCGCTTTGGACTGGCCGGCTCAAACCGGCACCATCGCGCGCAGCGCGATGACCGCAGTGCGTCAGGGATCGCAGCCCGACGGGGCGAGACGGCGCAGACGGCTCGATGGAGCGGTACGCGGAGCAGAGCCCGGTCCCCGACAGGGAGACGCTCATACCCCTTGAAATCGTCCACGACCAAGCGGTCTAAATAATGGAAACCCCGACCTACGCCTTAAACGCGCTCATTCCCGCCGCCCCGAAAAAATGGGCGAAACCGGGCCGTGCCTCGGGAACGCCCCCCACAAACCTGGCAGGTTCGCACCGCCAGCCCTTGCTGTGCTGCTTGATCTCTCCGCGCGGCATCCACGCGATCAGCATCGGGGCACCGAGGCTTTGCGAGGTGAAATAGGGAATGGCCAGGATCATGTCATTGTGGAAGGCGGTGACGCGCCCGACATAGCCGTATCTCGCCTTGTCGGTCTTTTCGTCGGTTGAATATTTGCCCTTTACCTGAACCGGGCGGACTATCGTCGATCCGCCGGCCGGTCGGCTGACGATCATGTCGAACCCCTTGTCGCGGCGTGGGAAATAGACGTCCCAACCGGCATCGGCGAGTATGCCGGCAACATACATCTCGGCAAAATAGTCGCGGGTTTGCGGCGCGCCGCTCGATCCAGTTGCGTCCCCCATCAGCATAACCGCTGCATTTCCGTATCCCCGATCACAACAGCATCCCCTCAAGATCGGCCAATATGTCGCACGCCGGTATCCCGATGCCCATCGACCGATATTCCGGGAAAGCGACATCTACGAACACTATTGCCTCGCCAAGGACCTGGGAACGCACTTCGTCGTCCGCACCGTCGTTGACCGATTAGCAGGCAACGGCGATCACACCGTAAAGCGCGAAATGCGCGAAGAGCCGAGCGCCGGTACGCACAGCATCGAAGTCAGAGGCGATAACGATACGGTCGAACAGGTAACCCTCGACATCCAGTATAAACGGATTCTCGTGCGCCCGCTGATCGGGAAGCAGAAGCGGTACCCGGCACTCGATCTGACAGTGATCCATGCTTCGGAAGTCGGCACTCCGCCGGGTCGAAAGCCGGTCCGGTGGAAGCTGGTTACCGATCTGAAGGTCAGCAGTCTGGAAGAGGCGATCGAGAAAATCCGTTGGTACGCCATGCGGTGGAAGATCGAAGTCTTCCACAAGGTCCTGAAGTCTGGATGCCGTGCCGAAGACGCCAGGCTGCGCACGCCGATCGGCTTGCCAACCTAGTTGCGCTCTTCTCCACCGTCAGCTGGCGTGTATTATGGGTGACCATGATGGCTTGTGCAGCACCAGACGCCAGTCCGGCAATCGCGTTCACCACATCAGAAATCAACATCCTTGATCGTCTTGTTGCCGATAGCGGAAATCGCCGAGCAAAAGGGGCATGATCCAGCTCTATCTCACCAAACTGGCCCGTCTCGGCGGTTATCTCGCAAGAACTTCAGACCCGCCCCGGGTAACACCGTCGTCTGGCGCGGCCTACGTCGACTTGCCGACGCCCAGATTGGGGTGGGGCTCGAAACTTATGAGTAATCGTAAGCCTCACCGGAGCGATACCGCTTTCCTCAACCCTTATAAATTTCTTGATCCTATTGATCTGGCGAGCCCCGCCGGTTCGGCATCCGAATATCCTCCGAAGTGCCATTGCTTTCCTGTCTATGGGACCGCGGCATGAAGCGTTCGAACAGGAAAGCAGCAGACAGGAGAAAAAGCGCCAAGACTGTTCCGGCAAACACCAGAACATATTGTCCCGCTCCTGCCGTGATCCCTACTGCGGCGCCCATCCAAAGGCTGGCAGCCGTCGTCATGTTTCGAACGTCACCGCCGCGCACGAAGATAAGGCCGCCTGCGATGAAACCAATCGCCTGTGCCAGACCTTGCACGACCCTGACGGGGTCTCCTTCATTGTGCTGTTCAACCATTTCGAGCGCGGAAACGGTTAGCATCGCCGAACTGAGCGCGACGAGACCGTGGGTTCGCAAACCCGCATCATGGCCGCTTCGCTCACGTTCAAAGCCGAGTGCCAGACCGAGGACTGTTGCAACGCCCAATCGCGTCAACGTGGTGGGGAGATCATTCTCAAGCATAGCGACTACCTCCTCTCAGCAACGCGTCTCGCGCCGAAGAGATGCACGGCCTCGGGTTGCGCGCTCGCGGGGCAGCACTAGCTCTTTCGAATATGGCTCAGCTGAGCATTTCTATCCAACGAACCTTTTTTGTGCGGTGAGGGTTTCGACAGTTATCCGAAAAATATCACTTTGCAAAAGTGGAGGGGAGCATGGCTCCGCAACTGAAATTGCTATTCGTGGAGGACGAACCCGACATCTGCACGATCGTCGCGCTAGCTTTAGGGCGGGATTGTGACTTCTCCCTCACCACCTATGCCAGCGGTGTTGAAGCCCTGAAAGATATCGAAAGAAGCGGCCACTCATTTGATTTCGCCCTCCTTAACATGCGGCTGCCCTCCATGACAGGCATCGAGTTACACGAAAAATTACGGCAATTGCCCCAATTGTCTGGCTTGCGCACGGCCATCATCACCGCTGGAGTTCGACCTCATGAGGTTGAAGCCTATGAACGTCCCGGCATTGTGGGCGTTATCGCCAAACCGTTTGACCCGCACGGTCTTAGGGATCGAGTTCGTATGTTGGTAGCCGGTCGCTAACGACGGCTTGTCGATGGCACCTATCGGCATAAAGTGACTTAACCAGGTTAAAGCCTCTTGATCCCAAACATAATCAACGGAACCGCTTGTGGACGGTCTGGTTGTCAACCCTGTCTTATTTAACCGGCAAGGAGGGACACGGTGATCAAAGCGCGTGCCGATGGGATTGCGGATCGTGCCATTTCCAAGGCCACCGCTATTCCTAGGAGTGTTCAGAGCCCTTCCCTCCGCCTGACAATGAAGACATTCATCGAGTGTCCGACAATGGTTGGATCGGCCTTTCCAGCAAGCCACTGGCTCGTGAATCGAATGCTTGAACCAATCGACTGGCAGCGGATCCAGCTATTCGTCGAATTTGGACCGGGAACGGGGGCGTTTACAAGAGCAGTGCTGGCACGCTTGCCTCCCAGCGCAGTCCTTCTCGCGCTGGACACGAGTGAGGCCTTCGTCAATCATCTCAGAGCATCGATCGACGATCCTCGGTTCGAAGCCGTCTGTGAATCTGCGGCGAATGTCGCTGCCGTCCTGAGAGAACGCGGCCTGCCCTCTGCCGATGGCATACTCTCTGGCCTGCCATTCTCCACGCTCGAGCGATACGAAGCCGACTGCACGATGCGCGCCAGTCGCGCCGTTCTCGCATCAAACGGCATGTTTTGCGCCTATCAAATGCGCCGGACCATCGAGCCGCTGCTCGAAACATATATCGGCCCGATCCACTCTGCCTTTGAATGGCGCAACATCCCGCCATGTCATCTTTATTGGGCTGAGGCGGTTCCTAGAAACCAGACCGTAGGAGATCACCGATGAGCGAGCCGACAAACACGCCGTCACAGGCGGCGGAAACATCCATGGATAAAACACCGAGCCAGGGGCCCCTGGGTGACGTTCTACCACAGAAAGGTCCCGATCCCCGTACGCGGGGTGGGCAGCGCCAAGAGGATGTCAACGACCGTCCAGCCGTGGGGAAAGTCAAGCCGGAAGACTATCCAGAGGATCAACGTGCCAAAGGCGCATGAAGATAGGAGAGTGCCATGGAAGACGAAATGCATAGCGATCAATCCGTTCCAACCGCGAAAACCCGTCGTCCCAACATCTTCACCGAAAATCAGCCAGAGGGCGCAGCGCGACGGCCCAGCGATACGCTGGATCGCGAGCCGACGCGCGACCCGGTGAGCGGTGGCGCCATTACGTCCGATTACAATCCCGACACCATGACGAGGCGCGGTGAGGAAAACGACACGCGGGCGGGAGAAGAAATGCAGAAAAGAGGCAAATCATGATCGATGATGATGGTGTCGATCCCCGCTCCAGTGAGCCAGCGGAAGGAGGCGCGGGAACGCCCCCACCGGAACGAGGCTCGCCCACGCCTCCGGACGCAAAATCTGAAAAAGGCGGCGATGACGAACAGGCTGAACCTAAACCTGTGTCGAACCACAATCCGCTCGCGCCGCCTGTAAACATAGAGCCGGGAAGTTGAGCAACTGACGCGCTGGGAGACACGCGATGATTAAAACATACATGGTCGCAAGATGTGACCGAGCAGAGCGGCGCATCATCGTAAAGGCGCACCTCTGCAATCTGCAATGAGCATGCCGACATTCTATATCGATCGGGCGGGGGACAATTTCAGCGCCACGCAGCAACAGATCCTGGAGACGGCCAAGGATGAGTTGCGCACGGCGTTCAGCAAGGAGGAGCGCCATGCCCCGCGGTGATAAGTCGAGTTATACTGACAAACAAAAGCGCAAGGCCGAGCATATCGAGGACGGGTATGAGGATCGCGGCATTCCCAAAGATGAGGCTGAGCGCCGCGCATGGGCGACGGTGAACAAGGAGTCTGGCGGTGGCAAGAAATCCGGTTCGGGGCGAGGCAAGGCCGAGAACCACGCGTCATCGAGCAAAGGCGGGCGTGCCGGCGGAGCTAGCCAGACCAAGGAAGATCGATCCGCCGCTGCGAAGAAGGGGTGGGAAACTCGGCGCAGACAGTCGAAGGCCTAACGATACTCCAGGCCCTGACTGAACTTTAGGTGGCGGACATTGATCGCCATGCCCTGGGGAAATTGGCCTGAACATTCACGCCAATTGGTTGAAGGCGCATCGATCGAGAGCATCAGGATCGTAAAAAGGCGTGCCCCGGTGTCGTTCGTGACTTCCACCTATAGTCACGCCGATCCCAAAGTACAACCGGGTCATCGTGAATTACAGCACCGGAACGCAGCCTGTCGTGCCGCAGCTGCGTCCGGCACTTCAGTGGCTTTCCGGGTCAGAATGGCGCCCCGCATCAACGGTATGCGAGGCTCCCCCTTCCTCATTGGTAATGAATTTCAGATGAAGGGCCGCCCGCCTGTAACAGCGACCGTAGCACCCGTCGTATAACTAGATTCATCGCTTGCAAGCATCACATAGGCTGAAGCCAACTCGCGAGGCTGGCCGGCGCGACCGAACGGAGTATTTTTCCCGAAATTCTTCACGGCCTCCGGCGGCATGGTCGAAGGAATAAGCGGCGTCCAGATCGGTCCAGGCGCTACGCAATTTACCCGGATTTCCTTGTCGGCCAGCAACTGGGCAAGGCCCATCGTGAAATTCTGGATAGCGCCCTTCGTCGTTGCATAGGCAAGGAGATGGGCATTGGGCTGATCGGCATTGATCGACGTCGTATTGATGATCGAGGCCCCGGGGGCCAAGTGCGGCTCCGCCGCTTTGACAAGATAGAACATCGCATGAATGTTCGTGGCGAATGTCTGCTGCCATTCCTCGTCCGAAATGTCGCCGATCTTTTCGAAACTCGCCTGATGGGCGGCGTTGTTGACGAGGATATGCACACCGCCGAACTCTTCCAGAGCGCGATCGACAATCAATCGACAGTGGCCGGCATTGCTGATGTCACCAGGCACCAGCACCGCCTTGCGCCCAGCCTCTTCGACCCACTTCGCCGTTTCTCGGGCATCCTCTTCTTCATTGAGATAGGAAATAAGGATATCGGCACCCTCTCGCGCGAAAGCGATTGCAACGGCGCGCCCGATGCCGCTGTCGCCACCAGTTATAATCGCCGTCTTGCCGCTTAGCTTACCCGATCCCTGATAGCTCGTTTCGCCGTGGTCAGGGCGTGGATCCATAGGCTTGGTCAGCCCCGGCATCGCTTGCTGTTGCTCTGGTTGGGGCGGTCTTGGGTCGGCCATGGTGCGCTGTCCAGATTTGTTGAGATCAAGATTTCAACACGCAAATGCCCACTGAGTTCAACGCGAGCGATCCAACCCAATCTGACCTAAGCAGCGCTCATGCTGAAGCAGGAAGCTAGGCCCGCTCGATCCCAAGGACATTTGGTGTCGTCGCGTAATTGTATCGGCTTTCATGGCTCGGAGCGGTCGGTAGCGTCGGCGAACGCTGCTGCCAGTTCATCGAGCCAGACTGCTGCGGTTCCATCGGATGGTGCTCGCCAGTCTCCGCGCGGCGATAATGCCCCGCCGGATGAAACTTTGGGCCCGTTGGGGATTGCCGATCGCTTGAACTGGCTGATCGTGAAGAAGCGAAACAGGAAATTTTCAAGCCAATGCCGGATCGATGTTAGATCGTAAGAGATTTTGGCATCGTCAGGATAGCCGGGCGGCCATTCCCCCGCATCGGCGTCGCGCCAGGCCTGCCAAGCCAGAAATGCCACTTTGGAGGGCGGCAGTCCGACGCGCGCCACATGGTGAAGGAAGAAATCATTGAGGGCATAAGGTCCAACCTTGCTCTCCGTGCTCTGCAGTGCGCCGCTCGCATCGGCCGGGACAAGCTCTGGCGATATTTCAGTGCCGAGGATAGCAGTCAGGATCGCGTCCGTGGCGGAATCGAATTGTCCGGTGGACACGCACCAGCGTATCAAATATTGGATAAGCGTCTTGGGAACCCCGCCATTGACCGCGTAATGACTCATCTGGTCGCCCACACCATAGGTACACCAGCCCAGCGCCAATTCGGACAGGTCCCCGGTGCCGATGACGAAACCGCCGCGGTGGTTGGCGAGCCGAAACAGATAGTCGGTGCGCAGGCCCGCCTGCACATTTTCGAAAGTGATGTCGTATCGCGGCTCACCAGCGGCGAAGGGATGCTTCATGTCGGACAGCATCTGGTGCGCAGCGGGACGGATATCGATCTCCGTGGCCGTTATGCCAAGCGCGTTCATCAGCGCCCAGGCATTGGACCTGGTTTCTTCACCGGTCGCAAAGCCCGGCATGGTAAAACCAAGGATCGTCGAACGCGGGAGACCTAGCCGGTCGCATGCCTTGGCCGCCACGATCAGCGCATGTGTGGAATCGAGCCCGCCCGAAACGCCGATGATCAGATGCTTACCCGACGTAGCCCGGAAACGGGTGACCAGCCCTTCGACCTGGATGTTGAAGGCTTCGTAGCAGTCGGCATCCAGCGCCATCGCATCGGCGGGGACAAAGGGAAAGCGCCGTTGCGGGCGGTACAGGCCCGAACGATCCCCCTGCGCTGCCCACGAAAACTTTACGGGACGGAACCGCTGTTCGGGGTGGCCGCATGCCGTGACTGTATCGTTGAAGGTTCCGTTGCGCATCCTTTCGAGCCGCAGACGCTGAACATCGATATCGGCCATTGTAAGCTCCGGGTCGTCCCCGAAGCGCTTCGATTCTGCTAACAATTCGCCCAGTTCGTGCACCATTGCCTGGCCATCCCAGGCTAAGTCCGTCGTGCTTTCTCCAGGGCCTGCCGCAGAATAGGCATAAGCGGCCAGGCATCGCGCCGATTGAGAAGCCGACAACATATGCCGATCGCGCGATTTGCCGATGGTGATGTTCGACGCCGAGAGATTACAGAGGATCAACGCGCCCGCCAGCGCGCCCCTCGTCGAGGGGGGTAAGGGCGACCAGTAATCCTCGCAAATCTCGATATGAAAGATGAAGTCTGACTTCTCCTTTGCCGAAAAGATGAGGTCGGTCCCAAAGGGCGCCTGGCAGCCGGCAAGCTCGATATCGAGTTCGGTCAAGCCAGCACCGGACGCGAACCAGCGCTTCTCATAATATTCGCGATAATTGGGTAGGTAGCTTTTCGGGACGACGCCCAGGAGCTTCCCCCGACCGATGGCCAAGGCCGCATTATAGAGGCGCCCCGCACGTCGAACCGGAGCGCCAACGAGCAGGACAGGTAAGTCCCGGCTCGCCTCGATCAGCTTGCCGATTTCCATTTCCACGCGGTCGAGCAGCGCATCCTGCAGATGCAGATCATCGATCGCGTAGGACGACAGGCAGAGCTCTGGAAACAGGACGATGTCGGCGCCGACCGACGCCGCTTTCCGCGCTAAGTCTAGGATTGCATTGGAATTGGCTCCCACATCGCCGACGCTTGCAGTCGGCGTTGCGGCCGCAAGGCGGATCAATCCATGCCCATCGATCGAGGCAAAGCGATCAGGCGTCACGCACAGCGTCCATCATCATATCCAAAGCCACCGTTACGGCTGCGATCCGAATGGGTCCACGGCCTATGGCGCCGAGATGCTCCACCCTATGTCTTGTCGTTCTGCTTCTGCCCGTACAGGCAAAATGAACAAGCCCCTCCTCTCCCCCGTCGTTGGTGGGACCCGCATAGCCGGTGATCGCAAGGGCAATATCGGCGGCTGACTGCCGGATGGTGCCCTGCGCCATTGCAATAGCGACGTCACGACTGACGGCGCCGCACATATCAATCTGATTCCTCGCGATGCCAAGCAATTCACATTTGGATTCTTCGCTATAGACAATGAAGCCACGCTCGAAGGCGTGGCTCGCACCCTCCACGTCGGTAAGCAGAGAGGCGAGTAGACCACCCGTGCAACTTTCCGCCGTCGCGATCTTGAATCGGGCGTCACAACAGGCACGAAGGAGCTTGGAGGCTGCGTCTTCGACCGCAGTCGGCAAGACAGGGGACAGAGTTTCTGCCGGGCTATGAGACACGTTCCCACTCCGCTCACTTACTTGCGTCATTAACCACTTTGATAAAATTTCGTTCCTGTCGACATATGCGTTGGGGCGATCCCGGAGCCGCCGCAAGATTGCCGGGACAGAGTCGACTTCTACCTACGAATGGCGATCAGGTCTGCCCTTCCAAACGTTGGATCTTATACGCAAAATCCTCAGCAACGATGGGTTTGATGATCACCCCGACCACTCGGTCGGCATATAGATCCGCGATGTCCTGCTGGCCGGTTACGAATATCGACGGAATTCCACGTTCCTTGAGCCATGCAGCCGCATCGGGACCGGTGCGTCCATCGGCCAGATCGATATCCACAAGCGCGCCATCTATGTCGGACGCGGCAGCGTCAGCCTTCAGTTGGGAGAAGCTGTCGGCAAAACCCGCCAGAACATGGCCCGCGTCCTCAATCAGATGTTCGATATGAAACACGATCAGGGGATTGTCTTCGATGCAATAAATCCGCAGTGGCTTGCGAACGCCAATTGTGTCTGATGTCATAAGCCCAAAACGCTGTCCGGTGCCTCCGGGTTGCAGGCGACGCGCGCCAATGGCCCGTTAATCTTACATCGAAGGCCCTCGGTAGCGAACATGATGTTGGGCTTGGCACCGAACAGGCCACCGAGAGCCGCACGTAAATAGCGCGTGCCATAGCCGGAGCGCGACGGCGCGACGACAGCCGGTCCACCCATTTCCTGCCACGAGACAGACAGGTCAGGACCCTCGTCCGGCAGTATGTCCCAATGGAATATGACTTGGCCGTTCGGCACGGACAACGCGCCATATTTGATCGCGTTGGTCGTCAGTTCATGCAGGCAGAGCGCCAGCGTCGTTCCCGCCTCGCGTGTCAGCATGACTGACGGGCCGGAGGCATCGATCCGGCTGATCCCCATCTGCCGATAGGGATCGAACGTGAGCTGTGCGATCTCGGCGATCGAGATTGCTTCTCCCTTGGCTTCGAATACCGCGGAATGCACATTGGACAGTGCGGTCAGGCGAGCACCGAAATCGTCTGCAAGCGCCGCCACACTCGTCGCGCCGTTGCGTGTCATTTCGAAGATCGAAAACACGCTGGCGAGGATATTCTTGACCCGGTGGTTCAGTTCCCGCCGAAGTTCGATCTCGCGCTCGATATGATCGCGCACTTCCCTCTGCCGCATTCGCGCCAGCAGCGCCGACTGGATGCCGCTGACCAATTCGACCTGGGTTAGCGGGCGCTGATAGAAAAGCTGGCGTGACCGTGGCCATGCAGTCGCCAACTGGCCACGGATCCGGCTATTCGGTGACGCGCGGTCAAGCAGGACCACAATCGGCATTTCGGACCATGGCGGCTGGGTGTTCAGATGCCGGGCGACGATATCAATGAGGGCCGGGGTCAATGCTTCATGGGTCGTTACGAACACGCCCGGCCCAGCCGCCAGATACCCCGTCAGTTCGTCCGCAGACACGCAGGTCACCACAGCCATGTCATATTCGGCGAGCAACTGACCCAGATAGGCCGCGTCCCGTCGATAGGGCGCTAGAATAAGGACCTGGTCCAGCGCACCCGGTTCGACCAGATCACCGCCACTCATGGCGTCGGCAGCGGATTGAACGGGACGACCCTGACGCCGTCGCTTTCGATCAACAGTTCATGAACATTCAGGTCATGGGGGCCATGGCGTTTCTTGACGACGGTGATGTTGCGTCGCAGACGGCCATCATCTTCAATGATCCGCAGCAGGAGTACGGTATCCCCCAGGAAGCTTACATCGACGTCGATTCCGACATTCTGGCCGAGCAGACCGTGCTGGGCGACGATCAGCATCGTCAGTACGCCCGACCGCGCCAGATATTTTAGGAGGGACTGAATGTCCCGCACCGCCTTCTCGCGGTGCGGCAACGAGTTGAGGTAGCCTGTGAAACTGTCGATGACCACGACGCGGGTCTTGAAATCCTTGACGATCGATTGGGCGATCTGGGCGAATTCGCCGGGCGATATCTCGTTAGGATTGAAGTCCCGGATGATCAGCTGACCGTCCTTATGAAACTGCCGCAAATCCATCCCGAGGCCTTCGGATCGCCGGAAGAAGGTCTCCAGGCGTTCCTCGAACAGGAATAGCGCGACTGCTTCGCCACGCTTGAGCGCTGCGGTTGCATAGAGCGAGGCCATGGTCGATTTGCCGGTCCCGGACTGGCCGATGACCAGAGTGGTTGTGCCCGATTCCTGGCCGCCGCCAAACATGTCGTCGAGCGCATCGACGCCCGATTTGATCAGCTGTGGCTTGCGGGTATCGACGGCTTCGCCCGGAATGATCCGGGGAAAAACAACAACGCCTTCGCCTTGCCGGATCGCCATGTCGTGATAGCCGTCGGCGATCGGCACGCCGCGCATCTTGCTGACCTCGATCCGCCGACGCACCGAGCCATAATCCTGTAACGACTTGTCGAACCGGATGACGCCATGCGCAATCCCTTCTACCTCTTCTCCGTTGGGCGCCGCCTCATTGGTCTGGGTGTCGAGTAGGAGCGCGACGACCTTGTGCTGCGCGAGAAACGCTTTGAAGCCGAGCAGTTCGCGGCGGAACCGGGGCGTATCACCCGTGATAAGCCGGATTTCCAGCAGCGAGTCGTATACCAGGCGATGCGGCTTATGCTCCTCGATCGCCAGCTCGATCGCCTGGCGCGTTTCGTCGAGCCGAAGTTCAGCGGTCTGGAAGATGGTCTGATCGGCGGCGCCGTTTACCGCGTCAGACGCCGACAGTTCCTCGATCCGAATCCCGTCCAACGTCCAGCCATGCGACAGGGCGATCGATTTCAGCTCCGCGGCTGTTTGGGAAAGACTTACGTAGATGCATCTTTCGCCAGCTTCTACGCCCGCACGCAAGAATTGCAGAGCGGCTGTCGTCTTGCCCGCGCCCGGCGCGCCCTGAAGCATGTAGAGGTTGGATGCGGGTAGGCCGCCGCGCAGGATTTCATCAAGTCCTGCCACACCCGTTGCAACCACAGGCTGGGCTTTACGCTTGCTCACAAATGTCTCCTCGTTTGGCATCGGATCGCACAATCACCCCCGCTTTGCCAGTACGATGGAGATCGGTTCTCGCGCCTTCGATTGGAATATGGAATTCTTGTCGCGTTAATCCGGCCGGGATCTCCTTGTCGTTATCCGACCCGGCGAGAAAAGAGATTTTGCGCGATAAAGGATAACCGTTATATCAGCCAGTTCGCCGCCTCTTCACGGGTCTCTACGATAGGGCTGATCCTCTATGTTTCGCCTTTCCGCCTTGACTTGTCCGCCTCATCGATCATCTCGCGCACCTTGCTGGCGACGGCTTCTATGCCAAAGGGTTTGGTGATGACCTGCATGTCGTGACCCAGCAGGCCGTTGCCGACCACGGCATTTTCCGCATATCCCGTGATGAACAAAATTTTAAGATGCGGTCGGCACACTCGCCCGGCGTCGGCGACCTGACGACCGTTCATTCCTCCGGGCAAACCAACATCGGTGATGAGAAGGTCGATACGCAAGTCGGACTGGAGCACTTTGAGGCCGCTCGGACCATCCGCCGCTTCGATAACATGATAGCCGCCATCGGTGAGGACATCGACGATAAGCGAGCGAACCGAAGCCTCGTCATCGATGACCAGCACCGTCTCGCCATGGCCACCAAGATCCACGCGTATCGACTCGCCTTCCTCCTCCGTTTCGGCCACGGTCCCGGAATGACGAGGTAGATAAAGGCATATGGTTGTGCCGACGCCCACCTCGGAATAGATTCGCACCTGGCCGCCCGATTGACGCGCGAAGCCATAAATCATTGAGAGCCCCAGGCCCGTGCCTTCGCCGAGCGGCTTGGTCGTGAAGAAGGGGTCGAACGCCCGGGCGATCACATCGGGCGCCATGCCGGTCCCGGTATCGCTCACGCAAAGCGATACATATTGACCTGGTGGTAACTCGCGTTCGCGCGCCATGCGATCGTCAAGCCACTTATTGGCCGTTTCAATCGTCAGCCGACCGCCGTCAGGCATGGCATCCCGCGCGTTGATGCACAGGTTCAACAACGCGTTTTCGAGCTGGTAGCGATCCACCAATGTCGTCCACAGCCCGCCCGATCCCACTACCTCAATTTCGACCGAAGGACCAACACTGCGGCGCAGCAGGTCTTCCAAGCCGGAGACCAGCCGATTTACATTGACGGGCGTAGGATCGAGCGTCTGTCGGCGCGAAAAGGCGAGCAGCCTTTGGGTTAGCGCCGCAGCGCGTTTTGCAGCTCCCTGAGCCGTCTCGAGATGGCGGCCGATCGCCTCCAACCGCCCTTGCGAGATGCGCAGCTCCAATAATTCGAGATTGCCCAGAATGCCCGCCAGCAGATTGTTGAAGTCATGCGCGATGCCGCCGGTCAACTGCCCTACCGCCTCCATCTTCTGGCTCTGGCGCAGCGCCTCTTCGGTCGCGGCGAGCGCCTCGGCCGCTTCGGTTTCAGCCGTGATATCCCGACCGAACAGATAAAGCAGGCCGCCCTCGGGCACGGTGGTCCAGGCGAAGCGATGGTGGCTGCCATCCTGCGCCCGAAAGACGCTCTGGGATTCTATGACAGCCGCGCCGGGCTGCGAAAGCTCCGCCAGTCGCTTGCGCACGGCCTCCTGCTCCTCGGCCACGAACTCCAGGATATTGCGGCCTACCGTATCAGCCTCGCTCCATCCGAGCACCTTCGTCCAGGATGGATTGACTGCGTTGATGACGCCTTCCGTCGTCACCACCACTTTAACGACGGGCGAGATCGCCCAAATCCGTTCCCGGTCGCGGGCAAGCAGGCGTTCTTGGGTTATGTCGCGTGCAACGGCATGAATGCGGCCGGCATCGGGAACGGCGTTCCAGTCGAGCAGCCGATAGCTGCCGTCCCGGCAGCGATAGCGATTCTCGAACAGGAGGGTAGTAACGCCCTGCGCCAGCTTTGCGACCTCCTTGGCCGTGTCAGCCATGTCGCCAGGATGGACGAAATCGGCAAGGACCCGGCCAACCATCTCACCTTCCTGCCATCCCAGGAGTCGCGTTGCCGTTGGGTTCACCGACCGGATCACGCCGTCGAAATCACACACCAGCATCAGGTCCTGGCTAAGCGACCAGAGCCGGTCACGGTCGCGCCGCTGGGCGGAGACGGCATCGATCGTGGCAAGTGCGCCGGCGATCTGCACTGCGATGAGGCTGGCGAAATCGCGGGCGGCTTCATCGAGCAGTCGATACGGATTCAAGCCAAGAATGAGCGCGCCGATGGCATGCCCCTCTCCCGGCTGTTCGACCGCAAGGATCAATGCGTCACGCGGCGGTATCTGCCACGGTCCGGTCGGCAGGTTTCGCCCTGATCCATCAAGCGCGATGACCGTCTGCTTCTCACCCCGCTCGATCGCCGCAACGGGCCACTGCGTTGCGTCCCCAGAGGCAGGATGGGGGCTGTCGGGCAGATCGAACAATATGAGGTCGGCGAAAGGGAAATCCCGGCTGTCGATGCCAAAATGGACGCGAACCGCCTCCACCACGTCCGATCGGCTTTGCGCCTTGAGCAATGCTGCGGCCAGATCGTTGAGTTGCTTGATCCGTCGTTCGCTGATGACCCTGCCCGTCTCCTCGCTGACAACGCACATAAGGCCTTCCACGGCACCGTGGCCGCCGACGAGCGGACTGTAGGAAAAGGTGTGATAGGTCTCTTCCAGGTAGCCGTTACGCTCGAGGAACAGGAGCAGTTGCTCGTCCCAGGTCGCGACGCCATCGCGCATGACCGACACGATACGATCCTC
The DNA here is from genome assembly GCF_001650725.1 of Sphingobium sp. TCM1. GTDB lineage: Bacteria > Pseudomonadota > Alphaproteobacteria > Sphingomonadales > Sphingomonadaceae > Sphingobium. The sequence continues at coordinate 26,878 of NZ_LXVX01000017.1, read as the reverse complement.
GACGGCCTCGAACACTTCGTTCCAGACCTGCGACATGGGCTGGCCCAGCGCGGCGGGATGTTTTGAACCCAGTGTTGGAATGTAGGCGTCATTATAGAAAAACGTCAGATCCTCCCCCCAACCAAGCCACATCTCGAACCGCGACATGAGCATCAGCCGGAGCGACGCTTTCAAGCCTTCAGGCCATTGTTCTGGCGACCCTAGCGGGGTTTTCTCCCATTCATGCGCGCGCATGAGGGCGCTCATCCTGGAATCACCGGGGAAAATCTCAGACAGGCGGTCGGTCATGGTCCCCCAAACTACCGATCACGAGACGGTGGCGTAGTCCTAATGACTTCCTTTGGCTTAAGTTCCTTCGGCGCGGTGCTTTGCGCGTTGAACCGAGGGATGTTGGCAACATCCCTTATTATTGCATTCTTATTCTCTACCGTTGGGGGGTAATTCCCACGCTGACCAAGCAAATCTTGCGTGCCCGATCGGCATATTCCCACGGGTTTGTTCGCGGCCTGCCACATAAACCGGGCCGTACCCCTAGGCCCACGACAATTCCTCCTAACCAAGGTTAATTTCCGCGTTTTTCCGTCTGCTCCGAACATTAAAAAATGGAACGCGCCACCAAGAACCGGGTTAACGGTCTATTGCCATCGTCAGCCAGGAGAGCAGCATGAGCGACACGCTTGTTCCGCCGCGCGAAGATGACGCGCCGATCACCACGTCAAAGCAGCGTAATGCCGTCGCTGGTGCGACACCCAGCTTGGTGGAGGGTAAGGGAGACGCGCTGATCGGCAAGACGGTCACGATCAACCGGCCGCGCGCCGAGCTTTTCGCCTTTTGGCGCGACTTCTCTAATCTTCCGCGCTTTATGGAAAATCTGGTTTCTGTCGAAAAGCTCGGTGACCGTCGGTCCCGGTGGGTCGTGAAGGCACCGGCCGGAAAAACGGTCGAATGGATCGCTACGATAACCGAGGAGAAACAGGACGAATTCATCGTCTGGGCCTCGGAAGACGGCGCGGATGTCCCCAATAGCGGGCGTATCGATTTTCGCGATGCACCCGGCGGGCGCGGCACCTGGGTCAGTGCGACGATCCTCTACGATCCGCCAGCCGGCATCATCGGCAAGGTCATCGCCACCATGTTTCAGCGCGAGCCTGCCATTCAGGCGCGGCGGGAACTGCGCCGCTTCAAGCAACTGATGGAGACCGGCGAGGTGGCGACCGCCGCTTGGACTTGTAAGCAGCTGGAAGAGGAGGAGGCCTGATGCGCGCTTTGACTTGGCATGGAAAGCATGACGTGCGCGTCGATACCGTCGACGATCCGGAAATCCTCAACCCGCGCGACGCGATCATCAAGATCACATCGACCGCGATCTGTGGCTCCGATCTCCATCTCTATGACGGGTATATTCCGACCATGAAGGCGGGCGATATCCTTGGCCATGAATTCATGGGCGAAGTTGTCGAGATCGGTCCCAAATCCACGCTGCAAAAGGGCCAGCGCGTCGTTGTGCCTTTTACCATCGCCTGCGGCAGCTGCTTCCATTGCAGCAAGCATCAATATTCGGCATGCGACAATGGCCTGCCAGCGGACAATCAGGATATCGCTCAGGCAGCCTACGGTCAGCCCATGTCGGGACTGTTCGGCTACAGCCATATGACAGGCGGCTATGCAGGCGGGCAGGCCGAGTATGTGCGCGTGCCTTTTTCCGATGTGGGACCGATTGTGGTTCCCGACGGGGTCGACGACGACAAGGTGTTGTTTCTCTCCGACATCTTGCCGACCGGCTGGATGGCTGCCGAAAATGCGCAGATCGAGCCCGGCGACACCGTGGCGGTGTGGGGCTGCGGCCCGGTCGGACTGTTCACGGTGCAGTCGGCTTTCCTGATGGGTGCAGAGCGCGTCATCGCGATCGACCATTTTCCGCACCGGCTCGCCCTTGCGAAAAAGTTCGGCGCGGAGACGATCAATTTCGAAGAATCGAAGACTTATGAGGCGTTGATGGAGATGACCGGCGGTATCGGCCCGGACGCCTGCATCGACAGCGTCGGCCTCGAAGCGCACGGATTTTTTGCCGACAATATCTGGGATCAGATCAAGGTCTCGACCTTCCTCGGCACAGACCGCACCCATTCGATCCGGCAGGCAATCCTTGCCTGCCGTAAAGGGGGGCGGGTCTCGATGCCGGCGGTCTATGGTGGCTTCGTCGACAAATTCCCCTTGGGCGCTTTCATGGAAAAGGGCCTGACGCTCAAGACCGGCCAGACCCATGTTCAGCATTATATGCCCGCGCTGCTCCATGCGATCATGGAGGAGAAGATCGACACGACCTTTCTCATCTCGCACCGCATGCCGCTCGAACAGGCGGCGCAAGGCTACCGGCTGTTTCATGACAAGCAGAACGAAGTGACCAAGATCGTGCTGAAGCCGGGCATGGACCTGGCGCAGGCCGCCTGACCTTTATCCCATAGGAGACTAGCACATGCGTTCTCTTTTCCTTTTCACCGCAAGCGCTCTGGTTCTTGCCGGGTGCAATAGTGCCGATACATCCGATAATCAGGTCGGTGCGAATGCCATTTCCGCCAACAGCGCGTCGGAAATGGCCGATCGGGGCGTAATGGCAGACCCTGTGGCCACGCCGACCGATGCATCTGGCTATCTTGCCAAAGCAAGTGCCGGCGACATGTTCGAAATCGAATCGTCCCAAGCTCTGCTCGAGAAAAGCAAGGATGCCAAGCTGCGCGACTTTGCCCAGATGATGGTGAAGGCTCATCAGCAGTCGACAGCCAAGGTCAAGGCCGCGGCAGCTGAAGCCAAGCTCACCGTGGCATCGCCAAGCCTCGCCCCGGACCAGCAGATGATGCTCGACGAGATCGAGGCCGCCTCGGCCGATGCGATCGATGCCGTCTATATCAAGAATCAGAGGATCGCACATAATGCCGCGCTCGCCCTGCATGAGGGCTATGCCAGCACTGGCGATACGCCCGCGCTCAAAAAGACAGCCGCGCAAATCGTACCTGTCGTCAAGGAGCATATCGCCCATCTCGAGAAGCTCCCGGGCAAATAGGAGGGAGTATCATAGGCAGATTCGCGATCAGCAGACCAGCCATGAAGATGGGCGCTGATCCGCTGTGGTCGTCTCCATGATCGGGCCGGGATTATCGGGACAGCGCGAGAACGACAAATGTAGATGAGCGTTCTTCTTCGTGGCTGCTGCACGAGGCTGATGAAGAGGAATATGCTCATGAAGAAATATGCCTATGGCTGGATCACCGCCCTTTTCTTTCTTGTGTCGATTGCCGGGCACTGGATTTTCGGCTGGTATGCATTCGTAGAGGAAGCGCGTGAACATCAGCAGGTCGCGCACGTCGGCAGCTATCTCGTCGAGATGGGCCGGGATACGTTTGAAAACTGGCAGTCGGAATTCCTGCAACTCATCTGGCAGGTCTTGGGACTTGCCTATTTCCTGTATATCGGCTCTCCGGCGTCCAAGGAGAATGACGACCGCCTCGAAGCGAAAGTTGATGAGTTGATGAAATTTGTCGGCGGCGCGGAGGCCGAAAGGTTGATCGCCACAATCGATGATCGCTATCTTCGGACCCATGGCCACGCAAAGCCTCACGCCCATGATGTAGGACATGAGTGAGGTGTCGGCATTGGGCGCGGCGCTAGATGGCCGGATATTTTTTTCGAGTCGTTCGCTTGGAACAACGTGCGGGTGATCGATTTTTTGTCAGGAGCGAAGCAACAGGAGGACGTTATGGCGACCAATATATTCACCGACGCGATTGCATTGCTGAAAGCTGACCATCGCAAGGTCGAAGAGCTGTTCGATCAGTTCGAGGCGACGAAGGCCGGCACGAAGAAGCAGCAGATCGCGCACCAAATCTGTACCGAACTTAAGATCCACACGTCGATCGAAGAGGAAATTTTCTATCCGGCGTTTCGCGGAAAAATCGAGGACGACACGCTGGACGAGGCCTATGTCGAGCATGATGGCGCCAAGGTGCTGATCAACGATATCGAAGCCGGTTCAGGGGAAGATAATTTCTACGCTGCCAAGGTCAAGGTGCTGTCCGAGGAGATCAAGCATCATGTCCATGAGGAGGAAATGCCGTCGGAAGGCATGTTCGCTCAATGTCGCAAAACGGACGTCGATCTCGTCGCCCTGCGCGACCAGATGATGGCGCGCAAGGAAGAGTTGCTTGCGCTCGCCAAGACCTCCGGCCTGCCAGCTGCGAAGCCCAGCGTGGTAAACCTGATCGCTGCTTGACGCAGACATGTCCGGCCGCCTTCCTGACGGTCGGACATGTGGCGTCTCCGATTGCGTTCGCAACAGTGGTCGGTATCATGGCGGTACTCACTCCGCTGGTGAACGTCGGGCGACAATTCCTTGATACAGTTGCGGTAAGAGATCACGCACGACAGCAAATATTTCTTGGACGGCTGAGGATGCAACGATTTTAAATCCATCCATGCACCGGGCCTAGCCGCATCGAGTATCCTGAGGGTAGCGAGCTCGCCGATCTCGCCACCGCCTATTCTGAAGCTCGCAGGCTGCTCGCCATTTGTGGGCCACAGCGATATTCGAAGGCCTCGATATCGCAATCACGCCCTTCGGCGACCTGCAATTGGCTCCCGGCACCAAAAGGTTCTTTATCAACAAGCTTTTGAAACCGGCAATTGAATACCCAAATCTAGCTGACCAGTGATCTACGCCACGGCACCCGTTCGGTAGGGCTTCGTATGTCGACCGTCTCGCACCGATGGCTACGACTACGATGGACGATTTGATGGCCCCGGAAGATAGAGCGGTGCTTTTACCGCAATCCGACAAGCTTGTTCAGATAATGGGGCTGGGCCCGCGCCATCCCGCTCATCTACGCGTTTGGTGTCTGGCGGGGCAACAGGCAGACGGTGCGAGTTCGGGCAAGTACGAAAGAGGAGTATGAATGGGTGACATAGCGGGATGGGTCGCACTTGGCGCAACATGCCTGGCGGCCCTCATGACAGCATCGAACCTCGGACCGCGTGTGACTGGATGGGGGTTTGTTGTCTTCACGTTCGGCGCGATCGCGTGGATCGTCGTTGGCTTGGCCACGGACCAGACCCAGTTGCTCTGGAGCAATATCTTTCTTGGGGTCGTGGACCTGTTCGGTATCTGGCGCTGGCTAGGCTGGCAGACGCGGATCAGCGACACGGTCGAAGCGGAGCAGGAACGCAGCGAGACCGAAAGCGGGGACACCCTGCTCGCTTTCTCAAAACTGGAAGGCATGCTCGTCATCGGTCCGGACGGATCGACCGTAGCCCATGCCGTCGATGCACTGGCGGCCTGTTCGAGCGGCCACTTTTCGCATCTCATCATTGCCGAAGGCGGCATTGCCGGCGTCGGTGAAACGCTGCGCAAGCTTCCTTGGGACAAAGTCAAGATGGTGGGCGATACGCTTGTGACCGACCTGGACTCTGCGCGCATCCAGCGGCTCGAAAGTTTAGAAGCAGCATAGGGCATGGCACCAAATAAAGAAGCCGCCGCGTCGGCACCGTCTAGCGACTGCTTGAATCCCGTCGATGTCCTGGTGGTTGGCGGCGGTCCGGCAGGCCTCACCGCCGCCATCTATCTGGCACGCTTCCATCTCAAAGTGCGTGTCGTTGATTCCGGTCAAAGCCGCGCAGCGCTGATCCCGCGGACCCGCAACCATGCCGGCTATCCTGGTGGAATTCCTGGGGTGAAGCTTCTTGGCCTGATGCGCGAGCAAGCTGCGGAGTTCGGCGTTACCGTCGAGGATGAGACGGTCGAGGCTTTGCAAATCAATGGCGACGTTTTCCATGCGCGATGCAAAACGCAGTCTATCGCCGCAAGCGCCGTCCTGCTGGCCACCGGCGTCGTTAACAACCGGCCTGAGATGGATGATGCATCGCATCGGACAGCCTTGCAGCAGGGTCTCCTGCGATATTGTCCGATATGCGACGGCTATGAGATCACGGATCGAAAGGTTGCCGTGATTGGCACCGCGACGCATGGCTACAACGAAGCGATGTTCCTTCGCACGTACACGCGCGACGTTGCGCTAATAGCGCCGGATGCGGCCCATGCGTTGACCCTGGAGGAACGCGCTGGGCTGCAAGCCGCGGGCGTCGCTATGATCGACGGGCCTTGTGGTTCGCTTGCGCTGTCAGGTGACGCCATCCTCATCTCAACTCCATCGGGCATTGAGAGGTTTGAGAGTTGTTACCCCGCCTTGGGGTCGGTCATTCGCTCGGAACTCGCGATCGCGCTGGGTGCCGAAGCGACCGAAGACGGCTGCCTGGTCATCGACCGCCACCAACGCACGACGGTTCTGGGTCTTTATGCCGCCGGCGACGTCGCGAAAGGATTGGATCAGATCAGCCACGCCATGGGAGAAGCCGCCGTCGCCGCAACGACCATCCGCAACGACCTGGCGGGCAAGGCCGCCTTGCTTCGATAGCTTACCGCTTCGCTCATGGGGCGGAATGCACGCATCAAGTGCCACGTCTTCGCAGGCTGATGCCCGATACGACGTCCACCCATAGAGGATCTTATGGAACCGCGTATCAAAGGGGCCGAGGGCCTACAGGCCAAAACGCCTTTTTCATCTTCGTTTCGCCATGGAGGATACAGAGCAGAAGAGCTGCCATTTTAACTGTAGAATTGGCACACCAAGGGCGCGTATTAACTTATGTAAGTGAAATAGTTTGGCTCGCTTCAAACATCATCTATTTTACTCATCGCCCGCAACCGTATCTCAAGTTGCAGGTTTGAAGTGATCGGAGGCACGGCTTGTCTCATAGAGCGCGCCACAAATGTTCACAAAAGGAAGCTTCTCATGGCCAAGAAACCCGCGGCACCTCGGAAAGGCGTTATTCCAGCCGACATCGCTCCCGGTGCACCGCTGTCAGGAGAATCTCCCCAGAAGGCCTCTTCCATTCCCGCTGACGCGGCCCTTTCCGAAAGCTTTGCCGAGCCACAGAGTGATGGTGGCGAAACGCACCAGGCAGCGGAAGGCGACATTGCGGTACTCACCACGCAGCAGGGCGTCCCGGTCGCGGACGACCAGAACAGCCTCAAGCAGGGGGCACGCGGGCCAGTGCTCCTGGAGGATCCCCACTTCCGCGAGAAAATCTTCCACTTCGATCATGAGCGCATACCCGAGCGCGTGGTTCATGCCCGCGGCTATGGCGCGCATGGCTTTTTCGAGCTCACAGACAGCCTGGCCGACGTCACCCGCGCAGACATCTTCCAGCGTGTCGGCGAACGCACCCCCGCCTTCGTGCGCTTCTCAACGGTCGCCGGATCGAAGGGATCATTCGATCTCGCCCGTGATGTTCGAGGTTTCGCCGTCAAGCTATACACCAATGAGGGCAATTGGGATCTGGTTGGCAACAACATCCCCGTCTTCTTCATTCAGGACGCGATCAAGTTCCCGGACCTCATTCACGCAGCCAAGCCCGACCCCGATCGCGCCTTTCCGCAGGCGCAGACGGCGCATGACAATTTCTGGGACTTTATCACCCTGACCCCGGAAAGCATGCATATGGTCATGTGGATCATGTCGGACCGTACGATCCCCCGTTCCTTTCGCACGATGGAAGGGTTCGGCGTGCACACCTTCCACCTCGTCGATGCCGAGGGCAATTCAACCTTCGTCAAGTTTCACTGGAAGCCTAAACAGGGTCTGCAGTCGGTGCTCTGGAACGAGGCCGTCAAGATCAATGGCGCCGATCCGGACTTCCATCGCCGCGACCTCTGGGATGCCATCAACGGCGGCGATTTCCCAGAGTGGGAGCTTGGCGTGCAATTGTTCGATCAGGCGTTCGCGGACAGCTTTCCATTCGATGTTCTTGATGCAACGAAGATCATCCCAGAAGAGATCCTGCCGGTGCGCGTGGTCGGCCGACTCGTTCTCGACCGCGTCGTCGATAATTTCTTCGCGGAAACCGAGCAGGTCGCCTTCTGCACCCAGAACGTCGTGCCCGGGATCGACTTCACAAACGACCCGCTGCTGCAGGGCCGCAACTTCTCGTATCTTGACACCCAGCTCAAGCGGCTAGGTGGACCTAATTTTACGCACATCCCGATCAACGCGCCTAAATGCCCGGTCGCCCATTTCCAGCAGGATGGCCATATGGCGATGACCAATCCACGGGGGCGGGTGAACTACGAGCCTAACAGCTGGGGTGCCACGATCGGCGGCCCACGCGAGGATCCGGTCCGCGGGTTCACAAGCTTCGCGGCGACTGAGGATGGCGCCAAACTGCGGATCCGGCCGGAAAGCTTCGCTGACCATTACAGTCAGGCGCGCCTTTTCTATATCAGCCAGCTGCCGATCGAGCAGAAGCATATCGCCGATGCGCTCGTCTTCGAGCTGAGCAAGGTCGAACGACCCGACATCCGTGCCCGGATGGTCTCACACCTGCTCAACATCGACGATGGCCTTGCCGCCACGGTGGCGGATGGCCTGGGCTTGCCGCAACTTCCTGTGCCGGCTCAGGCGGCCCGGCCGACCATTACCGATCTGCCGCCCTCCGACGCCCTCTCCATCGTCAAGAACGGGCCGCCCAGTTTCAAAGGCCGTAAGCTGGGCATTCTGCTGAGCGACGGGGCCGATGTGGGCGTGTTCAAGGGCCTGGTGAAAGCGATCGATAAGGTCGGCGCGATCTATGAAGTGATTGCTCCAAAGATCGGCGGGGTTGCCCTTTCGGACGGCACGAAGGTGGCCGCCAAGCAGAAAATCGACGGCGGGCCCTCCACTCTTTTCGACGCGGTGGCGGTTGTCGTTTCGGACCATGGCGCTGCATTGCTCGCGACCGACGCTGCCACGCAGGACTTCGTGCGCGATGCCTTCGGTCACTGCAAATATATCGGCCTGACCAAAGAAGCCCAGCCGATCTTCGACAAGGGTGGCATCGCTGACGATCTTGACGAAGCCTGCCTCGCGCTTGCGACCGCCAAGGACGCGGCTGCCTTCGTGGAGGCGATCGCTGGTCTGCGCTACTGGCCGCGGGAGTTGAAGGTTGATCTCGATGCCAAGTGAGGCAATAGGTGGCCCAGCGAACGACGATCAGGCGCCTTCGTCACTGCCCTCGCCAGAGCGCATCCAGGAGTTGCTGTTCGATGCGGCGCGGCTAGGTCGTGACGATATGATTGCTGCGCTACTTCAGGCGGGCGCAGACATCACGGCGCTGGACCCGAAGGGTTACACGCCCTTGATTCTCGCAAGCTATCACGGGCATGAAGCCGCGACCGCGGCGCTTCTGGTGCAAGGCGCGCCGGTCGATCAACAGGATTGCGTTCGCGGTAACACGGCGCTCATGGGCGTTGCATTCAAGGGATATACGCAGATTGCCGCACTGCTGCTCGACGCCGGTGCCAACCCCCACGTCACCAATTCGGCGGGTCAGACGGCATTGATGATGGCGGCACTCTTCGGCCATAGCGCGATTGTCGACCTGTTGATCGATCGTGGCAGCGATCCTCATGTTCAGGATGCCGCGGGCAACAGCGCGATCTCGATGGCGGAGACACAAAGCAACAAATTGATGGTCGGACGGCTTAAGGCCAGACGCCGCGTACTCGCGTGAAGTGAGGCGGCCACCAGTGTGTAAGCAGCGCGGTACGCATGAGATCGACGCGGTGGCTCTCCGTAACCGAAGTATGAGCCCGTCATGAAAGGCCACGGGTCCGATGCCGCCAGCGCGGTGCCGTTGCCCTGCACGCCGAACTGAGAAAGGGCTTGTGGCAGATTGCGATGCTGAGCCTTGGCGATCAATCCTCCGATGTCAGAGCCGGTCATGATTTCCTTTGGCCGTTCATCTGGCGCGCAGCGGTCCCGACAGCGGAGGCATTGCCTTATGGCTCGCCCACTGCTGGGACGGTTGCGCGTGCATCCGCGGGAGCTGCAAGCCATAGGGTGCCCGACTCGCCCTGGACGTTGAAAGTGCGATCGGATCCCGGCAAGTGGTGCTCCGCTCCAACCGCGACGTGCTCAAAATGGTACGCGTTACCACGGTGCTGACGCCGTCGCAGCCTCTGCTCATTCCTTATCTTCCACACGACATCTCTCCGTTGGGCACTTGCGACGGTGCGTTCCATGCCCGATTCGCGCCAGCCGAAGGTCGTGTCGAGGCCGCGCAGCGCATGCTTTTAACCTGTCGCCGCCCCAACGTGGACAGGCACCACCCGCTTCACTCCTGGGCAATGCTTACCGCCCGGTCTTGGGGTCGAGCTTGGCATCGAACGGAGCCTTGTCTAGCTTTGCCATAAGGTCGGCGAACACGTCGTCCTTCGCGATCGGAAAGTGGCGTCGGAACCCTTCCCCCAACTTTACCAAGTCCCGCTCAGTCAGAAACCCTATCGACACAATCCTTTCGGACATTTTGCGCTCTCCTCAGTTCACCAACAGCCGACATCGACGGAAGTACCCAGAATTTCGTCCGCGATATGATCGGCACCGAGCTCCAGCACACCGATCCATTTCGATGGGCGCTCAGGCTCCCCCGGCTTCGCAGACGCCCGGACAAGCTTGATCGTGTTTGAGCTCAGCCGACAGCACCTGCGCTGGCGTCGGGGCGAGGCACTTGATGGGGACTACCGGCCCGGCGGACGCGCGATGCGCAAGGGCAAACGGCAGAACAACGACGAGCATGGGTCGGCGGATTCCAAGCGTGGCCAACGGGTGTGCGGGAACGCCCCGCGACACTTCGGCGTTACATCGACGAAGACCCTGGAGGAAGATCGACGTCTTCTCCCGCGCCGCCTTCCTCGTTCTTGATGTCAGGCAGCGCCCTATGCCCTTTGCCGGCATCGATCGGCGGACCGCCCCCTCCCCCTGCACTATCCTCATCATAGTCTTCCGTGCCGATCGCCGTGCCTCCAGCACCCGCGCCGCTACCGGCAACAGCGCCGGATCCTTCCCGGGCTCTATGCCCTCTGTCAGGTCCGTCAGTGTCAATCAAAGGCGTGTTCTTCAACTGTTCCCCGGTCGTCTTCTCACCCCCGCCATATACCGGAGGCGAGAATGGCTTGCTGTCGTCTTTGGTCATGGTCATGAATCCTTTGCAGGTCGAAAGGGCAATCTCGAGCCGTCGGACCAGTTGGCGCTTGACTGGCATGCATGGCGGCGGACCGTTGATGGAACTTCCAGATCGCAGGTGAGGCTAATTGTCCCTGCCCGCCGCTTACGAAACTGGTGATCAGAATGCGACCGGGAACGCTCGCCCCCGGCCACACAGCATCACAGAGTGGCAGCCCTAGCCCGCGCAGCATTATGCCCGCCGTTGCGATAAAGAACGTCGCGGACGAGGTCCCCGTCAATGCCTGCATCGTTCACAGTGACCAATACCCTGCCATCCTTGAGGCCGCTGTTATAATAGGCTGCGTCTTCTTCTTCGATGCCATGCTTGGTGAGCACTTCGTTCAAGCTGCCCCCGACAGCTCCAAGAACAGCGCCAAGGCCGATCGCTTCAGGAACAGCCGAAGCCGCGATGGCGCCGGCGGCGGCCAACGGACCCACACCAGGAATTGCGAGTGCCGCGACCCCCAGACCAGCCCCGAGCGCACCGCCTCCCAGGATGCCGCGAAGGATGTTTCGATGATGCTCATCGGTGATCTCGCCATCCCCTGAGCGCGTCGTCGTTGTGCCACCATGGTGGGCAATGACCGATAGGTCGGTGTCGGTCACGCCTAGCGCGCGCAGGTCGGAAACCGCGCGTTCGGCTTCAGCATGGGTGTCAAAAAGCGCTGATGCTTGAACCATTTCCTCGATCCTCTTCTAATGTCTGGCCATCATTGTGGCTGAGACCTAACGGAGCGGGCGCATGAGTGTTCCGTTGAACACCAGGGAGGGCGCAAATCTGCTGTCAAAGGGGAACGCGCACTGTCAGGCCAGTGCCCTTGAGCGGAAAGGCAAAGTGCGCAGCGTAGACTATCTGGCTCTCGGTCCGATACACGCAATCAAATAGACATTATGATTGGCCGCATGCCAAATTCCTTACAGGCAGGCCAACTGCCGACCGGAGGCTGCTGAACGCCCAAGTACGCGAGTCTTGGAAGGGCGGCCACGCCGCCGGGACGTCCCAAAAGGCCTGGGCGGAGGGACGTGGAGTCCCTTGCGACGATGCTTCGAGCGCAGGTCAGCCAGACGGATAGGTGCCATACAGAACGGTATCCAAATAATTCTTGATCGCGGTAGTGCGTTCGCATGCCGTCCGCCGGAGCATATCTTCATCCTTCACCGTGAAAACGCCGCGACGCGTTGCAATCGTGCCCTCATCACGAAGCTTCTTGACGACACCGGTTACAAAAGTACGCCTGACACCCAGCATCTCTGCCAGCTGTTCTTGGGTCATGGCGAACTCGCAGGCATCAGTGCGGCTCATGGCCGCGAGCAGCCATTTGGTCCAGTATCTCGGCAAGCTCCGCCCAGGGTGGGACGCCGCCACGCGAAGAGGGAAGATCCTCCATGATGAGGAGATCGCCATCCTGTGCGATCACGCCAGGCACTGGCACATTGCGAAGCGCTAGGTGCCGCAGCATGCGCGCCTCGATCGAGACATCTGGCGCCTGTTTCGCGATGGCCGTGTCGCCATTGCCGAGATCGAGCCGGAAGACGCCCGAAAGGTCGCCACCCGAGAGCCGAATGACCGCGCGCACCTGGCGGCCCAGAAGTGTAGAGGCGCGTATCAGCATGGCAGGGACAAAGCTCGCCTCAACCCGTCCCACCTCCATCCAGAAACAGCGGCGTCCCCCATCATGGATACCTGCCTCCCGCTCATGTCAGGATCGCGCGCTGCCATTGCCTTTCCCCTTCCATGCGCTCTCATCCCTTGGGCGTCACGAGACCTCGACAGGCGCCACAAACTGGCCGGGAGCGCGCTTGCCGACATGGACCCGGTCCGCGGTCACCCGCTCGCCCGTCTCGAGATTGAAGGTCGCCCAAGGCATGGGCATGCGTCCGAAAGTCATCTTCTGGATGGGCTGGCCCGTCGCCGAGTTCATGATGGTTGCTATGATGCTCATGTCGCCCCGATAGCGGCGCGACGGCGTGGGTGTAAGCCCTTCATATAGGCCGATCTGCCGGGGCGGTCATCACGCACTGCCAGCGAGGCCCAGCTTTGAATTCCACCGCGTCAGTAACAACGTCCCTTCATCGAGCCAGCAACGCCGGGATCAGCAAAACCATGTTTGCCCCCCAGATTGCCAAAGCGCTCTACCCCGACCTTGCATCGGCATGAAATCGTGCCACATTCGACATCGGCGGGCAGACCCATAAGGAAAAATGGATCATGCCCAAACAGAATGACCGTGAGCGCCTGGCCGACCTCGAAGCGCGCCAGCGCCGATTGCAGGAGGAGATTGCGGCGGCGCGCAGCGCGCTTCGCGCAAGATATGGTGCGATCGTTGTCGAGCTTCCCATCGAGGCGGTCGGCGAGCGGGATTTTCGCGACATCCTGCAGCACGCGATCCGTGTCGGCGCCCCTGCCGCCGTTCAGGCGCTCAAAGCGCTGCCGCCCGCTCCGGAGCCAATATCTCCCGCTACTAAATCCGCGGTCCCATCCCAAGGCCAGAAACCGACCCCCGCCCGGATCGTCTCGCCGCCACCGGCTCTGTCTCAATCGCCCTCTGAAAAGCGCTGAACAATGGCTTCGGGCAGGAAAGTCGCCGAGTCGCCCCCTCGACGGCCGGTCACCGTTTTGGCAACGAACAAGGCCACAATTCGCATTACAGGAACCAGTATCCATGTCGCTTTCCGACCTCATCGCCACGATCGCAACCAATGAAGGTCTAGCCAAGACCGACGTCAAGAAGGTCGTCGACGGACTTTTCGCGCAGATTGCCGAGGCGGCCGAAAAGGATGAGGAGGTTTCCGTACCCGGCTTCGGCAAGTTCAAGGTGAAGCACAGCGCCGCGCGCGACGGCCGCAACCCTTCCACTGGCGAGACGATCAGCATCGCGGCCTCCAGGAAGCTGGGCTTCACCCCTGCCAAGGCCCTCAAGGACCGGCTGAACGGCTGAACCGGACGGGCTCGGCCGACTAAGGCCGCACCTCGATCAGCACTCCGGAAGCAGCGCCGGGCCGATCAGATCGATCGTCCGGCGCTTTCTTTATGGGGCGCCATAGTTCCGCGCACTTGCTGTCCGGATGCGACGCGAGTCGCGGTCGCGATAATGCCTTCCCCCTCCTTCCGTTCAAGCTTCCTGCCAATGCTGCCCTTCGTCAGCCTCGCCCGCTTAACGGGGACGTCCCCGTCACGCCAGCGATGCCTTGATAGGGTCGCGACGGCGTATTCGCCCGGTTCACGACCCTCGGGAAAGTCGAAGTGGATGAGGGTCAATGTGGATGAAAGCTCATCATCCCGGAAACCGTCTGGGAAAAATCGTTGCGACGCTGCAACGGTCATTCATGAAAATGTCACAAAATCCCGTTTCGGACGAAAACCCACTACCATCGGTGGTGAGGGAAGATACCCTCAAACGGTCCCGTAGAGCGAAGGATTCCAGCCGGTTGCACAAGCAGGCTGAGGGCAAGAGCCACGCGGTGAGCGGGACATGCGACCGGAAATGCCCCGGCGCGTGCAACGCAGATGGCGCGTCCTTGCGCGCCACCCTGCCTGGAGAGAAGACTGCCCAAAGGCGCTGCCCCTAGTGAGGAGAACGCCCATGTATATCGGTCCACAGCTCAGCGAGTTCATTGGCAATTGCCGGATCGTGGAAGACGAATTTGCCTTGAAGGCCCTGCTTTGCGACATCACGCCATCGATCGGCTGCGAGCAGTTCGCGCTCGTCAGCCATGTCGATCTGGTCGGGCCGCCCCGCGAAGCGACCATCATCATGAACTATCATGAGGGATGGGTCGAACGCTCGCTGCTCAGCAACTATTATATTGACGATCCGGTCCACGCGGCCAGCACGCGGACGGTCACCGCCTTTCTCTGGAGCCTCATTCCCTCGATGATCAGCCTGACCCAACGTCAGCTGCGCATCCTCGACGAGGCCCGCCCCTTCGGCCTCGTCGAGGGCCTCACCGTTCCAGTGCATTCGCCCGGCGAATATCGCGGCACCTGCTCCTTTGGAGGACGCGGGCCGATCGAGCTTACCGCGCAACTGCTGGGCGCGGTGCAGGTCATCGGCATGTTCGCCTTCGAAGCCGCGCGGCGGATCCAGTGCAAGCGCTGGGGCCTTGCGACCGGCAACGATCGCGTGCCGACGCTCACTCCCAGACAGCTCGACTGCATCGCGCTTGTCGCCTGCGGCAAGACGGACAGGGAAATCGGCATCATCCTCGAACTCTCCCACCACACGGTGCGGGATTATGTGGAGGATGCGATGCGGCGCTACGATGTCTTCAAGCGCACGGAGCTTGTAGCGCGATGCCTTTTCGACGGGCAGATCTGCTACAGGTCCTTTTGCCGCTCCTAGACTGACGCGGAGAAGCCCGGGCGTTGGGCATCGGCCTGGCCGCTGCTGCCCCTGAATGGCCCGTAACGGCAGACATGAGGTCTGACCGAATGCGCCCGCATGCGCCCGGAGCGCCGCCGTCGCCTGTCACGCCATAACGGCGTCCAATGACCCACATCCGTGGGCCGATGATGCCCCTGGTCATCGCTGCCCGCCATCCCCCTTTTTCGCGGGATGGCTCCCCTCCCCCATCTGCGCGAACCTCGACCGGCAATAGGCAACAGCAGATAGGGAGCCAGAATGACCCATATCATTGAGGGCAGTCGCGAGCAGGAACATGCAGCGCTGCGATCGATGTACGCGGCGCGCAAGAGCGTCTTCGTCGATCTTCTGGGCTGGGATGTCCCGGTTCTCGAGGGCCAATATGAGATCGACCAGTTCGACGGGCCGCAGACCCTCTATCTGATCGCGGCCGAGCCGGACGGCACGCATCTGGGCTCCATGCGGCTGCTGCCCACCAGCGGCCCGACGCTGCTCGGCGACATTTTCGATTTCCTGTGCGAGGCCGGTCCCCCGGCCAGCCAGGCAGTCTGGGAAATCTCGCGCTTCTGCCTGTCGCGCGACCTCATGGCCGCGCAGCGACGGCAGGTCCGCAACCGGCTGGTGACAATGGCGGCGCGCTTCGCGCTCGACAATGGCATCGAGCACTATTGCTGCGTCGCCGACATGCCCTGGTTCAGCCAGATCCTGTCCTTCGGTTGGGAATGTCGCCCGCTCGGTCTCCCGCAGATGCTTCCCTGCGGCATGACGGGCGCCATGGAGATCAGCATCGACGAGGACACCCCGTCGCGCATGGCCGAAGCGGGCGTCTGGCAGGACACACCCGTTCATTTCGCGGCTGCTGCGGCGGCCTGAGGAGAAGCGACCATGGCAAATTTACCCGACATTGCCCCGCTCGCCGATCGTCACGCGAGCGCCCTGCTCGACCAGGGCTATTGCATCATTCCTGCCGCCCTCCCCGCCGCCTCCGCCCGAGACCTCGCCGAGGATCTCTCCGCGGATTTCGAGAGGGCTGCGGCTTCCACCGGTCCCTTCTACGGCAATGACACGAAGAGGTTCGGCAGCCTGCTCAATCGCTCTCCGCATGCCCAGGCCTTCGTCCAGCATGACCTCATACTGGCGGTAGTCCGCAGGATCCTTGGCCCCTGGTGCGACCATGTCGCGCTCAACCTCACCCAGGCGATCGAACTCATGCCCGGCTCGATCGAGCAGGTGCCGCACCGCGATCAGGACATGTGGCCGTGCAGCCGCTTGGTTGATCCCGACCTCCATGTCGAATTCCTGGTCAATGTGATGTGGCCCTTCACATCCTTTACCACGGACAATGGCGCCACGCGGCTCTGGCCGGGCAGCCACCGGCGGCAGCAGGAGATGATCCTTGATCCCGACGACGCGATTGTTGCCGAGATGGAGCCGGGTTCGGCCCTTCTGTTTCTCGGATCGACGCTTCACGCGGGCGGCGCCAACAGGACCGACAACCCCCGTCGCGGCATGATCGTCAGCTATGCGCTGGGTTGGCTCAAGCCCTATGAGCTGCAGTGGCTGGCTTATCCACCTGACGTGGCGAGGCAATTCGACCCGGACCTTTCGGACCTCGTCGGCTATCGCATCCATCGTCCGAACCTCGGCAATTATGAGGGCCGCTGTCCCTCAACGATGCTGCGCAATCCCGATGCCAAGGTCGGCGCCGTCGACGCGCTGGGCGACGAGCAGCATGCGCTGATCGAGGCCTATCGCCGCGAGGGACTGTCGTCTTCCGTCGCTCCGTCCTGAAGAAAGGCGGACACGCATGGACATGACAAGGAAAGGCGAGCCCATCGGTCCGCAGGAATCGGAAAAGGCTCGACGCCAGGATCGCGCGCGGATCTGCCGGGCCCTCATGGAGGAACGGCGGCTGGTGCAGGCAGCCTTTGGGCAGAAATTATGTGCCAATTTCAACTGGGATATGCTGCTTGAACTTTATGAAGCGGAGAGCGAAGGACGGGACGTCTATCAGTCTGCGCTCTGCCTCTCGGCCGGCATACCGGATTCCAGCGCACACCGTTGGGCAGCAAAGCTTGCCGCCCGAGGGGTGTTCGCACGCCGGCATGACGATATGGACAAGCGGCGGATTATCGTCACCATGACGGACGACACCCGGCACGCTTTGGACCGTATCATGGACGGGCTTGCACGATGGGCCCCGTGAGCCGGGAGTTGCGTCGCCGCCGCGCATCTCATATGATGCGTGATGACAGATGCGACAGGGATGATCCGATGCGTACGACGCTGGTCATAGATGATGATGTGATGGAAGCCGCGCGCGCCATCGCGGAGCATCAGAACCGTTCGATCGGCCAGGTCGTTTCCGATCTGGCCCGCCGCTCGCTGCGCGCCCCCGAAGCCGCACGCAGCCGCAACGGCATCGCTCTCCTCGCCGCGAAACCCGGCGTCGTGGTGACGCCAGAGATCGTCAATGCGCTGCGAGACGAGGCGCCGTGACCTATCTTCTCGACGTCAATGTGCTCGTTGCTCTGATCGATCCCAATCATGTCGGCCATGATGCCGCGCATCACTGGTTCGAGTCCATCGGCGCCAGGGCCTGGGCGACTTGCCCCATCACCGAAAATGGGGTCGTCCGCATCGTGGGGAACGTCAAATATCCCTCGACTCCCGGTTCGCCAGCCGAGGTGGCGCGCATCATCGGGCAGATGCGGCAGTTGCCAGGGCACAGCTTCTGGGCTGACGATATCAGCCTGCTGGCCGACGAGCGGGTCGACGAGAGCCAGCTTCTCACCTCTGCGCAGGTTACCGACACCTATCTCCTCGCGCTTGCCGTGGCGCATGATGGCAAGCTTGCCACGTTCGACCGGCGGCTTTCGCCCCGGGCCGTCAGCGGCGGCAAGGCAGCCCTTCACCTCATCGGACATCAATGATGCGCACGGACCTCGACCATCTCCCCGCGGCCAAGCAGCGCGAGCTCGAGGAGGTCGTTCGCATTCTGTTCGCGGAATTTCGCGAGGCGACCGAAAATGCGACGGGCCGGCGGAAATCGGCGCGCATCCTCAAGATCATCCTGTTCGGCTCCTATGCGCGAGGCGACTGGGTCGATGCGCCGTTCGACGCCAATCAGTACAAGTCGGACATGGATATACTGGTGGTCGTCAACCAGAAGGAGATGGCCGACGTCGCCGCATACTGGTCGGTAGCGGAGCAGAGGCTTTTCGACGCCTACCTCATCGAGAAGCGGATCAACACGCCGGTGCATTTCATCGTCCATTCGCTCCAGCAGGTGAACCAGGGCCTTGCCCATGGCCGGGTCTTCTTCATGGAGATCGCCGAACAAGGCATCGCACTTTATGACGGAGACAGTCGCGAACTAGCCAAGCCCAAGCCCAAGACGCCTAACCAGGCGCTGGAGGCCGCCCAGGAATATTTTGACGAATATTTCCCGGACGCGATGAGCAATTTCGAACTCGCAAAGGTTGCGGTTGAGCGAAATTTCCACAAACAGGCGGCGTTCCTGTTCCATCGAACTACAGAGGCACTGTATCAGGCCATCCTGCTCACGTTGACGTTCTATACGCCTTACGATCACAATGTCGCGTTCCTGCGACTTCAGGCCGAGGGCCGGGACAAATCTCTATTCGACGTCTGGCCGCGCGGTACCCGGAAGGAACGCGCGATGTTCCAGAAGCTCAAGGACGCCTATGTGAAGGCGCGGTACTCCAAGCATTACCGGATCACCTCTGAGGAATTGAACTGGCTCGCCGAGCGGATCGAAATTCTGGGGCAGCTGACCCACCAGATATGCACGGCTCATATCGCGAATCTCCGCAAGAATGCTGCCCACTGAGGCGATGGAATATAGGGCTGCTGCATCGTGAATAGTGCGTTGGCATTGGCTCGGACACCTTTTCCAACGTCAAACCCAGAGGCCCCACAACGGCAAGGACGGGGACTTTGTGATCTGTCCGGTTTTGGACACCGGAAAGGTGAAAGCCGCCGTTCTTCGCGCGGTCTAGTGGCGGCTTTGAGGGCAACAGCTGGGACAAGCGCGTCAACCTTTGGACGGGAGATCGCGTCGCGCTTTTAGCTCGGCTCTGATGTCGGCGGGTGGACGATTCCAGTCGTCGGCCTCGGTATCGAACCGGAGCAGGAACTCGAAGAAGACATTATGCGTGCGCTGGGCAGCGGATGCCGCTGTTGCGCCTTTTGCTGTCTGGGCCGCGATGAAAGATTCGATCTGGGCAGTATAGCGCTGCATTAACCCGTTCAGAAGCGGTTGCAGCAAATCAACGACCGCTTGCGCGAACAAGACAGCATCCTCTTCCGATGGCAGGTAACCTTGGTGTACCACTCGGTTCCGCAGGTTCACATGCTTCTGGGCGAGAAGCGGTGGAACCGCGTTGTTTTCGAGCTGATAGAGCCCGATGTACATTCCGAGTTGGCGTTCAGATTGACTCGAAACGTGCTTCCAGGTGGCATCGGCGGTCGCCGGATCGATGTCTTTTGCGCGCGAAACTACGTCGATATAAAATTGCAGCGTCCTTTCGTAGGAGGCCATGAACGACGCGATGGCGTCGCGAAAGTAGCCGTCGACAATGGCCTGCATTCCTGTCTCGGCAAGAAGTTCGAACAGCATTGTTCCGGTCACGATGTCATGAACGTGCCCATGGGCGCATCTGAAGCTATAGTAGCCCTGCTCACTGAACGCTGCTGTTATCCGGCGGCCCGGCGCGTCCTTCGGGCATTTCCAGCAGTGAAATTCCAGTTTCATCGATATTCTCCCGTGCTGGCTAACCCATGCGCCCGTATGCCAAATCGTTAAGTTGTCCAAACTTATCAAAGTCGTTCTTGCCTCCGGCGGGGAAAAGCAGATAGCGTCTCGAAGAAAGGGGGAAGACATGGCGGATCATTCGGCTGCAGATTCGGCGAGCGGATACTTGTACCAGTGTCGGTACGCCCTGCTGGCTGCCCTGAGGCGCCAAGACGTTACGCCCGGTCTGGAGGTGTCGATCGAATGCTTCGACGACATATCCTTTTCGACGGACGGATCCCCCATTGAATTGCTGCAGGCCAAGCACAGCCTGCGACCCAAAGCGATGGGCGACAAGGCAAGGCAATTTTGGAATACCATTGGGATCTGGACGAAGCGGGTGATTGATCACCCCGCCGAGCTAGGGAAGGTGCGACTGACCTTCGTTACAACGTCCAGGCTAGGTCCTGATACCGCTGTGTCGCTTCTCCGCCCTGACCCCAAGACACGGAATGTTGCAGGCGCGGCCACGAAGCTGGCGCTGGCTGCGGAGGAATCGAAGAACACCAAGGTTGAATGGGCAACGAAGCTGTTTCTGGAGCAGTCGCCGGAGATGCGCGAGCAGATTCTCGACATGGTAGAGATGCTCGACGCCTCGCCGACTATCGTCGATGTTTCCGATGCCCTTGCGTTGAGCGTGAAGCGTGCTTGTCGCCCCGATCACCTCGCGGCATTCGTCGAGCGGCTGGAGGGTTGGTGGTTTGGGATCGTAATCGACGCGCTCTCGACGCTGGGCGGCAAGCTAATACCAGTCTCGTTGATCGATTCGAAGGTGGACGATCTGCGGGAGGAGTTCGGACCCGAGCGCCTTCCGCTCGACTACGGAGCAGCAGACCCTTCCGCCGAAGCAATCGGTTTTCTAGAGAACCGCCCCTTCGTGGAACAGTTGAAGCTTATCGGCCTCGGGCCCACGGGCCAGAAAATGGCCATCATCGATTACTTTCGCGCGCGTGAGCAGCGGTCCCGGTGGGCCCGCGACGGGTTGCTGAGGCAGAACGAGCTCACGGATTACGGTCGGCAGCTAACCGAGCACTGGCAGCGTCGTAGGGGTGTGGCAGAGGCACGAGTAAAGACGGGCATGTCCGAGGCGGAACTCGCCGGTATCGGCATGGACGTGTTCTCCACGACGACCAACAACTGCATTCCGATACGAGAGGTTAGCGAAGCATACGTCTCGCAAGGATCCTACCACATGCTGTCGGATGAGCGACGGATCGGATGGCATCCGGAATTCACCGAGCGGCTAGGCGGCACGAGCGCGGGAGGCGACGATGAACCCGGCGTGGAATGAGAGGTCAATTGAGGACCAGACCCTTTTCAACCCTGCTTTTTGCGCCATTCTGCTACGCACGGCGTGCCGCGGTTACCAAGAAGGAGGCGGCGACGGGCGCGCGATGCCCCTGGCCCATTGCTTCCTTGTCCTTCCGATCGTCCTGAACGCCGGGATGCGAGGTGCTTTGCCGACATTGAAGACGAGGATGACAACGTGGGTCACGTCGCATCCTGAACATGCCAGCGAATTTGCCGACAGGTCGCGCGAACTAGTCGGTACCGCGCGCGAGGCCATACAGTTCGGCTGCACGCAGGACTGGCTCACGATCGCTGGGGATGGACTGCGACCGGGCCCGCATCGGTTCCGTCCAGACCCGCCGCGTCTCGCCACGGACACGGACGATGTTCGTGCTTGTTACGAAGCCGCCCGTTTCGTCGGCCGCTGGCTCCCTAAGGACGACCGCCAGTCCACTATACTCTCGATGCTTGGAGTGACCCCTTGAGCCTTAGAATACTGGAAATCGGCGTTTATGGACATAACGGCGAACTGAGCTCGGTGAGCCTTAACCCTTCCGGCCTGAGCATCATCACGGGCGCGTCGAAAACCGGAAAGTCGTCGCTCATCGACATCATTGAATTCTGTTTCGGCCGCGATCAATGTCATGTCTCGGACGGTGTAATTCGTCAGCATGTGGCTTGGTACGGCATACTGCTCGATCGGGGAGGCAGTCGGGTATTTCTCGCTCGTCGCAATCCCAAACCGCCGAAAACCCGCGATCCTGACGTTTACTATGCGGTAGGGACCGATTTGCAGATGCCCAACACCGTTGGCTGGAAGCCCAATCTGAGCGTTGACGACATCGAGACCATTCTCACGTCGTCTGTTGGTATCGCCGAGAATCAGACAACCGTCCCAGATGGTCAGACCCGCAAGCCGATCAGCGCCAACATCCGTCATGCCCTGATGTTCTGTATCCAGGATCAGGACGAGATCGACAGTCGTAAGATCCTTTTTCATCGGCAGGGTGAACCGTTCCTTCCGCAGACGATCAAGGACGTATTGCCCTATTTCCTGGGAGCTATTGATGAAGATTTGCTGCGCCACAAAGTCCAGTTAGATATCGAGAAGAAGGAACTCAGAAAGCTGCAAAAGGCGGCGGATGAACGACAGCAGCTGGCAAACATGTCGATCGCTCGCACCGAGGATATTTTCCGTGAAGCCCAATCCGTTGGATTGCTTCCGTCGGGGCCGCCGCCTGCCAGCGATGTCGCGCTCACAGACCTGCGTGCGATCAATCCCGTTATACAGGAGGTTCCCGTGCCTCCAGACTCGACGGAGCCGATCGCAATTCTGCGTCGTGAGCGGTCATCGCTTCGGCGTGAGCTGACTGCGGTCAAGGAGCGCCTGCGCCAACTCAGAAACGTCGAGGATGTGGCCGGTAGTTTCGCGCGCGAAGCTGAGGAACAGCGGGGCCGGTTGGCGACGCTGGGTCTAATTGCGAAGGGCGACGTTGAGACCTGCGCGCTGTGTGGATCGTCCGATGTGCACGTCCCTTCCGCCATAGAGATGAATGAAACTCTCAACGGCATCGACGAGCAGCTAAGCCAAGTCCAACGCGAGGTGCCTCGGCTTCAAGAAGCGCAGGCTGACCTTGTTCTAAAGCAGAACGACATAGAGGACGGTCTTAAGCGTAACCAGGGCCGGATCGACGCTCTCGCTAAGCTGGACGATGCGTTTCGGACGGAACGGGATGGTCAGCTCCGGCTGGCTCGTACTCTGGGCCGGATCGCCTACTTCCTCGAGACCCTCCCACCACCGCCCGCTACTTCGGTTTCGGCCGACGAGCTTGACGAGGTCCGCAGGCGCGTCGCTGCACTGGAGAGACTCGTCGATCCCGAGAACACCGCAGAGCGCCTTACGTCGATACTGAACCTGATCGGCGAGTTCATGACGCAGGATTCTCAGAAACTGGATCTGGAGCACAGTGGCAGCAGGCTGCGCCTAGATATTCGACAACTCGCCGTTATCGCGGACACGCTCGACGGGCCCGTTCCGCTCTTCAGAATGGGCAGTGGAGAAAACTGGGTAGGCTATCACGTCCTAGCCCATCTCGCCCTGCACCGATGGTTCAGGCAGAAGGATCGTCCTGTCCCAGGTTTCCTTTTCTTCGATCAGCCCTCGCAGGCGCATTATCCGGCAGAACGGGATCGCGAAGGCGACATCTCCATTCTTCCGGACGCGGACCGTGAGGCGGTCTTCAAGCTTTTCAAGTTGATGTTCGACGTCGCAGAGGAACTGTCGCCCCATTTTCAGCTGATCGTCACCGACCATGCTGACCTCAGGGATCAATGGTTCGCGGATGCGGTTGTCGCCCGCTGGCGAGGTGAGGGACTCGTGCCTCAGCATTGGATCGATTCACGTCGGTGACGTGGTTCGATTGCAATTGCCGCGCTCGTGGCAGTGCGGTGCTTTGCCGGCGCCAAGACACAGTAATTGATCGCAGGAAGTGCAGCTTCCTTGAGATTCTGATCAAGAAATCTGAAGAACTGAAGAGACCAGTCAGCAGCCTTGTATAAGGAACAGAGCTATGGGGGACGGTGATGTCTAAGGCAGAACCGGAGAGGTTTTTACTTTATATCGATATTCTCGGCTTTTCCGAGATGACGAAAAATGATCCGCGCAAGGTCGCGCGGACGTACTCTATTTTAAACAAGTTAAACGCCCACAAGGACGACGCTTTCAAGACGATCGTGTTCTCAGACACGGTACTCGTCTACAATCCTCGAGAGGCCCGAAATGATGAAGAGAGAAATTTCTTTGTATGGTATTTAACTGAGTTTGCAGAGGACCTGTATCATAAGCTGGTAGGCCAAGATATTTGGTTCAGGGCGGTCCTACTAGCGGGCGATTTCCATCACTACCGACTTGAAAACGTTGAATGCTTTTACGGCATGGCGCTGATTCAAGCTTATCTCGCTGAAAAGCGGTTGCCGATGATGGGTTTAGCCCTTCATTCGTCCTGTCTGCCCTACAGCCGCTTCTTTAGGCTCGCGCCTTTCGCCGATGATTTCTCGTTTGTCTATCTAAGCCGTCCTCTCGAATACCTGCACGAGGCATCCGGTGATCAGTATCCTGTCCCGAGTTCGATTGTTTCCGATCATTCTCCAAACTTACCAGAGGGCGTGCGCTACCTCTCGGACATTTATCGATTGATGCGCTCGCATGACGACCCGATCGTACGGGCTAAGGCGCTCACCACTTGGGATTTTCATGCGCGCCGATATCCCGGCATGGTCGCAGCATTGATCGCGAACGATTTCGATTTAGGAGCCTTAGCCCCACCGGGTACATGGGCCGACGAATCCAAGGCTCTGGAAGACAATATCAAATACTATAAGCGTGCGGGCGCAGGGACCGAGATGTCCATGAGCTTCACAAATCGACGTACTACTAAGCCGAAGCGCTCGCCAAGGGAGGATCGCTGATGGATGCGAAGATTATGGATCAACGTCGGCCCCTCGACCAGTGCCGCTGCCTTTCGATATCGCGCTGACCTTGAAGCTGGACGATCTGATCCGGAGACCTTGATGCCCCAAATGAACAATGCGGAAATTGAAGCAGGGATAAGAAGCGGTACCATTTTAGGCTTGGCGATTGACACCTCGATCTTCGACAGGTTTGGCTGCGACCTCAAGCATCACAGGCTTTTACCGCTTCAGCAACTGGCCGGCAGCAAGCTTCAACTGCTGCTGCCTGAGGTCGTCGCGCGCGAGATTGTCGATCATATCAGCCGGCGGGCTCTCGAGAGCCGCGCTAGTCTGGTGAAGGCGCTGACCGACTTTCGCCGCTATTGGCAGACGGATGAGCCTAAAGATCCACCACTTCAGGATTCATATGTTGAGGCCCAGAAGCAGGTCGACCAATTCCTTGCTCTAACAGATGGCAAGCAGATATCTCTATCCGGGGCAAAAAACCTCGCCGCGGAGGCAAGTGACCTCTACTTCGCCTGCAAGCCTCCCTTCGAACAGCGCGAGCAGAAGAAATATGAATTCCCCGACGCCTTGGCGCTGCTAAGTCTGGAAGCTCTGGCCGAGCGGCGCAACAAGGAAATCCTATGCGTAAGCGCGGACAAGGGGTGGCAATCTTATTGTGCCGGGTCCGCCCGCCTTATCTGCGTGGAAGAACTCGAAACGGCATTGGCCTGCATCAACAGTTCGGGCCGTGCGCGTGCCGAGGGAGTGTGGCGCCTTTTACGGGAACGCGGAAAGAACCACTTCTTCTATGAACCGATACGTGCCGCATTTCGCGCGCGCTTCCGCGTGCTAGATTTTGTGCCCGAAATCCAGTCGACTTTCGAATATGAGGCAAAGCCCGAACTTGAAGATCTCGACGAAATCGATTTCAAGACCGCCGGTGAGCCGGTGGTGGTCGAAGCCGACGCCGAAAGCGTAACTTTCGTATTCAAGGTGAAAGCCCGCGTTATCTTCATCGCTGACTTCTCTTTTTATGCCTCTCACACGGTACAGGATGAAGGCATGGAATTCGCGGCTGCACGGCGGGACGTCGCGCGAACGATCGAATATGAAGTGCTGCTGACAGTCACGCGTGACGAGCATGTTTTGGGTGAAGTCCGGCAGGTGTTTGTCGACCGGCCCAAATTGCGCGTTGATTTCGGAGTGATCGATCCATTCAATCCCTGACTTTTAGGAAGAGTATCGACCTGCTGCCAGTGATGGGCGGGCTCCCGATTTCATGCTCAGCGCAGATGCTGGAGCATCGCTTCCTCGACCTCAGACGCGATCTGAGAAGCGGTCATGAGCATCGATCCGGCGCATGGGAAGCACCAGCTCGCGCTTGTAGATCTCTGTCTTGAGAAACAGGAGCTCGGCCTCCTGCAGGGCTTCTGGAACATCGATATACCAGCTTCTCGGCTGGGATCCCGGCTCGCCATTCCAACGGTAGCCCCGCACCTTCAACACGTCCTTCGTTTCGTACGGCGAGTTTTCGGCCCATATCCGAACGTTGGGAAGGCGAGCTGCATCGAGCAGCCGACTGAGGCCGCTGACCCGGGAACGGGGAAGCGGCGCCGCGAGCAGCTCGATCGTCGCGAGACAGTCATGCACGGCCCGGTGGCGCTCGTAAAAGAAACCGGCTGCTTGGGCGAGATAACCCAATTTCGTGCCCTCATATCCCTCGGCCGCCCAATCGATCTGGCTAAGCGAGCACGCCCATGGCTTGGCTGTCAAACGGCGTTCAAAAGGGACCCCCGATCGGCGTCGAAGAGGGACCCCCTTTTCAGATAATATGATGCTGGTTTGTTGAAGATGGCCTTGCGCTG
>NZ_LXVX01000016.1 GCF_001650725.1 Sphingobium sp. TCM1 | reverse complement strand
GCGGAAATAGCGTGGTTTGTTTGCGATCAGCACCGGAAATGAAGCGACCCATATGATCCCCCAAAACGTTGGATCACCATACCACATCTGACGCGTTTTCACACAGTCTGGGTCGCTTCCAGACTGTCCCGATGCTGCGGCACTAAACCCGCCGGAACGGATAGGGCGCGATCGTGCGTTCGTAGCTGTGCAGGTCCAGCGCGCGCGTCACCGGCGGCAGCGCCCGGTCGGGGCAGTCGCGCCGCTCGCACAAATGGCATGTGGGGCCGACGCCGGTCGCCTCGTCCTTCTCTGTGTCGAGCCCGTCGGCGTGGACGATGCGTCCGGCATGTTTGGCCTCGCACCCCAGCGCGATCACCGGGCTTGCCCGGCCGCCGTCCGGCCGATGGGGCAGCGCCATGGCCAGCGTGACGAAGCGGCGGCCGTCCAGCGTCTCGATCAACTGCGTTTCGACCCGGTCCGGTGCGCGCGCGTCGCACGCGTCCCAGCGCGGGCACAGGCCGCCATAGCGGGCGAAGGGCCATGCCTCGCCGTCGAAGCGCTTGGAGATGATGCCGGCGCGGTCGATCCGGACCATGAAGAAGGGGATGCCGCGCGCGCCGGTGCGGTTGAGGCTGGTGAGGCGGTGGGCGACCTGCTCGGTGGACATGCCGAACCGGTCGCGCAGCAGGGCGATGTCGTGGCGGCCCTGTTCGGCCGCCTGGCGGAAGCGGTCATAGGGCATGAGGAGCGCGGCGGCGGCATAGTTGGTGAGCGCGATGCTGGCGAGGCGGCGGCTGTCCTCGTCGGGCGGCGCGGCGCGGGCGATCTGCGCCGCGATCGAATCGGCCAGTTCCTGCGCGCACAGATGGTAGGCGATGGCGAACAGCCGCCCCGAAGCGGGCAGCCGCTCGCTCAGCATCAGCCGTCGCCGGTGCATGTCATAATGGCGCAGCGTTCCCGCCAGCACGTCACCCCGCACCAGTTGGACGCTCATGCCGTGCCGATCCTTCAGCCGCGCGCGCAATTCCGCCTGCAACAGTGCCGGATCGTCGGGCAGGCCGGCGGCCAGGCTTTCCGCGCCCGCGTCGATCTCGGCGAAATGATTGCCCGCGCGCGCGATCGTCTCGCGCAGCCAGTCGACAGGCGCCACCAGCGGGCCGGGGCTGCTGCGGTCGAGGGCGTCGCCCGGCAGGCGGCGCAGGTCGCCCAGCGCGCGGTAGAAGCGGGCGATCGCCTCGCTGACGCCCGGATAATTTTCCGCCACCTCCAATATTTCGTCGCGTGCGATGCCGATGTCGCGGACCAGCGCATCGGACAGAATCTCGCTCAGTTCGCCGGGGCCGCCCTCGGCCGGGGTGGCGGTGAAATCGCGAATGTCGATGTCATAGGTATTGGCCAGCCGCAGCAGCATCTGCGCGGTCAGCGGGCGCTGGTTGCGCTCCAGATGGTTGAGATAGCTGGGGGATACGCCCAGTTCCTCCGCCATGCGCGTCTGGTTGAGGCCCAGTTCGCGCCGCAGCACGCGCAGTTTCGGGCCGAGATAGAGTTTGCGATCGGTCAGCTCTGCCATATGGTCATAATGTCATAGAATGACAAAATGACCAAATCTGATTATGACTGGAGGCCACTCATCGGCCTTACGCAAGTGCATTTGGCTGTCTATTTCGCTGTCCATAGCCCGATCAATGGGCCAGCGATGAAGGACAAGAGGATGACCACCGATACGATCGAACAGACCCACGGCCACCCCCAGCCCGCTCGCTCCCGTGCGGTGTTCAGCCAGGAGGATTTCGGCCTGATCCGCACCGCCATCGCCCATTATCTGCGCGAGGTTCAGGACCAGCCGGAATCGGTCAAATATGCCAATCTCTATCACCGGCTCGGCCGCGTGGCCTGAACCGTCAAGGCGAGGGGAGGAAGGGCGCGGCGGGCAACCGACCGCGCCCTCACGCCGTTCAGAACAGGCGGGTCAGCCCGTAGAAGGCCGCGCCGATGATCGCGGCGGCGGGCAGGGTGACGACCCAGGCGACAATGATGCTCGACGCCACGTTCCAGCGCACCGCCGACAGGCGGCGGGACGCGCCCACGCCGACGATCGCGCCGGTGATGGTGTGAGTGGTGGACACCGGCACGCCCAGATGGGTGGCCAGGAACAGGGTGATCGCGCCGCCGGTTTCCGCGCAGAAACCCTGCGCCGGGGTCAGCCGGGTGATCTTCGACCCCATGGTGTGGACGATCTTCCACCCGCCCAGCAACGTGCCCAGGCCCATCGCCGCCTGGCAGCTGATGACTACCCAGAAGGGAACGTGGAACTCCCCGTTCAGCATCCCCTGAGAATAGAGGAGCACGGCGATGATCCCCATCGTCTTCTGTGCGTCATTGCCGCCATGGCCGAGCGAATAGAGCGAGGCGGAGACGAGCTGGAGCTTGCGGAACACATTGTCGGCGCCCTGCGGGGTGAAGCGGCGGAAAATCCAGCTGATGAGCAGGACCAGCAGCAGCGCCAGCAGCAGGCCGATCGTGGGCGAAAGGACGATTGCGGCGCTGGTCTTGAACACGCCGCTCCACACCACCGCGGTCAGGCCGGCCTTGGCGATCCCCGCGCCCAGCAGTCCGCCGATCAGCGCATGGCTGGACGAGGACGGGATACCGAGCCCCCAGGTAATGAGGTTCCAGGCGATCGCGCCCATCAGCGCGCCGAAGATCACCTGCGGGTCGATGATGCTGGCGTCGACGATGCCCTTGCCCACCGTCGTCGCGACATGCAGGCCAAAGAAGAGGAAGGCGATGAAGTTGAAGAAGGCGGCCCAGGCGACCGCATATTGCGGCTTCAGAACGCGGGTCGACACGATGGTGGCGATCGAGTTGGCTGCGTCGTGCAGGCCGTTCAGGAAGTCGAAGGCGAGCGCGACGCCGATCAGCGCGATCAGCAGCGGGAGGGCGATGGGGTCCATGGATATGAGCGGTCAGGCGTGGTCGATGACCAGCCCGGAAATCTCGTTGGCGACGTCCTCGAACCGGTCGGTCACCTTCTCCAGATGGCTGTAGATCTCGTTGCCGACAATGAAGTCCATCGGGTTCCCGGCGCGGGCCTGTTCATAGAGCGCCTTGAGGCCGGCTTCATGAAGAATGTCGGCATGGCCCTCCAGCTTGACCAGTCGCTCGGTCAGGTCGTGGAGGCGTGAGGAATTGAGGTTGAGCGAGCGCAGCAGCGGCATGGCTTCGGCCGTGATGCGCGCGCATTCGACGATCAGCGCGCTCATGTCCTGCATCTGCGAGGGAAATTCCTTCACGTCGAACAGCGCGATCGCCTTGGCGGTCTGGTTCATCTGGTCGATCGCGTCGTCCATAACGCCGATCAGGCCGGTGATGGCGCTGCGGTCGAACGGGGTGACGAAGATGCGTCGCACGTCCTGCAACACTTCGCGGATGATGTCGTCCGCCTCATGCTCCTGGTCGGAGATGGTCTTGATATGCTCGGCCATGTCCGGCCCGCCCTTCAGCAGCTTCGCGAGCGCATCGGCGCCGGCGACCAGCGTCGTCGCATGATCCTCGAACTGCTCGAAGAAACGCCCCTGCTTGGGCATCAGCGCATGAAACCAGCGCAGCATTCCAGTCCTTTCACTTTGCTTCTCGCGTATCGCCAGCAGCAACCGGATGAACCAGCCCGGATCGGCGGGCGGTTCGCGGAAGGCGGCGATGATCGATTTCAGGTCGGGTTCGTCGACGGCCCTTGCAGCTTCGGCGACGGGGAACCAGCGCAGTTCCCTTTGGCCCTGTTCGGGCCATTGCGTCAGGTGGCCCGTGACCGCAAGCGGAAAAACCTCAACCTCTGCCTCGCGCGACCCGCCCTTGCGGCGGCGCTTGTCATAGCGGTAGCGGCCGAGCGGGGCGGGGCAGGCAATGCCGTGGATGCCCGCTTCCTCATAGGCTTCCAGTTCGGCGGCGCGATGGCCGGCCAGCCCCTTGATCCGGTTGCCCTTTGGAATCACCCAGCGCCGCGTCTCACGCGAGGTGATCAGCAGGATCTGCATCGATCCGTCGGCAGCGGTGGTATAGGGCAGGGCGGCGATCTGGCGCATGGACCGCTTGTAACAATATTGTCATAATGCGCAATCACCTCCGCCCGCCCTCACGGCCTAGATGGAGAAGCGCGCCGTCACCCGGATGTCGCGGCCCGCGAGCGGAGCGAAATCCTTGAGCACGCTGGCGTGGCGGCGGGCCTCCACATCGAAGATATTGTTGGCCGACAGCATCAGCGTGGTGCGGTCATTGCCGGCGAAGGGCTTGAATGAGAGCGACGCGTTGACCAGGGTGAAGCCATCGGTGGGCGTCTCGGTCGCGGCGATGCGGTCCTGCTCGAATACATGCTCGACTTCCGCTCGCGCGCTGATCCGGTCGCCCTGCGCCTCGATCCCGCCCAGCAGGCGCAGGGGAGGGATGCGCGGGGCGGGGCCACTGCCCTTGATGGTGGCGCGGACATAGTCGGCAACGCCGTCCAGGTTGATGGCGTAGCCGCCCAGTTGCGCCAGCTTCACCGATCCTTCGGCCTCGAAGCCATAATAGCGGGCATCGGCCTGGGCATAGGCGTAGCAGGGGAACTCCATCTCCGCCCCGCCATTGGCCGCCTGGCACACGCTGTCGTCGACGACCGAGTCATAGATATAGCCGTCGAACCAGTTGTGATAGGCGGCAAAGCTGACGCTATAGCCTTCGCCTTTGCCGCGCAGCGTGGCTTCGGCGCCCCAGCTCTTTTCCTTGCCGAAGCGCGGGTCGCCCAGTTCGAACGCCTGGGTTCCTGCATGATTGCCGCGCGCGAACAACTCCTCGGCCGACGGCGCGCGTTCGCTGCGCGAGAGGTTGATGCCCGCCCGCCAGCCCGGCACGATCTCCTGGCTGATGCCGACGGAGCCGGACAGCGCGTTGAAGCTGCGCTGATAGCCGCCCACGAACAGGTCGGCATCGGCGTTGGAGGAAAGATCGGTATGTTCGTAGCGCGCCCCCGCCTCGATCCGTGTGCGGCCAAGGTCCATCGATTGAAGCGTGAAGACACCGATCTGGTTGGTCTCGTTCTTCGGCAGGAATTTCTCTTCGCCGACCGCTTCGAACCGGCGGGTGAAGAACTGCGCGCCGAACGCGCCATCCCAGCCCCCCTGGCGCGCCTGGATGAATTCCAGCCGGCTTTCCATCGACTGGTTGTAGAAGGTCGTACCGACCTCGCCGCTGGGTTCGATTTCCTGATGCTGGTAATCCGCGAAACCCGCGCGCAGGCGGATGCTGTCGAGGAAGCCGCCACCCGTCGCCACCTCGCCGCGCAGGTCGGCTCGGGTCTGCTTCATCGCCAACGTCACATCCTCATGGGTGTGGCCCGGTTCGTCGTCATGACCATGATCGTCAGTATCCTCCGCGACGTCGATCCGCGACGGCACGCCATAGCGATTTTCGCTGTGCGAAACCGACACGCCCAGATTGCCGCCGTCGCCGACATAGGCGAAGCCGCCCGCCACTTCCCATGTTTCGGCGGCGGTGTTGGGCAGCTTGCCCTTCCATTGGCCGTCCTCGCGGATTTCCGGGTCGTCCGACTGGGCGGCCAGCGCCCGCATCGGCTTGGACAATATATAGCCGCCAGTGCGCAGATCGTCGGTCTTGGTCCAGCTGCCGTCGACATGGACGACGAAATTCTCCGCCAGCGGCGCTTCTATTTCACCGCTCAGCGTGCGCTCGTTCGCGGCGCTGCCATAGGTGGCGATGCCCTCGACATGGATCGGTTCGTCCGGCACGCGGCGCGGGATACGGCTGTCGATCACATTGACCACGCCGCCGATCGCCGACGATCCGTAAAGCAGCGCCGCGGGGCCGCGCAATATCTCGATCCGGTCGGCGGTCAGCGGATTGATGGCGACGGCATGGTCGACCGAGGTGTTGGATACGTCGAAACTGCCGATGCCGTCGGTCAGGATGCGGACGCGCTCCCCCTGGAAGCCGCGCAGGATCGGGCGCGAGGCATTGGGACCGAAGCTGGTGGCCGACACGCCGGGCTGGCGCGCCAGCGTCTCGCCGATGCTGGGGCGCAGGTCGCGGGTCAGCTTCTCGCCGGTCAGGACCGACGTGCCCGACAATATGTCGCCCTGTCGGCGCGGGATCAGCGCAGTGACGACGATGTCGGCCTTCGCATCGTCATGATAGGCCTGGTCGGGGGCTGCGGTGTCGGCCGGCGCCTGTGCCAAGGCGGGGGAGGCGAGACAGGCGGCGGCCAGATACAGGCCGTAGGGATATAGGGCGGACGAGGCGCAACCGGCACGAAGCGAAGAAAAACGGGACATTGGGGACTGTCATCCTTGGGCAATCGCGAAAGAGGATGAGACCCTGTATCTAGCATGTTACAACATATCAATACCAGTTCGCCGCGTTTTTGTCGCGGGGCATCATGTAGGACGGATGAGCGAGGCCGATCCACCATGCGCGGCGCGAACCGTTGTTGCCCTGGCAAGCGGCGCCATGCTTCAGAGAAACAGAAATTCTGCCAGAGCCTCGACGGCCGGCGTCTCGCCCGCTTTAGGGCCGAGCGCCTGTCTGATCTCGATCGGGGGGAGGGGCATGTCGAGCGGCAGACGGCTGATTCCCGCCATTCGCCCCAGGTCGCGGGCGAGCGCGCCGAAGGCCGGGAACAAGCCCGCGCCCTTGCGCAGTGCCGACATTACTGCGAACATATCATCGCTTTCCAAGGCCATTGGTCCCAGCCGCGCGCGACCGCGCTCCAGCGCGTCAGCGATGATCGCGCGGGTGGCGTTGCGCCGGTCCATCGCGATCATCGGGCTGATTGCGAGATCATCCCGCGACACGATGTCCGCGCGCGCCAGCGGATGCGCCGCGCCGGCATAGAGGTTGAGCTGCTCCGACCAGCCATAGCGCGAGGGAAAGGCGTCCGGCGCGCTCAACGCATAGAAATAGGCGATGTCCGCGCCGCCATGCCGCAGCGCCGCCGCGGCATCTTCGGCCGACTGGACGTGCAGGTCGAGCGTGATCGCGATATCCTCGTTCGCCGCCTCGAAGGCTGATAATTTCTCCTGCAACTGGCCGAAGACCGGCGCTGGGGCGGCGAGAAGGATCGTCCGGCGCGGCGGTTCGGTGGATGTGGGGCGAACCAGCGTCGCGGGCAGGACGACAGGGTCGGTTGGCGGCGGCGACGCAGGATCGTCAGGTGCGTCGGCCTCGTCCTGCGTCAACTGGGTCATGGCCTGCGCGGTCTTGCGCCCCGCCGGGGTCAACCGCGCCGCGCCCTCCAGATCGTCGAACAGCCGGTACCCCAGCCGCATCTCCAATGACGCCATGTCGCGCGCGATCGCTTCTGCCGGCACCCCCAGCATGATTGCGCAGCGAGCGAGGCTTCCGGCCGCAACCATCTGCGCGAAAAGGTCAAGTTGGCGCAGGGAGGGGCGATCCATGACCGCCTGATAGAGGAAATGCGGAAGATGGGTAAGGGTGATCTTGACGAGACCCCTGCGATGATGGCAGGGCGCTCTCCTGCCGGGCGGGTATAGCTCAATGGTAGAGCACTAGCCTTCCAAGCTTGTGATGCGGGTTCGATCCCCGCTACCCGCTCCAGCCCTTCCTTATTCTTCCTTCGCCGGCGGACCCGAGCTTCCGCGTTCGATCAGCGTGAACTGGAATTCCGGGACGTCGAGCGGGCCGGCGGCCAGTGCGTCGATTACGCAGCGCCCCATATCCTCCAGCGGCTGGCGCACGGTGGTCAGCGGCGGCCATGAGGTGAGGCTGGCCGTCGTGTCGTCGAAGCCCGTCACCGAGAGATCCTCCGGCACGCGCAGGCCGATGCGATGCGCCAGCGTCAGCACGCCCAGCGCCATTTCGTCATTGGTGGCAAAGACCGCGGTCGGCGGCTGGGGCTGGGCGAGCAGCGCCTCGCCTGCCTCGATGCCGGAGGCGAAATCGAACCGGCCAGGTACGAACAGGGCTTCGTCCACGGCGATCCCGGCGGCGGCCAACCCCTCGCGAAACCCCTCGACACGGCGCAGCGCGGCGTGGTGGGTTGCGGGCGGGGTGATGACGCCGATGCGCCGATGGCCAAGGCCGATGAGATGATCGGCCATCATCCGGCCGGCCGCCTGCTCGGGCGTGCGGATGGTGAAGCTTGGCGCGTCCACCGAACCCGCGATCCGGGCACAGGGCAGCTTCATTTCCGCCAGCCGCTCCAGCAGCCCAACATCGTCCGACAGCGGGGGCACCAGCAGCACGCCGTCCGGGCGCAGTGCCGCGACCAGCCGTTCCAGCACCTCGAACCGTTCCTCCGCACGGGGTGAGATCGGCTCCACCACCAGATGATAGCCCAGTTCCCGACAGCGCCAGGCTGCGCCGATCTGAATGCGGCTGACATAGCCGGGGGCAGGGTTGTTATAGAGAAAGGCGATCATGAAGGAGCGCCCGCCCGCGAGCCGTCGCGCCGACTGGTTGGGGCGATAGCCAAGCTGATCGATCGCCGCCTGGACGCGTTCGCGCAGTTCGTCGCTGACATTGGGCGCCTTGTTGACGACGCGTGACACCGTCTTGATCGAAACCTTGGCGCGGGCGGCGACGTCGTGGATGCTCGTCATGGGATACTTGGCTCGGGACGCTGGGAAAAGGTTGTCATGCCCGGATTTCGGGCCTCTTGGCAAGATGCGGTCCCCGGCCCTATGCTGCGCGCATGAGCAACGTCATCAACCTGCGCCAGGCGCGAAAGGCGAAAGCACGCGCCGACAAGGCGAGCCAGGCGGAGGTCAATCGCGTGAAGTTCGGCCGAAGCAAGGCGCAGCGGGTCGCCGACGCGGCGGATGAAAAGGCGCGGATTGCTCTGCTGGAAGGCGCGCGACGCGAAAAGACAAACGGTCAGGCGGACGCAGAAGAATCATAGTATCGAGCTCATCGAGTATCATGAGTTTCGTCAATGTTCGGTTCATCTTCAGATGAACGCTTATTAATATTGTTCGGCACGGCGCGGGCCTTGCTCGATTCATCCCGATTCTGATCGAATGGGTGAGATTAATCACCCGTTCGGCGGTTTCATTGCCGCTATGACTGGACATATTCGCACCATTCGCCCCGCCAGGGCCGCGATCGCCGCTGTTCTGGCCCTCAGTGCAACCCCGCTATTCGCGCAGACTGTCGCGCCGCCGCTGGTAGCCCCCACGACCGTGCCGGACGCGCCGACACCCGCGGCGACGCCCATGCCGGTAGCTCCCGCAACCACGCCATCGCCGGTATTCAAGCCCAGCGCTCCGGTGGTGCAGGCCACCCCGCCCCTGGAAGAGCGCATCGCCGTCGCGACCGCCGCAGCAGAGGCGGAACAGGGCGCGCAACCGGCCGCCCGCCGCACGGCAGAAGCGAGGCCGCAGCCCCGGCCGGCGTCCCGCGCCGAACGCATGACGGAGCGGGCGCCGGCGCCCGCTCCACAGTCTGCCCCTGCATCTCCGCCCGTTGCGGCGGAACCTGTCCTGCCTGCTCCTGCGCCCGTCGAGGCCGCCACGGGCGATCCGGTTGTCACGCCCGCGACCACGCCCCAGTCGGGGCGGACGGACGATGCGCTCCTATGGGCACTGGGCGGCGGTGCGCTGCTGCTGCTGGGGCTGGGCGGGGCGGCGATGATGCGTCGTCGTCGACCGGAGGAAGATTATGCCGGCCCGGTGCGCGCGCTTGAACCCTCGCTGATCCCCGCCGTCGCAATGACGCCCGCGCCGGCACGCCCGATGGTCGCCCGTCCGGCCATGGCCCCTATGGCGGCGATGCCAGCCGATGCGACGCTTGAGGCGATGGTCGCCGCGCCGCCCAGCGCGGACAATCCCTTCACCACCCGGACTAAGCGCCTGCGCCGCGCCAAGTTCCTGCTGGCCGAGCGAGCGATGGAAGCGGCGCCCCATGTCCCGCCACAGACGGTCCATGCCGAACCGGTCCCTGCGTCGGCCGCGTCGGCCCCCTTGTCGGCCTCGGACCGCAGCCAGACTGTCTATCGCTTCGGTGCGGATCGCCAGCGGCCGGGCTTCGGCAAGCCGCGCACAAGCTGACCGACCATCCGCGTGACATGAAGAAAGCCGGGCGTCGGAACGCCCGGCTTTCTTCATGTCCGGTTGCGCTTTGGCGGCTTGCCTGATACCGGGCGCGCGCATCAATTCCGCGTCCTTCTGCACGAAAAGAGTCGCCGCCCATGTCCGACAAGATCAACCGTATCGTCCTCGCCTTTTCCGGTGGCCTCGACACCAGCGTGATCCTGAAATGGCTCCAGCAGACCTATCAGTGCGAAGTGGTGACCTTCACCGCCGATCTGGGGCAGGGCGAGGAGCTGGAACCGGCCCGCGCCAAGGCCCGCCTGATGGGGGTCAAGGAAGAGCATATCTTCATCGACGACCTGCGCGAGGAATTCGTGAAGGATTATGTCTTCCCGATGATGCGCTCCAACGCGCTTTATGAAGGTCTCTACCTGCTCGGCACCTCGATCGCCCGTCCGCTGATCGCCAAGCGCCAGATCGAGATCGCGAAGATGGTGGGCGCCGACGCGGTGTCGCACGGCGCGACCGGCAAGGGTAACGATCAGGTCCGCTTCGAACTGGGCTATTATGGCCTCGCCCCCGACATCAAGGTGATCGCGCCCTGGCGCGAATGGGA
Source organism: Sphingobium sp. TCM1 (assembly GCF_001650725.1). Classification (GTDB taxonomy): domain Bacteria; phylum Pseudomonadota; class Alphaproteobacteria; order Sphingomonadales; family Sphingomonadaceae; genus Sphingobium. The sequence continues at coordinate 248,643 of NZ_LXVX01000016.1, read as the reverse complement.
TCTGGCCAGCCGCACCAAGCTGATTGAGTTCGCCGAGAAGCACCAGATTCCGATTCCGCGCGACAAGCGTGGCGAAAGCCCTTTCTCGACCGATGCGAACATGCTGCACACTTCGTCGGAAGGCAAAGTGCTGGAGGATCCGTGGGAGGAAACCCCGGATTATGTCTATTCGCGTACGGTGAACCCGGAAGACGCGCCCGACGCGCCCGAATATATCACGATCGATTTCGAGCGCGGTGATGGCGTCGCGATCAACGGCGTCGGCATGTCGCCCGCGACGCTGCTCGAAACGCTGAATGACTATGGCCGCAAGCATGGTATCGGTCGGCTCGACCTGGTGGAAAACCGCTTCGTCGGCATGAAGTCGCGCGGCATGTACGAGACGCCGGGCGGCACCATCTATCACCTCGCCCATCGCGGTATCGAGCAGTTGACGCTCGACCGTGGCGCCGCGCACCTGAAGGACGAACTGGCGCCGCGCTATGCCGAACTTATCTATAACGGCTTCTGGTTCAGCCCCGAGCGGGAGATGCTCCAGGCTGCGATCGACCATAGCCAGGAAAAGGTGACGGGCACCGTCCGCCTCAAGCTCTACAAGGGCGGCGTCTATGTCGTCGGCCGGAAGTCGCCCTATTCCCTCTACAGCGAGAAGGTCGTGACCTTCGAGGATGACGCGGGCGCCTATGACCAGCGCGATGCGGCTGGCTTCATCAAGCTCAATGCGCTGCGGCTTCGTTTGCTGGGACGGCGCGATCGTTGAGATCGCGATGCCGCCCGTTACAATTCGCGACAAACAAGCGGGCGGCATGACATATCTGCGGGACAAGTTGCTTCCATAAGCGTTGTCAAGGATGGCTCCAAGGGCCGTCCGGGATGACCTTCAAAGGAAGACCGACATGCTCCGCACATTCTTCACCACCGTCGCCGCCGGCTCGCTGTTCGTCGGCGGTTTGGCTGCAACCCACCTCGCCTTTGCTCAGCCCGGCGCCGATAATGGCCCCCATGCCGGTCATGGCCCGCGCGGTGGCATGATGACGATGGCCGACACCAACAAGGACGGCAAGATCAGCAAGACGGAACTGACCACCGGGCTGGAGGCTCGCTTCGCGAAGATGGACGTCGACAAGGATGGCCAGCTGACCCAGAAGGACCGCGACGCGATGCGCCAGCAGCGTTTGGATACCCGCTTTGCCGCGCTCGACGCGGACAAGAACGGTCAGATCAGCAAGAGCGAATTCGCCGCCATGCATGAAGCGCGCGCCGAAAAGCGTGCGGAACGGCGTGCCGATGCGGGCGAGCCCGACGGCCGGGGCTGGGGCGGGGGCCATCATCGCGGTCCAGGCCGGGGCATGATGCACCGGGGGCCGGGCGGTCCGGGCGGCATGGGCGACGCGAACAAGGATGGCACGATCACCAAGGCCGAGTTCATGGCCGGCGCCGTGACAATGTTCGACAAGGCTGACGGCAACAAGGACGGCTTTGTGACCGCCGATGAGATGAAGGCTGCGCGCCAGGCGATGCGTGGCCAGTGGCAGGTCCGCATGGCGCCGACCCCCCCCGCGCAGAAATAGGATGTCGTAATGGCGGCTCCCCGGCGCGGGGTGTTCCTCTCCCCCTGGCCCCGACCGACAGCCGCCCGACCGGGAAGGGCGAAGGCTTGCCCCCCCTCATGCCTTCGCCCTTCCAACCATTTGAAAGTCATGACAGACAGCCAAGATGAGCGACCGTCCCCATCTCCTGCTCGTCGATGACGAGCGTTCGATCCGCGAACCGCTGGCGCAATATCTGTCGCGCAACGGCTTTCGCGTCACCGCCGTCGAAAATGCGGCTGAAGCCCGGCTGCGGCTGAGCGCGAACGCGATCGACCTCGTCATCCTCGACATCATGATGCCCGGCGAGGATGGCCTGTCACTCTGCCGTCATATCCGGGAGACGAGTGAAATACCGGTGATCCTGCTGACCGCCCGGTCTGAAGAGACCGACCGCATCGTCGGGCTGGAAATGGGCGCCGACGATTATGTGCTCAAGCCCTTTTCGCCGCGTGAACTGGTCGCTCGCATCAAGGTGATTTTCCGCCGCGTCGCCACCGGCGGCCAGCGCGTCACAGCGCCAGACGGAGCCAGCTACGCCTTTGCCGGCTGGTTGCTCAAGGCGCAGGAACGGACCCTGGTCGACAGCGAGGGCGTGTCGCTGCCGCTTTCGACCGCCGAATATAATCTGATGCTCGCTTTCGCCACTCGGCCCAACCAGGTGCTGAGCCGTGACCAGTTGCTCGACATCACCCAGGGGCGCGAGGCCAATGCCTTCGACCGGGCGATCGACAACCAGATCAGCCGACTGCGCAAGAAGATCGAGCCGGACCCCAAGAATCCGACCCTGATCAAGACCGTCTGGGGTGGTGGCTACACTCTGTCCGCCGAAGTGCGCAAACTGTGAGCCGTCTTCGCTTCTGGCCGCAGAGCCTGGTCGGCCAGATCATCGCTCTGGTCGCGATCGCTCTGTTCGTGGCGCAGGCGATCAATTTCGGCTTGCTGCTGCGCGAACGGCAGCGGTTGGAACTCACCGGCCAGACCGCGCCGGCGGTCTACCGCGTCGTCGATGCGCTCGACAGTCGGCCGGAACGGCGCGTGGAACGGGAAGGCGCCCGGCAACGCGGCCGTATGCGCGCACGCTTCGTCACCGGTGCGCCGCGACTGACCGGCGATCCGCGCCCCGATGTGGAGCGGCGCGCGACCGTGATGTTCGAGGATATCGGCCTGCATATCCTTGCCGTTCGTGCGGTCCAGAATAGCGAAATCATGCCGGTCCGGCGCTGGGAACGCATCCGGATGCGCGCCAATGGAGATGGCCCGCATGATCATAACGTTGGCCTGCTGACTCTGGCGGCCGAATATGAACCGGGCAAATGGGTCGTGGCGCAGGCGCGCAGCGGCGCTGATCGGCCGGCGCGCTTTGGCGGCTGGCTGGTTGGCCAGACGCTGATCCTCTATGTCATCGTGCTGCTGCCTTTGCTGTGGATCGGTAGCCGCCTGGCGCGGCCGCTCAAGCAACTCACCCGCTCCGCCCAGCAATTCGCCCGCACCGGCGCGGCCGATCCGGTGGACGAGCGCGGCCCCGGTGACGTGCGCGACCTCACCCTGGCATTCAACGCGATGCGCGCGCGCATCATCGCGATGTTCGACGAGAAGGACCGGATGCTGGGTGCGATCGGCCATGACCTGCGCACACCGCTTGCTTCTCTGCGCGTCCGCGCTGAATCGGTCGAGGATGACGGCGAACGGGCGCGGATGTCCGAAACCATCGACGAGATGAACCGGATGCTGGAGGACATTCTCTCGCTCGCCCGCGCCGGGCGCAGCACGGAGGCGGCGCAGAAGGTGGACCTGGCCGCGCTGGCTGATGCGGTGGTGGAGGACTTCATCGAGCTGGGCTCGCCGGTCGACCTGGTCGAGGGCGAACGCGCGGTCGCTTTCGTCCGGCCGCAGCAGATCCGCCGCGCGCTGCGCAACCTGATCGAGAATGCCGTCGTCTATGGCGACCGCGCCCATGTGTCGGTGCTACACGAAGGGGGCATGATCCGCATCGCCGTGGCCGACGAGGGGCCGGGCATCGCCCAGGATCGCATGGCCGAGATGCTGGAGCCTTTCACCCGCCTGGAAGGATCACGCAACCGCGAGACCGGCGGCGCTGGCCTCGGCCTTGCCCTGGTCCGCGCGATCATGGCCGAACATCAGGGCGAACTGCGCCTTGCGAACCGGCCGCGGGGCGGACTGGAAGCCAGCCTGGTTTTACCGGCTTGAGCCCGAGAGGCAACGGGACGGTGGCGTCGGCCTAGCCGTCCTCGGCCAGATCCTCTCCCGGCGCGGCGTCCACCCAACGGCGCGCCAGCGCATAGGCATGGCCCGCCCGCAGGAAGGCGGCGATCGCCTTTTCCCTTTGCCTGGGATCGAGCGGCTGCGGGGCGTAGGGGCCGAGGCGCTTGCGGCGAGCGAAATGGTCGGCGGCGGACCAGGCATCCGATGCCATCTGCGTATCCGCCCGCTGTCGGTCGTCCTCCGCTATGCCGGCAGCCCGCAGCGCCTCATCGACGCGTCGAGCGCCATAGCCGCGTCGGGCGAGCGCCGCGCTCTTCATCAGCGCATATCCGGCGTCATCGATATAACCCAGCTCGACGAAACGGTCGGCGAGCGCGTCCGGGTCGGCAGGGCGCTCTCCGTCCCAGCCGCGTTCGCGCAGCTTCCGGTTGAGATAGGCAAGCAGCTTGCCCCGGCTCGTCGCGAAGCGCGCGACATGGCGCAACGCCATGTCGCGCAGGGCGGACTCATCAAGCGGCGGAGGGAGGCGTTTGCCGGTCATGCCGTGCCTCAATGCCCGATACGCCATGTTTATGCCACAGTCGGGCCGGAATTTTACCGCGCCTTGTCGGCTAATAAGCGACGCTGGAATGGAATAGGCGGTGCAACTGGCGGTCAAAGCTGCTAGCGGCCGCGCTTTCACGATTTTTAAGACATTGGGTCAACCAATATGACGGGTTCGCAAGAGATGATGGCACCGACGCCGACCACCGATGATCTGCCGCGCCGCTTCTCCGATTTCGAGACGCTGGGCGAGGCGCTGGACTATGCGGCGCAGGGGCGGCGTGGCCTCAATTTCCACGACGCGCGTGGTAACCTGGCGCGCCCCTACCCGTTCAGCGAGTTGCGCGCCGACGCCATCGCCTGCGCTCACCGCCTGATCGCCCACGGCGTCAAGCCGCAGGACCGGGTCGCTCTGGTCGCGGAAACCGGCGCCGACTTCGCGCAGCTCTTCTTCGGCATCGTCTATGCGGGCGCTTGGCCGGTGCCGCTGCCCCTGCCCACTAGCTTCGGTGGCAAGGAAAGCTATATCGACCAGCTCAACGTCCAATTGTCGAGCTGCGACCCGATGCTGTTCCTGTTCCCCAAGGAATTGGAGGATATGGCGGGTGAATCCGGCCGCCAGAAGAATGTCGAAAGCATCGCGTTCGAGGATTTTATCGCGCGAGAAGCCGTGCCCTGCGCCTTGCCGCAAGCCAGGGGCGAGGAAATCGCCTATCTGCAATATTCGAGCGGCTCGACCCGCTTCCCCCATGGCGTCGCGGTGACGCATCATGCGCTGCTCAGCAACCTGTCGGCGCACAGCCATGGCATGGAAGTGCAGGACAGCGACCGCTGCATCAGCTGGTTGCCCTGGTATCATGACATGGGGCTGGTCGGCTGCTTCCTGTCGGTCGTCGCCAACCAGGTATCGACCGACTACATGAAGACCGAGGATTTTGCGCGCCGTCCGCTCGCCTGGCTGGACCTCATCAGCCGCAATGAAGGCACCTCGATCAGCTACTCGCCAACCTTTGGTTATGACATCTGCGCCCGCCGCATGTCCAGCCAGACCAAGGCGCAGGACCGTTTCGACCTGTCGCGCTGGCGGCTGGCCGGCAATGGCGCCGACATGATCCGCCCTGACGTGATGCAGAGCTTCGTCGATGCCTTTGCCGATGCGGGTTTCAGTCCCAAGGCATTCCTGCCGAGCTATGGCCTGGCCGAAGCGACGCTGGCCGTCACCATCATGCCGCCGGGCGAGGGCATCATCGTCGAACTGGTTGAGGAAACCGACCTGTCGGGTGGTGATGCACCCGAAGGCCGGCCGCAGCGTTTCCGATCCATCGTCAACTGCGGCAAGCCCGCAAAGGACATGGTCGTGGAAATCCGCGACGAGGACGGCGCGCCATTGAACGAACGGCAGATCGGCAAAGTGTGGACCACCGGCCCGTCGCTGATGGTCGGCTATTTCCGTGACGAGGCCGCGACCAAGGCTTGTATGGCCGACGGTTGGCTCGACACAGGAGATATGGGTTATCTCAGCGATGGCTATCTCTACATCGTCGGCCGCGCCAAGGACATGATCATCATCAACGGCAAAAATCACTGGCCGCAGGATATCGAATGGGCGGTGGAGCAATTGCCCGGTTTCAAGCAGGGCGACATCGCCGCCTTCGCCATCACCACGCCGGGTGGCGAGGAAGCGCCGGCCGTGCTCGTCCATTGCCGCACGTCGGACAATGAGGAACGCTCACGCCTGCGGGACCAGATCCGCGAGCGAGTGCGCGCCATTACCGGCATGAACTGCGTAGTGGAACTGGTGCCGCCGCGCACCCTGCCGCGCACCAGCTCGGGCAAGCTCAGCCGGTCGAAGGCGCGCAACCTCTATCTGACCGGTGAAATCCGCCCCTACGACATCGCGGCCTGACGGGCGATCATTCCCGCTCGCAAGGTTACTGATTGCTAACCCCTGCCTGCTATCGCCGGGTTGTGGGCATTCAGCAGCGAAACAATGTCGAACCGGAGCGTCAGGAGCGTGCGTCGATGCGCGCCCTGATGGGCCTGCGTGCGCTTGACGGTGAGGCTGCGGGGCGGATATTGGAGGCGCAGCTGCACGCTGCCGATCGCATGGCGATCCTGCGCCATGGCATGAATCTGTGCGGCATGTTGTTCGTCTGGCAGGTTTTCTCCCATTGTTGCTCGGCCCTGCGGCTGGGACTGTGGAGCGGGGGGCTGATCGCCGCCACGGTGATCATGATGCTGCTGGATGATCGGCGTCGCCGGGCTAGCGTGGATGCAGCGGGTCTGCGGTGGCATGGACTTGGCGCTTGGCTGCACGGGCTCGCTTGGACGGCCACCATGCCCGCCTTGTCTCATATGGGCGCGACCGAGGAACTGGTGGCGCTCTGGACCCTGGTCAGCTGCGTCATGGTGTGTGGCGCGATCAGCTATGCGGCGACGCCGCTGGCAGCCAGCGCTTTCCTGCTCACCTGCATCCTCGGCTTGTTCGCCATGTTCGACGATAACGGTCAACTCCCGCTGCGCGCGCTTTCGACCAGCTATGCGCTGCTGTTGCTGGCGGGCTGCTGCATCTATGCTCGCACCTTCGCGCGCCAGCACAGCACGACGGCGCAGCTGGAGGAAAAGAGCGAGGTCGTGAGCCTGCTGCTGCGCGAATATGAGGGAGGCGGTTCGGACTGGTTGTGGCAGACCGATCCGCTGCGCCGGATCAGTGGAGTTTCCAGGCGTTTCGCCGACATGCTGGGCCGGACGCCCGAGCAGTTGGAGGGTATGCCGCTCGTCCAGGCGCTCGCTGGCAGCAGCTGGGAGAGCGGGCGATTCGCCGCTGGCCTGCACAGTCTGGCCGACCATCTCAAGCATCGCGAAAGTTTCAGCAACCTGGTGCTGCCGGTCGAGGTTCAGGGCGCCGTTCGCTGGTGGGAATTGTCGGCGTCACCGCGTCATGACGAAGCCGGCGCCTTTCTGGGGTTCCGGGGTGTCGGATCGGATGTCACGATCCAGCGCGAATCGGCCGACAAAATCGCGCAGCTTGCGCGTTTCGATCCGCTGACCGGCTTGCCCAACCGGGCGCATCTGCGGGAGGCGCTCGATCAGGCGATGGCCGAGGAGCAGGGCCGTGCGCCGGGTTGCGCCTTCCTGATGATCGACCTCGATCGGTTCAAGGCGATCAACGATACGCTGGGCCACCAGACGGGTGACCGGTTGCTGAGCCAGGTGGCGCAGCGTCTGCATCAGGTCTGTTCCGGGCGGGGGTTCTGCGGGCGGATCGGCGGCGACGAGTTCGCCGTGGTCATCCCGCACGCCGACAGCCATGGCATCGCCAGATTGTCCAGCGCGATCATCGGAGCGCTGTCGGCACCCTATCAGGTCGATCGGCATGTGCTGCATGTCGGGGCCTCGGTCGGGTCGGCCCAGGCGCCCACCGACGGCACCGAATCCGATGCACTGATCCGCAGCGCCGACCTGGCCCTCTATCGCGCCAAGGGAGAGGGCGGCGGCATCCATTGCGCCTATGAGCCGCAGCTTCACGCCGAGGCCGAGGAACGGCGCCAGCTCGAACTGGCGTTGCGCGATGCATTGGAAAAGGATCAGTTGCACGTCCTCTATCAGCCGGTGGTGGATGCAGCCGAGGGCCGGGTGGTGGGCTTCGAGGCGCTGGTGCGCTGGACCCACCCGGAACTGGGGCCGGTGTCCCCTGTCAAGTTCGTTCCCGTCGCGGAGGAGGCCCGGCTGATCGGTCCGATCGGCGAATGGGTGTTGCGCACCGCTTGCCACCAGGCCACGACTTGGCCCGAGGATGTACGCATTGCCGTCAACGTCTCCGCCGAGCAGCTGACGCATCCCAGCTTCGTCGCGGCGGTGAAGTCGGCCCTGGCGCAGAGCGGGCTCGACGCGCGGCGGCTGGAACTCGAAGTCACCGAGAGCGTCTTCATGAACGATGATGCCGGCGCACTGCGCGTGCTCGACCAGTTGCTGGGCCTTGGCATCCAGCTGTCGCTCGATGATTTCGGCACCGGCTATTCCTCGCTCGGTTATCTCAGCCGCACCCGGTTCGATACCATCAAGATTGATCGCAGCTTCGTTGTCGGCGCGTCGAAGAATGTCGCCGAGAGCCTGGCGATCATCCGCGCCGTCGTGACGCTGGCGGATAGTCTGGGCATGGCGACCACGGCCGAGGGTGTGGAAACGGAGGCCGAACTAGAAATGGTCCGCGCCCTCGGGTGCAGGAAGGTTCAGGGCTATTATTTCGGACGCCCGATGCCGGCCGCCGATGCCGCGCGGTTGTTTCCCAAGCCCTTGCAGCAAGCGATCGCCTGAACGACGGGCTATCTGGCCTGAAGCTGACGCTCCACGAGCGTCCACAACGACGCGAAGGCCTGCGCTGGCGGTGAGGTGGGAGCGAAGGCACCCAGCGGCTTGCGGCGCACTGTCATCTGCTCGATCGTGCTTGCCATCGGAATGGCGTGCCAGCCGGACTGGCTTTCCAGAGCCGCGCGGTGCAGGCCGCGGCGACGATCGACCATCGAATAGACCGGCAGGATCGGCGCATGGCTGCCGCCGCGCTGGACCAGATAGCGGGCGACCTCGCCCATTGCCCGCTGCGATAGCGGGGAGGGGATGACAGGGATGACGATCAGGTCGGCGGCGCGCAGCACCTGTTCGCTGGTTTCGGTCAGCCCCGGCGGGCAATCGAGGATGATGCGGTCATAATCCTTGCCCAGGCTCTCGATCAGCTTCGCCAGCCGCTTCTTCTTGTCCATCTCGCGAAAGAGGTGATCTAGGCCGCGGAGCGATGTGTCGGCGGCGATCAGGTCCAGCCCCGGCACGGTCGAAGGCTGGATCAGCTTCCTGACCTCCACATCCTTGCTGAAGATCGCCTGCGCGGCGTCGCGGCTGGTCATGTCGGTGGAGATGAGCCAACTCGCCGCCGCCTGGGGGTCCAGATCCCATAGCAGCGTGCGCCGCTTCGAGATGCTGGCCGATGCCCAGGCCAGGTTGATCGCGAAGGTGGTTTTGCCCACGCCGCCTTTGAGGCTGTAGACGGCGATGGTCGCCAATGCCGGTTCCTTTGCCATGAACGGGGAGGCTAGTTCGTCCTCGCGCCAAAGCAAGCGCTCAAATCATTGCTTTGTTACGCGGTGGTGACGGTTGGTTCAGGCATAGGCGATCAGTCGTCCGAGCGCCGCCACTGTCAACCACAGTAGAAGCGAAAGGAGCGCCACGACGCGAAGCAGGAGGTGGGGTGTCGTCTCGCCGCGCCACAGCAGTCGGAAGACAAGGACATTGGCCAGCGCGATGGCGATCAGCAGCAGCTTTGCCTGAAATCGTGGCGATCGGACCAGCGCTCCGGCATCGGCGACGAACAGCAGCGTACCGCTCCCGGCGAGCAGCAGCAGACCCACGATCGCAAACGGAGTGAGCGCGCGGCAGAGCGGGACGAGCGGCAGGGTGCGAAAGCAGCCGGCGAGCCGCAGGTCGAGAAGACCGATGCCACCCACCAGCAGGATCAGGCCCAGCAGGTGGACGATATTGGCAAGCGGATAGACCCAGGCCGATTCGCGCGCCATCATTCCCAGCGGGCTGGTCTCCAATGCTGCGGCAAGCTCCGCGATCAATCAGCGCAACTCGACGGTCTTGCCATGCGCGGTGATGCGTTCGATGCGCATTTCCGCCGCGCCGTCGCGACGGGGATAGCCTTCCAGCGTTACCGGCTTGCCGTCGGACAGCATGTCCTTGCTCAGTCCGCGCTGCTCCATCCGGGCAACCGGGGCGAGCACGACGTCCCAAGTCCGTTTCTGCCAGGTCAGCTTCGCGCTCCCGTGCGGATTGCCCCAGCGGACATCGGTGAGCGGCGCGGTGATCTTCATCGTCTTCGATGCGTCGTAGCTGCTCCAGCCATGATGGGCGATGGCGGTGGCTGGAACGGACAGGAGGAAGGCGGCGACCCATAAGCGGTTCATGGCAGGACTCCCGGTTGACCTGTCAACAGGACTCCTGGATGCCGCCACGGTTCCTCCGACCGCATCGCGACGCGGATTAAAGGACGTCGCGCGTCTTTTCCGGCGGGCGGGCGATGACGGCGCCCTTGTCGGTGATGACGATCGGGCGTTCGATCAGGATCGGGTGCCGCGCCATCGCGTCCAGCACGGCAGCGTCGTCGCTGGTGTCGAGGCCGATGTCCTTCACCACGGCCTCGCCCTTGCGGACGGCTTCGGACGGGCGGACGCCGGCCCTGGCCAGCACGGCCTCGATCTCCGTGCGGGTGGGCGGCGTCTTCAGATAGTCGAAGACCTCCACCTCAACGCCCGGCATCTCCGTCAGGATCGCCAGCGCCTGACGCGACTTGGAACAGCGGGAGTTATGCCAGATGCTGGCCTTCACGCCTTGTCCTCACGCGCCAGCCAATCCTCCAGCCACTTGATCGTATAGTCGCCGTTGAGGAAATCGGGATCGGTCAGCAGCGCCTGATGCAGCGGGATGGTGGTCTTCATCCCCTCGATCACATATTCGTCCAGCGCGCGCTTGAGCCGCATGATCGCGCCCTCGCGGGTGCGGCCATAGACGATCAGCTTGCCGATCATGGAGTCATAATAGGGCGGTACCCGATAGCCTTGATAGAGACCGCTATCGACGCGGACGTGCATCCCGCCCGGAACATGATAGCTGGTGACGACGCCCGGCGAGGGAGCAAAGGTCTTTGGGTCCTCGGCGTTGATGCGGCATTCGATGGCATGGCCGGTGAAGCGGATATCCTCCTGCGCCACCGACAGGGGCTTGCCTTCGGCGACGCGGATCTGTTCGCGTACCAGGTCGAGGCCGGTGATCATCTCCGTCACCGGATGTTCCACCTGAAGCCGGGTGTTCATCTCGATGAAGTAGAATTCGCCATTTTCCCACAGGAACTCGATCGTGCCCGCGCCGCGATAGCCCATGTCGGCCATCGCCTTGGCGCAGATGCCGCCAATGCGTTCCCGTTCGGCCTGCGACAGAACGGGGGAGGGGGCTTCCTCCAGCACCTTCTGGTGACGGCGCTGGAGCGAGCAGTCGCGTTCGCCGAGGTGAATGGCGTTGCCTTTGCCGTCGCCGAAGATCTGGATTTCGATATGGCGCGGATTTCCGAGATATTTCTCGATATAGACGGTGGCGTCGCCAAAGGCGGCCTTCGCTTCGGACCCCGCCTGCTGCATCAGCGTTTCAAGGCTGTCGGGCGAGGTGCAGACCTTCATGCCGCGACCTCCGCCGCCCGATGCCGCTTTGATGATGACGGGATAACCGGCCGCCTCGGCAATCGCCTTGGCCTCTTCAAGGTCGCTGACCGCGCCGTCCGAACCGGGGACGAGCGGCAGGCCGAGCGCGCCGGCAGTGCGCTTCGCCTCGATCTTGTCACCCATGGTGCGGATATGTTCGGGCTTGGGACCGACGAAGGCGATCCCGTGCGCCTCCACGATTTCGGCGAACTTGGCGTTTTCGCTGAGGAAGCCATAGCCGGGGTGGATCGCGTCCGCGCCACTGATCTCCGCCGCCGAAATGATCGCGGCGATGTTCAGATAGCTGTCCTTGGCCGCGGGCGGGCCAATGCAGATCGCTTCGTCGGCGAGGCGCACATGCATGGCGTCCGCGTCGGCGGTGGAGTGGACCGCGACGGTCTTGATGCCCATTTCATGGCAGGCGCGGTGGATGCGGAGCGCGATCTCGCCGCGGTTGGCGATCAGCAGCTTTTCGATGGCCATGAGCGATGCGGGCCTTATTCGATCACGATCAGCGGCTGGTCATATTCGACCGGCTGGCCGTTATCGACCAGCACCGCCTTGACCGTGCCGGCCGAGGGAGCGGTGATCGCGTTCATGACCTTCATGGCCTCCACGATCAGGACGGTTTCGCCGGCGGCGACCTGCGATCCGATGCGGGCGAAGGGCGCGGCGCCCGGTTCGGCCGAGAGATAGGCGGTGCCGACGATCGGCGACTTGACCACGGTGCCGGCGGGGAGGCCGGATTCGGCCGCCGTAGCGGGAGCGGCGGGCGCAGCGGCCGGGGCAGCAGCGACGGGGGCGGCGGCCGGCGCGGCGGCATAGACGGGCGCGGCGGCGGACGCGGCCTTGCGCGCGACGCGGATCTTCCGATCGCCATCTTCCACCTCGATTTCCGTCAGGTTGGTGTCGTCCAGCAGCGCGGCGAGATCGCGCACCAGCTGCACGTCAACCTGCATTGCGCCCTTTTCCTGTTTTTCGGTCATGTGAAGTCCCTGGCCGGTGAATGTCGTTTCTGGTGCCCGCGCCTATGCGTATTTACGGCAAAGCGCAACTTTCGTGCGTCGAGTTACAATTCGAGCGCGGCTTCCAGCGCAAGCATGTAGGAGAGCGGGCCAAAGCCCGCGATCGTCCCCCTGGCCGCCATCCCGACATAGCTTTTGTGGCGAAAAGGCTCGCGCGCGTGCGGATTGGACAGGTGGATTTCGATCACCGGCACGGTGACCGCCTTGATCGCGTCATGCAGGGCGATCGACGTGTGGGTCAGGCCGCCGGGGTTCATGATGATGGCGTGCGCGCCCTCCTGATGCGCTTCCTGCACCCAGTCGATCAGATGGCCTTCATGGTTGGACTGGCGGAAATCAATCTCCACATGGGCGCGATTGGCCGCGTCCTCCATCCGCTCGGCGATATCGTCCAGCGTGTCATAGCCGTAAATGTCCGGCTCACGGGTGCCGAGCATGTTGAGATTGGGTCCGTTCAGCACATAGATTTTGCGCGTGTCGGCCAAGGCGATCCCCCTTCTTCTGTTGCGAGCCGGGGACAAGCGCCCCTATATGCGGCCACGATCCTTAGCCCTTCCTGTCTCGCCTAGTCGAGACACTTCGCATGTTCGGGAAAGCATAGTGAGCATAGACGGCACCATTTCCATCCGCATCAATGGCGAGCATCGCCGCATCCGCGAGGGACAGACCCTGGCCGAACTGGCCAGCGAACTGGGCTTCGTGCCGGAAAAGGTGGCGGTGGAGCGCAATCTGGAGGTTGTGCCGCGTTCCACCCTGGCGCAGGTCCGGGTCGAGGATGGCGACGAACTGGAGATCGTGCATTTCGTGGGTGGCGGCGACGTGACCGCCCTGGATGATGACAGCTGGACCGTTGCGGGCAAGACATTCCGATCGCGCCTGATCGTGGGGACGGGCAAATATAAGAGCTTCGAGCAGAATGCGGCGGCGCTGGCGGCGTCGGGGGCGGAGATCGTCACGGTCGCGGTGCGGCGCGTGAATGTCAGCGATCCTAAGGCGCCGATGCTGACCGACTATATCGACCCGAAGAAGATCACTTATCTGCCCAACACCGCGGGCTGCTTCACTGGAGAGGAGGCGATCCGCACCCTGCGGCTGGCGCGCGAGGCGGGCGGATGGGATCTGGTCAAGCTGGAGGTGCTGGGCGAGGCGCGGACGCTCTATCCCGACATGGTCGAGACTCTTCGTGCTACGGAAGTTCTCGCCAAGGAAGGCTTCAAGCCGATGGTCTATTGCGTCGACGATCCGATCGCGGCCAAGCGGCTGGAGGATGTCGGCGCGGTCGCGATCATGCCGCTGGGCGCGCCGATCGGGTCGGGGCTGGGCATCCAGAACCGGGTGACGATCCGCCTGATCGTGGAAGGCACCAAGCTGCCCGTTCTGGTCGATGCGGGCGTTGGCACCGCATCGGAAGCGGCGCAGGCGATGGAACTGGGCTGCACCGGCGTCCTGATGAACACCGCGATCGCCGAAGCGAAAGACCCGGTGCTGATGGCCGCCGCGATGAAGGCGGGCGTGGAAGCGGGCCGCATGGCCTATCGCGCCGGGCGCATGGGCAAGCGGATGTATGCCGATCCCTCGAGCCCGCTGGCCGGGCTGATCTAGGGGCGGGCGTTCGGAGCGACGCGCCGGTTGGGTTCTCCTCCGAAGTTCACACTGTCGTCGGGCTTTTCGGGCCGATTGCGCTCGCGACGCTTCCGCGATGCGCCTGCGACACGTCCCCGACGCGCCGGTCGGGTCCCATCCACGCGCGCCTGACGCGACGGGCACGCGTCGGCCCCGTCACGGGCGCGCCCCTGTTGTGGGATGGTCGCTGTGGGGTAGTGGACAGGGGGGATTGGGGCGCGCGGATCCATCGCCGAGGGTGGATCAGAGCCGCGCCGGATAGGAAAGTCGTTTGTGGCGCGCGCGGGCGGCGGGCGACATCGGGTGGGGAAATCGGCTGCTTTGGGGGAGTTGTGTCGCGCCGTCGACAGCAGGACACCCCTCCGTCAGGCCTGCGCCCTGTTCAACAGAGGCGTGTGACTCTGTTGAACTCCCCTTCCAGGAGAGGATGGCCAGTAACAGTCCCTGGCGCTCACGTCCCTTTTAGGGAGAGGTTAGGGGGGGGGCGCTTGCGACCAGTTTTTGCCGTTCAATGGCGCGAGAGCCATGCCCGAAAGCGGTCCATAAACGTCGGCTTTTGCAGCAAGCGAACAGCATCAGGTTCGGGGATGCCAAGCAGATAGGCAATCTCAGCAAATGAGATGTCGGGCTTTTCTCGACGTAAGTCTTCGGCCGTCCAGACCAGTCCCGGCGAACGACGGTCGAGAAATGTCCACGGTGTGCTCATGGTTCGGCCGATCCTTAAAACCTGCTCGTAGGTCATGAACTCGTCGGGCCACCGCCCATTTTCCACAGCGGCTTGCCGAACGGACGGTGTGATGCGGCGCAGATAGTGATTGTCGTAAATGCGCTCGTCGGATGCGATCATCCAATCTTGCGAACACCGGTGACAGTTTGAGACATAGAGCCACCATTGATCGCCTCCATGCTCGACGAGCCGCTCAAAGGACGCAAATACGCGTTCATCCAAACCATCGGAACCCATCGGGACCACAGCAAGATCAGGCAGCGATCCACAATAGCAGTCCGTGTCAGTTGAGGCCTCATCGTTCATGATGGCGACCTACTGCCGTTGCGGAACGGCAGCTATAGCGTCTTCAACTTTCAGAGCCTTCAGTCGCTTAACCACCGCCTGCCGTCATGCCGGGCTTGACCCGGCATCCATTTGCTCGACGCCTGCACATTCTTGAGAGGTTGAGGCTCATGGATCCCAGATCAAGTCCGGGATGACGGCGTGGGGCAATGTCCGCACTCCACCCCATTTCGTCATTCCTGTGCAGGCGGGGTGCGTCGTGCGCCGGGGGGCATGATGTCGATTTACCTCGTGTTCCCGCGTAGTTCCAGCCGACTGGCCCGGTCGAAGATGGCGAGGACGAGGGGGTCGGTTTCGGCGGCGCGGACGGCGACGTGGAAGTCGACGGGGGGCATGGCGGGGGCGCCCGGTACCGCGACCAGCCGGCCGCTGGCCAGCTGCTGGCGTGCCATGGGCTGGGGGAAGATGCCGATGCCGCCGCCTTCCAGCACGATGTCGATCATGGTGCGGACATTGTTGCACAGGTTGACCGGGCAGTCGGCCAGGGCCGAGGCGGCGATCGCTTCCTTCATGATGCGATAGAGCGGCGAGAGGTTGGAGAGCGACCAGATCGGCGTCCTGGCCGCATCCATGGCCGCCAGCGTCGCCGGGCTGGCCAGCCAGAGCAGATCGACTCCGCCGATCGGCGCGGTGCGCAGCATCGGATGGGCGATCCGGCCGGCGGCGAAGGCGATGTCGGCATGGCCGGACGCCAGTTGCTGGATCAGGTCGGCGGTTAGGGCGATGTCGACCTCAAGGCTGACATGGGGCAGGTCGCGGCCAAGCTGGGCGACGAAGCCGGGCAGGCAGCTGGCCGCCGCGATCTCGCCCGCGCCGATGCGGATGATGCCGGTCGCGCCCGCTATGTCGCTGCATCCCATCAGCACGCCCTGGAAGCGCGCCCAGAGCGGTTCGCTTTCGCGCACCAGTTCGCGCCCGGCGGGGGTGAGCGCCATCGTCCGCCCCTCGCGCCGGAAGAGCGCGGTGCCGAGATGGCTTTCCAGTTCGCGCACCCGGGCGGAAATGGCGGGCTGGGTCGTGTTCAGGCGCGCCGCCGCCGCCGCGAAGGTGCCGAGCCGGGCGATCCACAGCAACGTTTCCAGATGGTAGAAGGCGATGCGATTGATAGACATTGTTTTGTCTTAACCGAAAAAACAAATCATTGGTATTGATCGGTCGGCCTGCCTAGAAGATTGCCAACTTTGAGAAGGATGGATGCCGATGGTCAAGAAGCTCTACCCCGACGCCGCTTCTGCGCTGGACGGATTGCTGTTCGACGGGATGCATCTGTGCGCGGGCGGCTTCGGCCTGTGCGGCATTCCCGAACGGCTGATCGACGCGATCCGCGATTCGGGCGTCAAGGACCTGACCATCGCCAGCAACAATGCCGGGATCGACGGCGAGGGGCTGGGCAAGCTGTTGCGCACGAAGCAGGTGAAGAAGATGATCTCCTCCTATGTCGGGGAGAATAAGGAATTCGAGCGGCAATATCTGGCCGGCGAGCTGGAGGTGGAATTCTGCCCGCAGGGGACGCTGGCCGAGCGGTGCCGCGCGGGCGGGGCGGGCATTCCCGGCTTCTACACCAAGACCGGCGTCGGCACGGCCGTGGCCGAGGGCAAGGAAGTCAAGACTTTCGACGGGCAGGACTATATCCTCGAGCGCGGCATCTTCGCCGATGTCGCGATCATCAAGGGCTGGAAGGCGGACGAGAGCGGCAACCTGATCTTCCGCAAGACCGCGCGCAACTTCAACCAGCCGATGGCGACCGCCGCGAAAATCTGCGTCGCCGAGGTCGAGGAAGTGGTGCCGACCGGCAGCCTCGATCCCGACGCGATCCACCTGCCGGGCATCTATGTGAAGCGCATGATCGTGGGCGCGCCCTATGACAAGAAGATCGAGTTCCGGACGGTGCGGGCACGGGAAGCGGCGTGATGGCGCAGGCGATGCGCCGCGCGGGCGTGATGCTGCTCGTGGCGCTCGGCGGATGTTCGGCCCAGCGGCCGGCCGCGATTCGGGCAGTGCCGGCCAACCCGCCTGCGGGGATGCAATATCTCTACGGGTCGGGCGAGGCGGCGGCGCTGTCGGCGCAGGCCTGGCAAGGGCTGCTCGGCTATGTGGCGGCCAGGGTGAAGGCGCGCCCGGCCGATAGCGTGGTGCTGGCGGAGGGCGCGCGCCTGGACGCGCCGACATTTCTGCCATGCCGGGGCAAGCCGCTCGCCGTAGTGTTCGACGTCGACGAGACGGTAATGCTGAACATCGGCTATGAATATCATGATGCCAGCACCGGCCGGGGATGGAACGAGGCGGACTGGGACGCCTGGGAAAAGACCGGCCAGGGCGCGGTCGGGCCGGTGCCAGGCGCGGCGGAAGGACTTCGGGCGCTGCGGGCGATGGGCGTGACCGTGATTTTCAACACCAACCGGTCGGCGGCCAATGCCGATGCGACCGTCCGGGCGATCAAGGCGGCCGGCCTTGGCGAGGCGGTGCATGGTCAGACTCTGTTTCTGAGCGGCGACGACGCCATGGGATCGCGCAAGGATGGCCGCCGCTGGACGATTTCCGCCCGCTATTGCGTCATCGCCATGGGTGGCGACCAACTGGGCGATTTTTCCGACCTGTTCAATGCGGACAAGCCTTCGCCCGCTGCCCGCCGCGCCGCGACCATGCGGCCGCCGATCGCGGGCCTGTGGGGCAATGGCTGGTTCGTGATGCCCAATCCCGTCTATGGCAGCGGCCTCAAGGGCGGGTTCGACGATGTGTTTCCGATGGACAAGAGGTGGGCGCCGCCCGCCGAAGGGGAGAAGTGACGATGCCCTGGACTCGTGACGAGATGGCCGCGCGCGCGGCGAAGGAATTGCAGGACGGCTTCTATGTGAACCTGGGCATTGGTATTCCGACGCTGGTGGCGAACCATATACCCGAAGGCGTGGAGGTGACGCTCCAGTCGGAGAACGGGATGCTGGGCATCGGCCCCTTTCCCTATGAGGGCGAGGAGGATGCTGACCTCATCAATGCGGGCAAGCAGACGATCAGCGAACTGCCGCAATCGGCCTATTTCTCCAGCGCCGACAGTTTCGCCATGATCCGCGGCGGGCATATCGACCTGACCGTCCTGGGGGCGATGGAAGTGGCCGAGAATGGCGACATTGCCAACTGGATGATCCCTGGCAAGATGATCAAGGGCATGGGCGGCGCCATGGACCTGGTGGCAGGCGTCAAAAAGATCATCGTGGTGATGGAGCATACGTCCAAGGACGGCACGCCCAAGTTCATTCCGGCCTGCACCCTGCCGCTGACCGGCAAGAATGTGGTCGACATGATCGTCACCGACCTCTGCGTCTTCCAGCGTCCTGACCATGACAGCCCGTTCCGGCTGGTCGAGCTGGCGCCGGGCGTGACGGCGGAGGAAGTCGCTGCTAAGACGAGCGCCCATTATCTGAGTTAAGGGCGTTTCATGAGCCTCGACGGCACCTATGACGAGAGCAATGTCTTTGCGTTGATCCTGGCGGGCAAGATCCCGGCGACGGCGCTTTACGAGGACGAGACGACCTTCGCCTTTCTCGACATCATGCCGCAGACCCGAGGCCATGCGCTGGTCATTTCCAAATGGTCGAAGGCGCGCAACCTGCTGGAGATCGAGGAGGAGGCGCTGGCGCAGGTGATGGCGACCACCAAGAAGGTCGCCACCGCCATCCGCCGGGCGCTGAATCCCGACGGCATCCAGATTGCCCAGTTCAACGGCGCGCCGGCGGGGCAGACCATCTTTCACCTGCATGTCCATATCCTGCCGCGCTGGGAGGGCGACCCCAGGGGCTTTGCCGCCCATGGCCATGGCAAGCAGGCCGATATGACGGCGTTGCAGGCGCTGGCCGACGAGATTCGCGCGCAGTTCTGATGCCTCTTTTCTTTAATGCCGGCCTGTGGAACAGGCGCTGACATGGCTTTGCGTCCCTTTAATGCGCCCGGCGCGCGGCTGGCCCTGCGGACGAAGCGGGCCAGCGAGCGCTTCCAGGGGCGGCGCGGCGAGAGCGAGGTCGTTCTGGACCTGTCGCGGCTGCTCTCGCGCGCCTTCCATCCTTCGCCCACCGGGATCGACCGGGTCGAATATGTCTATGCGCGCGAATTGCTGGAGCGGATTCCGAACCGGCTGGCCTTTGCCGCGGTCCATCCGGCGGGCGGCTATTATGGCCGGTTGAGCAGCGCGGCCGTCCGGCAGTTCCTGGCCTTCACGGCGGCGAAATGGCGCAACGACGGTTCGGCCGACGCCGGGGAGGGCAAGGCGGCCGTCATTCGCCACATGTTCGCCACCCGGCCCCGGCCCGTCCCGCGCGCCAGCGGTCCGCGCCTCTACCTCCAGGTGTCGCCCCATCATCTGGACAATCATGACCAGGTTGGTGCGATCCTGCGCGCTGAGGGCGCGAAACTGGTGACGCTGGTGCATGACGTCATCCCGCTCAGCCATCCCGAATATGCCCGGCCGCAGGGCGCCGACGAACATCGCCGGCGGGTGCGCACGATCGACAGCCATGCCACCGGCATCATCGGCAACAGCCAGGCGACGATCGACGCGCTCGCGCCGCACATGCAGCGGGGGCTGGAGGGGCGCGTGGTGCGCGTCGCTCATTTCGGCGCGGACCCGCCCGACATTTTCGGCACGCTGGACACGGACCTGCCGACGCGTCCCTATTTCGTCTATATCTCGACCATTGAGCCGCGGAAAAACCATCTGCTGCTGCTCAACATCTGGCGGCGGCTGGTGGAGGAGCAGGGCGACAGGGCGCCGATGCTGGTGCTGATCGGCCGGCGCGGCTGGGAGAATGAGAATGTCATCGATATTCTCGAACGGGCCGAGGCGCTGCGCGGCCATGTGATCGAGGCGGGGGAAGTGTCGGACAGCCGGATGCAGGCGCTGGTCGCCCATGCGCGGGCGATGCTGATGCCCTCCTTCGCCGAAGGATTCGGGATGCCGGTGGTCGAGGCGCTGGCGGCGGGCGTGCCGGTGATCTGCAGCGACATCGTCGCCCATCGCGAGGTGGGCGGGGCCGCGCCCGACTATCTCGATCCGCTGGACGGGCTGGGATGGATGCGCGCCGTCTGCGCCTATGCGCGGGCGGATTCCCCGGAACGCGCGGCGCAACTGGCGCGCATCGTCGACTGGCGGGCGCCCACCTGGCGTGACTATTTTGACATCATCATCGACCTGATCGAAGAAGTAACGGCTTCTGTTTCTTGACCTTCGCCACCTTGCTGCCCAAGGATGGGCAAAAGGGGCTTGAAGATGCGGTGCGCGGTGCGCTCACGGAATAGATGGCGCGGGGTCGCGGTGGTTCGGGCGCGTGCGGCGGCGGCACCCGCCGATTGACGCTGATGGCTCCTTTTCTCCGATCCCCGCCCTTCCCGCATGTCGCGCCGTCCGCGGCGGCGATCAGCGCGCCCCTTGATGGCGTCGAGGACGGACATGGCATCTGGGACGATGTGCTCGACGCCTTGGTCGCGGCGCGCGTGGGCGGCAGTTTCTGGGGACGGCAACCGGCCCCGGCACGGGTGCTGGTGCGGATCGGAACGCCGATCGACCCCGGTGCGCTGGCCGGGCTGATGGAGGACCAGATCGGCTTGCTGCCGGGGAAGGGCCAGGCGCCCGTGCCGGGCCGGATGCTGCCGGCGGACTGCGACCCCTGGTGGATGATCGCGGGCGCGCAGACGCTCCATGCGAGCGAGCAGGATGAATGGGCGCTGGTGGCCGGGCTGCTCGATGTGCCGGTGATCGGCCCGGAGGGACGACGGATCGATCCGGCGCGGTTGCGCGCGGAAACGGGGCGGCGGATCGCGGGCGCGCGCTATCGCGACCCCTTCACCGGCCGGCAGACGGACGCGGCGACGGCGATCAGGCTTCTGGCCGACTGGCGCCGTCATCTGGACGGCAATCGTGGCATCGTCGCGGCGAGCGGCATGGCCTTCTGGAAGCGGGAGGCGATCCGGGAATTTCTGTGGGACGGGGCGCATTCGCCGCCCTTCCAGTCGGTATCGCGCGGGTTGCGTCGCGCGCGGCTTGCGCGGGGCGCGCTGGCGATCTGGCACGTCGCGCGTGCCGCCGGACACGGTCCAGGAGGCTGCGGCGCAGCAGGTGCCGCTGGCGCGGGTGGAGGATGGTTTCATCCGGTCCCGCGGCCTGGGCGCGGCGCTCCATCCACCCGGTTCGGTGGTCGTCGACCGCACCGGCATTTATTATAACGCGCGCGCGGCGAACGATCTGGAGACCCTGCTCGCAACCCATGCGTTCCCGGCGCCGCTGATCGAGCGCGCGGCGAGGCTGCGCGCGCGCATCTGCCTGGCGGGCGTGACCAAATATGGGCCGGAGGCAGGACGGATGCTGGCATTGCCGGCGGGGCGGCGCACCGTGCTGGCGATCGGACAGGTCGATGACGACCTGTCGGTTCGGCTGGGCGGGGCTGGCGTCGACGGGAATCTGGATTTTCTCGCACGGGTCCGACGCGCCGAGCCGGACGCCTGGATCGTCTACCGTCCTCATCCCGACGTGCAGGCGGGGCATCGCAAGGGGCACCTGTCCGAAGCCGCGGTGCTGGCCCATGCCGATGCGATCGACAGCGGCGCGCCGCTGATGGAACTGGTGCAGGCGGTGAACGAAGTGCATGTCCTGTCGTCGCTGACCGGGTTCGAGGCGCTGATGCGCGGCCGTCCCGTGACGGTGCATGGTATGCCCTTCTATGCCGGCTGGGGATTGACCCGCGACCTGGCCCAGCCAAGCGCCCGGCGGGGGCGGCGGCTGACCCTGGATCAGCTTGTCGCTGCTGCCCTCATTCTCTATCCTCGCTATCTGGATTTGCAGACGCGATTGCCATGTGGACCCGAAGTGATGGTGGAGCGTATGACGGACGGGTCGAAACCAACGGCAACGTCATTGATGAGATTGCGGGCATTACAGGGAAAGATAAGAAGATTTATGACATTGTCCGCGGAGTATCTTCATGGCTGACGTGCCGGTGAAGACTTTCCTGTTTCTTCAGGGGCCGCACGGACCCTATTTCGCGATGCTGGCCGACGCGCTCAAGGCGCGAGGGCATCGCGCCCTGCGAATCAACATCAATGGCGGCGACAAGGTCGACTGGCCGGGCGAGGCGACCGACTATCGCGGCACCTTCCGGAACTGGCCGCTTTTCTTCGACGATTTTATCGTCAATCATGGCGTTACCGACCTGATTCTCTATGGCGACTGCCGCCCCTATCACACGTCGGCACATGCGATGGCACGGCTGCGGGGGCTGCGGGTCCATTGCATGGAGGAAGGCTATATCCGTCCCGATTTCCTGACGTTGCAGGATGACGGCGTGAACGGCAATTCGACCCTGCCGCTCGATCCGCAATGGTATCTCGACCAGGCGAAGGGGCTGCCCGAATATGAGGGCGTGTTGCCGCCCGTCCCCTCGACCTTCCGGGCGCGGGCGCGCAACACCATGCGCAACGGGTTGGCCGCGGCGCTGATGCGGCCGCTCTTTCCCTTCTACCGCACGCATCGGCCGCACAGTTTCCTGCTGGAATCGATCGCCTGGTGCGGCAAGTTGCTCGTGCGCAAGAGCGAGACGCGACAATCGTTGAAAATGTGGGAAGCGGTCAAGGATCGGCCCTATTTCACATTGCCGCTGCAACTCAATTCCGATTACCAGATCCGGGTCCATTCCCCCTTCGGCAACATGCGCGCCGCGCTGCGCTTCGTCATCAAGAGCTTCGCCCGCCACGCGCCCGAGGATGTGTCACTGCTGGTCAAGCGCCATCCGCTCGATCCGGGGCTGGTTGCGTGGAGTCGGCTGACTCGCAAGCTGGCCGCGCATTATGGCGTCGCCGATCGCGTTTTTTATCTGTCCGACTGGGACGTCGCTGAAGTCGTGCGCAAGTCGCTTGGCGTGGTGACCGTCAACAGTACCGTCGGTACGCTGGCGCTCAACAGCGGCAAACCGGTCGTCGTGTTGGGCCACGCCGTCTATAAAGTACCGGGCGTCGTCCATCGCACCGGGTTGGACGATTTCTGGGCTACGCCATCCCCGCCCGACATGGCGCTCTATTCCGCCTTCCGGCGCGTGTTGGTGGATCGTTGCCTGATTCGGGGCGGATTGCTGAGCGCGGAAGGGTTGCAGATGCTTGTCGCCAATGCGGTCGAGCGGCTGGAAAAAGAGCCTTCCGAAGTGTTGCCTCTGCCGCGGCAGGCCGCAAGCAGGCGGCCGCCGATGGGTATGGTGCGTGGTGATGCGGCCTGACCAGCGACGTCAGGCCCGGTAGAAGACGACGACGTCAATCTGTTCGCGATTTAGCTGGGAGTTGCTCGCAGAAGGCGAGTATTGGATGCCCGACGAGGATTCGAACCTCGATTGACGGAGTCAGAGTCCGTAGTCTTACCTTTAGACGATCGGGCATCGTCGGCGGGGCCAGCCCCGCTTGGGAAGCCGCAGATAGGTGGGGTTTGAAAGTCGGTCAAGCCTTTTTGTGCACCTCTTCTATCGACTTTCGCAAGCCGGAGGTCATGGGAAGAAAAGCGTTCGGCCTTCCACATGCGGCGGCCCGCGGCCGGCACGGCATCGAAGCGGGCAGGGCGACCAGCGCCGCCGGGCCGACGAGCGAACGTTGCCGCACCTAATAGTAGCGGAACGAGGCCTGTGTGTCGGAATGCCCCGCTTGAAATAGCGCGAAACAACATGATGTAGCGCGCTGCGAACCTTCGCCTGGCGTGGCGGCTCAGTCGCCGGGCATCTCGACGATGATGTCCGCCAGTCTTTCGGCTTCGCGCAGTTCGTGGGTGACATAGAGGATAGGCAGGCCGATCTCGTCGCGCAGCCGCTCGATCAGCGGCACGATTTCCGCCCGTCGCGCCTGGTCCAGGCCGGTGAGCGGTTCGTCCATGAGCAGGAAGCGCGGGGCTGAGAGCAGGGCGCGGCCGATCGCGACCCTCTGTGCTTCGCCGCCCGAGAGGCTGGCGGGCATACGGTGAAGCAGATGGCCGATGCCGAGGAAGGCGAGGATTTCCGCCTGCGACAGCGCGCCGCCGGGGCGTCGGCCGTAGCGCAGATTGGCCTCCACCCGCATATGGGGGAAAAGGCGCAGATCCTGGAACAGATAGCCGGCATGACGCTGCGCGACCGGCAGGTCTATGCCGGCTGCGCGGTCGAACAGGCGCTCGCCGCCGATGGCGATATGGCCTTCATCGGGCGGCAGCAGGCCGGCGATCATGTTGAGGACGCTGGTCTTGCCGACGCCCGAGGGGCCAGTGAGAGCGATCAGCCGGGCGTCCGAGCGGCAGGTGAAGGCGATGGTGCGATCACCCAGGCGGCGGCGGACGCCGATGTCGAAGCGCATGGGGTCGAAGGGCATGGCGTCAAAGGGCATAGCGTCAAAGGACATGGGGCGCACGTCCATGGGTCATGCGGCGCGCGAGCAGTTCGGACAGGAGCAGCGCGCCGAGTGACAGCAACACCGAAATGATGGCGAAGCGGCTGACCGTCGCTTCGGCGCCTGGCATCTGGAGCGCGGCATAGATGGCGATCGGCAATGTGCGGGTTTCGCCGGGAATGTCGGAGACGAAGGTGATGGTCGCGCCGAATTCCCCGATCGAGCGGGCGAACCCCAGCATCGCGCCCGCCAGCACGCCGGGCAGGGACAGCGGCAGCGAAATAGACAGGAAGGTGCGAATGCGGGATGCGCCCAGCGTCTGCGCCGCCTGTTCCAGCCGCCGATCGACGGCTTCGATCGAAAGGCGCATCGCCCGCACCATCAGCGGCATGGCCATGATCGCGGCGGCGAGCGCCGCGCCGGTCCAGCGGAACAGCAGGGTGACGCCGAACCACTGGTCGAGCCAGCGGCCGATGGGGCCGTTGATGCCGAAGAGAATCAGCAGCAGCCATCCGGTCACGACCGGCGGCACGACGAGGGGCAGGTGGACCAGCGCGTCAAGCAGCAGCTTGCCGGGGAAGCGCCGGCGCGCCAGTATCCACGCCAGGCCGAAGGCGACCGGCAGCATGGCCGTCACCGCGACCAGGCTGACCTTCAGCGACAGGCTGATGACGGTCCAATCGTCGGGCGTCAGGGAAAAATCCATGCCCGCTGCGTGGGGGATATGCGCCGTTCCGTCAAGAAAGCCAGGCTGTGCCGAATATGAATGTCTTGCCCACCATGTTTTTAATTTGTCGCATTTTTCCTATTGCGACGCGATTGGCTTTGGCTGGAAAAGGGCGTCACGTTGGCGTAGCGCCCGGTCATCCGAGGGTCGCAACCGCTCTATTTTTCACTTCATCCGACAGGACAGGTGCATGAAAGAATTGATCGCCTTCGATCTCGACGGAACGCTGGCCGAAAGCAAGCAGCCTTTGGGCGAAGCGATGGGGGAAGCGATGGCCGACCTGCTGGAGGTCGCGCATGTCGCGGTGATTTCCGGCGGCGACTGGCCGCAGTTCGACAAGCAGGTGGCGAGCCGGCTGCCAGCGCGGGCGGACGTGACGCGGCTGTGGCTGATGCCGACGACCGGCACCAAGCTGTTCACCTGGCGTGATGGCGGCTGGCATCCGGTCTATGCCGAATTGTTCGATGCTGGGCAGAAGGGCGCGATCCTGGAGGCGTTCGACGCGTCGCTGGAGGCGACCGGCTTCGTGCCCGAACAGACCTGGGGCGAGCGGATCGAGGATCGTGGCAGCCAGATCACCTTCTCCGCGCTCGGCCAGCAGGCGCCGATCCATGCCAAGGAAGGGTGGGACCCCGATTTCGCCAAGCGCAAGGTGATCCAGGCGGATCTGCGCCAGCGTTTGCCGGGCCTGTCGATCAACATGGGAGGCGCGACCTCGATCGACATCACGCGCGAGGGCGTTGACAAGGCCTATGGTCTCAAGAAGCTGCGCGACGCGAGCGGGATCGCGCTCGACGCGATGATGTTCATCGGCGACGCCATCTTCCCCGGCGGCAACGACTATCCGGCCAAGGAACTGGGGCTGGATACGGTGCGGGTGCGCGATCCGGAGGAAACGCTGGCGGTCATCGCCGCGATCGTCGCCTGCCAGAAATGAGGATCAGGGCGCGCTGAAGCCGTAGCGCGCCAGGATCGACCGGCCGATCGAGGACAGCAGGAAGCGACGGAAGGCTTCGGCGTCCTTGTGCCGGCTGGAGGCCAGCCGGGCGACAGGATAGCGGATCGGCGCGTGGCTGCCGGGGGGGAAGGTGCCGACCAGGGCGACGTTCCTGCTGGCGCGCGCATCGGTTGCATAGACGATGCCGAGCGGGGTGGCACCGCGTTCGACCAGGGCGAGCGCGGCGCGGACATTGTCGGCGCGCGCGACCTTGTGTTCGACAGATGCCCACACGCCCAGCGCGGTGAGCGCCGCCTTTCCATATTTCCCGGCCGGCACGCTATCGGGATCGGCCATGGCGAGGCGTCCGTCGCCCAGCGCACGCGCGATCGGCATTCCGCGCGCGATGCGCAAATGGACCGGCTTTGCCGCAGGCCGCACCAGCACGAGCCGATTGCCCGCCATATTGGCCCGCGTGCCGCGTACCACCAGTCCCGCGCCTTCCACATCGTCCATCCATTCCTCGTCGGCGGACAGGAACAGATCGGCGGGGGCGCCGGCCCTGATCTGTCGCGCGAGGGCGGAGGAACCGGCAAAGGACAGGACCGGGCGTGGATGGCCGCGCGCCGCCCATGCGTCCGCCGCAGCGTTCATGGCTTCCTGCATACTGGCGGCGGCCAGCAGCAGCGGGCCGCGATCGCCGGGTGCGGCAGGGGCCAGGGAGGCGCCGACCAGAGCGATCAGCGCGAGGGCGCGGAACAGGAGCGTCATCATGCCCGCCTGTGTGCGCCGGGGAGGATGCCGAGGCAAGTGCCGCTTTTGTCCTCCGCTTCAATGCGCTAGGGGCGGAACATGAGCGATCGTATCGGGACATCGCACTGAGATGGCGATCGTGAGAAGCCAGTGCGGCCAGTGCGCCTTAGGGTGCGGCATCCGCGTGCTGACCGGTGAGGACCGCGATCTGCGGATCGAGGGCGACCCCACCCACCCTGCGAATGGCGGGCTGCTTTGCGCGCGGGGGCGTGCGCTCGAGCTAGGCGAAGGGCTTGACGGCCGGTTGCTTCATCCTCTGGTGCAGGGGCGACGGCAAGGATGGGAGCGCGTGATCGCGCAGCTTGCGCGGCGGTTGTCCGCCATCCGGGCGCGCCATGGCCCCGGCAGCATCGCGCTCCATGTGGGCGGCGGCCTGCTGACCGAGGATTATTATGTCGCCAACAAGCTGATGAAGGGCTTTTTCGGGTCGGCCCATATCCATGCGCCCTGGCTGGGCGATGTCGGGCGGTTGCAGCGCGCCGCCTATGGCGAGGATGTCATGCCGGGTACATTGGAGGATGTCGGCCGGGCGGGCACCATCCTGCTGCTGGGTGGGCAGATCAGCCGCGACCATCCGGTGCTGATCGACCGGGTGCAGGCTGCGCGGGCGGATGGCGCGCGGCTGATCCATGTGGCGACGGCAGGCGAGCAACTTGGGCCGGAGGCGGACCTCCATCTCTCTATCGCTGCGGGGAGCATGGCGCGGCTGATCGGCGGCTTGCTGCTCCATTGCCGCGATGCCGGGGTAGCCAAAGCTGCTGGCCTTGTCGTGCCGGACGGCTATTGGGATGATCTGCGCCGAGGTCATGACATCTGGTCGGTTGCCCGTGCCTGCGCCGTACCGCCGGCGACGATCCGCGGCTTTTATGAGACGTGGGTCGCGGAGGGTCGTGCGGTGACGCTGGCGGCCGGGGCGGACCGGGCGACGGCGGCGGCGATCCTGAACCTGCATCTCGCCACGGCGCGCATCGGCCGTCCGGGCACCGCGCCCTTCCTGATCGGCGGCGGGGCCAACGGCATGGGCGCGCGCGAGGTGGGGTGCATGGCCGATGG
This sequence comes from Sphingobium sp. TCM1, assembly GCF_001650725.1. GTDB lineage: Bacteria > Pseudomonadota > Alphaproteobacteria > Sphingomonadales > Sphingomonadaceae > Sphingobium. Next base: position 220,413 of record NZ_LXVX01000016.1, on the reverse strand, counting down.
CCTTGCCGCGCATATGGGTTTCGATGCCGGGGCACTGGACCGGACCGCCCGCTTCTGGGGCGCGCGCGACCTGGTGCGCGGGGCGGGGTTGGAGGGCGAGGCGCTGCTGCGCGCCATGCGCGACGGGGAGGTGAAAGCGCTGTGGAGCATCGGGCCGGATGAGGCGGCTTCAGACTGGCTGAGGGAAGCCCGCGCGCTGGTGCCGCTGTCGATCCGCGCGACGGACCGGGGCGAGCCGGATGCGGGCGGCTGGACTTTCCAACTGCCCTCGGCGGCCTGGATCGAGAAGGACGGGACGCTGACCGGCATGGACCGGCTGATCAGCCGCCAGCGTCGCCTGCTCGATCTGCCAGGAGAGGCTCGGCCGGACTGGTGGATGCTGACCAAGGTGGCCCAGGCGATGGGATGGGGCGACGCTTTCCATTATGAATGGGCGGCCGATATCTATCGCGAGCATGTGCGGCTGACCGCCTATCGCAATGACGGCGCGCGGCTGCTCAACCTTAAGCGCCATGCGCCGATCTCCAACCCGGCCTACGCCGAACTGACGCCATGGCGCTGGGGGGAGGTGCCGTTCGACGAGGGGCGGTTCGCGACGCCGGACGGGCGGCCGCGATTGCTGGGGCCGGGCGATCAGACGGACGCCGCTATCCCCTGAAGATGCGCGAGCAACGCGTCGCCATTGGCCTGCCAGGTGAAGCGCAGCGCGGTTTCGCGCACCGCTGCCTGCGCGGGCGGATCATCCAGGATCGCGCGGATGGCGGCGGCGATGGCTTCGGGATCGCGCGCCACGATCTGCCCCGCCTCCGGCCGGTCGAGCAGTTCGCGCGCGCCCCCCACGTCGCTGATGACGATGGGGGTGCCGCACGCCAGCGATTCGACCCAGGCATTGGCGAGACCTTCCGATTCGGACGGCAGCGCCATGACATCGGCGGCGGCGAAGATGCGGGGCAGCTTGTGATGCGGGACCGAGCCGAGAAAGCCGATCCGCCGTTCCACGCCTAGTTCCTGTGCGAGATTTTCCAGCGTGCGCCGGTATTGCCCCTGACCCGCCAGCAGCAGCGTGACGTCGGGCAGATGCGGCAGCGCGCGCACCAGCAGATCCTGGCCCTTGCGTGGAATGAGCGCGCCGACGCTGAGCACTACGGGGCCGTTGAAGTCGAGCGCCGCCTTGGCCGCGGCGCGGTCGGTGATTTCGAATGTGTCGAGATCAACGCCAGTATAGTGGACGCGGATCTTGTCTCCGTCGATTCCCATCCGCATCATCGATCGCCGCATCGCGTCGGACACGGCGAGGAGTCCGGCGGCGCCGTCGGCTGCCTTGCGCACCATGTGGCGCGTGCCGCCCTGCGTCCCCCAATAGTGGATGTCGGCGCCGCGGGCCTTCACCGAATAGGGGACGCCCAGCGCCTTCGACAATCTTTGCGCCACCGGGCCATCGGGGAAGAAGAAGCTGGCGTCGATCACGTCGAAGGACTTTTCGGCGTGCAGCCGCCTCACCAGCGGCAGGATCGCACGGGTCATGGCGCCGACATTGGCGCGCCCGCCGAATTTGGGGATGATGGAAAAAGTCGGGCGATAAACGGTCAACTCGCGCCATCGCTCCTTGCGCGGCAGGGCGCGGAGCGCGGCGTAGCGGCTGGCGAGCGACAGCGGCCAGGGCGGCAGTCCGACCGGCGCGACCACGGTCACGTCGGCTTCCGGGCGGCTGGCCAGTTCGCGCGCCTGTCTTTCCACGAACACGCCGAAATTGGGCCGGCTGATGTCGGGAAAGAGGGTCGACAGCATGAGGACGTTGAGTGTCATGGTCCCTCTTTTGGATGCACAGCTTTGACTTATGGTTAAGCGCAGAGCGACAAATTGGCTAGGGGAGCGAATGTGGCATGTGCATCCCCTTTGGGTGGCGGAGTGGCATCACAGGGTGCAACCGCCCCGCTACAGGCGTCGCACCAGCTGTTCGGCGACGGCGGCCCAGGGCGGGTCGGTCAACACCAGCTGCCTGGTGCCCGAACCGAGCGGCAGAAGTTGCAGGCGGTCGCCTTCCCGCCCGATCAGCCGCCCGAACAGGAAGCGTCCGGCGGGCCGGGGCAGCAATATGTCGCGATTGAGCGCGCTGGCATAATCGTCTGGCGCGATGCGGCGGCACCAGATGGCGTCTCCCGCGCGATAGTCGCCGATGCTGGCGCCCACATGCACGCCCACCATGCCGTCCGACCCGATCGGGGGCGGGAAGGACAGTGGACGGGTCGGCGCGCGTGCGCCGTCGGGGCCGAGCAGGGCGGCGACCGCCACTTCGCTCTGTCCCGGCAGCGCCACCAGTTCGGCGCTGGTCACGCCAAGCGCCTGCGCGATGCGGTTCAGCCATTTGACAGACACGGTGCGGGTTCCGGTTTCCAGTCGCCCGATCGTCTGTGCAGTGGTAGGCGGATCGCACAGGGCGCCGACCTGTTCCAGGGTCAGTCCCTTCGCCTTGCGGACCTCGCGGATGCGGGTAATCATTGCGGACCTCACGATAACCTATTTGGTTTTCCGTTTCCTACAGATTATCCGATATGGCAAGCCTTATCCTCATGATTCTTAGGATGGAGGCGCGGATGACGAACCATGTCGAGCAGCAGGTCGAAGGGCCGGACGGCCAACGGCGGACGGTAATGGTCCATCTTGGCGAGTCGCCTCTGTCCTGGCTGCACGCGCGCGGCCATCTGAGCGAGCGCCATTTTGTCGCGGGCGACATGCTGCGTGCCGACTGGGAAAGGGCCGGGCTGGGCGCGCGCGTGACGATGCGCTGGGATGCGGCCCCGCGCGAGGGCGGACGGCGCGGACCGGGCCGCCGGAGTGATCCGACCTTGGCGCAACTGTCCGCCCGCGAGCGGTTCGACGGGGCGATCGGGGCCGCCGGGCCGGGGCTGGCGGACATATTGTGGCGGGTCGCCTGTGCCGGCGAAGGGCTGGTTACGGCGGAAAAGGCGCTGGGCTGGCCGAGCCGGGCGGGCAAGCTGGTGCTGACCCTGGCGCTGGACCGGGTCGCATCCTGGTATCGGGTGCCGTAAAGACGGGCTTCGACAAACCCGGCGCCAACGGAGGTCAGCCGAGCATCCCCGCGCCCAGCAGGAGCAGCAGCTTCACGTCAATCGCATAGCCTTCCTGCCGCCAGGCGTTGACCTGATCGGGCAGGCTGGCGAGCGGGACGCGGTGGACATGGATGTCCTCGCCATCGACGCCGCCGCCTTCGCCCGTCCTTTCCAGCCCATGGGCGCGGAACAGGGTAAAGCTTTCCGACACCATGCCGGGGGAGCTGTAGAATTGGCCGAGCGATTCGAGCCGGGCGGGGCGGTAGCCGGTTTCTTCCTCCAGTTCGCGCGCGGCGGCCAGGCTGGCGTCCTCGCCCGCGTCATGATCGCCGACGAGCCCGGCGGGCAGTTCGATGCAGCGGCGGCCAAGCGGGACGCGATATTGATCGACGAGCAGGACGTGCCGGCCGTCGGCCGCTTCGTCGATGGCCAGGATGACGGCCGCGTGGATGCCGCGCGCGCGGCCGACATATTCCCATTTTCCGCGTTTCTTGGCGGTGATGAAGCGGCCGGCCCACATCACTTCTTCCGGCACGGTCCGGTCGGGGTCGGTCATAATTCGATCAGCCTGTCGGGTAGTTCATTGATGTCGTCATGCGCGCGCGGGAAGTGGGTGGCGAGGACGGCGCCCACTTGGCGCACGGCCCCGGCCAAGCCTTCGCCGGCGCGGCCAGCGCGGATCGCGTCGATCAGTGCGGCCATCGCCTCGCCCCAGGCTTCCGGTGCGACCTTTTCGTTGATCGCCCGGTCGGCCACGATCTCGGCGCGATGTTCGTCGAGCGAGAGATAGATGAGGACTCCGGTGCGTCCATGGGTGCGCGCTTCGGCCGCGGTACGGAAGAGGAGGATAGCGCGGCGTCGCACCCGGCGCGCCTTGGTCGCGCGCGGGGTCATCAGCATCCGCAGCGGCATGATCGCCAGCAGATAGCGCACGACCAGGAATTTGAGGATGAGCAGGCCGAGCAGGCCGGTCAGCAGCTTCCAGTCGGCCAGCTCATGCTCCCAGTCGAGCAGCAAGGTCGAGAGGAAGGCGCGCAGATGCGCCGGATAGGCGGCCATCAGCGCCAGGGCGATGAACACCGCCGCCGCCGCCCAGCTGAGGCCGACATCATGATAGCTGTCGGACCGTCGCGCGACGATGGTGACGATCTCGCCAGAGGTCTGTTCTTCGGCCTCCGCCACGGCGGCGGACACCAGATGATGGTCGGCCTGCGTCAGATGAAGCTGCATCACCAATCCCCCGATGCCCCGCCGCCGCCGAAGCTGCCGCCGCCCGAAAAGCCACCGCCGCTATCACCGCCGCCCCAGCTCGATCCGCCCCAGCCGCCGCCACCGCCAGATCCCCAGCCGGAACCACCGGTACCCGGCCCCCAGATGATGATCGGCGCGCCGCCGCTGCCCCGATAGCGCTTGCCGCCGCGCACCCGCGACAGGAGCGGCAGGGCGATGAAGAAGACGATGAACAGGATGATCCAGAAGCCGAGGATGGCGCCGTCGCCATTCCCGCTCCGCGCCTGTTCTTCAGCCTGCGCCGCGCGCTGTCGGGCTTGGTCGGGCGGCAGGGCGAGCAATGTCGTGATCTCGTCCACGCCGGCGTTGATGCCGCCTGCCATGTCGCCCGCCTTGAAGCGCGGGGTGATGGCGTTGCGGACGATGCTGGAGGAGAGGGCGTCGGTCAGGATGCCTTCGAGGCCGTAGCCAACCTCGATCCGCACCTTGCGCTCGGCAGGCGCGACGATCAGCAACGCGCCCTGATTTTCCTTGTCGCCGATCGCCCAGGCCCGGCCAAGGCGATAGCCATAATCGGCAATATCATAGCCCTGGAGGTCGGGGATGGTCGCCACCACCAGCGCCCGGCCGCTCGCCTTCTTTTCTGCGATCAGCTTGGCGCTGAGCGCTTGTTCCTGCGCCGGGTCGAGCAGGTTCGCCGCATCGACAACGCCCTTGTCGTCGAATTTGGGGAAGCTCTGCGCCCACGCCGCCGGCGCGAGCGCCAGCAACGTGAGGATCAGGAGCAGGCGGCGAAGCATCGGATCAGTTGCCGAAGTCGACCTTCGGCGCTTCTTCCGCGCCGGGCGTGGTCGCCTGGAACGGAGTCATGGGCTTGGCGCCATGGATCAGCTTGGCGCCGATCGCGTCGGGGAAGGTGCGGATGCGGGTATTATAGGCCTGCACTGCCGCATTATAGTCGCGGATCGCGACGGCGATGCGGTTTTCCGTGCCTTCCAACTGCGACTGGAGTTGCAGGAAATTCTCGTTGGTCTTGAGGTCGGGATAGGCCTCGACCGATGCCAGCAGACGACCCAGTCCCTGACTGAGTTGCGCCTGGGCGGCCTGGAACTGCGCGACCTTGGCGGGATCGGACAGATCCTCGGCATTGACTTGGATCGAGGTCGCCCTGGCGCGGGCTTCGGTGACGGCGGTCAGGGTCGCCTGTTCCTGCTTGCCCGCCGCCTTGACCGTGGCGACGAGATTGCCGGTCAGGTTGGCGCGGCGCTGATATTGGGCCTGGACATCGGCCCATTTGGCCTTGGCTTCCTCTTCGGCGGTCGGCACGCTGTTGATGCCGCAGGCCGACAGGGCGAGGGCGCCGAAGATCGGCAGCAGGAAAGTGGAGAAGCGGCGCAGGAGCGTCATGGAACATCCTCGGCTTTGTTTCGCTTGGGGAAATAGGACGTTGCCGCGCGTGGCGCAACGGGCCATCCTGATTATATCATAGCGGGATCATCCGTTCCGATGGTATCGGTCCGGAGGCTTCAGTCATTTGATTTGAGGCGTTTTCCGAGCCGGCGGATATTTCCCCGTGCCTCGGAAACGCCCTGGCACAAGGGGATTGCACATGGGGCTGATTTCGGAATTCAAGACGTTCATCAACCGCGGCAACGTGATGGACCTGGCCGTGGGCGTGATCATCGGCGGCGCCTTCGCCACGATCACCAAGTCGCTGACCGACGACCTGATCATGCCGGTGGTTGGCTATGTCTTCGGCGGGGCCGACTTTTCCGGCTATTTCATCCGCCTCGGCGACCTGCCCGCTGGCTTCAAGGGCAATCCCGAAAGCTATGCCGACCTGAAGGCGGCCGGGGTCGCCATGTTCGGTTGGGGCGAGTTCCTGACGGTGCTGGTCAATTTCCTGATCCTGGCCTTCATCATCTTCCTGCTGGTCAAGGCGGTGAACAAGCTGACCGCCAAGCCCGAACCGGAAGCTACCCCCGCGCCGACGCCGGAAGACATAATGCTGCTGCGGGAAATCCGCGATTCGCTCAGAAAATAATCGTTTATGCGACGAAACGAGCCTGCGACGGGAACCATCCCCGGCGCGGCCAGTTGATCGGCGTCAGGGTTCGGCATGGCGTTGCGCCAATCGGACCCTATGCCGAATGACGTCAGCCCCAGGGGGCGCAACAGGAGAAAACGCCGTGAAAACCTTCGTCAAAGTCCTTGGCCTTGCCAGCCTTGTGGCGCTCGCCGCGTGCGATTCCGCCCAGGAAAACAAGGTCGAGAATGCTTACGAAAACCAGGCGGACGCACTCGACAACCAGGCCGACAACATGGAAGCGATGGCCGACAATCTGACCGGCAGCGCGGAAAATGCGGCCGAGAACGCGGCCGATGCGCTGGAGAACAAGGCCGACGCCACCCGCGAGGCGGGCGAGAAGGCAGAGGAAGCCGTCGAGAACAAGGAATAAGCGAACCACTGGTTCGTCTGACCTGCAAGGGGCGTCGCGATGGGATCGCGGCGCCCCTTTTGCATGTCGTCGCGCCTTTAACGACCCTTTAACCACGCCCCGCCATGGTGCGGCTGCGCGCTTCCGTGGGGCCAAGAGGCAATGGACGAACTACTTCAGGAATTCATATCCGAAACCCAGGAGACACTGGAGGCGCTCGCCGGGGAGGTGATTGCGTGGGAGGCCGATCCGTCGGATCGCGACCGGCTGGATGCCATTTTCCGCTTCTTCCACACCGTGAAGGGCAGTTGCGGCTTCCTCAACCTGCCCCGTTTCGAGCGGTTGAGCCATGCGGCCGAGGATGTGCTGTCGGAGATTCGCGCCGGCAACCGGCAGGCGGACGCCGCGACGGTGAGCGCGGTCCTGGGCCTGATGGACCGGATCGGCGAATTGGCGGAAGCGGTCGCCATGGGCGCCGCGCTGCCCAACGAGAATGACGATTATCTGATCGCGGCGCTGAGTGCGCCGGTCGAGAGGTCCGTGCCGTCCGCCGCGCCGGTCGCCGAAGCCGCCGTGGCGCAGGTCGCCGCACGGCAGGCGGGGCCACGGACCATCCGCCTGCCGCTGAGCCTGATCGACCAGCTCATGAACGGCGTTTCGGACATGGTCCTGGCGCGCAACGAGTTGTCGCGCAAGCTGCGCGAGCGGTCCGCAGACCCCGAACTCGATACGGTATTCGAACGGCTGTCGGCCTGCGTCGCGGACATGCGCGACGTGATTTCCAAGACCCGGATGCAGCGCGTCGACCGGCTGTTCGCCGCGATCCCGCGCATGGTGCGCGATCTGGGTCGCGAACTGGGCAAGCGCATCGACCTGACGCTGGAAGGCGGCGATGTGGAAATGGACCGCGAGATGGTGGAGATGGTCGTCGACCCGCTCACCCATATCGTGCGCAACAGCATCGACCATGGCATCGAGACGCCGGACAAGCGCCGCGCCAGGGGCAAGCCGGAGGTCGGCAAGCTGCGGGTCGAGGCCCGGCAGTCGGGCAACCAGATCGTCATCGCGATTGCCGACGACGGTGCGGGAATCGACACGGCGCGTCTCGTCGAAAAGGCGATCGCTGCCGGGCGGCTGACGCCCGAAGCGGCGGCGCGGATGAGCGAGCAGGATCGGCTGGAGCTGATCTTCCAGCCGGGGCTGTCCACCGCCCGGCAGGTAACCGCCATTTCCGGCCGGGGCGTGGGCATGGACGTGGTGCGCGCCAATGTGGAGCGGATCGGCGGCGTCATCGCACTCGACAATCAGCCGGGCCAGGGGCTGTGCATCACGCTGCGCGTGCCGCTGACCCTGACCATCATTCCCGGCCTCATCATTCGCGCGGGCGGTCAGCATTTCGCCATACCGCGCTCGGCGGTCGTGGAAATCCTGCACGACAACAACGACATGCTCCAGATCAGCGAGGTGGCCGGCGCGCAGATCGCCACCATTCGCGGCGTTCGCCATTCGATGATCGCGCTGGAGGACGTGCTGGGCATGGAGAAGCTGGCGCAGGCGGGGCCGCGCGCGATCATGGTCGTGCGATCCGCCACTGGCGTCCCCTTCGCCATGGGCGTGGCGGCTGTCGACAATCATGAGGAACTGGTGATCCGTCCCGCCTCGCCGCTGGTCATGGCGACCGGCGTCTATGCCGGCATGACCCTGCCCGACAATGGCAAGCCGATGCTGCTGCTGGATGCGGCGGGCCTGGCGAATGCGGCGCGCCTGCCCAACATCATCGACGATCGGGCGGCGCAATGGCAGGAAGAGCAGGACGATGCCAAGGCCGGGGTCGAAATGGTCGCGGCGTTGCGCTTCGAGGAACTGACCGGCGAGCGACGTCTGCTCAAATTGTCGCTGATCGAACGCGTCGAGGATATCGATGCGCGCCTGTTCGGACGATCCGGCGGTCGCGCCTTCGTGCGGCTCGACGGGCGCCTGATGCCGGTAGCCAATGGCCATGACCGGTTCGACCGGGACAAGGTTTCGGCCTTGCGCCTGCGGGGCGACCAGCGGGAGGCCTGCTATCCGGTGGCGGCGGTGCTGGATATCGTCGACATGCCGCTGGTGCCCGACATGGTAGCGATGCACGGACTGCTGAGCGGCATATCGGTGATCGATGGCGAGCATCTGGAAGTGCTCAACCCCTTCGCCCTGTTCGCCGCGCTGCCCGAAGAGACGCTGGACGAGCGGCCGCGCGGGCGCTGCCTGCTGGCCGACAGCGACGATGGCTGGACGCGCGAGATACTGGCGCCGCTGCTGCGTCAGGCGGGGCATGACGTGATGCTGGGCCTGCCGGCCGACGCGGCTGTCGATCCGCGCGACGTGGTGCTGTGCAGCGGTTCCGATGCGGTGCAGGCGGCGGAAATCATGGGATGCCGAGTCGTCCAGTTGCGCACGTCGCCGCGCGCGGCCGGTCCGCAGGACGGCAGCATCTATCGTTACGATCAGGATGCGCTGATGGCGGCGATCGCCAGCGGACAGGGGTGAGGCCATGGACAGACTCTATCTTTTCGCCATGCTGGCGGGCACCCGCGTGGCGGTCGAGACCGAGGAGGTCGAGGCCGTCGTCAAGCTGGCCGACATATCGCCCGTTCCGGGCATGGGCGCGCATGTCGCCGGGCTTTCCGCGCTGCGCAGCCGGGTCCTCACGATCATCGATGTCGCCGCGATCGTGCATGGCCGGGCAACGCCGGCGGAGCGGCGCGGCCTGGCCGTCATCGCCGACATCAGCGGCCATAGCTACGGCCTGATGGTCGATAGCGTGATCGACATTTGTCATGTGCCGGAAGGCGAGGTGCCGATGCGGGGGCAACTGGACGCCGCCTGGGCGCCCTATGCGCGCGCGATCGTCGAGCATGACGGGCATCCCTGGCTGCTCGTGTCGCTCGCCGGATTTATCGAGGGCGGAACGGCAGCGCAGGCTGCATGAATTCTCCAGACGTTTACCAAATACTTGGTTTTGCCGGTTAACTCTCGTCGCACGGGGCGAATAATCCAAAGGGACGTTTCATGAAGAATTGCCTGGTCGTCGACGATTCGAAGGTTATCCGCAAGGTAGCGCGCCATATTCTCGAATCGCTCGACCTGACGGTTAGCGAGGCCGTGGACGGGCAGGACGCGCTGACCCAGTGCGAAGCGTCCCCGCCCGATGTCGTCCTGCTCGACTGGAACATGCCCGTGATGAGCGGCATGGAATTCCTCCAGGCGCTGTCGAGCGCACGGATGCAGGCGCGACCCAAGATCATCTTCTGCACGACGGAAAATGGCATCAGCCACATCAAGGCGGCGGTCGAGGCCGGGGCGGACGAATATGTGATGAAGCCGTTCGACCGCGAAACGCTGGAAAGCAAGCTGGCGATCGTGGGGGTCATCTAACGGCAACAGCCGCGTCCCGACCCGAGGAGTGCCGTCTTTCCTTCCATATTTCGTGCAGAAAGCGCCGTGATGACCGCCATCGTGCCGATCATGACCAGTCACAGCAGTGAGCGGAAGCCGTTTCGCACGCTGGTTGTCGACGATTCGGTCGTCGTGCGTACCGTCATCGAACGCATCCTGAACGCCGACCCGCGCTATGCTGTGGTTCACAAGACCAACAGCGCCGAACATGCGCTCGACTATCTGGCGGACAATGCGGTCGACCTGGTGTTGCTCGACATCGAATTGCCGGGGCAGAGCGGCCTTGCGGCGCTGCCGGCGATCCTGCGCGCGGACGCGGGCATCAAGGTCGCGATCCTGTCGGGCAAGTGCGAGGAGGGCAGCGCGGCCGCTGTCGAGGCGCTCGCATTGGGCGCAAGCGACATCGTGTCGAAGCCGGGCAGCGGCAGCTTTGGCGAGCAGTTCCCCCAGGCGCTGATCGAGCGGCTGAACCGGTTGTTCGACGGTCGATCGGACAGCCCGGTCGGGTCGCGTCCTGCGGGGCAACCTGTCGCGGAGCCGGCGGTTCAGCCGCTCGGCTGCCTGGGGATCGGCGCTTCGACGGGGGGGATTCACGCACTGGGGCAACTGTTCCACGGGCTGGTCGCGCCGCTTGGCGTGCCGATCCTGCTGACCCAGCATTTGCCGCTGAGCTTCACCATCTATTTCGCGCAGCAACTGGCGCGGATGACGAGCCTGCGGGTGAAGGTTGCGGAAACCGGTGATCCGCTGGCCGCTGACACGGTTTATGTCGCACCAGGTGACGCCAATCTTCAACTGCGCAAGGGGCTGCATGGGCGGGTTGCGATCCATCTCAACCCCGAACGGACGGCGGCGGGCAACCTGCCGGGAGTCGACCCGATGTTCACCAGCATGGCGGAAGTCTATGGCGCCGGAGCGGCGGGGATCGTGCTGACCGGGATGGGGCGTGACGGTACCATGGGTGCGCGGGACATCGTGGCTGCGGGCGGCTGGATCGTCGCGCAGACCGAAGCGAGCAGCGTCGTATGGGGTATGCCCGGTTCGGTAGCGGGTGCGGGCCTGACCTGCGCGCTGCTGGAGCCGGCGGCAATGATGGCGTTCGTGGCGCGACGCGGAAAGGTGAGCGCCTGATGACGCTTCCGCCCTCCGGATCGACCGCTCGCCTCAACCAGGGCGCGGCCCGGCTTCTGTCGGGCCTGCTTGAGGCGCGGACCGGCCAGATCCTGTCCGAAGGCCGGGCCTGGCGCATGGAGACGGCGCTGCGCCCTGTGCTGCGCGACCATGGCCTGGCTGACATCGATGCGCTCGCCGCGCGGCTGCTGCGCCAGAGCGACCTGCCGCTCGAAAAGGCGGTGATCGACGCGCTGCTCAACAATGAAAGCAGCTTCTTCCGCGATCTTCAGCTGTTCGACATGGTCAGTCGACAGATATTGCCGCATATCCATGCCGATCGAACGGATCGCACGCTCCGTATCTGGAGCGCGGGCTGTTCGACCGGGCAGGAGGCCTATTCGCTGGCGATCCAGTTGCGCAACGACTGGTCGCGCTGGAACGGCTGGCGGATCGAGATATTAGCGACGGACATATCGAGCGCTGCGATCGACCAGGCGCGGTCGGGCATCTTTTCCCAGATGGACGTGCAGCGGGGGCTGGGGATCGGGGACCTGATCAAATGGTTCGAGCCTCATGGGGACGATTGGCGGGCCAGTCCGGAATTGCGGCGCATGATCGATTTCCGGGAAGATAATCTGTTCGATGCGGCGGCGCCTTCGGGGGAATATGACCTGCTGCTCTGTCGCAACGTCCTGCTCTACTTCACGCCGGAGCGGCGGCAGACCGTGCTCGGCCTGCTTGCCCGGCACAGCCATGCGCGTTCGATCCTGCTGCTGGGTGCCGGGGAAACGGTGATCGGCCAAGGCGATGATTTCATTGCCCATCCCGAATTCCGTGGCAGCTATGCGCGGCAGGCGGCGCTGCCCGCCAATGCGATCGGCCGGGTGCGCCGCGTCGGCTGAGGCGGTCGCCCGCCTTAACCATGCTTGATTGCCGTGGCGGTCTCGGCCATGGTCTTGCAAGGCTGCCGCGTGAACAGGCGGCCGGAAGGGCGCGATGATCGAACAGCTGGAAGTGACTGGCCTTTCCCGATGACCGACATTCCCATGATAGAGACGCTGTCGCCCAATTTCGACGATCGGAAATTGCCCGTCTCGATGCTGGTGCTGCACTATACGGGGATGCCCGACGCGGCGAGTGCGATCGATTGGCTGGCCAGTCCCGAATCGAAGGTGTCGGCCCATTATGTCGTGACCGAGGAAGGGCAGATCGTCCGGATGGTGGACGAGGCCAAGCGGGCGTGGCACGCGGGCCGTGCACACTGGCGCGGCACCGACGACGTCAATTCCGCCAGCATCGGCATAGAGATCGTCAATCCGGGGCATGAATGGGGCTATCGCCCTTTCCCCGAGGCGCAGATGGGCGCGCTGATCCCGCTGATCCACGACATCGTCCAGCGCCATCGCATTACACGCGGCAATATCGTCGGCCACAGCGACGTGGCCCCCGCGCGCAAGCAGGATCCAGGCGAACTCTTCCCCTGGGGAACACTTGCGCGCCTGCGTCTGGCGCTACCGCGGCCGACCAAGAATCTGATGGACCCGCTGTGGACCGACAGCGCCTTCATGCTCGCGCTGGAGCGGTTCGGCTATGACATAGCCGAGCCGGACGCGGCGGTCGTTGCGTTCCAGCGACGGTTTCGCCCGGAACTGATCGACGGCGTGATCGACGGCGAATGTCGCGCCATCCTGCTCGCCCTGCTGCTGCCCAAGCCACAGGGCGACGACTAAACAGGGTGACTAAGCGCCAGAATCGGTCTAGGGGCAGCATCGCCAGAGGGTCGGGCGGCCGCGGCGTGGCGGGTAACTTCCACGGCGAGGAAAGTCCGGGCTTCACGAAATGACGGTGCCGGCTAACGGCCGGCTGGAGCGATCCAAGGGACAGTGCAACAGAAAGCAGGTCGCGAAGGTTTCGACCCCGCGAAATTGAAAGGGTGCGGTAAGAGCGCACCGCGTCTCCGGCAACGGAAGGCGGCACGGTAAACCCCACCGGAAGCAAGACCGAATAGGGGCGGCGCGCAGTCGAAAGGCTGCTAGGCATGTTTCGGCCGAGATCGCCCGGGTTGGTTGCTGGAGGAACGGAGCAATCCGTTCCCTAGAGGAATGGTCGCCTATCCCCTTAACGGGGTGGACAGAACCCGGCTTACAGACCCTCTGGCACTGGTGTTCACGCAAAAAGGAAGGGGCGGGCTGGCGTTCGGCCTGGCAAATCCCTACTCTGCATAAATGGCAAGACAGAGCCGATCCAATGACTGGGGCTTTCCCCGGTGGCGCAGTTATGGCGCCACGCGCGAGGCGCAGCAGGTGCGCCTGTGCGACCGTTATGGCTGTGACCGGCCCGGTCAATGCCCTGCGCCCAAATCCCCGAACAGCCGTGATCGCTGGTATTTCTGTAGCGACCATGCCGCCGAATATAACCGGAACTGGGACTATTTTCAGGGGCTGGACCAAGAAGAGCGGGCGCGGCGTGAGCAGGAGGAGCGGCGCGATGCGGGCGCGTTCCAGTCGAGCGCCTATCATGGCTGGGGCGGACCTGGCGATGGCAGCCGATCGCGGGACGAGCTCCATGCGCTGAAAGCGCTGGACCTAGAGGATGACGCGAGTTTCGACGCGATCAAGAAGAGCTGGCGCCGGCTCGCCAAGGAACATCATCCCGACGTGAAGCCCGGCGACGCCGAAGCAGCGGTGCGGTTCCAGGCCATCCAGGCGGCTTATGAAGTGCTGCGTGCCGCGGAGGAACGTCGCAGCTGGAAGCCGAAGGGCGCGACCGATTAAGGATCATGTCCGCTCCAACTGGCGGAATACCGTGCTGGTCTGCCGCAAATGTTCAAAGAAGCTGGACGGCGGCTTCGGTCCGGACGGCGACGATCGTCTGGCCAAGGCGCTGCGGCAGCACTTGTCGATCAGGAAGGGGCGCAAGAGTGCGGCCGGCATCGTCGAGGTGAATTGCCTGGGTGTCTGTCCAAAGGGCGCCGTGACGGTCGTCAACGGCGCGGACAGCCGGGAATGGCTGCTGGTGCGGCCGGACGCGGACCTGGACGAGCTGGCGGCGACGCTGGGGCTGCTTCCCGATCATCGTTAATGCATTTCTTACCATTCCAACCCTAACCGGTCGAAATGAAATCATTATCTTCCGTCCGGTCGCGATTGCCGCTGGTCGCCCAGTGCGGGCTGATCTTGGTCGGCCTGGTCGCGCTCTATGCAGCGCCGCCGGCCAGCGGCACGATGCTGCTGGTGCCGCTCACACGGGAAGCCCGGGCCGAACTGGTGCCCATGGCGGTGGCGAACGGCGCGCGCCTGGTGGCGGCAGGGCCGTGGGCCGGCTCCTTCCTGGTCGATGGGCAGCGCGACCGGCTGGCCCGGCCGCTGCTGGGCAAGGGCGTGATCGCGCTGTCGGCGCGCGCGGGCGGGTGCGGAGCGGCCGCGGGATGAGCGCGATCGACAGTCTGGGCCGGCTGCGATTGCAGGGGTTGCGAATCCTGCTGCTGGCCAGCTGGATCTGGAGCGCCGCGCTGGGGCTGATGGCGATTGCCCTGGGCCTGCCGCAGGGGGGCACGATATTGTTCTTTTCCGCGCTCGCCAATGCGCTGCCGACCGTCATGGTCCTGCGCCAGCGGCGCGACATGGACGTGCGGCTCGCGGTCGGCACGCTGGCTGCGGTGCAACCGGCGCTGGGCGTGTTCCTGATGGCGGGACACCGCTGGCAGATGGACGGCCATATGTTCTTCTTCGTCGCGCTTGCCGGCCTCGCCCTGCTGTACGACTGGCGGCCGATCCTGCTGGCGGCGGGCCTGGTGGCCCTGCATCACCTCCTGCTGAGCTTTCTCTCGCCCATCTGGGTTTTCCCCGGCGGGGGCGACGTGCAGCGTGTCGCGATTCATGCGCTGGCGGTGCTGCTTGAGGCCGCGATACTCTGCTATCTGACCACGCGCCTGCGGGCGATGTTGCTGGCCCTCGATGGACATGTCAGTGGTGCGGCGCGGCTGGCGCAGGAGGCCGAGGCCGGTCGCGCCGCGGCCGAATCGGCCATGGCGGCCAGCCGGGCGGCGAGCGAGCGCGAGGCGGCGTTGCGGTCCGAACGCGAACAGGACAGGGCGAGGATCGCCACGGAAAGACGCGCGGAAACGCTGGCGCTGGTGCAGGCGTTCCGCCAGTCGATCGCGGACGTCGTCCATGCGGTCAGCACCGCCACCGGCGAACTGGAGGAGTCGGCCCGTTCGCTGAACGATGTAGCGCGCCGCGCTAGCGCCGGCACGGACGAGACGGTTGCGGCTGCCGAACAATCGTCGAGCCGGGCGGCGCAACTGGCGAGACGGATCGACCAGCTTTCCGAATCCATCACCGCGATTGCGACCGCCGCGACCCAGCAGGCGACGCTGGGTGGGGAAGCGCAGCGCGTGTCCAGCGCCGGGCATGAAGCGATGCGCGACATGGAGAATCGCACCGCCTCCATCACTGGTTTCGCCGATTCCATCACCCAGATTGCCGCGCGCACCAACCTGCTGGCGCTCAACGCCACCATTGAGGCGGCGCGCGCGGGCGAGGTGGGGCGGGGCTTTGCCGTCGTCGCGCAGGAGGTCAAGCAACTGGCGGGGCAGGCCGCGAGCGCGACCGGCGAGATCCAGACCCTGGCGCAATCGGCGCAGCAAGGAGCTGGGGTTGCGCAGGAGGCGCTGGCGGATGTCGCTGGGGCGGTGGAACAATTGGCCGGAGCGGCCGACGCGATCCAGCGCGCGGTCGGCGACCAGCGCGATGCGACCGAGGCGATCGGCCAGTCGGCGCGGGATACGGCGCGCGACGCGATCGTAATGGCGGGGCGGATGGAGCAGGTGGCCGACATGGCGCGCAGCACCGAAAGCCTGTCCGATCGTGTGTCCAGCGCTGCGTCGGGCCTGTCGCGCACCGCGCAGGCCTTGCAGCGGGCGACCGACCGGTTCGTCGGGCAGCTGGAAGCCGCCTGACAGGGGTCAAGCCCGTCGGGCCAAGCGGGATGCGTCGGCCGCCGCCGTTTCGGCCAGTGGATAGAGAGCGCGGTTTTCGCGATCGATCCGGTCGCTCAGGGCGGTCAGGATCAGGCGGGTTTCGGCGCAGAAATCGGACCATTGGGAACTGATCCGGTCGTCGCTCCAGGCCGCCATATAGACCGAAAATCTGTCGGCCAGGGCGCCGGTTTCCTTTTGCAGGAGCGTTGCGCGTTCGCGGGTGAGGGGATCGGCGGCGCGTTGCAGCGCCGGATAGAGGATGCGGTCTTCCAGCGCGAGATGCGCGATCAGTTGCCGCGCCAGTTGCCAGCGGAGCCGGGCCACGCCCTGCGGCTGCCGGTCATCGGTGATGGCCTGCGCGAGCTGGCGGGCGCTCAGGCTGATTTCTTCATGCTGCCGGCGCAGCTCATGCAAATTCATCATCAGGGCGCTCCCCGTGCCACGGAGAGCCGATCATGACCGCAGGAGCTTTAACAAAATATTGTTCCGGCACCATAATGGTGCGGGAATGACTGTCTCCACGCCGGGGCGCGGAGACAGTCCGTCCGATCAGGCGGGCTGGTCGGCGCGGCTGGCGCCCTCGCCGTCCAGGTTCAGGGCGGCGAAATCCCAGTTGATCGCTTCCTTGAGGATGCGGTCGGCATAGCTGGGGCGCAGGTTGCGATAGTCGATATAATAGGCATGTTCCCACACATCGACGATCAGCAGCGGCGCATGGCCTTCATGCGCGACGGGGGTGTCGGCGTCATGATAGCTGGTCACTTCCAGCTTGCCGTCCTTCAGGATCAGCGCGGCCCAGCCGCTGGCGAAATGGCCGACGGCTTCGGTCTTCAGCTTTTCGATCAGCGCATCGACCGACCCGAAGGCTTCCTCGATCTTGGCCAGCAGTTCGCCGGTGGGCGCGGTCTTGGTCGGCGACAGCGACTGCCAGTAGAATGTGTGGTTCCAGATCTGGCCGACCTGATTGAAAAGGCCGCCCTTGGACGACTTGATCAGTTCCACTAGCGACTTGCCCTGCAGGGCGGGGTCCGCAGCGACCAGTTCATTGGCCTTCACGACATAGGCGTTGTGATGCTTGCCATGGTGGAAATCGAAGGTTTCGACCGAAAGGATGTCGCCAAAGGCATCCTTGGCATAGGGCAGGTCGGGCAGAACAAAGGCCATGGCGGAACTCCTCGGGTTCGTTATGGGACGGCCGCACAACGGCTGGCGCGGCCGGTTGGTTCAATGATCCGGGCTGGGCTGCAAGCCCGCCGCGCCTCCCATATGCTCACCCTGACGGGGATTGAAAGGGGGATATGCCTATTGCGAAACGATCGCAGAAAAAGGCGCCTATCCCTGCGGTGGGGTGGTTTCGCCGACTTCGTCGCTGTCCAGGCTATCGCCCAGGGTCAGGCCATGGCGCATGAGCATCGGGATGTTGGCGGCGGCGAAGACGATCGACACGATGGTAACGCCCCAAACCTTGACCGCCAGCCATGTATCGAAACTCATCGACCGGCGCATCACCTCGTTCGCGACCGCCATGGCGACGAAGAACAGCGCCCAGTTGCGCGACAGTTTCAGCCAGCCTTCATGGGTCAGCCCGTCATAGGCTGCTTGCAGCAGATATTTGAGCAGCGGCTTGCCGCGCAGCAGACCGGCGAACAGCATCAGCGCGAAGAAGCTGTAGATGATGGTCGGCTTGAGCTGGATGAAGCTCTGGTCGTGGAAATAGATGGTGAGGCCGCCGAAGAAGAGGATCAGCAGCGCCGAGAGCCAGAGCATCGGCGACACACGGCCCAGCTTCACCTTCGAGATGATGACAGCGATCACGATCGCCGCCATGAAAGCTGCGGTGCCGAAGGTCATGGCGGTGATGGGATTGCCCGATCCCCAGATCCAGCCTGCGCCCTTGTAGGTCAGAAAGAAGACCAGCAGCGGCCCGAAGTCGAGCGCCAGGCTGAGCGTGCCGCCATGAGCGGGCTTTGCGGACGCCTTGGTGTCAGCGGGCATAGGCCGTCCCCGCAATCGCCTTGGCCATGTCGCCCGGATCGAAGGGGCGCAGATCCTCGATCTTCTCGCCCACGCCGATCGCATGGATGGGCAGGCGATATTTCTCCGCCGCCGCGACCAGCACGCCGCCGCGCGCCGTGCCGTCGAGCTTGGTCATGACGAGGCCCGTCACCTGAGCGGTTTCCTTGAAGACTTCGATCTGGTTCAACGCATTCTGTCCCGTGGTGGCATCCAGCACCAGGACAACGTCGTGCGGAGCGGCGGGGTTCAATCGGCCCAGAACCCGGCGCACCTTGGCCAGTTCGTCCATCAGTTCGGTCTTGTTCTGGAGGCGGCCGGCGGTGTCCACGATCAGCACGTCGATGCCGGTGGCAGTGGCCTGCTTGACCGCATCGAAGACGATGCCCGCCGCGTCGCCGCCTTCCTTGCCCGCGACGATGGGGACGCCGAGCCGCTCGGCCCAGACCTTCAGCTGTCCGATGGCAGCGGCGCGGAAGGTGTCGCCCGCCGCCAGCATCACGCCATAATCCTGCTCCAGGAAATTATGGGCGAGCTTGGCGATGGTGGTGGTCTTGCCCGAGCCGTTGACGCCGATCACCAGGATCACCTGCGGGCGGGGGAAGGCCTCTATCTCCAGCGGGCGGGCGACCGGGGCGAGGGTCTTCTCGATCTCCTCCGCGATGATTTCGCGCAGATAGTCCTCGGTCAGTTCCTTGTTGTAGCGCCCCTCGGCCAGCCGCTCGCGCACGCGTGCGGCCATGGCGGGACCAAGGTCCGACATGATGAGCGCTTCCTCGATCTCGTCCAGTGTCTGGTTGTCGAGCGCGGCCTTGGTAAAAAGGCCGGTGAGATTTTCCCCGAGCCTGTCGGAGGTGCGCTTCAATCCGCCGAAGAGGCGGTCGCGCCAGGAAGTGTCAGCCATGCAAATAAACCATCGTCATTCCCGCGAAGGCGGGAAACCATCTCCGGCCATATCCCAAAACCGCAAGTCCGGGAGATGGATCCCCGCCTTCGCGGGAATGACGGATGATGGAAATCCCTGTCATGCCGCCTCTTGCGCGATCAGGGAGCCATTCTCAAGGCCCGTGATGGTTGCGCGCATGATGGAGGAGGGCGCTTGCCCTTCCGTAAAGCGCACGGGCGCGAAATTTTCCGCATGGCCGCTCAACCCGCTGCGTTCGACCAGCACCGACTGGGTGGTGCCGATCAGGCTGCGGAGCCAGGCTTCGCGGCGGGTGGCACAGGCATCGCGCAGCCGCGCGGCGCGGGCCTTGATCGTCGCGCGATCGATCTGCGGCATCCGTGCGGCGGGGGTGCCCGTGCGGGGTGAATAGGGGAAGATATGGCCGTGGACGATGGAGCATTCATCGATCAGGCGGAGGCTGTTTTCGAACATCGCCTCGTCCTCGGTCGGGAAGCCGGCGATGATGTCCGCGCCGATGCTGATGTCGGGGCGGGCGGCCTTGACCGTCTCCACGATGCGGATCGCGTCCGCGCGGGCGTGGCGGCGCTTCATGCGCTTGAGGATCAGGTCGTCGCCGGCCTGGAGCGAGAGATGCAGGTGCGGCATCATACGCGGCTCATGGGCGATCAGATCGAGCAGGCGGTTATCGATTTCCACGCTGTCGATCGACGAGAGGCGCAGGCGGGGCAGGTCGGGCACGCCTTTCAGGATGCGTTCGATCAACAGGCCCAGCGACGGACTGCCCGGCAGGTCGGGACCATAGCTGGTGACATCCACGCCGGTCAGCACGATTTCCCGGTAGCCGGCATCGACCAGCTGCTTCGCCTTCTCGACCACCGCGCCGGCGGGGACGGAGCGGCTGTTCCCCCGGCCATAGGGTATGATGCAGAAGGTGCAGCGATGGTCGCAGCCATTCTGCACCTCCAGGAAAGCGCGGGCATGATCGGCGAAGGCCGACGCCATGTGCGGCGCGGTGTCGCGCACGGCCATGATGTCGGAGACGCGGACTCGTTCTGCCACGAGGGCGAAGGACGCCGCCTCCATCTTCTCCCGGTTCCCGATCACGCCGTCGACTTCGGCCATGGCGGCGAAGGTCTGCGGCTCGGTCTGGGCGGCGCAGCCGGTGACGAGGATGCGGGCGTCGGGGCGTTCGCGCCGGGCGCGGCGGATCGCCTGGCGGGTCTGGCGCACGGCTTCGGCGGTGACGGCGCAACTGTTGACGACGATCAGGTCGTCCTGGCCGCTCGCCATGTCGCGGATCGCCTCGCTCTCCGCGATGTTGAGGCGGCAGCCCATGGTGATGATGTCGGGGCCGGCCATGGCCTAAAAGCGCGACCAGTCCGCCTCGCCATCGAAGACATGGGTGGCGGGGCCGGTCATCTGGATGGTGCCGCCCGGTGCCCATTCGATGACGAGGTCGCCGCCGGGCAGGCTGACCGTCACCGGGCCGGCCATCAGGCGGCGGCGGATGGCGGCAACGGCGGTGGCGCAGGCGCCGGTGCCGCAGGCGCGCGTCAGGCCCGCGCCCCGTTCCCATACGACCAGGCGGATATGATTGTCGCCGACGACCTGCGCGAAATTGACGTTCACGCGCGCGGGGAAGAGCGGATCATGCTCGATCAGCGGGCCGAGACGGTCGAAGTTCACACCGTCCAGATCGTCCACGAAGAAGATCACATGCGGGTTGCCGACATTGACCGCAGCGGGTGCGGGCAGGTCTTCCCAGGTCGCGCCCATGGTCAGCGTGTCCATGGGGTAGGCGAGCGGGATCGCATCCCACTCAAAGCGCGGCGCACCCATGTCTACGCTCGCGCCGCCGTCGACGGCTTTGGCATCCAGCAGGCCCGCCCTGGTGCGGATCAGCACGTCGCGGCCGACGAACAGGGGAACGCAGCGTGTGGCATTGCCGCACGCCTCGACTTCGCTGCCGTCGGCGTTGAATATCTGCATCGATACGTCGGCATCCGGCGCGTCGCCGATCAGGATCAGCTGGTCGCAGCCGATGCCGGCATGGCGATCGGCAATGGCCCGCGCGCGCGCTTCCGTCATCTCGACGGGGTGGGCGCGGGCGTCGATCACGACGAAGTCGTTACCCAGGCCATGCATTTTGGAAAAACGTCCCATGGGCGCGCATGTAGTGGGAGTGGACGAAAAAGGCGAGTCCGGGCTATTGCGCGGTCTTGAACAAGACGCTGATGCCGCGAACCAAGGATATGGGGGTGCCGTCATTGTCCTTGATGATCTCGGCGGGTATTGCTTTCGCCTGCCCGCAGGCGACAGAGGCGAGCTTCCATTCTTTGGAATTGGTAGGGCTTGGCTCGCACGCAGCCATCTGTCCGGTGGCGTCGTATCTGGCGATGAGCCAGACCATTTTTTCCCGTGAACCGTCGGGCAATTTTTGAACCGTTAATTCAATTGTCGGGCCAGGTGGTGCGGGCCTCTTGCTCCTGAACGGTCCGGAACGACCGGGCAGATGCCATGTGAGGCGTCCGTCATAAATATTATAGCTCGGCTGACCGCTTTCGTCGGTCGCTGGTCTGAACTTTGAATGAGCGACGATCATACTACAAGTGGCTGCGTCCAGGTCCGTCGAGCCACTGGGTTCCATGATCGTGCACCGGGCAACTCGTCCTTTTGGGCCAATCAATAGCTGGAAGCCGGCTGTGCCTTCCTCTCGTCGTTTCAGCGCGCCGGCCGGATAGTCGTTGTCGGACATCCAACTGCCGGGATTTCCGGCCGGTGAAGCCAATGCAAGCGCACTTGCCATCAAAAGTCCGGATACCACAAACTTACTTTCCCCCTTACACGACGGTTGCCCGCCGCTGCCCGTAAAGAAAATAGACTGCCAACCCAATCGCGTTCCACACCGCACACGCCAGAATCGTCTTCATCGGCAGGCTGACGAACAGATAGGCGCAGCCTGCGACCGCGCCGATACCAACCAACCAGGCGGCGGGGGTGCGGAAGGGGCGCTTGAGGTCCGGGGAGCGGCGTCGCAGGACGAGGAGGCAGAGGCCGACCGAGGTAAAGGCGATCAGGGTGCCGGCATTGGCCAGTGCCGCGATCTCGTCGATCGGCAGGACGCCGGCGATGATCGCCACCAGCACGGCGGTGACGGCAGTAATGCGTGCGGGGGTGCCGCGCCGCGAAATCTTTGCAAGGCTCTGCGGCAGGAAGCCGTCACGCGCCATCACCAGGAAGATACGGCTCTGGCCGTAGAGGAAGCCCAACAGCACGGTCGGCAGCGCGATCACGGCGGCGATGGCTACGATCCGGGCGATGCCGCCCTGTCCCATCTCGCGCAGGATCAGCGCCAGCGGCTCCGGGCTGGCGGCGAAACGGGTGAAGGGCAGGGCGCCGATCGCGGCGGCGGCCACCAGCACATAGATGAGCGTGCAGACGATCAGCGACCCGACGATGCCGATGGCCAGGTCGCGGTCCGGGTTCTTCGCTTCCTCTGCCGCGGTCGAGATGGCGTCGAAGCCGTAGAAGGCGAAGAAAATGATCGCGGCGGCCGCCATCACGCCGCGTTCGACCCCGTCCGGCCCCATATGCTTGGCGAAGCCGAAGGGCATGAAGGGCTGCAAATTCTGTGCGTCGAAAGCGGGCAGGGCGACCCAGACGAACAGGCTCAGGGTTGCGATCTTGATGAGGACGAGGATGGTGTTGAGGCGCGCGCTTTCATGGGTCCCGAACATCAGCAGGCCCGCGACCACGGCGATGATGAAGATGGCGGGCAGGTTGACGAGGCCGCCCAGTTCCGGCCCTTTGGTCAAGAGTTCCGGGAAGCCCAGCGGCGTCAGCAGCGGCCCGGCATAGCCCGACCAGCCGACCGCCACGGTCGACACCACGAGCGAATATTCCAGAATCAGGCTCCAGCCCACGATCCAGGCGATGCCTTCGCCCAGCACGACATAGGAGTAGCTGTAGGCGCTGCCCGCCGCCGGCATCATGGTCGACAGTTCGGCATAGGCGAGCGCGGCGCAGGCGCAGATCGCGCCCGCTATGGCAAAGGAGAGCAGCACGGCGGGGCCGGCCCGGTCCGCGCCGACCCCGATCAAGGTCAGGATGCCGGTGCCGACGATTGCGCCGACGCCCAGCGCCAGCAGATGCGGCCAGGAAAGGGTGCGCGCCATCTGGTGCACCGCCTCCTGCGGCATCATCGCCTCCATCGGCTTGCGGCGTGTCCAGCTCATGTCCTGATCGGCTCCCCATATATATGTCTGTTGCGGGCTGTTGTGCTGGCGTAAAACAGCGTCCCGCGCAAGCGCTGACGGGAATCGTCGCGCCCTGTCGTCTTGCCCCTGCGCTTCTGATAGAAAGGCGTCAACGACAGTCGAAGGGTCGCGCCAGGGTCATCGAGCGGAAAGGGCTCCCATGGATGCGATAGCTATGCCGCCGCGCGTCACCGCGCGCGAGAACGGCTTTTTTCTGGCCATGGCCGTCTTCATTGCGGTCACGGTCATCGGTGGTTTCGGCTCCTTTGCCCTGCGGGGCCAGGTGGATGTGGGACGTGTGCCCTATTGGGTGCATGTCCATGGCGCCGTGTTCGTGGCGTGGACGCTGCTGTTCGTCGCGCAGGCCGCGCTGGTTTGGCGTGGCACGATGGCGTTGCATCGGCGGCTGGGGTGGATCGCCGTGGGGCTGGGCGTGGCGATGGTGCCCCTGGGCCTGCTGACCGCCGGCATGGCGGTGCGGCTGGGGCGGGTGCCGCCCTTCTTCACGCCGCGCATCTTCATGGCGCTGAGCCTGCTGGAGATAGTGGCCTTCATGCTGCTGCTGACGCTGGCCATCCGCGCGCGGCGGCGGACCGACTGGCACCGCCGGTTGATGATCTGTACGCTGATCGCGATAATCGGTCCCGCATTCGGGCGGATATTGCCGATGGCGCTGCTGGGGCCGTGGGGCGGACTGGCGGTGCTGGGGATGCAGCTTCTCTATCTGGGGATCGCGGCGGCCTATGATCCGATCTCGCGCCGCCGGGTGCATCCGGCCTATGGCGTGGGGGCGCTGGTCGTCATCGTCGAGGGGGTGGCGGTTCCGCTGCTGGCGGCGACCCCGCCGATCGGTGCACTGGTCGCCGTTCTGGCTCCTGCCTGATTGCTTGCATCGCGGACGCCCTTGCGCTAAGGGCGCCCGTGCAATCGGCCGGTCTCCGTCCGATACCCTGACGACTCCAGGACGCCCAAGAGGGGCATCGGATGGACGCTGGCCGGCGAGGTTTCGCCCGCCGGCGATTTTGTCGTTTGATGGGTAAGTGCAGTTTTCCGGGCCTTTCGGTCCAAATGAGGTGATGATGTTCGATTCGCTAAGCGATCGTCTCGGTGGGGTATTCGACAAGCTGCGTGGGCGCGGTGCGCTCACGGAGGACGATGTCCGCGCCGCGATGCGCGAGGTGCGAATCGCCCTTCTGGAAGCCGATGTCGCCCTGCCCGTCGTCCGCCAGTTCGTCGATCAGGCCACCGAGCGCGCGGTTGGCAGCGACGTTTTGCGGTCGGTCACGCCGGGGCAGATGGTCGTCAAGATCGTCTCGGACACGCTGACGGAGACGCTGGGTTCGGACACGTCCGACCTGATGATCGACGTGACCCCGCCGGCCGTCATCATGATGGTCGGCTTGCAGGGGTCGGGCAAGACCACCAGTACCGCCAAGATCGCCAAGCGGCTGAAGGAGCGGGAACGCAAGAAGGTGCTGATGGCGTCGCTCGACGTCCAGCGCCCGGCTGCGCAGGAGCAGCTGGCCGTGCTCGGCACCCAGACCGACGTCGCGACCCTGCCGATCATCGCGGGCCAGCAGCCGGTCGAGATCGCCAGGCGCGCGCTCCAGGCGGCGAAGCTCCAGGGCTTCGACGTGGTCATGCTCGACACCGCCGGCCGCCTGCACGTCGACCAGGCGCTGATGGACGAGATGAAGGCGGTCGCCGACGTCGCCAATCCGGCGGAAATCCTGCTGGTGGTCGACTCGCTGACCGGCCAGGACGCGGTCAATGTCGCGACCAGCTTCTCGGCGCAGGTGCCGCTGACCGGCGTGGTGCTGACCCGCATGGACGGCGATGCCCGTGGCGGCGCTGCGCTGTCGATGCGCGCGGTCACGGGTCGCCCGATCAAGTTCGCGGGCACCGGCGAGAAGCTGGACGCGATCGAGCCCTTCCATCCCGCCCGCGTCGCGCAGCGCATCCTGGGCATGGGCGACGTCGTCAGCCTCGTCGAGAAGGCGGCCGAGAGCATCGACGCCGAGGAAGCGGACAAGCTGGCCAAGAAGATGGCCAAGGGTCAGTTCGACATGAACGATCTGCGGGCGCAGTTGAACCAGATGCGCCGCATGGGCGGCCTGGGCGCGCTTGCCGGGATGCTGCCGGGCCTGAAAAAGGCGCAGGCGGCGATGGCGAACAGCGGCGCCAATGACAAGACGCTGCTGCATCTCGACGCGATGATCGGATCGATGACGCCCAAGGAGCGGGAGAAGCCCGCGCTGATCAACGCCAAGCGCAAGATCCGCATCGCCAAGGGTGCCGGGCGGACCGTGCAGGACGTCAACCGTCTCCTGAAAATGCATCAGGAAATGGAAACGGCGATGAAGAAGATCCGCAAGATGGGCGGCCTCAAGGGGCTGGCCAAGATGTTCACCGGCGGCGGCATGGGTGGCCTTGGCGGCCCGGACGGCGGTGCGGGTGGTCCCGACCTGTCGGGTCTGGGCGGCCTTGGCGGATTGGGCGGCAACATGCCCAAGCTTCCGCCCGGTTTCCAGAATTTCATGAAGAAATAAGCAGTTTCAACAGATTAGAATAGAGTAGAAAGGCAAGTTCCATGGCAACCTCCATCCGTCTGTCGCGCGGCGGCTCCAAGAAGCGTCCCTATTACCGCATCGTCGTGGCCGACAGCCGCGCCCCGCGTGACGGCAAGTTCATCGAGCGCATCGGCAGCTACAACCCCGTCCTGCCCAAGGGCGACGAGAAGCGCGTCGTTCTGGATACCGAACGTGCGAAGCACTGGGTCGAAGCCGGCGCGCAGCCGACCGACCGCGTCGCCCGCTTCCTGGACGCCGCCGGCGTGAAGGAGCGCAAGGCGCGCAACAACCCGAACAAGGCTGAGCCGGGCCAGAAGGCCAAGGACCGCGCGGAAGATCGCGCCGCCAAGGCTGCGGAAGCCGCTGAAGCCGCCGAAGCCGCCAAGGCTGCTGCGGCCGAAGCCGCTGCTGCGCCGGCCGCTGAAGAAGTTGCTCCCGCTGAAGAAGCGGCCGAGGGCTGATTATCTTGACCGACAAGCCCGTCACCCTTGCCGTCATCATCGGCGCGCATGGCGTGGCGGGCGAAGTCCGTCTGAAGCTGTTTGGCGAAGGGGCGGAAAGCCTCAAGAGCTTCAAGGGCTTCGATGCGGCGGGGCGCACACTGACTTTGAAGTCGGCGCGCCCCGGCCCCAATGGCGCGGTCGCCCGCTTCGCCGAGATCGGCGACCGGAGCGCGGCCGAGGCCTTGCGCGGCACCGAATTGACCGTGCCCCGTTCCGCCCTGCCGCCTCTGGGCGAGGGCGAATATTATCATGCCGACCTGATCGGCCTGCCCTGCACCTCCAGCACCGGCGAAGCGCTGGGCGAGATCGTCGCGGTCGAGAATTTTGGCGCCGGCGACATCATCGAGGTGCAGCGTCCCGCGGTCGGCGACAAGCCGGGCAAGCGCTTCATGGCGCCCATGCATGTCGTCACGCTGAGCGAGGACGGCGCGTTGATTGACGCCGCTTTCGCTGAATAGTATATACACTCCGTATACACGGAGGTCCGCCATGGGCGAGGAATATCGGGCCAAGGTCTTCAAGTCGGGCAACAGCCTGGCATTGCGGCTGCCCAAGGCGCTTGGGCTCAAGGAGGGCGCCGAGGTGACGCTGCGCGAGGAGAAGGGCAAGTTCACCTTCGAGCCTGTGCAGACGGAGCGCAAGGTCGACGTCAGCAAGTTCGCCGGCAAGGCGCCTTGGCTGGAGCCGCGCACCTATGAAGAGGGCGAGTTCGAGGACAGTCCGCGCGACTGGCATCTTCTGGGGCGTGACAGCAGCGGCAAATGATCCATCTGCTGGATACCAATAGCTGCATCTATATTTTCACAGGTGCTTACCCGTCGCTGATCGACCGTCTGGCAGACCAGCCGGCGGGAAGCGTCTTCATATCGTCGATCACCTATGCGGAACTGGCTTATGGCACGGTAGGGGGTAAGCCGCCGTCGCCTGATGCTCTGGCTACCTTCGTGGAAGAGATCGCAGTTCTGCCTTTCGATGAGGCGGCGGCGCGGGCTTATGCCGCCATTCCCTTCCGTTGGGGCAGCTTCGATCGTCTCATTGCAGCGCAGGCGCTCGCATTGGGCGCATCGCTGGTGTCGCGCAACCTGTCGGACTTTACAGACATAGCCGGCCTGAAAGTGGAGGACTGGACCCGGTGAGGTGGCTCTTCCTTCCATCGCTGCTGCTTCTGGCCCTGCTTCCCGCGACGGCCAGGGCGGCCGATGAGAGTAAGATCGATGCCGCAATCCCGGAGATCGACCGCCTGTTCGCCGAATTTCAGGTGGACAGTCACACGCCGGGCCTCGTCTACGGCATCGTCGCCAATGGGCGGCTGGTCCATGTGAGGGGCTTTGGCGTGCAGGAACTGGTCCGGAAACGGCCGGTGACGCCGGACAGCCTGTTCCGTATCGCGTCGATGACCAAGGCGTTCACGGCGCTGTCGATCCTCAAGCTGCGGGAGGACGGCAAGCTGTCGCTCGACGATCTGGCGGAGACATATGTGCCGGAAATGCGCGGATGGGCCTATCCGACCAGGGACAGCCCGCGCATCCGCATTCGCGACCTGCTGACTCACAGTGCGGGCTTTGTCGATGACAATCCCTGGGGAGATCGGCAGACGCCGCTGCCAGAGGCCGAGTTCACCCGGATGCTTGCCGCTGGCGTGCCGTTCAGCACCGCGCCGGGCAGCCGGTATGAATATAGCAATTTCGGTTATGCTGTGCTGGGGCGGATCATCGCCAATGTGAGCGGGATGCCCTATCGCCGCTATGTCGAGCAGAGCCTGCTGGTGCCGCTCGGCATGACGTCGAGCGGCTATGCGGTGAACGAATGGCCGCTGGAGCGCCGTGCGCTCGGCTATCGCTGGGAGGAGGGGCGCTGGAAAAGCGAGCCGGACATGGTGGATGGCGCCTTTGGGGCGATGGGCGGCCTTCAGACCAGCGCGAACGACTATGCCCGCTGGGTCGCCTTCCTGCTGTCGGCCTGGCCGCCGCGCGACGATCCGCAGACGGGGCCGGTGTCGCGCGGCGCCGTGCGGATGCTGGCCGAAGGGAGCAATTTCGTGACCATCGCCCAGCGCAACGGCAGGAGCGGGGCGACGGCGTGCCGGCAGGCGGCAGCCTATGGCTTCGGGATGCGGGTGGCGCAGGATTGCGACCTGGGGCTGACGCTGGCGCATGGCGGCGGCTATCCGGGCTATGGCAGCCATGTGATGCTGATGCCCGACCATGGCGTGGGCGTCTTCGTCTTCACCAACCGCACCTATAATGGCGGCAGCGGTCCGGCCTGGGACACGGCGGTGGCGCTGAGGCAGGCGGGCGCGCTGATCGCGCGGATCGTGCCGGTGTCGGCGTTGCTGGCGGACGGCTATGCCGCCGCGGGGCGCATCTATGCGGCGGGCGATGTCGGGGCGGCGCGCGCGCATCTGGCGATGAACTTCCTGATGGACAGCGACATGGACAGTTGGACGAGGAAACTGGCGGCCGTCCGGAATGAGGTCGGCACATGCCGGACCGATGCGCCCGTGACCGCCACCGGCACTCTGTCGGGCAGCTTTACCTGGACGTGCGATAGGGGGCGGGTGGCCGGCACGATCCTGCTGGCGCCGACCGCCACGGCGCAGATCCAGGAATTGAAGATCGCCATCAAGACGCCCTGACGCGGCGGAACAGGGCGA
The DNA here is from genome assembly GCF_001650725.1 of Sphingobium sp. TCM1. Classification (GTDB taxonomy): domain Bacteria; phylum Pseudomonadota; class Alphaproteobacteria; order Sphingomonadales; family Sphingomonadaceae; genus Sphingobium. The sequence goes on along the minus strand of NZ_LXVX01000016.1, from coordinate 191,240 downwards.
TGGCCGTTGTCTGGCCATCTCTTGATTTCCGTGATTTTCCGGATCGCCAGATGTTCCATCCGAGGGGGAATCGCTCTAAGCGCGGCGCATGGCCCAGATCGTCACCGCTCTCTATCTGCTGTTCATGCTCGTCGCTGGCTGGCGCCTGTTCGGCATCGGCTGGTCGCGCCTGGCCAGGCTGGCGACGGCGGCCGGGCTGATCCTGCCGATCCCGCTTCTGGTGCTGATCCCGGCGCTGCTGCATCCCGAGCGGCCCTTTGCCGGGTTGTTGCAGTCGGTCGGCATTGCGCTGCTGATCTGCGGCATCCTGTGCATGGCCGGCGGCTGGTCGGCCGCGCGCCTGCGGGCGGGGCGCCGCAAATGAGCTTCACCGCGCAGATACTGACCCTCTATCCCGAAATGTTTCCGGGGCCATTGGGCGTGTCGCTGGCGGGGCGGGCGCTGAGCGAGGGGAAATGGGCCTGCCATCCCATCCATATCCGCGATTTCGCCGCCGACCGGCATCGCACGGTGGACGACACGCCCGCAGGCGGGGGCGCGGGCATGGTGTTGCGCGCCGACATTCTGGCCAAGGCCGTCGACCATGCGCTGGAGACGCGCCCCGACCTGCCGGTGCTGGCGATGACGCCGCGTGGCCGCCCGATCACGCAGGGCCGGGTGCGCGCGCTGGCGGAGGGGCCGGGCGCGACCATATTGTGCGGCCGGTTCGAGGGGTTTGACGAGCGGATTTTCGATGCCCGGCCGATCGAGCAGGTCTCCATGGGCGACATCATCCTGTCCGGCGGGGAAATGGCCGCCCTGCTGCTGCTCGATGCTTGTGTTCGGCTGCTTCCCGGTGTAATGGGCGCGGCTTCCAGCGGAGTCGAGGAATCCTTCGAAACAGGGTTGCTCGAATATCCGCACTATACCCGCCCGGTAGAATGGGAGGGGCGCATGATCCCCGAAGTGTTGCGATCGGGGGATCATGCGAAGATCGCCGCCTGGCGGAAACAGCAGGCGGAGGCAGATACACGGCTAAGGCGGCCGGACCTTTGGGAACGCCATATCGGCGTTCGGGACCAGCCGCCCTCTGGTGCGCAACGAACGACCAAGGACTGAGTTTGACATGAACATCATCCAGCAGATCGAGGCGGAAAGCATCGCCGCCCTCGCCAAGGACATTCCCGACTTCCGCCCCGGCGACACGCTGCGCGTCGGCGTGAAGGTCATCGAAGGCGAGCGCAGCCGCGTCCAGAATTATGAAGGCGTGTGCATCGCCCGCTCGAACAAGGGCATGGGTTCCAACTTCACCGTGCGCAAGATTTCGTTCGGCGAAGGCGTGGAGCGCGTGTTCCCGCTCTATTCGCCCAACATCGATTCGATCACCGTCGTTCGCCGCGGCGTCGTGCGTCGTGCCAAGCTCTATTATCTGCGTGGCCGCACCGGCAAGCGCGCTCGCATCGCCGAGCGCCGCGACAACCGCAGCGAGGACTGATCGTCCTAATCGCTTGACAGTTGTAAAAATGAAACAGGCGGTGACCCCTAGGGTCGCCGCCTTTTTCGTTATGTTACAATGATTTCCAGAATTCGGACGAGCGTCCGGCCTTTGCGCCTCCGCGACATTGTGCGGCGGCATGAAAAAGGGCCATTTCTCCCCTAGTGGATTTGTGCCAGCCTTTCGTTTCCATATGTTGCTGAATAATTCGACGCCGAAATCCATCGATTTCGGCCATATATTCATGCGGCCATGGTGTTTTAGATCGGTTGTGGGGAAGAGGATGTCGAAAAGGCCTCAGTAAAAGAAACAATAGGGGGCTTTTTGATGAAGTATGAGGGTCTGATTTCGCGCGGCGCCATTGCTGTCGCGCTTTTCTATTCGATGCCCGCATTGGCGCAGGACGTTACGCCCCAGGAACCTGCGGCAGCGGCCGGCCAGACCATCATCGTCACCGGCACGCGGCGGACCGACCGCACAGTGGCCGAATCCCCCACGCCGATCGACGTCTATTCCGGCCAGGAACTGCAGAAGCAGGGCACGGCCGACATGAACCAGGTGATCCAGAACCTGGTTCCCTCCTTCTCGGTCGCGCGCTACGCCATCGGCGACGGCTCGTCCTTCGTCCGTCCCCCCAACCTGCGCGGCCTGGCGCCCGACCAGACGCTGGTGCTGGTCAACGGCAAGCGTATGCACCGTTCCGCGCTGGTCCAGATCGGCGCCAACGCCCAGTCGGCCGGCGCCCATTCCGCCGACCTTGCCCAGATTCCCGCGATCGCGGTGAAGGCGGTCGAAGTGCTGCGTGACGGTGCGTCGGCGCAATATGGATCGGACGCGATCGCTGGAGTCATCAACATGACGCTGCGCGACGACAGCGACGGCCTGTCGGGCTATGCGCGGTACGGCCAATATTATCGTGGCGACGGCGAGGATTATCAGCTTGCGCTGAATGCCGGGTTCAAGCTGGGCGACAGCGGCCATATCAACATCAGCGGCGAATATGTGAACGCCGGCAAGACCAGCCGCGGCGTGACCCGCGCGGGCGCGCACCTGCTGGCGCAGGAGCAGCCGGACATCGGGGTGCCTGAACTGGCGCAGCGCTATGGCAATCCGGAAATGGAGTCCTACCGCTTCTTCGTGAATGGCGGCTTCGACCTGGGCGAGGACAGCAGCGTCTATTTCTTCGGCAATTACGGCCACAGCTTCCAGGAGGAAAGCTTCAACTATCGCCAGTCGGTGAACACATCCGGAGTCGACATCGAGGGCAACAGCTTCGGCAAGAATGGCATCTTCAACGACTATTTCACCGACTTCGACAATACGCAGCCCGGCATCCAGAGCGGCGCGGCGGGCGGCAACGTCTACGCCCCCAACGATTATGAAGTCACCGATCGCGACTATACCCAGGTCGCCAGCTGTTCCGACCCGCTGGTCCAGAACTGGAGCTGCGTCTATCCCGGCGGCTTCACTCCGATCTTCTTCGGCAAGATCGACGATATTTCCGGCACGGTTGGCTATAAGGGGGTGACGGGCTTCGGCCTCAACTATGACCTGTCGGGCAGTTACGGCCAGTCGACCCTGCGCTACACGATGAACGGGACGATGAACCCGTCGCTGGGCATCACGTCGCCGACCGAATTCTATCTGGGCAAGCTGGAGCAGCGCGAAACCCTGGTCAACGCGGACTTCAGCTATCCGTGGGAAGTCGGCTTCGCCAGCCCCGTCACCATCGCCTTCGGCGGGCAATATTTCCGCGAATCCTATGAACTGGGCCTGGGCGATGCGGCCTCCTATGCGATCGGGCAATATACCGGGAACCTGGTGTTCCATCAGGACGGTACGCCGGTACTGAATGCGGATGGATCGCAACTGTCGGTTACGCTGCCGGTCGGGGCCAACGGCTTCCCCGGTTATGGGCCGGCAATTGCGGGTGAGAGCAGCCGCAATTCCAAGGGCATCTATATCGACATCGAAGGCGACGTCACCGAGCAGCTCTCCTTCGGCATCGCTGGCCGCTACGAGCATCTGTCCGACTTCGGCAATTCGACCACCGGCAAATTCTCGGCCCGTTACGCCGTCGTTCCCGACGTCCTCGCGCTGCGCGGGACGGTGGCGACAGGCTTCCGCGCGCCAACGCCGGGCCAGGTCAACAGCAGCAGCATCGCCACCGGTTTCAATCCCGGCAATCCCAATGCGATCGAATCGATGACGCTGCCGGTGACGAGCCCGGTTGCGGCCTATCTGGGCGCCAAGGCGCTCAAGCCGGAAGAATCGGTCAGCTTCTCGCTTGGCACGGTCTTCACGCCAGCACCCGGAGCGACGCTGTCGATCGACTATTACAACATCAAGGTGAAGGACCGGATCGGTACGTCCGGCACGTTCGAGATCACCGACGCGCAGCGGCCGACGCTCCAGTCGCTGGGCCTGGCCAATTATGCCACCGTCAACGAGGTGCAGTTCCTGACCAACGCCTTCGACACGAGGACGCAGGGCATCGATGTCGTTGGCAGCTATCGCTTCGCGGTCGGTGACCTGGGGTCGCTCAATTCGACTTTGGCCTTCAACTGGAACAAGACCAAGGTCATCGCGCGTGATGCGGCGATCGTGTCGGACGTGCGTGTGGCCCAGCTGGAAAGGACGCTGCCCAAGACCCGCGTCATCCTGACCGAGAACTGGACCGCAGGGCCTCTGTCGGTGCTGGGCCGCATGAACTGGTACGGCAAATATACGGTGACGGATGACGGCCCGGTGTCGCAGACCTTCGGCAGCGAGTTCGTGTTCGACCTGGAGGTCAGCTACGAGATCAACGAGAATTTCACGCTGAGCGCCGGCGCGCAGAATATCTTCAGCAACTATCCGGATAAATTCTCGAACACCAAGGGGACGCTGGGTCCGGTCTATGCCTCGACCGGCGGCCGCTTCACCGGTGACATCTATCCCGACGTGTCGCCCTTCGGCTTCAACGGCGGCTTCTGGTATGCGAAGGTAGGCTTCAACTTCTGATCCCTTCGTTCGACGTCACGACGGCGGCCGGTCCCTTGCGGGGTCGGCCGTTTTCGTCCCAGGAGCTATTCATGCTGACCCACCGACTTGCCGTCTTGTCCGACGAGCCCGCGCTTTCGGGGCTCATGACCTTGGCCATCGAGCGGCTGCAATCCGGCTGGCTGACGCCGGATCAGGTGCAGGCCAGCCATGGCTTCATGGGGCTGGACAGCCGGCTGATCGCCGACGGCACCTATTTCGTGATCGAGGATGCGGGCGATATCGCCGGCTGTGGCGGCTGGAGCCGGCGGGCGACAGCCTATGGCGGCAATCACAGCGCCGGGCGCGACGACCGGCTGCTCGACCCGGCCAGCGAGCCGGCGCGGGTGCGGGCGATGTACACCCATCCCGACCATGTCCGCAAAGGCGTGGGAACGCTGATCCTGTCGCTGTGCGAGGCGGCGGCGAAGGCGGAGGGCTTCGCCGCGCTGGAACTGTCGGGCACGATGGCGGGAGTGCCGCTTTATCGTAGCTTCGGGTTCGAAGGCGTGCGCCCGTTCGAGGATAGCGGCGTGCCGATGCTGCTGATGCGGAAGCTCATCTGATGGCGGGCGCCCGGCTCGTCCACCACAGGCCGCCAAGGCTGATGAGCGCGGCGGCCGACATGTAGAGGCCGACCAGCCCCACGCCCTGCGCGCCGATCAGCCAGGTAGCGACGATCGGGGCGAGCGCGCCGCCCAATATCCCTCCCAGGTTGAAGGCGAAGGAGGCGCCGGTATAGCGCAGCTGGATCGGGAAGAGGGCGGGCAGATAGGCACCAAGCGGCCCGTATATGAACCCCATGACGAACAGCGCCAGGCTGAGCGCCGCGAAGATCGGCAGCAGCGCCCCGGTGCCGATCAGCGGGCCGAAGGCGATGCCCATAAGCACCGTCCCGGCGCAGCCCCAGGCGAGCGCAGTGGTGGGGCTGGTGCGGTCCGACCACCAGCCGGCGAGGATGATGCTGAAGGCCATGAACAGGATCGCGCCGAGTTGCAGCGCGAGGAAGATTTCGCGGTCGATTGCAAGCGCGGTCGTACCATAGCCGAGCGCGAAGGCGGTCGCGATATAATAGACGGCGAAGCACGCGGCGCAGGCGAAGGTGCCGGCGATTGCCGCGCCCAGATGCGAGGAGAGCAGGGTGGCCAGCGGCACGGCGGGCGGCGGCGTCTCCTTCTGCGCGGCGGCGAATTCCGGGGTTTCGGTCAGCTTGAGACGGACCCACAGGCCCAATATCACCAGCACCGCGCTGCCGAGGAAGGGCAGGCGCCAGCCCCATGCGAAGAAATCCGCGTCCGACAGGAAGGCGCCCAGCACCAGGAACAGGCCGTTGGCGGCGATGAAGCCGACCGGGGCGCCAAGCTGCGGGAACATGCCGAAACGGGCGCGCCATCCGGCCGGGGCGTTTTCCACCGCCAACAAGGCCGCGCCACCCCATTCCCCGCCCAGGCCGAAACCCTGGCCGAAACGCAGGAGACAGAGGATCAGCGGCGCCCACCAGCCGATCATCGCATAGGTGGGCAGGAAGCCGATCAGCAGCGTACAGCCGCCCATCAGCATCAGCGAAGCGACCAAGGTCGCCTTGCGCCCGACGCGATCGCCATAATGGCCGAACACCGCCGCGCCCACCGGTCGGGCGAAGAATGCGAGGGCGAGGCTGGCATAGGAGGCCATCAACTGCGCCGTGGGCGAGGAGGAGGGGAAGAAGAGCGAGGGGAAGATCAGGCTCGCGGCGGTGGCGTAGATGTAGAAGTCGTAAAACTCCACGGCCGTGCCGATCAGGCTGGCCGCGAGCACGCGCTTGTGCCGCCACATTTCGCCGATGCCGTTTGTGTTCGTCACGTCTTTTCGCCCCCTGTCGCTTTATCCCGTTCGCCATGCCCGCGAAGGCTGGAATCCATTTCCGGCGCTATCCCGTGGCGCAAGGTCGGGAGATGGGTTCCCGCCTGCGCAGGTCTGACGGTCTATTCGCGTCTTCTCTTCTGGTTCAGCAGTTCATAGGCCATCACCGCCGTGGCTACCGCGGCGTTCAGGCTGTCGGCCTTGCCGAGCATCGGCATCTTTACCAGCTGGTCGCATTCGGCTTCGTAAGATTCCGGCAACCCCTGCGCTTCATTGCCGACCAGCAGGAAGCTGGGGCTTTGATAGACGGGTTCCTGATAGTCCTGGGTCGCCTTGAGGCTGGTGCCGATCAGTTCGCCCGGACCCTGCCGCAGCCAGTGCATGAATTCGCCCCAGCGCGCCTGGGTGATCGACTGGGTGAAGAGCGCGCCCATCGAGGCGCGGACCGATTCGACCGAGAAGGGATCGACGCAATCGTCGATGAGGATGAGGCCGCCCGCACCCACGGCGTCGCCGGTGCGCAATATCGTGCCGAGATTGCCGGGGTCGCGCAGCGACTGGGCGACGATCCAGATGTCGGCCGTGCTGCGGTCGAGCCGGTCGAGGGGGGTGAGGCGATCGCGATAGACGCCGACAACGGCCTGGGCATTGTCCTTGCCGCTGATCTTCGACAGGATGTCGGGCGTGGTTTCGATCACGTCGCCGCCCGCTGCCTCCATCGCCGCGATCAGTTCGGCCGCCAGCGGATGCGTCGATCCGGCGTGGAACAGCATTTCGGGCAGTACACCTTCCTCGCGCGCTTCAGTAAGGATGCGTAGCCCTTCGGCCAGGAACAGCCCCTCGACCTTGCGATATTTCTTTTCGCGCAAGGAGCGGACGCGCTTCACCAGCGGGTTGGAAAATCCGGTGATTTCGCGTGCCACGGTCGTTGCTGGTCCCAAAGACAAAGGAAGCGGCCTCTCTACCGGCGGAAAGAGGAAAAGGACAGGGGGAGGGCGCGATGATCTTTGCGCGATGGATTTGGCCGTGGAATTTTGCGAAGGAGCGGGCATGGACGCCGAACCGACCCCGCCGCCGCATCCCGCGCTCCCCGCGCCGGCCCTGAACGTCACGCCCCGGATCGAGGATGGCTTCTTCCTCGGTTTCGTGCTGATGGTGTCGATCGCCTTCGCCCTGGTGATCGAGCCCTTTTTTGCCGCAATATTGTGGGGGGTGATCGCTGCCATCGTCTTTGCGCCGGTCAACCGGCGGATATTGGCGGCGATGCCCCGGCATCGCAACGGCGCGGCGCTCATCACCCTGTTCCTGATCCTGGCCGTGGTGATCGTGCCCGCCTTCGTCCTGGGCGCCGCCCTGCTCCAGGAAGCGGCCTATTTCTATGGCAAGATCCAGTCGGGCGAGATCAACTTCGCGCGCCTCTTCTCTGAAGCGGTCGCCAGCCTGCCCGACTGGCTGCGTCCCTATCTGCGCCGGTGGGGCCTGACCAATTTCTACGCTGCGCAGGAAATGGTGACGAAGGGTATCACCAGCAGTTTCCGGATGCTGGCGGCGCAGGCCTTTCAGATCGGGCAAAGCGCCTTCAGCTTCCTGATGGCGCTGGGCGTGATGCTCTATCTCGCTTATTTCCTGCTGCGTGACGGGGAGGTGCTGGCGCAGCGCGTGGCGGCCGCGGCGCCGTTGCGCGCGGGCCAGCGCAAGGCGCTGATCGAACAGTTCGTCGTCGTCATCCGTGCCACCATCAAGGGCAGCATCGTCGTCGCTATCGTGCAGGGGCTGATCGGCGGCATCGTCTTCTGGGCGCTGGGCATACAGGGCGCGCTGCTGTGGGGCGTGCTGATGGGCGCATTCTCGCTGCTGCCCGCGGTGGGAACGGGCCTCGTCTGGGTGCCGGTGGCCATCTATCTGTTCGTCACGGGCGCGGTCTGGGAAGGCGCGATCCTGGTGGCCTGCGGCATACTGGTGATCGGCATGGTCGACAATGTGCTGCGCCCGATCCTGGTGGGCCGGGATACGCGCATTCCCGACTATGTCGTGTTGATCTCCACCCTGGGCGGGATCGAGCTGTTCGGCTTCAACGGCATCGTCATCGGGCCGGTGATCGCGGCGCTCTTCATCGCCACCTGGAACATCTTTACGCGGATGCGTGGCGTGGGCGAGGCGGCGGAGGGCTGATCGGCGCGGCCTGCGGCAAGGGTCAGAGCCGCTTCGTCCAGAATTGCATGGCGTGGTCGGTCTGCGTCGCATGACCGATGTCCTTCCAGGCGAAGTGGCCGACAAGACCGTCGACCTGCGCGAAGCCCCGCTTGCGCCAGAAGGGATCTAGCGGGCTGTAGCCGGCTGGCCGGGCGGGATGATCCGCCGGCCGGATGACGGCGCAGAAGCTGGCGAGCGGGAAGCCCAGTTCGCGCGCCCTGGCCTCGCGCCGGTCGAAGAAGGCGTGGCCGATGCCATGGCCGCGCCATTCGGGTAGCAGCACCGATTCGCCGAAATAATAGACGTCGGCCACGTCGATGCCGCACGCGCGGAACGGGGCGGCAAATTCGGCGGCATGATCGGCCATGGGGGCCGCGGTGGCGGCGCCCACAAGCCGTTCCTGTCCCGCCGCGCCGGCAAAGGCACCGACGACGAGCGCGTCGGGGCTTTGCGCATAGGCGGTCAGATAGTCGCGCTCATAGCCGTGGTCCCCATCATAGAGATAGGGGAATGCGCGGAAGACGGCGATGCGCAGCTCGGCCAGCGAATCGAGCGCGGCGGTAAGCGCCGCGCCCGTCAGATCCGCGATTCGGACCGGCGAGGCGATCGGCGCTTACTCGGCAGCGTTTGCGGTGTTTGCGGCCGGCGCTTCGGCGCCGTTGGCGGCCTCACCGGCGGCGGCGACATTCGCGCCCTCGGCAGCCGGCGCCGCGTCGGCGGCGGGCAGCGGCAGGTTCGACCCCTGGGTATTGAGCCAGGCGATCAGGTTGGCGCGATCGACCGGATTGCCAAGGCCCGCGAAGGTCATCTTCGTGCCGGGGGCAAATTCGCGCGGGCTTTTCAGCCAGTGATCCAGCGCGTCGAAGCTCCAGTTGCCGCCCTTGCTCTTGAGCGCTTCGGAGAAGGCGAAACCGCCCTTGCCCTGGGCGACGGCTTCACCCACCGTGGCATAGAGATTGGGGCCGATGCCGTTGGCGCCGCCCTGATTCACGGTGTGGCAGGCCGCGCATTTTGCGAACACCTTTTCGCCCGCCGCGACATCGGCGCTGGCCAGCAGGGTGTTCAGACCGGGGCCGCTGTCGCCGCCTTCGCCCTCGGCCTCCACGCCTTCGATCGCATAGCCCATTTTTTCGGGCCGTTCGTCATGGAAATATTTGGCGCTGACGATCCCACCGCCCAGGGCGATGATCCCCGCAAACAAAGCCCAGCCCGCCACGGTATTGAAACGATCGCCCATCTCGCTCGACTTCCCTAAGATTTTTGTCCTGGAGACTGTCAGACGCGCCCCCTCTTGTGCGCTGCCATAAAGGGGGACACGCGATGGTGCAAGTCGGGTTGGCACCGGATTGTGCCGGCGATGCCTGTCCGCGCTTGCGTGGCGGCGGCGGAAACCCTAAGCGCGCACGCGTCCATGGAAAATTATCCCGCCCCTGCCCGCGTGATCGTCGCGGAACTGGCCGCCAAGGCCGCCGCCGATCCCGCCCGCGCCGTCGCCTATCAGGGCGCGCCGGGCGCCAATTCGCATCTGGCCGCGCTCGGCTATGCGCCCGATTGCGTGCCGCTGCCCTGTTTCGCATTCGAGGATGCGATTGACGCAGTGCGCAACGGACAGGCCGCGCGGGCGATCATCCCGATCGAAAACAGCCTGCACGGGCGCGTGGCTGACATGCATTTCCTGCTGCCCGAATCGGGGCTGCGGATAGTCGACGAATATTTCCTGCGCATCCGCCATTGCCTGATGGCGCCGGACAACAGCCCGGTGAAGAGCGCGATCAGCCATCCGCAGGCGCTGGGCCAGTGCCGCCATTATCTGCGCGAGCGCGGCATCCAGCCGGTCGCCTATGCCGACACGGCCGGCGCGGCGGCGCTGGTGGCCGAGACGCGCACGCCGGGGGAGGGGGCGATCGCGCCCTATCTGGCGGCGGAACTCTATGGCCTGCGCCTGATCGCGGAGAATATCGAGGACAGCGACGACAATATGACGCGCTTCCTGGTGCTGGCGCGCGAACCGAAGATGCCGACCCCCAATGTCGGGCCGGTGATGACGACCTTCCTGTTCGAGGTGAAGAATGTCCCCGCCGCCCTATACAAGGCGATGGGGGGCTTCGCCACCAACGGGGTCAACATGACCAAGCTGGAAAGTTACCAGCGGGGCGCGAGCTTTGCCGCGACCGAATTCTACTGCGACATCGAGGGGATGCCGGGCGACCCGGCGGTCGACCGCGCGCTGGCCGAGCTGGAGTTCCACACCAAATGGGTGCGGATGCTGGGCAGCTATCGCCAGGCGCGGCCCAGAACATAGGATCGCTCCACCTTTTGCTGGGATCATGGTCCTAGCTTGAGCTATAGCCGCGCCATGGCCATTGCTATCATCCTGTCCGCCCTGGCGATGAGCGCCATCGTCGGCGTGCGCTACCTGCTCACCAGCGGAGGATTCGCGCTGGCGACCCGGATGCGCCAGCCGGGCCTGTATCGCGGGCTCGAGGCGCAGATGGGGCGCGAGGTCGGCTGGTCGCTGCTGTCCGCGCTGATCTATGGCGTGCCCGCCGGGGTGGTCGCCTGGGGCTGGCAGGCGCGGGGCTGGACGAAAATATACACCGACCTGGACAGTTATCCGCTGTGGTGGCTGCCGGTATCGGTGCTGCTCTATCTGGCCGCGCATGACAGCTGGTTCTACTGGACCCATCGCTGGATGCACCGGCCCGCGCTGTTCCGCATCGCCCATGCCGTGCATCATGCCAGCAGGCCGCCGACGGCCTGGGCAGCGATGAGCTTTCACCCCTGGGAGGCGCTGACCGGCGCGGTCGTCATCCCGGCGCTGGTGTTCCTGATCCCGATCCATGTCGGCGCGCTGGGCGTGGTGTTGACCATCATGACGGTCATGGGGGTGAGCAACCATATGGGGTGGGAGATGTTTCCGCGCTGGATGGTGCGCGGACCGATGGGATCGTGGCTGATCACCGCCAGCCATCATCAACGGCATCATGATCTCTATCGTTGCAACTACGGTCTCTATTTTCGATTCTGGGATCGGCTGTGTGGCACCGACAAGGGGTTGGGCGACTTTGCGAAGGGGCAGGCGTGACGCGATACGGTATGTTGCTGGCGGCGATGGCGGGATCGGTGGGCGCGGCGCCCGCTCTCCAGCCCCAGCCGCTGCTTATGGGGCTGGAGGGCCTGCGTTCGGGCAAGGGGCAGATATTGGTGTGCGTCACCCGGTCGCCCGCTCATTTCCCCGATTGCAGCCATGACCCCGACAAGCGGCATTTCGCCGTGCCGGCGTCCGCCGCGCCGGTGGGACTGGGGCAACTGGCGCCCGGCATTTATGCCATCGCGATCATCCATGACGAGAATGGCAACGGCAAGCTGGACACCTTCGCCGGCATTCCGCGCGAGGGGGTGGGCTTCTCGCGCAATCCAGCGATCCGCTTCGGCGCGCCCAGTTTTCGGTCGGCCAGCTTTTCGGTCGGAGGCGGCGAAGTCGAGCAGGACATAAGACTCAAATATTTCCTCTGACGCGGGGGCGCCGCCTTTCTCCCCTTCCTGTCTTGTGCCCCAGGGGTGACGCCCCACATAAGGCGCTGTATGACGGCGGCGAGTTGGACCGCATTGCAGGAGACGAGAAGCGTGGCGACCCTGGGACTGAGCGACACCGAAAAGGCGGCCGTGGAGGCATTTCGCCGCGACGTGGTGGAGCCTTCGCGCACCAGCCTGGTGATCGTCGATTTCTGGGCTGAATGGTGCGGCCCCTGCAAGCAGTTGACCCCGGTGATCGAGAAGGTGTGCGCCGAATATGCACCCAAGGGCGTGAAGCTGGTCAAGGTCAATGTCGACGAAAATGGCTTCATCGCCAGCCAGTTCCGCGTCCAGTCGATCCCCACCGTTTATGCGGTGTTTCAGGGCCAGCCGGTGGCGGACCTGAGTCAGGCGCGCACCGAAGGGCAGCTCAAGCAATATCTCGACCAGATACTGGGCCAGTTGCCGATCGAATCCGACGAGAAGGCGCTGGCCGCCGAAGTCGCGCCACTGATCGCCATGGGCGAGGAATTGCTGGCGGGCGGCGAGCCTGACCGCGCGCTATCGGTTTTCGCCCAGATCGCCGAGATGGCACCCGACAATGTCGAGGTGGCGTCGGGCCAGGCGCGGGCGCTGGTCGCGCTGGGCCAGCTGGACGAGGCCGAGGCGGTGCTGGCGGCGTTGCCCGAGGATGCGGCCAAGCATGTCGCGATCGACCAGGCGCGGGCCGCCATCGCACTGGCGCGCGACGTTAGGCCGGTGTCCGACCTGTCGGGCGTCGCGGCGAAGGTCGCGGCCGATCCCGACGATCATGAAGCGCGGTTCGAACTGGCCGGCGGGCTGATGGCCAATGGCGACCGCGATGGCGCGGCCGACGCGCTGCTGGAGATCGTGCGGCGCGACCGGGCTTGGAATGACGGCGCGGCGCGGGCGCAATTGCTCAAGATTTTCGAGGCGGTGGGGCTGGAAGATCCCTGGGTCGCGGGGCAGCGGCGCAAATTGTCGCAGATTCTCTTTTCCTGAGATGCCGATCGCGCGCGTCTCGATCTTTCCTCTGTCAGGCGCGTTGCTGCTGCCGGGGATGGAATTGCCGCTGCATATCTTCGAGCCGCGGTATCGCGCGCTGATCCATGACGCCATGGCGCGCGACCGGCGGATCGGCATGATCCAGCCGCGCGGGGATGGGAGTGTGAAGGAGGCCCACGCCGCGGCGCAGCCCCCGCTGTTCGATGTCGGTTGCCTGGGCCATGTCAGCCAGATCGAGGCGCTGGAGGATGGGCGGTTCAATATCATCCTGACCGGCCTGGCGCGGTTTCGCGTGGTGCGCGAATTGCCGGTGGCGACCCAGTTCCGGCAGGTCGAGGCCGATATCGAGCAGGCGCCGCAGGAGGATGAGATATTGTCTGCCGTCGAGCGTGCGGCGCTGGAGCAGGAATCGCGGCGCTTCGCCGACCTGCTGGGCTATGTGGTAGACTGGACGGCGGTGTCGCGGCTGGACGATGCGGCGCTGGTGAACGGCATCGCCCAGATCGCACCCTTCGATCCCGCGGCCAAGCAGACCTTGCTGGAAGCGGACACGCTGTCCGAACGGTCGGAGCGGATCATCCAGCTGATGCAGATTGTCGGCCGGATCGAGCGCGATGGCGGGGCGACGATGCAATGAGCGCGGCGAAGATCGGGACGGGCCCGATCGATCCCTGGCTGATGGAGAAGCTGGTCTGCCCGGTGACGCGCACGCCGCTGCGCTGGGACGCGGCGAGTGGGGCACTGGTGTCCGACGCGGCGGGCCTGGCCTTCCCGGTGCGGGACGGCGTGCCGGTGCTGGTGGTGCGCGAGGCCGTTGCCATCGCGTGAGGCGGCGAGCGTCGCATGAGCCGGGCGCGCCATCCGATCACTTGAACGCGGCGATGCATTCCACTTCGAGCGGGGCGCCCAGCGCCAGGCCGTCTGCGCCGAAGGCGCTGCGGGCGGGGAGCCGCTTGCCTTCGAAATAGGGGAGATAGGCGGCGTTGAAGCGGGGCCAGTCGGCCATGTCGTCGAGCATCACCGTGCATTTGACGACGTGGCCGAAGTCGAGGCCATTGTCCTTCAATATTCTGCCGATCGAATCCATCGCGCCCTTCACGGCGGCGTCGAAGCCTTCCTGGTGCTTGTCCATGCCGGCTGGCACCTGGCCGATCTGGCCGGACAGGAACAGGATGTCGCCCACGCGCACCGACGGCGAGAAGGGGAGTTTGGCCGGCATGGGCTGGGGCTGGGGCTGGGGCTCGGGGGCGGGCTGGGCCAAGCCGGGAGTGGCGCCGAGCAGCAGGGCGGCGGCGAGCAGGCGTTTCATGCTTTTTCTCTCCATGGCAAAAGGGCCGGTCCGTCGCCGGACCGGCCCTTCCTTCGTGACGTCAGGTTAGAACTTGATCGTCGCCCTGGCGTAATAATAGCCGCCGTTCGTGCCGTAGGGGCCGAACGTATAGGGGGCGTTGATGGTGCCGCCATTGTTGATGTAGGGCGAATTGCCCGTGGTCGGCCAGGTCGCCGGGTCGTAGTTGCCCACCAGCGGCGCGATTTCCGGCTTCTTGTCGAACAGGTTGTTCGCACCGATCGCGATGTTGGCGAATTCGGTGATGTCATAATCCAGTTCGAGATCGAAGATCGCCGCCGGCTTCACTTCGGCATTATAATAACGCTGTCCGTTCGCCAGCAGGATCGGCGCGGGCAGGGCCGCAATGCCCCGCGAAGCGTTGCCGTTGGACGACGTGCTGTTCGGCTGCACGTAGGAATTCACTTTGGTATAATAGTTCATGCGCAGATTGGCGCCAAACCGGCCGCTGGTGAACAGAGCACTGGCCGTGCCCTTGAACTTGGGGCTGGCCGCTTCGATGGTCTGTTCGGCGGTGGGGCTGAACAGGGTGCCGAGCTTGTTCTTCGTGACCTTGGTCACATTATAGTTGGCGCCCAGCGACAGGTCGAGTTTGCCGAAGTCCAGATTGACCGGATAGCGCGCTGCGATTTCCAGGCCCTTTGTCGAGGTGTCGATACCGTTGGTGAAGGTCTGGATCGCGAGCGAACCGTTGCTAATGACGGTGGGGTCGAGTTGCTTGCCGCTCGCGGCGATCGCGGCCTGGACCAGGTCATAGGGCGTCAGGCCGTTGATCAGCGGTGTCAGGATGCGGGTCGGTGCGGTAGTCAGGCCGTTAAATTGCTGGCCTGTGATCGAACCCGAGGACACGATGCGGTCCTTGATTTTGATGTAATAGCCGTCCAGCGTGATCGCCAAACGCGGGATCGGGCGCAACACGATGCCGGCGGACAGGTTGACCGACTTTTCCGGCTTCAGCGCGCCGAAGCCCGCGCTTGCCGAACCGGGCGAACTGGGCGCGAGTTGCAGCGTGGCCGAGGTCGGGCCGACATTGGTCGACGAATAGCCCGATTCCTGAAGCGACGGGGCGCGGAAGCCGGTGCTGGCGGTGCCGCGCAGCGCGAAAGCGTCCGAGAAGTCGTAACGGGTCGTGATCTTGCCGATCTGGGTGTCGCCGAAATCGCTGTAATGTTCGTAGCGGCCGGCGACGTCGACCAGCCATTCGGGCGTCGGATTGAAGGAGACGTCCGCATAGATCGCCTTGGCGGTGCGGCGCAGCGTGCCGGCGTCGCTGGCGGCGTAGCCGGGGAAGGACTGGCCGCCTTCGATATAGAGCGACAGTGGATCGCCTTGGCCGATGGTGTAGCTCTCCCGGCGATATTCCGCGCCGAACGCAAGGTTTAGTGGCTTGTCGAGGCCGATATCGAATTCCTTGCGGATATCGGCCGTGCCGACATATTGGCGGAATTCGAACTTGCCGTCGTAGAAGTCGCTGGGCGACTGGCCGGTGTTGACGAACAGCGATGCGTTGACCGAGTGGGTCGTATAGACCTTGGCGACGTCTTCCGAATAGCTGGCGGCCAGATCCCAATTCCAGCCGTCGCCCAGATCGCCCCGCAGGCCATTGGTGATCTGGAATTCATTCTGCTTCACTTCGATGTGCGGGACTAGACCGGTCTGTGCGGAGGTGCCGAAGCACTGAGTCGGATCGGTGGTCGTCGCCACCCATACGCCCGCCGAATTCTGGGCGCGGCACAGGCGGGTGGGATGGCGATAGCCCTGGAGCGCGTCGCCATGACGATAGGACACGTCACCGAAGGAGTAGAGTTCGACGCCGCCGAAATCATAGCCGAAATTGTAGAAACCCAGCGTCAGCTTCGACGCCGGCTGGCCGCCATTGACGTTGGCGGTGCAATCGTCCGCATTGCAGGCATCGAGTAGCGGCTTGAAGGCGGGAGAGACATTGGTGACGGTAGTGCCGTTATAGTTCATGACTGAAATCTGGCCGTCGCCGATCGTGGTCCAGTCGCTGCGGCGGTGGAACAGCGAGACGTCGAGATAGCCGTCCTCGCCGATCTTCATGCCGAAATTGCCGCTGGCGCTGTAGGTCGTGCCTTCGCCATCATAATATTGGCCGGCGTTCAGCTTGATGGTGCCGCCCTCCTTGTCATCCTTCAGGATGATGTTGATGACACCGGCGATCGCGTCCGAACCATATTGCGCCGCCGCGCCGTCCTGCAACACTTCGATGCGGCTGACGATGTCCGGCGGGATAAGGTCGATGCTCGGTGCGGCCGAACCGCCGAAGGCGCCGTTGATGACCTGCAGAATGGAGTTGCCATGGCGGCGCTTGCCGTTGACCAGGACCAGCGTGTGGTTGGGCGACAGACCGCGCAGGCGGGCCGACAGCGAAAAGCTCGCCATGTCGGTGCCCTGGGTCTGCGCCTGGAAGGACGGCACGAGTTGGGTCAACGCCTGATTGAGGTTCGGCTGGCCCACGCGGGTCAGCGCTTCTTCGCCCAGCACCTGGATCGGCGCGGCGCTTTCGGCTGCCTGCATGCCCACCGCGCGGGTGCCGGTGACGATGATCGCGGCGCCGTCGTCAGCCTGCGGCTCCTGCGGCGCTTCCTGCGCCATCGCGCAGGCCGACCAGGACGATGCCATAATGAGAGAAAGTTTCAACGCGGACAGTCTTGTCATTCATGCCCCCTGTTTTGCATTATCGATGACAAGGGGATGAACGAGCATTGCCGGTGAAACCGCTATTGCACTGCACAAATTTTACCCGAAAGCGGATTGTTTCCCGACTATTTCTGGCACTTGATCCGCAAGCATGTCGCATCGACTATCGCTCGGCAATTGATAACTGCACGACGATGCCAGTGCATTTTGCAGTCAACTGGCATGGCGGGTTTTTTCGGTTCGTTCGTTTATGCGCCAGTGGTCAGGAGGCTGTCGCTGCATCGATCAGCGCCTTCGCCTCCGGCCCTTCCCAATCCATCGCGCCGATCACCCGCACCATTTCCTTGCCCTGCGCGTCATAAATGACCGTGGTGGGGAGCTGGCCGGTGGCATAATGGAAGCCGAACCGGTTTTCCGGGTCCGCATAGCCCCTGAGATGGGGCAGCTTGTGCTTCTGGAAGAAGGGCGTCACCGCCTTCATTCCCTGCATGTCCTGCGAGAGAGTGAGGACGGCCAGCCCCCTGGCGCCCTGGGCCGCCGCGATCCGGTCCAGTGTGGGCATTTCCGCGATGCACGGCGCACACCAGGTGGCCCAGAGATTGACGAGCAGCGGGCGGCCGGCGAAGTCCTGCAACGTCCTTTCCCCGCCATCGGGATCGAGGAAGGCGAAATCGGGCGCGGGGGTGCCCGCCTTGCTGCGGTCCAGCCTGTAGCTGAAAGCATTGTCCTTCGCGCCCGCGTCCCTGACTTCGCCGGAGGCGGCGGGAACCTCACCGCTGATGCCTGCATTGGCTTGCTCCGGGGACCGGGATTGCCTATCGCAGGCCGCCAGGGCGGCAGGCAGGAGCAGTATCATTAGCGCGCGGAACGACGATATCACGGAAGCAGGCTCCAACAGCATGTGGGGCGGCCGGTTCGCAGCCGGACCGGCATCGATCATGCGTGAGATAAATGCCTCCATCCCCTTCGACAAGCGATTGTGGAAACAGGATATCGCCGGGTCCAAGGCGCATGTCGCGATGCTGGCCGCGCAGGGGATCGTCGATGGCGAGGATGCGCAGGCGATTACCGAGGGACTGAGCCGCATCGCCGCCGAATATGAAGCGAACGGCGTGCCGGTGAACCTGGACCTGGAAGATATCCACATGGTCACGGAGTCGCGGCTGGCCGAGTTGATCGGCCCCGCGGCCGGCCGCCTGCACACCGCGCGCAGCCGCAACGACCAGGTGGCGACCGATTTCCGCCTGTGGGTGCGCGACGCGATCGATGAAGTGGAGGCCGGGCTGCTGGGTCTCCAGCGGGCGCTGGTGGCACGGGCGGAGGAGCATGTCGATGCGGTGATGCCCGGCTTTACCCATCTGCAATCCGCGCAGCCGGTCACGCTGGGCCATCATCTGATGGCCTATTATGAAATGGTGCGGCGCGACCGCAGCCGCTTCGCCGATGCGCGCGCGCGGCTGAACGAATGTCCGCTGGGCGCGGCGGCGCTGGCCGGGACCGGATTCCCGACCGATCGCCACATGACGGCGGCGGCGCTGGGCTTTGCCAAGCCGACCGACAACAGCCTGGACAGCGTCAGCGACCGCGACTTCGCGCTCGACTATCTGATGGCGGCGACCCAGGCCTCGCTGCACCTGTCGCGGCTGGCCGAGGAGTTCATCATCTGGGCGAGCCAGCCCTTCGGCTTCGTGAAATTGCCCGACGCCTATTCGACCGGCAGTTCGATCATGCCGCAGAAGCGCAATCCCGACGCGGCCGAACTGGTGCGGGGCCATGCCGGGCGGATCATGGGATGCATGAATGCGCTGTGCGTCACCATGAAGGGGCTGCCGCTGGCCTATTCCAAGGACATGCAGGACGACAAGCCGCCGGTGTTCGAGGCGCACGACCTGCTGGGCCTGTCGATCGCGGCGATGACCGGGATGATCGAGACGGTGACGTTCCGCACCGATCGGATGCGGGGCCTGGCGGAAAGCGGCTTTGCGACCGCGACGGACCTGGCCGACTGGCTGGTGCGCGAAGGGGGCATTCCGTTCCGCGAGGCGCATCATATCACCGGCCGCGCGGTGGCGGCGGCGGAGGCAACGGGCGTGCCGCTGGACCGGCTGCCGCTCGAGACGCTGAAGGACATTGACGCGCGGATCGACGAGCGGGTCTATGCCGTGCTGACGGTCGACGCATCGGTCGCCAGCCGGCAGAGCCATGGCGGCACTGCGCCGAGCCAGGTACGGGCGCGTGTCGCGCAGGCCAAGGAGGAACTGGGGTCATGAGGACGCGCACGCTCGCGGGGCTTGGCATGGTTGCGCTGGCGCTGACGGCGTGCGGCGGACGCCAGCCCTTGAAGCCGGTCCAGGGCCAGAGCCTGCCCGCCGTGCCGACGGGCGCTGCAACCGCGCCGACCAGCACGGAACTGCTGACGCCCTCCATCCAGGCGCGGCCCGAACGCAATGTGGAATTGCTGACGCAGTCCCGGCAGAGGGGCGACGATCCGTTCGACCTGCCGCCCGAAGCGCGGCCCCAGTAAGTTACAGGAACAGACCTTGGATCATTTCACCTATGTCGATGGCGCCATGCAGGTGGAGCAGGTGCCGATGGACGCGATCGCGCAGGCGGTCGGTACGCCCGTCTATATCTATTCGACCGCGACGCTGGAGCGCCATGTCGGCGTATTCCGCGCGGGCCTGTCGCAGCTTGCGGACCCGCTGATCGCTTTTGCGGTCAAGTCCAATCCCAACGCCGCCGTGCTGGCAACGCTGGCCAGGCTGGGCCTCGGCGCGGACGTGGTGTCGGGCGGCGAATTGCTGCGCGCGGTGGCGGCGGGCATTCCCGCGAACCGCATCGTCTTTTCCGGCGTCGGCAAGACCGCCGAGGAAATGCGGATCGCGCTGGAACAGGGCATCTACCAGTTCAACCTGGAGAGCGAGCCGGAAGCGGAAATGCTGTCGGACATCGCCATGTCGATGGGAAGGAAGGCGCCCGTCGCCTATCGCATCAACCCCGATGTGGATGCGGGCACCCATGCCAAGATTTCCACGGGCAAGTCGGAAAACAAGTTCGGCATTCCCTATGACCGGGCGATCGAGAGCTATGCAGCCGCGCGCGATCTGCCCGGGCTCGACGTGCAGGGCGTCGCCGTCCATATCGGCAGCCAGCTGACCGACCTTGCGCCGCTGGAGGCGGCCTTCGTCAAGGTCGGGGCGCTGATCGAGGCGCTGCGGGCGGAGGGGCATGACATCCGCACCGCCGACCTCGGCGGAGGCCTCGGCGTCCCCTATGATCCCTCGCAGCCCTTGCCGCCCAGCCCGGCGGACTATGGCGCGATGGTGTGTCGCGTGACGCAGGGCTGGCCGGTGCGGCTGATGTTCGAGCCGGGCCGGGTGATCGTGGGCAATGCGGGCGCCTTGCTCTCGCGCGTGGTGCGGGTGAAGCAGGGCGCGCAGGCACCCTTCGTGATCGTAGACGCCGCGATGAACGACCTGATGCGTCCCAGCCTCTATGACGCGTGGCATGATATCCGCGCGGTGAAGCCGGTGGGTGCGCGCGCCACCGCCAATGTGGTGGGGCCGGTGTGCGAGACGGGCGACACCTTCGCCATGCACCGCGACATGGATGTCGTGCAGGCCGGTGATCTGGTCGCCTTCATGACGGCGGGCGCCTATGGCGCGACCATGGCGGGCACCTATAACAGCCGGCCGTTGACGCCCGAAGTGCTGGTGTCCGGCGACAAATGGGCGGTGGTGCGGGCCCGGCCGCCGATCCAGGCGCTGATCGATGGCGACATCATCCCCGACTGGGTGGCCAAGGACATCGAACACTGATGCAGAGCCTGCCCGTCTTCCTGTTGCTGACGGGCAGGCCGGTCATCCTGACCGGTGAGGGCGAGGCGGCCGACGCGAAACGCCGACTGCTGGAGCGGGCAGGCGCGATCATCGTCGGCGAGGAGGATGCGGCGGCGCGAATCGCCATCGTGTCGGACGGAGACGGCGCGGTCGTGGCGCGGCTGCGCGCGCGCGGCGTGCTGGTCAATGCGACCGATCGGCCGGCTCTTTGCGACTTTACCCTGCCGGCGATCGTGGACCGTGATCCGGTGCTGATCGCGATCGGCACCGGAGGCGCGTCGGCGGGCCTGGCCAAGGCTTTGCGGCAGCGGCTGGAAGCGATGTTGCCCGCCCGGCTGGGGGCGCTCGCGGAGGCGCTTTTCGGCGCGCGGATGGCGATCCGCGCGCGCTGGGCCGATGCGGGCGAACGGCGACGGGCGATCGATGCGGGGCTGGCGCCGGGCGGGATCATCGATCCGTTGCAGGAGGACGCGGCCGGGGCGGTGCCATCCTGGCTGGCAGGGACGGGCGACCATCGTGGGTCGCGGCTGGAGTCGATCCGGCTGCTGTCGGGCGATCCCGATGATCTGACGCTGCGCGCGGCGCGGCTGCTGGGGGAGGCGGATCGCGTCTATCATCCGGCGCATGTGCCGGCGGCGATCCTGGACCGCGCGCGGGCCGATGCTGTGCGGATCGTTGCGGATGGGCCGCCCGACGCGCCGGGCGAGGGCCTGTCGCTCTGGTTATATCCGGGCTGATTGCAGCCGCGCGATTTCGTCCTGCAAGGCCTGGATCGAGGAGACGAGACGAGCTCGGTCGGCCTGCATTTCGCGCAGCGTTTCGCGGGTTTCGCCCAGTTCCACCGCGCGGCGGGCGATGCGCGCGTCCAGTTCGGCATTGTGCCGGTTGAGCGTCCCCACCTGCTCGGCGCGCTGGCACAGATGCCGCAGGCGGGCATCGAGCAGGTCGAAGTCGAAGGGCTTGAGGATATGGTCGTCGGCGCCGGCCTTCAGCGCCTCGATCGCGGACTGGCCGTCCTCGCGACCACCGATCATGACGACGCAGGCCGATGGCGCGAGATGGGCGGCGCGCATCTTTTCCATCGTCGTCACCGCCGGCAGCAAGGTCAGGCCCATGTCGATCAGGATGATGTCCGCCGGTCGCGTTACCAGCAGGCCGAGCGCGACATGGCCGTTTTCGGCCAGCGCCACATCATAGTTGAGATGGGACAGGCGGCGCGCCACGACGGCGCGGGCCACGGGATTTTCGTCGACCAGCAGCAGGCGCAGGCGGCGCATCGGCGCAGCGTCGCCGGCCGGGGGCTTCCTGTGCGGATGAATCGGGTTGCGCCTGAAAAACTGCATGGGGTCCGGTTCCTGGGTCGAGGCCGCAGCATAGGATTGGCGCGCAAAGAAATGGTTAATGGCGGGCCGGGGATTACACCGATTTAATTGGTACCGCTCGCCGGCGCGCCATAGCCTTGATCCCGTTCAATCGACACGGGGGATCACATGCCGCAGACCATGGCGCAGCTGGCCATCGAGGATATTGCAGACCTGCCCGACGGCGCGAGCCTGTTCGGACTTGCCGATGGCGATGCGCTCGACATCAGCCTGATGGATGTGGTGATCGCGATCATCGACCAGCCGTGAGGCTTGCCGATCTTACCGCTGCGGTCGCGGTGGCCGACGCCGCGCCGATCGAGCACGCGGTGGCGCTGATCCAGCCGTTCCTGGAGGATATTGGCTGGTTCGAGGCGTTGCTGGATAAGGAAAGGGCGCGGATCGCGGCCGACCCGCTGCATCTGCCCCCTTTCCGGGCGAGCCGCAGCGGCGCGGCGCGGCATCTGGTTTTCGCCCGGACGGAACGCATCTGGGTGACGGCGACCGTCGTCGATCCCGCGCCGGACGCGCATGGCCGCGTGCATTTTTCGGGCCGCCACGCGCTGTGCCGTCCGTTGAACCGGGCGATGAGCGCCGATGCCTATCGTATAGAGCAGGGGCGGGCGGTGCCGACCGGCCCGCGCCTCTGTCAGCCGGGGATGGTGATCGCGGTGGATGAGCGGCGGGAGACGCTGCGCTTTCGGCCGGGGGAGGTTCCCCTGCTGCTGCTCAGGGCGCAAGTCGCGCCGACCGGGCCGGTCGTGTCCCGCCTGTTCGACTTGGCCACGGGTGCGCCGCTGGGGCAGGCGCAGGCGGACGAGGGCCATGCGCGCGCATTGATGCTGCTGTCGCTGCTGCGGATGCAGGGGCGGCGAGACGCCGCCGACCAGTTCGCGGCCGAAATGGACGCTGGGCTGCCGGCGCAGCGCTGGGCGGTGATGCGGGAATATCTGGCGCTCGACACGGGGCGCGCGCTGCCGGCGTTGCGGGCGATGGCCGCGCGGGAAGAGGACGGAGCCGTGCGGTTGCTAGCGCAGCGCACGCTGACCCAGATAGCGGGCGGGTCATGACGCGCCTGATCGAAACCCCGGCGTCGGAGGATAGCATCGGCCTCGACGAGTTGGTGGACTGGTGCGAAAGCGCCGCGTTCGACCCGTCATGCGAGGATGGGCTGGCGGAGGCTGCGCCGATGCTGCGCGCCCTGTCGCGCAACCGCCATTTCCTGGCCGATGCGGCGATCGCCGAACTCAAGACGCGGTGCGCCGAACAGCGGCGGATCAACCCCTATTCGGCGCAGGTGATGCTGCTGCGGCCGCCGAGGGGCAAATATGTGCTGCGGGCGGCCTTCTGGCCCGCGGTCGGCGACCATGTCGTGCGGATGAGCGGGACGGCGCCCTTCCTTTATCATGTGCCGCACGACCATGGTTTCGATTTCCTGACCGTGGGCTATCTGGGGCCGGGCTATGGGTCGGACTATTATGTCTATGAGTGCGATGTCGCCGGGGCGGCGGGGGAGGCGGTGGCGCTGCGCTTCGTGGAACGCAGCTATCTGAGTGAAGGGCGGATGCTGCTCTACCGCGCCAATCGCGATATTCATGCGCAATTGCCGCCCGATTCGCTCTCCGTATCGCTCAATATCCTGGCCAGTGCGCCGGGGCAGGGCTGGCGGCGCCAATATCGGTTCGACACGGCCAGGGGCGTGATCGCCGAATGCATGACGGTGGCGAGCGCGCAGATGCTGCTGGAACTGGCGGTCGGATGCGGTAGCGACAATGCGCAGGACCTGGCGGACAGCTTTTCCAGGGCGCACCCGCAGGATGCGATGCGACTGACCGCCTGGCAGGCGATCGGCGCGACGCTGGAGGATGCGGCGCGGCTGGCGCATTGGGAACAGGGCGCGCGCAGCAGCAGCCCGCTGATCCGCCGGGCCAGCGTCGCGGCCCTCGAAATCATCCATTATGGAGATGAAATGGCTTGTTTTTCTGCTGCCGGAACGGTCGGATGACTTGTATCAGCGGACGGCGGGCCGGATGTGAGCGGACGGATGGAATGCCATGGTTTGGGCAGCGATTTCGCCCCGGTGGCGCGGGCGCTGAACGCGCGCGGGTTCGACCTGGCGATGCGCGGCGACGCCGTCCGCCCCCACCTGCGCGCCGGGGATGCGACGATATTGTGGCAGCGGGTGGATGATCCGGCCGAACGGGCGCGGGCGCTGGAAAGCGGCGCGCATGAGGTTGTCGGTCCCTGGATGCACGAGGAGGAAACGGTCGCGCGGATCATCCGCCTGGCGCGGGAGCGGCAACCGCAACTCGCGCTGGGCGACCTGCTGATCCAACTGGTCGATCGCAGTGTGACGCGGGCGGGACGGGCGGTGCCGCTGCTGGCGCGCGAATATGCTCTGCTGCTGCATCTGGCGCGTCGTCCCGGCGAGGCAGTAACGCGCGGCGAATTGCTGCGCGCGGTGTGGCGGCTGGATTTCGACCCCGGCACCAACAGCGTGGAGGTGCATATGTCGCGCCTGCGCGCCAAGCTCGACCGGGGCTTTGCCCGGCCGATGCTGCATACGGTGAGAGGGCAGGGTTATATGCTGGAGACGGCCGAAGGTGGCGGATCGTCAGGTGTGTAGGCGCGCAGGAAGATGTCGACGGCGAAGGCCGCATCCAACTCGATCTGCGCCGGGTCGGGCGCCTTGATCTGGGCCATGAGCAATTGTTGGTGGCTACCTGCCATGCAGAGCGCCATCAGCACGCGGGCCGCGTTATAGGCGTCCGCCTGCCGCAAATGACCCCGCGCCATCGCGCCTTTCAGGAAGTCCGCGAGCATGGAGCGCGTGTTGCGGGGGGCAAGTTCGAAGAATATCTGGCTGAGTTCGGGAAAGCGGCCGCCTTCGGAAATGATGAGGCGGTGGAGCGCGATGGCTTCGGCCGACGTGACCTTGGCGATCAGGCTGATACAGGCACGGTGCAGGATCGAGCCGAGTTCCCCTTCGGGATCGAGTATTTGCGAGAGCTGCGCCCGATAGGCGCCGGCCACCCGCCCGAGTACGGCCGCGAACAACGCTTCCTTCGACGGGAAATGGCTCCACAAGGTGCCCTTCGACCCGCCAAGCGCGGCGGCGATGCCCGACATGGTCGTCCCCGCATAGCCATGTTCGAGAAAATAACGCTCCGCCACGGTCAGAATCATGTCCTGCCGATTGCGGCGGCGCGCTTCCCGGCGGCCGCTCGGTGGGGGCGTCTTACTCTCCGTCATAAAATCGTACCATATAGTACGCTAACCCTGTTGACAAGGCCTTGCAACAGGCGCAATGGCCATTTTCATACTATCTGGTACGGTTTGTTATGGCGGTGAGTCGCATGGCTTTTTCCTCCCGCGTGATGTGCGCGGCGACATCGGTGATGGCGTTGGCGGCCTGCGCCGCGGTTCCCGATCTTGGTCCCAAACCCGTGGTTCGCGCGCCGGAGAGCGTGGCTGCGCAGCAAAGCCTGGCTGCGTCCGATGCGGCTTGGCCCAGGGATGATTGGTGGACCGCCTATGGCGATCCGCAGCTGACCGCACTGATCGAGGAAGGGCTGCGCAATGCGCCCGACATGGCGATCGCGGCGGCGCGTTTCCGCCAGGCCCAGGCGATGGCGCAGCAGGCGGGTGCGGCGGTGCTGCCGTCGGCCAATCTGGAGGCCAGCGCGGCTGCCACCAAGCAAAGCTACAATATGGGGATGCCCAAGGAGTTCGTTCCACAGGGTTGGCTCGGCACCGGTCGGGTAGCGCTGGATCTTGGCTTCGACCTGGACCTGTGGGGCAAGAACAAGGCGTCGCTGGCGGCCGCGACATCCGAGGCGCGGGCGGCCGAGATCGACGCCCAGCAGGCGCGGCTGGCGCTGACGACGGGCATTGCCGATGCCTACGCCGATCTTGCCCGCCTTCATGACGAGGCGGAAATCCAGCAGCGCACGCTCGACATCCGCACGGCGAGCCAGAAATTGGTCGCCGACCGGCGGCAAAATGGGCTGGAAACGCGCGGCAACGTCCGCCAGGCGGACGCCACCGTGTCGTCGGCCAAGGCGCAACTGGCCGGCGCGCAGCTGGCGATCCGGGTACGGCAGCATCAGATCGCGGCGCTGATCGGCGCAGGGCCTGATCGCGGCCTGTCGATCACCCGGCCGCAGCCAGGCAAGCTGGCGCCGCTCGGTCTCCCGGCCGATGTCACCACCAACCTCGTCGCGCGTCGGCCCGACATCGCGGCGGCGCTTGCCCGCACCGAGGCGGCGGCCAAGCGGATCAAGGTGGCGCGGGCCGATTTCTTCCCGGCGGTGCGGCTGAGCGCGCTGATCGGCCTCCAGTCGCTCGGCTACAACACGATCTTCGCCAATGGCGGCGCGGTCGGTTCGGCGCAGCCCTTCGCCAACAATCTGTTCGAGAAGGATTCGCTCTTCGGCAATGCCGGCCCGGCGATCAGCCTGCCGATCTTCCGGGGCGGAGCGTTGCAGGGCCAGTATCGCGGAGCGCGCGCCACCTATGACGAAGCGGTCGCTGCCTATGACAAGACGGTGCTCGCCGCCTATCAGCAGGTGGCCGATGCCGTCACGACGCGCCGGACGCTGGAGCAGCGGCTGGCCGATGCCCGGGCCGCCGTCGCCGCGTCGGAAGATGCCTATGCCGTGGCGCAGAAACGCTATCAGGGCGGCCTGTCGACCTATCTCGACGTGCTGAACGTCGAGGACCAGTTGTTGGCGGCGCGCGAGGCGCTGGCCGGGCTGGAGGCAGGTGCCTTCTCCACCGATATTGCCCTTATCCGTGCGCTGGGCGGTGGCTTCACCGTCGGCGAACCTCTCTCCAAGGACCAACCGCATGGCTGACGCCGCTCTCGACACCACCGACGCACAGCAGGAAGGGCGCCAGTCGGCGCGCAGGATATGGCTGACCCGGCTGGCGCTGGCGGTCATCGTCCTCGGCCTGATCTGGGCGGCCTGGTACCTGCTGGTCGGGCGTAACCAGGTCAGCACGGACAATGCCTATGTGAACGCCGAGATGGCGCAGGTGACGCCGCTGATTTCCGCGCAGGCGACCGAAGTGCTGGTCAGCGACACCCAGATGGTGAAGAAGGGCGACATATTGGTCAGGCTGGACCCGACCAACGCCCGGATCGCCGTGGCACAGGCACAGGCCGACCTGGCCGAAGCGCGGCGGCGTTTCCGCCAGACGGCCGCGACCAGTGATTCGCTGGCGGCGCAGGTCGATGCGCGCGGCGCGGACATCGTCCAGGCGCGTGCGCAGCTGGCCACCGCACAGGCCGATTTCGACAAGGCGCGCATCGACCTTCAGCGGCGCGAGGCGCTGGTGGGAGACGGCGCGGTGTCCGGCGACGAAGTCACCGCCGCGCGCAAGGGCTATGCCGCTGCCCGGGCCGCGCTGGATCTGGCGCGCGCGGGCGTCAAGACGGCCGAGGCGACGCGCAGCGCGGCGAGCGGCCAGCTGGAAGCCAATGACGCGCTGGTGCGCGGATCGACGATCGACACCGACCCGGCGGTGATGGCCGCCCAGGCGAAGCTGGATTCGGCGAAGCTGGACCTCGATCGGACCGTCATTCGCGCGCCGATCGACGGCGTCGTCACCAAGCGGCAGGTGCAGGTCGGCCAGCGCGTGGCGCAGGGCAACGCGATCATGTCCATCGTGCCGCTGGCCCAGCTTTATGTCGATGCGAACTTCAAGGAACGCCAGCTGCGTGGCGTGAAGGTCGGGATGCCCGCCACGCTGACGTCGGACCTCTATGGCGGCGATGTCGTCTATCATGGCAAGGTTGTCGGTTTCGCCGGCGGCACCGGATCGGCCATGTCTCTGATCCCCGCGCAGAATGCGACCGGCAACTGGATCAAGGTGGTGCAGCGCCTGCCGCTGCGCATTGCGCTCGATCCCAGGGAACTCGCCGCGCATCCGTTGCGGGTCGGTCTGTCGATGGAAGTCGAACTCGAACTTTCCGAAAAATAAGGACAGCCGGGCGATGAGCAGCGACGACGAGATTTTTTCGCGGCTTTCGCCGCGCACCCGGACGCTGGCCGGGCTGGTGCTGGCCATGAGCAACTTCATGGTGGTGCTGGACCTCACCATCGCCAATGTTTCCGTGCCGCACATCGCCGGCAACCTGGGCATCGCTCCCGACCAGGGGACGTGGATCATCACATCCTATGCGGTGGCGGAAGCGATCTGCGTGCCGCTCACCGGCTGGCTCGCCGCGCGCTTCGGCGTGGTCAGGGTCTTCACGCTGGCGATGATCGGCTTCGGATTCTTTTCGCTGATTTGCGGACTGTCGATGACGCTGGGGATGATCGTCGCGGCCCGGGTCGGCCAAGGCATTTGCGGCGGGCCGATCATGCCCATGTCGCAGACCCTGCTGATGCGTATCTTTCCTCCCGAGACGCGATCGCGGGCTATGGGCCTGTGGGCGATGACGACGCTGCTGGGACCGGCCATGGGACCGATCATCGGCGGCTATATCAGCGACAATTGGAGCTGGCACTGGATCTTCTTCATCAACCTGCCGATCGCGGTGCTGTGCGTCTTTGCCGCGCAGGCGCTTCTGCGGCCGGTGGAGACGGATACGGCGCGCGTGCCGATCGACAAGATGGGCCTGTTCCTGCTGGTCTTCTGGATCGGCTGCCTGCAGGTGATGCTGGACATCGGCCGCGACCATGACTGGTTCGCCGATACGACGATCGTCATCCTGGCGGTGCTGGCGGCGATCGGCTTTCTGGCATTCATCATCTGGGAACTGACCGAGGAGCATCCGGTCGTCGACCTGCGCGTGTTCCGCCATATCGGCTTTTCGTCCGGCGTCTTTTCGCTGGCGCTCTGTTTCGGGGCTTATTTTTCCGGTATCGTTATTATCCCGCAATGGTTGCAGACGACCCAAGGCTACACCGCCACCTGGGCGGGCATCCTGACCGCCTTCACCGCGATGGCGGCGCTGATGACGGCGCCTTTCGCCGCCCGCTTCATGGGCCGGGTCGATCCGCGGCTGATGATTTCCGGGGCGGTATTCTGGCTGGGCCTGATGACCTTGTGGCGCGCGCACTGGACCAGCGGGGTCGATTTCTGGACCATGGCCGCGCCGCAGTTCATCCAGGGCTTCGCCATGCCCTTCTTCATGATCCCGCTGACCACGTTGACGCTGGGGTCGGTGCTGCCGAGCGAGACTGCGTCTGCGGCGGGGTTGCAGAATTTCGTCCGTACCATGGCGATCGCGATCGCGACATCGCTGGTGCTGACGGGATGGGGCGATTCGCAGCGCGTGTCCCGCAACGAACTGGCGAGCGTTTTGCAGCCGGGCGACGTGCAGGCCCAACTGAGCGCGATGGGTCTGTCGACCGAGCAGATCCGGCAGACCATTTCCAACATCGTGGAGCAGGAGGCGATCGTGATCGCGGTCGACCATGTCTTCTTCATTTCCGCGCTGGTCCTGTTCGCCGCCGCCGCGATCGTCTGGCTGGCGCCGCGGCCCACCGGGACGGTCGACACGTCGGCGGCGCACTGAGGCTCA
This sequence comes from Sphingobium sp. TCM1, assembly GCF_001650725.1. Classification (GTDB taxonomy): domain Bacteria; phylum Pseudomonadota; class Alphaproteobacteria; order Sphingomonadales; family Sphingomonadaceae; genus Sphingobium. Next base: position 161,425 of record NZ_LXVX01000016.1, on the reverse strand, counting down.
GCGCGCGGGGAGAGCGATCCGGCGCGAGATGCCGATGGCGTCGAGAAACGCGGGGTCATGGCTGACCACCATCAGCGCGCCGTCATAAGCGGCCAGCCCCTGTTCGATCGTCGCGATCGAATCGAGGTCGAGATGGTTGGTCGGTTCATCCAGCAGCAGCAGCGGCGGCAGTGTTTCCCCGCCCAGTACGCAGGCGAGCGCGGCGCGTAGCCGCTGGCCGCCGCTCAATGCCTCCACCCGTTGCAGCGCCAGCTCGGCCCGGAAGCGGAAGCGTGCGAGGGCGGCATGGACGGCGTTGCGCGTCGTGCCGGGATGGAGTCTCGCGAAATTGTCGGCGATGGTCGCGCCAGGATCGAGCAGCCCCGCATCCTGATCGAGCAGGGCGCAGGCGATCGGGCGATGCAGGACGCCCGACAGCGGCGCGATCTGGCCGGCGACGAGTTGGAGCAATGTCGATTTGCCCGCGCCATTGGGGCCGGTGATGGCAATTCGTTCCGGGCCGGTCATGGCCAAGCTGAGATTGCGGATCGGCGGATCGGCAGGATCGTGGCCGGCGGTCACATCCTCCAGCCTCAGCAGCGTGCGGTTTGTCGCGACGCAGGCGGCAGGAAGGGCAACGGTCAGCGGGGCGAGAATTTCGATCTGCGCGCGGGCGTCGGCGATCGTCCTTTCGCTCTGCGCGCGCTGCCTCTCAGCGAGGCGGGCGGCGTTCCCGCCGGACCGCTCCGCCTGGTTCTTGCGCTGGCCCAGCAGGATGCGGGGCATGTCGCCTTTCGCCGCATGGCGGGCGCCCGCGCCGTCGCGTCGTTGCTTTCGCTCGGTCGCGCGCTGGATCTTGCGGGCGAGGTCGGATGCCGAGCGCTCGGCATGGTCCAGCGCATGATGGGCCGCGGCCAGTTCGACCGCCTTGCACGCGCGATAGGCCGACCAGTTGCCGCCATAGCGGGTCAGCCCCAGGCCCGTCAGTTCGACGATGGAGTCCATCCGTTCCAGCAGCGTCCGGTCATGGCTGACGATGATCGCGCCGCCGCGCCAGCGCCCGAGCAGCGCGATCAGAGCATCCCGGCTATCGGCGTCGAGATGATTGGTCGGTTCGTCCAGCAGCAGCCAGTCGGGCCGGGCGGCCATGGCCGCCGCCAGCGCGGCGCGGGTGCGCTGACCGCCCGACAGATGCGCCAGCGGCGTGGCGGGATCGGTCGCGAGGCCGACCTCCGCCAGCGCATCGGCGAGGCGCGCGGGCAGGGTCCAGTCGCATTGCTCCAGCTCTGGAATTGTCGCTGCGCCGGTCTCGGCCCGGTCGAGCAGGGCGAGGGCGGCGCGCGCATCGAACAGGTCGGCGATGGTCTGTCCGGTCTCGGGCGCTTGCGTTTGGCGGAGCATGGCGATGTTGCCGCCGACCCGGACATCGCCGGTCGCGGGGCGACATTCGCCCGCCACCAGCGCGAGCAGGGTCGACTTGCCGACCCCGTTGCGACCGATCAGGCCGATGCGTTCGGGAGAGAAACGGAAGTCCAGCCCGGTAAGGACGGGTGTCCCGTCAGGCGCGGACCAGCCGAGGTTGGAAAGCGTGATGGCAGAGAGGGGCGCAGGCATGGACAGGGGCTTTCCCGAAGGCAGAGCGAGGGGGCTGTGCGATCAGGGCGATGTCCATGGCGGCGATCCTTTCGGAAGGGTGAGGGCGTGATGTAAGCGGTCGGAACCAGGGTGGCAAGCCGGGCGTGAGCGCGGGGGGCATCGGGGAAGCGCGCAGCGGCGCGGCGGACAGCCCACCGTGTTGCGATCAAGTCCGGCCTGGCCGCACCCAGCCTCGCTGCCACTCCCGTCAACTGGAGTGGAGTGTCCGCTGACTATAGCTGTAACGCGGCGGCGTCACTCTTCGCCGAACTTATCCTCGACCAGGGTGACGAGCTTGCCGAGCGCGTCGACGGCTTCGGGGCCGGTGGCCTTGATGGTGATGCTGTCGCCCATCGCCGCGCCGAGCATCATCAGGCCCATGATCGACGTGCCGGTGACGTGGTTGCCGTCCTTGCTGACGGTGATGTCGGCGGGGAGGCCGCTGGCCAGGGTGACGAACTTGGCGCTGGCGCGCGCGTGAAGGCCGCGCTTGTTGCTGATCCGGACTTCCTGGCTGATTTCGTTCATGTGGTGCTGCCCAACAGTTCCGACGCGACGCTGATATATTTCTGCCCGGCTTCGCGCGCGGCGGCAACCGCGGCGCGCACGTCCATCACCTTGCGCGCGCTTTCGAGGCGGATGAGCATGGGCAGGTTGATGCCGGCGATCACCTCGATCTCGCCGGCCTTGAGCAGCGAGATGGCGAGGTTGGACGGAGTGCCGCCGAACAGGTCGGTCAGCAGGATCACGCCGGTGCCGTCATTGACGCGGGCTACCGCCGCCGCGATGTCGGCGCGGCGCAGCTCCATGTCATCTTCCGGGCCGATGCAGATCGTCTCGATCTGCTGCTGCGGCCCCACGACATGCTCCATCGCCACGACGAATTCCGTCGCGAGCGATCCATGGGTGACGAGTACGAGTCCGATCATCTGCTTGTGCGGCCCACCTGTGTCATGATTATGCTTTCGGGCCTCCCGGACGGCGCTTCTCCAGACTGTCCTGGGGCACCGATTCAATATTGCGGTGCAAGACCGTGGGCGAAAAGCCCGCTTCTTGCAAGTGTTTCGCGACCCGTGTCGCGACGTGGACGGAGCGATGCCGCCCGCCGGTGCAACCGAAAGCCACGGTAATATAGGTCTTTCCGCCCTCCGCGTAGCGCGGCAGCAGGGTGACGAGCAGATCCTCGATCCGGCCCAGCGCCTCTTCATAGGCCGGGTCCGCCATCACATAGGCGGCGACGTCCGGGTCCAGCCCGGTCCGGGGCCGCAGCGCATCGTCCCAATGCGGGTTGCGCAGGAAGCGCATGTCGAACATCAGGTCGGCGTTGCGCGGCACCCCGCGCGAGAAGCCGAATGAGAGGATGGTCAGCACCGGTTCCGACAGCCCCTCGCGCGAGAAGCGGTTGCGGATTTCCTGTTGCAGGGCGTTGCTGGTGAAGCTGGTGGTGTCGATGACCTGGGTGGACCAGCGGCGTAGCGGCTCGGTCAACTCCCGTTCGCGGGCGATGCCGTCGGCGGCGGGGCGGTCCAGCGCCAGCGGGTGGCGACGGCGCGTCTCGGCGAAGCGGCGCTCCAGTTCGGTGCCGGAACAGTCGAGGAACAGCGTCTCGACATCATGGCCGTGTCGTTCGCGCAGCGCCTTGATCCGCTGGACGATGGCATTGGCGTCGAACCCGCGCGTGCGCGCGTCGATGCCCAGCGCCAGCGGCCGGTCGTCGCCCGGCTCATGCCCGGCGGCCAGCGGCGTGTCGAGCAGCCGGTCGAGCAGCAGGAGGGGCAGGTTGTCGACTACTTCCCAGCCCATATCCTCCAGCGTCTTGAGCGCGGTGGTCTTGCCCGCGCCCGACAGGCCGGACAGCAGCAGGATGGTCTTGGGATGGGGGGCGTTCATAGCGGGGCGAGCGTCCGGAGCGCCAGTTCGACCTTGATGGCGGCGGAAATTTCGAACGGCGCGATCTTGACCATCGGGATCTGGACCCCGGCGATCGCGCGGAATACCGGATCGAGCGGCATACGGTCGACCTTGTCGAACAGGTCGGCGACCAGTGCCACCGGCGCGTCGGCATGGGGCATGGCGACGATGCCGAGGCCGCGCACCTCCATCTGCCCCACGATCGTGTCCGGCGCCGTAGCGATCAGCTGGCCATCGACGCGCTTCACCAGCGTATAGTCGTCGCTGACCAGAATCGCGCCGCGGTCGATCAGGCGGAGTGCAAGGTCGGATTTGCCCACACCGCTAGGCCCGGCCAGCAGAACGGCGCGGCCGCCTATGGCCACGCTGGTCGCATGAAGCGTTTCGGATGAAAGTGCGCGCGCCATACCCCTGCCTTCTTCTACCCTGTGTTGACGGCGATGGAAATGGCCGTGGCGTCGGTCCTTCGTCCTATTCCGAAACGATGCCGGGATCGCGGGCCACCGCCATGGGCAGGCGCACGACGAAGCAGGCGCCGCGTTGCGCATCTTCGCGGTCGCCAATGCTGATGCGGCCCTGATGCCCCTCCACGATCGAGCGGGCGATGGCGAGGCCGAGGCCGGAATGCTTGCCGAAAATCTCGCCCTCTGGCCGGACGCTGTGGAAGCGGCGGAAGACATGCTCGCGCTCGGACACGGGGACGCCCGGTCCTTCATCCTCCACGCTGACCAAAATCTGGTCGTCGGCGACGGTGGCGATGATCCGCACCAGTCCGCCCTCTGGCGAGAAGGAGACGGCATTGTCGATGAGATTGTCGAGGACGCGGATCAGCCGAGCCTCCTCGCCCAGCACGACCGCGACATCCTTGCGCGGGCGGGCGAAGGCGAGGCGGACGCCGCGCGGCACGCCGCGCGCCTCGCGGGCCAGCACCATCTTCTCGATCAGGAGGCCGAGGTCGATCGGCTCGAAGCGGGTGCGGGACAGTTCGGCGTCTACGCGGGAGGCTTCGGCGATATCGGTGACGAGCCGGTCGAGGCGGCGGACATCGTCCTGCGCGATCGCCATGAGTTGCGCGCGCAGGTCCGGCCGGTCGACCCGCTCCAGCGAATCGAGGGCGGAGCGCAGCGAGGCGATCGGATTTTTGAGTTCATGGCTGACATCGGCGGCGAAGGCGTCGGTCGCGTCGATCCGCTGGCGCAGCGCATGGCTCATGTCGGACAGGGCGCGGGCCAGCATACCAATCTCGTCGCGCCGTTCGGGCAGGCGCGGCACGGTGACTTCGCGTGCGCGGCCGAGGCGGACGCGCACGGCGGCCCGCGCCAGGCGCTGGAGCGGCTGGACGATGGTGCGGGCGAGGAAGAGCGACAGGAGCACCGAGGCGAGCACCGCGACCGCCAGCACCATGCCAAGACGCAGCCGTTCGGCGCGGACGATGCGCGTGATGTCGCGCGCATTTTCGGTGGCGAGCAGGCTGCCGCCGTCCTTCATCGCCACGGCGGCGGAGATCATGAAGGTGCGGTCCGGCGCGTAGCGGTTCATTGCTGCGGGGCGGTCGGTCTTGCGCGCCAGCATGACTTCGGGCCACGCGGTGGCGCGGTCCTGTGCCGGTTCCTCGAAATCGGGCGGTCGGTCGGCGGAAACGACACGGTCGACCACCTTGTCGAGGAAGCGGGCGACATGGCGCTGCCATTCCTCCTCCGAGGGCAGGCGCAACCGGTAGCGCGGCGCGTCCATGGCAAAGCTGTCGGCGGCGAGCGCGCCGGTGGCGTCATAGCGCCGGACCCGGTCTCCGGTCTGGCGCGAATAGGCGGCGATCAGACGATCCTGCCGGTCGGCAGGCGCATTGTCCAGGCCGATGGCGAGCAACTTCAGTTCGCGCGCCGACTGTTCCAGCCGGTCATCGACGATGCGCGTGCGATAGCTGTCGAGATAGAAGAAGCCGCCCGCCAGCAGGGCGAGGGCGAACACGTTGACCGCAAGGATGCGCGGGGTGAGACTCAGCCGTCCCGACCAGCGCACCGCGAGCGCCGCCGCGTCATTCCTCGGAGAATCGGTATCCGGCGCCATAGAGCGTGTCGATTGCGTTGAAATCGGAGTCCACCTCGCGGAACTTGCGGCGGAGCCGCTTGATATGGCTGTCGATGGTTCGGTCGTCGACATAGACGTCATCCTGATAGGCGGCATCCATCAGCTGGTTGCGGTTCTTGACCACGCCCGGTCGCTGGGCGAGCGTTTCGAGGATCAGGAATTCGGTGACGGTCAGGGTCACGTCCTTGCCGCCCCATTTCACGCGATGCCGGGCCGGGTCCATTTCCAGCCGGCCGCGCACTATGGGGTCGGCGACCGGCTCGTCCGGTTCCTCGGTCGCCTTGCTGACCTCCGCCCGGCGCAGGATGGCGCGGATGCGCGCGATCAGCAGCCGTTGAGAGAAGGGCTTTGAGATATAGTCGTCGGCGCCCATCGCCAGGCCCAGCGCCTCGTCCAGCTCGTCGGTCTTGGAGGTCAGGAAAATGACCGGCATCTGGCTCTTTTCGCGGAGGCGGCGCAGCAGCTCCAGGCCATCCATCTGGGGCATCTTGATATCGAACACGGCAAGGTCGGCGGGATTGTCGAGCAGCGCTTTCAAGGCGCCTTCCGGGTCGGAATAGATGCGCGTCAGGAAGCCTTCGGCCTGGAGCGCGATCGACACGGAAGTCAGGATATTCTTGTCATCATCCACAAGGGCGATGGTGGCGGTCATGCAATTACCCGGAGTGAGCAGAAAGGAGAATGTTCCGAGCGTTAGACCATGGTTCGCCCAGCCGCAAGGAAGGGGTGGCGGCACGCTCTGCGGCGCAACTGCCGAGATTCGGGACGAATGGCCGTCCGCCCCGATTTGACGGCCGTTCCGCAAAGCCTTATGGCCGAAGTGTCCGCAGCCATGCCGACGCGCGAAGACGCGGCGCATGAGCGGCGGATTGGTCGCCAGATAAAAATCGGCGATCCGACATTGTTATATCGGGAGTAAAGGCGTGCAGGCCAAATCCTCAATCACCCTGGCGGACCAGGGCATTTCCACGCGTGCCGATCAGTTCTGGAATCTCGGCACCGCGCCGCTGGTCGAGGCAGCCATCCGCAATGGGGAAGGCATATTGTCCAAGGACGGCCCGCTGGTCGTCAAGACCGGCAAGCACACCGGCCGCTCGGCCAGCGACAAGTTCATCGTCCAGGACGCCGAGACCCAGGACACCGTCTGGTGGGGCAAGACCAACGTTCCGATGACGCCGGCGCATTTCGCGGCGCTGAAGGAGGATTTCTTCAAGGCGCTGGGCGAGAAGGATACGCTCTACGTCGCCGACCTGTTCGGCGGATCGCAGCCCGAGCATCGCGTCAACGTCCGCGTCATCAATGAGCGCGCGTGGCACAACCTCTTCATCCGCACCCTGCTGGTGCGTCCGACCGCCGATGAACTGGCCGGCTTCACGCCCGAATATACGATCATCGACCTGCCGACCTTCCAGGCCGATCCGACCCGTCACGGTACGCGCAGCGAAACCGTGATCGCGGTCAATTTCACCGAGAAGCTGATCCTGATCGGCGGCACGTCCTATGCCGGCGAGATGAAGAAGTCGGTGTTCGGCATCCTCAACTATCTGCTGCCGACCAAGGGCGTGATGCCGATGCACTGTTCGGCCAATATCGGTCCGAACGGCGATACCGCCGTCTTCTTCGGCCTGAGCGGCACCGGCAAGACGACGCTGTCGGCCGATGCGTCCCGGACCTTGATCGGCGACGACGAGCATGGCTGGTCGGATACCGCCGTGTTCAATTTCGAGGGCGGCTGCTACGCCAAGATGATCAACCTGTCGGCCGAGGCCGAGCCGGAAATCTTCGCCACCACCAAGCGGTTCGGCACGGTCCTGGAAAATGTGGTCATCGACGAGGAAACCCGCACGATTGACCTGGACGACAACAGCCTGGCCGAGAATAGCCGCGGTTCCTACCCGATCGATTTCATCCCGAACACGTCGGAGAAGAATCTGGGTCCGGTCCCGAAGAACATCATCTTCCTGACCGCCGACGCCTATGGCGTCCTGCCGCCGATCGCGCGGCTGACCCCGGAGCAGGCGATGTATCACTTCCTGTCGGGCTATACCGCGCGGGTTGCGGGCACAGAGATCGGCGTGACCGAGCCGACCGCGACCTTCTCGACCTGCTTCGGTGCGCCGTTCATGCCACGTCACCCCAGCGTCTACGGCAATCTGCTCAAGGAGCGGATCAACAAGGGCGGCGTCACCTGCTGGCTGGTCAACACCGGCTGGGCGGGCGGCAAGGCGACCATGCCGGGCATCAAGCGGATGCCGATCAAGGTGACGCGCGCGCTGCTCAATGCGGCGCTGGACGGCAGCCTGAACGATGTCGCGTTCCGCACCGATCCGAATTTCGGTTTCCAGGTGCCGGTCGCGGTGAACGGCGTCGAACCGACCATCCTCGACCCGCGCGCCATGTGGGCCGACAAGGACGCCTATGACGAAACCGCCGCGACCCTGGTAAAGGCGTTCGTGGACAATTTCGCCCAGTTCGTGGACCATGTCGACGACGGCGTGCGCGGGGCGGCCCTGACCGCCGCCTGATCGCAGCGACCGACGAGGCAAGGGAGCCGGGGGAGCGATCCTCCGGCTCTTTTGCTTCTGGGCCGGCTCTTTTGCTGTCGGGGGCGTGTCGGCGGTGCTATGCTTGCCGCCAACCTTTTGCGGGAGTTTGGGCATGTTCGAAGATCTGATTGGCAAGATGGGCGGGCTGGAAGCGATTGCGGCGCAGATCGGCGTGTCGCCGGAGCAGATGCAGGGGCTGATGAGCGAGATCAGCGCCAAGATCGGATCGGGCGAGACGAGCGTGTCGGCGCTGGCCGAAACGGCGGCCGAACATGGCGTATCGGCCGACAAGTTGCAGGAACTGCTGGGCGCGTTTGGCGGACCGGAAGCGATCCTCGGCAAGCTGGGTGGGCTGTTCGACCGGGATGGCGACGGCAATCCTCTCAACGAGCTGGGCGGGATCGCCAAGGGTCTGTTCGGATAGCGCGACGCGTCGGCGCCGGGCGTCCGGCAAGGGCGCCCTTTGGGCCGCACAAGTTTTTTTGGCCTTGCCTTCGCGCGGCGAAAGGGCCAATTCGCCAGCATCATCGTTTATTGCGAACGATCCGCAACTGGCGTCGCTGACCAGACGGCGCTGATGCAAGGCAAGGATAAGGTGTTGACCGACGTGACGATCGAAAAGCCGGTTCTGGAACCCACCGGCGCGCTTTCCGTGGAAACCGTGCTGTCGGTGCGGCACTGGAACGAGCATCTGTTCAGCTTCCGCATCACGCGACCCGCCAGCTTCCGTTTCCGGTCCGGCGAGTTCGTGATGATCGGCCTGATGGGCGACAATGGCAAGCCGCTGTTGCGCGCCTACTCGGTCGCCAGCCCCGCCTGGGACGAGGAACTGGAGTTCCTGTCGATCAAGGTGCAGGACGGACCGCTGACATCCAAGCTCCAGCTGATCCAGCCGGGCGACCAGATCTATCTGGGCCGCAAGCCGACCGGCACGCTCGTCACCGATGCCCTGCTGCCGGGCAAGCGGCTGTTCATGCTGTCGACGGGCACGGGCCTGGCGCCGTTCCTTAGCCTGTCGCGCGATCCCGACGTCTATGAATTTTACGAGCAGGTCGTCGCAGTCCATTCGGTACGCCGGGTGAGCGACCTGGCCTTTCATGACGAACTTGAAGGCAAGCTGGCGGATGATCCGCTGGTGGCCGACCAGGCCGCGACCCAGTTCCATTACGTGCCGACCGTGACGCGCGAGCCGTTCCGCAACACCGTCCGCATCGACAAGCTGGTCGAGAGCGGCGCGCTGTTCGAGGGGATCGAGGGGCCGGCGAAGTTCGACCCGGAAACCGACCGGATCATGATGTGCGGCAGCATGGAGATGATCAAGCAGTTCGCCGCCTATTTCGAGGCGAACGGCTTTACCGAAGGCTCCAACGCGGCGCCGGGCCAGTTCGTGATCGAGCGGGCTTTCGTCGGCTGAGCGCCGACCGCAGCGAGAATAGGGAAGGGCCGGGGGAGCGATCCTCCGGCCCTTTTTCATGTCTCCGGGATCAGGCGTTCTTCCGTTCCGCCGCCCAGGCGTCGATATTCCCAGCCAGCACGGTCATCGGCACGCCGCCGCTCTTGACCACGGCGTCGTTGAACAGGCGGAAGTCGAATTTCGATCCCAGCGCCTGCTGAGCCATTTTGCGCAGGCGGACGATTTCGCCATGGCCGACCTTGTAGCCGCAGGCCTGGCCCGGCCAGGCGCAATAGCGGTCCACCTCGCCCTGGACTTCCTCGACCGTGGAACCGTTGGTGGTAGCGAACCAGTGGATCGCCTGTTTCCGCGTCCAGCGCTTGGCGTGGAGGCCGGTGTCGACCACCAGGCGGCAGCAGCGATAGGCGATCGACTGGAGATAGCCGAGCCGCCCGGCGACATCGCCATCATAGGCGCCCAGCTCGTCGCCAAGCTGCTCGGCATAGAGCGCCCAGCCTTCGCTATAGGCGTTGAAGGCGAGCAGCGAGCGGATCAGGGGCAGTTTGTAGGTATATTCGCCCTGCCAGATATGGCCGGGAATCCCTTCATGATAGCAAAGGGTGGGAAGCGCGTAGCGCGGCCACATGCCGGTGTCGCGCAGGTTGATATAATAGTTGCCGGGGATCGAGCCGTCGATCGACCCCGCGCCGGCATAGGCGCCGGGCGCGCCCGCTTCGATCTCGACCGGTACGCGCTTCACGATCAGCTTCGCCGGCACGAGCGTGGCGAAGGCGCGGGGCAGGCGGGTGCGGATGTCGGCGAGGCGGCCGTCGATGAAGGACAATATCTGCTGGCGGCCATTGTCGTCATTGGGGAAGAGGTAGCGCGGATCTTTCCCCATGGCGGTCATGCGCTCGCCGACGGTGCCTTTTGTCATGCCCAGCCCTTTGAGCAGCCGGTCCATTTCCGACTGGAGCGCGGCGAGCTGGTCGAGGCCGAGCCTGTGGACCTCCTCCGGGGTCATGGTCGTGGTGGTGCCGGCGCGCAGCGCCCAGCCATAATAGGCCTCGCCCTGCGGCAGTTTCCATACGCCTGCATCCATCGTGGCAAGGGCACGCTGGCGCTGAAGTTCGCTGATCTGGCGGGCGAGGGCGGGAGCGACCCTTTCGCGGACGATGGCTTCGGCCCTGGCGGCATGGTCGCCGGGCATGTCCTTCGTGCGGCGGGCGAGGGAGGCGACCGCCGTCCATTGGTCGAGCGGCTGGCCCTGGACGCTGGTCATCTGCCGCAGCGTCTTTTCGAGCAGGAAGGCCGGGGCGACGACGCCGATCCCGGCGTCATGGCGCAGTCGCTCCGTTTCCCCATCGAGATTGGCGGCATAGGCGGCCAGCCGGGCGAGATAGGCGTCGGCGTCGGCGCGGTTGGTGACGGGATGGTTGCTGTCGAGGAAGTCGGGGGTCTCGACGAAGCTGCCCGTGTTCTGTGCGACGGCATAGGGCGAATTGCGATAGGACCAGTTGCTGTTCATCATCGCCATGTCCCCGAAAGGGAAGGCGAAGCCGTCCGCCGCCAGTTCATGGGCTGCCAGCACCACTTCCACGTCGGTCCGGGTGGCGGGGGAGAGTGGCGCAAGGTCGATGGCGCGCAGCGCGGCCAGGCGGTCGCGCACATGCGCGGCGATCCGGGCCTGGCCGGCAACGCTCTTGTCGCCGAGGCGGCTGCGCAGCGCGGCGCGGGCGCCGGTGTCCAGCCCCAGGCCGCCGGCGGTTTCGGGGGCGTCCGCCAGCATGGCTTCGGCCATGTCGGCCAGGATCCCCTGGGCGCGGGCGTCGGGCGTGTCGGTCGCCCGCGCGGCCTGGGCGAAGGCGCGAACGGGCAGGGCAGCGAGGGCAAGGGCGGAGGAGCCGGCGACAAGGAAATCGCGGCGGGACGTCGTCATGGGGCAAGGGTCTCCGGTATATGGTTACGCCTGCCATCGCATATTTTGCGCTTGATTGGACATGTTAAATCCGGCGCGCGACCATCCTGCCCGGTGCGCGGACGTATGTAAACGAGAGGAGCCGGAAGGGAACGCATCTCCGACAGGATCCCCAACGCTTGGCGGAACAATGGCGCCGAATGGGGCTGGCGCAACGTCATCTTCTCCTGGAGGATGATCCGGACCGCTTTGTCGAAATTGGCTCCAGCCATTCCAACTGTCGGCTTCTGCCGGGGCGCTGGAACACATGCGGTATAAGTTTGAGGACATATATGACGACGGGATCGCCCCGATAATCCCCTGTTGCCCGCAGCAATGCGCCGAACGTGACCGGTCAGGTGTGCTCGACCTTCGCCGTGGTCAGCGCGGCTCTCAGCCGTTCATTCTGCATGTGAGGAGCCGCTGCTTGCTGCCCCTGGGGTTGACCGACAAGAAAGCCGCAGAGAATCTGCCATCGTCTACGGCTTCTTTTTGGGCTTTGAGTTTCGGATTGCAGTATCGGTCGATGCCCTTGGGGGCCTTCCGAGGCTCATAGCGAAGTCCGCCTTCGACAGTTACAGGCGAATAGAGGTGATCACCGCCAACCCGTGACTTCCCGTTAAATAAAGAAAATCGGAGGTTTTTTAATTATCAGCGAGCATTGGCTGACAGAAATATGGAGGCCCGAGCCGGAATCGAACCGGCGTGCACGGATTTGCAGTCCGCTGCGTCACCACTCCGCCATCGGGCCTCGGCGTGGGTGGCCGCAAATGTGCGGCTTTGGCGACAAAGTCAAGCCGCGGTTGGAGCTTGCAGCCCAAGAATCTTCGCGACCACCGCGCAAAGCCGCTTGGCGCGGGCGGCCTGCTGATTTAGAGGTCCGATGATCTCCTTAGTGTATTGCATTGCCAATACAGTTGTGCCAAGCGAGGAACTATCGTGACCGAGCAGAACTATTCTTCGATGCGGGCCGCCATGGTCGACAGCCAGTTGCGCACCAGCGACGTGGACGACCAGCGCGTGATCGCGGTGATGGCCAGGGTGCCGCGCGAGGAATTTGTCCCCGCGGACCGCCGCGCCATGACCTATGTCGATCGCCCGATCCCGCTGGCCGCCGGCCGCGCGCTCAATCCGCCGCTGGTCACCGGCCGGCTGCTCAAGGAAGCGCAGGTTGCCGAGGGCGACAAGGTGCTGCTGATCGGCGCCGCGACCGGCTATTCCGCCGCGCTGCTGGCGGCGCTGGGCGCGCAGGTGACGGCGGTGGAGGAAGAGGGCGGTCCGGAGATCGCCGTGCCTGGCGTGACCGTGGTGCGCGCGCCGCTCCAGGCGGGGGGCGCGGCCGGCGCGCCCTATGACCTGCTATTCATCGATGGCGCGGTGGAGGAAGTGCCCGCCGCGCTCGTTCAACAGCTTGCCGATGGCGCGCGCGTCGTGACCGGGATCGCCGACCGAGGCGTCACCCGCCTGTGCAGCGGCCGGGTGGTTGATGGCCTGCTGGGACTGAGCAGCCTGATCGACATGGAAATGGTGGTGCTGCCCGGTTTCGGCGCGCCCAAGGCTTTTGTGTTCTGACAATGACAGGCGGGGGGAGATGACAGCGAAGCGCTTACCGAAACGGCATCGTGCCGCAGCCGCCCTGCTGTTGCTGACCTCCGCGATCACCGCCCCCGTCCAGGCCGAAACGCTGCAGGGGGCGCTGGCCAAGGCCTATGCGTCCAACCCGACATTGACCGGCGCGCGCGCCGGGCAGCGGGCGACCGACGAGAATGTGCCGATCCAGAAGGCCAGCGGTCGTCCGGCACTCGACGTGACCGGCAGCTATAGCGAGAGTATCCTCAAGCCTACGATCAGCTTCACGTCGCCCCAGCGGACAGTGAACGCCCAGGCGCAACTGAGCGTGCCGGTCTATTCCGGCGGCGCGGTCCGCAACGGGGTCAAGGCCGCCAAGATCCGCGTCGAGGCGGGCCAGGCCAATTTGCGCGGGACCGAAGCCAGCATTTTTTCTCAGACCGTCGCGGCCTATATGGACGTGATCCGGGATACGGCGCTGGTCTCGCTCAACGAGGCGAATGTGAAGGTGCTGGACGTCAATCTCCAGGCCACGAACGACCGATTCGAGGTCGGCGACCTGACCCGCACCGACGTGGCGCAGTCCGAATCGCGGCTGGCGCTGGCGCGTTCGGACCTCCAGACGGCGCAGGCGAACCTGATCACCAGCCGCGAAAACTATATCGCGCTGGTCGGCGAGGCGCCCGACAGTCTGGAGCCGCCGCCGCAACTGCCCGGCCTGCCCGGCAGCCCCGACGCGGCGGTCCAGGTGGCGTTGAAGGACAATCCCGACATTCTGGCCGCGCAGAAGCAGCGCGAGGCGCGGCGCTATGACGTGAAGGCGGCGCGTGCCGGCGTGATGCCGACGCTGTCGGCCTTCACCCAGGCAGGTTACACCAACTATCTCGACTCGCTGGACAATGGCCAGCCGGGCGGGGGCGCGCAGATCAACAAGCAGGCGGCGGCGGGCCTCCAGTTGACCGTTCCGCTCTATCAGGGCGGCCGGCCGGCGGCGCAGGTGCGGCAGAACCAGGCGCTCGAATCGCAGGCGATCGAGCAGGAGATCGAGGCCGAGCGCAGCGTCATCGCCCAGGCCCGCGCCGCTTATGCCAGCTGGCAGGCGTCGCTCCAGACGATCGAGTCGAGCCGCAAAGCGGTGGACGCCGCGTCGCTGTCGCTGGAAGGCGTGCGGGCGGAAAATTCCGTTGGCAGCCGCACCATTCTCGACATCCTCAACGCCGAGCAGGAATCGCTGAACGCCAAGGTCCAGCTGGTGACGGCGCAGCGCAACGCCTATGTCGCGGGTTTCAGCCTGCTGGCCGCGATGGGCCATGCCGAAGCGGATGATCTGGGCCTGGAAAGCGGTGCTCTGTATGACCCGATGGCCAATTATGACCGGGTAAAGGGCAAATGGTTCGACTGGGACTTCGACCCGGCGCCCAATCCCGTGGCGACGCGCACCGTTGACACGCCCGCACAAAATGCCAATGTCGATGCCGCTTCTTCGCAGCAGCCTTAACCGCTTGTTAACCCGGTCGGGTAATCTTAAAGCATAAGGGTGCGCAATGGATTTTGGACGGGGACTATCCATGGGTGACATGACCAAGGAACCCTCGATGGAAGAGATACTCTCGTCCATCAAGCGGATCATCGCCGAGGAAGGGGAGGAAGCGGTCCAGGCCGCGCCCCGCCGTGCCCGCGCCGAGGCGGCGAAGCCCGTCCCGATCGAATCGGCCGTCGAAGAAGTGCTGGAACTGACCGAAGAGGTCGCGGAGGAGGAAGTCATGCCCGCTCCCAAAGCCGCCGCCAAGGCATCCCCCGTTGCCGCCGGCGACGAGTCGATCCTGTCGGTGGAAAGCGAAGTCGCGGCGCGTCATTCGCTGTCCGCCCTGTCATCGATGCTGGTCGCGCCCAAGGACGGCGAGGACAATACGCTCGAAGGGCTGGTCCGCTCTATGCTCAAGCCCATGCTCAAGGACTGGCTCGACGCCCGTCTGCCGGTGCTGGTCGAAGAGATGGTGGCGAAGGAAATCGCGCGCATCACCAGCCGCTGAGCCGCATCCCTCCCGCTCCCTTTTTTGCTACGGGGCGTGGACTATATCATGATGGACAGGCGCCGCCCGATCCCCGGATAGAAAGACGGGTTTACGGGGGGTAGCGACGATGTTGAGCAGACGCGGTCTGGTTCGTGGCGTGCTGGGTGCATCCTGCGCCGCATTGGCGCCTTCCCTTCCTGCGTGGAGCACGCCCGCCGTGCCGGCTGATGATGCCGCTGACATGGTCCGCTTCATCGCGGCGCTGCCCAAGGCGGAATATCATGTCCATCTGGAAGGCACGCTGGAAGCAGAGATGAAGTTCGCGCTGGCGAAGCGCAACGGGCTGGACCTGCCTTTCGCCGATGTTGCGGCGATGAAGGCCAGCTATGTCTATCATGACCTGCCCAGCTTCCTCGCCATTTATTATGACGGCATGAAGGTGCTGCGCACCGAACAGGATTTCCATGACCTGGCCTATGCCTATCTGGCGAGGGCGGCGTCGCAGAATATCCTGTACGCCGAGATGTTCTTCGACCCGCAGGAGCATCTGAAACGGGGCGTGCCGATGGCCGCGGTGATCGGCGGCATCACCAGCGCGCGGGAGTCCGCGGCCGCGCAGCTGGGGATCGGATCGCAGCTCATTCTCTGCTTCGTGCGCGATCTGTCGGCGGAATCGGCGATGGAGACGCTCAATGCGGCCTTGCCCTTTCGCCAGCATCTGGTCGCGGTGGGGCTGGATTCGGATGAGAAGGATCACCCGCCGATCAAGTTCGCGGCCCATTTCGCCAAGGCCAGGGCGGCGGGGCTGAAGGTTACGGCGCATTGCGACCTCAACCAGAAGGACATATTGGAGCATATCCGCCAAGCCATCGTCGACATCCGGGTGGATCGGATCGACCATGGCGGCAACATATTGGAATCGCCGGAACTGATCGCGATGGCCAGGGCGCGGAACCTCAGTTTTACGGTCTGTCCGAGCTTTTCCGGCACGGTGCGCGGGGAAGCGCCGCCGATCGACGTGGTGCGCGGGATGCTGGACGCGGGCCTCAACGTCACCATCAATTCGGACGATCCGGCCTATATGGGCAGCGAATATCTGAACGAGGTGCTGGTGCAGGCGCAGGCGCGAAGCGCGCTGACCAAGGCGGAACTGGTGGGGCTGTCCCGCAACGCGTTCAAAGCGGGATGGATGGGAGAGGCGCCGCGCGCGGCCTGCCTCGCCCGGCTCGACGCCTTCGCCAGGGCGGAGGGCGTGACCGGATAAGGCGACAGCGAAATGGACAGTTAAACGCGATATGCTAGACATGGCGCCATCCTGACGCGGGAGGGCGGCATGACGATGGTGTTGATCGCGGCGGTGGCCTTTGTGGGGACGCATTTCCTGCTGTCCCATCCGCTGCGCGGCCCATTGGTCGCGCGCCTGGGGGAGAAGGGGTTTCTCGGCCTTTATTCGCTGGTCGCCTTCGCCACGCTGGGCTGGCTGGCCGTCGCATATCGTTCCGAATCCGTAACGGAAATGCTCTGGCAGGTGGGCGACGGGCTATGGGCGGTCGCCAGCGTGACCATGCTGCTGGCGGCGATCCTGCTGATGGGATCGTTCGTCGGCAATCCCGCGATGCCCGATCCCGAAGGCGGGCTGCGCGTGCCGGCCGAGGCGAAGGGCGTGTTCGCCATCACCCGCCATCCGATGATGTGGTCCTTCGCGCTGTGGAGCATCAGCCACATATTGGTCTATCCGGTCGCCAAGAATATCATCCTCGCGCTGGCCATCCTTATCCTGGCGCTGGTTGGCGCGGCCTTGCAGGATCGCAAGAAGGAAGCGCTGAAAGCCGACGTCTGGACGCAGTGGGAGGCGCGGACCAGCTATTGGCCCTTTGCCGCCATCGCGGCTGGCCGGGCGCGGTTCGGGCGGTTCGGGATGCACGCGCTGGCGGGCGGGCTGGTCGTCTGGCTGGCCGCGACATGGGCGCATATCCCGCTTGCCGGCTGGGACGCGGGCATCTGGCGCTGGATCGGATGATAGTTTCGCTGGAATGGAGCGGGAAGGGCCTTTAAGGGCGCTTCCATGACCGAGCTGCCCAAGACCTTCGACCCCGCGACAATCGAATCCCGCTGGTACGCCCATTGGGAGGAAAAAGGCCTGTTCCGCCCCGAACGCCCGGACGCGACGCCCTTCACCATCGTGAACCCGCCGCCCAACGTCACGGGCAGCCTGCATATCGGCCATGCGCTGGACAATACATTGCAGGACATCGTGATCCGTTACGAGCGGCTGCGCGGCAAGGATGCGCTCTGGGTGGTCGGCACCGACCATGCCGGCATCGCGACGCAGATGGTGGTCGAGCGCCAGCTCAACGCGCAGCAGCAGAAGCGCACCGATTTCACCCGCGACGAATTCGTTGCCAAGGTGTGGGAATGGAAGGCCGAGAGCGGCGGCGCGATTACGCGCCAGCTGCGGCGGCTGGGCTGCTCGATGGACTGGGCCAACGAGCGTTTCACCATGGACGAGGGTTTTTCCAGGGCGGTCGTCAAGACCTTTGTGGAACTGCACAAGCGCGGCCTGCTCTATCGCGACAAGCGGCTGGTGAACTGGGACCCGCATTTCCGGTCGGCCATTTCCGATCTGGAGGTCGAGACGGTCGAGACCAAGGGCGGCTTCTGGCGCTTCCGCTATCCGCTGGCCGACGGCGTGACGCTGGCTGACGGCAGCGACCATATCGTGGTCGCGACCACGCGCCCTGAAACCATGCTTGCCGACATGGCGGTCGCTGTCCATCCCGAAGACCCGCGCTATCAGAGCGTGATCGGCAAGGACATCCTCCAGCCGATCACCGGACGGCGGCTGCGGATCGTGGGCGACGATTATGCCGACCCGGAACTGGGATCGGGCGCGGTCAAGATCACGCCGGGGCATGATTTCAACGATTTCGAGGTGGGCAAGCGCGCCGGGCTGAAGGCCGGCGAAATGCTCAACATGTTCGACGCCGACGCCAATGTCGTCCAGACCGCCGACGGCCTGATCCCCGATCGCTTCCTGGGGCTGCACCGCTTCAAGAAGGATGGCGTGGACGGCGCGCGTGAAGCCGTGGTGGCGGAGATGAAGGAACTCGGCTTCCTCGTCCCCCATGTCACGAAGAACAAGGAAGGCGAGGAGGTCTCGGCCGATTTCGAGCCGCGCACGATCCAGACGCCGTTTGGCGACCGCTCCAACGTGGTGATCGAGCCGTGGCTGACCGATCAATGGTATGTCGACGCGGAAAAGCTGGCCGTCGCGCCGATGCAGGCCGTGCGCGACGGCGCGATCGAGATCGTCCCCAAGACGTGGGAAAAGACCTTCTTCAACTGGATGGAGAATATCCAGCCCTGGTGCGTCTCGCGCCAGCTGTGGTGGGGGCATCAGATCCCGGCGTGGTTCGACGCGGACGGCAACAGTTATGTCGCCGAAACCGAGGCCGAAGCGCAGGCGTTGGCCGGCAACAAGGTGCTGACCCGCGATCCCGACGTTCTCGACACCTGGTTCTCCTCCGCCCTCTGGCCCTTCGGCACGCTGGGCTGGCCGGAGCAGAGCGAGAAGCTGTCGCGCCATTACCCCAATGATCTGCTGATCTCCGGCTTCGACATCCTCTTCTTCTGGGATGCGCGCATGGCGATGCAGGGGATGGAGTTCATGGGTGATGTGCCGTGGCGCAAGCTCTATCTCCACGGCCTCGTCCGCGCGGCGGACGGACAGAAAATGTCCAAGTCCAAGGGCAATGTCGTCGATCCGCTGGGCCTGATCGACAAGTTCGGCGCGGATGCGCTGCGCTTCTTCATGGCGGCGATGGAAAGCCAAGGCCGCGACGTGAAGATGGATGAGAAGCGGGTCGAGGGTTATCGCAACTTCGCGACGAAGCTGTGGAACGCCGCGCGCTTCCTTCAGTCGAACGGCGTTACCGCATCGACCACGCATGAAGCGCCGCACGCCGCTCTGCCGGTCAACCGCTGGATCATCGCCGAAACGGTCGCGACCGTGCAGGCGATCGACACGGCGATGATCGAACTGCGTTTCGACGCGGCCGCCAACGCCATCTATCATTTCGTCTGGGACCAGTTTTGCGACTGGTATATCGAACTGACCAAGGGCGCGATGGATGACGAGACGCGCGCCGTCGCGGGCTGGGCGTTCGACCAGATTTTGGTGATGCTCCACCCCTTCATGCCTTTCATAACCGAAGAGTTATGGCATCTGACCGGCGAGCGCGCGAACGAGCTGATCGTGGCGCGCTGGCCGCAGGCGCTCGCGGCCGTCGATACCGATGCGCAAGCGGAGATCGACTGGCTGATCCGGCTGGTGAGCGCGATCCGCACCGCGCGGACCGAACTCAATGTCCCGCCGGGCGCCAAGCTGCCCATGGTCGTGCGCGATGCGGCGGAAGCGACGCAGCGCCGCCTCGATCGTCAGGGCGTGGCGCTGGCGCGGCTTGGCCGGGTCGAAAGCCTGACCTTCGGTGAGCCGCCGGCGGGCGGCGCGGCGCAGATCGTGGTGGATGAAGCGACCTTCATCCTGCCGCTGGAAGGCGTGATCGACATCGCGGCGGAAAAGACCCGGCTGGCCAAGGCGCTGGCCGCGGCGGAGAAGGAGCGGGATTCGCTGGGCGGGCGCCTGTCCAACCCCAGCTTCGTCGAGAAGGCCAAGCCGGAAGCCGTCTCCAAGGCACGCGAGGACCATGGTGAAAAAACCGCCGAGGCGGAAAGGCTGAAGGCGGCGCTGGACCGGCTGGGTTAAGCAGTTAAACCCCACTCCGTTCGCCCCGAGCCTGTCGAGGGGCCGAACGGGGACAGGAATGGCCGGGGCAACATCGGGTTGGGGGGATGGTCTATGGCAGCAGGCAAGACGGGCGCGAAAGACCTGACGCAGGGGCCGATCGCGTCCACGCTGATGCTGTTCGCCATTCCCACGTTGGCGTCCAATATCCTCCAGTCGCTGAACGGGTCGATCAACGCCATCTGGGTGGGCCGTTTCCTGGGCGCGCAGGCGCTCGCGGCGACAGCGAACGCCAATATCATCATGTTCCTGATGTTCTCGATCGTCTTTGGCTTCGGCATGGCGTCGACGGTGATGATCGGCCAGTCGATGGGCCGGCGCGATGTCGACGCGGCGCGGCGCGCCTTCGGATCGGCGGTGGGATTCTGCATGGGGCTGGCGCTGGTGGTCGCGACCGCCGGGTGGATCGGCGCGCCCGCGCTGCTGCGCCTGCTTGCCACGCCTCCGCAAGCCTTCGACATGGCGCTGGTCTATCTGCGCGTCATCTTCGTGGCCATGCCCGCCAGCCTGCTGAGCGTCATGATGATGATGGGCCTGCGCGGCGTCGGCGACGCGCGGACGCCGCTGATCTTCATGATCGTCAGCGTTGCCGTGGACCTGGTGCTCAATCCGGTGCTGATCCTGGGGCTGGGGCCGGTCCCGGCCATGGGCATCGCCGGGTCGGCGGCGGCGACGGCGGCGGCCGGCTTCGTCAGCCTGATCGGGATCATCGCCTATACCTATGCCAAGGATCTGCCGCTGCGGCTGCGGGGGCCGGAACTGCGCTATCTGCGCCCCGCCGCCGACCAGATGCGCGTGCTGCTGGGCAAGGGATTGCCGATGGGGTTGCAGATGATCGTGATGTCGGCGTCGGGGCTCGTCATGATCGGCCTCGTCAACCGCGAAGGGCTGCTGGTGACGGCGGCCTATGGCGCGTCGCAGCAGCTGTGGACCTATCTCCAGATGCCCGCCATGGCGATGGGCGCGGCGGTCAGTGCCATGGCGGCGCAGAATGTCGGCGCCGGCCGCTGGGACCGGATCAGCCGCATCGCCGGCTATGGCATCGGCTATCAGCTGCTCATCACCGGCACGATGGTCGCGGTGATGCTGGCCTTCCACGAACCCCTGCTGGCGCTGTTCCTGGGCGATAATGGCGCGGCGATCGCCGAGGCCTGGCATATGCAGCTGCGGGTGAGCTGGAGCTTCATCGCCTTCGGCTGCACCATGATCCTGTTCGGGGTGATGCGCGCCAATGGCGTCGTGGTGGCGCCGCTGCTGATCCTGATCTTCACCCTGTTCGCGGTGCGGCTGGGCTTTTACTGGCTGGCCTATCCGGGGATCGGCGTCGATGCGCTGTGGTTCAGCTTCCCGGCCGGGTCGTTCATGTCGCTGCTGCTCGCCTTCCTCGTCTATGCGCAGGGCGGATGGCGCAAGGCCAAGCTGCTGGCCCCGGTGCATGAGGAGGAATGCCGCGAGGCGGTGAACAGCGAGGCCGAGCCGGCCGGGCGGATCGCGCCCATCGGCTGATGCGGTCCTACCGCCCCTGGCTGCGCCAGCGGGTGATGGTGCGATCGAGAATATCCGGTTCGCCGCCCGCCTGACGCCACAGTTCGGTGAAGCTCGGGTCGCTCGACGCGGGGCGGCGATGCTCCTCCAGATTGTCGAGCGCGACGCGGATCGGCACGGCGACGCCTTCGCCGCAGATGATCGCCTCGCGATTGCGCAGGGCGGGGATCGAATCGAGGAAGCCGCGCGCGCCTTCGGGCATGGCGGCCTTCACGAACGCCTGGTCGCGGTCGTTGTTGAGGCGCATCGAGATGATCGTGCCGCATTGCGACAGCACGCCTTCGGCAAGGTCCGACGGACGCTGGGTGATGAGGCCCAGCGACACGCCATATTTGCGGCCTTCCTTGGCGATTCGCTCCAAAATCTTGCGCACCGCCTGGCCCGAGCCGGAGGTGGTGTTGGGGATGTAGCGATGCGCCTCTTCGCAGACCAGCAGGATGGGCCGCTGCGGCTCGTCGCGCGCCCAGATGGCATAGTCGAACACCAGCCGTGACAGGACGGATACCACCACGGAGGTGATGTCGGACGGCATGGCCGACACGTCGATGATCGAGATCGGCTTGCCGTTGGCGGGCAGGCGGAAAATCTTGGCGAGGAAGGCCTGCATCGTGTCGGCGACCAACATGCCGGAGAACATGAAGCTGTAGCGGGGATCGGCCTTGATCTCGTCGATCTTGGTCTTGAGCCGCATATAGGGCAGCGAATTGGTGCCCTTGTCGAGCTTGCCCATCTCGTTCTGAAGGATGGTGGTCAGGTCGGACAGAAGATAGGGGATCGGGGAATCGACCGTCAGCCGGCCGATGCTTTCGGCAAGCCGGTTCTTCGATCGCGCCGCGAGCAGGCATTTGGCGAGGATGTCGCTGTCCACGGTGCGATCCGCACCCTGCGAGGTCACGAACACCTCGCAATGTTCCTCGAAATTCATCAGCCAATAGGGGAGGGCGAGATTGTTGACGTCATAGACCGCGCCATTGCCGGCGAAGGCGGCGCCATATTCGCCATGGGGATCGACCATGACGATATGGCCCTGCGGCGACAGGTCGCAGATACGGTGGAGGATCAGCGCGGCGCTGGTCGACTTGCCGGTGCCGGTGGAGCCGAGCAGCGCGAAATGCTTGCCCAGCATCGAATCGACATAGAGGGCCGCGCGCGTGTCGCTGGTGGGATAGACGGTCCCGATCTGGACATGGGGCCGATCGTCGGCGGCATAGATTTGCTGCATGTCGCGGCTGGACACGGGAAAAATGTCGGTGCCGGGCGTCGGGTAGCGGGTCACGCCGCGCCGGAAGCGATAGATGCGCCCGGTCAGCTTTTCCTCGTCGCCTTCGCCCAGGAAATCGATGTCCGCGACGATGCTCTTGCTCGCCTGGTCGAGGGACAGGCCGCGGACGCTGGCGATCAGCCAGCTCTTGCCGACCCGCATCTTGACCTGGCTGCCGACCTGGCCCGCCATGGCGATGCAGGGATCGGCATCCTGTCCCAGAACGGCAAGGCGCTGGGCGTCGATCAGCACCTTGGAGCTGGAACCGGCGATCTGGAACACCATGCCCATGGATTGGGCCACGTCGGCCTCTGCTGCGGCGGTGGCGACGGAGAATTCATGTGCGGCCGGCATCTGGGTCATAAGCCTATGATCGTCCCTGAAACCGGAACGCATGTCCGGTGAACAGACATCGAATACAGGGCAGAGGTAAATTTAGGCTTATCCGCCCGGCGCGGACCTGCCGGTGCCTGTCACGCCATTGGTGGCAGGTCCGGCACGGATGGTCCCGGACGGGGGAACATAGATCAAGGCCGGACATTGATCCGTCGCCACAGTCAGGATGTCTGCTTGCCCGAAACGATACCGGTCCATGGAGCGCGCCGCTCCGACGCGATCGCCATAGCCCGTGTCATCTGCATCCTGGGGGTGGTCTATGTCCATGCCTGGACGGGCCTCAACGGCGAGACCCTGGCGGCTTTGCGGGGCAGCGGACAGGATGTGCTGCGCTGGACGCTGATGGAGATATTCGGTCGCAGCGCAGTGCCGCTGCTCGGCCTGATCTCCGGCTGGCTGGTGGCGGGGTCGGGGCGAACGCGTGACTGGCCGCACCATGTGCTGCGCAAGGCGCGGACGATATTGCTGCCGATGATCCTGTGGAACATGCTGGGGATACTGTTCGTGTCGGGCGCGGCGCGGCTGCTGGGCCTGTCGGCGCCGCAGCCCCAGTCGGTCTGGTGGCTGGTGGACGAGATCATCATTCTGACGCGCAATCCCGACATCAATGTGCAGATGCCCTTCCTGCGCGACCTGTTCCTGTGCATGGTCGCCGCGCCGATCCTGGTGCGCGTTCCCGACCGAATGCTCTGGCTGGTCGCCATCGCGGCGGCGGCGGCGCATATTGCGGGGCTGGGTCCGCCGGTGCTGATGCGCGCGTCGATCCTCCTCTTCTTCACGCTGGGCATTCTGGTCCGTCGCCACGCGATCGAGGAGAGGGCGGCGCGGCTGCCCGTGATGCTGGCCGTCCTGCCCTTCGCGCTGCTGATGGGGATGCAACTCTATCGGGCCGTCAGCCTGGGTGATGGCGAATGGCCGCTGGCCCAGCGCAGCCTCGACCTGGTGGTGCGGATCGCGGCAGCGGTCGCCTTCTGGCGGTTGGCCTGGTCACTGGCGGGAACGGCGGCGCGAGGATTGTTGCTCCGGATCGAACGCTACGCCTTCTTTCTCTTTTGTTCGCACCTCATCCTGATCTGGCTCGGCGGGCCGGTGCTGGGCGCGCTGTTCGGTCCGATGGGATCGCCATTTTACCCGCTCTACCTGATCGCCCAGCCGCTGATCGTGCTGGCGGCGGTGATCCTGATCGGATCGGTACTGCGCCGGATCGCGCCGGGCGCCGCCTTCATCCTGAGCGGAGGGCGGCTCAGGCGGCGCTGACGGGTTCGCGCCCGGCCACGGCCTGCGCTGCCGCCATGGCGATGGCGAAGCTGCGCTTGCGGGCGGCGGGATCGAATATCTGCCCGGTAAGGATCAGTTCGTCGGCCTGGGTGCGGCGCAGGAAGGCGGCGATGTCCCGTTCGACATCGGCCTGGGTGCCGATGCTGGAGACGCTCAGCACGTCGGCCAGCATCGCCTGCGCCTGCATCGGCAGGCTGTCATAATAGCCCGCGACCGGCGGCTGGAGCTTGCCGGGCTGGCCGGTGCGCAGGCGCACGAACGCCTGTTGCATCGAACTGGCGAGCAGCTGCGCTTGCGCCGGATCATCGGCGGCAAAGACATTATAGCCCGCCATCACATAGGGATATTTGCACTGTGCGGAGGGGCGGAAATCGCGCCGGTAGAGAGCGATCGCCTCGTCCAGCGCGGCCGGGGCGAAGTGCGAGGCGAAGGCATAGGGCAGGCCGAGCGCGGCGGCTAGCTGGGCGCCATAGAGGCTGGACCCCAATATCCAGATCGGCACATCGGCGCCCGCGCCCGGCGTCGACTGGATGCCGAGCCGATCGTCCCCGGCGAAATAGGCCTGCAATTCCATCACGTCGCGCGGGAACTGGTCGGGGCCGCCGGCCAGATTGCGCCGGATCGCCTGCGCGACCCGCTGATCGGACCCCGGCGCGCGGCCCAGGCCCAGGTCCACGCGGCCGGGAAAGAGCGCCTCCAGCGTGCCGAACTGTTCGGCAATCAGCAGCGGCGCGTGATTGGGCAGCATGATGCCGCCCGCGCCGATGCGTATGCTGGACGTGGCATGGCCGATATGGGCCAGGACGACCGAGGTGGCCGCAGATGCGATGCCCGCCATGCCATGATGTTCGGCGACCCAGAAGCGGTGATAGCCCAGCATTTCGGCATGGGCGGCGAGATCGGCCGCGTTGGCGAGCGCGGTGGCGACATCATCGCCTTCGCGGACGGGAACCAGGTCGAGCAGGGAGAAGCGCGTCATGCCCGTCATATGGGGGCATGATTGGTTTCATTTCAATACTAAATTCAGCCGGCGCGGCCGAAACCCTGTACGGGCGCCTCGACGCGGCGGCCGAAACTGGCGGGACGCCGGGCGACCAGCGGATTGGCGTCGCGATCAAGCAGCGCCATCGTCTCGGTGAAGCAGGGGCGCAAGGCGACGACTGTCTCGATCAGTTCGTCCGGTCCCTCGCGAGTTTCGACGCAGCGCCGGGCGGTCATTTCGATCTCTTCGGCCATGGCGCTGAGGCGATAGGCGCCGAACTGCGCGGATTCACCCTTCAGCGTGTGGGCTGGCGTGACAAGCGCGGCGGCATTGAGGGCGCGAAAGGATTCCTCGATGGCGTTGATCGACTTCACGCCGTCCTCGCGGAAATAGCCCAGGATGCGCAGGAAGGCCGTGCCAAGTTCGCCGCGCGTCTTGGCAAATTCGGCCCAGTTCACCAGTTCGGTCTGTTGATGAGGCACGACGCCACTCCCTTTCATGCCAAACCAGAATAGGCTTCGCGCGTAAACAGCGGGTTAAGGGCGCGCCCGAAGGCAATGGATTGCAGGCGTCAGATCGGCCGGCGCAGCGAAAAACGATGATCGCCCAGCGCCGCGAAAGTCCATTGCTGCTGCTGCGCCAGCGCGGCCAGTTCGGCCGGGGCGATCGGATCGTCCGCTTCGATGATGATGGCGTTCCGGTTCCGCATCGCGCGGGCGGCGCGCAGCGCGGGCCAGGGACATTTCATGCCCCTGGCGTTCACGGTCAGCGCGTCGCCGTCACTTGGTGCCATAGGGATTCTTGGCGCTGCGCAGCGTCAGCCGCACCGGCACCGCGCCGAAACCGAGTTCCTTGCGGATGCCGTTCACCAGATAGCGGCGATAGCTTTCGGGGAGTTCGTCGAGCCGGGTGCCGAACAGCACGAACGTCGGCGGGCGCGTCTTGTTCTGGGTGATGTAGCGCAGCTTGATCCGCTTGCCGCCCGGTGCGGGGGGCGGATTGGCCTCCAGCGCGCGTTCGAACCAGCGGTTCAGCACGCCGGTCGAGATGCGCTGGGACCAGGCGGTGCGGGTTTCGAAGGCGACATGGATCAGGTCGTCCAGCCCCTTGCCGGTCGCCGCGGACACGGTCATGATCGGCACGCCGCGCACCTGCGCGAGGCCATCGGACAGCGCCTGCTTGATGCCCTGATAGAGGGCCGAGCCATTTTCCACCGTGTCCCATTTGTTGAGCGCGATGACGAGGGCGCGGCCTTCCTCCAGCACCTTGTCGGCGATGCGGAGATCCTGGGCTTCGAGGCCGCGGGTCGAATCGAGCAGCAGCACCACGACTTCGGCAAAGTTCACCGCGTTCAGGCCGTCCGAAACCGCCAGCTTTTCCAGCTTGTCCTGCACCTTGGCGCGCTTGCGCATCCCGGCCGTGTCGATCAGGCGGACGGGGCGCTCGACGCCCTCCCGGCTGGTCCAGCTCCAGTCGACGGCGATGCTGTCGCGGGTGATGCCCGCTTCCGGGCCGGTCAGCAGCCGGTTTTCGCCTAGCAGCCTGTTGATGAGCGTGGACTTGCCGGCATTGGGCCGGCCGACGATGGCGAGCTTGAGCGGCGCGCTCTCGTCATCCTCGTAAAATTCCTTCTCATATTCCTCGCCATCTTCCCGCTCCAGATGCGGGAGCAGCGCCTGGAACAGATCGGCCATGCCCTGGCCATGTTCGGCGGAAAAGGGGATGGGTTCGCCCAGTCCCAGGCTGAAGGCCTCCATGACGCCAGGTTCGGCCGCCTTGCCCTCCGCCTTGTTGGCGACGAGCACGACGGGGGCGTCGCCTTCGCGCAGCCAGCGGGCGATTTCCTCGTCCAGCGGGGTGATGCCCGCGCGCGAATCGATCAGGAACAGGGCGACGTCGCAATTCTCGACCGCCGCCTGGGTCTGCATCCGCATCCGGCCGGGCAGGGACTGGGGGTCTTCATCCTCATAGCCGGCGGTGTCGATGATGGTGAAGTCGAGGCCCAGCAGGTGCGCCTCGCCCTCGCGCCGGTCGCGGGTCACGCCGGGCTGGTCGTCGACCAGCGCCAGCTTCTTGCCGACCAGCCGGTTGAACAGGGTGGACTTGCCCACATTGGGACGTCCGACGATCGCTACCGTGGGCAGCATGGCCCGCATTCCTTCCAAAATCATAGTCTGCGATAAAAGCAGTGCTCCTGCGAAGGCGGGAGCCCGGTCCGTTTGCCGGAACCGGCCCCCCGCCTTCGCAGGAGCACGCTTAGCATGTTTGTCGTTCTTAGCGGAACGCCGTCAATTTTCCATCGTCGGCCAGCACATAGAGCATATTGTTGGCGACGATGGGGGAGAGCGACATCGACCGGTCCATGTCCACGCTCGACTGGACGGCGCCCGTCGTCGGGTCGACATAGACCATTTCGCCGCGCGTCGACACCACGATCAGCCGGTTGCCGGCCAGCACCGGGCCGGTCCAGCGGATCGCCTTGTCCTTCTTCTTTTCCTTCTGCCAGCGGCGCAGCTGGCTGACCCAGCGGATCTTGCCGGTGGCGCGCGCGACGCAAAGCAGCCGGGCGTCGCTGGTAACGGCGAACACCCATTCGCCCACGACCGCAGGGGTCGAGATGCCGGCGATGTTGATTTCCCAGAGGCGCTGGCCGCTGGTGAGTTCATAGCTGGCCATGCGGCCGCCCTGGCCGATGGCGAAGACGCGGCCGCGATCGATCACCGGATCGGCGTCGATGTCGGTCAGCGTCGCGACCGCCGTCGAGATGCTGGTGCGCGACAGCGCATCGCCCCACAGGCTGCGACCATTTTCATAGCGATAGGCGGTGATTTCGCCCGAACTGTAGCCCGCGATCACCGTCCCCTGCGCGGCGGCGGGCGCGGCGACGCCGAAAATGCCCGTCACCTGCAACGTGCCGCTGTCGGTCCACTGGGTTTCGCCGTCGCTCTGGTTGAGCGCGAAGATCTGGTTGTCCTGGCCCATGACGTAGACATGGCCATTTTCCAGCGTCGGTGCGCCGCGCAGCGGGCCGCCGGGATGCTTTTTCCACACGATGGCGCCATCGGCCGCATTCAGCGCGAACACGTCGCCAAGGCCGGTGCTGGCGAACACCCGGTCGCCCAGGACGCTGACGCCGCCGCCGAACAGGGTGCGGCCGTTGCCCTTGCCCTCCGAAGGGAGGTTGGTCTGCCACAATTTCGCGCCGCTTGCGGCATCCAGGGCGATGACATGCGCGCCGGCATCGGTCACGAACAGCTTGCCGCCGGCCACGACCGGCGACGCGGCGAGCCGGGCCTGGGGCGAACTGCCCTCGATCGAGGTGGTCCAGACCTGGGTGGGCGAGCCACCGAGCGAGACATGGCCCATCGCCTTGGACGGATCACCGCCCGGCTGCGACCAGCTTTCGTTGACATAGGGGGCAGGCAGGCTGACCGGCACGTCGGCCAGCGACGGTTCGACCTCGACACCCTGTTCGTTGGTCAGGATCGAGACGCGGTTGCCCACCACAGGGGTCTTGGGCCCCCCCTTCTTGCCGCCGACGATGCCGCAGCCCGCGAGCAACGCGATCATCGCCGCGATGGTCACGGTGCGCCCAACCGGCGCCAGGCTCTTCATGCTCACCATCTGCTCGCTTATCCTTCGCTCGGCTCAGCCGGAATCTCGACCGCGTCGATACCCATGACGCCCGCCATCTGACGGGCGCGTGAACGGATCGATTGCGGCACATTGGCGTCCTTCGCCATGGCGGCGAACATCGGCCCGGCCAGGTCGGTCTTGCCCATTTTCATATAGGCGATGGCGACCAGTTCGCCCGCGCTGCCGAACCAGGGCGCGCCCTCGACCGCCAGCGGCTTCAGCCGGTCCACCACCTGCTGGGGCTTGAGGCTGTCATATTCCAGCGCGGTCTGGCGGATCAGTGCCAGGTCGCGATAGGGCTGGTCGAGGCCGGTGTCGGCCGCCATGGCGCTGTAGACGGCGATCGCGCCCTTGGCATCGCCCTTGCGTGCGGCGGCACCGGCCTTCGTCAGCAGGGCCGATGCGCGATAGCCCGGCTGGCTGGCCTTGGTCAGGGCGTCCAACTGCTTGGCGTCGGGCGTGCCGCCCCCGGCTGCGGCGGTCAGCACGGCGTCCATCTGTTCGGACACGGCTTCCGACTGGGTCTTGCTGTAATGCTGCCAGTAGAGCCAGCCGCCAAATGCCGCGAGGCCAAGGACAACGACGACCAGCAGGGCACGGCCATAGCGCTGCCAGAAGGTCAGAAGCTGGTCCTGGCGGACCGCCTCGTCGACTTCGCGCATGAAGGCTTCGCTGTTTTGCGGCGTAAGTGCCACGGGAATCTCCGAGAAATGCAGCAGAAATCTCTGCCGGAAGGCGCGATCAATAGCGGCGCTTATGCCACAGGCAAATCATATTTTGGGCCGGTAGACCTGTTCGTCGGTCGGAAAGGCGCGGCTGCGCACGTCCGCGGCATAGCGCTCGGCGGCATTGCTGATCGTTTCGGCGATATTGTCATACCGCTTCACGAAGCGCGGCACCCGTTCGAACATGCCCAGCATGTCCTCCGCCACCAGCACCTGCCCGTCGCAGCGGGCCGATGCGCCGATGCCGATCACCGGCACGTCGACGCTGGCGGTGATGATGTCCGCCAGTTCCTCCATCACGCCTTCGACGACCATGGAAAAGGCTCCGGCGGCGGCCACGGCGCGGGCGTCGCCCAATATCTTGGCATGTTCTTCCTGGCTCTTGCCGCGCGCACCATAACCGCCCAACGCGTTCACCGCCTGGGGGGTCAGGCCGATATGGGCCATCACCGGGATGCCGCGCTGGCTGAGGAAGCGGATCGTATCCGCCATGGCTTCGCCGCCTTCCAGCTTGACGGCGGCGGCGCCGGTTTCGGCCATGATCCGGCTGGCGCTGGCGAACGCCTGGGCGGGCGATGCCTCATAGCTGCCGAAGGGCATGTCGACGATGACGACGCTGTGATAGCTGCCGCGCACCACTGCCGCGCCATGGGCGATCATCATGTCGAGCGTGACCGGCAGGGTCGATGGCAGCCCATAGATCACCTGGCCCAGCGAATCGCCGACCAGCAGCATGTCGCAGTGCGGATCGAGCAACTGCGCCTGCCGCGCGGTATAGGCCGTCAGCATCACCAGCGGCGTGTCCGTCTTCCCTTCGAACTTGCGTCGCTGGATGGCGGGCACGGTCAGGCGCTTCATCGGCGCGGGCGTGGGATTGGCGCGGCT
This sequence comes from Sphingobium sp. TCM1, assembly GCF_001650725.1. Taxonomy (GTDB): domain Bacteria; phylum Pseudomonadota; class Alphaproteobacteria; order Sphingomonadales; family Sphingomonadaceae; genus Sphingobium. The sequence continues at coordinate 130,820 of NZ_LXVX01000016.1, read as the reverse complement.
GGTCGCGGTGTCGATCGTGAAGGTCGTGGACATGGAGGCGCTCTACCCCAGCAAGGGGCGGGGCGCAAATATCGGAAGGGGGCGCGGCGCGGATATGCCGCTCCCGACCTTTGCGGGTTGTGGGCGCGGCAAGCCGCGTCCGTTGTTCCAGTTTGTGGGCGCGGCAAGCCGCGTCCGTTGTTCCAGTTTGTGGGCGCGGCAAGCCGCGCCCACGGGGGTGAGCCCTCAGAAATCGACCTTGAGCGTCAGGCCATAGGTGCGCGGGTCGCCTGGCTGGCCGGCGATCAGGCCGGTGTTGCCCGGCGTCGTCGCCAGCACTTCCATATAATTCTGGTCGAAGATGTTGCGGACCCAGCCATAGACGTTCAGCCCGTCGCTGTTGCGGAAGCCGAGGCGCAGATTGTTGAGGCTGTAGCCCTTGATGTCCATGTAGACGGAGCGCGAGGCGTTGGACGAGAAGGTCGATCGGTAGCTGCCGTCCCAGCCGATATAGAATTGCCCTTCGCCACCCAGCAACGCGGTCGGCACGTTGAATTCGACGCCATAGGACAGCGAATATTTGGAGATGCCGGGCAGCAGCTGGCCGGAAATATCGCAGACAGCCGGGCTGACCGCGCCCGGCACGCCCGGCGCGCCCGGCGTTGCCCCGCTATTGCCGCCGGACAGTTCGGGCGGGCAGGGGGCGTTGGTGAACTTGCGATATTTGGGATCGGTGTAGGCGCCGCTGACATAGGCGTTGACGCGATCGGACGGGCGGATCGAGAAATCGGCCTCGATGCCGCGCACCCGCACCTTGTCCGCATTGGCGAGATAGCCGCGCAGCACGCTGTTCTGGCCATTGTTCACGATCGCCTGATAATCCTCGATCTCGGTCCAGAAGCCGGTGAGGTTGAGCGTCGCCCGCTTGTCCCAGAACTGGGTCTTGAGGCCGATTTCGAAATGATTGACCTTTTCCGGCTTCACCGTCGCGACGTCGAGTTGCGGATTGCCCGCAGCGTCGAGCGGCACGCCGTTAAGGTTGATGCCGCCCGACTTGAATGCCCGCGAATAGGTGGCATAGCCCATCACATCGTCGCTGAATTCATAGGCGGCGGTGAAGTCGTAGGACAGGTTCCAGTCGCTGAAACTGGCCTCGAACGACTGGGGGGCCAGGACGCCGCGCTGCGCGACGATCCAGGGATCGGTGCTGGCGAAGGTGACGAGCTGGCGCGTGCCGTTGGACGCTGTGCCGGTCACGACCGAATCATAGCTGCCCTTCTTCTTGTCATAGTTGAGGCGCAAGCCGGGCTGGAGGCTGAGACGATCGGTGACATGCCAGGTCAACTGGCCGAACAGCGCGGCGCTGGTATTCTTGAGGCGAATGTCATTCTCGGCGGTAAGCCCGTTCAGCACGGCCGGGTTGCGCGACAGCGAACTGGTCGGGTTGAGCAGCCAGGCGCTGGCGTCCGCGCCCTGGACCTGGCTGCCGGTGGTGTGGATCGTCTGGTGGAAGCCGAAGGCGCCGACCACGAAGTCGATCGTCTCCCCTTCCTGCGCATAGCGCAGTTCCTGCGTCCATTGCTTCTGCTGGGTCGGGTTCTGCGACCTGGTGGTGACGTCGAGACCGGTGAAGTCGCGGTCGTTGGACGGTTGCCAGTCCCAGTAGCGATAGGCGGAGACGGATGTCAGCGTGCCCCCGCCCAGATCCCATTCGGCGCGCAGCGATGCGCCGCCCATCTCGTTGCGGGCCTTCAGCTGCGCGTCGAGGTCGGTCAGCCGGTCATAGGGGTTGGTGCTGGGCACCTGATAGCCGAGCGATGCGGTCAGCGCCGGATACTGGCGATTCGCGGCGCGCTGGGTGGAGCCATAGCCGGCGTAGATCTGCGCGCAGCAGACCGGATTCTGGAGATTATAGTCGCCCGCCAGGGTGATGTTCAGAGTGTCGGTCGCCTTCCAGAGCAGCGAGCCCTTGAGGCCCAGGAAATCCTGGCTGTTCACATGCTGGTTCGACGCGACATTGTAGATCGTGCCCTGGCGGTCGGTGACGGACGCGCCGATGCGGATGGCAAGGCGGTCGGTGATCGGGCCGGACACGGTCGCCTTGGCCTGCTTGAAATTGAGATTGCCGACCGAAATCTCGGCCTTGCCCTCATAGCTGAAACTGGGTGCGCGGGTCGTGATGTTGATCGCGCCGGCGGTAGTGTTCTTGCCATAGAGCGTGCCTTGCGGGCCGCGCAGCACTTCCACCTGCTCGATGTCGACGAAGTCCAGCGTCGCGGCGGCGACGCGGTTATAATAGACCTGGTCGATATAGATGCCGACGCCCTGCTCGATGCCGTCATTGGTGAGGCCCAGCGGAGCGCCGATACCGCGGATGTTGATCGAGCTGTTGCGCGGGTTGGTGGAGTAGAATTGCAGCGTCGGCTGCAACTGCGTCAGCCGCTGTATATTGTAGCTGCCGGTCTGCTCGACCGCTTCGCTGTTAAGCACCGAGACGGAGAGTGGCACGTCCTGCAATTCTTCCGCACGGCGGCGCGCCGTGACGACGATGGCGCCGCCGACAATGTCGTTTTCGGCCTGTTGTGGCGTGGCTTCCTGCGCGTGAGCGGCAGGTATGGTCAAGGATGCGCTCGCGACGCTCGCGAGCAACAGGAAACGCGCAATCATGATAGTCCCCTTCCGGCTGTCCGGTGGTTGATGATCGCGGCATTTCCGGTGATCCGGTCAAAGCCGTTGGTCTTTACGGGAATGACAGGCGTCTTGCGATGCGGCTCACCCCCTTCAAGCCGCATGAGCCGTTTTTTGCGGCCCCCCTGGAATATCTTGCCCCCGTGCCGCCTTCAGGCGGTCAGGCGCGTTTTTTCGGTCACGTCGATCTGCACCACGCGCGCGTCATGGACGGTCAGCGTGATCGATCCGAAGCGCAGATCCTGCAGCACGTCGCGGACCTTTTCGATGCTGGCGATAATGTCGATCCGGGGCGCTTCGGCGCGTCCGTTGCGATAGTCGATCGGTCGTTGTTCAGTCATGGACACCTCTTGGCGGTCTATTATCTCAACTCAAAAAGTAGACAAAGAAAGAAAAATAGGGGGCGGGCAAGTTTGTCTTGTCCCACCCGGAAAGCTTAGCCCTGAAAGTGCATCTCCTGCGTCCCGCGGCGAGCCGCCGTGGGACGGATGGCGGGCAGGCCCGGATCGGCGCTCGCCGCGCGGGTCTGCGCGTCATCGATCAGTCGGTCGAGCAGCGATTGGCCGAATTGCCAGTCGCCCAGTCCGGAATCGGCGTTGATGTGGCCGCAATATCCCGCATCGACGAACTGGCTGCCCCAATATTTGCCCATGCTGTGCGCCCGTTCGAAGAAGATATAGGGATCGTCCCGGCTCGCCACGAGGATTGACGGGAAGGGGAGTTGCGACCGTGGCACCGGGCCGAAATTGCCGATCGTGTCGGGGGTTTCGACCCGGTCGCAATCGGGCGGGGCAACCAGCAGGGCGCCCGTCACAGGCCAGCCATAGGCCTGGCTCTGAAGCGCGCCCCACCAGGCGACCGTGATGCAGCCCAGACTGTGGGCGGCCAGGATCACCGGCCCGTCAATCTCTCGGATCGCGGCATCGAGCCGCGTGACCCAGGCGTTGCGGTTAGGGCTGGACCAGCGGCCGAGGTCGACCCGCTCGCAGTCGCCGCGCGTCGTTTCCCAATTGGTCTGCCAATGGCCCGGACCGCTATTGTTGAGGCCCGGAACGGTCAGAACGACCGGTGGCCTTGTCCTGCTCGTATGTCCGAATCGGTCCATGATGGATTCTCCTCATCCTCGTTTTCGAGGACCGAGATAACTCTATTTTTAGAGTAGACAAATGGCAAGCGACAAAATGTGTCGAAATATGGGCGATCGGAGGGCGGCCTGCCGCAATGGAAAAAGGGGCGCGCGATCCGCGAATCGCGCGCCCCTTTCTTGGGGCCGTCCGCCTGCCTTACCAGGGGTAGATCAGGCCATAATATTGATAGACGTTGCGGCCATAGCCATCGTCATAATCGGGCCGTTCATCGGCCATGTGACGGGGTGCATCGTCGAGCAGCTTCTTGTCCAGGTCGACCACATAGCCGCCCTTGTCGACATCATAGGTCAGCATCGACCAGGGCAGCGGATAATGGTCATGCCCCATGCCCAGGAACCCGCCAAAGGACAGGACCGCATAGCGCACCTGCCCGCTGCGCTTTTCCACCATGAAATTGGAAATCTTGCCCAGCCTTTCGCCCTGGCGGTTGTAGACGGCGGTGCCTTCGACCCGGTCGGATGCGATCAGGTCGCTGCGATTTTCCATCGTCAGCTCATTCATTGTCACTCTCCTGCATGAATTTCTCTATTCTATCGCAACCATGGGGAGCCGCCGGGGTTCCTCCGCTTCACCACAAGGAGCTACGGCCATGAAGATTAATCGCAGCGGATCGGCGGTCTGGACGGGCGGTCTGAAGGACGGGAAGGGCGCGATCTCGACCCAGAGCGGCGCGCTCGACGCCTATCCCTATGGTTTTGCGACGCGTTTCGAGGGGATGCCGGGCAGCAATCCGGAGGAGTTGATCGCGGCGGCCCATGCCTCCTGCTTCACCATGGCGCTCTCGCTGATCCTGGGCGAGGCGGGGCTGACGGCGGAGAAGATGGAGACGAATGCCGTGGTGACGCTGGAGCAGCAGGAGGGCGGTTTTGCCGTCACCGCCAGCCGGCTGACGCTCAAGGCGACGATTCCCGGCGCGGACGACGAGACGTTCCAGGATCTTGCCGCCAAGGCGAAGGCGAACTGTCCCATTTCCAAGCTGTTGAAAGCCGAGATCAGCCTGGATGCCGAGCTGCTGAGCTGACCGCCGGCTGCCTGGCGCGGACATGCTCGCGCCAGGCGATATAGAGGCCGCTGGCGATGATCAGGGTCGCGCCGATCCAGGTCGTCGCCATCGGCCAGTTCTCCCCGATCGCCACGCCCAGCAGCGTGGTCCAGATGATGGCGCTGTAATCCATCGGCAGCACCACCGAGACCGGTGCCCAGCGCAGCGCGGCGGTCAGGCAGAGCTGGGCGATCCCGCCGAACAGGCCGATCAGCAGCAGCAGCCCCCAGGTGAGAGCGTCGTGCGCCTGCGCGAAAAAGGGCATGGCGATCCCCAGAGGGATCATCGACAGGGCGGTGAACCAGAAGACGACGACGCCCGCCGCCTCGGTGCGCCCCAGTTCGCGCAGCACCAGGCTGACACTGGCGGTGGCGAAGGCCGCGGCGATGGCGACGGCGACGCCCTGCAGGGGGAAATGGCCGGCGTCGGGGCGGATCATCACCAGCACGCCGGCAAAGCCGATCAGCACCGCGCTCCAGCGATGGATACCAGTCGCCTCGCGCAGGATCAGGGCTGACAGGATCGTGCCGAAAATCGGCATGGTGAAGCCGATGGTCGCCGCTTCCGCAGGAGGCAGCAGGATATAGGACAGGAAATTGAGCAACATGCCGGTCAGGCCCAGCATCATGCGGCTGGCATGGACGCCGATGCGGCGGGTGCGGACGCTATGGAGGCCGCCGGCCATCGCGACCCAGACCAGGACGATCGGCAACGCCAGCGCCTGTCGATAGAAAAGCGATTCCACCACATGCACGCCGCGCTGGCTGGCCAGCCGCACCATGACGAACATCACCGACAGACAGATGACGGCGGTCAGGCGCAGGGCGATGGCGAACAGCGGGCGATGGGGGCGGGCGGAAGCGGTCACGCCCCCGCCTTAACCCCGTTCCGCCAGCGTGCAAGGCAAAGGGCGGTCAGGCCGCCGGCTTGCGGAATTTGAGCGTCATCCGGTCGCTTTCGCCGATGGCGAGATATTTGTCCTTGTCGACATCCTTCTGGCTGAGCGTCGGCGGCAGAGTCCAGACCCCCTTGGGCCAGTCGGCCGTGTCCTTCGGATTGGCGTTCACTTCCGACGCGCCGACATATTCGAAGCCGGCCGCCTCCGCGATGCGGCGGATGGTCGACACCTTGAGATAGCCGCTGCTTTTTTCGAGCGCGCTGTCGCGGTCCTCGGGCAGGCGATGGTCGACCACGCCCAGCGTGCCGCCGGGCTTGAGCATGGCGAAGAAGGCCTGGAAGGTCGCTGCCTCGCTGCCGTTCATCACCATGTTGTGGACGTTGCGGAAGGTGAGAACCGTATCCACGCTGCCGGCCGGGATGGTGGCGCTGTCCTCCGGATAGGCGACGAGCTTCACCTTGCCATAGACGTCGGGCTTGGCGGCGAGGAAATTGCGGTAGCCATCCAGGTAGCGGCCGGTCGGCTGGAGCGCGTAGAATGTGCCCTTCCCGCTCAGCAGCGGCGCCAGGATTTCCGTATACCAGCCGCCGCTGGGGCTGTATTCGACTACCGTCTGCCCCGGCGTGACGCCGAAAAAGGCGAGGGTTTCGGCCGGGTGGCGATATGTGTCGCGTGCCACATTGGCCGGCGTGCGGCTGGGGGCGGCGATTGCGGCGGCGATCGGACCGGCGGCGGCCTGATGATGGCCGGCATGTTGGGCGATGGCGCCGCCGAGCGGCACGATCAGGGCGGCGGCGGCAAGCAGGGCGGAAAGGCGCATCGTTCATCCTCTCGACTGGGGAGTGGATGATGTGCCGTCGGCGCGCCAGCGGCGCAAGGGGCGGCGGGTGCGAATGCGCCCGCCAGCCACATTAACTTACAGACCGGCCGTTACGGGCGGGTCGTCACAGGCAGGCTTCGAGGAAGGGCTGGTCGAAACCGAACATGCGCGCCTTGTCCAGCGTGTAGGGGCGCAGGCCCATGGAGCGATATTCGCCCACGATCTTTCCGCTGTCGTCCTCATCATGATATTCGAACTTGAACAGTTCCTGGGTGACGATGACGTCGCCTTCCATGCCGATCACCTCGGTCACGTTGGTGACGCGGCGCGAGCCGTCGCGCAGGCGCTTCACCTGCACGATCAGGTCGACCGAATCGGCGATCTGCTTGGAAATGGCCTCCTTAGGAATCTTGATGTCGCCCATCAGGATCATGTTCTCCATACGGCCCAGGCACTCGCGCGGGCTGTTGGAGTGGAGCGTACACATGGACCCGTCATGGCCGGTGTTCATCGCGGCGAGCAGGTCGAAACATTCCGCGCCACGAATTTCGCCCAGGATGATGCGGTCCGGGCGCATGCGCAGGGCGTTTTTGACGAGATCGCCGATGGTGATCGCACCTTGCCCCTCCAGGTTCGGCGGGCGGGTTTCGAGCGGCAGCCAGTGCGGCTGTTGCAGGCGAAGTTCCGCCGCGTCCTCGATGGTCAGCACGCGCTCGCCCGGATCGATCATCTTCGACAGGGCGTTGAGCATGGTGGTCTTGCCCGAGCCGGTACCGCCCGAGATGACGATGTTGAAGCGGCAGGCGCCCGCGATCTTGAGCGCGGTAGCCATCTTTGGGCTCATCGCGCCCCATTGGGCGAGCATGTCGATGGTGATCGGCTTGGCCGAGAATTTACGGATCGAGATGGCGGTGCCGCGCAGGCTGAGCGGTGGCACGATCACGTTGACGCGGCTGCCGTCGGGCAGGCGGGCGTCGGCCAGCGGCGTGGTCTGGTCGACCCGGCGGCCAACCTTGTTCACGATGCGCTGGGCGATCTGGAACAGATGCTCTTCATCGCGAAACTTGATCGGCGCGATCTGGAGCTTGCCCTTCTTTTCGATATAGGTCTGGTCCGGGCCGTTGACCATGATGTCGCTGACATCCGGGTCGGCCAGCAATTCCTCGAGCGGGCCAAGGCCCAGCAGTTCGTCGACAAGCACTTTTTCCAGCGCGAACTGTTCGCGCCGGTTGAGGGTCAGCTTCAGTTCCGCCAGCACCTCCATGATGATCGGGCGGAATTCCTCCGCCAGTTCATCCTTGGTGAGGGTCGCGGCCGCCTCGGGGTCGACGCGCTCCAGCAGGCGGGGCAGCACCTGCTCCTTGATCTTGTGTACGCTCGCCTCGAACCCCTGCGGCCCGGCGTCGGGCACATGCTCCGCATTGGCGCGTTCGGACAGACGCGACATGGCGTCGGCATTGCGCTGCATCTGGCTGGTGGGCGCGGACAGCGGATCGAACGGCGAGTCGCCCGGCAGCGACGCGATGTCGAGCGGTGGGAACTGGTCGCCGCCGCGCGGCGCTTCTTCCCGCGGTGCCGTGCCGCCCTGCATGGGCCGGGCCACGCCGAAGCCGGGCTTTATCCCGGCAGGTCCATTCTTCCGTCCAAAGGCGCTCATAGGTCTCCGCCGCAATTTTTTGTGACTGGCCTGCGAACCCGAGCGGGCCGGTCCTCTATGGTGAAGGTGAATAGGATCGAAACTTTGATAAATGGCTAATGGGCCGGCACGGGCCGCGCAGGGGCGGTCACGAAGCGGGGGTCCGCGCCGAACCAGCCGCCGACCCAGCGCCCGCCGGTCAACAGACCGCGGCCCTGGGGGGTGATGTGGATGCGGCCATCCAAGACCGCGATATTGCCCGACAGTCGCTGTTCCGCGATGCGCCGGTCGATCTGGCGCATGTCGCCCAGATATTCGCGCAGATAGACGCGCTCCAGCCCCTGCGCGTCGAGTTGCCCGTCCTGCGCCTCGATCCGGGCGAGCAGGAACATGGTAATGGAGCGGTCGAACGTGACCGGAAAGACGATCAGAAAGCTGATGTTGAACGCCAGCGACAGGGCGACGGCGCCGACGGCCGTGGACAGGTCGAGCATCGGCGCCCGCCGTGCCGCCAGTGTCATCAGCGCACCCAGCAGGAGCGCGCCCATGAAGGCGACCAGCACGCCGCGATAGAAGAGCAGGGGGATCGACCCCAGCAGGGGCGAGGCGATCAACGCCAGGTAGAGGAGGAAGCCGCCGGCCAGCGCGATCAGATAGACAACGGCCAGTCCGCCAAGGCGCCGTAGCAGGGGTTTCATGGCCGGATGTCCTTGACCGAAACCAGGCAGGCGAGCGGTTCCCGGATGCGGCAGCGCAGGCCTGGCGGAGGGCCGTTCCCGTGTCGCCAGATCGGGTCCACCGAGGCGAACAGGAGGTGGTCGACACCGGCCCCTGCCGCCCGGCGGCGCATTTCGGCAGCTGGGACTGGCCGCTCGAAGATCGGGCGCAGCACCGCGATCCGTTGTTGCACGGCCTCCGTCGGTGCGCCGAACAGATTGGCTTCGCGATCGGACACGCCCGTGCGCTGCACGCCGTAAAGCCCGAAGTTGAAGATGCGACGGTGCAGCGCCGGATTATGCTGGATCACGTCGCGTGCCGGGAAAAGGCGTGCCGCCCGTTCGTAGACACGCCGCTGGTCGTCATCGTCGGCGCGGGGACTGATCAGTTCGCTGAAACTGGTTTCGACATAGGGCGGCCTGATGAACCGCAGGCCGACGACATCCCATGCGACGGCCAGCAAGCCGAGTGCCAGCAAGATGCACATCCTGGGATGATCGCGCAGCCGAGGCGTCGGGCCTTGCAGCCAGGCGGCAGTCCAGACCATTGCAGCGCACTGCGCAAACCAGATCGATCGCCAGGCCAGATCGTTGTTGATGATCGTGGATTTCAGGAAGCTGGCGACCAGCAGCGACGACAGGGCGCTCGCGGCCAACAAGGTCTGGACGATGGTGCGCGAACGGAACGGCCCGGATCGCAGCCAAAGTACGGCCCCGACAGCAAAGATACCGAACTCCATGCCATAATTGAGGGGCAGCAACGCCAGATGCAACAATGTCCAGGCGCCGCCTTCCGGAAGCAGGACGGTGAAGGGGCGGACGGTCAGCGCGATCGGCAATCCGCTGTCGTGGCGGAAGCTGATAAGGTCGATGATCTGCATTGCAGCCATCGCCAGTGCGACAATGCCTGCGAAGGGCAGCATCGGGTCGCGCCGGATGAGCGCCAGACAGCCCCAGCCGACGAACACCGGCGCGATTGTCAGCATGATCCAGACCGACGATCCGAAGCATGTGGCTATGCCTATGCCGGCCGCGGCCGCCAGTGCCCAACGTTCGGACCGATCCGATTCCTGCGCGCGCGCCAGCAACAGCATTGCGCCCCATGCCGCAACCATCGCGGTCAGATGATGGGGTACCCAGAGCGTCGATCGAACCGCGAAATCGACCGCGGTATTCCACCAGTCGCTTTGCGATTCGAGCTTGCCGGTCGCCAGCACGCGCAGCAGCATCATGATGAGGTCTGCGCCCGAGACGAAGCAGAAGAGCAGGATCAGGCGCATGAAGGCGCGGTTGCGGGCGGGATGGATCAGGCCGCCATCGACAGCTATCCGCCAAAGCAGCGATGGGAAGGCAAGGCCTGCCCAGAAGGCAGCGCCCGCGAACGCCATGCGCGCGTTGATGAATGTTTCGTTCGACCAATGGATCGCGGCGGACCACAGATAGAAATAATAATAATAGCCGACATAGCCGGGCCGGGCGAAGAAGGGATCGGCGAAGGGCAGCCCTTCGCGCGCGATCGCGCCCGTGACTGCCGCATGTTTCACCAGATCAAGGTCGAGCAGCGACTGGTTGAGCGCCCCGCCGATGCTGAAATCCACGAAGACGAAGGCGACGATGCCGGCCCATAGCGCGATCAACGGCACGGCGATCGACCATCCGGCATCCCGCGCCGGGATCAGCAGGCGGGCCTGCGGCAATGCGAACAGGGCCAGTGCGGCATGGAGGCCGGCCATGGCGATCATGCCGCCGCCGCGCACCAGGAGCGCGTCGATCGCGGGCAACAGCGTCACCGCCAGCAGGAGCGACCAGCCCAGCCGGTTCCACCCAGTGCCGCAGCGCATGTCGATCCGATCGAACAGGCGGGCGATGCCGGCGCCGGGCAGCAGCATCCAGCCGATGCCGAGCAGCATGGCGAGGACAAGGCCGATGCCGTCCGCCAGCAGCGGTGGGGTCAGCCCGTCATGCATGACGCCCGAGCCTCCGGACGCACGCAGGGCAGGAGCCGACCGGCCCGAATCCATCGATCAACTTGCTGGCTGCACCTGGTCGCATCGTCCCCATGACTAGGGCGAGAGGGTAAATGTCTGTTTAACCCTGGGCGAAGGCTGCGAATGGGAAGGGCAATGACCCGGAAACGCAGATGGGGCGACCTGCTCGTGCAGGTCACCCCATCTGCGATCAGTCGGTCGACCGGTCAGCCGATCGGTTCAGCCGACATGTTCGGCTAGAACCGTCAGACCCTTTTCATTCACCTCGGCGAAACCGCCCTGCACCGGAATGACTTCCGGCGCGGCGCCGGCGCTGCTGAAGATCTGGATCGCGCCGTCGCGGACGGTCGACATGAAGGGTGCATGGCCTTCCAGCACGCCGAAATCGCCATCGGTGCCGGGAACGACCACCTGCCAGACTTCCTCCGAACGGACGAGCTTTTCCGGGGTCACGAGTTCGAAATGCAGTGCCATTTTCTAATCCTCAAACCCCTCTCCCATCGGGAGAGGGAGGGGCCCGCCGCGAAGCGGTGGGAGGGTGAGGGCGATAAACCGCCGATGCTCACCCTCGTCCAACTCCGACTAGCCGGCAGACCGGCAAGTCTGCGTATCCTTCTCCCGCTGGGAGAAGGCCATCAGCTTATGCCGCTTCGGCCGCCAGCTTCTTGGCCTTCTCGACCGCCTCGTCGATGCCGCCGACCATGTAGAAGGCGTTTTCGGGCAGATGGTCATATTCGCCTTCGACCACGGCCTTGAACGAGCGGACGGTGTCCTCGATCTGGACGAACTTGCCGCTGATGCCGGTGAAGACTTCGGCGACGTGGAAGGGCTGCGACAGGAACTTCTGGATCTTGCGCGCGCGGGCAACGGTCAGCTTGTCCTCTTCCGACAGCTCGTCCATGCCCAGGATCGCGATGATGTCCTGAAGCGACTTGTACTTCTGCAGGATCGACTGGACCGCGCGGGCGGTGTCATAATGTTCCTGGCCCACGGTGCGCGGCTCCAGAACGCGGCTGGTGGAGTCGAGCGGATCGACCGCCGGGTAGATGCCCAGTTCCGAAATCGCGCGGTTGAGAACCGTGGTGGCGTCAAGGTGCGCGAAGCTGGTGGCCGGCGCCGGGTCGGTCAAGTCGTCCGCGGGGACGTAGACGGCCTGCACCGAGGTGATCGAACCCTTGTTGGTTGACGTGATGCGCTCCTGCAGCGCGCCCATGTCGGTCGACAGGGTCGGCTGATAGCCCACGGCCGAAGGAATACGGCCGAGCAGAGCCGACACTTCCGCGCCCGCCTGGGTGAAGCGGAAGATGTTGTCGACGAAGAACAGCACGTCCTGGTTTTCGACGTCGCGGAAATATTCGGCGATCGTCAGGCCCGACAGGGCGACGCGCGCACGGGCGCCCGGCGGCTCGTTCATCTGGCCATAGACCAGGGCGACCTTGGAGCCTTCGCTGATCGCGTTGCCGTCGGCGTCCTTGGCGATGACGCCCGCGTCGAGGAATTCGTGATAGAGGTCGTTGCCCTCGCGGGTCCGCTCACCCACGCCCGCGAACACCGAGGTGCCGCCATGGCCCTTCGCGATGTTGTTGATCAGTTCCTGGATGAGCACGGTCTTGCCGACGCCCGCGCCGCCGAACAGGCCGATCTTGCCGCCCTTCGCATAGGGGGCGAGAAGGTCGATGACCTTGATGCCGGTGACGAGGATCGAGCTTTCGGTCGACTGGTCGACGAATTCAGGAGCCTTGGCGTGGATCGGCGACTTGAGCTCGGTGGCGACCGGGCCGCGCTCGTCGATCGGTTCGCCGACGACGTTCAGGATGCGGCCGAGCGTGGCCGGGCCGACGGGCACGCTGATCTGGGCGCCGGTGTCGGTGACTTCCTGGCCGCGGGTCAGGCCATCGGTCGAGTCCATCGCAATGGTGCGGACGGTGTTCTCGCCGAGATGCTGGGCGACTTCCAGCACCAGCCGCTGGCCATTGTTGCTGGTTTCCAGCGCCGAGAGAATGAACGGAACCGTATCGGGGAAGGTCACGTCGACGACAGCGCCGATGACCTGCGAAATGCGGCCTACATTGTTGGTGGTTGCCATGACTTCTGTCCTTGCCTGCACTTAGAGGGCTTCGGCGCCCGAGATGATTTCGACCAGTTCGGTGGTGATCGCGGCCTGGCGGCTGCGATTATACTGAATGGTCAGCTTGTTGATGAGGTCGCCGGCATTGCGGGTCGCATTGTCCATGGCGGTCATCGACGCGCCCTGTTCCGACGCGTTGTTTTCCAGCAGCGCCTTGAACAGCTGCACCGTGACGTTGCGCGGCAGCAGGTCGTCCAGGATCGCTTCCTCGCTCGGTTCATATTCCACCGTCGCGCCGATGGCGTTGCGGTCGGCGTCGGCCGGAATCTTGACCGGGATGATCTGCTGCTCGGTCGGGATCTGGGCGAGGGCGGACTTGAAGCGCGAGTAGAAGAGATGCGCGACGTCGAACTTGCCGTTCAGATACATGTCGGTCAGTTCGTGCGCGATCGCCTGGGCCTGGTCGAAGCCGGGTTCCTTGGTGCCGGTGGTGTCGAACTGGGCGACGATCTGGCCCGGGAAGGCGCGGTTGATGACCGGACGCCCCTTGCGGCCTATCAGGTAGAAGCGGACCTGCTTGCCCGCTTCCTCCAGTTCGCGCGCCTTGGCGATGGCGGCCTTGACGATGTTGGCGTTGAACGCGCCAGCAAGGCCCCGGTCGGAGTTGGCGACGACCAGCAGATGGACGTCGTCCTTGCCGGTGCCGGCCAGCAGCGGGGAGGCGCCTTCGCCCGAACCGCCGGCGATCTTGGACGCGAGAGACGCGACCACCGCTTCCAGGCGGCTGCTATAGGGGCGGGCGGCCTCTGCCGCGGCCTGCGCCTTGCGCAGCTTCGCGGCGGCGACCATCTGCTTCGCCTTGGTGATCTTCTGGGTCGACTTGACCGACCCGATGCGGAGCTTCAGTTCCTTGAGGCTAGGCATAGATTATGTGTTCCGAGCAAGGGCCAGACGGCCCGCGAGACCAAAGAAACCGACGCCCATGGCGCCTTCGAACCAGCGGATTGCAGTGCTGTGGGCGCCCGACTGCCCCACCTTGCGCCCCGCCGTGGCGGCGAGCGCAGCAAGCAGCGCGCACCAGGCGAAGCCCAGCGCATAGACGATCGCGATCAGCAACATGCCCTGCCAGGGCGCATCCGGGCCGGTGCCGACGAACTGCGGCAGAGCGGCGAGGAAGAAGATCGCGACCTTGGGGTTCAGCACGGTGCTGATGAACCCTTGGGCGAAGGGCGATCCGCCCAGCCGCATCTTCGGCATGTCCGAAGCCGGCGCGGGCCTGATCGCGCCGCGCAGCAGGCCGATGCCCATCCAGGCGAGATAGAGCGCGCCCGCAATCTTGACGGCCAGAAACAGGCCCGGCACCGCATTCAGCACGCTGAGGAAGCCGAAGCCGCACAGCAGCATGTAGAAGAGGCCGCCGAGCTGGATGCCGCCGATCGCCGCCATGCCCGCCTTCAGCCCACGGCGCGCCGCGTGACCGGCCACCAACATGGTGTCCGGTCCCGGAAGCAGCACCAGACCGATCGACATCACGGTCCAGGCAAGGAGGGATTGGGCGGTGAGCATTGCCTAGGCTTCGTTCTTCCTTTTTTCCGTGATGCCTTTACGCGAAGGTCTTGCCGAACGAGTCCAGCGCGGCCTTCAGCTTGGACTTGGGCTCGTCGCCCAGATCCTTGCTGTCGCGGATCGCGGTCAGGATGTCGGCATGGTCGTGCCGCAGATAGGCGAGCATCGCCTCTTCATAGCGCGTCACGTCCTTGACCGGGATGGCGTCCAGATAGCCGTTGGTGCCCGCGAAGATCGACGCAGTTTGTTCTTCGAAGGGCAGCGGCGAGAACTGGGCCTGCTTCAGCAGTTCGGTCAGGCGCGCGCCACGGTTCAGCAGCTTCTGGGTCGAAGCGTCGAGGTCCGAACCGAACTGGGCGAAGGCCGCCATTTCGCGATACTGGGCCAGTTCCAGCTTGATCGAGCCGGACACCTTCTTCATCGCCTTGGTCTGCGCGGCGGAACCGACGCGCGAAACCGACAGGCCGACGTTGATGGCCGGACGGATGCCCTGGTAGAAGAGGTTGGTTTCCAGGAAGATCTGGCCGTCGGTGATCGAGATCACGTTGGTCGGGATATAGGCCGACACGTCGCCAGCCTGCGTTTCGATGATCGGCAGCGCGGTCAGCGAGCCAGCGCCGTTGGCGTCGTTCATCTTGGCCGCACGCTCCAGCAGACGGCTGTGCAGGTAGAAGACGTCGCCCGGATAGGCTTCGCGGCCCGGAGGACGACGCAGCAGCAGCGACATCTGGCGATAGGCGACGGCCTGCTTGGAAAGATCGTCATAGACGATCACGGCGTGCATACCGTTGTCGCGGAAATATTCGCCCATGGTGACGCCGGTATAGGGCGCCAGATACTGGAGCGGAGCGGGTTCCGAAGCGGTCGCGGCGACGACGATGGAATATTCCATCGCGCCATTTTCCTCGAGCTGCTTGACGATCTGCGCGACGGTCGAGCGCTTCTGGCCGATCGCGACATAGATGCAGTAGAGCTTCTTGCTCTCGTCATCGCCCGCGTTGATGCCCTTCTGGTTGATGAAGGTGTCGATCGCTACGGCGGTCTTGCCGGTCTGGCGGTCGCCGATGATCAACTCGCGCTGGCCGCGGCCGACGGGGACCAGGGCGTCGATCGCCTTGAGGCCAGTCTGCACCGGCTCATGCACCGACTTGCGGGGGATGATGCCCGGCGCCTTCACTTCGACGCGCTTGCGCTCGGTATACTGGATCGGGCCCTTGCCATCGATCGGGTTGCCGAGGCCGTCCACGACGCGGCCGAGCAGGCCCTTGCCGACGGGAACGTCGACGATGGTGCCGGTGCGCTTGACGACGTCGCCTTCCTTGATCTCGCTGTCGGACCCGAAGATCACGACGCCGACATTGTCGGCTTCGAGGTTGAGCGCCATGCCCTGCACGCCATTGGCGAATTCGACCATTTCGCCCGCCTGGACGTTGTCGAGGCCATGGACGCGGGCGATGCCGTCACCCACGGTCAGCACGGAACCGACTTCGCTCACCTGCGCTTCGGTGCCGAAATTGGCGATCTGGTCCTTGATGACCTTCGAAATTTCTGCGGCGTTGATATCCATGTTCAGCCTTTCATCGAAGCCTTTTGGGCTTGTCAGCCCTTCATAGCTTGGGCGAGCGTATTCAGTCGGGTACGGATGGAACTGTCGATCATCTGGCTGCCGATCTTGACGACCAGCCCGCCCAGGATCGCGGGATCGACCTTCGCCTCGACCGCGACTTCGCGGCCGACGCGCGCCTTCAGGCTCTTGGCCAGGGCGCCGATCTGGGTCTTGGTGAGGGGATGGGCGCTCGTCACCTCGGCGCGGGCCTCTCCCTTGTGATTCGACAGCAGCGTTTCATAGGCGCGGATGACCGCGGGCAGCTGGCCCAGGCGACGGTTCTGGGCGAGCACGCCGAGAAAATTTGTCGTCAGCGCATCGATTCCCATGGAGGATGCGACGGCGGCGATCGTCTTGCCTGCTGCGTCGCGGCTCAGCACGGGGCTGTTGATCAGCCCTTTGAAATCGGGTGATTCGGCCAAGGCCGCCTTGAGCGCGCCAAGGCTGTCCGCCACCGTGTCGAGCGAATGTGCATCGCGCGCCAGATCGAACAGCGCCACCGCATAACGGCCGCTGAGGCTGGCTTGAATACCGCCGCTAGTCTCCACGCGCTTACCGTCCTCCATGTGATTTGCCGGTCATGCAAAAAGAGGGGCGCGGTCTGATGCCGTCCCGAGCCCCTGTTGCCCGGCCGGTTAGCAGTGCGATTATGACTATGCAAGTCATGTGACGCGATTCCATCGTTAGTGCGAAATCGCGGCTATTTGCCTGAGTATTTACGCTGTCCCGAATCGGTTATTCGGCAGGATCGGCCGGGGCAAGCCGTCCCTTCTGGCAATGATAGACGATCCGTTCATTCGGCTGCGGCGGAAGCAGCGCTGTCATGTCGCTCTGGAGCGTGGCGATCCGGGCGAGCCTGCCGGAGTCGGCGCCGCATCCCTTGATCGGCCCGTCCCTGAGCAGCGCGCGCGCCTTGCCCATGGTATCGAGGTCGGGCAGCCAGCGCTGGACGCGCAGCGTGCCGGTTGCCGGGTCGAACTGGCTGGTCGTCACATAATTGGCCTCGTCGGGCACGGTGGGGCGCTGCCACTGGGTGCCGACCGAGACATATTGGGTGTCGCCGTTGACGCAGCCGCCCTCGGCCCAGTTGAAGCCGATGTCATTGGGTTGCGACACGGTCAGCCGGCTGCGATCGAGGTCCACCTTGCACACATTGTCGCCGGCCCAGGCATAGGCGCCGTTGGCGGCGACGCCGATGTCGGCCTGCAACTTCACCTTGTCATCAATGCTGGAAAAGCTGGGTTTCAGGAAGAAGAGGCCGAGCGCCACGAACAGCAGCACGCCGCCGCTGGCCAGGAACCAGGTCGCCTTGCGCTCCTTGCCCTGGCTGTAGAACAGGCCGCCCGCCGCCAATCCCAGCACCGCCAGCGCCAGGAACAGGGCCGCGCCCGCCATGGCGTTTTCGCGCGCGGTGATGACGTCGCGCTCGGCGGCGTCCCGCGCGCGGGTCAGCGCTTCCTCGCGGGCGTCGGCGCTGGCGCGGTTCTTCTGCTCGCTCGCCTGCGCCTCGCGCTGGGTCAGGGCGGCGTCGGCCGCGTCGGCCTCCGCCATGGATCGGCACCCGACGATCGTATGGAGCGAGGAGATGCCCGCCTGCCGCAGGAAGGAGGCGACCTCGCGCCAGGAAACGGCGAATCCGAACTCGGCGTCATTGCCGTCCGACACCGATCCGAAGCTGTTGACGCCGATCACCCGGCCGCAATCATCGACCAGCGGGCCGCCGCTGTTGCCGGCGGCGAGCGGGGCGGTGTGGAGGACGGTGTCGAAATTCTGGCTGGCCCGGCCCGAGGAGATGGTGCCGCTGGTCTTGACCGTGGCGAGCGGCTCGACCAGCTGCTTGAGGCCCAGTCCCTGCGCGCGGTCGACCGTGCCGGGATAGCCGATTGCGGTCACATGCTGCCCGTCGCTGACCGCGCCGGCATAGAAGGTGCTGACCGGCAGGCGGCCTTCCTCCAGCTGGATGAGGGCCAGGTCGTTGCCCGGCGAATAGGCGATGATTCGCCCGCCATAAGTCTTGGTGCCTTCGGACGGGATGACGCCAATGACGAGATTTTTTTCCTCGCGCGCCAGTTCGACGACATGGGCGTTGGTCAATATCTTGTCCGGCGCTACGGCGAAGCCGCTGCCATGGCCGACGAAATAGGCTTCGGTGCCATCGGTCGCGACCAGCACGACCCGCGCCACGCCGCGCGCGGCGGCGGCGATGTCCTGCTGCTCGGCATGGGAAGCGACCGGCGCGATCAGCGCGAGCAGGAAGCCAAGGGCAGGGGTGAAGCGGCGGAGGAGGGCGACCATCGTGGCGCATTCATATGCGATGGCGGGCTTTGCGCAATCGGGAAAAGGCGAAATGCTTTGACGGCAAGGCGCGGGAAGCATGGCGGCGCGCGCGCTTCTATCCCATATCGTCATGAACCAGATGACTCGCCTTTCTCCTTCCGCCCCGGCCCTGCCGGATGATGATGCCTGTTGGGCCGCCTTCATGGCGCGCGACCGGGCGATGGACGGGCGCTTCGTGGGCTGCGTCGCCACCACCGGCATCTATTGCAAGCCCAGCTGCGCCGCGCGCCACCCCAGGCGTGAGAATATGTCCTTCCTGCCCGATCCGGCGGCGGCGCGGGCGGCGGGATTTCGCGCCTGCCTGCGCTGCCGCCCGGACGAGATCGGGCGCGACCGGCTCGCCGTGGAAGCGGCGGTCGCCTTCATCGAGGCGGCGGAGGAGGCGCCCCTGCTGGAGCAGGTCGCCGCCCATGTCGGCTATGCGCCGCATCATTTCCACCGTCTCTTCAAGCGGGAGACCGGACTGACCCCCGCAGCCTTCGCGCGCGGCCTGCGCGCCGAGCGACTGAAGACGGCGCTCGATCAGGGCGGCAGCGTGACGGAGGCGATCTACGAGGCGGGCTATAATGCGCCCAGCCGTGCCTATGCCGATGCGGAGGCGCATCTGGGCATGACGCCGAGCGCCTGGAAGGATGGGGGGCGGGGCGTGACGATCCGCTGGCGGATCGTCGACAGCAGCCTGGGACCAATGCTGGTCGCGGCGACCGAAAAGGGGTTGTGCCGTATCAGCTTCGGCGAGGGCGAGGCGGAATTGCGCGCCCGTTTCCCTCATGCCGAACTTCGGCGCGCGGATCCGGCGCTGGACGCCATGGCGGGGCGGGTCGCGGCGCTGGTCGACGATCCCGCCGCTGGCGCGGACCTGCCCGTCGACGTGCGCGGGACGGCGTTCCAGCAGGCGATCTGGGCGGCGCTGCGCGCCATCCCGCCGGGCGAGACGCGCAGCTATGGCGATATCGCCGCCGCGATCGGTCGTCCCGGCGCGGTGCGCGCGGCGGGAACGGCGTGCGGCGACAACAATCTCGCCGTCCTCATTCCCTGCCACCGTGTCGTCCGCAGCGACGGCAGCATGGGCGGCTATGCCTGGGGGCTGGACCGGAAGCGGGCGCTGCTGGCGCGCGAAACGCTCAAGTAACGGATAGATTTCGTCTTTTCTTCCGCCGCTGCCTCGGTCAGAATAGGCTGGGGTACATGGGGGAAGCGATGCGACGCGGGCGATTCTGGGGGAAGATGCTGGCCGGGCTGGGCCTGGCCGCATCGAGCATGGGGACGGCGCAGGCGGCCTGGTATCAGGCGCAGACCCGCCATTTCACCGTCTACAGCGAAGGCAACGACCAGAAGCTGCGCGGCTTTGCCGAGCGGCTGGAGAAGTTCGATTATCTGTTGCGGGTCGTGACCCGAGTCACCGATCCGGAACAGGGCAGTCCGGTCAAGGTCTATCTCCTGTCGAACGAGGCCAAGGTGAAGACCCTGGCCCGCAATCCCAATATCGGCGGATTCTACACCACCTCGGACCGCACCGCCTTCGCCGTGCTGTCGCGCGGGGCCAAGACCAGTGAATTTGATTTCGGGGCCGAGGAAATCCTCTTCCACGAATATACCCATCATTTCATGCTGCATCATTTTCCGGCCGCATATCCCGCCTGGTATGTGGAGGGGTTCGCCGAATTTTTTTCGGTCATCAAATTTCCGAAGGACGGATCGATCGAGTTCGGTCATGTGCCCCTGGCGCGCGCGCCGGGCCTGGTGCTGGGATCGCCCTATCCGGTGAAGAATCTCTTCGCCCGCGATACCGATGGCCTCAGCCTGCGCGATGGCGACCGCTATTATGGCACCGCCTGGCTGCTGACCCATTATTTCCAGTACAAGGCCGATCGCCGTGCTGAAATCGCCCGCTATCTCAAGGATGTGGCCGACGGCGTAAAGAATATGCAGCCTGACAGCTATTTCGCGGGCGGCCTGGCTGGACTGGAAAAGGACTTGAAGGCCTATATGCGGCATCGGCTCTCGGCATCGGAGCTGAAGCCTAAGGAATTGAAGATCGACACGATCACCGTCGCCCCGGTCGACCCGGCGCAGGGCGCGGTGATCGAGGATGAGCTTCGGCTCATCAACCATCCGCGTACCGAAGACCTGCCGGAGCTCGTTACCGCGATCCGCGCGACCGCCGCCAAATATCCGGATAGTGCCTATACCGCCGCCCTGCTCGCCGAAGCCGAATGGGCGGCCGAGCAGAAGGACTCTGCGCTGGCCGACGCCGACCGGGCGATCGCGATCGATCCCAAGTCGGCCCGCGCCTATGCCGTCCGTGCGCAGGCGCTTCTGGAAAAGGCGCATGACAGCGACAAGGCGGAGGACTGGAAGGCGGCCCTGACAGCGATCGTCCGCGCCAACCGCGCCGACACCGAAGACCCGGTGCCGCTCGCGCTCTTCTACCGCTATCACGCGATGCGCGGCGGCAAGATGCCGGACCTGGGCTATGACGGCCTCTACAAGGCTTTCACGCTGCTGCCCCAAAGCCCCGACTATCGGTTCAGCTTTGCCCATGCGACGGCGTTGCGGGGGGATTACAAGACGGCGTCGATCCTGCTCGATCCGATCGCCTATTCGCCGCACGGTTCGGACATGCGCGATGCCGCGCTCAGGCTGAAGGCGGAGTTCGACGCACAGGCGGAGGAAAAGGGGAAGGGCGCGCCGCCGGCTGGAAGTCCCACACCCGCGCCATGACGGCGGCGCGCTCGGCGTCGGTCATGCTCCGCCAATGGACGATCTCCTCGATCGTCCGGCCGCATCCGGTGCAGCTCTTGCGCTCCCGGTCGAGCGCACACAGGTTGCGGCAGGGCGTTTCCATCGCCTCGGTCTAGTCGGCAGGGCGGACGGTCGCCAGCGGGAGATTGCCGGAGGCAGCAGCACTTGTCGCAAGCGAAATGATTTTAGCTGTATTTTACGCCCGATTAACTATAGTCGGCCGAGCCTTCGGGCATGGGGAGTGATGTCGGGCTTGCGCTGTTTGCTGTTCTGGTTGCTGCTTCTTATGCCGGGCGCCCTGCTCGCGGTCCCGACCTTCCAGCCTGCGATGATGCCGCTGGGCAAAGGGCCTGATGCCGTCGCGGCGAGTACGGCGCGCATGGTGGGCGCCATGCTCGAATATTCGCGCTGGCCGTCCGCCCGGCCGGCGGTGCGGCTCTGCATCGCGGGTGCGGCGCGTCATGCCGATCGGCTTGCGGATATCCGTCTGTCCAGCGGTGCGGGGGTCGAACTGGTCGCGATCGGCGCGCCGGGGGAGCCTGCGCCGGATCGCTGCGATGCGCTCTATATCGGCCGGCTGGATTCGCCGACCCTCGGCAGGCTGATCGCAGGCGCGCGGGGAGAAGCGGTGGTGACGATCGCGGAAGATGATCCCGCTTGCCGCAGCGGCGCGATGTTCTGCCTGCTCTACACGCCGCAATCCCTGTCGTTCCAGCTCAGCATCGACGCCGTGTCGCGATCGGCCGTTCGCATCGACCCGCGCGTGCTGCGCCTGTCTAAAGGGGGCTATTGACCCATGAGAGCCTCGACCCGATCCGCCATGCCCACGCTGCGCCAGGTGCTGGCGCGCGGGCATATGCGCCTGATCCTGGTCGCCGTGCTGATGGCCAGCGTCACCCTGATGGCCACCGGGGTCCTCGTGATCCGGGGCTATGCCGATCGCAACCTCGCGCTGATCGCCCGGACCGTGGCCTATACTGTCGAGCCTGCGCTGGTGTTCGAGGATATGGACGCCGCGCGGCGGGGGATGGTCGCGGTGGCGGCCTCGGAAAGCGTCCACCGGGTCGATGTGCGCGACGCGCGCGGGCGGATGCTGGTGGAATGGCGTCGGCCGGGCGACGGTATGATGGCAGCGGTCGAGCGCGGTCTCGCCGAACTGGTCGCGCCCTCGCCTGCGGTCGCCGACATCCTGCGCGGCCATCAACGGGTGGCGCAGGTCCGGGTCTATGGCGGCGCCGACGGCCTCGGCCGGTTCATCCTGTCGGGCCTGGCGACGGGGCTGGCCTGTCTTGTCCTCACCCTTGTCGCCACCTGGACGCTGTCCCGCCGCCTGCAGCGCGACGTCACCGATCCGTTGGGCAAGATCGCCGATGTCGCCCATGCGGTGCGCGCCGATCGCCAGTTCGATCGTCGCGTGCCGACATCCGATATTCAGGAAGTCGATCAGCTGGGCCGCGATTTCAACGCGTTGCTCGATGAACTGCGCGATTGGCACAAGGGCATCGTGACGCAAAACCGGATGCTGGAGCGCCAGGCGACCCGCGATGCTCTGACCGGCCTCGGCAACCGCGCGATGTTCGAACAGGCGCTGCCCGCCACGGTGGAGCGGTCGAACGCGGAGGGGCGATCGTTCGCCATCATCTATATCGACGTCAACCGTTTCAAGCAGGTCAACGACACCCATGGCCATGATGCGGGCGACGCCATGCTCATCGTCATCG
The DNA here is from genome assembly GCF_001650725.1 of Sphingobium sp. TCM1. Lineage (GTDB taxonomy): Bacteria > Pseudomonadota > Alphaproteobacteria > Sphingomonadales > Sphingomonadaceae > Sphingobium. The sequence continues at coordinate 107,862 of NZ_LXVX01000016.1, read as the reverse complement.
CCGCCCGGCTGCGCGCGGTGCTGCGGCCTGGCGACCAGGCCTTCCGCCTGGGCGGCGACGAGTTCGCTCTGATTCTTGCGCCCGGCCTGTCGGCGCCCGAGCTTGCCGCGATCAAACTCCATATCGCCGACGGCATGGCCCAGCCGATCATGCTGCCCAATGGGGAGCGCATCGACGCATCGCTCAGCATCGGGAGCGCCTGCTATCCCGAGGACAGCGCCGATGCCCGCGACCTGCTGCGCCATGCGGACGCGGCCATGTATGCGGCCAAGGCCGGCCGCGTCGCCAATGGCGATCGTTGACAGGACAAGGATCAGGATGCGCCACGCTTTTCTTCTCTTTTCCCTTTTGCCCCTCGCTGCCTGTCAGACGGTGCAGTCCCTGCAGCCCGCGGGCTTCTCGCCGCAACAGGTGACGGCGCTGCGGCGGCAGGGCTTCGAACCGTCCGGTCAGGACTGGCAGTTCGGCATGGCCGACAGGCTGCTTTTTGCCACCGACGAAAGCACGCTGATCCCGGATCAGAAAGTCGCGATCGGGCGGATTTCGGCGGCCTTGGCGGCGGTGGACATCCGTGGTGCGCGCGTCGAAGGCCATACCGATTCCACGGGGGCGTCCAGCTATAACGAAGCCCTTTCGCTGCGGCGGGCGCAGGCGGTGGCCGACGCGCTGGTCGCAGGCGGTATGGCGCAGCCGGCGATGCGGGTCGTGGGCATGGGTGCGCGCGTGCCGGTCGAAAGCAACCGCTCGGCGGACGGGCGGCGCGAAAACCGCCGGGTGGTCATCATCGTCTCTCCGGCGGACGCCACCTGATCCTCACATGAAGCTGTAGGGGTCGACGTCCACCGCCACCCGCGTGCCCGACTTCCAGGCCAGATTGCCCAGCCATTCGCGGATCGCCGCCTGCACGTCCACCTGCCGTGTCGCATGGATCAGCAGCCGATGGCGATGCCGCCCGCGCAGCACGGACAGCGGCGCCGGGGCGGGGCCGTAGACGCGCATCCCGTCGATCAGCGGCGCCGACTTGCCGATCAGCCGCGCGGTCTGCGCCGCCTCGTCGGCATCCTCGCTCGATATGATGATCGCGGCGAAGCGGCCGAAGGGCGGGGCATTGGCGCGCCGCCGGTTTTCCGTCTCCACGGCATAGAAGCGTTCGGTGTCGCCCTCGATCAGCGACTGGATCACCTCGCTGCCGGGCATCCGGGTCTGGATGAAGACCTTGCCGGGTTTTTCCCCGCGACCGGCGCGTCCCGCTACCTGCACGATCTGCTGGAAGGTCCGCTCCGCCGCGCGCAGGTCGCCGCCTTCCAGCCCCAGATCGGCGTCGATCACGCCGACCAGAGTGAGGTTCGGGAAATGATAGCCCTTGGTGACGAGTTGGGTGCCGACGATGATGTCGACGTCGCCGCCCTCCACCGACTTCACGAAATCGGCGGCGCGGGCGGGGGAACTCAGCGTATCGGACGTGGCGATGGCGGTCCGCGCCTGCGGCCATAGCGCCTTCACCTCGTCGGCGATGCGCTCGACGCCGGGGCCGCAGGCGACCAGGCTATCTTCCTCCTTGCATTCCGGGCAGCGACGCGGCGCGGGGATGACATGGCCGCAATGATGGCAGGCGAGCCGGTGCGTCAGCCGATGCTCGACCATCCAGGCGGTGCAGTTTGGGCATTGGAAGCGATAGCCGCAATGGCGGCACAAGGTCAGCGGCGCATAGCCGCGCCGGTTGAGGAAGAGCAGGCTCTGCTCCCCCTTTTCCATGGTTTCGTCGATTGCCTTGACCAGCGGCGGCGCGATCCAGCGGCCGCGTTCGGGCGGGTCGGTCAGCAGGTTTACGCCCTCGATCTGCGGCATCTCCGCCCCGCCATAGCGCGAGGGCAGCTTGATTTCGGCATAGCGGCCCAGCTCGACCTGATGCCGCGTCTCGATCGCGGGGGTGGCAGACGCCAGGATGACCGGGAACTTCTCGATCAGGCCGCGCATCACCGCCACGTCGCGGGCATGATAGTGAACACCATCCTCCTGCTTGAAGCTGGCCTCATGCGCTTCGTCCACGACGATCAGGCCCAGGTTCGGATAGGGCAGGAACAGCGCCGACCGCGCGCCGACGACGACCTGTGCCTGACCCGAAGCGATGGCGCGCCACGCCCGTCGCCGTTCGCTCTGGCGCAGGCCGCTGTGCCAGTTGACCGGCACCGTCCCGAACCGCTTTTCGAACCGCTCCAGAAACGGCTCGGTCAGCGCGATTTCGGGCAGCAGCACCAGCGTCTGCCGGTCGGCCCGGATGGCGGCCGCGATCGCCTCGAAATAGACCTCCGTCTTGCCCGATCCGGTCACGCCGTCGAGCAGGAAGGGCGCGAAGTCATGGGCCCGCACCGCATCGGCCATGGTCGTCGCGGCCGCCCGCTGCGCGTCGGACAGGGCGGGCGGCGCATGGTCGGGATCGGGCATCGGGAAGGGCGTGTCGACGCTGACCTCCACCGGCTCGAATATGTCCTGCTTGATGAGGCCGCGGATCACCGCGTCGCTGACCCCGCCGATCATCGCCAGTTCGCGGATCAGCCCCTGCCGCTCGCCGATCCGGTCCAGCGCCTGCGCGCGCTGCTCGGTCATGCGGTCGGGCACCGCGCCGGTCGCGCGATATTCGATCACCGTCCGCGCACCCTCCAGCGCGGCCATCGACGACAGCGCCATGCGCAGCACCGCCGCCGGAGGACTGAGATAATAGTCGGCCGTCCATTCGATCAGCCGGCGCAGCGGCTCGGGCAGCGGCGGGGCGTCGACCAGCTCGATCAGGTTGCGCAGCCGGTTGTCGCCCACCGTCTCGACATCGGGGAAGCTCGCTTCCTCCCACACCACGCCGACCAGCTGGCGCGGTCCCAGCGGCGCGACCACGATGCTGCCGGGCTGCACGGTCATTCCGTGGGGCACGCGATAGTCGAGCGGGCCCAGGGCGGCGTTCAGGATCAGGACACGGGCGCGCGAAGACATGGCTTCCGTCCTTAAAGCGCTGGCCGCGCTGTGCAATGCCCTCCGCTCAGAGCCGCCAGCTCAAAGTCAGCCATGGGATATGCGACACGGCGTCCGGCCGCCCGTCGCGGAAATTCTGCTGCCGCATGTAGAGAAGCTGCGCATCGATGGCCCTGGCGATCGGATGGCGCACGCCGATCTGGTGGCGCATGGTCGCCAGCCCCGTCCTGTCGCTGGCGCGCGCGCGGTTGAGGTGGAAGAAGATTTCGGCGGCGGCAATCACGGTCCAACGCTTCGCCCGGTCGACCGGCACTGCGGCCTGCACCCGCTGGCGCAAGCGCCAGCTTGCCTCATCGGCATTGTCGAAGAAGCGCTGCTCCATCCGCGTGCGGCTCGTCCAGATCCCCTTGGTCAGCGTCAGCTGCTGGAACAGGCGTAGTTCCTGGTCGACCTCGCTCTTGAGATAGGCGAAGCCGCCGCCGACCTGCATGGCCGACGCGATCCGGTGGTCGATGGCGATGCGCGCCAGAAACTGCTCGCCGCCGCTCCCGGCATCGGCGCGGGCGCGCTGGCTCGAATCCAGGGTCATGACAGTGTCTGGGTCGATGCGGATGGCGGCCTGCTCGGTGATCCAGGCCTGGCTTTCCTCCGTCGCCGCCGATGCTGTCGACGCGCTCGCAGCGGCGAGGACAAGGGTAAGCAGTCGGGCGGCGCGCTTCATGACCGGTCCTTTGGAAAGGTGGCTGCGGCTTAATCGGGAAGCGGTCGCGACGCAATTGTCTGCGCCGAAGATGGCGAATCCGTCCGCCACCGGCTAAAGGGGCGCGATTCGTCCATCCCGGAGTCCTCCCATGAAATTCTTCGTCGACACCGCCGACACTGCCGAAATCCGCGAGCTGGCCGCCACTGGCCTGCTGGACGGCGTCACCACCAATCCCACGCTGATCCACAAGTCGGGCCGCAAGTTCCTGGAAGTCGTGGAGGAAATCTGCGGCATCGTGGATGGCCCGGTGTCCGCCGAAGTCGTCGCGCTCGATCATGAGACGATGATGAAGGAAGCCGCCGTGCTGCGGAAGATCGCGGACAATGTCTGCATCAAGGTGCCGCTGACCATCGACGGGCTCAAGACCTGCAAGGCGCTGACCGATGACGGCGCGCTGGTCAATGTGACGCTCTGCTTCTCCGCCAACCAGGCGCTGCTCGCCGCCAAGGCGGGCGCCAGCTTCATCTCGCCCTTCGTCGGCCGCCATGACGATAATGGCTTCGATGGCCTCGCGCTGATCGAGGACATCCGCCTGATCTACGACAATTACGCGTTCAAGACCGAGATTTTGGCCGCCTCGCTGCGCCACCCGATCCATGTGCTCGATTGCGCGAAGATCGGCGCCGACGTCATCACGGCTCCCCCCGCGGTCATCAAGATGCTGTCCAAGCATGTGCTGACCGACAAGGGGCTGGAAGGCTTCGCGGCCGACTGGGCCAAGACCGGCCAGACGATTCTCTGATGTAGTGGCGCCAGCCCGCTCATCTGACATTCCAGGCGGGATGTCGGATGCGGGAGCGGGCTGGCGTGGCTCGCGAGAGACAGCACTGGAACCGGCGCCCGATCCGGCTCATTCTCCATGTCCTGAAAGGAGAGAGCCGATGTTCGTCGCGGTCTATTGGTGGCGGGTCCATGCCGGCAAGGAGGAGCAGTTCCGCGCGGCCTGGCGGCGCGGAACCGACCTCATCCGGGAAAAATATGGCAGCTACGGGTCCCGCCTCCATCGCGACGCCGACGGCCGCTTCGTCGGCTATGCCGAATGGCCCGACGAGCGGACCTGGCGCGCGGCGTTCGAGCAGAAGATGGTCTATGACGATCCGGCGACCCGCGCCGCCTTCGTCGACGCCATCGCCGAAGTGCCCGCCGACGCCGACCCGATCTTCACCATGACCGTTACCGACGACCTGCTGGTGCTGCGCGCGGCCGACGAACGACAGGACTGATGTTGATGCCGGTCTGCGTCTGACGCCGCACCGAAAAACGGCAAGTGTCGACTGGACTGGTGCGACTAGTAGAAACGGGCGTTGCGCATCCTCAAGATTATCCATGCGGCCTATCCTTTTGCGCCCGGCCGACACGTTGTCGGTCCGTCACGACCATGGCAGACATGACGGCCCAACGCTCGCGCTGATGGCGGCTTTCCTTGCCTATGTGCGACCGAGCGACAGGTGGAAACAGAGACAGAGGCATGGCCATGCGCGGCACTATTCTCGTCATCGGTGGACTGATGTGGCTGGCCGGATGCGGCGGCGGCAGCGACAAGGACGCGAATGGCAGCGCCGCGGGCGACGCCCCGTCCGGTGAAGAGGCGGCGGGGGAGGCGGCGGCGCCGGCGGTCGAGAAGGCCGATCTCGACTGCGGCAAGTTCAAGCCCCAGACCGCGCCCGAAGGCCAGGCGGCGGACGACATAGTGGGGCTGCGGCAGGGGATGAGCGAGGAACAGGTGCGCGGCGTCCTGCTGTGCAAGAATCCCAGCTATGCGATCAATGTCAGCAAGAGCAGCACCTCGCTGCCCGATGGCGGGCGGATGTCGCGAATCAACCTTTATGCCGACACTGGCCTCGACAAGGTGAATGTCTGGCTGATCGGCCCCCCAGATGGGGAACGGCTGGTCCATGTCGACCGGACCAACGAATATCCAGCCGGCAAGGAACTGCCCGTGGCCAACATCGCGCAGGAGGTAAGCGCCAAATATGGCGCGTTCGACGACAGCAGCTATGGCAACCAGCGGTCGGGATGGATCATCCGGTCGCGCGACGGCCAGCGTATGGCAAACGGCAATATGAGCTATTCGGAATGTCGCAGCCACAATATCCGTACCGACAAGGTGCTGCCTTGCCTGCACGCCATTTCCTATGAGGTGATGCCCAACCAGCAGAATCCGGCGCTCGCGGCGCGTTTCAGCGTGGGGCTGACCAGCTTTGCGATGATGACCCAGATGGCGATGGCGACGCAGGCGCAGCAGGCCAAGGCGGTCGAGCGCGCGCAGGAAAGCGCCGACGAGAAGGATCTGGACCTGTAGGCGTTCGCGGCAGCCCGGCGGGAGACGGCGTCAGGCAGGCTCGACCCGCAGAACCGTGCCGTCCGCCCCGGTCACGCGCATCCGGGCGCCCACCGCCGCGTCGGGGCCGGTCGCAGTCCAGACACCGTCGCCGACCTTGACCCGGCCCTCGCCGCCGCTGATCGGCTCCACCACGGTCACGGTCTGGCCGACGAGGCGGGCGGTGCGATCATTGAGCAGGGGGTCGGCAGACGCGACCGGATGGTCGGCATACCAGCGCCGCCCGCCCCAGACCGCCGCAATGCTGAGGGCGGCAAACAGGAGCAGCTGGACGGGCAGGGCGATGGGCAGGGCGAGCGCGGCAAGGCCGGTCAGCGCTGCCGCGATCGCGATCCAGATCAGGAAGACGCCGGGAACCAGCACTTCCCCCACACCCAGCAGGGCGGCGAAGACCAGCCAGGCCCAATGATCGTGCAGCAGGCTCAGCCAGTCGGTCATGGCCGGGCACTCCCTGTTTTCGCGTTATTCCAGTTCGGGCGGCGATGTGTCGCCCCGACCCCGTGCCTGGCGGACGGGTCGGGAGACGGGTTCTCGCTGTCGCGGGAATGACGGCGACGGAAATCAGTCGGTCGCATCACGCTTATCCCTGCGCCTGTCCGAAGGGGCCGCGCCTCGGCGCGGGCGGCGGGGCGCTGGGTGTGGGCGCGTCGCCGCCCAGCGCGTCCTTCGCCAGCGCGCCGATGCCGCCCAGGGTGCCGATCAACTGTGTCGCCTCCACCGGGAAGAGGATGGTCTTGGCGTTAGGGGAGGTGGCGAACTGGCTCACCGCCTCGACATATTTCTGGGCGATGAAATAGTTGAGCGCCTGCGGGTTGCCGGCCGCTATGGCGTCGGACACCATCTGCGTCGCCTTGGCTTCTGCCTCCGCCTCGCGCTCGCGCGCCTCGGCATCGCGGAAGGCGGCTTCGCGGCGGCCCTCGGCCTCCAGTATCTGGCTTTGCTTCTGCCCCTCGGCCTTCAGGATTTCGGCGGCGCGCATCCCTTCGGCATCAAGGATATTGGCCCGTTTCTCGCGCTCCGCCTTCATCTGGCGGCCCATGGCGCTGACGATGTCGGCGGGCGGGCGGATGTCCTTCAGCTCGACGCGGGTGATCTTGATGCCCCAGCTGTTGGTGGCCTGATCCACTACCGACAGGAGGCGCGCGTTGATCTCGTCGCGCTTGGACAGGGTTTCGTCCAGGTCCATCGAGCCCATGACGGTGCGCAGGTTGGTGGTCGCCAGTTGCATGATGGCGACATAGAGTTCGGACACTTCGTAGGCCGCCTTGGCCGCGTCCAGCACCTGGAAGAAGACCACGCCATCGACCGACACCATGGCGTTGTCCTTGGTGATGATCTCCTGCCCCGGAATGTCGACGACCTGCTCCATCATGTTGATCTTGCGGCCCACCGCGTAGAAGAAGGCGGGGTAGAAATTGAGGCCGGGCCTGGCCACTTCGGTAAAGCGCCCGAAGCGTTCGATGGTATATTGATAGCCCTGCCGCACCACCTTCACGCTGACGGCGAGGTAGAAGAGGACGAGGCCGGTAAGCGTAAGCGCGAATGTCGTCAGCATGTCCAAATCTCTTCCCCCCGTTTCGCAGGCTTGGATTATGCGCCCTAATCGTTAACGGGGGAAGTCAAACCGCCAGGGTCCGATCCGAGGGAGAGTCTCCATGTTGCTTCGCCACGCCCGTTCGCTGCTGTTCCTGCCCGCGTCCAATCCCCGCGCGATCGCCAAGGCGCGGAGCCTGCCCTGCGACATGGTGATCCTGGACCTGGAGGATGCGGTGCCCGAAGACGCCAAGGAAGCGGCGCGGGCCGGGGCGATCGCGGCGCTGGGCGATGGCTTTGGCGGACGATTGAGCGCGGTGCGGATCAATGTGGAGGGCACGCCCTGGCATGGCGCCGAAATGGTGGCGGTGAAGGCGTCGGGCGCCGACTATGTCGTGCTGCCCAAGGTCGAGCATCCCAGGCAGGTGCGGGACGTGTTCAGCGTGTGCCAGAAGCCGGTGATCGCGATGATCGAGAGCGCCAGGGGCGTGCTGGCTGCGCCGGCGATCGCGGGGGAGGAGGGCTGCGCCGGCCTGTTCATGGGCAATAACGACCTTCGCAAGGATCTGTGCATTCCGCCCTCGGCCGGGCGGTCGGGCCTGTCTCACGCGCTGCAGGCGGTGGTGCTGGCGGCGCGGGCGACGGGGATCGCGGTGTTCGACGGCGTGTTCAACCGGCTGGAGGACGAGACGGGGCTCGAGGCGGAATGCGCGCAGGGGCATGAACTGGGCTTCGACGGCAAGACGCTGATCCACCCGAGCCAGGTGCCGGTGGCGAACCAGGTGTTCGGGCCGGACGCGCAGGCGGTGGCGGACGCCCGGCGCCTGATCGAGACGGCGACCGGCGGGGCGGAACGGTTCGAGGGCCGGATGATCGAGGCGATGCATGTCGAGGAGGCGCAAGCCCTGATCGCGCGGGCCGAGGCGGTGGGGCAGTAGGCGGGTTGGCCAAGCCGGGCGGGTCGGCTTTTCTCTTTGCGGTCAGGGGGAATGGCCGAGATGGCCCATGCCGCGTTGTTCGGCGCGGATGTCGTCGTCCTCGCTATACCAGAAGCCGATCGCGGCATGGCCCTTGAACGCGGCCATGGAGGCGAAATTCCTGGTCCGGTGGACGAAGTGGAGAAAGCCCTATTTGATGGCTTCGCTGGCCTGCGGCCGGGCGGCGTGGACCAGCGTGCGGAAATGGGTGAGGGTGGGGCGGGCGAAGTCGGCGTGGGTGGTGATATAAGCGTCGACTTTCGACTCTTCGGTCATCTCGCTCCCCCCTCATCCGACTTCGCCTGGCCGTTTCGCGGCACGGCTTCCTATCCGTCTCCCTAACCGGAGAAGATTTTACTTGTGCCTGGCCGTGAGCAGATAGTTGATCGCCTTGTTGCTCGACAGGGTGAAGCCGCTGCGCGGATCGAAGGCGAGGCCGCTGCTGTCGGTGACGTCCAGGCCCGCTTCTTCCAGCAGTGCGGTCAGTTCATCGGGCGTGAGGAATTTGTGCCAGTCATGCGTGCCCTTGGGGATGCCGCCGACGCTTTCGCCGATGGTGATCATGGCGAGGCGGGAGAGGGGCGTGCGGTTGGGGGTCGAGAGGATCATGAAGCCGTCGGGCGCCAGTTTTCCGGCGAGCGCGCGCACGAAGGCGGCGGGATCGGCGACATGCTCGATCACCTCCATCGAGGTGACGAGATCGAAGCCGCTGTCGGTCATTTCCTCCACCGGGGTGGCGCGATAGTCGATGGCGAGGTGCTGGCCCTGCGCATGAGCGGCGGCGGCGGCGATATTTTCCGGGGCGGCGTCGAGGCCGGTGACGGTCGCGCCGAGGCGCGCCAGCGGTTCTGCGAGCAGGCCCGCGCCGCAGCCGACATCGAGCGCGCGCCTGCCGGCGAGGGGCCGAAACGTCTGCTCATGGCCGGGCCAGTGGCGGTCGATCGCCGCGCGGATATAGCGCAGGCGCACCGGGTTCAGCTTGTGCAGCATCGCGCTGGAGCCGGCGGGGTCCCACCAGTCGGCGGCCATGGCGCCGAAATGGGCGGCTTCCTTCGGGTCGATCGTTGCGGTGGTCTGGGTCATCATGCACCTTGGCTTCTGGCGACAATGGCGGTTAGCCATCTGGCTGACATTTCGGGATCGCGACCATCTTTCTATCGTTCGGATCGAGCCTGTCGAAGCCCAATAGTCTCTTCAGGAAAGGGACGGCCCTTCGACAAGCTCAGGGCGAACGGCGGAAAGGGGATATCGATTTCTCCGCTTTTTAGCAGGCCAGCGACGGTAGGCAAATGCGCCTATCCCGTTGAACGTAAATAAGGCGGGTGGGCGAGCGGCGACGATGCGGCGAGCCGCGCCGCAGGATTGCTTGCCATATCCGTCGCGGCTGCTAATAGGAGCGCCGTTTTGCCCCTTTGGGACATATTCTTTCACAACAGCAAGCAGGTTCGACAAGCAAATGGCGCGCATCGTGATGAAATTCGGCGGCACCTCCATGGCGGGGATGGAGCGAATTCGCAACGTGGCGGCGCGCGTCAAGCATGTCGTCGACCAGGGGCATGAAGTGGCGGTCGTCGTGTCGGCCATGGCAGGCGAAACCGATCGTCTGGTAGGCTTCTGCAAGGAAGCCTCGCCGCTTTACGACCCGGCGGAATATGATGTCGTCGTCGCGTCGGGCGAGCAGGTGACGAGCGGCCTGCTGGCCATGACGCTGAAGTCGATGGGCGTGGACGCCCGCAGCTGGCTGGGCTGGCAGATGCCTATCCGCACGACCGAAGCCCACGCCAAGGCGCGGGTCGAGAAGATCGACACCGAGGCGCTGCTGGCGGAGATGGCATCGGGCCAGGTCGCGGTGATCCCCGGTTTCCAGGGCATGATGGCCGATGGCCGCGTGTCGACGCTGGGCCGGGGCGGGTCGGACACGTCGGCAGTCGCGGTGGCGGCGGCGGTCAAGGCCGATCGTTGCGACATCTATACCGACGTGGACGGCGTCTACACCACCGACCCGCGCATCGTGGCGCGCGCCCGCAAGCTGGACCTCGTCACCTATGAGGAGATGCTGGAACTGGCCTCGGTCGGCGCCAAGGTGCTCCAGACCCGCTCGGTCGGCCTCGCCATGAAGGAAGGCGTGGTCGTGCAGGTGCTCTCTTCCTTCGATGATCCCACCCAGGACGACCTCCCCGGCACGCTGATCGTGAGCGACGAGGAACTGGAAGCCAAGCTCAAGGAAAGCAAGATGGAACGTCAGCTCATCACCGGCATCGCCCATGACAAGAATGAGGCGAAGATCATCGTCACCCGCGTGCCCGACAAGCCGGGCGCGGTCGCCAGCATCTTCGGCCCGCTGGCCGATGCGGCGATCAACGTCGACATGATCATCCAGAATGACTCCAAGGACAATGAGGAGACGGACGTCACCTTCACCGTCCCGCGCGCCGACCTGGCCCGCAGCGTCGACCTGCTGGAAGCGAACAAGGAAGAGATCGGCTTCCGCCGCATCATCACCGACACCGAAGTCGCCAAGATCAGCGTCGTGGGCGTCGGGATGCGCAGCCATGCCGGCGTCGCCGCCACCATGTTCAAGACGCTCGCCGACCGCGGCATCAACATCGAGGCGATCTCCACCAGCGAGATCAAGGTCAGCGTGCTGATCGACGAGGACGAGACGGAACTGGCGGTGCGTGTGTTGCACACCGCCTATGGCCTCGACGCCCCGGCGGCTTGATTTTTTGCCTCTCCCCGGTCAGGGGGGGAGAAGAGAAAGGGTGAGGGGGCTGTTTCGGCATGTTCCCACCCCAACCCCTCCCCGACGGGGAGGGGCTTTTTGTATCTTGAAGGCTAGACATATGACCACCGCCAAACTCGCTTCCCTGATGGCCCGCGGCACCGAATTTCTCGGTTGCGAGACCGCGATCCTGTGCGGGGCGATGAGCTGGGTATCCGAGCGGCATCTGGTGTCGGCCATTTCCAATGCTGGCGGTTTCGGCGTTATCGCCTGCGGCGCGATGACGCCCGAACTGCTGGACAAGGAGATTGCCGCGACCAGGGCCATGACGGACAAGCCGTTCGGCGTGAACCTCATCACCATGCACCCGCAGCTGTTCGACCTGATCGAGGTTTGCGCGAAGCATGAGGTGAGCCATGTCGTGCTGGCCGGCGGACTGCCGCCCAAGGGCAGCATCGAGGCGATCAAGCAGAAGGGCGCGAAGCTGATCTGCTTCGCGCCGGCGCTGGCGCTGGCGAAGAAGCTGGTGCGGTCCGGGGTCGATGCGCTGGTGGTGGAAGGTATGGAGGCGGGCGGCCATATCGGCCCGGTGGCGACCAGCGTGCTGGCGCAGGAAATCCTGCCCGAGATGGCGGAGCAGGTTCCCGTCTTTGTTGCCGGCGGCATCGGCCGGGGCGAGGCGATCGCCGCCTATCTGGAAATGGGCGCGGCGGGCGTGCAGCTGGGCACCCGCTTCGCCTGCGCGAGCGAGAGCATCGCCCATCCCAATTTCAAGAAGGCCTTTTTCCGCGCGTCGGCGCGCGATGCGATCGCCAGCGTGCAGATCGACCCGCGCCTGCCGGTCATCCCGGTGCGGGCGCTCAAGAATGCGGGGACCGAAGCCTTCACCGCCAAGCAGCGCGAGGTCGCCAATCTGCTCGACAGTGGCGCGGTGGACATGGGCCAGGCGCAGCTGGAGATCGAGCATTATTGGGCCGGCGCGCTGCGCCGCGCGGTAATCGACGGCGATGTCGAGGGCGGGTCGCTGATGGCGGGCCAGTCGGTCGGCATGGTCACGAAGGAAGAACCCGTCGCCGCGATCATCGCCCAGTTGATGGACGAAGCTGGCCAGGCGCTGGAACGGCGAGCCGCCTGAGGGGTTGCGGTGAACGGAGCATAAGGCATATTCCCCCTGCGCCTTTTGCCCGGCATGAACGGGCATCATGCCCTTCGGAGAATTTGATGTCCGTAACGCGCCGTTTTCTTGGGCGAATTTCCCTTGTGTCGCTGGTTGTGCTGGCGGCTTGCTCGACCCCCAAGCCGCCACCGCCGCCGCCCGCGCCGCCACCGCCGGTCGTCCCGACTATCCGTCCCACGCCGCCCAACAATGCGGCGGAAGGGATGAGCCTGCCGACGAAGGACGAAGAGGGCGCCTATCTGACGCCCAATCGGAAGGTGACGTCCAATACCGCGCTGTGGCACGTCCGCATGGCGCTAAACGTCGCGGCGCTGAACTGCGAACGCTATGGCAGCACCGCGCGCCTCCAGTATAACCAGATATTGACCGTGCATAAGGCGGTGTTGACCGATGCGAACGCAGCCGTCGACCGCAACTACAAGGTCGCCTATGGCCGGGCGGGCGTGGGTTCGCGCGAGCAGCTCAATACCATCGTCTATAATTTCTTCGCCCTGCCGCCAGTCATCAAGAGCTTCTGCCCGGTGGCGACGGCCGTTGGCACGAAGATCCTGGCGATGCCGTCCGGCGCCTTGCTGGCCTATGCGCCCGAGGCGCTGAAGGAGCTGGAAAAGCCCTATCAGGAATTTTACGCCGCCTATGCGGACTATCTGCGCCGGCTGGCCGAATGGCAGTCGCGCTTCGGCGGGACGGTGACGGTGGTGGTGTCGCCCACTCCGCTGCCGCCGCCGCCCGTGCCGCCGGGCGAGGCGCCGCCGCCAGGCGGCTGGTCGCCCAGCTACACGACCGCGTTGGAAAAGGCGCCGCCGCCGCCGGCCGATGCGCCGGCCACGCCCGCCCCATCGCTGTCCGGTCCGCCGCCAGTGGTGCCGACCCTGCCGGGCGCCGCGCCGAGGCTGATGGAGCAGCCGCTGCCGACGCCGTCGGAGTAGGCGCGGGGGATCAGTCGCGCGCGTCGAAGGCGGCGCGTGCGGCTTCCACCGTCTCCCGATGGCGCTCGGCCCAGACCCAGACGCCGCAGAAGGCGGCGCTGAGGCTGTTGCCGAGCGGGGTCAGGGCATAGTCGACGCGCGGCGGAACGACCGGATGGACGGTGCGGGTCAGCAGCCCGTCGCGTTCCATGTGCCGCAGCGTCTGCGTCAGCATCTTCTGGCTGATGCCTTCGACCTGCCGGCCGATCTCGGTGAAGCGGAGCGTGCCCTTCTCCTCCAGCAATTCCAGCACCAGCAGGGTCCATTTGTCGGCGATGCGGCCGATCAGCTCGTTGACGAGTCGCTCGACGCGCGGGTCGATGTCGGTGGGGGATTCCGTCGCCAGATGTCGTTCAGCCTGCACGATGTCGTCGGCACGGAATCGATTTTCGAGCAGATTTGTCATTTCTTACCCTCAGGTGAGTACGGCACTTTATGGTGCCTACTTTCCAAAAGAGAGCATAAGTTTAGGGTGTCGTCAAAGCCAACCGAAGGAGTTGACCCATGCAATCCACAGGCAAGACCATTCTCATTACCGGCGGCGGTTCGGGCATCGGCGCGGCGCTGGCGCATGAACTTCATGCCGCGGGCAATCAGGTGATCATCGCCGGGCGGCGGCGAGGAGCGCTGGACGCGGTCGTGGCGGCGCACCCCGGCATGGCAGCAATGGTGCTGGACATGGCCGATCCGGCGGCGATCACGGCGTTCGCGAGCCAATTGGTCGCCGACTTCCCTGCCCTCGACGCGGTGCTGCTCAACGCCGGCATCATGGTGGCCGAGGAGAAGATCGACCTCGCCATCGCGGAGGCGACGATCGCGACCAATTTGCTGGGACCGATCCGCCTCGCCCATGCGCTGCTGCCACATCTGGAGGCGCGGCCGGCCGCGACCATCCTGACCGTGTCGTCAGGACTCGCCTTCGTGCCCCTGGCGGCGACGCCGACCTACAGCGCCACGAAGGCGGCGATCCACAGCTGGTCCCTTTCGATGCGCGAGCAATTGAAGGACACGAGCGTGGAGGTCGTCGAGATCGTTCCGCCCGGCGTGCAGACAGATCTGATGCCGGGCCATGCCGAAAACGACCAGATGATGCCACTGGCGGAATTCATGGCCGAGACGATGGCGCTGCTGCGGCAGGAGCCGACGCCCGCGGAAATCCATGTCGAGCGGGTGAGATTCCTCAGCGAGGCGACGAAGCGGGGCGAGTTCGCGCAGGTGTTCGGGATTCTGAACGGGGCGCATTGAGAGACGCGCCGCCTTCTCAGTTCCGTTCGTCCTGAGCTTGGCGAAGGGCCATCCTTGTTTTAAGAACAGGCAGGGCTTCGACAGCTTTCCCAACTAGGCGATGGGCCGAACGGGCATGGAATTCGGCAAGCGAGGCCACGTCCTCCCCCAGTCATGGGTATAAGTCCGGGACGGCCCGGCTCTCTTGTGGAAGGAGAGCCGTCATGGCCTGGATCGCGTTGTTTTTTGCCGGTCTGCTGGAAATCGTATGGGCCTTTGCGATGAAGCAGTCGCAGGGGTTCACGCGGCTGGCGCCCAGCCTGATTACCCTGGGTGCGATGATCGCGAGTTTCGGTCTGCTGTCGCTGGCGATGCGCAGCCTGCCGCTGGGGACGGCCTATATGATCTGGACCGGGATCGGCGCGCTGGGCGCTTTCGCGGTCGGTGTCGTTTTCCTGGGCGAGGCGATCAGCCCCGCGCGGCTGGTCGCGGCGGGGCTGATCCTGTCGGGGCTGGTGCTCATGAAGCTGACGGCGGCCCATTGAGCATGTCGGGCGCCTTGGGGGGCAGCGGGAAGAGGGTGGCGAAACGTTCCGCCAGCCCCCTGTCGCCTTCGACCGTCAGCGCCTCCGCCACATCCTGATAGCGCGCGCCACCATAGAGAACCGCGGCCAGCGCATTCTGGTCGCCGCTGACGATCGCGTCTGCGCCGGCCGCGGCGCCCCGGTCGATCAGGAAATCGCCATCCTTGAGTGTCGCGCGAAATTCCTCCTCCCCAAAACGAAAGCCCAAGCTGGCGTCCATGTCACCGATCCGGCCGCGGTCGATCATCGTACGCATCGACAGGATCACCGAAACCTGGCTCATCGGCTTGCCGGGCTCCATGGTGGGCGAGCGGCAGGCCCATCGGCCCAGCACCTGAAACAGGATCTCCGACTCGCGGCCCCAGTCGGTCAGTTCGTAGATCTGGCTGGCGGCGGGCGGGGGCAGGCGACGGCGGATGAGGATGCTGGCGGCTTCCAGATCCTCCAGTCTTTGCGTCAGCACATTGGCGCTGATTCCGGGCAGGCCGGCGCGCAGGTCGGTGAAACGCTTGGGGCCGAGCATCAGTTCGCGCATGATCGGCATAGCCCAGCGATCGCCGATAATGTCCAGCGCATGGGCGACGGCGCATCCGTCCTGATAGGCACGTTTTCTGGGTGGCGGACTCATTGGTTATCTTTTCTAACGTATATGTTGCATAAAATAATCAATAGGCGCAGAAAGTTCAAGCCGTGAGTCGCGTGGCCCGAGGAAGGCGCCTGCGACCGATAATATTCCGAGGAGAAGTGAGATGGCGACCGAACCCGCTCCGAAGATGATTTTCGTCAATCTGCCGGTCGGTGATCTGGGCGCCTCCATCGCCTTCTATGCGGCGGTTGGGGCGGCGCCAAACCAGGATTTCGCCGACGAGAGCACGCAGATGATGAGCTTTTCCGAGAGCATCCACGTGATGCTGCTGACGCGGGAGCGCTTCCAGGGCTTCACGCCGCGCAAGATTCCCGACGCGCATGAAACCGCACAGGTGCTGCTCGCATTGAGCGAGACGAGCCGCGAGGCGGTGGATGCGACCGTGGAAAGCGCGCTTGCGGCTGGCGGCACCGAACCGAACCCACGGCAGGATCATGGCTTCATGTACGGCCGTAGTTTCGCGGACCTGGACGGCCATATCTGGGAAGTGGCGTGGATGGACATGGCGGCGGCGCTGGCCTCGGGACGGTCCGCCGAAATGTGAAACAAGAATGAGGAGAGAGACGATGGCCTATATGGACGGTTTCGTGATTCCGGTGCCCAAGGGTAACAAGGAACGCTATCGGGAGGTGGCGGCCTACGCCGCGCCGATCTTCATCGAGCATGGCGCGACGCGCGTGGTGGAATGCTGGGCCGACGACATCAAGCCCGGCAAGGTCAATGATTTCCGCACCGCCGTGATTGCCGAGGCGGATGAGGAAGTTGTCTTTTCCTGGGTCGAATGGCCCGACAAGGCGACCCGCGACGCGGGCGCGGAAAAGGTTATGAACGATCCCCGGATGCAGCCCAAGGAGGGCGAAGACATGCCCTTTTCCGGCGCGCGGCTCATCTATGGCGGCTTCGAGGTGCTGCTCGACGCGAAAGCCTGACACCTGTTGCAGGAGAAAGACGATGACCGACTTTTCCGGCAAATTCTTCTGGTATGAGTTGATGACCAGCGACCCGCAGGCCGCGCTGGCCTTTTATGGCGATGTGCTGGGCTGGACCAGCGCGCCCTTCGGCGGCGATCTGGCCGAACCCTATCATGTCGTTTCCGGCAGCGCCGGGCAACTGGGCGGGGTGATGGCGATTCCGGCCGAAGCGAAGGACTGCGGCATGACGCCCTGGTGGGGTGGCTATGTCGGGTCTGCCGACGTGGATGGCGACGTCGCGCGGCTGAGCGCGGCGGGGGGCGGCGTGAAGAGGCCGCCTGAGGACATATCGGGCGTCGGGCGCTTCGCGGTGATGAGCGATCCCGGCGGAGCGGTGTTCATGCTGCTCAAGGGCGCCAGCCCGGATGGCATGGATGCGCCGCCGCCGATGGCGTCCGGCCATGTCGGCTGGCATGAACTCTACAGCGGCGATTTCGATGCGGACATGACCTTCTACACCGGCCAGTTCGGCTGGACGAAGGGCGAAGCCATGGATATGGGCGAAATGGGCAGCTATCAGCTCATTTCCCAGACCGGCGGCAGCGATTTCCAGAGCATGACCGGCGGCGTCATGCCCGTGCCGCCGATGATGCCCGTGCCGCTCTGGCTCTTCTATTTCGTCGTGAACGACATCGACGCGGCGGTCGAGCGGGTAACGGCGGGCGGCGGACAGGTGCTGAACGGCCCTATGGAAGTGCCCGGCGGTGCGTGGATCATCCAGGCGACCGACCCGCAAGGCGCGATGTTCGCGCTGGTCGGGATGCGTCAGGATCAGGGAGAGGCGTGATGGACAGGATTTCTCCTTGCCTGTGGTTCGACGGCCAGGCCGAGGAGGCGGCGCGTTTCTATGTGTCCGTCTTCGGCGGGTCGGTGGACCATGTCAGCCATTATCCCGAACACAATCCCTCTCCATCGCCGTTGCCGGGCGGCAGTGTGCTGCTGGTCGAGTTCACCCTGTTGGGGCAAAGCTATCAGGCGCTGAACGGCGGGCCTCAATTCAGCTTCGACGAAGCGATATCGCTGTCGGTGGCGTGCGAGGATCAGGCGGAGCTGGACCGCTATTTCGATGCCCTGACCGCCGATGGCGGCAAGGACGGCCCGTGCGGCTGGGTGACGGACAAATATGGACTGTGCTGGCAGTTGGTGACGCGGCAGATCATGGCCAATTACCGGACGGACGACAAGGCAGGCATCGCGCGGATGATGCAGGTGATGATGACGATGCGGAAGCTGGACACCGCCGCGATGCAGGCCGCATTCGAGGGGAGGGCCGCATGAACAGCACAGAGCATGAACTATCCGTCACCTGCCATGTCGCCGCCCCGCGCGCGATCTGCTGGAAGGTGTGGACGGACCTGAAGGACGAATGGTTCTGTCCCAAGCCATGGCGCGCCGAGGTGATCGAGGAGGATCTGCGCCCCGGCGGGCGCAGCGCGGTGCAGATGTTCGGCCCGGATGGCGAGGAGACCGGGCCGATGGAGGGCGTCTTCCTGGAGGTCTTGCCGGGCGAAAGGGTCGTCACGACGGACGCCTATGCGGCGGGCTGGGTGCCCCAGACCCCGTTCATGACCGCGATCTGGAGCTTTGCCGACGAAGGGGAAGGAACGCGCTTCACCGCCACCGCACGCCACTGGGACGCGGAGGCCAGGGCGCGGCATGAGGAGATGGGATTCCGTCCCGGCTGGGACCAGATGATGGCGCAGTTCAAGGCGCTCAGCGAGACGTCGGCGGCGAGCGCCTAGCTGGACCAGTTCCGTTCGTTTCGGGCGTCGTCGAGCAACGGCCGGCGTGCCTAATCGCTTCTCGACTGCGCTCGCTGCGGCCGGAAGCCGGCTGTCACCGCGCCTTCGCCACCTCCACCGCGTAGATGGCGGGTTTGCCCTCGATATTGCTGCGATAGACCAGCCATTTGCCGTCGGGCGTGAAATGCTGGTTGGGTTCTAGCGTGTAATCATGCCTCGACAGGTCGGCGAGGCGTTCGGTTTCCAGAGTGCCGGTTGCGATCAGTCGATCCGCCTCGAGCGTGGTGCGGGCGCGGGGGCTGTCATCGGGACGGGGATGGAAGAGGCTGATATATTTGCCATCATTGCCGCCGTCGCCGGAAAAGCTGCGGCCATCGGGCGCGGAGCTGAAATGATAGCTCCCCTGATCCGGGCGGAGCGCATACCAGCGGCGTGCGCCGCTGACCACATCATGGCCGGCGAGCCAGCGCACCCCTTGCGGCTGGATCAGGTCGTACCAGATGGTGCGGCCGTCGGGCGCCCAATATTCGTGTCCGGCAATCTCGCCCTGGAAGCTGCGCTGGTGGACCCTGGTCTTCTGGCTACCGTCTGTGCGGATGGTCCAGATGCGGTCGACCTGTTGCCACGGTCCTTCATGGCAATACATGAGCAGCGAGGGGTCGGTCGGCGAGAACTGGACATGGTTGAGCCAGTCCTTCGATCGGGTGACGCTGCGCCGCACGCCGGTGCGGATGTCGATGGTGAAGATTTCCATCGGCACGCCCGCTGCGAGGCGGGCGTCCATCCATCGCGCCTTGGCTTCAGCGAAGGAGAGGGGGCGGCCGTCCGTCCCGGTGCCGCTATAGCCGGGCGATCCGGTCCTGGGATCGCGCTTGCCCTGCGCGGCGATGGCGGGCGG
Organism: Sphingobium sp. TCM1; assembly: GCF_001650725.1. Taxonomy (GTDB): domain Bacteria; phylum Pseudomonadota; class Alphaproteobacteria; order Sphingomonadales; family Sphingomonadaceae; genus Sphingobium. The sequence continues at coordinate 88,352 of NZ_LXVX01000016.1, read as the reverse complement.
GGGTGGTGCCAGTTCATAATGGCCGGCGAGCAGGTTGTCGTCCGCATTGATCGCCTCGATCCGGCCACCGGGCAGATCGGCGATGCGACGGCGCTTGCCGGTGTCGAGATCGACCGACCAGACCACCGACGGGCCTTCATTGTCGGTGCCACCGGTCGGGTTGGTGGTATAATAGGCGACCGGCGCGCGGTTGCCGACGAAGAGCAGGCGGTCGACCTTCTCCCGGAGGAGCAGTCGGGTGGTCCAGTCGCTGGTGTCCGCGACGCGGATGCCCTCCGGCGTCAGATAGACCATGCGCCTTCCGTCGGGGGTGAAGGGATTATAGTTGAAATAGAGGGCGTAATTGCCGGGGCGGTCATCGATCCGGACGATGCGGTGGCCGGTTGTGGCATCGATCCAGCGCGGCGGCGCAGCATCGGGCGATTGCGCCGCCGCCAGCATCGGGAAGATCGCCGCCAGCCAGATGCCCTTGCCCCTCAATGTCCATCCTTTCCACTTTGTAGATCGCCATTCCATATATGGGGTCGATGTCATTTACCAGCTGCCTCTCCGCCTTTGCTCCGGTTGCGCGATCGGACGATGAGGAGGGTGAGTCGGCGCATATTCATTGCGATGAAGAAACGGAAACAGTGTATTACAACTGTAAAACATTAAAATAATATTTTATAAATTATGCGTTTCAAGAATTTAAGATTATGCGAAATATTATACCTTTGTCATATTCGCTCAGTTTTGGTAGCCCAACCTCGCATGGAGTGGCACCCATGCCATCGACCGCAAGCGGGCCGACTAGACGCCATTCATCGCGCCAGCCCTCACGCAACCGGCCGATCATCCTCAGGCAGGAGATCGATCATGAAACCGTTAACGCTTATGCTGATGTCACCCATATTGGCGATGGCGCCGATCCATGGGGTGGCAGGAGCCGAACCACATAGCGACATCAACGTCACCGCCCAGCAGCAGACGCTGGAAAAATGGACGCAGCGTACCGGGCATATGCTGTCCCGGAACCTGACCTATCCCGATATCGCGAGCGGCCCGCAGGAAGGGGTCGTCGCGGTGAAATTCGTGTGCAGCGACAAGGGGACGCCGGCGGGCGTCACGCTGCTCCGATCATCCGGGTCGCGCCAGCTCGACAATGCCGCGTTGAAGGGCGTCGCCAGGATCAGTTCGCTGCATCCCCTGCCGGCCGGCCTGGGCCCGAGCCAGAAATATGTCGCAACCGTCCTCTTCGCGAAGGATCAGGGCAGCTATTTCCGGCAGATCCGCAAGCTGGAGACGGCGGCGCAGGATAATAACCGGCTGTTCAACGGTCGCAACCAGACGCTGGCCCTCGGGATCGGGCTGCTTACCGAGGAGGAAGCCCTGAATTGACGATGGTGCATTCCCCTGGACATGGAAGGGGCGCCCGGTTGCCCGGACGCCCCTTCTGCCTGGGATGAGGATGCGGGATTTACGCCTTGTAGACCTTGTCCACGGCGGCGCGGAATTTGGCCATGTCGTCGGCCGAACCCACCGTCACGCGTGACACGGTGGGCCAGATGGCCCAACTGCGGCCGATCTGCACCTTTTCCGGTGCAGCGAGCAGGGCGGCCTGCATGTCCTTTGCGGGCTTCTTCCAGTCGACCATGAACATATTGGCCTGGCTGCCGGGCTGAACCTCGATGCCCTTCTTGGCGAGATAGGCGATGGTTTCGTCGCGGTTGGCGATCATTTCCTCGCGGCGCGCCTTGATGAGCGCGGCTTCCTTGTAAACCGCGTTGCCGCAATGCATCGCGGTGATGGCGAGACCGCCGGCCGCCGGGCCGAACAGCATGATGCGCTTCTGCACTTCGGGATCGGCGAAGGTGAGGCCGAGGCGCACGCCCGCCATGCCGAACAGCTTGGAGAAGGTCCGCATGACGATAATGTCCTTGCGGTTGCCGATCAGCGTGGCGGCGCTGGGCGCTTCAGAGAAGTGGATATAGGCTTCGTCGACCAGCAGCATCGCATCGGCCGGCTTGTTGTCCAGCAACCACTTGATGTCCGCCAGCGGGGTGATGGTGCCGGTCGGGTTGTTGGGCGTGCAGATATAATAGAGGCCCGCGTTCGGATTGGCGGCCAGCATGGCCTTCACGTCATGGCCCTTGCCGATCGCCTGGGGTGCCTTGGCGATGGGCGCCTTCATATAGTCGGCGGTGCGCCATGCGGACTCGAAGGTCGGGTCGGCGGTCACCAGCCCCTTGGTCGGCGAGCAATAGGCTGCGACGATGCTGACCAGCGGACCGCCCGAGCCGGGCCAGGGCATGACCTGCGCCTCGGGAATGCCCTCGACCGCGGCGACGGTCTTGATGAGGTCGCCCCGATAATTGTCGGGATCATACCAGTTGCCGAAAGAGGCCGCTTCGGCGGCGGCCTGCACGCCCGAGGGGAAGGGACCGGTCCAGCATTCGTTGGCGCCGATGCGTACCGCGCCCTTGATTCCGCGCCCGGCCTGCTGCTGTGCCAGCGCGGCGGCGGGGAGCAGCGTGCTGGCGGCGACGCCCGCGCCCACCAGCGCGGTGATTTCCGCAAGCTGGCGGCGGGAATAGCCGCGTTCGATCAGGTCGTCCCTGGCATCCTTGTTCAGCATCATGGTCATGTCGTCCGTCCCCTGTCCTGCGATGGCGTCAGTCATTGGGAGAAACGAAGCGGCGGCACATTTCCGCAATGCGCCGCCTGCTTTTTGGTAATTTTCCTTGGGAAAATCGCGCCGTCAAAAATGCGATCTTCCGCGCATTTTCAAAACAAGGCGATCAGGCCTTCCAGACCTTGTCCACCGCCGCGTTGAAGGCCTCCATTTCCTCCATCGAGCCGACCGAGACGCGCGAGACATTGGGCCAGATCGGCCAGCTGCGGCCGATCTGCACGTTGGCGGCGAGGATGGCTTCCAGCATCGGCTTGGCGGGCTTGCCCCAGTCGACCATGAACATATTGGCCTGGCTGCCGGGGATGACCTTGATCCCCTTCGCCTTGAGGTGGCTGACGGCCTTGTCGCGCGCGGCCACCATTTCGGCGCGGCGCGCCTTGATGAGATCGGCCTGCGCGACCGACACGGTGCCGCAGGCGACGGCGGTCATCGGCAGCATTGCCGTCACCTGACCGCCATCATAGCGCATCATCTTTTCCATCAGCGTCGGCGACGCGAAGGTGAGGCCAAGGCGCATCCCGGCCATGCCGAACAGCTTGGAAAAAGTGCGCAGGATCATCACGTCATCGCGCGTCGCCGCCAGCTTCGCGGCGTTGGGGCCGTCATACCAGTGGATATAGGCTTCATCGACCACCAGGATCGAATCCTTGGGCTTGTTGTTGGCCAGCCATTCGATGTCCGCCAGCGGGGTGATGGTCCCGGTCGGGTTGTTGGGCGAGCAGATATAATAGACGCCCGCATTGGGGTCGGCCGCCAGCATCGCCTTCACGTCATGGGCGTAATCCCTGGTCAGCGGCACTTTCGTCACCTTGGCGCCGATCCAGGCGCCGGTGCGCCAGATGGCTTCGTAGGTGGGGTCGGCAGTCACGATGCCGCGCGTGGGCGAGGCGTAGGCGACGGCGACGCGGCTGAGCGGATCGGACGAGCCGGGCCAGGCGACCACGCGGTCGGCGGGAATGCCCTCGGCCGCCGAAACGGCGTCGAACAGCTTCTGATGCTCATTGTCCGGTTCGTAGCGATTGCCCTCCGTCACCAGCTTGAACGCGGCTTCGGCGGCCACGGGGAAGGGGCCGGTCCAGCATTCGTTGGCACCGATGCGGACGGCGCCGGCGACGGGCTTGGCCGCCTGCTGGGCGGCGGCGCCGCCGACCCGGATGGTGGCGGTGGCTGCGCCGATCAGCGCGGCTGCCTTCGCCAGCTGGCGGCGCGAATAGCCGCGGTCGAGAAGATCCTGTTCAAATGCGGTATCGGGTTGCGTCGCCATGGTCCCTGTCTCCCTGCGAGCCTCTGCAAAAGACTCTTCACGCTGCTGGACGAATGTACAGAATGTTTCCGCCATGGAAATGCCCGGCAAAGGCCAAATGGCGGCAATTCCGCGCAACTTTTTTGCGCCCCGACCTTGGAAAGCGACCCTTGTATCTGATAGCGCAGCGATATGCCCAGCACCCCCGCCGCCGCCGCCCGCCAGATCCTCATCCGCCTGCAGGAAGTGATGGCGTCGCGCACCAGCGCGCAGGCGAAGCTGAACAAGGTGGTGGAGATCATCGGCCAGTCGCTGTCGAGCGAGGTCTGCTCCATCTATCTTGTGCGCGAGGGCGTACTGGAGCTGTTCGCGACGCGCGGCCTCAAGCAGGAGGCGGTCCATGTCACCCGCATGGCGATGGGCGAGGGTCTGGTCGGTCTGATCGCCACCAATGTCGAGACGCTGAACCTGGACGAGGCGGCGTCGCACCCCGACTATAGCTATCGCCCCGAAACGGGCGAGGAGCTGTTCCACAGCTTCGCGGGCGTACCGATCGTTCGCCGCGAGCGCGCCATCGGCGTCCTGTGCGTGCAGCATGTCGAGCCGCGTCGTTATGAAGAGGTCGAGATCGAGGCGTTGCAGACGGTCGCCATGGTGCTGTCGGAACTGATCGCCAATGCCGAACTGGCCGATGACGGCCCAGCCGATTCTCGCGTGGCGGAAACGGGAACCACCATGCTGCACGGGTTGCAACTGGTGATGGGCATGGCGCGCGGCCATGCGGTGTTCCACCAGCCGCGCGTCCATATCGAACATACCGTGGCGGAGGATACGGAGGCGGAGCGGGCGCGGGTCATTTCCGCCTTCACCAAGATGCGCGAGCAGATCGACCGCATGACCGGCGCGGCCGAGTTCGGCACTGAGGGCGAGCATCAGGAGGTGCTCGAAACCTACAAGATGTTCGCCTATGACGAGGGGTGGATCCGGCGGATCAACGAGGCGATCGACAGCGGTCTGACCGCCGAGGCGGCGATCGAACGCGTGCAGCAGCGCACGCGGATGCGGATGCGCCAGATCGACGATCCCCTGCTGAGCGACCGGATGCACGATCTGGAGGACATGGCGAACCGCCTGCTGCGGATCGTGTCGGGCCAGCTGGGCACGGCGGCGCAGATGGGCCTGCGGCAGGACGCCATTCTCATCGCGCGTAACCTGGGGCCGGCGGAGCTGCTGGAATATGACCGGCGGCGGCTGAAGGGCGTAATCCTGGAGGAAGGATCGTTGACGGCGCATGTCACCATCGTCGCGCGCGCCATGGGCGTGCCGGTTCTGGGGCGGGTGCGCGACGTGCGCCACCAGTTGAACGAGGGCGACCTCATCCTGATGGACGTGGCGGAAAATACGCTGCTGATCCGGCCCAGCGCCGACATGGACGAGGCGTTCGAGAACAAGCTGCACGTGACGCAGAAGCGCCGTGCCGAATTTGCCGCGATGCGCGACCTGCCCTCTGTCACGACCGATGGGCAGCGGGTGGAACTCATGGTCAATGCCGGGCTGCGCGAAGATGCGCAGGCGCTGGACCTGGTCGGGGCGGACGGCATCGGCCTGTTCCGCACCGAATTCCAGTTCCTGGTGTCGGCTACCCTGCCGCAGCGGGAAAAGCAGCAGCGGCTCTACAAGGATGTGCTGGATGCGGCGGGCGACCGCCCGGTCATCTTCCGTACCGTCGACATCGGCGGCGACAAGGCGCTGCCCTACATGACGCGCGACGGCGACGAGGAACTGGAGGACAACCCGGCGATGGGCTGGCGCGCGCTGCGGCTGGCGCTCGACCGGGACGGGCTGATGAAGGCCCAGGCCCGCGCGTTGCTGGAGGCGAGCGCGGGCAAGGTGTTGAACGTCATGTTCCCGATGGTGTCGGAGCCATGGGAATATGAGGAGGCGCGCGCGCTGGTCGAGCATCAGCGCGAATGGCTGCACGCGCAGAAGAAGAAGCTGCCGATCGCGGTCCGCTATGGCGCGATGCTGGAAGTGCCGGCGCTGGCCGAGGTGCTGGACATATTGCTGCCGCGCGTCGATTTCCTTTCGATCGGCACCAACGACCTGACACAGTTCCTGTTCGCCGCCGACCGCGCCCATCCCAAGCTGGCGGAGCGCTACGACTGGCTGAGCATCGCCATATTGCGCTTCCTCGATCGGGTCGTGCGGACCTGTGTGGAATATAAGGTGCCGGTGGGCGTGTGCGGCGAGATGGGCGGGCGGACGCTCGAAGCCATGGCGCTCGTCGGTCTCGGCATCCGCCGCCTGTCGATCACCCCCGCGTCGGTCGGGCCGGTCAAGGCGATGATCCGCGCGGTCGACGCCAGCGAGGTGCAGGCGCTGATGCGCGAGCTGCTGGACAGCGGCGCACGGGACATTCGCGAAAGGCTGACCGGATGGGCGGTCGAACGGGGCATCGAACTGAACTGAGGCGGCGGGAGCGGCGTTGACAACGCACGTCCCGCAATGAGACAAGGCCGACCATCACAGGTCGCGGAGCAGCATGGCAGAAGATCCAGAAGTCGAAACCGGCGCGGTGCAGGCGCAGGATGTGCAACCCGCGACCCCGGGCGCGAAGCTGCGCGCGGCGCGCGATGTGCAGGGTCTCTCGATCCAGGATGTGGCGACGCGCACCCGGATCGCGCAGCGTCAGCTGGAGGCGGTCGAGCGGGACGATTATGCGGCGCTGCCCGGCATTCCCTATGCCGTCGGATTCGCCCGCGCCTATGCCCGCGCGGTGGGCGTGGACGAAGTGATGATCGCGGCGGAGGTCCGCAACGCCGTGCATGGATCGGATCTGGGCGCCAATCGCTATGAGGCGTTCGAGCCGCTTGATCCGGCGCGCGTTCCTTCGCGTGCGCTGGCCTGGACGGCGGCGGCCATCGTCGTCCTGCTGATCGCCGGTTTCATGATCTGGCGCACCCAGATGTTCACTCCGCCGACCAGCGAGGAAATCGCCGCGCAGGAACAGGCCAAGCCCGTCGCCGCCCGTCCGGCGGGCGCGGCGCCGGCGGCGCCGGTGGCGCAGACCGTCGTCTTCACCGCCGTCGATGACGTGTGGCTGCGCATTTATGACGAGGCGGGCGAACGTCTGAAGGACGGGCTGATGAAAAAGGGTGAGAGCTTCACCCTGCCGGCCACTGCGCGCAACCCGATGATCCTGACAGGACGGCCGCAGGCATTGGGCGTCACGGTCGGCGGCAAGCCTGTGCCGCCGCTGGGTCAGGCGGACCGCACCATCGCCGACGTGCCGGTGAGCGCCGAGGCGCTGCTGGCGCGGGCCGCTGGCGCAGGGGCAGTGGCGGCCCAGCCCACCGCGACGCGCCCCGTCGGCGGCGCGCCGGTGCCGGCCCCGGCGCAGCCCGCGCCCGCCGTGCCGCAGCCGGGCGCCACTGCGGCCAACTGAGCCGGTCGTCGCCGGCCCACCGCCGGCCTGCCCGAATGTCGCGCTTTACGGCGCGGAATAACGGCTTATGGTTATTGCAAATTCATTGTCGGGGATCATCATGCGTCACGCCTTTTTCGCGACCTCAGCATTGCTAGGGGGCGCGCTGCTTTCGATCGCAGTGCCCGCGACCGCCCAGAGTGGCGCGGTGGAGGTGCGGGTCGATCGGCTGGAGAAGGAAATGCGGGCGGTCCAGCGCAAGGTCTTTCCCGCCGGTGCGCCGCTGGAGGCGGAAATCACCCGCCCGGCGACGCCCATGGTCACGCCGGGGACGCCGGCCAGCACGCCGATCGCCGACCTGACCGCCCGCGTGGGCGCGCTGGAATCGCAGCTTGCCGCGATCACGGGCCAGGTCGAGGAAAACAGCTTCAAGCTGCGCCAGCTGGAAGAGGCGTTCAACAAATATAAGGCCGAGACGGACAGTCGCCTGACGGCGCCGGAAGCGCCGCCCGCGATGCGTCCGACCGTGGCGGCGCCCGCACCGTCCGAGCCGGTCGCGGCAAGGCCCGCAACGCGGCCGGCGGCGGCACCCGCCGCCGCAAGCGAGGAGCGCAAGACCGCCGTTGCGGCGATCGAGCGGCCCAATAGCGGCGATGCGGCAGGCGATGCCTATAGCTATGGCTTCCGTCTCTGGGACGCGAAATTCTATCCCGAAGCGCAGGCGCAACTGAAGGCTACGGTGGACAAATATGGCGACACGTCGGTCGGCAGCCGCGCCGCCAACCTGCTGGGCCGCGCCTATCTGGATGACGGCAAGCCCGCGCTGGCCTCAGTTGCCTTTTACGAAAATTACCAGAAGCGTCCGCGCGGTGACCGTGCCGCCGACAGCCTGGCCTATCTGGGCGAGGCGCTGATCCAGCTCAAGAAGCCGGCCGACGCCTGCAAGGTCTATCAGGAACTGGAGCAGGTCTATGGGTCGAGCCTGTCGGCCAGCCAGCGCGGCATGATGGACAAGGGCCGCGTCAAGGCGAAGTGCAGCTGAACAGGCGCCACGGCCGGGCGGCGCTGGAAGCCCGGCTGATCGCGGCGGTCGAGGCGCTGGGCGTGGCCGATCCGGCGGCGCGATACGGCATCGCCGTATCCGGCGGGCCGGACAGCATGGCGCTGCTGTTTCTCGCCGCCTGCGCCTTTCCAGGGCGGGTCGCGGCGGTGACGCTGGACCATGGGCTGCGCGTGGACTCGGCGGCGGAGGCGGCGATGGTCGGGCGATGGTGTGCCGCCCAGGGCATCGATCACAGCATCCTGGCGCCTGATGCGCCCGTGGCCGGCAATGTGCAGGCCTGGGCGCGAGGGCAGCGTTACGCGCGCATCGAGGCGTGGCGCCAGGAGCGGGGCATCGACTGGGTCATGACCGCCCATCATGCCGACGACCAGTTGGAAACCATGGTCATGCGGCTGAATCGGGGATCGGGGGTCGGCGGGCTGGCGGGCGTGCGGGGACGGGCCGGACGCGTGATCCGGCCGCTGCTTGGCGTGCGCAAGGCGGCGTTGCAGGCGCTGGTGGAGGCGGAGAATGTCCCCCATGTCCATGACCCGTCCAATGCAGATCCGCGTTTCGACCGGGCGGTGATCCGGTCCGCGCTGGCGGGGGCGGACTGGTTGGACGCGGAGGCCGTAGCCCGCAGTGCCGCGGCGCTGGCGGAGGCGGAGGCGGCGCTCGAATGGTCGCTTGCTGATCTCGCCCGGTGCCATGTGCGTGCCGAGGGAGCGGGTTATCGGCTGGACCGGACCGACCTGCCGCGCGAATATCTGCGGCGACTGGTGCTGCTGATGCTGGAGCGGGCCGCGCCGGACGCGCCGCCGCCGCGCGGCGACGCGCTGGACCGGGCGATCGCGGCCGCGACAGGCGGGGGGCAGGCGAGTCTCGGGGCATGGCTGCTCAAGGGCGAGAACGGCTGGATGTTGACGCCCGCGCCGCCGCGTCGCTGATCGTTACGGAAAGGTTCCACGGCCGGGCGCGCGACTCTCACGGCTGACCGCTTTGTTGCAGTGCAATGATGTTTTCTTAACGCCCACCATGGTTAATCGGAGCCCTGTTCATGCGGGGATTTTCGGACGAATGATGGAATTTGCGGCTCTCACCTACGGTCTGCTGGCGAGTGTGATCCTTTCGGCAGCGCAACGGAACCACCGGTTGAGGCAGCCGCATCCGCCGCTGCTGCTCTACATGGGCTATCTGCTGTGCGGCCTGTCGGCCGGGGCGGCGATCGCCCTGGGCTATATTGCGACGTCCGCCATATTGGGCGGCTGACCCCCGCGCGCATCCGCTTGCGCTTTTGCGGGCGCTCCCTATCTTGGCGGGTGAAAGAGAGTGATGATGAACGACGATAAAGACCCGCAGGGCAACCCCTGGATCAAGAGCGCGATGATTTGGGCCGGCGTGATCGTCGCCCTGTTGCTGTTCGTGTCCATGTTCGACCGCCCGGTGGGCGCGGCCGGCAGCGAGATCGCCTATTCCGAATTCCGCGCCAAGGTGCAGGAAGGGCAGGTCAAGGACGTCGCTATCGCGGCGGATAAGATTTCCGGCACATTGTCGAGCGGTCAGAAGTTCACGACCCTGCCCGTCAGCGATCCGGGCCTGACCGGCCTGCTCGACGACTATAACGTCAAATATTCGGGCCAGGCCGAGCAGGGGCCGAGCTTCTGGCAGATCATCCTCTATCAATCGCTGCCGTTCCTGCTGATCCTGGGCATCGCCTTCTTCGTGCTGCGCCAGATGCAGAAGGGCGGCGGCGCGGGCGGCGCGATGGGCTTCGGCAAGTCGAAGGCCAAGCTGCTTACCGAGAAACATGGCAAGGTGACGTTCGACGACGTCGCCGGCATCGACGAGGCGCGCGAGGAATTGCAGGAAATCGTCGAGTTCCTGAAGGACCCGACCAAGTTTGCGCGGCTGGGCGGCAAGATTCCCAAGGGCGCGCTGCTGGTCGGTTCGCCCGGTACCGGCAAGACGCTGCTGGCCCGCGCGATCGCGGGGGAGGCGGGCGTTCCCTTCTTCACTATTTCGGGTTCGGATTTCGTCGAGATGTTCGTGGGCGTCGGCGCCAGCCGTGTCCGCGACATGTTCGAGCAGGCGAAGAAGAACGCGCCCTGCATCGTTTTCATCGACGAAATCGACGCGGTTGGCCGTCATCGCGGCGCTGGCCTGGGCAACGGCAATGACGAGCGCGAGCAGACGCTGAACCAGCTACTGGTCGAAATGGATGGCTTCGAGGCGAATGAGGGCATCATCATCGTCGCGGCGACCAACCGCCCCGACGTGCTGGATCCCGCGCTGCTGCGTCCGGGCCGCTTCGACCGCCAGGTGGTGGTGCCGCGCCCCGACATCGAGGGCCGCGAGAAGATCCTGGCCGTCCACATGAAGAAGGTGCCGCTGGCGCCGGACGTCAATCCGCGCACCATCGCGCGCGGTACGCCCGGCTTCTCGGGTGCCGACCTCGCCAACCTGGTCAACGAAGCCGCGCTGATGGCCGCCCGCCGCGGCAAGCGTCTGGTCGCCATGGACGAGTTCGAGGCGGCCAAGGACAAGGTGATGATGGGCAGCGAGCGTCGCTCCATGGTCATGACCGACGATGAGAAGAAGATGACCGCCTATCATGAGGCGGGCCATGCCATCGTCGCGGTCCATGAACCGGCGTCCGACCCGATCCACAAGGCTACGATCATCCCGCGTGGTCGCGCGCTGGGCATGGTAATGCGCCTGCCGGAACGGGACAGCTACAGCTATCACCGCGACAAGATGCACGCGAACATGGCCGTCGCCATGGGCGGGCGCGTCGCCGAGGAGATCATTTTCGGCTATGACAAGGTGTCGAGCGGCGCTTCGGGCGACATCCAGTATGCCACCAAGCTGGCGCGCGACATGGTCACGCAATGGGGCATGTCCGACAAGCTGGGTCCGCTGCAATATGAGGAGCAGCAGGGTGAGACGTTCCTGGGCTATTCGCAGAGCCAGCGCGTCCATATGTCGGACGAAACGGCGAAGCTGATCGACAAGGAAATTCGCGGCCTGGTGGAGCAGGGCTATGCCCGTGCGCAGGAAGTGCTGAAGGGTCATGAGGATCAGCTGCACCTGCTGGCCAATGCGATGCTGGAATATGAGACGCTGTCGGGCGAGGAGATCAAGACGCTGCTCGACAAGGGCGAGATCACCCGTGATGACGGCACGACGATCAAGCCTTCGGTGATCCCGGCGGCGGGTTCCTCCATCCCCCGCACGCGCAAGCGCAAGGGGCCGTTCGGCGATCCTTCCCCCGCCGGGGCGTAAGGAGCGCAAGAGTTGAGCGAAGAAGGGCGTGGCCGATGGCTGCGCCCTTCTTTCGTCGGGGCGAAATCGAGTTCGCGATCCAGCGCAAGAAAATCCCGCTTGGGGTCTGGCCGTTCCGACACGAAGTGGTTACATGGGCCGCCACAAATCCCCCAGCGGCCCGGTTTCCCTCAGTTCGGCCCGCGTAGCAGAAAGTGGCTTTTTCCATGGATATCCGCCTCGGCCTCACCTTTGACGACGTGCTGTTGCAGCCCGCCGAATCCGATGTGCTGCCCAGCCAGGCGGACACGTCCACCCATGTGACCAAGGCGATCAAGCTGAATATCCCGATCTTGTCGTCGGCGATGGACACGGTGACGGAGGCCGACATGGCGATCGTCATGGCGCAGCTGGGCGGGATCGGCGTGCTGCATCGCAACCTGACGGTTGAGGAACAGGCGGATGCGGTACGCGCGGTCAAGCGGTTCGAGAGCGGCATGGTGGTGAACCCCATCACCATTTTGCCGAGCGCCACGCTGGCCGACGCGCAGATGCTGATGCAGCGCCACAAGATCAGCGGCATCCCGGTGGTGGAGGCGAACGGCAAGCTGGTCGGCATCCTGACCCATCGCGACACCCGCTTCGCCGAAAATCCGTCCCAGCCGGTCAGCGAGCTGATGACCAAGGATAACCTCGCCACGGTCAAGGTCGGCGTCGATCAGGAAGAGGCGCAGCGGCTGCTGCACCAGCGCCGAATCGAAAAGCTGCTGGTGGTGGACGATGCCTATCACTGCGTCGGCCTGATCACCGTCAAGGATATCGAGAAGGCCGTCACCTATCCGCAGGCGACCAAGGATGTTTCCGGCCGGCTGCGCGTCGCCGCCGCCTCCACCGTGGGCGAAAAGGGGCTGGAGCGCAGCAAGGCGCTGATCGACGCAGAATGCGACCTGATCGTCATCGACACCGCCCATGGCCACAGCAGGCAGGTGGCGGTCGCGGTCGAAGCGGTCAAGAAACTGTCCAACCATGTTCAGGTGGTCGCCGGCAATGTCGCCACCGCCGAGGCGACCAAGGCGCTGATCGACGCGGGCGCGGACTGCGTGAAGGTCGGCATCGGTCCCGGCTCCATCTGCACCACCCGCGTCGTCGCGGGCGTTGGCGTGCCGCAGCTCACCGCCGTCATGGATTCCGCCAATGAAGCCGCGAAGCATGGCGTGCCGGTGATCGCCGATGGCGGCCTGCGCACGTCGGGCGACGTGGCGAAGGCGCTGGCGGCGGGCGCAGGCTGCGTCATGGTCGGATCGTTGCTGGCGGGAACGGCCGAAGCGCCGGGCGAAACCTTCCTCTACCAGGGGCGCGCCTACAAGAGCTATCGTGGCATGGGCAGCGTCGGAGCGATGGCGCGCGGTTCGGCCGACCGCTATTTCCAGGCCGACATCAAGGACCAGATGAAGCTGGTGCCCGAAGGGATCGAAGGCCAGGTGCCGTTCAAGGGGCCGGCCAAGGATGTCATCCACCAGCTGGTGGGTGGCGTGAAGGCGGCGATGGGTTATACCGGCAGCCGCACGATCAAGGATCTCCAGGAGCGCGCCCGCTTCGTCCAGATCACCAATGCCGGCCTGTCCGAAAGCCATGTGCATGACGTGACGATCACGCGGGAAGCGCCCAACTATCCGACGCGGTAAAGCGCTTCTCCATTCCCTTCCCTTCCAGGGAGGGGGGAAGGTATAGATGACCCCATCCGCCCGCATCCAGGCCGCGATCGACCTGCTCGACGCCATCATCGCGTCGGCGCGCGATGGCGGTCCGGCGGCCGACACGCTGATCGCCCGCTATTTCAAGGAACGGCGCTATGCCGGCTCGCGCGACCGGCGGGCGGTGCGGGACCATGTCTATGATGCCATCCGCCGGGTCGCGGAACGGCCGGAGACGGGGCGCGAAGCGATGATCGGGCTGGCGCAGGAGCGGCCGCAGATCGCCGCGCTGTTCGATGGCTCCGCCCATGCGCCGCTGCCGATCGAGCCGGGCGAGGTCGGCGTGTCGGCGGGTGCGGTGCCTGGCTGGCTCCGACCGCTGCTGGCCGCGCCCGTGGAGCAGGACGCGCTGCTGGGCCGCGCCCCGGTCGACCTGCGCGTCAATCGGTTGAAGGCGGCGCCGGCCGATGCCGCGCCCATGCTGCCCGAAGCCGCGCCGATTGCGGGCCTGGCTGATGGGCTGCGCCTGCCGGAAGGCTGGCCGGTCGAGCAGAGTGCGGCGTGGAAGGACGGTCTGGTCGAGGTGCAGGACGCCGGTAGCCAGTGGATCGCGGCGGCCTGTGGCGCGCGGCCGGGTATGACGGTCGTCGACATGTGCGCGGGGGCGGGCGGCAAGACGCTGGCGCTCGCCGCCGCGATGGAGGGGCAGGGGCGGTTGCTGGCTGCTGACACCATCCGTTCGCGCCTCGCCCGGCTGGAGCCGCGTGCCGAGCGAGCGGGTGCGACCTTCATCGAGACGCTGCTGCTGGATCAGAGTCATGAGGCGCGCGGTCTGGAAACGCTGCAAGGCCGGGCGGATGTCGTGCTGGTCGATGCGCCCTGTTCGGGCACCGGCACCTGGCGGCGCAATCCCGAAGCGCGCTGGCGCCTGACGCCTGCGCGCCTGGACCGGCTGGTCGCCGAGCAGGCTCGGATTCTCGATTTTGCCGCGCCCTTGCTCGCGCCGGGGGGCGTGCTAGTCTATGCCACCTGTGCGCTGACCGACCGGGAAGGGCGCGATCAGGTGAACGCCTTCCTCAGCCGCCATGCCGGTTGGGAGGCGGAACCGATAGACCTGCCGGTCGGGCGGCGCCATGGTGCGGGGCTGCTGCTGACGCCCGGACATGACGGCAGCGACGGCTTCTATTTCGCGCGGCTCAAGCGGGGGGCTTGAAAACAGAGCATGGACAAGGCCGCGCAAAATCGCGACACTTGGTCGGAATCAGCGCCTGAAACATGGCTGGAGATCATAATGCGTTTCACCCCTGCCTCGATTGCCCTTGCTGCCGTCCTGACCACCGTTTCCAGCATGGGGTTGAGCCAGAAGCCGGATAGCCAGATCAGTCCGCAGTCGATCGAATGGCAGAAGGCGGGTGAGGCGGCGCGCAAGGCGGGCAATCTCCAGGGTGCTACCGACGCGCTGGAAAGCGCGCTGGCGGTCGATCCCCGCAACCGGACGGCCTATGTCGAACTGGCCGAAGTCGCCCGGGCGCAAGGGCTTCAGGGCAAGGCGATCCGCCTCTACAAGGAAGCGCTGCTGCTCGATCCGACCGACGTCACGGCGCTCGCCGGGCAGGGCGAGGCTATGATGGAAAAGGGTGCGGTCGCGCGGGCGAAGGAAGTGCTGGCGCAGGCGCAGAAGCTGTGCAAGGCCGATTGCGCTCCGGTCGGCAAGCTGGCCGCCGCGATCCAGAAGGGGCCGCCGGCGGTCGCGCTGACCAGCAAGGACGCAGTGCCCACGCCGCAGGCGAAGGCGACCGAGCAGCCCTGATCCGGGCTTTTGTCTGGAACTGGAGGATCTGCTTCGATCCGTCCGCTTCGAGCATTCGGCTTTCCGGGTCTCGGTTTGGCCCGGTTTCTCGACAAGCGCGAAGCGAACGGCTGTAGGTTGAGACTATCCGGTTTCAGCTGGCCCTAAACCGTCACAATTTCCGGCAGGATGGCGTCGAGCAACAGCATCCCCGCCGCCGAGACCTGGAGCCGGGCATCCCGGCGGTGGAGCAGGCCGATGTCGATCAGCTGGTCGATCGTGCGTTCGTCCACCAGATGCGGAACGCTGATGCCGGACAGGGCGGAGATGCGGTCCAGATCCACGCCTTCGGTCAGGCGCAGGCCCATCAGCAGCGCTTCGCGCGCGCGATCCTCGCCCGTCAGCGGCTGCTCGCTCTGGGTGCCATGGCGATTGCGGGTCACGGCGCTCATCCAGTTTTCGGGCTTCTTGTGGCGCAGAGTGGCCTTGCCCGTGCGGCGGCCATGGGCACCGGGGCCGATGCCGATATAATCGCCATAGCGCCAGTAGGTGAGGTTGTGGCGGCTCTCCTGACCCGCGCGGGCGTGGTTGCTGATCTCATAGGCGGGGATGCCCGCTTTGCCCGTCATCGCCTGGGTGAGTTCGTAGAGGGTCGCGCCATGATCGGGATCGGCGGGGGTGAGCTTGCCCTGCGCAACCAGCGTGGCGAAGCGGGTGCCCGGCTCGATCGTCAGCTGGTAGAGCGAGAGATGATCGGTGCCGAAGGCGAGAGCGCGGGCGAGTTCGGCCTGCCAGTCGGCCTCGCTCTGGCCCGGGCGGGCGTAGATGAGGTCGAAGCTGATCCGGTCGAACACCTGTTGCGCCGTGTCGAGCGCCGCCAGTCCTTCGTCCACGTCATGGGCGCGGCCGAGGAAATGCAGGGCCTCATTGTCGAGCGCCTGGAGGCCGAGCGACACGCGGTTGACGCCAGCGGCGGCAAGGTCGGCGAAGCGGGCGGCCTCGACCGAATTGGGGTTGGCCTCCAGCGTGATTTCCACGCCTGGCGCAAGGCCCCAGTGGCCGTCGGCTGCCGCGATCAGGTCCGCGACCAGCGCGGGCGGCATCAGAGAGGGCGTGCCGCCGCCGAAGAAGATGGAAGAGAGCGGCCGTCCGGCAGTCAGCGTCGCCTCATGCGCCATGTCCGCCAGCAGCGCGGCGCGCCAGGCATCTGTGTCGATCCGGTCACGCACATGGCTGTTAAAATCGCAGTAGGGACATTTGGATACACAAAAGGGCCAATGCACATATAAGGCGAGAGGAGCGGCAGAAGCCGACGGGTTGCGGGGATCATTGATCGACATGGACGGGGCGGGCCTTAGACGCATTTGTCGCGCGGTGCTACGGGCGGGTGTTGCGGCGCTGATGATGACGGCGGGAGCTGCGGTCGCGCAATCACGCACGGCGGCCTATTATGGCATGGAGGAGGCGGAGCGCGACGACGGTTTGCTGCGCGACGTCATGCTCGACATGCATAATGAGGAGCGCGATTCGCTGGGACTGGCGCCGCTGGAATGGGACGATGCGCTGGCGGCGGATGCGCGCGCCTATGCCCGGACGATGGCGCGGACCGGGGTCTTCGCCCATTCGAACCGGGCAAGCCGGTCGGTTCCCAGCGGCGAGAATCTGTGGATGGGGACGCGTGGCCTTTATGACTATGAGGTGATGGTCGGCGGCTTCCTGGACGAAAAGCGGCTGTTCCGCCGCGGCGGCCGGCTGCCGAACATCAGCACCACAGGCCGCTGGCAGGATGTCGCCCATTATACCCAGATCATCTGGCGGACGACCCGCAAGCTGGGCTGCGCGCTGGGCGAAGGGGCCGGTAACGACTATCTGGTCTGCCGCTATTTCCCTGCAGGCAACGCCTTCGGCCAGGGGCCGCTGGATGCCGATTCGGGGCCAAGGGTGCTGGCCAGCGGAGGGCGGTAGGACGCAGCGCTTTAGAAAACCGCTTTCACCAGCTGCGCGAATGCGTCGGCGCGGTGGCTCATGGCGTGCTTCTTGTCCGGGTCCATCTCGCCGAAACTGATGTCGTGGCCGTGGGGCATGAACATCGGGTCGTAGCCGAAGCCCCTGTCACCGCGCGGCGGCCAGACCAGCGTGCCGTCGACCCGTCCCTCGAACGCCTCGACATGGCCGTCGGGCCAGGCGAGGGCGAGGGCGCAGATGAAATGGGCGTCATGGCCCGCATCCGGCCCCTTCGCCTGGATACCGTCCCACACCAGCCGCATGGCCAGGCCGAAATCCTTGTCCGGGCCAGCCCAGCGGGCGGAAAAGAGGCCGGGATCGCCGCCCAGCGCCTCGACGCACAAACCGCTGTCGTCGGCGAGCGCGGGCAGGCCGCTGAGATCGGCGGCCTGCATCGCCTTCAGCTCGGCGTTCGCGATGAAGGTGGTGCCGGTTTCGTCCGGTTCGGGCAGGTCGAGCGACGCGGCGGAAATCGGCTCTATGCCGTAGGGACCGAGCAGCGCGGCGATTTCCCGCACCTTGCCGGGATTGTGACTGGCGATCACCAGCTTGCCGGGCGCCAGCTTGCGGATCGCCTGTTCCTGTCCGAATTCGTCGCTCATCGCCTTGCCCTTGCCTTCTTTTTCGCGTCATTCCGGCCTTCAGCCGGAACCCCGCGTCTTCTTCGACCCAGTCAAAGGAAAGCGGGATGCCGGGTCAAGCCCGGCATGACGGCAATAAGGGATTATGGTCGCTTACCGTCCCGTCGCCGCGTCCTGCGCCGCGAAGATCTTCGCGCAGCCGATGCGGGCGAGGCGGAGCAGGCGGAGCAGTTCCTCCTCGTCATAGGCCGCGCCTTCGGCCGTCGCCTGCACTTCGGCGAACTTGCCGTCGCCGGTCAGGATCAGGTTGGCGTCGGTTTCCGCATTGCTGTCCTCGGCATAATCGAGGTCGAGCACCGGCGTGCCTTCATAGATGCCGCAGCTGATCGCCGCGACCTTCTGGATGATCGGGTCTTCGGTGAGCGCGCCGCTCGCCAGCAGCTTGTCGACCGCAATGCGCAGCGCGACCCAGCTGCCCGAAATGGCGGCGGTGCGGGTGCCGCCATCGGCCTGGATCACGTCGCAGTCGATCACGATCTGGCGCTCGCCCAGTTTCTTGAGGTCCACGATCGTGCGCAGCGAGCGGCCGATCAGGCGCTGGATTTCCTGGGTGCGGCCGGACTGCTTGCCCTTGGCTGCCTCGCGGCTGCCGCGGGTGTGGGTGGCGCGGGGCAGCATCCCATATTCGGCCGTGACCCAGCCCGATCCCTTGCCGCGCAGGAAGGGCGGCACCTTTTCCTCGATCGATGCGGTGCACAGGACGCGCGTGTCGCCGAAGCTGACGAGGCAGCTGCCTTCGGCATGGATGGTGAAGCCGGGCTCCATGGTGATGTCGCGCATCTGGTCGGGCGCGCGGCCGGAAGGACGCATAAATTTCTTCTCCGAAGCGGTCAGGTGACGGCGCTTAGCGTCCGAAGACGCTTCTTGCCAGTGCCATGCGGGCGATTTGGCGATAAGAGGGGGTATGAGAGTGAAAATCTTGATCGCGGCCGGCCTGTTCGCGCTGGCGGGATGCGCCGTGAAGGAAGAAGGGCTGGAGCCGCCACGGGCGCCGGGCGACGTGATCCGCTTCACGGCGGGACGCTGCTTCGGCGCGTGCCCGGCCTACAGCGTGCAGGTGTCGCCTGACGGGTCGGGCCTGCTGGAGCCGGAGCGGTTCACCTCCGTACCCGGCCCGACGCGCTTCACCGTGACGGCGGCGCAATATCGTCGGCTGATCGCGACGCTGGCGCCGCATCGCCCGGCCGCGGGTGCGACCGAAAGGATCGCCCATGGCAGCAATTGCGAGCGCTTCGCCACCGACATGCCCAGCTATGTCGTGGAATGGAGCAGGCCGGGCCAGGCGTCGACGCGCCTGGAATATCAGTCGGGCTGCATGGATGCGCGCTATGGCAGGCTGCGCGTCGCGATCGCGTCGGTGCCCAAGATACTGGACGTCCAGCATATGCTCAATCCCAAGGCGGTCACGCCTTGAGCGCGCGCTTCCTCTTGCCTAGATAGGAGCCATGTCGGCTATTCCGATCTCCGAACTGAACGATCGTGCCCGCGACGTTTTCCGCCTGGTGGTCGAAAGCTATCTCGGCACCGGTCTGCCCGTGGGATCGCGCACCATCAGCAAGATGGCCTCGCTCAGCCTGTCGCCGGCTTCGATTCGCAATGTCATGCAGGATCTGGAGGAGCTGGGCCTGCTTGCCGCGCCGCACACATCGGCGGGGCGGATGCCAACCGAGACGGGATTGCGCCTGTTCGTCGACGGGATGATGCAGGCCGCCGAACCTTCGGCCGAGGAACGGCGCGCGATCGAGGCGGGGATCGTCGAAAGCGGACCGATCGAGGAGGCGCTGTCCGCCGCCACGGCGACGCTTTCGGGCCTCTCCGCCTGCGCCGGCATCGTCATGGTCCCCAAGCGCGAGCCGGTGCTGCGCCAGTTCGGTTTCGTCCCCCTGAATGCGCGGCAGGCGCTCGCCGTTCTGGTGGGGCAGGACGGGTCGGTCGAAAATCGCGTGCTCGACCTGCCCGACGGCGTCACCCCGGTGATGCTGAACGAGGCGGCCAATTTCATGTCGGCGCGCTTTGGCGGCATGACCCTGCGCGAGGCCGGCGAGGCGTTGGCGCGCGAGATGGAAATGGAGCGCAGCGCGCTCGACCATAGCGCGCGCAACCTGGTCACCCGTGGCCTCGCCATCTGGTCGCACGACGCTGACGACCGGCCGGTGCTGATCGTGCGCGGCCAGTCGCACCTGCTGGATGATGGCGCGGCGGCCGACCTGGAGCGGGCGCGGCAATTGCTGGAGCAGTTGGAGGGCAAGCAGGAAATTTTGGACCTGCTGCGCGGCGCGCTGGCCGGCAGCGCGACCAAAATCTTCATCGGCTCGGAAAACAAGCTCTTTTCCCTGTCGGGTTCTTCGGTCATAGCCGCTCCCTACCGTGGCGCGGACGGCCGGGTCGTCGGCGTGGTCGGCGTGATCGGGCCCACGCGCTTGAACTATGCGCGGGTGATCCCCATGGTGGATTTCACTGCACAGACGCTGTCGAGATTGATGAGATGAGCGAAGACAATCAGAATCTGGAAAATACCGAAGTCGTGGATGCGCTGCCCGAGGACGCGGCGCCTGCCGGAGATGCGGCGGCCGAGCGGATCGCCGCGCTGGAGGCGGAACTCGCCACCGCGAAGCAGGATATTCTCTACGCCCATGCCGACACGCAGAATGTCCGTCGCCGGCTGGAAAAGGAACTGGCCGACGCGCGCGCCTATGCCGCGACCGCCTTTGCCCGCGACATGCTGTCGGTCGCCGACAATCTGAGCCGGGCGCTGGCCGCGATTCCCGCCGACCTGCGCGAGGACGACAAGTTCAAGAGCCTGGTCGTCGGTCTGGAAGCGACCGGCCGCGAGCTGGAAAGCGTGTTCGGGCGCAACGGCATAGCCAGGCTGGAGTCGGTCGGCCAGCCGCTCGACCCCAACAAGCATCAGGCGATGATGGAAGTCCCGTCGGCCGACGCCGAGCCGGGCACCATCCTGGTCGAGATGCAGGCCGGCTACATGATCAAGGACCGCCTGCTGCGGCCGGCGATGGTCAGCGTGGCGAAGAAGCCGGAATAACCTATATTCTCCCTCCCTGCTTGCGGGAGGGGCCGGGTGTGGGCGGCTCGTGGCGAAGCCATGGATCTTGCCCACACCTTTGCGACTAACCTCGCCTTCGGCTCGGCAGTTCTCGCGCCCCGCCCGCCTGCGCGAGGGGGAGTCAGGAGGTTCAGCCTGACGGAGACGATCTTGCGCCACGACCTCAACCTCACCACCGATCGCCGGACCTTCGTCACCCATCTCGAATGTTCGCTGACCGGCGAGCGCTATGAGGCGGATCGGCTGCATGGGCTGTCGGTGGCCGGGAAGCCGCTGCTCGTTCGCTACGACCTCGACGGCGTGCGTGCCACGCTGACCAGGGACGCGCTGGCGCAGCGGCCGATGGACTTGTGGCGCTGGCGTGAATTGCTGCCGGTGCGGCAGACGTCCAACATCGTCAGCCTCGGCGAGAATGCGACGCCGCTCATTCCGCTGCCGCGCACGGCCAGGCGGCTGGGTGGGGCGCATCTGCTTGCCAAGGATGAGGGGCGTTTGCCCACCGCCTCCTTCAAGGCGCGCGGCCTCGTCATGGCGGTGTCGATGGCGAAGGAACTGGGCGTGACCCAGGTCGCCATGCCCACCAACGGCAATGCCGGCGCGGCGCTGGCCGCCTATGCCGCCGTCGCGGGCATGGAGGCGGTGATCTTCTGCCCGGCCGACACGCCCGAAGTGAATGTGCGCGAGATCGCGGCGCAGGGCGCGCGGGTCTATCGCGTCAACGGCTATATCGACGATTGCGGCGCGATCGTGGGGCAGGGCGTCAAGGAGCGCGGCTGGTTCGACTTCTCGACGCTCAAGGAGCCCTATCGGATCGAGGGCAAGAAGACGATGGGCCTCGAACTGGCCGAGCAGCTGGGTTGGGACCTCCCCGATGCGATCTTCTATCCGACCGGCGGCGGCACCGGCCTCATCGGCATGTGGAAGGCGTTCGACGAACTGGAGAAGATCGGTCTCATCGGCTCCAAAAGGCCCAGGATGTTCGCGGTGCAGGCCGAAGGCTGCGCGCCGATGGTCCGCGCGTTCGAGCAGGGCGTGGAATTTGCCGAGCGCTGGGAGAATGCCCAGACCATCGCGATGGGCATCCGTGTGCCCAAGGCGGTCGGCGATTTCCTGATCCTGCGCGCAGTGCGCGAGAGCGGGGGCGCGGCGCTGGCCGTGTCGGACGCGGCGATCGCGGCGGCAGTGCGCGATGTGGCGCGCGACGATGGCCTGCTGCTTTGCCCGGAGGGCGGGGCAACGCTCGCCGCCTATCAAAGGGCGCTGGACGAGGGGCTGATCGGCCGCGACGAGCAGGCAGTGCTGTTCAACTGCGCCAGCGGCCTCAAATATCCTCTGGAGGACCAGAGCCGGACCCTGGACCGCCACGCGCCGATCGACTTCACGAAACTCTAAGACATTTTGATACATTTAAGATGTATCGTAAGCCTTGACGGTCTCGATCGATAAGATATATCGCAAAGCATCATGACATATATGAAAGAGCAAATGATGCGATTCTCCCATAACCTCCACGGTCGCCATGGCGGTCATCATGGACATCGAGGTCCGCTGCACGATCACGGCCGCTTTGCTTCCCCCGACGGCTTCGGCCGCGGCCGGGGTGGTCCGTTCGGCGGCGATCCTTTCGGCGAGGACGGGCTGCGGGGTGGCGGTCGGGGTGGGCGCGGTGGCCGCCGCCGGCTGTTCGACAATGACGCGCTGCGCCTTATCCTGCTGAAGCTGATCGCCGACGCGCCGCGCCACGGCTATGAACTGATCCGCGCGATCGAGGCGCTGTCGGGCGAAGCCTATGCGCCCAGTCCCGGCGTCGTCTACCCGACCTTGACGCTACTGGCGGAAATGGACCTGATCGTCGAGCAGCCGGGCGAAGGCAGCCGCAAGCGCTTCGCCATCACCGATGCAGGCTACGCGCAGATCGCGGAGCGCAAGGATGCGCTGGACATGGCGCTGGAGCGGTTGGCGTCGCTGGCCCGCAAGGCCGAACGGGTCGATGGCGGCCCGGTGCGCCGCGCGATGCACAATCTGCGCTTCGCCATTCAGCAGCGGCTTGAAAAGGAAGGGGCGGATAACCAGACCATGTTCGACGTCGCGTCCCTGATCGACGAGGCGGCCAGCAAGATCGAAAGGCTATAAGCGATGACCCTGACTGCGACCGTCCCGACCACCAGCGCCAGCCGCTATCTCCAGCAACTCTGCAAGCATTGGAGCCACAAGTTCGAGGTGAATTTCGACGCCAGCCAGGGCGAGATCGCCTTTCCGATGGGACCGATCCGCATGGCGGCGACCCCCGACGCGCTGGTGGTGACGCTCGAACCGACGCCGGACGCCGACGTCGAACGGTTCAAGCAGGTGGTTGCCGACCATCTCGATCGCTTCGCCTTCCGCGAGGCGCCGCTGCCTTTCGACTGGAAATAACCGGGCGACGGCCATGAGAAAAAGAGGGGCGGGCTGATCCGCCCCTTTTCATTTGCCGGGGATTCGCCGCGCGCTGGCCAGATGATGGGCGTGGGTGATGGCGACGGCCAAGGCGTCGGCCGCATCCGGCCCGGCGATCTTCGCCCCCGGCAGCAGGCGCGACACCATGGCATGGACCTGCTCCTTCGACGCATTGCCGACGCCGACGACCGATTTCTTGACGAGGCGGGCCGCATATTCGCCCACCTCCATGCCCGATCGCGACGCGGCGAGCAGCACGACGCCGCGCGCCTGACCCAGTTTCAGCGTGGATTGCGGGTTCACATTGACGAACACCTCCTCCACCGCCGCGCCATCGGGCCGATGTTCGAGGATGAGGTCGGTCAGCGCCAGGTCGAGGGCGAGCAGCCGCGTCGCCAGCGACATGGCGCTGTCGGTCTTGATCTGGCCGTTGCCGACATGGGTCAGCCGGTTGCCGTCGGCGGCGATGACGCCCCAGCCGGTGGTGCCGAGGCCCGGGTCGAGACCGAGGAGGATCAAATCGCCCTCCCGCGCGCGGCAGGGCTTGGGGAAGGGGATATGCATGGGGCCCGAGGTGGAACAGGCCCTCCCCCGGCCCCTCCCGCAAGCGGGAGGGGAGGATGGATCAACCCAGCTTCTCCATCACCTCGTCGGAGACTTCGTAATTGCCCCAGACGGTCTGGACGTCGTCATCATCTTCCAGCACGTCGACCAGCTTGAGCAGGGTCGCAGCATTGGCTTCGTCGACTTCGACGGTGGTCTGCGGCTTCCAGGCGAGCTTCGCCCCGTCGGCCGCGCCCAGCTTGGCTTCCAGCGCCTTGGCGACTTCATGGAGGGCGTCCATCGCCGTCCAGATTTCATGCTCGTCTTCGTTCGAGGACACGTCGTCCGCGCCCGCTTCCAGCGCCGCTTCGAACACCGCATCGGCGTCGCCCGCGCTAGCGGGATAGGTAATGAGGCCAAGCCGGTCGAAGCCATGGCTCACCGCGCCGGACGCGCCCAAATTGCCGCCATTCTTGGAGAAGGCGGTGCGGATATTGGTCGCCGTGCGATTGCGATTGTCGGTCAGCGCCTCGACGATGATCGCGACGCCGCCGGGACCATAGCCCTCGTAGCGGATTTCCTCGTAATTTTCGGTATCGCCGCCGATCGCCTTGTCGATCGCCCGCTGGATATTGTCCTTGGGCATGGACTGGGCCTTGGCGGCGTTGATTGCCAGGCGCAGGCGCGGGTTCATGTCCGGGTCGGGCATCCCCATCTTGGCGGCGACGGTGATTTCGCGGCTGAGCTTGGAGAACATCGACGAGCGCTTCTTGTCCTGCGCGCCCTTGCGATGCATGATGTTCTTGAATTTGGAATGGCCGGCCACGGCCTGTCTCCTGACATTTTTCTGTGAAACCGAAGCGCGCTCTCTAGCGAGCGCGCCCCGATCCCGCAATCTTCTTAGAAGAGGATCGCCGTGCCGGAAGCCGACACCATCAGCATGGAGCCGTTGGCGCCGATCACTTCATAGTCGAGATCGACACCGACCACGGCATTGGCCCCCTTCGCCGCCGCGCGGCCGCGCATCTCGTCGATCGCTTGCTCGCGGGCGCTCTGAAGCACATCTTCATAGGCGCCCGACCGGCCGCCGACGATATCGCGGACGCTGGCGAACAGGTCGCGGAACAGGTTGGCGCCCACGATCACCTCGCCGGTGACGATGCCGAGATACTCCTTCGCGGGCTTTCCCTCCAGGCGGCTGGTGGTGCTGACGATGATCTCGGGCATGGGCGCTTCTCCTTTTAGATCGGTTTATTCCATCCCCAGCGCGGCGAGATAGGTCTGGAGAATGGCTTCCATTTCCTGCCGGTCATGCGGCTGCATCTTCCGCAGGCGCACGATCTGTCGCATGATCTTGCCGTCATAGCCGTTGGCCTTGGCTTCCAGATAGACGTCCTTGATGTCGTCGCCAATGCCCTTCTTTTCTTCTTCCAGGCGCTCGATGCGCTCGATGAAGAGGCGTAGCTGGTCGGCGGCGACATTGGGTTCGCTCATGGGAATCTCCGTGCAAGTTTGAAAATGGGAATCAGGCTGGCGGACGCCTCTAATGATTGTCGGCGTTCTTCGCCACACTCTCCTGCATCTTTGCGATCTGCTGCGGCGTCGCCTCGCCCTGATGCCGGGCTTTCCATTCGGCAAAGGGCATTCCGTGGATGATCTCGCGCGCCTGGTCCTTCGTCAATTGGCCGTCGGCCTCTGCGATCCAGTCGGCCAGGCAATTGCGGCAAAAGCCCGCGCTCCCCATCAGGTCGATATTCTGGACGTCGGTCCGGTGCTGCAAATGCGCAACCAGACGGCGGAAGGCGGTTGCAGCAACCGCATCTGTGAGTATGGTGTCGGCCATCGGCGATCCTTTCGCTGATCTACATCATCCTGTCGTGCAGCACGGATAACCCATAACGACGCCCTGGCAAGGTTCAGGAGCGATCATGACGGTCAGGAGAAGACATGACGAAGTTACCGCCCCGCTCGCGCAAGGTCCGCATCCTTGCGACCCTTGGCCCTGCGAGCGATACGCCCGAGATGATCCGGGCGCTGTTCGTCGCCGGGGCCGACGCCTTCCGCATCAACATGAGCCATGGCGCGCATGAAGATCATGCCGCGCGCATCGCGTCCATCCGCGCGCTGGAAAAGGAGTTCAACCGGCCGACGACCATATTGGGCGACCTGCAAGGCCCCAAGCTGCGTGTCGGTACGTTCGAGAAGGGGCTGGCCATATTGGAGACCGGCGCGCCCTTCATTCTCGACCGGGACGAAACCCCCGGCGACGCGCGCCGCGTCAACCTGCCCCATCCCGAAATCTACGCGGCGCTGGTGCCCGAAACCCGGCTGCTGCTGGATGACGGCAAGCTGGTGCTGCGCGTGAAGGCAGTGAGCGAGGACCGGATCGAGACCATGGTCGAGGTCGGCGGGACATTGTCCAACCGCAAGGGCGTGAACGTGCCCGACGTGGTGGTGCCGGTGCCGGCGCTGACCGACAAGGACCGGCGTGACCTCAGTTTCGCGATCGAGCAGGGTTGCGACTGGATCGCCCTGAGCTTCGTGCAGCGGCCCGAGGATCTGGCCGAAGCGCGCAAGCTGATGGGCGGCTATGGGTCGCTGATGGCCAAGATCGAGAAGCCGTCGGCGGTGCAGCGGCTGGAGGAGATCGTCGAACTGGCCGATGGCGTGATGGTCGCGCGCGGCGACCTGGGCGTCGAGCTGCCGCCGCAGGCCGTGCCCCCGCTGCAGAAGCAGATCGTCGCCACCGCGCGGCGTATGGGCCGCCCCGTTGTGGTCGCGACGCAGATGCTCGAATCGATGATCAAGTCGCCTTCGCCGACTCGCGCCGAAGTGTCGGACGTGGCGACGGCGGTCTATGACGGCGCCGACGCGATCATGCTGTCGGCCGAAACGGCCGCCGGCGACTGGCCGGTCGAGGCGGTCGCCATGATGGACAGCATCGCCCACAGCGTCGAGCGCGATCCGGGCTATTTCGGCCGGCTCCACTATACCGAGACGCGCCCTGACCCGACCACCGCCGACGCGCTGGCCGAGGGTGCTGGCGGCATTGTCGAGGTGGTGGGCGCCAGCTGCATCACCTGCTTCACCTCGTCGGGCAGCACGGTGCGTCGGGTGGCGCGCGAGCGGCCCTCCGCGCCGATCCTGGCCCTGACGCCGCGCACCGATACCGCGCGCAAGCTGGGCCTTACGTGGGGCGTCCATGCGGTCCGCACCAAGGATATCGGGACGTTCGAGGAGATGATCGGCAAGGCCCGCCGCATGGCGCTGCGCCACGGGATGGTCGAGAAGGGCGGCAAGATCGTCGTGCTGGCGGGCGTGCCCTTTGGTACGCCGGGATCGACCAACGTGCTCCATGTCGCGTCGATTCGCGGCGACGAACTCAAGGGACGCGACGAGGGCTGAGGTCCGGCCCTCATTGCGAGCGGCGCGAAGCAATCCACTGCCATTCCCCTGGATTGCTTCGCTGCGCTCGCTAGGGCGGGGATAGTTGATTCGGCGCCATCCTGGCGCCAACGCGGAAAGGCGCCCGATCATCGACCGGGCGCCTGCCACATATTCATCAGGAACGACCGCCTCCCGAAGGAGGCGTCGTCCGTCGCTTAGCCCTGGCGGGCCTTGAAGCGGCGGTTGGTCTTGTTGATGACGTAGGTGCGGCCGCGACGACGGATCACGCGGTTGTCCCGGTGGCGGCCCTTGAGCGACTTGAGCGAGTTGCGGATCTTCATGGCAATCGGCCTTTGATGAATCTGGTTTGATCGGAAAATCGAAGCGCAGCCCCTATGGGCGCGGCGGTCCAAAGTCAAGGGCGGCGAGCCGGTTTTTGCCCCTATATGCTCCGCCGTTCATCCTCCATGCAGCAAGTCGATGGCTTCACGCGTTGGAGGGGATTATGTCCTCCGCGCCGTGTATTGCGCAAATGCCCGTTGGAGTGAACCCATGTCGAAGCGCCTCTTCCTTGCCGTCAGCCTTGTCTCGCCCCTTGCCGCCTGCGCGACGGCCGTGCCGCCGGTGGAGGTAACGCGCTTTCATGTCGGCGATCCGGCCCGCTCGGGGACGATCGCGGTCGAGGAAATGCCCGGCAATCCTGATGTCAGCCTGGAATTCCGCACCTATGCCATGGCGGTACAGCAGGAATGGCAGCGTATCGGCTTCACGGCCGCGCCGGCCGGGGCCAGCAGCGACTATGTCGCTCTGGTGAGCTTCCGCCGCAGCTTCCGCCCGACCGGCGTCGATCGCAGCGGCAAGCCGGTCAGCGTCGGCGTAGGCGGCGGCATCGGCAGCGGCGGCTTTTCCGGGCTGGGCGTGGGCGTCGGCATCAACCTGTCCGGCAAGCCCAAGGATATCGTGACGACCGAATTGCAGGTGCAGCTGCGCCGCCGGTCCGATTCGGCCACCATCTGGGAAGGGCGTGCCTCCACTGCCGCGCGGCAGGGCACGCCGGCCGCCCAGCCGGGCCTCGCCGCGCAAAAGCTCGCCGCCGCGCTGATCGGGGGCTATCCGGGTGAATCGGGGCGCACTATAACCGTCAAATGACCATCAGCATTTCCAGCGGCTTCGACAGCGGCAATATTCGCGTTCTTTCCATCACCGATAGCCCGGCCGGCGTCCGTGCCGAGCTGGAGATCGTGACCGATCACCAGAGCGACTTCTATCAGTGGTTCCACTTCCGCCTGGCCAATGCGGCGGGGCGCGAGGTGGAGTTGGCAATCGTCAACGGCGCGGGGTCGGCCTATCCCGACGGCTGGCCCGGTTACAGCGCGCGGGTGAGCGAGGATCGCGAAAACTGGTATCTCGCCGATACCGGCTATGCCGACGGGACGCTGACCATCCGTCTGACGCCGGACAGCAACGCCGTATGGATCGCCTATTTTGCTCCCTATTCGATGGAGCGGCACCACGACCTTATCGCCTGGGCGGCAACCCAGCCGGGCGTCGTCCATCGCGAACTGGGGCTGACGCTCGACGGCCAGCCGCTCGACCTGCTGACGCTGGGCGACGGGCCGAAGCAGCTGTGGCTCTATGCCCGCCAGCATCCGGGCGAATCGATGGCGCAATGGTGGATGGAAGGCGCGCTGGAGCGGCTGTGCGACGAGGAAGACGCGGTCGCCCGCCTGCTCCGGCACAAGGCGACGATCCACCTCGTCCCCAACATGAACCCGGATGGCAGCCGTCGGGGCCATCTGCGCACCAATGCGGCGGGCGTGAACCTGAACCGCGAATGGCATGAGCCGTCGATGGAGCGCAGCCCGGAAGTGCTGCTGGTCCGCAATGCGATGGACGAGACGGGCGTCCATTTCGCGATGGACGTGCATGGCGACGAGGCGATTGCCGCCGTCTTCATTGCAGGCTTCGAAGGCATCCCGTCGATTAGCGCGAAGCAGACGGCGCTCTATCACCGCTATCGCGACACGCTGGCGGCCCGCACCCCCGATTTCCAGACACGGCTCGGCTATCCGGTCGCGGCGGCGGGCAAGGCCAATCTGTCCATGTCGACCAACCAGGTCGCCGAGCGTTTCGGCGCGGTGGCGATGACGCTGGAAATGCCGTTCAAGGATAATGACGACCTGCCCGACGCCGATCATGGCTGGTCGCCCGCGCGGTCGATCCAGTTGGCGAAGGATTGCCTGGCCGTGCTGGCGGAAATGATCGACGAGCTTTGAATCTTCTCTCCCGACGAGAGAGGAGATGAGGGTTCAGCCGAACAATTCGGCCAGGAAATCCGCCATCGCCCTGAAGCTGCGCCGGTCCGCGTCGGCGCTGTAGGCCAGGCCCTTGTCCGGCATGTTCACGCTTTCGTCGGTGAAGGCGTGGCCGGTTCCGCCATAGGCATGGATCTGCCAGTCGCAGCCGGCCTGCGTCAGTTCCTGGGCCAGCGCCACGGTGGCGTCCGGCGGGGCGATCGGATCGTCCCAGCCGTGACAGATGAGCAGCTTCGCGGTGATCTCGGCATTGGGGAAGGGAGGTGCCTGGTAGACGCCGTGGAAGCTGACGCCGCCAGCAATGTCGGCGCCGCTGCGGGCGAGGTCCAGGACGCACAGGCCGCCGAAGCAGAAGCCGATCGCGGCCGTGCGCGCCGGATCGACCCCGTCCAGCCCCTTGAGCAGCGCATGGGCCGCGTTCAGTCGGTCGCGCAGCAGCGCGCGATCGTCCTTCAGCGCGTTCATGTAGCGGGCCGGATCGGCATCGGCGCGGGTGGCGCGCTTGCCCTGTCCGAATAGATCGACAACGAACACGACATATCCGAGCGCCGCGACCTTTTCCGCCCGGATAAAATCCGCCTCCTTGGCGCCCAGCACGTTGGGAAAGAGCAGGATGCCGGGTCGGCGCGCGGCATCGGGCGAATCGGAAACCGCCATATGTTCAAAGGGTTGACCGGCGATATCCTGGAGGATGATGGTACGGATGATGCTCATGACTGTCCAACTCGCTGTCTAGATGCTGCCGAAACCTGGCGCTTCGCCGCGCGCCGCGGCATTGAGGCGGCGGGGGCGCCTCCAGCCGATTCGGGGGCGCTTGCGCAGGCGCAGCGTGGGCCAGTCGCCACGGTCGCTGCGTTCGGCGAGGCGCATACCTTCCGCGCGATAGGCGGCGAGCACGGCGTCGGCCTGTTCCTTCAATAGCCCTGCGAGGATGATCGTCCCGCCATCCTCGACCAGCGCGCACAGGGCCGGCGCCAGTTCGATCAATGGCCCGGCGAGGATATTGGCGATCAGCAGGTCGTAGGGCGCTCGGCCGAACAGCGCCGGATGGTCCGCGCCGGCGGCGGTGACGAGGGCAAGCTGACCGGCCCCGTGGCCCAGCGCCACCCCATTGGCGCGGGCATTGTCGGCGCTGATCTCCACTGCGACCGGATCGATGTCGGACGCGATAGCATGGGCATGGGGCCAAAGATGCAGCGCGGCGAAGGCCAGCAGCCCGGTGCCCGTACCGATGTCGGCAACGTTGCGCGCGCGCATCCCCACATGGCGCATCCGGTCGAGCATCATCAGGCAGCCGGCGGTGGTTTCATGCTGGCCGGTGCCGAAGGCGCGGCTCGCTTCGATCAGCAGGTTTGCATGGCCGGGGCGTTCCGGGTCGCTTGCAAGGTTGCGGACATGGAAACGTCCGGCAGTTACGGGCTCCAGACCCTGCTGGCTCAGCGTCACCCAATCCTCGTCGGGCAAAGGCTCGACCATCGGCTTCACCCCGGCGGCGCTTGGCACCAGCGTCCGCAGCAGCTTGATCGCGGCGGGGCCGGGCTTGCCCTCGAAATAGGCGTCGAGCTGCCACTTGTCCTCGTCGTCCGGCTCCGCCTCGCTGGTCATCAGGACCGGAGGGCGATCCATCAGGGCGAAGGCGGCGATATCGCCGTCCAGCGCCTCGGCTTCGGCGCGGGTGCAGGGCAGGGTGACTTTCCAGCTTTGCGCCGGTCTTGCGACATCGTTCATCCCGCCGCCTTTAGACCAGCGACGGGAGGAGGGGAAGCATCCGGGCGTCGCCGCTCAGGTCTGTCCTTCGTTTCGAGCGGGGACGACGCTTCAGGCCGCCTGTGTCAGGCGACCTGGCGGCCGAAGTCGGACGAAGCATGGCGCAGGCTGGCAAGCTTGTCCTCTACGCTCTTGAAGCCGCGTTCCAGCTGGTCGATTTCCGACGCCACGACCTCTGTATCCTGGCGGATGGCCGAGATGGTGGTCGACATGGAGTCGGCGGCGAGCGCTGTTTCGTCGACGGCGGCGGTGATCATGGTGACGGTCTGGGCCTGCGCGTCCATGGCGTGGCGGATGCGTTCGGCGCTCGCCTGCACTTCGCCCACCGTGTCGCGGATGCGCTCGTTGGTTTCGACCGACTGGCGCGTCGACATCTGGATGTCGGCGATCTTGCCGGCAATCTCGTCGGTGGCGCGGGCGGTCTGGTTGGCCAGGCTCTTCACCTCCTGCGCGACGACCGCGAAGCCGCGACCCGCATCGCCCGCACGGGCGGCCTCGATCGTGGCGTTGAGCGCGAGCAGGTTGGTCTGGCCCGCAATGTCGCGGATCAGGCCCAGGATCGATTCGATCGACTTGGCATGTTCGGACAGGGTGGCGGACATGGTGACGGCGTCGCCCGACTGGCGCGCGGCGCGCTGGGCGACATCGGCAGCGCCCTCCACCTCGGTGCGGGCATCTTCGATCGCGCGGATCAGGCCGGCGGAGGTGCGGGCGGCTTCGCGCATCGCCAGCGCCGATTGTTCGGCGGCAGCGGCGACTTCGGACGCCTTGCCCAGCATCCCGCGCGTGGCGGCGGAGGCGTCCTTCGCCTGTTCGCGCAGCGATTCGCCCAGCTTCGACGCGCCGTCGATCTCGCCGACGATGCGTTGTTCGAACAGCGAGCCGTAGCGCTGCCGTTCGGCGCGCTGGGACTCGGCCAGATCCTGTGCCAGCACATTGCTCATGATGCCGATGTCCATGGAGGACAGGCGGTTGATCGCCTGCAACAGGCGCTGGCAGCGCGGCCTGTCGTCCCAGCAGCGGTCGCAGACCAGTTCGGCGATCTTTTCGTTGGATCGGGACACGGCGGTCAGCACCGCCTGCACCGGGAAGCCGTGCTTGCTGGCGTGGCGCACGCAATCGGTCGCCGTGGCGATCCATTCGCCCGCCGAGAAATTGGCGAGCTTCTGTTCAATATAACGGGCGGTTTCGGCCTCGATCTTGCGCAGCGCGCTTTCGCTCAGATGCCGGCGCAGTTGCGCGTCGGCGGCGTAGCTTTCGAAGAAGGTCTGCGCGACTAGCGGCAGCGAGTCCCGGATCATCGCATGGATTTCCAGCGCGTCGGGTGCGATGCTGTCGGTCAGGTCGAGATTGGCCAGATTATTGGCGTTCACGATCCGGAATGTCTCGGCGGACTTCATGTTAATCGGGTGCCCTTCGAAAATGCGCGAACCTTTGGTCGGAAGGAATAGCGGCCTTTGGTTAATTGATCCTTATTCCAACCATCGGCAGCACTTTTCCTGCGCGGCGCCTACGCGGCTTGCCCTCTCGCCTCTTCGCTCTTAAGGGGACGGGACTCAGGGACAAGCTTCAGGGACTAGGGTAGACATGGCGCGATCCACCAGCCGGCCACTCTCGCCGCATTTGACGATCTGGAAATGGGGGCCGGCCATGGCCGTCTCCATCATGCACCGCGTGACGGGCAACGGCCTGGCGACCGCGGGCGCGCTCGGCCTCATCTGGTGGCTGATGGCCGCCGCGACCGGGCCGGAAGCCTATGCGACCTTCGTCAAGTGCGCGACGTCGCCGGTCGGCTATCTGGTCATGATCGGCCTGACCTGGTTCTTTTTCCAGCATCTCTTTTCGGGCCTCCGGCACTTCGTGCTCGACATGGGCGCGGGCTATGAACTCAAGAGCAACAAGAGCTGGTCGATCGCGACCTTCGTCGCCTCGCTGCTCGTGACCGGCCTCGTCTGGCTCTATATCTTCGGAAAGGCATTCTGATGGGCAACGGTACTGGTATCGGCCGCGTCCGTGGCCTTGGCTCCGCGCGGCACGGCGCGCACCACTGGCTGGCGCAGCGCTACACCGCCGTCGGCAACCTGCTGCTGGTGCTGTGGCTGATCTTCAGCCTGATCGCGCTGCCCGGCCTCGATTATGAGAGCGTCGTTGGCTGGATCGCCAAGCCGCTGGTCGCGGTGCCACTGATGCTGATGGTGGTCAGCATCTTCCTGCACCTGCGGCTGGGGATGCAGGTGATGCTGGAGGATTATGTCCATGACAAGGGTCTGGCCTTCTTCTCCATGCTGCTGCTGAACTTCTATGCCTTTGGCGGCGCGGCCGCGGGCGTCTTCGCGATCGCCAAGATCGCCTTCACGGGGGTCGCCGAATAATGACCGAAGCCTACAAGATCATCGACCATACATATGACACCGTCGTCGTGGGCGCGGGCGGCTCCGGCCTGCGCGCGACCATGGGCAGCGCCGAAGCGGGCCTCAAGACCGCCTGCATCACCAAGCTGTTTCCGACCCGGTCGCACACCGTCGCGGCGCAGGGCGGCATCGCGGCGTCGCTCGGCAACAATTCGCCCGATCACTGGACCTGGCACATGTACGACACCGTCAAGGGGTCCGACTGGCTGGGCGACCAGGACGCGATCGAATATATGGTGCGCGAAGCGCCTGCGGCCGTGATCGAGCTGGAACATGCCGGCGTGCCGTTCAGCCGCAACGAGAACGGGACCATCTACCAGCGTCCCTTCGGCGGCCATATGCAGAATATGGGCGCCGGCCCGCCGGTGCAGCGCACCTGCGCCGCCGCCGACCGCACCGGCCACGCCATGCTGCACGCGCTCTACCAGCAGTCGCTGAAGTATGACGCGGACTTCTACATCGAATATTTCGCCATCGACCTCATCATGGAAAATGGCGAGTGCCGTGGCGTCATCGCCATCTGCATGGAGGATGGCTCGATCCATCGCTTCCGCAGCCATGCCGTCGTGCTGGCGACGGGCGGCTATGGCCGCGCCTATTTTTCCGCAACCTCGGCGCACAGCTGCACCGGCGACGGCGGCGGCATGGTGCTGCGCGCAGGGTTGCCGCTCCAGGATCTGGAGTTCGTGCAGTTCCACCCGACCGGCATCTACGGCGCGGGCGTGCTCATCACCGAAGGCGCGCGCGGCGAGGGCGGCTACCTCACCAACTCCGAAGGCGAGCGCTTCATGGAGCGCTATGCCCCCTCGGCCAAGGATCTGGCATCGCGTGACGTCGTGTCCCGTTCGATGGCGATGGAAATGCGCGAAGGGCGCGGCGTGGGTCCGAACAAGGATCACATCTTCCTGCACCTCGACCATATCGATCCCAAGGTGCTGGCGGAGCGCCTTCCGGGCATCACCGAAAGCGGCAAGATCTTCGCGGGCGTCGACCTGACCCGTCAGCCGCTGCCCGTGACCCCGACCGTCCATTACAATATGGGCGGCATCCCCTGTAACTATCATGGCCAGGTGGTGACCAAGGTCGGCGACGATCCGGAAGTCGTGGTGCCGGGCCTCTATGCGGTCGGCGAAGCGGCCTGCGTGTCGGTTCATGGCGCGAACCGCCTCGGCTCCAACTCGCTGATCGACCTTGTCGTGTTCGGCCGCGCGACCGGTCTGCACCTCAAGGAAACGCTCAAGCCCAACGCGCCGCACAAGCCGCTTCCGGCCGATGCCGCCGATCTGGCGCTGTCGCGCCTCGACAAATATCGCAATGCCAAGGGCGGCACGCCCACGGCGCAGATCCGTCTGGAAATGCAGCACACCATGCAGAAGCACGCGGCCGTGTTCCGCGACAGCGCGCTGCTGGCCGAGGGCGTCACCAAGATGGCGCAGGTCAATGCCCGGATGCAGGATGTCGGCGTATCCGACCGCTCGCTGATCTGGAACACCGACCTCATCGAGACGCTGGAGCTGGACAATCTCATGTCGCAGGCGGTCTGCACCATGGTCAGCGCCGAGAACCGCAAGGAATCGCGCGGCGCCCATGCCCATGAGGATTTCCCGAACCGCGACGACGACAACTGGATGAAGCACACCGTCAGCTGGTTCGAAGGCTGGGGCGGATCGGGCGGCAAGGTGACGCTCGATTATCGTCCGGTCCACGACTATACACTCACGGACGAAGCCGAATATATCAAGCCCAAGGCGCGCGTTTACTAAGAGCGCGCCGACCGGTGGAAATGCGATGGGGCGGGCCGCAGGGTCCGCCCTTTTTCGTGGGCGGAGGGGCGGGCGAAGTTCACGATGTCGCCGGGCTTTTCGGCCCGGACGCGCTCCCGACGCGCCTGCGACGCATCCCTTCCTTCATCGTGCGGATGGGACGGCGCGCACGGCAAGGCGGCAGGAAAGGCAGTGGGACCATCGGCGAGGATAGAAACAGCGGCAATAGGAAAAGGCATGTGGGGGGCAGAGGCATATAGTTAAGCGCGGCGCGACGCCGCTCGAAAGCGGCCATGCATATGACCGTTGCGCCAGCGACCCGGAGGGCGGCCGCAGGCCAACGCTGGGGCTTCAGGCGACGGCGCGATACGCTCGGGGCAAGCGCCAAGTCCAACTGCGCCGCGCCGTCTCTCCTCCGCCCGTTCCTCGGTTTCACCGGCCAAAGGGCAACAGCGCCTCATAGATGTCCAGCCCCGGCTTGCCTTCCACGCGACCGCCCTGCCGCAGCAGGAATGCGTGCTTCACGATCTCGGCCTGCTGCTCGATGCCGTAGCGGTGGAAGGGTTTGCCGGGCAGGATGGCATAATCATAGCGGCAGAAGGGGTGGCGCATCAGCGGAAGCCACCAGCGGCCCGATCGCTGCGCCTGCCAGACATGGGTCATCTCATGAATGAAATGGCCCTGGACATGCAGTGGACTGGCGCAGAAGTCGGCGCAGAACAGATCGCTGTCGGGATGGAACCACAGGTCGCCGTCAGGCGCCATGGTCACGCCCCTGGGCTGGAAGGGCCACCATTTGCGATGATGCACCCGCACCCGCGCATAGTCGATCGCCTGCCCGAAGACCGAGCCGGCCAGCGCCGCTTCCTGCGGGGTGAGCGGGCGGCTGGTCAAGGGGCGGGGGCGTTGCCGGCCTTTGGAACGGGCGCGGCGGCGGCCTCCGGCTTGCGGATGACCGCGTCGACCAGCAGCCGGTCGCCATTGGCCATCAGGAAGGTGAACTGCATCTTGCCCCGGCTGATCGCGGTGTCGTTGACGCCGAAGATCATCAGATGCTTGCCGCCCGGCGCGAAGGCGACCTTGCCCTTGGCGGGGATGTCGACGCTTTCGATCCGCTCCATCGTCGTCATGCCGTCCCTGGTCAGGCTTTCATGCATTTCGACCTTGAGCGCATAGTCGGTGATGACGCCGCGCAACTGCGTGCCCATGTCACCGCCATGCGCCACGAAATAGCCGGCCGAGGGCATGTCCTTGTTCGGCGACAGCCGCACCCAGGCCTGGTCGACATAGGTCGGCGCCGGATCGCCGCAGGCGGCAAGGGCGAGGGGCAGCAGCAGCGGCGCGGCAAGGGTGAAAAGGGCAAGGGGCGCGCGCATCCTATACTCCGTGACTGTCTCGTTTCCGGTCGATCCGCCGGCGGCAGCCGATCCGATTGCTCCGGCGACCGCCCTGTTTTCTTTTGTTTTCCGCGTTCTGCGAGTCGCCGGCCGGGCCGGTCGGCGTCAGAACGCTCTAGGTAATCGCCGCAGCTTCTTGTGCCAAGCGAAAGCGCGCCTATATCCCTCGTGCAAACGGCCTTGCCTTGGCGCTTTTGTGAGGTATGGGGCCGTCAACCGCTGAGTATATTTGGGGTTACAAGAGGAAGAGATGGCAAAAGTTATCGGGATCGACCTGGGCACCACCAACAGCTGTGTCGCTGTGATGGACGGCGGAAAGCCCAAGGTCATCGAAAATGCGGAAGGGGCGCGCACCACCCCCTCGATCGTCGCCTTCGCCAAGGATGGCGAACGCCTGATCGGCCAGCCGGCCAAGCGTCAGGCTGTCACCAACCCGGACAACACGATCTTCGCGGTGAAGCGCCTGATCGGCCGCCGCTTCGATGATCCCATGACCAAGAAGGACATGGAACTCGTCCCCTATTCGATCGCCAAGGGCGGCAATGGCGACGCCTGGGTCAAGGCCGGCGGCCAGGACTACAGCCCGTCGCAGATCAGCGCGTTCATCCTTCAGAAGATGAAGGAAACCGCCGAGAGCTACCTGGGCGAAACGGTCACGCAGGCGGTCATCACCGTTCCGGCCTATTTCAACGACGCCCAGCGTCAGGCGACCAAGGACGCCGGCCAGATCGCCGGCCTGGAAGTGCTGCGCATCATCAACGAGCCGACCGCGGCCGCGCTGGCCTATGGTCTCGACAAGCAGGACGGCAAGACGATCGCGGTCTATGACCTTGGCGGCGGCACGTTCGACATCTCCATCCTGGAGATTGGCGACGGCGTGTTCGAGGTGAAGTCGACCAACGGCGATACCTTCCTGGGCGGCGAGGATTTCGACGCCAAGCTGGTGGAATATCTGGCGGCCGACTTCCAGAAGGCCGAGGGCATCGACCTGACCAAGGACAAGTTGGCGCTCCAGCGTCTGAAGGAATCGGCGGAAAAGGCGAAGATCGAGCTGTCCTCGGCGCAGACGACCGAAGTCAACCTGCCCTTCATCACCGCAGACCAGAATGGTCCCAAGCATCTGGTGAAGACCGTGACCCGCGCCGATCTGGAGCGTCTGGTCGCCGACCTCATCAAGCGCACGATGGAACCCTGCAAGAAGGCGATGGCCGACGCCGGCGTTTCGGCGAGCGAGATCAGCGAAGTGGTGCTGGTGGGCGGCATGACCCGTATGCCCAAGGTGCGCGAGGCCGTGAAGGAATTTTTTGGCAAGGAACCGCATACCGGCGTGAACCCGGATGAAGTCGTCGCCATGGGCGCGGCGATCCAGGCGGGCGTGCTGCAGGGCGACGTCAAGGACGTGCTGCTGCTCGACGTTACCCCGCTGTCGCTGGGTATCGAGACGCTGGGTGGCGTGTTCACCCGCATGATCGACCGCAACACCACCATCCCCGCGAAAAAGTCGCAGGTCTATTCGACCGCCGACGATAATCAGCAGGCGGTCACGATTCGCGTGTTCCAGGGCGAGCGTGAAATGGCGGCCGACAACAAGCTGCTCGGCCAGTTCGACCTGGTCGGCATTCCGCCCGCGCCGCGCGGCGTGCCGCAGATCGAAGTCACCTTCGACATCGACGCCAACGGCCTGGTCAACGTGTCGGCCAAGGACAAGGGCACCGGCAAGGAGCAGCAGATCCGCATCCAGGCATCGGGCGGCCTCAGCGACGCCGACATCGACCAGATGGTCAAGGATGCCGAGCGCTTCGCCGAAGAGGACAAGAAGCGGCGTGAGGCGGCCGAGGCGAAGAACAATGCCGAAAGCCTGGTCCACACCACCGAAGGCCAGCTGGCCGAACATGGCGACAAGGTCGACGCGTCGCTTAAGGGTGAGATCGAGACCGCGATCGCTGCGACCAAGAGCGCGATCGAGGGCGGCGATGCCGAGGCGATGAAGGCCAAGGCGCAGGAACTCGCCACGGTCGCGATGAAGCTCGGCCAGGCGATCTACGAGAAGGAGCAGGCTTCGGCCGCCGCTCCGGGCGCCGACGCGCCCAAGGCCGACGATGATGTCGTCGATGCCGAATTCTCGGAAGTGGACGACAACAAGGCGTAAGCCCGATGAAACGCTCCTCGACTTTGCTTCGGGCGGACGTCATGGTCTCTGACCAGCGCGACCGTCCGGGGCGGAGCCGGGGACCGTGCGCGCCGGGGGCGATATGACTACCGAAGTTGATTATTACGAGCTGCTCGAAGTCGAGCGCACGGCGGACAGCGCCACGATCAAGAGCGCCTATCGCAAGATGGCGATGAAATATCACCCGGACAAGACCGGGGGCTGCACCGACAGCGAAGCCCGGTTCAAGGCCGTATCGGAAGCCTATGAGTGTCTGAAGGACCCTCAGAAGCGCGCGGCCTATGACCGTTATGGCCATGCGGCCTATACCAACGCCCAGAATGGTGGCGGTGGCGGCGGTGGATTCCGGGGCGGCGCGGGCGGTTTTTCCGATCTGGGCGATATTTTCGAGACGATTTTCGGCCAGGCCGGTTTCGGCGGCCAGGGCGGCGGGCGCCAGCAGCAGCGCCGCGGCGCGGACCTCCGCTACGACATGGAAATCTCGCTTGATGAAGCCTATCATGGCAAGCAGACCGAGATCCAGATCGAGGTGTCGGCCGCCTGCGACAGTTGCGACGGATCGGGCGCGCAGCCCGGCACCGGGGTCAAGAGCTGCGGCACCTGCGGCGGCCATGGCCAGGTGCGCGCGCAGCAGGGCTTTTTCGTGGTCGAGCGGACCTGTCCGTCCTGCCATGGCGCGGGCCAGGTGATCGAAAGCCCCTGCCGGTCCTGCCGGGGCGAAGGGCGGGTGGACAAGCCCAAGACGCTGTCGGTCAATATCCCGGCCGGCGTCGATGAAGGCACTCGCATCCGGTTGTCCGGCGAGGGCGAGGCCGGGGCGCGGGGCGCGCCTTCGGGCGACCTCTATATCTTCCTGCATGTGAAGCGTCATTCAATCTTCGAACGCGACGGCACGACCCTGTTCTGCCGCGCGCCCGTCAGCTTCACCACGGCGGCCCTGGGTGGCGTGATCGAAGTGCCGGGCCTCGACGGCATCCGGCATGAGATCAAGATTCCGAGCGGCATCCAGTCGGGCAAGCAGATCCGCCAGCGCGGCGCCGGTATGCCGGTGCTGAACGGCCGGGGGCAGGGCGATCTCGTCGTCCAGGTCGATGTCGAGACGCCGACCAAGCTGACGGCCAAGCAAAAGGAACTGCTCGAAGCCTTCCGCGAGACGGAGACGGGTGAGGAATGCCCGCAATCGACGGGTTTCTTCTCCAAGCTCAAGGAGATGTGGGGGGATTGAATTCAATCTCCCCTGAGATCCGCTATTGATCCCATGCATGTTCGTCATTCCCGCGCAGGCGGCCATCTATCTCCAACGCTCTCCTCCGAAATGAGGTCAGGAGATGGATTCCCGCCTGCGGGGGGATGACGGTCCTCTTTTAGCGGAAGGGGTCAGTTGCTCTGCGCCCTGCCTAGCCCTCGCCGCGCCCACCAGTGGAAGGGCAGGCCCGCCGCCATCAGCAGGACGCTCGACCCGCTGGCGACCACGCCCGCGCCCCAGAGCGTCCAGAGTGCATAGCCCAATCCGATCAGGGCGGCAGGCACCACCAGCCTGAAGCGCAGGCTCGCCAGGGCGCAGCCGACATAGAGCCACAGGGTCGCGGAGGTGGCGAGCAGCGCCATCGCCGTGAACAGCGCCACCAGTCCTTGCAGACTGTTCGCGACCAGCATCAGGCTGGCCAGCACGGTCGACAGGATCAGTCCGCGCACCGGCGTCCCCCTCGCATCGGTGCCCGCCAGCCAGCGCGGCAATTCCCCGGCGCGCGCCATCGCAAGCGGCACCTCACCCTGCAACAGGGTCCAGCCGTTGAGCGCGCCGAGGCAGCTCACGACCACGAACAGCGCGACAAAGCCGGCCGGGCCGGGCGACCAATAATGGCTGACGAACGCGCCGAAAGGCGATCCGGTCTGGGTTTCCGCGGCCGGAAGGGTAAGCGCGATGCCCGAGCAGACCAGCAGATAGATGAGGCCGGTCGCGACCGTGCCGATCAACGTCGCGCGCGGGATGGTGCGGGCGGGATCGCGCACCTTGTCGGCAGCGACGCTCGCGGACTCGAAGCCGAGCAAGGCCCATAATGTCAGCGCGGCGGATGCGGTGATGCCCGCGCCGGTCAGCCCTTGCGCGGGGAAGGGCGTCACCTCCGCCCGGCCGCTGCCCAGGATCAGGATGAGCAGGACCAGCACGACGGCGATCGGCACGAGCTTGAGCAGCGTCGTGGCGATCTGCGTCACGCCCGCGGCGCGCGCGCCGATCAGGTTGATGCCGGTCATCGCCCAGAGAAAGCCGATCGAACAGAGCGCCCCGACGCCGGGTTTCGCCAATGCAGGCAGGATGCTGCTCAGGTTCGCGGTCGCGGCGACGGCGATGGTGACATTGGTGATGATGATCGACAGCCAGTAGATCCAGCCGATCGCGAAGCCGGCCAGCGGGCCATAGGCGCGCGCGATCATCTGCGCCGCATTGGCGTCGGGCATGGCGACGGTCAGCCGCGCGATGACGAAGGCCAGCACCAGCGACCCGGCAATGGTGAAGGCCCATCCCGCCACTGCGTCCCAACCGAAGGGCGCCAGGCTGGCGGGCAGCAGGAAGACGCCTGATCCGATCATGTTGCCCATGACCAGCGCGATGCAGGCGGCAAGGCCCAAAGTGCGGGATGCGCCCGCGGCGGTGTCGGTGGCTTGCATGAGCGGATGCTAACGGCGGCCGGGGCCGCTGGCTAGGCCAAGTCCGCTTCCGCCCCGGAACGGAGGATACATTAACTGCAATCGCCTTCGCCCGCATTGCATTTGCGAAAACGGGCGCTGAAGTCCAGATGGGCTGCGATGCTGCAATGCAGCAAAGTTTTTCAACCGAGGTTTCCGATGTTCTCCCTGCTCTCGCTCTATTTTGCCTATCGTCGCGACGTCCTGACCGCCGAACGCTATATCGCGGGCCTGGCCAAGGGGCAGGCGCCGGTTGCGGACGACGTGACGCCGGTTCCGATGGAAGAAGAACTGCCGCTCGCCGCCTGATTTTTGCGCATTGCCGATCATCGCCCGTCCCGGCATGCCACGCCTGCATCGCAAGGCTTCCGGTCGCCGTGCAAAATGGACAGGAACCAAAATCATCGCCCGTCCGTTCTGGCGTCATAATGATGTGAGGATGATGTGATGGTTGATATGCGCAATGACGGCTATGATGACCGGACGGTGATTGTCGAAAAGCGCGGTCCAGGTCGAACAATCGCCATAGTCCTGATCGCCATTCTGGCAATTGTCGGCATTTTGTTCGCTACCGGTTTCTGGAAGGCGGACGTCAGTGGCGGCGATATGCCTGAAGTGAGCGTCCAGGGTGGCGATCTTCCGAAGGTCGACGTTGATTCGAAGGAAGTCGTCGTCGGGACCAAGGAAGCGACCGTGGATGTGCCGACGGTTGGCGTGAAGGATAATGGCGAAGAATAATCGCCACGTGCACTGGGTTAATTCCGCCGCAGGGCCCGCGACCTGGCTTGTGATAATCGCATCCTGTTTGCGCGAAGTGATGTCCCCCGCTCGCGCACGATGCTCTGGCCTTTCCGGCTCATGAAAATGGCTTCCCATGGCGACATGGGGAGCCATTTTCATGAGCGGCAATGCGGGGATCAGGCGGCCAGGAACAGGTCCGGATCGAGCGCCATCAGCGTGTCGGCCCCGCCTTCGATCTTGCGACGCAGCGATCCGGCATCGGGCATGATCCGTTCGGCGAAGAAGCGCGCCGTTACCAGCTTTGCGCCCAGATATTGGGCGTCGCCCTGTCCCGCCGCGATCAGCGTGGTCGCGGCCTTCGCCATGCGCAGCCACATCAGGCCGGTCGCGACTATGCCCAATATGTGCATATAGTGATGCGCGCCGGCCCCGGCATGTTCGGGGTTCTTCATGGCGTTCTGCATCAGCCACATGGTCGCCGCGCCAAGCTGTCCGCTGGCCTTTTCCAGCGCGTCGGCGATGGGGGCGAGCACCTCGTCAGCCTTGGCCGTCGCCACTTCCTCCCCCAACATCTTGAGGAAGGATTGCAGCGCGCGGCCGCCGTTCATCGGCAGCTTGCGGCCTACCAGGTCCATCGCCTGCACGCCGTTGGTGCCTTCGTAGATCTGGGCGATGCGGGCGTCGCGGACATACTGCTCGACGCCATTTTCCCAGATATAGCCATGGCCGCCGAACACCTGCTGGCAGGCGACCGCCACGTCGAAGCCCCGGTCGGTGCCATAGCCCTTGACCACCGGGGTCAGCAGCTGGAGCAGGTCATCCGCCGCCTGGCGTTCTTCCTCGGTCCCGGCATGGTGCGACA
The DNA here is from genome assembly GCF_001650725.1 of Sphingobium sp. TCM1. Lineage (GTDB taxonomy): Bacteria > Pseudomonadota > Alphaproteobacteria > Sphingomonadales > Sphingomonadaceae > Sphingobium. The sequence continues at coordinate 45,042 of NZ_LXVX01000016.1, read as the reverse complement.
GGTCGACCTGGAGCGCGGTCCACAGGATGAGCGCGCGCAGCCCTTCGGTCATCGCCTTCGCCTCCATCAGCATCCGGCGCACATCGGGATGGACGAACAGCGTGTCGGCCTTCTCGCCCGGTTCCTTCGGCCCGGTCAGCGCGCGGCCCTGACGGCGGTCCTTCGCGTAATGGACCGCATTCTGGAAGGCGATCTCCGCCTGGCCCAGCCCCTGGAGGCCCACGCCCAGCCGCGCCGCGTTCATCATGATGAACATGGCGGCCAGCCCCTTATTCTCTTCGCCCACGATCCAGCCGGTCGCGCCGTCATAGTTCATGACGCAGGTGGCGTTGCCGTGAATCCCCATCTTGTGCTCGATCGAGCCACAGGACACGGCGTTGCGTTCGCCGAGCGACCCGTCTTCGCCGACGAAGAATTTGGGGACGACGAACAGCGAAATGCCCTTGCTGCCTTCGGGCGCGTCGGGCGTCTTGGCGAGGACGAGATGGATGATGTTTTCCGACAGGTCATGCTCGCCCGCCGAAATGAAGATCTTGGTGCCGGTGATGGCATAGCTGCCATCGGCCTGCGGCACCGCCCTGGTCTTGATGAGGCCCAGGTCCGTGCCGCAATGCGGTTCGGTCAGGTTCATCGTGCCGGTCCATTTGCCCGACACCATGTTGGGAATGTAGCGCTGTTGCAGTTCGTCGCTGCCCTTGGCGATCAGCGCCGCGACCGCGCCCGCGGTCAGCCCATGATACATTTCGAACGCCTGGTTGGCCGACAGCACATATTCGTCGACTGCGGTCGCCAGCACGGTGGGCAGCCCCTGGCCGCCAAATTCGACGGGGCCGTGGATCGTCGTCCAGCCGCCCTCGACAAACTGGTCGAACGCCGCCTTGAACCCGGTCGGCGTCGTCACGCTGCCGTCCGGATGACGGGTGCAGCCTTCCTTGTCGCCCACCGCGTTCAGGGGGAAGAGGACTTCGGCCGCCATCTTGCCGCCTTCGGTCAGGATCGCCTCCACCAGGTCGGGCGTGGCATTTTCGAAACCGGGGAGGTTGGCGTAGCGGTCCAGCCCGACGACATGATCGAGCACGAAGCGGGTATCACGGACAGGGGCGGCATAGCTGGGCATGATCTTCTCCTGATTATTCTTTGGTTCCCCGCACGCGGGGTAGGGGACTATCTGTCTTCGATGGTGGCCACGAAGGCGGACAGCTCGGCGATCGCTGCGTCGATGTCATCCTTCTGGCGGGTCAGCAGGTCGATCCGCGCCTTGCACTTGTCGACGGTGACGCGGCGCTGCGCCTCATGCGCTTCGTCGGCATCATACAGGTCGATCATCTCGCGAATCTCGGTGAGGCTGAAGCCCACCCGTTTGCCGCGCAATATCCAGGCGAGCCGGGCGCGGTCGCGGCGCGAATAGATGCGGGCCAGACCCTGCCGTTCCGGCGAGATCAGCCCTTCATCCTCATAGAAGCGCAGCGCCCGGGCGGTCACGCCGAATTCCTCCGAAAGGTCGGTGATGCTGTAGCTCTGCCGTTCGCTGTGGTCTGGCAGTTCGATGCCGGCGATGCTGCTGCGCTTGTCCATGATGCCGATGTAGCCCTGCTTTACGTTTACGTCAAGGTTAGTGAGGTGAGAGGCCCAGCGCGCTCTCCCGGTCCTTTTGCCTTAGTGACAGGCAGCGGCCAAGCCGCTACGGCGACGGAATGATGGGGGCGGTCAGACAGAGCGAAAGCGCGCGCGGCTTGCTGGCCGCACTCGCGCTGCTCGTGCTGGCGATCCAGCTGGTCGCGCCATCGGGCTTCATGCCGGTGCGTACCGAGAAGGGCGTCGTCGTGACGCTCTGCACCGGGCAGGGCGCGGTCAATGTCGTCGTGCCGCGCGGCGATGCGCCGGGCAAACATGGCCAGCCCGACGATGGCATGGCGGACCAGCAACATTGCCCCTTCGGCGCGTCGGTCCAGCCGCTGGTGCCGCCTCTGGTGGCCGCCGACCTGCCGCTCCCAGCCTGGCAACTGGCCTTCGGGCCGATCGCCTTCGCGCTCAAGACCGGGGTCATCGCGCACCTTGCCGCGCCGCCGCCGCCATCATCGGGGCCGCCGGCCACTTTCTGAAATCCCTTGTCCGGTCGCGCCGCCAGCCGGCGCGCGCCGCCTTACGCCTTTTTCAGAAAGTCCTATCCTTATGCGTCCCATCCATGTCGCGCGCAGCCTGCCGCTGTGCGCTCTCATCCTGTCCGCCACCCCGGCCTTCGCCGACGAAGCCGAACAGGGTGGCATCATCGTCACCGCCAGCCCGATCGTCGAAGCGGCGGCCGCCCGCGTCCAAAAGACCCCCGGTGGCGTCGATATCGTCGCGGCGGAAGCGTTTGACAACCGGCTCGCCGTTTCCCTGCGCGACGCGCTGGCCTTCTCGCCTGGCGTCTATACCCAGCCGCGCTTCGGGCAGGAGGTCCGCATCTCGATTCGCGGATCGGGCCTGTCGCGCGGCTATCATATGCGCGGCCTCACCTTGTTGCAGGACGGCATCCCGATCAACGCCGCCGACGACAATGGCGATTTCCAGGAGCTGGACCCGCAGGTCTTCCAGCATCTGGAGGTTTATCGCGGCGCCAATGCGTTGCGGTTCGGGGGATCGACGCTGGGCGGCGCAATCAACGCGGTGACGCTGACCGGGCGCAGCGCGCCGGGCGCGGAAGTCCGCATCGATGGCGGCAGTTTCGACACGGTCCGCGGCAAGATCGCCTATGGTTATGCCGATGACCATGGCGACGCCTGGGCCGCGCTGACCGCCGACCGTTCCGACAGCGATCGCGCCCATGGGGATCGCAAGGCGCTGCGCTTCAACGGCAATGTCGGGCTGAAGCTCTCGGACAGCGTCGAGACGCGCTTCTATGCCAGCGCGCAGACGATCCGCCAGAAACTGGCTGGAGCGCTGAGCGAGAAGGATGTGTTGACCAATCCCGCCAAAGGGAACTTCGTCCTCGACCAGGCGCGTGACATTGATTCCATCCGCCTCCAGAACCGCACCACCATCGACCTGGAAAAGGGGCAGCTGGCGTTCGGTGCCTTCTTCAACGCCAAGGCGCTCGACCATCCCATCTATCAGGTGATTGACCAGAAGTCGCAGGTCTGGGGTCTGTTCTCCAGTCTCGACCTGGCCGGCGACCTGGCTGGCCTGCCGGTGGAACTGACCCTGGGCAGCCAGGCGCGCTTCGGCAGCGGCACGTCCCGGCAGTTCGTCAATCTCGGCGGCCGGTCTGGAGCGCTCACCGCCCATCAGCAGGTCCGGGCGCAGACGATCAACAGCTATGGCGAAGCGCGTATCGCCCCCTTGCCCGGCCTCTGGCTGATCGCGGGCGGCCTCTACACCCATGGCGAGCGCCGGATCGACAATCGCCTTGTTCCCGCGCGCAGCGGCGACGCGCGCTTCGACGCCTTCGCGCCCAAGCTGGGCCTGCTCTACCAGCCCGTGGAGGCGGCGCAATTCTATGCCAATTACAGCCGTTCGGTCGAACTGCCGGGCTTTGGCGAACTCAGCCAGACGCCCGCGGGCGGCGCGCCGGGCTTCACCCCCGTCGGCGCGCAACGGGCATGGACGGCGGAGATCGGCACGCGCGGCCGGATCGGCATCGTCGGCTGGGACGTCAGCCTCTATCGCGCCGACATCCAGGGGGAGATGTTGCAATATAGCGTGGTCGCGGGCGTCATTCCGGCCGCGACCTTCAATGCCGATCGGACCCGCCACCAAGGCGTGGAAGCCGGACTGGACCTGACCCTGACGCCATGGGCAATGCTGCGACAGGTCTATGGCTATAGCGACTTTCGCTTCCGTGACGATGTGCAGTTCGGCGACAACCGCCTGCCGGTCGTGCCGCGCCATTTCTACCGGGCGGAGCTGAAACTGGGCACCGAGCGGCTGAGTCTCGCCCCGGCGGTGGAGTGGCTGCCGCAGGGTGCATGGGTCGATTATGCCAACACGAAGCGGGTGGACGGCTATGCGCTGCTCAATCTCACGGCGCAGGCGCAGGTGCGCGATGGCCTCACCCTGTTCCTCGACGCGCGCAACCTGACCAACGAGCGCGCGGTCGGCGACATCAGCGCGCTGGTCCGCTATACGCGCGACACCCCCGCCACCGCCGCCGACGAAGGCAGCGTCGCTTTCTATCCCGTCGAACGCCGCGCCGTCTACGCGGGCGTCCGCGCGCGCTTCTGACGGGGGCCGGTGATGACGCAAGGGAATGTCTATCGGGCGATCTGGCGCTGGCATTTCTATGCCGGGCTGATCGTCCTGCCCGTGCTGGCGCTGATGGCAGTGACGGGCGCGCTCTATCTCTACAAGACTCAGATCGAGGCCATGCTCTATCCGGTGCAGACGCCCGCGCATGGCGGACAGGCGATGTTGCCCGCTTCGCAGATCATCGCGAATGCGGAACGACATGCCGGCGGCAAGGCCAGCCAACTGCTCCGCCCGGCCGACGGCACGCAAAGCTGGCGCGTCACGACAGGGTCGGCGAACGGCGATTCAGTCGTGAATTTCGTTGATGCATTTGACGGCCGTGTCCTAGGCCAGATGCATGACGGCGGCGCGATGCAGGTGATCCGCGACCTGCACAGCCTGGCGTTGACCGGCCCGGTCGGCAACCGACTGGTGGAGGTGGTGGCTGGCTGGGCGATCCTGCTTTGCATTACCGGCCTATATCTGCGCTGGCCCCGGCGCGGACAGCCCGCGCTGACGATCCGGGGCAGGCCCGCAACGCGGCTGTTCTGGCGGAACGTTCACGGTACGCTGGGCTTTACGTCGGCGGCGATCATCCTGTTCCTGGCGGTGACGGGAATGCCCTGGACCCAGGTCTGGGGCGGCGGGCTGCGTGCGATCATCGCCGCCAATGGGGCGGGGCGTCCGCAGATGAAGGTCAATCCCTGGGCGCCGCAGGCGAAAGCGGTATTGCCCTGGACCCTGCGCGAGCGCGGCGGCCCGGCCGGCACGCCGGGGGACATCGGCGTCGATGCGGTGGCCGGCGTCGCCGCGCGACGCGGCCTGGTATCGGGCTATCAGTTGTTTCTGCCTGCCAGTCCCGGCGCGCCCTATCTGGTCAGCGCGATCACCATCCGCGCCGATGACGCCCGCGTCCTCACCATCGCCGCCGCTGACGGGGCGGTGGTGCAGGATGTCGACTGGAGGCAGTTCGGGGCTGGCGCGAGGATGGTGGAATGGGGAGTCTCCACCCATATGGGCCAGCAATATGGCGAGCCAAATCGCCTGCTTATGCTGGCGGGCTGCCTGTGCCTGCTGCTGCTCTGCCTGACCGCGCCGATCCTCTGGTGGAAGCGCGGCCTGTCCACGCCGCCGCCGGCCAGCCCCGGCGCGCTGCGGGCGGTGGCGGGGGTGATGCTGGCGCTGGGCCTGCTGTTTCCGCTCACCGGTCTCAGCATGATCGCCGCGCTTCTGGGCGAAGCCCTGGCGCGGGGGATGCGGCCGGCCCGGTTTCCTTTCGATCCAGGAAGGACTATGGGGCGACCATGATCCGTCTTTCCGGCCTGAAACTGCCCCTCGACCATCCGGCCGAGGCGATGCCCGTCGCCATTTGCGAACGCCTCGGACTCGAACCGCAGGACTTGCGCGGCCACAGCGTCGTGCGGCGCGGCAATGACGCCCGGCGCAGGACCGCTATTCAGCTGGTCTATACGGTCGACCTGGATCTGACCGACGAGGCCGGGGTGCTGGAGCGGTTCGCGAACGACCATGACGTCCGTCCCACCCCCGACACGCGCTACAGGTTCGTCGCCCATGTCCCCGAAGGCTGGCAGGGCAAGCGGCCGGTGGTGATCGGTGCCGGGCCATGCGGCCTGTTCGCGGGCCTCATCCTGGCGCAGATGGGTTTCCGGCCTATCATCCTCGATCGCGGCAAAGTGGTGCGCGAGCGGACCAAGGATACGTGGGGGCTGTGGCGCCGCGCGGAGCTGAACCCGGACAGCAATGTCCAGTTCGGCGAGGGCGGGGCGGGCACCTTTTCCGACGGCAAGCTCTATTGCCGGGTGAAGGATCCGCGCTTCCTGGGCCGCAAGGTGCTGGAGGAATTCGTCGCGGCGGGCGCGCCCGACGACATTCTCTGGGAAGCGCATCCCCATATCGGCACCTTCCGCCTCGTTTCGATGGTCGAATCGATGCGGCGCCAGATCGAATCGCTGGGCGGCGAATATCGCTGGCAGCACCGTGTCGACGATCTGGTGCTGGAGCGGCAGGGCGACGGCACGCAGCAGTTGCGCGGCCTTGTCCTCCACGACGGCAGCGTGATCGAGGCCGACCATGTCGTCCTGGCGGTCGGCCACAGCGCACGGCCGACCTTCGAGATGCTGCACCGCCGGGCCGTCCATATGGAGGCCAAGCCCTTTTCGATCGGCGTTCGCATCGAGCATCCGCAAAGCTGGATCGACCGCGCCCGATATGGCAATTGCGCGGGCCATCCGGACCTGGGCGCGGCGGCCTACAGCCTGGCCCATCATTGCGCCAATGGCCGCACCGTCTACAGCTTCTGCATGTGTCCGGGCGGGCGGGTGGTGGCCGCGACGTCGGAGGAAGGCCGCGTCGTCACCAACGGCATGAGCCAGTATAGCCGCGCCGAGTTCAACGCCAATAGCGGGCTGGTGGTCGGGATCGACCCGGCGCGCGACTATCCCGGCGGGCCACTGGCAGGCATCGATTTCCAGCGCCACTGGGAAAGCCTGGCCTATGTCGCGGGCGGTTCCTCCTACTGGGCGCCGGGGCAGACGGTGGGCGACTTCCTGGCCGGGCGGCCGTCGACCGCGCTGGGATCGGTCACGCCGTCATATAAACCGGGCGTCACGCCGACCGACTTGTCCCGATGCCTGCCCGGCTTCGTGATCGAAGCGTTCCGCGAGGCGCTGCCGGTCTTTGGCCGCCAGCTCGCCAACTACGATCATCCCGATGCGGTGATGACGGGCGTCGAAACCCGCACATCCTCCCCATTGCGCATCACGCGCGGCAAGGATTTCCAGAGCCTCAACGTCGCCGGCCTCTACCCGGCGGGCGAGGGCGCCGGCTATGCCGGGGGCATACTTTCAGCCGCGATCGACGGCATCAAGGTAGCGGAGGGCGTGGCGCTGGCGATCACCGCCGGCTGACTTTATCCCGTAATATCGCCGTAACGGGCGTGCCGCCGTCCCGTCGCTGCGGCGTCATCGCGCGGTCAAGCCCATGTCATGCAGGTCGGGCAAAAGCGCCTTCATGCTGACCCATATCGACCGTTGCGTGCGCATTTCCCCGGCCGACAAGGCCCGGCTGCGCGTCCTCTTCCTCGCCAAACATGCGCGGGCCACCGGCGCGCCCGACGCGGTGGACGGCAACCATGCCATCTATCATCATGAGATGCGCATGACGCTGGAGGAGATCGGCCTCCATATCCGGGTCGCCAACAGTTACGAGGCGCTGTTCGAGCGGCCCGATGTCGATTTCGTCGTCACCCTGCTCAATCGCGGGGGCTTCCAGAACAGCGAGATGATGGCGCCGCTGCTGCTCAGCTGGCGCGATGTGCCCCATATGGGCGCCAGCCCGATCCTGCGCGGCGTGTCCGACGACAAATATCTGAGCAAGCTCATCGCCCGCGCCCATGGCGTGCCGACCATGCCGGCGCAGATATTCCGCCGGGGCGGCCTGCCCGCCGAACCCGCCTTCCGCGCCGAGCGGCTGGTGGTCAAACCGAATGCCTCCTCCGCGTCCTGGGGCCTTGCCATGGTCGACAGCTGGGCGCAGGCGCAGGCGCAGATCGACTATCTCCATGGTGAAGGGCATGACGTGCTGGTCGAGGCCTGGGCGCCGCTGCTCGACGTTGCCGTGCCCGTGGTCGGCGGCAGCGGCGGCCAGCCCTGGATATTGCCGCCGATGATGTATGTGCCCGCCGATCCCCACCGTGCGCGCAGCCATGAGGAAAAGCGCGGCCTGATCGATGCAGGCGACGATCCGTTGGTGCTGGTCGAGGATCGCGCGCTGCTGGGGCAGCTGGAGGACATGACCCGGCTGCTGCTGCCCGAACTCTGGCCGTTCGACTATGGCCGGTTCGAGTTTCGCTATGATCCGGTCAGCGGCGCGGTGCAGTTCATGGAAGTCAACCTGTCCTGCAATCTCTGGTCGAAGAAGACGATTTCCCGTTCGGCCCGGTCGATCGGGGTGGACCACCAGACGCTGGTTGAAACGATCATCGGCCACAGCCTGGAGCGGCAGGGGCTGCTGACTGAGGCGCCGCTGCGGGTCGCGGCCTGATGGGCGGCCGCAAGGACGGGCGCGCGACGGCGCTGGTGCTGGCCGGAAAGCGTGACGGGGCGACCGACCCGCTGGCGCTGGAGGCGGGCGTCACCCATAAATGCCTGGTCCCGGTGGCGGGCCAGCCGATGCTGATACACGTCATCGACGCGCTGGCGGCGAGCGACCGGATCGGCAAGATCCGCGTCGCGATCGAGGACCCGGCGGTGCTGGAAGGACTGGCGCAACTGCGCGGGCTAATCGCCACCGGGCGGCTGGTGGCGGTCGCGGCGCGGCCCAATCTGGTGGATTCGGTGCTGGCGGCGGCGGATGGCGCGGCCTTCCCGTTGCTGATCACGACCGCCGACAATGTGCTGCTGACCCCGCCCGCCGTCGCGGAGATGCTGGAAGGCTGCAAGGCGCAGGGTGCGGATGCGGCGGTCGCGTTCACGCGGCGCGAGTCGGTGCTGGCCGCGCATCCAGAGGGCCAGCGGAAATTCTACCGTTTCGCCGAGGACAGCTATTCCAACTGCAACACCTATTGGCTGAAGGATCGCGCGGCGCTGGCGGCGGCGGAGACTTTCCGGTCGGGCGGGCAGTTCGTGAAACATCCGCTGCGCATCGTCGGTGCGTTCGGCCTACTGAACCTCATCCGCTTCCGCTTCGGCCTTGGCACATTGGCGGCGACCTTCGCACGGTTCTCGCGACGCTTCCGCATGACGATCGCGCCGGTGATCCTGTCGGACGGCGCGGTGGCGATCGACGTCGACAATGCGCGCACGCGTGGCGTCGCGGCAGACGTGCTGGAGCAGCGCGCGGTCATGATGCAGGCTGCGGAGTAGATTTTGTTCACCATCCGCGCGGTCCCGCGCCGGGACGAGAACAGCCTGCTGGCCGCCTATCATGGCGGGCTGCGGCGGCACTGGCTGCCGGGCGCGCGCGCCCTGGCGCATCTGTTGGCGCGGACCGGCCGGGGCGGCTGGTCATCGGCGGAACGACTATTGCTGCCCGATGCCGTTCGGCGGGCGGGCTTGTCGATGCGCGATCGCAAGGGGCTGCACCGGCTGCTCAATCCGGCCGCCTTTCCGGTGGCGGCCAACCCGCTCAAGAACAAGCAGCTGTTCGCGCAGCGGGCGGAGCAGGCCGGGCTGCCGGTCGCGTCCGGCTGGAACCCGACGCGCGAAGCGCTTGGCAGCTGGCTGGCGCGAGAAACGGACATCATCGCCAAGCCCAGCTTCCGGTCCAAGGGGCAGGGGGTGGCGCGGTTCCAGAGGATCGGGGGCGACTGGCACGGGGCGGAAGGCGCGATCGCCGATGCGGCCTTGCAGGCCCGGCTGGGCGCGATGTGGCAGGCAGGCGGGGTGATCCAGCGGCGATTGCCTACCCATGCCGCGCTGGCGGAGCTGTCGCCCTGCGCGCTGCCGACCCTGCGCGTCGTCACCTGCCTGGACGAGACGGGCGTGCCCGAAGTCTGCGGGCTGGCGCTGCGGCTGTCGGCGGGGCGCGCGCGGCCGGTCGACAATTTCAACGCCGGCAATCTGGTGCTGGGGATCGACGATCAGGGGCGATGCGGGACGGCGTGGCTGGGCGGGGGCGATCAGCGCCTGTCGCATGACCGGCATCCCCTGACCGGCGCGGCGATCGCCGGGACGACCGTTCCCGATCTGGCCGAGGCGCTGGCGCTGGCCCGCCGCGCCCATCCGGCGTTCCCAGGCTTCACCGTGATCGGCTGGGACGTGGGGCTGACCAGTGACGGGCCGGTGCTGATCGAGGGGAACTGGAACCCCGGTACCGACATCCTTCAACTGGTGAGCGGGCAGGGTCTGGCCGAAACACGGCTGGGGGCGCTCTATCGGCATCATCTGGACCGGCTGCCTGTGGCGTGCTGGCGCGGTGCGCGGGTGGTCGAATGGGACCGGCGCGGTCGGTGATCTGCGTCTATGTCCATGCGCTGGTCGCCACGGGCGTGGTGCGCAACGCGCGCCTGATCGCCGCCGATCTCGCCGCGCGGGGTCATGGCGTCCAGTTGGTGACCGCGCTGCCGGGCGGCGAGGCAGTGCCGGGCGTCGCGCATCACGCGCTTTTGCCGCAGGCGCATCCGTCGCGCTTGCGGGAAAAGGCGCAGGCGGCGCTGGCGCTGCGCCGGCATCTGCTGCGCGAACGGCCGGCCATGCTGATCTCGGCGGGCAATCACGGCCATGGCACCGCCTGGGCCGGGAGCCGCGGCGTGCCCGGCCTGAAGCGGGTCTATCGCATCAGCAACGACATCATGCGCGCCGTCCCCGGCGCCCCGTCCGGCGGGCTGAAGCGTTTGGGGCGCAGCGCCACGGCGCGGCTGATCGCAGTGGATGCGGCCCATCTGGTGCTGGTGTCGCCGACCCTAGCGGATACGCCCGCCTTCGCTGGCGCGGCGCGCGGGGGACGGCTGACGGTGATCGCCAATGGCATCGATGCGGGCGCGGCGCGGCGGAAAGCGGAGGGGGAGAATCCCCATCCCTGGCTGGGCGGAGACGCGCCCGTGCTGCTCGCCATCGGCCGGCTGGCGCCGCAGAAGAATTTTGCCACCCTGCTCCGCGCCTTCGCGCTGCTACGCCGCCAGCGGCCCGCGCGGCTCATCATACTGGGCGAAAGCCGCGACGATGCGCGCGAGACGCTGACGGCGCAGGCGCGGCAAATGGGCGTCGCGGATGATCTGGCGCTGCCCGGAACGGTCGATAATGTCTTTCCCTGGCTGGCGCGCTGCGACGGCTTCGTCCTGCCGTCCTGGTGGGAGGGGTCGGCCAATGTGCTGCTGGAGGCGATGGCCGTGGATGCGCCCTGTGTCGCGTCGATCAGCGCGGGCAATGCGGCGCAGCTGCTGGACGATGGGCGTTACGGCCTGCTGGTCGATCCGGCCGACGCGCACGCGATGGCCACGGCCATGGATCGGCAGCTTGATCCCGCCACCCGCATCCGGCCGGGCGAGCGCATCGCGCATTTCGGCATGGCAAGCGTGTCGGCGGGCTGGGCCGACCTGGCCGGGCGACTATTGGCCGGGTGATCGCAATCCCCCGGCCATCGGGCCGTCAGGCGGCGTCCTTCGCCAGTGCGGCGATATGGCCCAGCACCGCGTCGGCATGGTCCTTCCGGCAGATCAGCAGGTCGGGCAGGTAGACATCGCTCTGGTTGTAGACGAGCGGGCTGCCGTCGATGCGGCTGGCGTGGAGGCCATGGGCGAGGGCGACGGCGGCCGGTGCCATGCTGTCCCATTCATATTGACCGCCGGAATGGAGATAGATGTCGGCTTGGCCCAGGATCACCGCCATGGCCTTGGCCCCAGCGCTGCCCATGGGGACGAGCTCTGCATCCAGAGCCGCCGCCACCGCTACCGCCTCCGCAGCGGGGCGGGTGCGGCTGACGACCATGCGCAGGGTGTCGGGCGCGGGCGGAACCGGACGCGGCTGGTCGGAACGCAGCAACGTGCCGCCCTCCAGCCCCGGCAGGGCGACCGCGCCGACGGCCGGCACGCCGTCGATCGCCATGCCGACATGCACCGCCCAGTCGGACCGTTCCTCGCCATATTCGCGCGTGCCGTCGACCGGATCGACGATCCACACCCGGCTCTTGTCGAGCCGCGCCGCATTGTCCTTCTCCTCCTCCGACAGCAGCCCGTCATCGGGCCGCACTTCGCGCAGCGCGTGGACCAGGAACTGGTTGGCGGTCTGGTCGCCGGCCTTGCCCAGCGCCTTGGCGCTGAACAGGCCGGACGAGCGGACCTCTACCAGGATGCGGCCAGCCACCTCGGCGAGATGGGCGGCGAGACCGGCGTCGGTCATCGCCGCGATGTCGATCTGGGTTTCGCTCATGGGATGATCCTCGCGACGATGGCGTCTGCCGCTTCTTCGGCGGTCAGGCTGGTCGTGTCGATGTGGATTTCGGGGTCGTGCGGCGCCTCATAAGGGCTATCGATGCCGGTGAAGTTCTTGAGTTCACCCGATCGCGCCTTCTTGTAGAGGCCCTTCACGTCGCGCGCCTCCGCATCGGCCAGCGGCGTGTCGATATGCACTTCGATGAACTCGCCCGGCTGCATCATCTGCCGCACCATGTCGCGCTCCGAGCGGAACGGCGAGATGAAGGCGGTGATGACGATCAGGCCCGCATCGGTCATCAGCTTGGCGACCTCGCCCACGCGGCGGATATTTTCCACCCGGTCGGCATCGGTGAAGCCCAGATCCTTGTTCAGGCCGTGCCGCACATTGTCGCCGTCGAGCAGGAAGGTATGGCGGTTCATCCGCGCCAGCTTCTTTTCGACCAGATTGGCGATTGTCGACTTGCCCGCGCCCGACAGGCCGGTGAACCACAGCACTGCGGGCTTCTGGTTCTTTAGACCCGCATGGAATTCCCGGCTGACGTCGGTCGCCTGCCAATGGACATTCTGCGCGCGCCGCAGGCTGAAGTGCAGCATTCCCGCCGCGACGGTGGCGTTGCTGATCTTGTCGATCAGGATGAAGCCACCCAGCGTCCGATTGTCGGCATAGGGTTCGAACACGATCTGCTTGTCGGTCGACAGGTTGGCGACACCGATGGCGTTCAGTTCCAGCGTCCGGGCCGCCAGATGTTCCATCGTGTTGACGTTGACCTGGTATTTGGGCTGCTGGATCGTGGCGGTCACGGTCTGGGTGCCGATTTTGAGCCAATAGGAGCGGCCCGGCAGCATTTCTTCATCCGCCATCCAGACGATCGTCGCCTCGAACTGGTCGGCGGCTTGGGGAGGATTGTCGGCCAGCGCGATCACGTCGCCGCGCGAACAGTCGATCTCGTCGGCGAAGCAGAGCGTCACCGACTGGCCGGCCACCGCCTGCTCCAGATCGCCACCGAGCGTCACGATGCGGGTGACGGTGCTGGTCTTGCCCGACGGCAGCACGCGGACCGCATCGCCCGGCTTCACCATGCCGGTCGCGATCAGGCCGGAAAAGCCGCGGAAATCGAGGTTCGGGCGGTTGACCCACTGGACCGGCATACGGAAGGGCTTTTCCGCATCGGTCGCGCTGTTCACCTCGACCGTTTCCAGATGCTCGATCAGAGCCGGCCCTTTGTACCAGGGCGTGTTGCCTGAGGGGCCGGTGATATTGTCGCCCTTGAAGCCGGAAATCGGCATTGGCGTGAACGCCTTGATGCCGATCGACTTGGCGAATTCGGCATAATCCTTGACGATGCTGTCGAACACCGCCCGATCATAATCGACCAGGTCCATCTTGTTGACCGCCAGCACGATGTTACGGATGCCGATCAGGTGGGCGAGGTAGCTGTGGCGACGCGTCTGGGTGAGGATACCCTTGCGCGCGTCGATCAGGATGACGGCGAGGTCGGCAGTCGAGGCGCCGGTGACCATGTTGCGCGTATATTGTTCATGGCCGGGGGTGTCGGCGACGATGAACTTGCGCTTTTCCGTGGCGAAGAAGCGATAGGCGACGTCGATGGTGATGCCCTGCTCACGCTCGGCGGCGAGGCCATCGACGAGGAGCGCGAAGTCGATCTCCTGTCCCTGCGTGCCGACCTTCCTGCTGTCGGCCTCCAGCGCGGCGAGCTGATCCTCGAAGATCATCTTGCTGTCATAGAGGAGGCGGCCGATGAGCGTGGATTTGCCGTCGTCGACGCTGCCGCAGGTGATGAAGCGGAGCATTGTCTTGTGCTCATGCACCTTCAGATACTGGTCGATATCCTGCGCGATCAGGGCGTCGGTCTTGTAGATGGGTTCAGCAATATCGGTCATGTTGTCTGTCCCGTCATCCCGGCGAAGACCGGGATCGTTGTGATCTGGGGAAGGGGGTTTGCCTGGAGGCAGGCGACCCCAGCCTTCGCTGGGGTTGACGCTTCGTCACCCGCTGCGCGGATGACGTGGCGCGTCAGAAATACCCTTCCTGTTTCTTCTTCTCCATGCCGGCGCCGCCGGCATCCTTGTCGATGGCGCGTCCCTGGCGTTCTGATGTCGTGGTGAGCAGGGTTTCCTGGATCACCTCGGGCAGCGTCCTGGCCTCGCTCTCGACCGCGCCGGTTAGCGGATAGCAGCCGAGCGTGCGGAAGCGGATCGAGCGCATCACCGGCTCTTCGCCGGGCTTGAGCGGGAAGCGGTCGTCATCAACCATCAGCAACATGCCGTCGCGCTCCACGGTTGGACGCTTGTCCGCGAAATAGAGTGGCACGATCGGAACATTGTTGAGGTGGATATATTGCCAGATGTCCAGCTCCGTCCAATTGCTGATCGGGAAGACGCGGATGCTCTCGCCCTTGTTCTTCTTGGCGTTGTAGAGGTTCCACAGTTCCGGACGCTGGTTCTTGGGATCCCAGCCATGGCTGGCGGTGCGGAAGGAGAAGATGCGCTCCTTCGCCCGGCTCTTTTCCTCGTCGCGGCGCGCGCCGCCGAAGGCCGCGTCGAAACCATAGAGGTTGAGCGCCTGCTTCAACCCTTCGGTCTTCCACATGTCGGTGTGGAGCGGGCCATGGTCGAACGGGTTGATGCCGCGTTCCTGCGCTTCGGGATTCTGGTAGACGAGCAGGTCCATGCCACTTTCCTGCGCCATGCGGTCACGCAATTCGTACATGGCCTGGAATTTCCAGGTCGTGTCGACATGCAGCAGGGGGAAGGGCGGCGGCGAGGGATAGAAGGCCTTGCGCGCCAGGTGCAGCATCACGGCGCTGTCCTTGCCGACGGAATAGAGCATCACCGGCTTCTCGGCTTCCGACACCACTTCCCGCAGGATGTGGATGCTCTCGGCTTCGAGTCGCTCCAAATGGGTCAGAGTCTTTGCGTCCACCAATCTATCCTCGCAATTTTCGTGCGCAGACATATGCCAGCGAGTCATGATTGGCGTACCTCCCATATGGGAGGATGGTCGCCAATCGCCGGCGCGATGCGGTGGCGTTACTGGTCGGTTCAGCCGATCAGCCGCCAACCGGCGACAATCAGGACCAGCGCGAGCAGCGGTTGCAGGATACGTTCGGGCACCTTGGAGGCCAGCATCGACCCCAGGATGATGCCGGGGATCGAACCGGCCAGCAGATTGACCAGCAGCATCAGGTTGAAATTGCCGATCCACAAATGGCCGATGCCCGCAACCAGCGTCAGCGGCACGGCGTGGACGATGTCGGTGGCAATCAGCTTCTGCAATCGCATCCGCAGCGGATATAGCGCGAGCAGCAGCGTCGCGCCCAGCGCGCCCGCGCCGACCGATGTCAGCGTAACCATGACGCCCAGCAGCGCGCCGGCCGCCACCGTCAGACCCGTCTGATAGCGCAGGAAGCTGCTGGCCGTGTCGGTGCGGGCATGGAACGCCCAATGATGGAAGCGCGTGCGGAAGAGCGTGGCGATGGCGGTCAGGATCAGGACCACGCCGAGCGCGCTCATGATGACGCCGCTCTTGATCTGGTGCGCGTCGATCTGGCCCAGGAGGATCAGCACGATGATCGCGGCGGGCAGGCTGCCGATGCAAAGGCGACGGATCACCTCATAGTCCGGTCCGCCATGCGTGCCGCCATGATGATGATGCACGAAGCCGCCGACGGACTTGGTGATCGCGGCGAACCAGAGGTCCGTGCCGACCGCAGTGGTCGGCGACACGCCGAACAGCAGGATCAGGATCGGCGCCATCAGCGATCCGCCGCCCACACCGGTCATACCCACCATGACGCCGACGAAGAGCCCTGCAATCGCGTGCAACCAATCCATTCACACCCCCCGGTCCGCCTTGTCGTGCATTTCCCGACTGCGTGCAGGGGCATATCGGCAGCGGTCAGCGGCGAACAGACCCTTTCGTCGACCAGATAGGCTTTCGCCTTGTTCCCATCGCGAAAATAGGGGCGAGCGTCTGAACGACGTGACGGTCAACGCTAATGGTCGGAAACGCCCCGCCTTCAAAGCGTCAAAAAAAAAGCCCGCCGATGCGCGATCACGCATCCGGCGGGCATTTTTCGGGCCGTCGACGGCAACGAAGGCTTGGGAGCCGCTTCCGATATAGGAAGCGGCTCCCGCTGTTTCAAAGGCCTTATTCCATGTCCTCGGTGGTGAAATCCTCACCTTGGACGGCACCGAGCGGATCGTCGCCGATCGCCGCTTCCGGACCCTGGCGCAGTTCGGCGGCGTGCTCGGCGGCAGCCGTCTTGGGCGCGATCAGGTCGACCTGGCTGGACGCGCGGAGCGCGGCCCGCATCGCCGCGTCACGCGACGAGGCGGCAACGCGCATCCGGTTCATGCCCGCGCCGGTACCCGCCGGGATGAGGCGGCCGACGATGACATTTTCCTTGAGGCCGACCAGCGTGTCCTTCTTGCCCTGGACCGCCGCTTCCGTGAGGACGCGGGTGGTCTCCTGGAAGGAGGCCGCCGAGATGAAGCTGCGGGTCTGGAGCGAGGCCTTGGTGATGCCGAGCAGCACCGGCTTGCCCGCGGCGGGCTGGAAGCCCGGCTGGAGCTTGCTGTTGATCTCGTCCATTTCCTCGCGATCGACCTGTTCGCCCACCAGCAACGTGGTGTCGCCGGACTCGATGATCTCGACCTTCTGCAGCATCTGACGAACGATCGTCTCGATATGCTTGTCGTTGATCTTCACGCCCTGCAAACGATAGACTTCCTGGATTTCGGCGACCAGATATTCGGCCAGCGGCTCGATGCCGAGCACCTCCAGAATGTCATGCGGATCGGGCGAACCACCGATCAGGTTGTCGCCGCGCTTCACGAAGTCGCCTTCCTGAACGTCGATCACCTTGCTTTTGGGGATCAGATATTCGACCGGTTCGCCGCCATCCTCGGGATTGATGGCGATCTTGCGCTTCGCCTTGTAATCCTTGAGGAACTGGACGCGGCCCGACACCTTGGCAATGATCGCATTGTCCTTGGGCTTGCGGGCTTCGAACAGCTCGGCAACGCGCGGCAGACCTCCGGTGATGTCGCGGGTCTTGGCCGCTTCGCGGCTGACACGCGCCAGCACGTCACCGGCCTGCACCTGGGCACCGTCATCGACCGACAGGGTCGCACCCACCGCCAGCATGTAGCGGGCGGCTTCACCCGACTGGTCGTCGAGCAGGGTGAGGCGGGGACGCAGATCCTCCTTGGTACGGGCGGAACCGCGATGCTCGGTGACGACGCGCTGGGCGATGCCGGTCGCTTCGTCGGTCTGCTCGGTCAGCGTCTTGCCGTCGATCAGGTCCTGATACTTCACGATACCCGGCTTTTCGGTGATCACCGGCATGGTGAACGGATCCCACTCGGCGAAGCGGTCGCCCTTCTTCACGGTGTCGCCATCCGCGAAAAGGATGGTGGCGCCGTAAGGCAGGCGGTGCGTTTCGCGCTCGCGGCCTTCATTGTCGATGATCGCGATCTCGCCGTTACGCGCCAGCGACAGGCGACGGCCATTCTTGTCCATGATCGTCGGCATGTCGCGCAGCTCGATCGTGCCGTCCGACATGGATTCGAGGTTCGACGTTTCGTTGAAGTTTGCCGCGCCGCCGATGTGGAAGGTACGCATGGTCAGCTGCGTACCCGGTTCACCGATGGACTGCGCAGCGATGACGCCGACCGCTTCACCGATATTGACCGGCGTACCACGAGCGAGGTCACGGCCGTAGCATTTGCCGCACACGCCCATCTTGCTTTCACAGATCAGCGGCGAGCGGATCTTCACGGCCTGCGTGCCGATCGCCTCGATCTGCGCCACCAGCGCTTCGTCGAGCAGCGTGCCGATCGGAACGATGACGGTGCCGTCCTTGCTGTCGACGATGTCCTGCGCCGTGGTGCGGCCCAGGATGCGCTCGCCCAGCGAGGCGATGACCGAACCACCCTGGACGATGGCCTTCATCTCGAGCGCCTTTTCGGTGCCGCAATCTTCCTCGACCACGGTGCAATCCTGCGACACGTCGACCAGACGGCGCGTCAGGTAGCCCGAGTTCGCCGTCTTGAGCGCGGTGTCGGCCAGACCCTTACGGGCGCCGTGCGTGGAGTTGAAATATTCGAGGACGGTCAGGCCTTCCTTGAAGTTCGAGATGATCGGCGTTTCGATGATCTCGCCCGAAGGCTTGGCCATCAGGCCGCGCATACCCGCAAGCTGCTTCATCTGCGCCTGCGAACCACGGGCGCCGGAGTGGGCCATCATGTAGATCGAGTTGATCGGGGCCATGCGGCCCGTCGCCGGATCCTTGGGCTGGGCGCGGATCTCGTCCATCATGGCGTTCGCGACCTGGTCGCCGCAACGGCTCCAGGCGTCGATCACCTTGTTGTACTTTTCCTGCTGGGTGATCAGGCCGTCCTGATACTGCTGCTCATAGTCGGCCACCAGCGCCTTGGTTTCGTCGACGAACGTCACCTTGCTGTCGGGGATGACCATGTCGTCCTTGCCGAAGCTGATGCCGGCCTGGAACGCGTGGCGGAAGCCCAGCGCCATGATGGCGTCGGCGAACAGCACCGTGTCCTTCTGGCCGGTGTGACGATAGACCTGGTCGATGACGTCACCGATTTCCTTCTTGGTGAGAAGGCGGTTGACGACGTCGAAGGGCACCTTGTGCGACTTGGGCAGACATTCGCCCAGCAACATGCGGCCCGGCGTGGTCTCAAAGCGCTTCATATACTGGTTGCCGGCTTCGTCGGTCTGCGGCACGCGGCTGATGATCTTCGAGTGCAGCGTCACGGCCTTGGCATAGAGGGCCTGGTGGACCTCCTGCATGTCGGACAGCAGCATCCCTTCGCCCGGCTCGCCTTCGCGTTCCATGGACAGATAATAGATACCCAGGACCATGTCCTGCGAGGGAACGATGATCGGCTTGCCGTTCGCCGGGCTGAGGATGTTGTTGGTCGACATCATCAGCACGCGCGCTTCCAGCTGGGCTTCCAGCGAGAGCGGAACGTGGACCGCCATCTGGTCGCCGTCGAAGTCGGCATTGAAGGCCGAGCAGACGAGCGGGTGCAACTGGATCGCCTTGCCCTCGATCAGGACTGGCTCGAACGCCTGGATGCCCAGACGGTGGAGCGTCGGAGCGCGGTTCAGCATCACCGGGTGCTCGCGGATCACCTCGTCCAGGATGTCCCAGACTTCCTTGCGCTCCTTCTCGACCCACTTCTTGGCCTGCTTCAGGGTCATGGACAGACCCTTGGCGTCGAGGCGGGCGTAGATGAAGGGCTTGAACAGTTCGAGCGCCATCTTCTTGGGCAGG
This sequence comes from Sphingobium sp. TCM1, assembly GCF_001650725.1. Taxonomy (GTDB): domain Bacteria; phylum Pseudomonadota; class Alphaproteobacteria; order Sphingomonadales; family Sphingomonadaceae; genus Sphingobium. The sequence continues at coordinate 25,620 of NZ_LXVX01000016.1, read as the reverse complement.
CCGCACTGATGCAGCTTCAGCTCAGGACCGGTCACGATGACCGAACGACCCGAATAGTCGACGCGCTTGCCGAGCAGGTTCTGACGGAAGCGGCCCTGCTTGCCCTTGAGCATGTCGGACAGCGACTTCAAAGGACGCTTGTTGGCACCAGTGATGACGCGACCGCGACGGCCGTTGTCGAACAGGGCGTCGACGGCTTCCTGCAACATGCGCTTTTCGTTGCGGACGATGATGTCCGGCGCGCGCAGTTCCATCAGCCGCTTCAGGCGGTTGTTGCGGTTGATGACGCGACGGTAGAGGTCATTGAGGTCCGAAGTCGCGAAGCGGCCACCGTCCAGCGGCACCAGCGGGCGCAGTTCGGGCGGGATGACCGGCACGACGTCCAGGATCATCCATTCGGGGCGGTTGCCCGATTCCAGGAAGCTCTCGACGACCTTCAGTCGCTTGATGATCTTCTTGGGCTTGAGTTCGGACTTGGTGGTCGCCAGCTCGTCGAGCAGCGCCAGCTTCTCGCCTTCCAGGTCGAGGTCCATCAGCATCTGCTTGACGGCCTCGGCGCCGATGCCGGCCGAGAAGGCGTCTTCGCCATATTCGTCCTGCGCGTCGAGCAGTTCGTCCTCGGTCAGCAGCTGGAACTTCTCCAGCGGCGTCAGGCCCGGCTCAGTGACGATATAGGATTCGAAGTAGAGGACGCGCTCAAGCTGCTTGAGCTGCATGTCAAGCAGCAGGCCGATGCGCGAGGGCAGCGACTTGAGGAACCAGATGTGCGCGACCGGCGCGGCCAGCTCGATATGGCCCATGCGCTCGCGGCGGACCTTGCTCACCGTGACTTCGACACCGCACTTCTCGCAGACGATGCCCTTGTACTTCATGCGCTTATACTTGCCGCACAGGCACTCATAGTCCTTGATCGGACCGAAGATGCGCGCGCAGAACAGCCCGTCACGTTCCGGCTTGAACGTGCGATAGTTGATGGTTTCCGGCTTCTTGATCTCGCCGAAGGACCAGCTGCGGATGCGCTCGGGAGAGGCGAGGCCGATCTGGATCTGGTCGAAGGTTTCCGGCTTCTGGATCGGATTCGCGAAATTGGTCAGTTCGTTCATATTTCAAGTCCCTCTAGAGGGTGTATTTTTCCGGGCGAAGGAGGGAAGGGGCGCCACCGGCAGGCAGCGCCCGGCAACCCTTTACTCCGCCGCTGCCGCGAAGCCGTCGTCGTCCTCGACTTCGTCCATCGACGCGAGTTCGACATTGAGGCCCAGCGAGCGCATTTCCTTGACCAGCACGTTGAAGCTTTCGGGAATGCCGGCCTCGAACGTGTCGTCGCCCTTGACGATCGCTTCGTAGACCTTGGTGCGGCCGACCACGTCGTCCGACTTCACCGTCAGCATTTCCTGCAGCGTATAGGCGGCGCCATAGGCCTGGAGCGCCCACACCTCCATTTCACCGAAGCGCTGGCCGCCGAACTGCGCCTTACCGCCCAGCGGCTGCTGGGTGACGAGGCTGTAGGGGCCGATCGAACGGGCGTGGATCTTGTCGTCGACCAGGTGGTGCAGCTTGAGGACGTACTTGTAGCCGACAGTCACCTTGCGGTCGAAGCTGTCGCCGGTGCGGCCGTCGAACAGGGTCACCTGACCCGATTCATCCAGACCCGCCAGCTTCAGCATCGCCGACACGTCGGCTTCGACCGCGCCGTCGAACACCGGCGTCGCCATCGGCACGCCGCCGCGGACATTCTGCGCCAGCTCGACGATATCATCGGGGCTGCGCTGCTCGATCTCGGCGGTGTAGTTGCTGCCGTAAATGGTCTTGAGCAGGTCCTTGACCGCCTCGGGGGGCTGGCCCGCCTCGGGGTTCGGATTGGCTTCGCGCCAATCGTCCAGCGCCTTGCCGATCTGGGCGCCCAGGCCGCGAGCGGCCCAGCCCAGATGCGTCTCGAAGATCTGACCGACGTTCATGCGCGAGGGCACGCCCAGCGGGTTCAGCACGAAGTCGACCGGCGTGCCGTCCTCCAGGAAGGGCATGTCTTCCTGCGGCAGGATGCGGCTGATGATGCCCTTGTTGCCGTGACGGCCGGCCATCTTGTCGCCCGGTTGCAGCTTGCGCTTCACCGCGACGAAGACCTTGACCATCTTGAGCACGCCCGGCGGCAGCTCGTCGCCGCGCTGCAGCTTGTCGACGCGATCCTCGAACTTCTCGACGATCAGCTTCACGGCTTCGTCATACTGCGCCTTGACGGCCTCGATCGCGGTCTGGCGGGCATCGTCCTCGACGGCGAACTTCCACCATTCATGACGCTCGACTTCGCCCAGCAGGGCCTCGTCGATCACCACGCCCTTCTTGACGCCCTTGGGCGCGGCCGTGGCGGTCTGGCCCAGCAGCATTTCCTGGAGGCGGTTGAAGGTCGCACGGTTGAGGATGCCGCGCTCGTCCTCACGGTCCTTGGCGAGGCGGTCGATTTCCTCCCGCTCGATCGCCATGGCGCGCTCGTCCTTGTCGATGCCGTGGCGGTTGAAGACACGCACCTCGACGACAGTGCCGGCGACGCCCGGGGGCAGGCGGAGCGAGGTGTCGCGCACGTCGCTCGCCTTTTCGCCGAAGATGGCGCGCAGCAGCTTTTCTTCCGGGGTCATCGGCGATTCACCCTTGGGGGTGATCTTGCCGACCAGGATGTCGCCCGGCTCCACTTCGGCGCCGATATAGACGATGCCAGCCTCGTCGAGGTTGCGCAGCGCTTCCTCGCCGACGTTCGGGATGTCGCGGGTGATGTCTTCCGGCCCGAGCTTGGTGTCGCGGGCCATGACCTCGAACTCCTCGATATGGATCGAGGTGAAGACGTCATCCTTCACGATCCGCTCGGAGATCAGGATGGAGTCTTCATAATTGTAGCCGTTCCAGGGCATGAACGCGACGAGCACGTTGCGGCCCAGCGCCAGCTCGCCGAACTCGGTCGACGGGCCGTCGGCGATGACTTCGCCGGCCTGGATCAGTTCGCCCACCTTCACCAGCGGGCGCTGGTTGATGCAGGTGTCCTGGTTCGAACGCTGGAACTTCTGGAGGGTGTAGATGTCGACGCCCGACTGGCCGGGTTCGACATCGCCGGTGGCGCGGATGACGATACGGGTCGCATCGACCTGGTCGACGATGCCCGCGCGGCGGGCCGCGATGGCGGCGCCGGAGTCGCGCGCGACGGTGCCTTCCATGCCGGTGCCGACGAACGGCGCCTCGGCACGGACCAGCGGCACCGCCTGGCGCTGCATGTTCGATCCCATCAGCGCGCGGTTGGCGTCGTCATTTTCCAGGAAGGGAATGAGCGAGGCCGCCACCGACACCAGCTGCTTGGGGCTGACGTCCATCAGGGTGATATTGTCCTTGGGCGCCATCAGGAATTCGCCCGCTTCACGCGCGGAGATCAGATCCTCGGTGAAGCTGTGGTCGGCGTTCAGTTCCGCGTTCGCCTGGGCGATCGTGTGCTTGGCCTCTTCCATCGCCGACAGGTATACGACGTCGTTGGTCACCTTGCCGTCGATCACCTTGCGGTAGGGCGTCTCGATGAACCCGTACTTGTTCACGCGGCTGAAGGTCGCGAGGCTGTTGATCAGACCGATGTTCGGGCCTTCGGGCGTTTCGATCGGGCAGATACGGCCATAGTGGGTCGGGTGAACGTCGCGGACTTCGAAGCCTGCGCGCTCGCGGGTCAGGCCGCCCGGTCCGAGCGCCGACACGCGGCGCTTGTGGGTGACTTCCGACAGCGGGTTGGTCTGGTCCATGAACTGCGAGAGCTGCGACGAACCGAAAAACTCGCGCACCGCGGCGACGGCGGGCTTCGCGTTGATGAGGTCGTTCGGCATCACGGTCGACACGTCGACGGACGACATGCGTTCCTTGACGGCGCGCTCCATGCGCAGCAGGCCGACGCGATACTGGTTTTCCAGCAGCTCGCCCACCGAACGGACGCGACGGTTGCCGAGATTGTCGATGTCGTCGATCTCGCCCTTGCCGTCCTTCAGGTTCACCAGTTCCTTGACCACGGCGAGGATGTCCTCGACGCGCAGGGTGGTGACGGTGTCCTCGGCGTCCAGGTCGAGACGCATGTTGAGCTTGACGCGGCCGACGGCCGACAGGTCATAGCGCTCGGGATCGAAGAAGAGGCCGGCGAACAGCGCTTCGGCGGTTTCCTTCGTCGGCGGTTCGCCGGGGCGCATGACGCGATAGATGTCGGACAGAGCCTGGTCGCGATCCTCGGCCTTGTCGGCCTTCAGCGTATTGCGGATCCAGGGGCCGGTGCCGACATGGTCGATGTCGAGCAGTTCGAGACGGTCGATGCCCGCCTTGTCCAGCTTCTCCAGATTTTCCGGCGAAACCTCGTCGCCCGCTTCGATGTAGATCTCGCCGGTCGACTCGTTGATCAGGTCATAGGCGCTGTAGCGGCCATAGACTTCCTCGGTCGGGATCAGCAGGGTTTCGAGACCGTCCTTTTCCGCCTTGTTGGCGGCGCGCGGCGAAATCTTCTGGCCTGCGGCGAAGACGACTTCACCCGACTTGGCGTCGACGATGTCGAAGGCAGGCTTCAGGCCGCGCCACGCTTCGGCGACGAACGGAATCTGCCAGCCGCCTTCGCCGCGCAGGAAGGTCACCTTGTTGTAGAAATAGCCCAGGATCTCCTCAGCATTGAGGCCCAGGGCATAGAGCAGCGCCGTCACCGGCAGCTTGCGCTTGCGGTCGATGCGGACGTTGACGATGTCCTTCGCATCGAATTCGAAATCGAGCCACGAACCGCGATAGGGGATGACGCGCGCGGCGAACAGGTACTTGCCCGACGAGTGGGTCTTGCCCCGGTCATGGTCGAACAGGACGCCCGGCGAACGGTGCATCTGCGACACGATGACGCGCTCGGTGCCGTTGACGATGAAGGTGCCGTTCTGCGTCATGAGCGGCATGTCGCCCATATACACGTCCTGCTCCTTGATATCGAGCACGGAACGGGTTTCGGTGTCCTGGTCCACTTCGAACACGATCAGGCGCAGCGTGACGCGCATCGGCGCTGCATAGGTGATGCCGCGCTGACGGCATTCCTCGACGTCGTACTTCGGGTCTTCCAACTCGTAATGGACGAAGTCCATCTCGGCGGTGCCGGCGAAGTCGCGGATCGGGAAGACGCTGCGCAGGGTCTTTTCCAGGCCCGACACATAGCCGATCGACGGATCGGAGCGCAGGAACTGTTCGTAGCTCTCCCTTTGCACTTCGATCAGGTTCGGCATCTGCACCACTTCGTGGATGTCGCCGAACACCTTGCGGATGCGCTTCTTAGCGCCGGTGTTGATCGTTGGGAGAGCCTTGGTCGCCATGCGTTGTCCTTGCCTTCATTCGTCGCGTTTTTTCGCATCACAGCGAAAATTCAGCCTGGCGTGGGCGATAAAAGGGGTGATTCGCCCTTTCGCCGCCACGCAAAAAAGTGCGGGCCGGGACTGTCCGATCCGCACTGTCAGCGTCTTGTGATCCGAGGATTTCCGCCCATTCTACCCGAAACCGTGCGCAACGCGGTCCGGAACCCGGCAAAAATCCAAGGCCGATCCATAAGCGCACGAGGCGCCGTCTGGACCGGAGTTCGATGACCCATATAGGCCGATGCGGAGGATTTGTGAAGGGGGAGGGGGCGATCTTTGGCGCCGCACAAGGGTTCGAGGCTGAAGTTGACGGTGTCGCCGTCCCAGCAGGCGACAGAAAGATGTTACGGGCACTTCAACGACTGTAGGTTGCCTGGATGGTCGGACTGGTCAACCGGCTCCATGCATCGCAGCCAATTGGAACTGGCGGCTGTTACGCCCGGCCAAGCGTCAGGCGCTGGCGGGCGGTGAGGAAGGGGCCGTCGGGAGCGAGGGGCGGGGCGAATGTTGCGAAGCCCATGGCGCCGGGCATGTTGGCGTAGAGCGCCTCCATCGCGCCGCTGCGCGCATAGCTTTCGTGCCAGAAGCCGGCGCCCCGGCCGAGTTTCGCGAAATCGCGCCACCAGTGCGAATGGGGCGCCGAACGGGTGAAGCTTTCCAGGCTTTCGAGGTCGCGCCAATATTGGCGGATGCCGAAATGGTTGAGCGCGAACAGGCATTGCTCATGCGCCAGCAGCCCCTCGGGCGGATTCTCCCTGACCGAACGTAGTTCCTTGCCGATGCCGATCAGCGAGGCGAGGCCGCGCAGGCTAGACACGCGAAAGCCCAGCATGATGACGATGAGGTCGGGATAGGCGGACAGGTCGACCGACTGGCGGGATTGCATCGACTCGCTCCTTGACGTTTATGGTGTAAACATGACTTATCCGGATTACAGCGTAAACATCCATGTCCGATCCCACAGTCCCTTCGCTCCATGACCGTCTGGTGGATTGCGCGCTGGCGCTGATCGAGGCGGGCGACGGGGAAGTCAGTCTGCGCGCGGTGGCGCGGGCGGCGCAGGTGTCGGCCATGGCCCCATATCGCCACTTCGCGGACAAGAGGGCGTTGATGGCGGCGGTGGCGCTGCGCGGATTTGCGATGCTGGAGGCGGAGGCGAAGGCGGCGGATGACGCCATCGAGGCGGCCGACGCGCTCACGGCGCAGGGCCTGTCCTATATCGCCTTCGCCCGCGCGCATCCAGCGCTGTTCCGGCTGATGTTCGCCGATGATGCGGGCATGACCCTGCCGCACGACCAGTGCCGGGGCGCTTACGCGCTGATGGCGGCGCGCGTGGCGCACATGTCGCCCGACCAGGCCGAAGCGGGCGCGCTGGCCTGCTGGGGGCTGGTCCATGGCCTCGCCACGCTGGCGCTGGACGGCCGCTTGCCGCCCGATCCGGTGGCGGAACGGGCGGCGCTGGACCTGATGGCGCGGGCGCTGGTTGCCCGGTCCTGATTAGCCCTTCACGTCGGCTTCGGTCACGGGTGCGATCTTGATTTCGACGCGGCGGTTCGCGGCCTTGCCTTCCTCGGTCGCGTTGGAGGCGATCGGCTGGGTCTCTCCGTAGCCGCGCGTGCCGATGCGGGCGGACTGGACGCCGCGGCCGATCAGATAATCGGCGACGGAGCGGGCGCGGCGTTCCGACAGCGTCTGGTTATAGGCGTCCGCGCCGTCGCTGTCGGTATGGCCATATACGTCGATATAGGTTTTGGGATATTGCGCCAGGACCGACGCGACATCGTTCAGCGTCGGCTGGAACTGGGGCTGCACGTCCGCCCGGTCATAGCCGAAGGTGATGCCCGAGGGCATCCGCAGCAGCAGATTGTCGCCGTCGCGGATCACGTCCACGCCGGTGCCGGCGGTTTCCTCGCGCAGCTTGCGCTCCTGCGCGTCCATATAGGCGCCGATGCCCGCGCCGGCGACCGCGCCGATCCCCGCTCCCAGGATCTTTTCCGTGCGGTCGTTGCGCCCGCCGACCAGATCACCCAGCAGATAACCGCCCAGCGCGCCGCCGATGCCGCCGATTGCCGCCTTGGAAATGCTGCGCTGCCCGGTCTGCGGATCGGTGGTGCAGGCGGTGGTGGCAAGCATCGCGGCCAGACCCGCGGCGCCGATGATCCGGTGAGAAATCCTCATTATTCTGTTCCCTTGTCTATTCGCCCCGTGGAGCGGATGCTCCCCTCAATGGCCGAGCCAAGCGCTTTGTTCCACAAGCGAACTGAACTGTGGATGATGCCGATGTTGTGAAATTGAAAGATTAGCGTCTATAGGGGGTCACTGACCGCCATGGCCACGATCCCCCCTCCCCATCCCACGCCCTTTCCCTGGGCAGACCTTGTCATCATCCTGGCGCTGGTGGCGCTGAACGGTGTCTTCGCCATGTCGGAACTGGCGATCGTGTCGGCGCGCAAGCCCCGGCTCCAGGCGATGGAGAAGGCCGGGCGCAAGGGCGCGCGGGCGGCGCTGGCTCTGGCGGCGGACCCCGGCAAGTTCCTGTCCACCGTCCAGATCGGCATCACCCTGATCGGCATCGTCGCGGGCGCCTATTCGGGCGCGAGCCTGGGCGGGCCGGTGGGCGAGCGGTTGCAGGCGCTGGGCCTGTCGCCCAACCTGGCCGAAAATGCGGGCTTCGCACTGGTCATCGGCCTTACTACCTATGCCTCGCTGATCGTCGGCGAGCTGGTGCCCAAGCAGTTCGCGTTGCGCGCGCCCGAGCCGATCGCGGTCTTCGTCGCCCGGCCGATGCAGTGGCTGGCGAAACTGACCGCGCCGATCGTGTGGGTGCTGGACGGGTCGAGCAGCCTGATCTTCAAGCTGCTGCGGCTGGACCGCGAATCGGAACATCATGTCACCGCCGAGGAATTGCACCTGATCGTCGCGGAAGCGAGCCGGTCGGGCATCATCGAGGAAAGCGAGCGGGCGATCATATCCGGCGTGGTGCGGCTGGCCGACCGGCCGGTGCGCGAGGTGATGACCCAGCGCATGGATGTCGACTGGATCGACATCGGCGCCGACGAGGAGACGATCCGCGCCAAGCTGCTCGACACGCCGCACACCCGCCTGCCGGTGGGGCGCGGGTCGGTGGAGGATATTATCGGCATCGTCCAGGCGCGCGACATCATGACCGCGCTGTTCCGGGGGGAGCCGCTGAACGTCGAGACGCTGATGCGCCGGGCGGAGATCGTGCCCGACCAGGTGGACGCGATGGACGCGCTGGAGGTGCTGCGCCGGTCCGACGTGCCGATGGTGATGGTGCATGACGAATATGGGCATTTCGAGGGGATCGTGACCCCGGCCGACCTGCTGTCCGCCATCGCGGGCCATTTCGCGTCGGACCGCGACGTGTTCGACGATCCGGACGTGGTCGAGCGCGAAGATGGCAGCCTGCTGGTATCCGGCCAGATGCCGATCGACCAGCTGGCCGAGCGGATCGGCATCGACCTGTCGGAGGATCGCGACTACGCCACCGTGGCGGGCCATGCGTTGTGGCTGCTCAAGCGCCTGCCCGAAGTGGGCGACTATGCCGAGGACCAGGGCTGGCGCTTCGAGATCGTCGACATGGACGGGCGCAAGATCGACAAGCTGCTGGTGGCGATGGGGTAGGGCCGGGCGTGGCGGATGCGCTGGATGCGGCGAGCGCGCTGGCCGCGCAGGCGCTGGCCGCGCGGGCCGATGGCCTGGTGGTGCTGGGCATCGCCGGCGCGCAGGGCAGCGGCAAGTCCACGCTGGCGGTGGCGCTGAAGGCCCGGCTGGCGGCGCAGGGCGTGGCCTGTGCGCTGCTGTCGATCGACGATCTCTACCGCACCGCGGCGGAACGCGCGGCGCTGGCGCGGACGGTCCATCCCCTGCTGCGGACGCGCGGGGTGCCGGGGACGCATGATGTCGCGCTGGGGCTGGCACTGATCGCCGCGCTGGAGCGGGGGGAGGCGGCGGGCCTGCCCCGGTTCGACAAGGCGATGGACGATCGCCTGCCCGAAAGCGCATGGGATCTCGCGCCCGCTGCCACCCGGCTGCTGATCCTGGAGGGCTGGTGCGTCGGCGCGCGGCCGCAGGAGCGGGCGGCGCTGGCCGTGCCCGTCAACCCGCTGGAGGCGCGCGAGGATGCGGACGGCCGCTGGCGCTGCTTCGTCAATGCGGCATTGGCGGGGGTGTATCAGCGGCTGTTCGCCCGTATCGACCGGCTCGCGCTGCTGGCCGCGCCCGATTTCGCGGTGGTGGAGCGCTGGCGGAACCAGCAGGAGGAGGCGCTGCGCACGCGGGGCGGCGCGGGCGTGATGGACGCGGCGCAGGTGGCGCGCTTCATCCAGCATTATGAACGGATCACGCGCCATATGCTGGCCGAGATGCCGGGACGCGCCGACCTGCTGATCGCGCTGGACGCCAACCGCCGGGTGACAGAGGTGCGGAGGCGGCCGGGTGGTTGAACGCGGTCACGGCGCGGCTGCGTCTGCAACGCCGCCTCTCAGTCCAGCATCGCCGCAAGCCTGGGCGTCATATATTCCTGCGCGCCCGCATCCGTGCGCAGGACGAGGCGGGCGGCGAGGGCGTGGCTGGTGGCCAGGGCCATGCCCCGGTCAGGGCCGAGAATGGTGATGGCTGTGGCCAAGGCGTCGGCCAGCATGGCGCTGTCGTGCAGCACGGTGACGGAGGCGACGCCCTCCGCTATCGGTGCGCCAGTCGCCGGGTCGATGCTGTGCGAAAGGCGGCGGTCGCGGTCCATGCGATACCGGCGATAATCGCCCGAGGTGGCGACGGCGAGGCCGGAGAGGGCGATGCGCAATGTCGGCACGGGCAGGCCCGGCGGTGCTTCGACGTCGACCCACCAGGGCTGGATGTCGGGCTTGATCCCGTCGCCGCGCAACTCGCCGCCGATCTCGACCAGGAAATTGGCGACGCCCATCGCCCGCAAGGCTACGGCGATGGCATCCACCGCGAAGCCCTTGGCAATGCCGGAGAAATCGAGCGAGACGTCGGCCGTGCGACGGGCGCGGGTTCCATCCACTTCGATCCGCCTCCACGGGGATGGGATGACGGCGGCGTCGAAGCTTTCCGCGTCGGGGCCGAAGCCCCAGCGGTCGACGAGCCGGCCGATCGCGGGGTCGAAGGCGCCGTCCGAGAGGCGGGCGATGTCGAGGCCGGCGCGCAAGACCGTCAGCAGGTCTGCCGGCAGCGGCATCCATTCGCCCACCGCCAGGCGGTTGAAGCGGCTGATGGCGGAGTTCGCCTCCCAGTTGCTCATCTGGTCGATGATGCCCGTCAGCACCTTTTCGATCTCGGCCGCGCAGCCTTCGGGCGGATCGACGATCTGCGCCGACCAGCTCGTTCCCATGGTGGGGCCGCCCAATGCGACGATCGCGCCCTGACGCTGTCGCCCGAGGAATTGCTCGGGCGAAAGGTCGGGCGCGATCGCGATGCGCAGGCCGTGCGGGAGGCTGGCGTTCAGGGCGCCAGCACCTCCAGCGTCGTGATGTAGGAGGCGCGGCGCTGCGGCGGGCCGGCCGGCGCCTGCGGCCGCGGCGCGGGCGATGCGCCCGCACCGGGACCGGCCTGGCCCGGACCGCCGGGGCCGCCTTCGCCACCTTCGCGTCCGCCACCGATGCTGGCGTTGAGCCAGTACATGCCCGGCTGCGGCCATGTCACCGACAGCTTGCCGTCCTTGTCGGCAATGAGGTCCATCTGGTCCAGCGCATCCCGATAGCGGATGCCGCCGGGAATGACCGTGACCTTGAGGCCGGCGGCGGGCTTGCCGTCGAGCAGGAACTGGAAGGTCGCCGCCTCACCCGAAACGAGGTCGTTGGGGTGGGTGACGGGGACCAGTTCGATACCTTCGCCGGTCGGCTTGAAGATGGTCGTGGTGGGCGCGCCCAGCGTCACGAAAATTTCGTTGCGGTTGGAAGCTTCGGCGACCTGCACATCGGTGGCGCCGGTGGGCAGGGCGCTGGCCAGCTTGTCCTTGGTAGTGCCGCGCGGCAGCCGCTCGCGCTTGCCGTTCAGCATGTAGCTGCCCATGATGCCGGTCGAGGCATTGGCGATCCGATAGGTGCCGGGCTTGGTCAGGTGGACGTCGAAGGTCGAACGATAGCGCCCCTTGGCCGCATTCTCGATCTTGCCGGCCGCGCCGTCGGGTTCGGTGACGCTGATATTGTCCGTAGCCATCGGGAAATGTTCGAAATAGAAAAGATCGTTGGAAACGGCGGCGTCGACCGTCACCCAGCTTTCATTGCCCGACAGGGTGGTGGAGGACGGCATCATCCATTGGCGATGCGCCTGCGCCGCGCCCGAGAGCAACAGGGCGGCAAGCGCCCCCGCGATCAGAAACCTGGTTTTCATGGCTTTCTTCCCCTTATTTGCCGAAGGTGAGGGTGATGGCGCCCAGTTCGCTGCCGCCCTGCGCCTTGACGGTGGCGCCCGGTTTCGGTGGCCAGGCGAAGGGCAGGCGGACGACTTCGCGACCGCCTACCTCGCGCGCGGCCTCGACCAGCAGCGTGTAATTGCCGGGCGCCAGCTGCCCCAGCGGCCCCTTGCCGGCGGTGAAGGCGATTTTCTGGTCGCCCGGCGCGCGGGTTGCGCCGGTCACGCCATCGGCCGGAAACTTCATTGCCCGACCCGAAGCGCGCCACCACTGGCGCACGTCGCGCAGCCACTTGGTGCCCTCTCCATTGCGCATGTCATAATCATACCAGACCGACAGGCTGCGGGGAGCAGCGCCCTCCTTCTCGATCCAGATCGCGACATAGGGGCGGTGATATTCGGCGACCGACAGGCGCGGGATGGTGATGCCGAGATTCAGCGTCTGGGCGCTGGCGGGCGCGGCGAGCGCGCCGAGCGCCGCCGTGCCGGTCAGGGCCAAGCTGTGGCGGATCTGCATGGATGGTCCCCCTTAATGGATGAAGATGATGGCGAGGATCGCCGGGATGACGAGGCCGCCCGCGACCAGCGGCCAGGTGGTCGGGCGCTTCTTCGCGTGCAACTGGAGCAGCAGCAGGCCGGTGAGGGCGAAGAGGAAGCAGGCGACCGAGAAGATGTCGATGAACCATTTCCACGCGGTGCCTGCGTTGCGGCCCTTGTGCAGGTCGTTGAGGTAGCTGATCCAGCCGCGGCTGGTACTTTCACTGGTCACGTCGCCGCTCACCCGGTCGATCGCGATCCAGCCGTCGCCGCCGGGGCGCGGCAGGGCGAGATAGACTTCGTCGGCGGACCATTCCGCCACGCCCGCGCCGCTCTGTCCGATCGCCTTTTCCACCCAGGCGGCGACCGGGGCGGGCAGCGGCTTCTTCGCGTCGGGCGCATCATCGGGGGCGAGCTGTTTCAGAAGGTCTGCGGGCAGGGTGGCGCTTTTCTCCACGGTCTGCGGCGCCCCCTCGACATCGGCGGCGTGGTTTAGCGTGATGCCGGTGAAGGCGAAGAGCAGCAGGCCGATGAGGCTGATCGCCGAACTGACCCAATGCCAGGTGTGGAGCTGCTTCAGCCAGAAGGCCTTGGCGCTCTTCTTCTTGAGCGGGTGGATGCGGGCGGTTCCGTGCATCGGGAAGGGACTGGTCCTGCAAAAAACGAGGTCGACCGCATAACGCGAACGCCTCGCAATTGCAAACGAGTCGCAGTCGCCAAATTGTATCAAAATGTATGACGGACTTTTTGTGCGGCGGACGCAGCGCCGGGGGCGACAGGCGCCCTTGCGCCGCTATTGACGGGCAGGTCCATCCCAACTAGCCGAAATATTTGCCGGATGTAAGACAGGCGGAATAACGCCGGGATGTCGGGGCTGTGGATCGGGCCGCTCTTCAGGAGAGCAAGCGGTGGCCGCTATTGGGATGACACTATGCTGCTGCCGGCCGTTGCTGCGGGAATGATGATGATGGGTGCGCAGGCGGAAGCCGAGGCACCGCGACTGGCCATGGCCGCCGTTGCCGAGGGGGCGGCGTTGCAGGACACCGCGCCCGCGGCCGGAACGCCGCCACCCCCCGTCGTGCCGACCGTTCCGCCGGCCGCGAATGGGGCCGGCGCCACGCAGGACATCGTCGTTACCGGGGAGAAGGGCGCGCCCAAGGGCGATCCGCTGGAACAGCTGAACGCCAAGAGCTTCGAGGCGGTGCAGTCGGTCGACAAGGCGGTCGTCGAGCCGGTGGCCAAGGCCTATAACAAGGGTCTGCCGCGTCCGGTGCGCAAGGGGTTGCGCAACTTCTTCTCCAATCTGGGCGAGCCAGTGGTCGCCGCCGCCTATCTGTTGCAGTTCAAGCCGGGCAAGGCAGCGGAGACGGTCGGCCGCTTCGGCGTCAATTCGACGCTGGGTTTCCTGGGCCTCTTCGATGTCGCCAAGCGCAAGCCCTTCCACCTGCCCCACCGGAATAACGGCCTTGCCAACACGCTGGGCTATTATGGCGTGAAGCCCGGTCCCTATATGTATCTGCCTATCGTCGGCCCGACCACGCTGCGCGACATCATTGGCGATACGGTGGACAAGATGGTGCTGCCCTTCATCGCCGGCGATCCCTTTACCCGGCCGGCCTATGTCCTCCCGACGACGATCCTCAACCAGCTGGGCGAGCGCGCTGCGTTCGACGAGACGATCCAGGCGATCCGCAAGGAGGATGACCCCTACACCGTCTATCGCGAGCTGTATCTGAAGCAGCGGCAGGCGGAGATCGACGCGCTGCATGGGCGCGCGCCGGCCGAGCCGATCGTGCCCATCTATGGAGAGGATATGCCGACGCCGGGCAAGAAGAACGCGCCCAAGGTTACGATCCCGGATCGGGACGGACCGGACATGAATGAGCCGGAGACGGACCAGCCGCAATAAGCGCGCGGATTGGAAACGACGGAACGACGTAAAGTCATCCGACTCCACAAAAAAGGGGCGCCATCCGCATGGAGGGCGCCCCTTTTTTCATGACCGGGAGATTAGCGCCCCAGCAGTCCGCGCGCCTGACCCGCGATTTCGGCCAACATCGCGACATTGGGCGTCGCGGCCGCCTTGGCGCGCTGGACGAGCGTGCGGAACTGGCGGACGCGCGCGCCCTTGGCCTGGAGCCACTGCTCGACATGGGTGGCGATGTCCTGGCCCTTCCCCTGGGCGAGGAAGTCGAGCCGTACCTGCTGCATGTCGCGGGCGACGCCGGAGATGAGCAGGCGTTCCCAGGGATCGGTCGGCTCCATCCGCGCGGCGGCGGACTGGACCCAGTCGATGCCGACCGCTTCGCCCAGATGGGTGAAGGCGCGGGTGAGTGCGATTTCGTCCACGTCCATGCGCGCGGCGAGCGCGGCGATGCCCACCGCGCCGTCGAGCTTGAACAGCCCGGCGGTGCGCAGCGCCAGCGCTTCGGGCGCGCCGAGACCGAGCAGGCGGTCGGTGACGGCATTGGTGCGCCGCTGCGCCTCGCTGGTCAGCAGGTCGTCGACCTGGGCGGCGAGCTTGCCGACGCCCGCGGCCAGTCGCTCATGGCCCTGCGCCGGCAGCGTGCCGGTGGGCAGGGCGCGCAATATGTCGGCGATCTGCGCGCGCATCCCCCCGGCAATATCGCTGAACAGGGCAAGGCGCGCCCCTTCGGACATCTCGGCCGCGTCGATGTCCGCCCACAGCGTGCCGATGTCGTAGAGACGTTCGGCGATCAGGAAGGCGCTGGCGAGATCGGCGAGCGAGCAGCCCTCCTCTTCCGCCAGTTCGAAGGGATGGATGAGGCCGAGGCGGTTGACGATGCGGTTCGCGACCTTGGTGGCGATGATCTCCTTCCTCAGCGCATGGGCGGCGATCGCGTCGGCTTCCTTCTGCTGCATGGCAGGGGGGAAGGCGGCGGCGAGTTCGCTGCCCATGGTCGCGTCGGTGGCGAGGTCGCCCTGTTCGATCGCATCCTGAAGCGCCAGCTTGGCCGTGGACAGCAGCACGGCGAGTTCGGGGCGCGTCAGCCCCTGGCCGTCCTGGCCACGCCGCAGCAACTGGTCGTTGGCGGCCAGCCCCTCCACCTGCCGGTCGAGCCGGCCGCTTTCCTCGAACGTCTCGATCAGGCGGACATAGGAGGCGAGGTCGGCGGCGCCACCGGCTTCGGCGATGGACAGGCCCAGCGCCTGGAGGCGGTTATCCTCCAGCACGATGTCGGCCACCGCGTCGGTCATGCTTTCCAGCAGCCGGTTGCGCTCCTCGAAGGGCAGGCGGCCTTCGGCCATTTCCTTGTTGAGCGCGATCTTGATGTTGACCTCATTGTCCGAGCAGTCGACGCCGGCCGAATTGTCGATGAAGTCGGTGTTGATGCGGCCGCCCTGCAACGAGAAGGCGATGCGGCCGGCCTGGGTGACGCCCAGGTTCGCGCCTTCGCCGACCACCTTTACGCGCAGCTGTTCGGCATTGATGCGCAACCGATCGTTGGCCGGATCGCCGACATCGCCGTGGCTTTGCGCGGCGGCCTTCACATAGGTGCCGATGCCGCCGAACCAGAGAAGGTCGGCCGGAGCCTTCAGGATGGCGGAGATGAGCGCCGTCGGTTCCATTTCCGTTTCGGTCACGCCCAGGATTGCCTGGACTTCCGGGGTCAGGGGCACGCTTTTCAGGCTGCGCGAAAAGACGCCGCCGCCAGCGGAAATGAGCGACTTGTCATAATCCTCCCAGCTGGAACGGGGCAGCTGGAACAGCCGGTTGCGTTCGTCCCAGCTCCTGGCCGGATCGGGTGCGGGGTCGAAGAAGATGTGACGATGGTCGAAGGCAGCGACCAGCTTGATCGACTTGCTGAGCAGCATCCCGTTGCCGAACACGTCGCCCGACATGTCGCCGCAACCCACGACCTGCACCGGTTCGTTCTGCACGTCGACGCCCATTTCGGCGAAGTGGCGCTGGACGCTGATCCACGCGCCGCGCGCGGTGATGCCCATCGCCTTGTGGTCATAGCCGTTGGAGCCGCCGCTGGCGAAGGCGTCGCCCAGCCAGAATTTGCGGTCGAGCGCGATGGCGTTGGCGACGTCGCTGAAGGTCGCCGTGCCCTTGTCGGCGGCGACCACGAAATAGGGGTCTTCGCCGTCGTGAATGACCACCTGCGGCGGGTGCTTCACCTTGTCGTTGACGATATTGTCCGTGACCGACAGCAGGGCGCGGATGAAGATGCGGTAGCTTTCGGTGCCTTCCGCCAGCCAGGCGTCGCGGTCGATCTGCGGATTGGGCAATTGCTTGGGATAGAAGCCGCCCTTCGCGCCGGTCGGCACGATGACGGCATTCTTCACCCGCTGCGCCTTCATCAGGCCCAATATTTCGGTGCGGAAGTCGTCGCGCCGGTCGGACCAGCGCAAGCCGCCGCGGGCCACCGGGCCGGCGCGCAGATGGATGCCCTCGACGCGCGGGGAATAGACCCAGATTTCGCGCCACGGAAGCGGGGCGGGCAGGCCCGGGATCTGCGCGCTGTCCAGCTTGAAGGCGATGGCCTCTGCCGCTGCCTTGCTGAAGAAATTGGTGCGCAGCGTGGCGGTGACGACCGCGCGCAGCAGGCGCAGCACGCGATCCTCGTCGATCGCGGTCACATGGTCGAGGCCGGCGTCGATCGCCGCCTGCGCCTGCGCTATCCTCTCGTTTGCGCCGTCGCGCGCGGCGGGATCATGCAGCGCCTCGAACAGGGTGACGAGGCTGGCAGCGACATCCTGTGCGCGGCGCAGCGTTTCGGCGACGGTCGCCATGCCATAGGCCATTCCGGTCTGGCGCAGATAGCGGTAGAGCGAGCGGAACAGTACCACCGAACGGGGCGTCAGGCCGGCGGTCACGATCAGTTCGTTCAGCCGGTCATTTTCGGCATGGCCCTCCAGCACCTGGGCGATGGCTTCGGTCACGATTTCGGCGCGGTCCACCACCGCCTGCGCGTTGCCACCGGCGGGCAGTTCCAACACGAAGCGCTGGACATGGCCCAGTCCGCCATTTTCGAGTGCCGTCGTCATCTCCTCGATCACGCGGAAGCCGAAATTCTCGAAGGCGGGCACGACGTCGGACAGGGCCGTGGTGTGGTGGCTGTAGAGCTTGAGGCGCAGCCGTTCGGCGCTGTCCTCCGGATTGCGGTAGATGCGAATCGACTTGTCGCCCGCGCCCGACAGGCCGTGGAGCAAGCGGATGTCGATCGCGGCCTCGACCGGGCCGGCGCCGTTGCGATAGGCGAGGGGAAAGCCCGGCGCGAAGCGCTGCGCCAGCGCAGCGGCGCGGCCCGCTTCCTCGGTCGCGGCCAGCGCTTCCTCCACGGCGGGCACCCAGCCGCGCACCATCTGCTTGAGCTGCTGGTCGAGCGCGGCGTCATCCGGCACGACGCCGCCATCGCGCAGGTCGAGCGTGATGCGCAGCAGGGCGAGGCCGCCTTCCTCCAGCGCGATCGACCAGCTGAGCACCGGACCGTTCGCCGCCCGGGCCAGCATGTCCTGAATGGCGGTGCGGCGCGCGGTCGACAATTCGTCGCGCGGCAGCCAGACGAAGGCGTAGAGGTGGCGTGCCAGCGCGCTGGTGGCGAGCGCCAGCTGCGGGCGCGGCCGGTCGCTGAGCGACATAAAGGTCAGCGCCAGCCGCTCCAGCGTTTCGCGATCGAAGCCGATGGTGATGTCATGGGGCAGCGCGGTCAGCGCATGAGCCAGAGTCTTGCCGGCATGGCCGGCCGGATCGAAACCGAACTTGTCCATCAGCGTGGACAGGGCCGACCGGAGCAGCGGCACCTTGTCCGGGGTCGCCGACAGGCCGGAACTGGTCCACATGCCGGCATGGATCGACAGTGCCGTCACCTCCCTGCCTTCGCGCAGGGGCACGATGACGAGGTCGAGCAGGACATGGCGATGCACGCGCGAGAGGCGGCTCGACTTGACGATCAGCGGCGTGCGCTTGCCCTCCTCGAACCAGACGAAGGCGGCCTCCAGCGAAGCAGGTGCGATCAGCGGCTTGTCATGACGGGTGCAGATGCCCAGCCGGGCCACGCTGCTGCCGTCGCGGCGGATGATTTCATGGCCGACCTGGGTGAAGTGGCGGGCGAGGAACCAGCGCAGCAGCGCGGCGCCTTCCTCATCGGGCACTGCATCGGCGTCATTGGCCATGGCGGTCTGCATCGGCGCCCAGTCGGCGACGGTCGCGCGCACGTCGGCGAGCGTGTCCTCCAGCGCCTTTTCCAGCGCCCGGCGCGCCTTGGCGTCGGCCCGGTCGGCCTCGATATAGATCATCGATTCCCGGCGCGCGCCCGGCGCGTCGTCATCCAGGATCGCCGACAATGCGCCCGCGCCGTCTCGCGCGACGGAAAGCACCGGATGCAGCAGGCGGTGGATGGTGATGTCGGCGGCCGCCAGCGTGTTGGCGATCGAATCCACCAGGAAGGGCATGTCGTCATTGACGAGGGCGATACGCATGAAGCGGCCGGTCGCGCCTTCGCCCAGCGTTTCGACGGCAATCGCCGGCACACCGGGCTTGCGGCCATTGGCCGTGCGGCCCAGGAACGCCGCCGCCGCGGCGACGGCCGCGCTGTCGAACCCTTCCCGTTCGCCGGGCAGGGCGCTGCGCGCCAGCGCTTCTTCCAGCGCCTCGCGGATGAATGTGTCGACTTCCTTGATCTTCGTATCTGC
This sequence comes from Sphingobium sp. TCM1, assembly GCF_001650725.1. Classification (GTDB taxonomy): domain Bacteria; phylum Pseudomonadota; class Alphaproteobacteria; order Sphingomonadales; family Sphingomonadaceae; genus Sphingobium. Next base: position 6,643 of record NZ_LXVX01000016.1, on the reverse strand, counting down.
CAGCGCCGTCATTCGCTCACCTCTCAGCGCGGGTGGGCCCCGCTTGCCTGTCGAAACGGAGGAGACGCTGGATGGCCGCCATGCGACTCCCCGGTATTGGAGCGCCTATATGCGCCCGAGTGGCGGACGGCTCAAGTCGAGAGTGAAACAAAATTTCCAGCGCGTGAAATAATATGATGCAGCGCACAAACGGCCCTGCGCCTCGCGGCGGGGCTGTGTGGATGGTCGCGACTATGAATCCGGAGCGCGGGCCTGTCGAGCGCCGATCCGGACGGCGGGAAAGCATTTCGCGGCGAATGACGGCGGCGCGACGGCCAGAGATGCCGGGGCGATCGTCAATGGGCGGCGGCGGCGATTACGCGCTGGCCAAGGTCTGAATCTTCGGGCAGGGCGCCGACCAGCGACAGGGAGCCGTCGACTTCGCGGCGGGCCACCACCACCGCGAACCCGTCCGCATCGGTCGTGATCGCCAACGGATCGAGCGGGGCGGCCGCCTTCATTGCCGTCCGGGCCAGTTGGCGCTTGTCGGGACGTGCAGGCTGGGCGGAGCGGCGCAGCGCGCGCTCGTCGCGGACCACAGCCTTCAACCCGCCGACATAGGTGGCAAGATATTCGGCGAATTTTCCGACGCCCAGGCCATTTGCGAACGCATGTTCGAGCGCGGTGGCATATTCGGTGATGCGCGTCTTGTCATAGGTCGCGCCGAAGACCAGCTTGATGACGGCGGTCATCGGGCTGCGGGCCTGCGCCTTGATGCCATAGTCGGCCAGCAGTTCGGCATAATCGTCGGGCCGGGCGCGCGCGACCAGCGAGAAATCATAGGCCAGGCTGACGGCGCGGTAGAGGGCGGCATGGCTGCGCGCCTCGCTGATCCGAACCCGCGCGGCGCCGTCGCGCGCCAGCGCCAGCCAGTCGGCCAGCGAGGCGTCGTCGCCCGGACACTCCATGCCGGCCAGGTCCAGCGTGTCGTCATCCTCCTCGTCCGCATCGAAGGTCGAAGCGGGCGCGCTGGCCGGGCCGTCGGCCCAGACCGGCGTCACGGGGACGGGCGCGGGCGCGGTGCGCAGCGCTTCGCCGACTTCCTGCTCCAGCGACTGGAGCACGTCGTCGGTCGCTACTTCCTTCCAGTTGATGACGCCGAACACGAAGTCGATCGTGTCGCCATCGGACGAAAAGGGCATCAATATGCCGCGATAGAGGATTTCCGCGCCGCGCTGGTTGATGAATTCGGCTTCGAACCCGATCGGCGCGGCATTGGCGATGATCTGCAGATAATGGTCGGTCAGTCGCGACAGCAGCGAACGCGCCGGCACGTCGTTGATGAAGCCGATCGCACCCTCGATCTCGCATTCCTGGCGCAATGCCGAGCCGAGATAGGCGACCGCGGGATTTTCCATCCCCGTGCTGAAGTCGAGCAGGACGCTGTAGGGACCGAAATCCTCCAGTTGCTCGGGCGAGAGATCCTCGATCGAGGGCAGCGCGCGATCACCCAGCAGCGACGCCCAATAATTATAGGCGCGCACCTGCATCCGCCGTTCGTCCGAACCGACGGCCGGCGGTGTCTCGATCGCCGCATCATCGGCATGATCGAAATCATCCTGGTCGTTGGCGACGTCGCGCCCCCGCAGAGTGTCCATCCGGTCGGTCCCTAACACAGGTCAAAATCGTTCCTCAGGACTCGACATTGGCACGGGATGGTAAAGGGGGGGTAAATGCGGCGGCGCCATAAAAGGATGCGACCGATGCAATTTGCCGGCTTGTGCGTCGCCCCAACCGCTGTTATCAGCCCGCCCCGACGCCGCTTTAGCTCAGTTGGTAGAGCACATCATTCGTAATGATGGGGTCACGTGTTCGAGTCACGTAAGCGGCACCAGATCTGCCCTTTTCGAGGGGCCTGAAACCTCGAAAAACCCCTGAAAAACTGGTATAATTGGGCATCGGCTTTCCGGTGTCGTCTGCTCCTATCCACCCCTATCCGGGTGATTTGGGGGCCTCGAATTGGGGGCCTTTTTGACATTTTTGAGTCGAGGCCCCCAGATGCTTACAACGGTTCAGATCAATGCCCTCAAACCCAGGGAGAAGCCCTACAAGGTCGCTGACGAGAAGGGCCTGTACCTGCTTGTCTCGCCATCAGGCTCCTATTTGTGGCGGGTGAAGTTCCGGTTTCACGGCATAGAGAAGAAGATGGCGCTTGGCCGCTATCCCGATGTGAGCCTGAAAGAGGCGCGCAAGAAGCGGGATGAAGCGCGCGAGCAACTGAGCGGAGGGCAGGACCCCTTGGCCGTCCGTTTGCAGGCGAAGGTGGAGGCTGAACTGGCGGCCCGTACCACATTCCGGGTCGTGGCGGACGAGTTCATCGAAAAGATGGAGCGGGAGGCGAAGGCCCCTGCCACTCTCAAGAAGGCGCGATGGTTTCGCGATCTGCTCGATCCCTCTATCGGACATCGGCCGATAGCCGACATTACCGCCCATGAGCTTCTCCAGTCGCTCAAGCGCCTGGAACGGAAAGGTCATCATGAATCGGCTATCCGTCTCCGTTCATTTTCCGGGCGCATTTTCCGCTATGCGGTTGCCACGCTGCGCGCCCAGCACAATCCGGCCGACATCCTGCGAGGCGCACTCACCACGCCGAAGGTCAAGCATCATGCGGCATTGCTCGATCCGGTGAAGGTCGGCGAACTACTCCGCGCGATCGACGGCTATGGCGGCAAGATCGAAACCCGGATCGCTCTTCAGCTTGCTCCGCACGTCTATTTGCGGCCGGGCGAATTGCGGAAGGGGGAATGGCCCGAGATTGATTTCGAAGCCAAGGTGTGGCGCGTGCCGGGCGAGAGAACGAAGATGCGCGTGCCTCACGCCGTCCCGCTGTCCACGCAGGCGATCACTCTGCTGAAGGAACTCAAGGCACTGGATAATCCGGGCACATTCCTGTTTCCGGCAAACAAGACGTTTCTCAAACCGATTTGCGAGAACACGCTCAATATAGCCCTTCGGCGCTTGGGCTTCACGAATGAGGAAATGACCTCGCATGGCTTCAGGTCGATCGCCAGTACGCTGCTCAACGAAAGTGGCCTCTGGCATCCTGATGCGATCGAACGCTCACTAGCGCATCGAGAACGCGACAGCGTCCGGGCCGCCTATCATCGCGGCGCCCACTGGGACGAGCGTGTCCGTATGGCGCAATGGTGGTCGGATTATCTTTGCAAGCTGCGTGATGGCGCAGAGATCATACGCCCGATGTTCGGCACCTGACCTCCCGCCACGCTTTGACGGACAATGTGCTCGGTTATGGGGCACGACTTGCTGCTCACCCCGTTAAAGGTGCCCTCTTCCTCATAGGGGAGCGGCGGTCGATCAAACGGAAATGTCCCGATCGGTAAATTTATAGGAAGTTTGATGCCGGAAGCCTACAAATGCCCCGATCGGGAATATTTTATGACTTTTCCACGTTGAGAACAGGAAATTTACCGTACGGGAAATATGGCCTTGCCAAGCCAGCTTTTGTGCCTGATATTCCCGATCGGGAAAGGTGGCGAAGATGGATGTTCAGCAAATAGGGAATGCCGTACGTGATGCACGCCGCACCATGGGCCTACGCCAGGATCAACTGGCAGGTGCAGCGGGTGTTGGCTTGCGATTCATTGTCGATCTTGAGGCCGGCAAGGCTACGATACAGCTCGGAAAAACGATCCAGGTCCTTGAAGCACTGGGTTGCCATTTACGTGTAGACAGTCGCGCGGTGCTGCGGTCGTGACCGCTGCGCTCAATGTCTTTTGGGACCATGCACTGGTCGGCAGACTGGGGCTGGATGATCATGGCGACTTGAACTTCAGCTATGCATCTGTCTGGCTCGAAGACCCGACTAAGCCAGCAATCTCGGCATCACTGCCCAAGCGACAGGAATCCTTTGGACGTCGCGAGGCTCGCCCCTTTTTTGCGGGGTTGTTGCCAGAAGAGGCTCAGCGCGACGGCGCGGCGCGGGCGCTCGGCGTTTCAAAGGGCAATGACTTTGCTCTGCTCGATGCGATGGGTGGGGACGTCGCTGGGGCTCTGGTTCTGTGGCCTGAGGGGAGCGAGCCACCAGCAACGCCGATCGCCTTCATGCCGCGCCAACTCGACGATGCTGCGCTTGCGGCATTGCTCGAAGAGCTGCCCCGGCGACCACTTCTTGCCGGCAACGATGGATTGCGTCTGTCACTGGCAGGCGCACAGCTCAAATTGCCTGTTGTTCTCATCGATGGCCAAGTCGCCCTGCCGGCGCCGGGACAGCCAACCACCCACATCCTCAAGCCACCGATCGAGCGCTTTGCGGGCACGACAGAGAATGAAGCCTTCTGCCTGCGCCTTGCTGCGGCGGTCGGTCTTTCGGTTGCGCCTGTCGCGCCGCGGCGAACTGGAGACAAGGCCTATTTGCTGGTCGATCGCTATGATCGCGCTGTCGCAGCTGACGGCAGTGTGCGTCGACTGCATCAGGAAGATTTTTGTCAGGCACTCGGCATTACACCTGAACGCAAATATGCGTCCGAAGGGGGACCCAATTTCAAATCATCCTTCGATCTGGTCCGTCGGATCTGCGCGCGTCCAGCCGTCGATGTGTTGCGTCTCCTCGATGCAGCGATCTTCAATGCGCTCATTGGCAATGCAGACGCGCATGGTAAAAATTTCAGTCTGCTCTATCTGGAAAGCGGGCCGACGCTGACACCCCTTTACGACCTCATGGCGACGATCCTTTATCGCGAGGTGAACTCGAAGCTCGCCATGAAGATCGTCAAAATGTCGGCGATCGAAGATCTCGATGCTCGCATCTGGAGCAAGTTTGCGCAGGATATGGGTTTATCTGCGCCTTATGTCCGGCGACGCGTCCTTGCCTTGTCTCAGGCCGTCATCAGCCACTGCCCGGATGTTAGCCGGCAGATCGAGGAGGAAGGCTTTGGCGGCGAAACGCTTGTACGTCTGGTCGAGGTGGTTTCGACCCGCGCAGAGCTGTTGCGCAAGTTGCAGGAATAAAAGGGTGGGCAAGCAGAATTTGCTGGAATTGCGGGACGTCCTGCACCTGGCGGGGCACCCGTCAGCGCCGGTGGATCATCACTGGGATGGAAGGCAGGGCGATCTCGTGAATGACGTGGTGAGGGGCACCGTGTCGAGGGTTGTCGAGGCGCATGAACGTCATCAATGATCGCCATTCGCAGGCGGCGGAAATTCTGAGCGCGCATCCCGACTTTCGCGTGCAGCGGCGCCTCGTACCTGTCACTGCGTTCCACGAGGCAGACCCATATGCCCCCAGCCGGGTAGGGGTAGCCATCGACGTGGAGACGACCGGGCTCGATCGAGATGCTGATCGCATCATCGAACTGGCCGTTCAGCGTTTCCGGTTTGATGTCCGGGGGCGGATCATTCAGGTCGGGGTGCCTCGGGTCTGGCGAGAAGATCCGGCTATTCCACTTGATCCCAAAATCACCAAGTTAACCGGCCTCACAGACGACGATCTTGCGGGCCAGTTCATCGACGAAGTTGCGGCTGTGGACATCCTTGCCTCCGCCGACATCATCGTCGCCCACAATGCTGCCTTCGACAGGCCGTTTGTCGATCGTCGGCTTCCGGCCATCGCCGGAAAGCCTTGGGCCTGTTCCATGGCCGAACTGGACTGGCTAGAACTTGGTTTCGAGGGCCGAGCTCTGGCGCATCTCGTTTCGCAATGCGGCTGGTTCTATGAGGGGCACAGGGCCGAAAACGATATACTCGCGCTCCTGTACCTCCTCTCGCACGGATTGCCGGATGGCGGGACGATTCTAGCAAAGCTCGTCGCCTGTTCCGAACAGCCGACCTTCCGCGTAAATGCCGTTGATGCGCCTTTCGACGCTAAGGACCGCCTCAAGGCGCGAGGATATCGCTGGGACGCGGCCATGCGTTTCTGGTGGAAGAGCATTGGCCACGAAGAGAGCGATGCCGAACGCGTCTGGCTGCATAGCGATGTCTATGCCGGATATGGCGAACCCTCGTTCATACCCGTCACGGCCTGCGAACGGCATCGATGAATTTTTGTATGGGTTCGGCTGAAGATCGACGGTTGATGCGGTTCACGCCGGGCGCTCCGGAATCCTGAGCGCGTTCGATTTCAAGCCGCCCAGCGATCAAGGTCCGGAAAAAGCGGTAAGGCAGGCGGGTTTCCGGGTTCGATAACGCGAGCGTCGAAGGTCCCGATCGTCAGCCATTCGACGCGCCATTCGACACAGGCAGCTTCACCCTCGAAATGAACGATTCCCGCACCATCGCGAGCGACCTCCCACCGGCAACGCATGTTCTTACCGTAATGGCCCACCAACAAGGTGCCGTCGCTGAGGCCGACCAGGAAACGATCGTCAGTATCATAGGGCACTGTGAGCACCGTTTCGACGTCGCCGGTGACACGCAAGCGAACGCTTTCCGGAATCGGGGTGATCAGTACACACATCGCAGAATCCCTCTTTCCTATTTGAGAACAAATAGCGAACATATCGAGCGGGAAAGGAGTCGGCAATGGTGATAATTGATGGTGGATTTCTTCTGGGTGTCAAACGGCGTTCAAAAGGGACCCCCGATCGGCGTCGAAGAGGGACCCCCTTTTCAGATAATATGATGCTGGTTTGTTGAAGATGGCCTTGCG
>NZ_LXVX01000015.1 GCF_001650725.1 Sphingobium sp. TCM1 | reverse complement strand
AGATGTGTATAAGAGACAGTCCCAATGTGCTATGGCAGTGAGTTCATCGCCGCCGCCGTCCAGACCTGGCTCAGGCAGATCGGCGTGAAGACGCTCTACATCGCCCCGGGCTCGCCATGGGAGAACGGCTACAACGAGAGCTTCAACGGCTCGCTGCGGGATGAGCTGCTGAACGGCGAGATTTTCTACACCCTCGCTGAAGCCAGGGTGCTGATCGAGGCGTGGCGGCGTCACTACAACACGGCCCAGTCGGCCCGAAGCTGCGATTTTGGTCATCTTGGAGAACACGTCGGGAACGGGCTGGTTGTTGTTGACGATCGCCCATGCGAGGAACGACGTTCCGCTCCGATAAGGGAGCGGCGTTATGAGCCTTGGCGTTTCGAGTGGGGATCTGATCGGCTCCTGGAGCCTGAGTTTTTCGGACATCGCGTTCGTGACCGGCAAAGCGGAGACGGCACGACTGGGATTGGCGGTTCAGCTTAGATTTTTCGCCGGGCATGGCTTCTTTGTGCCGGATCATGCGTCGATACCCTCCGACGGTGTCTTGTATCTGGCGGAGCAACTTGGTCTCGATGCCAAATCCGTGAACCACTATGATTTTTCCGGGCGCACCGCCCGCCGGCATTGCGCGGAGATTTTGCGGCATCTCGGGTTCCGCCGTATGACGCAGACGGATCGCAGGGCGTTGTCGAGGTGGATTTCCGACGATCTTTGTGCGGGCGGGCAGCCGATCAATGCCATGCTCGAGCATGTTTTCCTGTGGTGCCGCGACCGCCGTATCTATGGGCCGTCGCGCAAGGAGCTGGAACGCCTCGTCCGTTCGCAACGACACCTCTATCTGGAGGCCCTGTTGGCCCGAGTCCGCGATCGGCTTGCGCCGGATGCGGTCGCCTTGCTGGAAGCCTCGCTCGCCGATCCCGATGGCCCGACCGGCTTCAACACGATGAAGGGGGATGCAGGTCAGGCGACGCTCGAAAACATTCTTGGCGTGACCGCCAAACTCGCCTTTATCCAACGGCTTGCTCTTCCCCGAGATTTCCTATCGGTCACGGGCAAGGCATGGGTCGATCAGATCGTTCGCCGGGTTGCCGGCGAGAAAGCCTCGGAGATGCGCCGGCATGTACCGGCGCGCCAGCTCGGGCTCTATGCCGTTTATCTGATGGCGCGGGAAGCTCAGCTTACGGATGCGATGGTCGACCTGCTGATCGAGACGGTCCATAAGATCGGATCGCGCTCGAAACGCAAGGTGGTGGGCGATATCGCGAAAGACATCGAGCGGGTCTATGGCAAGGAGCGACTCCTGGTCGAGATTGCCAGCGCTTCGATCGACGATCCATCCGGGCGCATCTGCGATGTCATTTTCCCAATCGCCGGCAAGGACAAACTGGCGGCGATCATCAAGGAAAGCCAGGCAAAGGGCGCCTTGGATCGGCGGATCTACAAGGTGATGCGGAGGTCATGGGCCAATCATTATCGCCGTATGCTGCCAAGCCTGCTTTCGGCACTGGAGTTCCGGTCGAACAACGCCGTGTGGCGTCCGGTGCTGGCGGCCCTGGACTGGATCAGAAGCAAAGTGGATGATGGATGCCGCTACGTGCCGCCGCACGCAGTGCCGGTCGACGAGGTCATTCCGGCGAGATGGCGCAGTTCCGTCATTGATGAAGAGGGGCGCGTAAACCGGATCAGTTATGAGCTTTGTGTCCTCGCGCAACTGCGCGATCGCATCCGTTCTAAGGAAATCTGGGTTGTCGGGGCGGACCGATACCGCAATCCCGATGACGATCTTCCCAAGGACTTCGATGCGCGGCGAGAAGCATATTACACAGGATTGAACCTGACGGCGGATGCGCGTGCATTTTCAAGCGCCATCCGGGAAGAGCTTGCTCAGGAACTGTTGCTCCTCAATGCCAATATTCCCCGGAACGACAAGGTTCGGCTGCTGTGGCGCGGCGAGAACCGTATATCTCTCACCCCGTTCAAACCCTTGCCCGAACCCAGGGGTCTCGCCTCGATCAAGACCAAGATCGGCCAACGCTGGCCGATGACCGGGCTGCTCGACGTACTGAAGGAGGCTGCCCTTGATACGGGACTTCTCGAAGCGTTCGAAACATCGGCCTCGCGTGTTGCACTGCCGAAAACCGCGCTGGATCAACGTCTCCTGCTATGCCTCTACGGCCTGGGAACGAATGCCGGGCTCAAGCGGATCGCCGGCGCCACCCCCGATGTCAGCTATGAAGAGCTGCTGCATGTCCATCGCCGCTTCGTTCATGCCGCGGCGCTCAAGGAGGCGTGTGCCAGGGTTGCGAATGCGACCCTGGCAATCCGCAATGCTGCAGTCTGGGGGGACGCCGGCACGGCCTGTGCGTCAGATTCCACAAAGTTCGGAGCCTGGGATCGCAACCTGATGACGGAATGGCATGCGCGTTATGGTGGACGGGGCGTCATGATCTACTGGCATGTCGAACGACGCGCGACATGCGTCTATTCCCAGCTCAAGCGCTGCTCTTCCTCCGAGGTCGCCTCCATGATCGAGGGCGTGCTGCGCCATTGCACCGACATGGAAATCCAGCGACAATATGTTGATAGTCATGGCCAAAGCGCGGTTGGCTTTGCATTTTGCCGGCTTCTCGGATTTGAGCTTGCACCCCGCCTGAAAGCGATCGCTCGCCAGAAGCTGGCTCTTCCCGATGTCGGCATGCGAACGCGGCTTCCCCACTTGCAGCCGATCCTCTCCAGTCCGATCAACTGGGATGAGATCGAGCAGCAATATGACGAGATGGTCAAATATGCAGCCGCGATGCAGACAAAAACCGCCGACCCGGAGGCGATCCTGCGCCGGTTTAGCCGCTCCGAGGTGATGCACCCGACCTACAAGGCGTTGAGTGAGCTGGGCCGCGCGGTCAAGACGATCTTCCTGTGCCGGTATCTGCGCGAGGAGTCCTTCCGCCGCGAAATTCATGAAGGCCTGAATGTCGTTGAAAACTGGAACAGTGCCAATGGGTTCGTTTTCTTCGGCAAGGGCGGCGAGATCGCCACTAACCGCATCGATGAGCAGCAGCTCTCGGTCCTGGCGCTACATTTGCTGCAAGCGTCGCTTGTCTATGTGAACACCCGAATGCTTCAGAGCGTGCTGGTGGAACCGAAATGGACGGGCCGGATGACGCCGGATGATTATCGCGGCCTCACACCGCTGATTTACAGCCACGTCAATCCTTATGGCCGCTTCGACCTCGATCTGAATAGCCGGATCGATTTTGGGCGGCTTGCTGCCTGACCGGGGCCTTTCCGCTCGCACCATTTGGGTGCACCCGAACGTGACGATCGGAAGTGACATATACGACATGTCACAAAAGGGTGGTTCCGTCACCAATGTTACTGTACGAGGGCAAAGCCACCCTAATGTGACGGATTTGCCCATGACCCGCGTCGGCTACGCCCGCGTCAGCACCATCGACCAGGATCTCGACATCCAGGTTGCCCGGTTGAAGGCAGCGGGCTGTGAAATCCTCCGCTCCGAAACAGGCTCGGGCGCATCGCGCACTGGACGCACGGAGCTTGAGACGATCATGCAGTTCCTGCGCGCCGATGACGAACTCGTCGTCCTGCGTCTCGATCGGCTCGGTCGCTCCACACGCGATGTTCTCAATCTGGTTCATGAACTCGACCAGAAGGGAGCCTCATTGCGGGTGCTTGAGCCGGAGGTGACGACGGCCGGAAGCATGGGGCGGATGGTGATCACCATTCTGGGCATGGTCGCGGACATGGAACTGACGTTCATCAAGGACCGGCAGCGCGCCGGGATCGAGGCGGCGCGCGCCGAAGGCGTCTACAAAGGCCGGAAGAAAAACATCGATGACGATGAAATCCGACGCCGGATCACCGCCGGCGCGAGCAAGGCCAGCGTCGCGCGCGACCTCAAGATCTCAAGAATGACCGTCTATCGGGCGCTTGACGTCATTCCTTCAAGGATCGGGCTGCCGGAAAAGCCGCCTTCTGTCACCATCGCCCTGCATCTGACCATCGAGAACTTCAACAAGCATGGTCGTGGCAGAAAGCCCGCTCGCGAGCGCATTGAGGCGATGCTGGAGCGGGATTACCAGATGCAAAAGACCGGGAACTGCGATTACACGCTGACCGTCGCCTATGATCAGGGTGCCGATGGCGTCAGCCTCGATGATGAGATCGCATCTCTCCAGACAGAGATGTTCAACATCGCAGAGAGCTACAGGTGCTCGATCGAGACCGATGTTTACGAGATTGGAGGACAAGAGCGAGCCTGGTAGATCGCCATGTTCAATCTTTGTTCTTCAACATGGCCAAAATCGCAGCTTCGGGCCGACTGGGCCCTATACCCAGCGCCTGTTCTGGGATCTGGGCGGGGATTCTTCGCCCTTCCGTAACATCGATTTCATGCCCGAACTTTTCTACCTGCTACCGGCCGTATCGAAGGGCACATTGGCGTTCGGCGGACAGGCGGGGCTGCGCCATGAGTCCAACGGCCGCGATGGGTTGGCGTCGCGCAGCCTCAACACCCTCTATGTCCAGCCTGTGGCGACGATACCGATCGGAGACTACAAGCTGTCGCTGGGCCCGCGCTACTCCTTCTATGTCGGTGACCTTGAAGACAATCCGGATGTGAAACGCTATCGCGGCCACACGTCCTTGTTCGCGGAGTTTGGCCGTGACGACGGGCTGCGACTGACTACCAACAGCCGCATTAATTTCTCGTCGGGCAAGGGCGCAATAGACGCTGAGCTTTCCTATCCGCTGGACAAGATCGTTGACACCAACCTCAACGTCTATGTCTTCGGCCAAGCCTTTGCTGGCTATGGCGAAAATCTGCTCGATTATGACCGCAAGGCGACACGACTGCGGCTTGGGGTCGCTATCGTCCGCTAATCCGGAACCGGGCAGAATCTATCGTAAGGTAGCGGGCCCGGCGTTGGACGTCCCCTTACCCTGATGCAAAAGTGATTTATGCATCATCGGAAGGCCAACGGCGTAAGAGTCTGTTTGAGAATTCATGAGATGATCGGGAGATTGCCATGTTACGTATTTTTATTGCTGCCACTACTATGGCAGTCTTGCTTTGGTCGCTGCCTGTATCCGCTGAAGAAATCCCTCGCTGCTCCTCCTCGTCTATTCCCGCAGCAGACAAGGCGCGCCTCACGGCGGAATACAAGCGGCGGTTTCTGGCTGAAGGGAAAACCAAGGCCGATGCCTGGGCCGGTGAGCAGGGAAGGCGCCATCGCGAAATCATGGAAAGGCAAGGTATCTGTCCCCCACGCGAACCGGCGAATAGCCAAGCCAATTCAGCGCCCCCGCCTCGAGAACAACCGACGAGCAAAAACCGTAAAAAGGGCAAGTGTACCCGTACCGTCTGGCAAACTCGTCATATAGCGAGCGCAGGTGGAGGCCCAATGAATACGATTAGGGTGCCTGTCTGCGTGAACTAAGCGAGCGACAGCAATGCTGGTGTGTTCGGTTATCCCGCCAAAGGGCACACAGGAAAAGCTCTGGTGCGAAGTCAAAAGTTTCGCATCAAACCAAAAGCCGCGCTTTTCCGTGCCCTTCCCTGATGCAAAAATCTGATGCAGAATCGCGCCATGATTTACGGCTATGCGCGCGTCTCCACCAACGGCCAAGATTTGGCCCAGCAGCTCGCCCAGCTTGAGGCGGCGGGCTGCGCGAAGATCTACCGCGAGAAGATCAGCGGCGCGTCGGCCGAGCGGCCCCAGCTCAAGCGCGCGATCGGCGCGCTCGATCCCGGCGACGTGCTGATGGTGACGGCGACCGATCGCCTCGCCCGCAACACGCGCGACCTCTTGAACATCCTCCATGCGGTAAAGGAGGCCGGGGCCGGCTTCCGCTCGATCGCCGAACCGATGGTGGACACGACCTCGCAGCTCGCCGAAGTTGTGATTGCCGTTCTAGGCGTCGCGGCCAGCTACGAGCGCCAGCGGATCGCCGAGCGCACCAGCGCTGGCCGCGCCCAGGCCAAGGCGCGCGGGGTCAAGTTCGGCCGCAAGAGCGCCCTCACCCCGCACCAGCAGGCCGAGGCGCGGCGCAAGCTCGACGCAGGCGACACCCAGCGATCGGTCGCGGCGCTGTTCAACGTCAGCCAAGCGACGATTTCGCGGCTACAGGGGTGATGAGCGACGCCCCCCGCCCTCTCTGGCGTTGATTTAGGCGGCGATCGCCGGCGCACATTCCCAGCGCCTGCCATGCCAGCGGAATCCTACCCGCTGCGCGTTGCTGATCGCTGGCGGCTCGCCCTTGCGCCAGAAGGCGCGCATCTTTGCCTGATCGTCAAGATGAGCGTCGGCCACGATCGCGCGCGCGGCCTGGATGAACTGCCCATGCCCGAACACATAGACCAGCGAGGCGGGCGGCATGGCGGCGAGCCGCGCCAGCGCGGCCTCGCAGCGCCGGAGCAGGGTGGCGAAGCTCTCCGCCCCTTCCCCGTCGCAATAATCAGGATCGGCCGCGCTCCAATAGCGTTCGAGGTGCGGCATCCGCTCCGCGCTGCGCGTGCCGTTCCAGCGCGCCGGTTGCAGATAGGTGAACTCCTCTATCGGCCACACTTCCACCGGCACGCCGGGAAAGCGCGCGATCGTTGGCGCAGCCGTCTGCTGCGTGCGGGTATAGGGCGACGTGACGATGAGCGCGGGCGCTTCTATCCAGCTCGCCGCGACTTCGCGTGCCTGTTCCTGGCCCAGCTCCGTCAGCTCGATCGCGCCGAGATCGTGGCAGGGCACGCCGGCGTTGCCGGTAGATTCGCCGTGGCGAATGAAGATTACGCGCATGGCTATTCAAACAGTTCCGCATGAGTGCCGGCGCGCACGAAGTTCACCAGATTCCCCTCAATCGTATAGATCAGCAGGAAATCGCCGCCGATATGGCACTCGCGATGATCGCTCCAATCGCCTTTCAGCGGATGATCCAGCCATTCCGGGCCTAACGGCGCGTCGTTGGCGATGAGCATCATCATCGCCTCCTTGAGCTGTTTCATGTTGTAGCGCCCGCTGCGCGACAGCCGCTCCCAATCCTTGACGAACCTTTTTTCGTAGGACGCCTCTCTTGGGAACGCCGCCCGCTTACTGCTGGCGGGCTTCTTGGTCGAGGGCATCGAACATTTCCTGGGCATCGGTGAAACGGGCGCGGCGAGCCTTCATCGTCGCGCGGGACGCCTCGATCGCGGCGCGCGTCTCGGCGTTCGGCACCTTCAGCTCGAACGGCAACGCATGATCCTTGGCGACCCGCGTGAGGGTCATGCGGACCACATCCGAGACGGTCAGCCCCAGCTCGGCCAGCACGGCGGCGGCTTCATCCTTCAATGTTTCGTCGATGCGCGCGCGCACGAAAGCGGTAGCGGCCATTGGAACCTCCTTAGTCAAGCCGATAATGTAGCTCAGTTGAGCAACAATTTCAATCCAGGCTAGGGGGCGGCGCCTGCCGCTGGCGCGGCACCGTGGCCCTACTCGCTTCGTTCCCCAAGCCCGCAAGCGGTCTTGGCCCAAGGTGACGACCCACATGGCGGGGGCGAGATCGCAAGCGGGTCTCGCTTCATGGTGCCGGCGTGCGCCGGCGTCGATCCTGTTTGAAGGGGGAAAGGCGGTCCCGGCCGCCTCTCCCCCGCAACGGGATTAGACGGGGCCGTGCCTCGCTGCGCTGCGGCCGCACCACCCCCATCGAATCCCGCTGCCCCCCTCTCTCGCCGGCGTTCTTGGGCGTCCGTGTTCCGGCCGATGGCATGGCCATCGCCGAACAGGCGATTTGAAGGGAGTAAGGACGATGACCCACGAAACCCGCGAAAGCTGGCTCAATGCGGTGGCGGCGGGCATGGCCCCGCTGTTCGAGGTGCTGGACGCCCCCCTGCCCGACCGCGTGCGCGTGGCGATCGGCTTCACCAGCAGAGGCGCGAAGGCCAAGGCGATTGGCGAGTGCTGGGATAATCGGTTGAGCGCGGACGGGCATTTTGAAATCTTCATCCGCCCGGACCTGGCGCACGCGCCCGACGCGATGCCGGCGCAGATCGCAGCCATCCTCGCGCATGAGCTGGTCCATGCCGCTGTCGGCATCCCGGCAGGGCATGGGAAGACGTTTAACGGGTCGCCCTTGGGCTGGGGCTGGTCGGGCCGATGCGCGCCACCACCCCCGGCGAGGCGTTCCTTGCGGCCATCGCGCCGATCCTGGAGTGCGTTGGCCCCCTCCCCCATGCCCGTCTCGACACGGACGGGGAGTCGACCGCGCCCAAGAAGCAGAAAACCCGGATGCTCAAATGCGAGTGCGCGACGTGCGGCTATACCGTGAGGACCGCGCGCAAATGGCTTGAGCAGGCCGGAGCGCCGCTTTGCCCGATCGAGGATCACGGCCAGATGGAGCATGAGCCGCTGGACGATGACGACGCCGAACCGGAGGAATGATGCGGCGCGCTTTCGTCATTTCAGATTCAGCGCCTCCCTATCGTCATTTCGGGAACGACAGGGCTTCCCCTCCCGGTCTATTGTGTATACAAGTATAGGATTATACGTGTAGGAGTGTAGCATGAAGGTTCTCGCCATTCTCTCACAGAAAGGCGGCGTTGGGAAAACGACGCTCGCGACCTGTCTGGCAGTCGCGGCCGAGCAGGCGGGCAAGGTCGCCGCGATCATCGACCTGGACCCGCAGGCGACGGCCTCGTTCTGGAAGGACGTGCGCCAGCTCGACACGCCCGCCGTGGCGTCGATTCAGCCGGTGCGCCTGCCCGCTATGCTCAAAGCCTGCGAGGACGCCGGCACCGATCTTGTCGTGATCGACGGGGCGGCGGTCGCGCGCGACGTGGCCTATGAGGCAGCGCGTCACGCTGATTTCATCCTGATCCCGACTAAGACGGCCGTGTTCGACACGATGAGCATGACGCACACCCTCGACGTGGTGCGCCAGCTCGACCGCGCCTTTGCCGTGGTCCTTACCTTCGTGCCCCCGCAAGGTCAGGAAACTGGCGATGCGATTCAGGCCGTGGCGGAGCTAGGCGCGACGGTTTGCCCGGTGACGATCGGCAACCGCAAAGCCTTTTTCCGCGCCCAAGCCGCAGGCCGGGCCGTGCAGGAGTTCGAGCCGCATGGGCCAGCGGCCGACGAAATCCGCCGACTATACGAGTATACAAATATACGCCTATACAATCAGGCGGAGGTGGCGTGATGGCGAAGGGCGGAAACAGTCTGCAAGCGGTGCTGAACCGCGCCAAGGCGGACGGAGACGCGGCCCCGGCCCCAGCGTCGGCGATCGAGCCGGTAGACGTGACCCGCAAGGCCCCGCCGAGCGGCCGACAGGGGACCAAGCTGATTGGCGGGCATTTCCCTCCCGAGGTCAGCACGCAGCTTCGCATTATCGCGGCCGAGGAAGGGACGACCGTTCAAAGCCTGCTGGGCGAGGCGCTGGACGACCTGTTTGTGAAGAAGGGAAGGGGGCGCATCGCCGGCTAGTATAGATGTATACAATTATACACCTATACATCTATACACCTATACTAGCGCAAGGGGGCAGTCTTGTGCTTGTTGCGACAGAAGCCGATGAAGGCGGCGCGGGGGCTTTTCAGTTCCGGCCGCCCGCTGTCGATCCACCATGACACCCATTGGTCATAGAGCGCGTAAACGTCATAGCCAGGCGCAACGCTCTTGGCGTCGTGGAAGCCTTCGGGGTCGATATAGGGCCGCTCGGGTTCCGCCTCGATCGCCTCGACCGTATCCAGAGCCTCGCGATTGCGGAACGTGACCGTATCGCCGTTCATTTCCACGGCATAGTCGGGCAGATGATCGTGCGCGACGAGATCGCGCAGCATCGAGCGGAACACGCGCAAATGGCTACTCGCGCCGGTCTTTTTCTGTAGCGTTTCGACCGAGATCGACCATTTTTCCTGCGCGCCGCAATGCTTGCGCGCCAGCTCGTAGATACGCCGTTCGAGCGGCTTGCGGAGGCGGAAATAGTCGCGATGGAGCGTCAGGACGCTGCGCCCCTCAACCATCTTGAACAGCCAGTCGGATAGCGTGACCTTGATTTCCGACATTTGGCCGGAGCGGGTTTGCCGCACGATCCGCCATTCATTGATGAGGCCGAAACCTTCGGTGATTTCCTCGCCATCGGCCTTGATATTCGTGGTGATCCGCGTCCCCGACAGCCGCTCGAACGCGCTCCGCAGCCGGTCATAGCCGTCGCCATCGGTTTGCCGGTTGGTCCACACCAGTAGATCGCGAGCAGTGAGGTGCAAGGTGCGGCTCGGTCGCTCCCCCTGGTTCATCTTCCCGATGAGCTGGGAGATGCAGTAGATCAGAATATCCTTGTCGTGGATCGTCGCCAGCCCTTTGACGCTGGGGACGATTTCGAGCTTGTTGCCGTTATGCTCATAGCGGAACACGCGCCGATCGGGCTTGGTCGCGAGCGAGAAAATCGGATGCTCCATCGAGGCCATGTCATCCTTGGGGATGGCGTCGAGAACATCGCAAATGAACAGATCGGGATCGGGGTAGCGAACAGGCAGCAGGGGAGGGCGTCCCTCCGCGCCGTTCGGGGTTTCATTGACGGCAAGCGGGAGTTCGGGGTTTCGTTGACGGTCAGGCTCGATTCGGGGTTTCATTGACGCGCACCGTAGATTCGGGGTTTCATTGACGCAACGGAAAAGTTCGGGGTTTCATTGACGGGTGATCGCGATTCGGGGTTTCGTTGACGCAGATTCGGGGTTCTGGAGTCACCAGATTCGGGGTTCCGTTGACGCCGAGGGCAAAAAAACGCCCGATTATTCTAATATTTTCAGTTGCTTATGAAACCGCCAAAATCCCGTAACACGACTCTTTAACCCATATATTAACACTAGGCCGACCTGTGGATAACTTTAACCGCAGCGCCCACTCGACGCCGGATCATCGTGGTTTCACCCACCAGCGTCCCGCCAGATCGAACAACTTGTCCTGATTTTCGGGACAGAGGCAGCATGATCCACTCGCGCCGCGCTACCGGCACCGGTCAGAGGGAAGAAAAGCGCCGCCTCTTGGGGGCTTCGCCCCCGCCGGCTCGCGGCCTTCGGCCGCCCCGGATCGCTTTGCGATCCTCCCACCCGGCATCCCCATGATGAGCCGGCTTCGCCGGCACGCTTTTTGCTAGATTGAGGATCGTTTAAACGCCCCGCTTCTATCGACACCACAGCGCCAGCGGCACCGTCGCAATTGGCTTTCCAGGAAAGCCAGGCGGATAGGGCGGTGATCGAGCCGAGAGGGCAGGGGAGGCGGAAACGTCGCAGCAGGGGCGATTTCCGGGCCGCTGGGCTTCATTCTGGACGTTTGGCAGGCCGGGGAGGGTCCAAGCGGCAATGGCGCTCTACGGGCTTCCCATGCGGCCGATTTCTGGAAAGCTAGATCCTCGCGAGGTCGGGGATCGAAACGGCGAGCCTCAAGGTTTGTGCGCCAGGCAACGATTTCACGGATTTGGCCCCGAACATTGCTGCGGGAGAGGGCGGAATCCTACGCCAAGAGCCGGCAGGGCAGGGCGCGGAAAGTCCGCTAAACAACGCCAAGGGCGAACAGACGGCGAACATGTATATTTGTATACGCCTATACATTCGCGCCTAGTGGCGCGTCCGCTTCGGTGGCGTCGGCGCGGCCATCAGCTCATCAAAGGCGGAGTCATCGCCCAATGCGTAGCGGCGCAGCGGATCATCCTCGGTCATGCGGCCGGCCTGGACTTCGCGCCATGTCACATATCGCAGCCGGCTCCGGTCCAACGCGCCATCGACAAGACATTCCGCGCGCAGGAACATCCATATCTGGCCCTGCCGGTGCTGGGCGAAGGCTTCAAGATCGCCGTTCGTCTCTTGGAGATGCACCGCCACAAGATCGCAGACGAGATTGAATATCCGCATGAGGCCGAGCCGGCTTTCCTCATCGGTGATCGCTTCGTGCAGCTCCAACACTTCGTCGCGGATCGCCGGAAGAGGTGCGGAACCGCTCTCTCCATAGGCCATGAGCCGGTCCCAAAGATCAATGACGCGTTGGTCCATATTCTATCCTTCCGCCCTTGGCGGCAGTTCTGACACTATACAGCAAACGGCCTTTTTCACTTCGTCGATAGTGTCCGTTCACGCCTTGTCGAACTTCCCGGCGAACTCGCGATCGGCGTAGTAGCGCAGCTTGGCGGCGACGATCGGCCGTTGCCCCGCAAGGAACAGGAGCTGCAAATCCTCGCGCAGCGTGCGGACTTCATCCGGCGTCAGCAACGGCCGCGCTACATGCTGCGATCCGAACGATATGCCGGTTTCCTCCGCGTCGATCGCGCGGCTCATCGTCTCGAACACGACTGTCTCCTGGCCGAGCAGATCGGAGACGAGCCTGGCGCTGTCGTGATCGTTGACGCCGAACACTTGCAGCACGCCGGCGTTGGACAGGAAGGTGCCGGCGCGGCGCTCGTAGAGCGCGCGGAGCTGGTGAACATCTTGCAGGATCGGCCAGAGCTGGATGCCATAGCCGGCCATCAGGCCCATCGCGCGCTCGACGGGTTCGAGGCGGCCGAGGGCGGCGAACTCATCGAGCAGGAACAGGACGGAGCGGGCAGGGGAGGACGGCGCGCGCGCCAGATCGGTCAGCCCTTGCGCGAGCATCAGGCGCAGCCAGCGGGCATAGGTGGCGAGCCGATCGGGCGGCAACACCAGATAGACGGTGGTGGCGTGCGCCTTCACATCGGCGAAGGTGAAATCCGAGCGCCCCAGCACGGCCGACATGCGCGGCGAATCGAGGAAATGGGTATGGCGCTGCGCGGCCGACAGCACGCCGGCGGCCTCGCGATCGGACTTGCCCAGGTGGCGGTTCGCGGCGCGGGCGATCAGGCCGCGCGCCTGCGTGCTGCGCGACATTTCCCGCAGCATCCTTTGGAAATTATCGGGCGCGAAGGTGAGGCAGTCGCGCACCGCTTCCAGCGTGCGGTCCTGGCCTCGCGATTCCGGGTCGCACGCCACCCACAGGAGGATGCCGGCGATCAGCGCCTTGGCTTCCTCGTTCCAATGCGCCTCGCCGGCTTCGCCGGGAGCGTCATAGACCAGCGCGTCGGCCAGCGTCATGCAGTCGTCGGCGAGATCGAGGCCGGCAGGGTCGATGCGATCGAGCGGATTGAAGGCAGCGCCGGGAAGGCCCGTCACCCCGAACGGATCGAGGACATGGACCGGGCCGAACTTTGCCCGATGGCGGGCGGTGATGCGGGCATTCTCGCCCTTGGGGTCGATGCAGACGACCGGGCCGGGATAGTCGAGCAGGTTGGGAATGATGGTCCCCACGCCCTTGCCGGTGCGCGTCGGCGCGATCGTCAGCAGATGCGAGGGGCCGGCATAGCGCAGCAGCCTGCCGTTCTTGCGGTCGCGGCCGATCAGCAGGCCGTCGCCATTTTGGGCGAGGGGGCGAGTTTCCCGATCGGTGGCGAAGCGGGCCGAGCCGTGCGTGGCATCGCCGGCAGGGCCGCCGTAGCGCAGGATCAGCGGTTGAAAGAGGGCGCGCAGCGCGACGAGGATGACGACGATCGCCGTCAGCATCATGACGGTCTGATAGATATGGGAATCGTGGGCCAGGCCGAGCAGCCTGCCAAGAATGAGCGGCACCCCAAGCCCCAGCACCAGGCCGGTGATGAGGAACAGGACCAGGACGCCGAACAGGTGGCGGATGAGGGCGACCGGGCTGGTGACGAGGGCCGTGATCGCCCATATCGGCTGTTCGCGCGCGAGCCGCGCGAGGTTGCGGATCGCGCGGCCGAGCTGGCGGAACCATTCCATCATCAGGATTCCCTCCCGCTGTCGTTTTCGAGATGTTCGGCGCAGATCGCGGCGGCGATCGTGTGGAGATGCTTCACGCGGTCAACGAGCCAGGCCAGTTCGTCGGGGGTGATTTCATAGGCATGGGAATAGCGCGCCTCGACATAGGCGCGCTGGAGCTGCGCAAAATGGCGGCGGGCGGCGCGGGTATCGCGCGGCCAGGCTTCGATCAGCCGGGGATCGAGATTTTCGGCAAGCGAGCGCAGGATGCCGATGCGGTGCGATTTGGGCGCGTAGAGCGTCAGGACGAGCAGCAGGCCATGATAGGCGCGCTCGACGGCCTGGTGGAGCATGAACGCGGCATGGTTGGTCTCGCCGTCGCGGATCGCATATTCGGCGAGCGTCAGGCAGTATGCGGCATCGGGGAGCCACTTGTCATAATGCGCCCTGGCTTCGGCGTGGCGTTCCTGCGCGTCGAGCTGGCGCGGCACGGCGAGGCGCTGTCCCGGCGCTTCGTAGAGGGCGATCCCATCGCGGGCTATGTCGGCGAAGAAGGGACGGCCGCGCGCGAGCTGGTCGTTCACGTCCATCAGCGAATGGACGATGAAATTGACGGGCGTGGCGAGCTGGCGGGTGACGGTCAGCTCGCGCACCAGATGATCGTCGGCGACAGCCCACCATGTTGCAGATCGGTGAAGGTCTCGGAGTTGACGATGACGAGCAGATCATAGTCGGAGATATAGCCGCTGGCGCGATCCTCGACCCAATCGCCGCGCGCGTAGGAGCCGAACAGGATCAGCTTGAGGATGCGGCCGCCCTTGCGCTTGTCGGAGAGCTTGGTTTTGACGGCATCCTCAAATTCATCGAACAGGACGCGGGCGACCCGTTCCAGCTCGCGGCGCTTGGCGGCGGGAAGATGATCGAGGCCGGCGCGCATGGTCAGCGCGCTTCGGGCAGGTCGATAGCGGTGATGCCCTGAGCGGCGGCGATGGCGTCCACCAGGCTATCGACGGTTTCCATGCGATGGCTGGGCCAGTCGCGTGAGACGGTGACATAGCCGGCGTCGGTCTGGACGTTGATGATCGCCGTGGCGGGCAGCAGATCGAGCAGGGTTGCGAGCTTGTCCTGAATATCGGGGGTGATGTGGTCGATGCCGGGGCCGACCATCAGGAGCTGCCAGGAAAGGCGCGAGGTGTCGTCAGTCATGGGCGGTCTGTTCCTTGCTGTCCTGTCCTTCCGCTTCCGCGTCGAACGCACGTTTGCCGCGCCGCTTCCAGAGCGCGAGCGCGTTGCCATCATCACGCGCGCGGGCGGCAAGATCGAGCATCGCGCCGTAGAGCGTTGCGCGATCGTCGTCGGCCAATTCGACGAGGCCGGCCTTCTGGACGAGGCCGCCCAGCTCTATGAGATGGCGGGTGCGTTCGCGGCGCTGCACGACCCATCCTCTCGTATCGGTGCGGCGCTTGGCGGCTTCAACCCTGTGCCTCGCCTGCGCCAGTCTGGTTTCCGCTTTCGCCGTTGCCGCCAGAGCGTCGCCCAGCCTTGCGCCCGCGTCCCTGAAAGAAGGCCGCGCCCCGCGAGCGCAACGCCTCCTTTTCGCCAGCGTCGGCCGATTCCACGGCAGCGAGCAGCGCGCCGGCGAGTGTGTCGAGATCGAGCGCATCGGCCCCGGTTGCCGTCACCAGTAACCCAAGTTGCTCGATCTTCTTGGCCTTGATAGACTTGGCCTTGTCGCTCAGTGCCCGCAATTCGGCGTCATAGTCGCGCGTTTTTCGCATCACTCTCTCCCTCGCGCCCGTCGAACAGGAGCCGCACAGTAGCACGATCGCGCTGGCAGGACAGCGGTTCCATCATGAAATGCGGCCAAGTCAATCACGCGAACGGCAGAGAGTGGTGAGTGCGCGCTTATACGTCGTTGCCGACGTGCGCTAAGAAGGGCAGTATAGCGGCTGTCATGGCGATCTACCATTTCTCGGCCAAGGTCATCAGTCGCGCCAACGGATCGAGCGCCGTTGCGTCGGCTGCCTATCGTGCGGCGGAACGGCTGCACGACGACCGGCTCGGGCGCGACCATGATTTCTCGAACAAGGCCGGCGTCGTTCATTCGGAAATCCTGTTGCCCGAAGGTGCGCCGGAGCGTTTAAACGACCGCACGACCTTGTGGAACGAGGTCGAGGCGGGGGAGGTCAGGAAGGACGCGCAGCTTGCCCGCGAGGTAGAGTTCTCGATTCCGCGCGAAATGAATCAGGTGCAGGGCGTCGCGCTCGCCCGCGAATTTGTCGAAAAGCAGTTTGTCGAACGCGGCATGGTCGCGGACCTCAATGTCCATTGGGACATGGGCAAGGATGGGATGCCCAAGCCCCACGCGCATGTCATGCTGTCGATGCGCGAGGTGGACGGGGAAGGGTTCGGGAAGAAGGTCCGCGAGTGGAACCGAACCGAGCTGTTGGAGAGGTGGCGCGAGGCATGGGCGAACCATGTCAACGAGCGGCTTGCCGAGCTGGATATTGATGCCCGCATAGATCATCGCACCTTGGAGGCACAGGGGATCGACCTGGAGCCGCAGCACAAGATCGGGCCAGCGGCATCGCGTATGCCCGAACAGGGCCTTGAGGCGGAGCGGGTCGAGGATCATGCGCGGATCGCGCGCGAGAATGGCGAGAAGATCATCGCCAATCCGGAAATCGCGCTCGACGGTATCACGCGGCAACAGGCGACGTTCACGCGGCGCGACCTGGCGCAGTTCGCGTTCCGGCACAGCGACGGCAAGGACCAGTTCGACCAGGTGATGAGCGCGGTGCGGACCAGCCCCGAGCTGGTGGCGCTGGGCAAGGACGGACGCGGCGAGGACCGCTTTACCTCGCGCGATATGATCGACACCGAGCAGCGGTTGGAACGCGCCGGCGATCGGCTTGCTGGACGGGAGGGGCATGGTCTCCCGGCGGCAGCGTGGAATCGTGACGCCGCCGCCGGAAGTGGGGGCCTGACACTCGGGGCAGAACAGCAGGCCGCGCTGGCACATATCACCGGCAAGGGCGATCTTTCAATTGTGGTCGGCTACGCCGGCACCGGCAAATCGACCATGTTGGGCGTTGCGCGCGACGAATGGGAGCGCGCCGGCTATCAGGTGCGCGGCGCGGCCCTGTCGGGGATCGCGGCCGAGGGCTTGGAAGGCGGCTCCGGCATCCAGTCGCGCACGATCGCCAGCATGGAATATCAGTGGGGCCAGGGGCGCGAGCTGCTAGGTCCGCGTGACGTGCTGGTGATCGACGAGGCCGGCATGATCGGCACGCGCCAGATGGAGCGCGTGCTGTCAGAGGCCGAGCGGGCAGGGGCTAAGGTCGTTCTTGTCGGCGACGCCGAGCAGTTGCAGGCGATCGAGGCCGGCGCGGCGTTCCGCGCGCTGGCCGAGCGCCACGGCGCGGCCGAAATCAGCGACGTTCGCCGGCAGCATGAGGACTGGCAGCGCGACGCCACGAAGGCGCTGGCGACGGGCCGCACCGGCGAGGCGATCCATGCCTATGAGCAGCACGGCATGGTCCACGCGGCCGACACGCGCGAAGCTGCGCGGGGCGAGCTGGTGGGCCGCTGGGACGCGCAGCGGCTTGCCGATCCGGACAAGACGCGGATCATCCTCACCCACACCAATGCTGAGGTGCGCGATTTGAACCAGGCCGCGCGCGAACGTCTGCGCGACGCCAGCGAGCTGGGGGCGGACGTGCGCGTGTCGGCCGAGCGGGGGCCACGCGACTTCGCCAGCGGCGACCGCATCATGTTCCTGAAAAACGAGCGCGGCCTTGGCGTGAAGAACGGCACGCTGGGAAAGGTCGAGCGCGTTTCGCCCGACAGCATGGCGGTGCAGCTCGACGATGGCCGGAGGATCGCGTTCGACCTCAAGGACTATGCCCATGTCGATCATGGCTATGCCGCGACCATCCATAAGTCGCAGGGCGTGACGGTGGATCAGGCGCATGTGCTGGCGACGCCGGGGATGGACCGTCATTCGGCCTATGTCGGCATGTCGCGGCACCGTGACGGGGCGCAGCTCCACTATGGGCGTGATGATTTTGCCGATCAGCGTCAGCTCGCCCGTGTCCTGTCGCGTGACCGCGCAAAGGACATGGCCGGCGACTATGGGCGTGAGGGCGCTACGGCCGAGCAGGACCGGGTGCGTGCGTTCGCCGAGCGGCGCGAGATCCGGTTCCCGGAACTCGCGCGGGAGATGGTCGCCAAGGTGCAGGCGAAGGCCAAGGGCATGTTCGCCGGCTTCCGCCCGAAACCGACGTCGCCCGAGCCGGTGCGCGACGGCAAAGGGGGGCCGATCAACACCGGCTCCGAGCGGGGATCGCCCGCGCCCAATCAGGCCAAGGCGATCGAACGCTATGCGCGCGTCCAGGCCGATATGGACCGGATGCGCGAGAAGGGCTTGCCTGTGCTCCCGCACCAGAAAGAGGCGCTGGCGAAGGCCGGGGACGCGCTCGATCGGTTGCGCCCCCAGGCGGCTCGGGATTTGGCTTCCGCGTTCGAACGCAACCCCGCACTGGTGCGCGACGCGGCCGAAGGCAAAGCCGGCGGGGCGGCGCGGGCAATGGCCGAGGAAGCCCAGGTCCGTTCCAATCCCGAACTGCGTGCCGACCGCTTCGTGGAGCGCTGGCAAGGTATGGCGCGCGAGCGGGCCGAGCTCGCGCGCAGCGGCGATCGTGCCGGCGCGGAGCGCACGGCCAAGAAGATGGATGGCTTGGCGGGAGGACTGCATCGCGATCCGCAGCTCGAATCCGTGCTGCGGCGGCGCGCGCCCGAACTGGGGCTGGAGATGCGCCGGGATCGTCCGATCAGCCAGGAATTGACCCGTTCGCTGGAAATCGGCCGCGATCGAGGGTTGAGCCGATAAGGAGAGACAATGGCGGACGAGGAATGGGAGGAAGGCGGCGACGCGGCGGCGGAAGCATTCGAGCAGGTGCGCGCCGCGGTCGAGCAGCAGCGCGGCGAGCTGGCATTGATGCGCCGCGCCATCGAGGGACTGGCGGCCGAGCGCGCCAGCATCGACGTGCCCGACTATTCCGAGACGCTGGGGTATGTCGTCCAGGGGCTGGACGGCATCAACGGACGCCTGGACCAGGTTACGACGGCCATCGTGAAGTCGCCGGCGCTGGCGATGACGCCTGCACAGGTTTCGGCGCAGATCAATCGAGCGGCGGCCGACCTTCGCAGCGCCGACCATGCCGCCCTCGCGACCGCCACCGACGAGATGAAGCAGCAGGGGCGCGAGCTGCGCACCGTCGTTCAATCGGCGCTGACGGCGCGGGATCAGAAGGACCGTCAACTATGGTTCGGGTTGAGCGGGTTGCTTATCGGCATCCTCCTCTGGTCCTTCCTTCCCGGTATGGTCGCGCGCGAGATCGCGCCGGCGAGCTGGCAATGGCCCGAACGCATGGCGACGCGGGCTCTTGCCGAGGCGACACCGTGGGATGCCGGGCAGCATTTGATGGCGAGCGCGTCACCGGCGAGCTGGGAGGCGATCGTCGCGGCCGACAGGTTGCTGCGCGACAATCGTGAAAAGATCGAAGGATGCCGGCAAGCGGCAAGGAAGGCGGATCAGCCGGTGCGATGCACGATCCAGGTGGGAGTGAAGAGATAATGGTGATTCCCTACCGCTCGACGCCCATATTCGATGAGGCGACATTGCCCGCTGCCCTGCGCTCCGAACATCGCACCAAGGCCGGTGTGTGGGGCGTGATCCGGGTCATCGAAGGGAGATTGAAGCTCACCTATCTCGACCCGGCCTCGGAGGTGGTCCTTACACCTGACCGGCCAGGGCTGATCTTGCCCGAACAGCCGCATTTCGTGGAACCGCTCGGAGCCATGCGGATGCAGGTCGATTTCTACGATCAGCAGCCAAGCCTTTAGGGAGAGCCATGCCTAAAACAGCCTTGTCATACCCGCTTCTTGCCATCCTCGCGCTTGGTGGCTGTGCGACGCGCGACCCGGCACCGAGTCCCGGCTCGCTTCCTACAAGCCTGTCCCGGCCCGACGCCGAGGCTTTGCCGCATGACCTGACCTATGGCGCGGCGTTAATGACCGTCAAGGTCTACCCGCACCTGGCAGCGAAGGCCGATGCAAACGCCAATCTGTTCATCTCCCCGGTCAGCTTGTCGCAGGGCCTGGGGCTCGCCTACCTTGGCGCGCGGGGCGCCACGCGCGAGGAGATTGGCCGCGTGCTTGGTTGGGATTCGTCCCGCAACGTCCCTGCGCTCATCAAATCCTACAATGCCCAGCTTAACGACACCGGCGATGCCGATACCGCGCTCGGCATCGCGAACGCGCTGTGGCTGGCGAAGGGATTGCCGGTCCGGGACGAGTATGTCGCCGAGGCGCATGCCGGCTTCGGAGCGGCTCCGGAAACCGTCGATTATGCTGGTGATCCCACCGGAGCGGCCGAGCGGATCAATGGCTGGGTTTCGCGCGAGACGAAGGGCAGGATTTCGGAGATCGTCTCTCCGAGCGGCTTCGGGGATGACACCGCCGCTGTGCTGACCAACGCGCTTTACTTCAAGGCGAAGTGGCAGGTGCCGTTCGAGGAGACGGAAACGCGGTCCTTCACGCGTGGCGACGGCACGCGCATCCCGATCACGATGATGAAGCGGATTGGCCGGTTCGACTACCGCGAGACCCGGGAAGGGCAAGCGATCGCGCTGCCTTATGGTCGCAACGGTCGTTTCGTGATGGAGATTTTCCTGCCACGTGACGCGGCAACCCTGCGCCGCTGGGAGCGTGAGCTGAAGGGTGTCGATTTCTTCGCCGGCGAGCAGGGCGGCAATGATCGTTTCGACCTGTCCGCGGAGCAGGCTCGCGAGATGCGGATCGTTCTGCCCCGCTTCGAAGCGAGGTTCGATGAGAGCGTGAAGGCAGCGCTGATCGCAGCGGGCATGCCAAGCGCCTTCGACCAGCAGCGTGCGGACCTGTCGGGGCTCGCCAGCGGTGCGCGCCTCGCGATCGATGACGTGGCGCACGCGACCTTCCTGCGCGTCGATGAGGAGGGCACCGAGGCGGCGGCGGCAACCGCAGTCAAGATCGTCGTGACCAGTGCGCGGATAGAGCCTCAGGTGCCGGAGATGGTGGTCGATCGTCCTTTCCTTGCCACCCTGCGAGACCGAAAGAGCGGCGCGGTGCTGTTTTTCGGGCGCATCGCCGATCCGACAGCGATTCCATAGGCGCACTCAGGCCATGCTCCGTTCAGCCGTGCGGGCGTAGCCTCCCGGTATGATGATGGTGTCGCTATCGCGAGCGATCGGCACGGCTCTGGCCGGTGCGGCGTTGAGCGCGTCCACGCCCGCCATGGCGTGCTCCTGCATCCTGCCCGACAATATCGAGGCAGCGGGACGCGCGGCGTTCACCAAAGCCGATCTTGTTGGTGAGTTGGAGATAGGGCGGGCGCCGGTGACGGCACCGCGCAGTTTCTGGTGCGGGTCGGACGGACGAGCACGACCATGGTTCAGGCCCGGGCATAAGATCGAGCAGAGCCGCCCCGCGCGCGTTATCAGCATCACGAAGGGCCGCGTCTCGGGACCAATTCGCATCCGCACCAGTCCGGTGATGAACATAGGTGGCCGGTGCGGAATGACCGGGAATAGCTGCCAGGTGTCTCTCGGCCGAAGCACCGTTCGGACCGGCCCCATGCTGTTTCGGCGTGTTGCGCCGGGCACCTATGAACCCTTGGACGTTTGCACCCAGTCGGCGTTCACCACCTGGCTCGAACAGCGCCAGAAGCGTCGCGCACTCCCGCAGACGCGGTAACGCTTCGAGGAACCATCGATTTCTTGAATCACCGGCGTGCCATTGATTCAAGAAAGTCGCCGGACTTGGAGAGGCATAATTCGTAGGCTCCGCGCCATGAATGGCGCGAACCTGTCCTTGCCCGAGCCGATCGAGCTGGTGGCGCTCGATCCGGCGCGCAACATCCGCCGGCGCTACAGCATCACCGCGAGCCTCGATCTTTTCGGCATGATCGTTGTGGAAACCCGCTGGGGCCGGATCGGCTCACACGGCCAGGCCCAGCGGCACGCCTTCATCGATCGCGCGGCGGCCGACCGCCACATTGCCGCGACCCTGCGGCGGCGCGGCACGGCCGAAACCCGGATCGGAGTGCCTTACAAGCCGGTGCCCACCGAGATTTGAGCCGCCACCGCCACATCGGCTGCTTGAAGAAACCGGCCGGTGCTACGGCCAGCATGTTGCCGGCTCAAGCGGCGCATCCTCTCCTGGACGACAGCCCTGGCGACCATCGGCCGACCGTAGCGCTCCGCATTCTAGCCGGAAATGGTTCAGCGGGACAGGATGCCGGCGGTCCCTTGCACGTCTGGCGTTCGCCTGTGAGCGCTACGGCGGCGATGGTCATGGCGCGCTCGCGTCGAAATGGACGCTCTGGAAAAGCCTCGTGCCAGATCTTCTCGGCCATCGATGCAAGCTCCTGCGGCGTCGGCGGCCGAGCCTCACGAATGCACGCTATCAAGGCGCGCGGGAACAGGCGCTCCATCGTCTCTCTCCGATCGCGATATGGGAGCCTTATAGCACGGGCGCAGCCCCGATCGACCGGGACGGGACGAAGCGGGCCTTGAAGCGGTCTGGCCGGAAACATCGGCGCCCGCACCCTATATCGCTTGAGGGGCAGGAGAGCCCTGCCCGGAGAATGAGATGCCGTCCGATATACCTGCCCGTGTTCCCTTGCCGATCGCCATGCCCGACAATGCGTTCGGAGCAGCGCTGATCGAGCAGGCGGCGTCGCTCAGCGCCTATGCGCGGCGACTGACTGGAGGGGGCGCCGATGCCGACGACCTTCTGCAGGACACCATGCTTCGGTGCTGGACCGCGCGCGCCAGCTTCGCGGCGGGAACAAGCCTCGCCGCCTGGACCCGGACCGTGATGAAGAACTGCTTTCTCACCGGTCGTCGCCGCGCCCGCTTTCACGCCGACCTGCCCGAGGATGCGCGCGACCGGAGGGCATCGCGTGGATGGTACGCCAGACAACGCTAAGCCCGAACAATACCAGAACGGCGATGTGAGGGCGGTCAACGGCGGAAGTCGATCAGCCCCAGCTCTTGCCACATCCACGTAAAATCATAGGTGGCCATTGGCTCGCCAGTCCCGGATTTTGCCGCACCATTCTCTATATATTTTAGCCAGTCGGCAACTTTCGCCCGGCCTGCCTTTGTACGGGCCAAAGCCCGCGGTGTCTTGTTGCCGAGGGCGGGCACCGCTTCATCAAGCGTTTTGGTATATTCGCGTGTCAGCATCTCATGAACGATGCGCTCCCTTTCGTCCGACGGGATATCGAGCGGCTCTTCCTGCGGAGCGCGGGCGGCGTCATCGGCCATGAACTGGGCCATAGTCCGAATTTCGGTCATAGGTGTGCTCACGCAATCACCGAGCCATTCGCGCATCTGCGTGATCGCTTGCTCCGCGCGGGCGGCGCTATTGACCTCAACGATCAGTTTGCGACCCACCAGTTCGACATTGGCAAAAACAGGTGTGCCGTCCTCCATGGTTGTCACAAAAGCCTGCCCGCCTTTGGTCGTTCGTGGTTTCCTGTTCTTCGTCACTGGCGCCAGCCAGTTCCAGAACGTATCGCTCGCAGGTTCCAGCCATTGCGCCGCGTTCAGCCTGCGAACCACGCTCTTGCCGATCACGCCCTTCGCCAGGGGGAACACGATACGGTGGAACACAAGATCATCGCCATCGGCATTGACCATTTCCGGCACGCTGCCGGACATGGCCTTGCCCAGACAATCAAGCAGCCAGATATTGGTGAAAATCGGACCTGACGCTTTTAGGAGGCCCTCCCTTTCGGGAGGGGACAGTCGGTCAGTACCTGGCCCATCGTCTTCAAGTTGGGAAAAGGCCTCGATCACTCGCCCGGCGCCGTCCGCGCTGAACGGTAATAAGGCGCCGGAAATCCCATGGCGGCCATTCACCTCGATGACCCGTGCGGCGATCTTGTCCCAGTTAACAAGGGTCTGCGTTGCGCTATGTTCGCGCACCGTGACCGGCGCAATATCGCGCAGAAGATCCCGCAAGGTCATCGACTGCCCGGGGACGACCTCGCTAACCTCATAGAGCGACATCACCGTATCGCGCAGTGCGCGCATGTAAGCCTTGTTCGGCGCTTTCTCGTTCCAGCCCCGGCGCTTGAGATACTCATCGACGAGATTGAGGCCTTCAGGCTCGAGTTCCTGTGTGAGCAAGTCTTCGAAAGCACAGCCCCACAGCTGCGCCTCCCAATGATCGCCGATGATGTCGAATATATCATCAGGCTCAAGATCCATCGCATCGCAGGCCGGGCCAAGATGCGCGACGAGCATCTCGTCCATCATCTCGTCCCAGGGCGCACGGCCCAAGTACTTCATCAATCCGGAAAGATCGTGAGCGGATTTCGGTCTGGACATTCAGGCAGGCCTTTCCACGCCAAGGCGGCGCATTTCGCGATAGATAGTCGATCGGCCGATGCCGAGTTGCCGCGCCGCTTCGGTCGGCGAGATACGGGCTTCAACCAGTTTGATCGCGGCATCCACCTTGGACATGTCGAGCGGCTGACGGCCAGGCTGCTTGCCCTTGGCGCGTGCGGCAGCGATGCCGTCCCTGGTCCGCTCGGAAATCAGCCGTCGCTCGAAATGGGCAATGGCCCCGAACACATGGAAGATGAGTTCGCCGGCGGCCGACGATGTGTCGATCTTTTCCTCAAGACTCAGAAGAGCGATGCCCTGGCCGCGTAGCGTCTCGACCGTGGCGAGCAATTCGGCCAACGAGCGCCCGAGCCGATCGAGGCGGACCACCGCTAGGGTATCACCCTTACGCGCATAGGCGATCAGTTCGGCCAGACCGGGCCGCTCCATGCTCTTGCCCGACATGACGTCGGTAAACACCTTGATGGCGCCCGCCTTCTCCAGTCGCATGGTTTGGCCCGAAACATCCTGATCGCCGGTGCTGACGCGGGCATAGCCCAGAATATCGCCCATGCCGTGCGTCTCCCCAACGGTCGTTCTCTGGACGCTATGAAGGGCGACCGCTTTGCCCAATCCATGTCCGTCCACATACTATGTCTCTTTACTCATGGCTGTCCATAGGCACAGATGACCTTTTGTGGACGGGAATCGGCATGACGAAGCGCAAGCATCAACTCCTGACCGAGAGCGAGCGCGACCAGATCCTCGCCATCCCGACTGATCGCGACCACTTGGCACGGCTCTACACCTTCGAGCCTTCGGATATCGAGATCATCGGCGCGCGACGGGAGCAACGGAACCAGTTGGGCGTCGCGCTGCAACTCGCGCTCTTGCGGCACCCGGGCATCACGCTTGCGCAGTTGATACAGGACAGGGGAGCGATACCCCATGATCTCGCCGCCTTCGTCGCGGAGCAACTTGGACTGCACGTAACCGACCTGGCCAACTATGCGGCGCGAGATCAGACAATGACGGATCATGCCCGTGTGTTGGCGGTGCGCTTGGGACTTCGGGGGGCGACCCGCGCCGATATTCCCTTCATGATCGAAGCGGCCGCGAAAACGGCATGGGCGACCGACAAGGGGATGACGATCGCGACCGGCGTCGCCACCGCCCTTCGCGAGGTCCGGATTCTGTTGCCGTCCATCTCCACCATCGAACGCGCCAGCAGCGCGGGACGTGCGCGTGCCCGTAAGCAGGCCGCCTATGCCCTGATCGCCGATCTCAGCGCCGAACAGGTCCACGCCCTCGACCAGCTCTTTGACGACGCCGACGGCATGAGCCAGCTTGCTTTGCTCAAGACCATTCCCGTCGCGGCCAAACCCGATCACATCCGCCAGATTCTCGACCGCCTGTGGCAAGTGCGGAAGATCGGCATTTCTCCCGACGTAGCTGGCCGCATCCATGGGGACCGATTTCGGCAATATGTCAGGGAAGGCCGCGCTTCGCCTGCCTATATGATCGAGCGATATATCCCCTCCCGCCGGCGCGCCACGCTTGTTGCTTTCCTGCTCGACCTCGAAGAACGGCTGACTGACAGCGCTCTGGAGATGGCGGACAAGCTGATCGGCAGCATCTTCACCCGCGCGAAGAACGCCCAGGCGCGCAGCTATGCCACCACGTCGAAGAACGTCGCGCGGCTGATGCTGATCTTTCGCAGGACGATCGACGCACTCACCGATGCAGTCGATACCGGCGAAGATCCGATAGAGGCCCTGGACGCTTCGGTCGGGTAGAACACCCTCCTGAAGGCCAGACCAGAAGTAGCGACGATCGCGGAAACCGCGAGCCTCGACCCGTTGACGGTCGCGGCCGATCGCTATGCGACGTTGCGTAAGTTCGCCCCTGATCTGCTTGAAGCGCTCCAGTTCAGGGCGGGAAAGGGCAGCGCGAAGACGATCGCCGCTGTCGAGATGCTGCGCGACCTCAACAGGTCGGGCAAACGCGATCTGCCTCCCGACGCTCCGATGCCCTTCCGCAAGGAATGGCGGAAAATCGTTGTTGGCGATGACGGCAAGATCAACCGGAGGCTTTGGGAGATCGCAACGATCGCGCATCTGCGCAACAAATTGCGGTCCGGGGATGTCTGGGTGGAGCGATCGGCGGGATACCGCCGGTTCGACAGCTACCTGCTCAGCGATCCGAAGGCCAAGCCGATCGTATCGGCTCTTGGCCTGCCACCCACAGCCAGCGAATGGCTCGAACAGCGGGGCCGCGAACTGGACTGGCGGCTGAAGAAATTCGCCCAGCGCCTGAAGCGCGACGCTCTGGAAGGTGTGCGGTTCCGCGACGGCCGCCTCCAGATATCGCCGATACGCACGATCGCGACACCCGATGCCGAAGTACTGGCTGACCGGCTCGATGCCATGATGCCACGCATCCGCATCACCGAGCTGCTGCATGAGGTGGCGCAGGAAACCGGCTTTCTCGCAGCGTTCACCAACCTGCGCACCGGCGAGGCGTGCCCCAATGAAAACGCGCTGCTCGCCACGATCCTCGCCGACGCAACCAATCTCGGCCTGTCGCGCATGGCGGCCGCGAGCCAGGGCGTCACGCGCGATCAGCTCCTGTGGACCCATGACGCCTATATCCGCGATGACAGCTACCGAGCGGCGCTGGCCGTCCTCATCAACGCGCACCACCGCCTGCCATTTTCGCGGGTCTGGGGCGACGGCGCCACGTCCAGCTCCGCATGGTTCCCGACTGACCGAAGCGCTTCCACGACGACGCTCGTCAGCGCGAGGCCGAATGGAGCTTTCGATACGGCGCCAATATAGGACATCCGATCAAGTCTTTCCTCCTGCTCGCGGCAGGGTGACTAACCTGCCTCTATAGCTCTATAATGCTCCCAAGCAGCCGCCTGACCATCTAGACTAGCCAGCGTGTCACGCTGGCGGCCAATACGCGCCATCAGTGCTTTGGGGTCATTGAGGTCTCTGGTCCTCTACGATCATGTCTGCTGCTTTTTCGCCGATCATGATGCAAGTGGCGTTCGTATTGCCGTTGATGATCGTTGGCATGATCGAGGCATCAGCCACGCGAACATTTTGCAGCCCTCGAACCTTGAGACGAGTGTCGACAACCGCCAGCGCGTCGGTTCCCATCTTGCACGTGCCGACCGGGTGATAAGAATGATTCACATGTTCAGTGAGGTAAGCGTCAATTTCTTGATCTTCATTCAGCTTGTGGGTGGGGTAGAGCGGTCGCTTGACCACGTCATTCATCGTCTCTGAGAAAAGAATGTCCTGCGTTATCTTGAAGGCGTTTCGTAACGCGGTTCGATCGTCAGGATGGCTCAGAAGATTGAGGTCGATGAGGGGATCGGACAGAGCGGAACTATCGCGAAGGCGCACTGCACCTCTGCTCTTGGGATGACCGATATTGATGAGAACCGTGAAGCCCCATTTCGTCATCAAACGATAGTCGCGTGCGTGGTCGCGATAGGCTAGCGGAATCACGTGGAGTTGGAAGTCCGGGCGGTCCCGATCGGGATCGGAGCGCAGGAACCCTCCTGCGGCAGTCGGCGGATTGCCCAGCCAGCTGCCTTTGCGCACGATATAGTGCAGAAGATCCTTTGTGCTCTTGATCAATCCCAATGGATTGAGCGCAATGCCAATGCGCTTGCGCGTCTCGAAGATCATCATGACGTCGGGATGATCATGCAGATTCTGCCCGACGCCATTTATTTCTTGAACGACTTCTATGCCATGCCGGTCGAGCTCGGCGCGTGGGCCGACACCGGAGAGCATCAGAATCTGGGGTGAATTGAACGAACCGCTGCTGACGATGACCTCCTTCTGGACATCGACTCGCCGCACTTGGCCGTCCTGGACGAACTCCACGGCAACCGCCCTCTTGCCTTCGAAAACGATCCGCCTCGCGCGCGCATTCACCTCAACGCGGACGTTGGGTCGGTCGAGCATCGGGTCGATATAGCAGCGCTTCACACCGGCCCGCCGGCCGTCCTTGACGGTGAATTGGTAGACACCGATCCCTTCCTGGGTATCGCCGTTGAAATCCTCGTTCTGTGGATGACCAAGCGATGCAGCGGCCTCGATAAAGGCGCCATAGGCTTTGAAGGAAGCATCGCCGTTGGACACGTGAAGCGGACCGAAGGCGCCATGATATTGACTGTCGCCCCGGACATTGCGCTCCGCCTTTCTGAAGTAAGGCAAGACGTCGTTGTACGACCAGCCCTGGTTGCCGAGATCGCGCCATGTGTCGAAATCGGATCGGTCGCCGCGGATGTAGACCATGCCGTTCATGCCGCTCGATCCGCCCAGCATCTTGCCGCGAGGATTATAGAGGCGGCGGCCGTTCAGCGCCGGGTTTGGTTCGGTATTGTACCGCCAGTTGAGGGTGTTGATCGCAAAATCCTGGATCAGTGCCGCAAAGGCACCTGGTGTCGAAACGAGCGGGGAATTACCCGATCCGCCAGCTTCGAGCAGGCATACCGTCGTTTCCGGATCTTCCGACAAACGACTGGCGATCACGCCTCCGGACGAGCCGCCCCCGATAATGACATAGTCTGGCATATATATTGTCTCCTCAGAGATCTGGACCGACCGAGAGCTCGGCCATAGCTCCTGCTTGGTGCCGACCGGCTGGTGCTACCTAGGAAGATCGTGCCGACGCGAATGAGCCGCACGACGAATTGCGCGCGCTTTCAAGAAGCGAGAATGCGCTGATTGCCGAGACCGAAATGAGATTTCGGCTTGAAAATGTACTGAAGATTTCCATGGCCTCTCCCGGCGGATTTATCCTTGTCGGGGGATTTTCGCTCGATCCCGGTTCGCCAGTTTACGGTCGATGTCACCGTCGAACTTGGAAAATCCGGTCCGCGAATTTGACTTCGCTTGGCCCCGGTCGCTGCGAGAAGAGAGGACGTCACACGTCGGTATTGGTGGGATTCGCGGTGTCTCCGAGCGAGCATCGCGGATGCTCGCCGCCGCTTGAGTCCGCCCGGGTTCCCTAGAGCCACAAGGCGACAAGCTTTTCCAAATGAATTCCCGCTCGGTGCTGCTGGATGCTGACCCTCTAGGCCGTTCCCCGTTCGCAATACTTGACGGCGCAAAGCTACAAATAATGCAGCCCAGTTTCTCCAAGCGCCAGCGCTGCCCTCCAAATAATCTCGCCCAGAGAACACGCAATAACGCATGTCTAGGGAGGATTGATTGAGACATCCGAACATGAGGAGGAGCCTGCTCGCGGGGAGTGCGATCGGCCTTTTCGCCACTGCATACCCACTGAGCGCAGCGTGCGCTCAGACTGCCACGAACGCACCCGCGTCACCGGTGGCGTCGGGCGTCGGTGCCACGAAGGATGACAGCTCTCGACCGGGAGGCTCGACCGAAGGTGCCTTGGAGGACATCGTCGTGACGGCGCGTAAGCGGAGCGAGAATCTTCGCGATGTGCCTGTCGCGCTTACGGCCGTCTCGGGTGACACCCTCACGCATCGCAACATCACGCAGATGGTCGATCTTGTGACCACACTCCCAAACCTAACTGTCTCCTACGGTACCATCCAGCCTCGGACATTTATCCGTGGCTTTGGCTCGGGCGATAATCTCTCCTTCGATCAATCGGTCGGAAAATTCGTCGACAACGTGTCCTATGGGCGAGACCAAGACAGTCGCATTCCCCTGTTCGACCTGGAAAGAGTCGAAGTGCTGCGTGGACCTCAGGTGCTGCTGTTCGGCAATAGCGCGACGGCCGGCGCTCTCAACATCACGACGCGAAAGCCCGGTGACCGCTTCGAGGCGGATGGCTCGATCGGCTATGAATTCAACAGCAATGAGACGAATGTACAGGGAGGTGCAACACTCCCGATTGCAGATGGCGTCAGCCTGCGGGTTGCGGGCTTGCTGCAGCATCTCGACAAGGGATGGATACACAACAACGTGACGGGCTTCGACAGCCCGCGCACGCGCAATTATGCTGGCCGCGCTATCCTGCGCATCGAGCCCAGCTCCGATCTTCAGATACAATTGAAGGCCGAATATGACCGGCTTCTCGATGAGGGCGAGAACATCCAAGTCTACAAGCAGTCCCTCGCGGTGCCAGGTCTCTTCGATGACACGAAGTTGGATGGGCGGACCTCAAACTCGAATGCCGGCCCGCCGTATTTCCAGCAAGGCTACGCCTATCTGCGAAACCAGACCTATCAGGCCGACGTCAATTATCACGTCCTTGGCGGACAGTTGATCTCGACCAGCAGCTACCGAAACTACATGTCGTCGACGTCCACCGACGGCGATGGGCTAGCTGCTGACATCTTCAACGCGTTTATCTTCAACCGCTATCGGCAGTTTGCGCAGGAAATCCGTTTCGAGGGCACGTCGGGCGATTTCGATTACACGTTGGGAGGCTATTATCAGCACGACGAGATGCGTGCCTTCACGTTGATCGAGTTCAATCTGGCGCCTCTGGGGGTCCCTGTTCCACCCTTCGCACGCTATCTGAGCTTCGATCAGGACACCGATGCCTGGTCGGGCTTCGCAAACCTGCGCTGGCGGATCACGCCAAAGCTCAAGGTGGAAGCTGGTTTCCGCTATACCGACACACGAAAGGACGTGAACCAGCTGCTTGCGACGGCCAATATCATTCCCTCGCTTCCAAGAAACACGAAGCGGGCTACGGTGGCGCAGCAGATAAATCCCGCGCTTGATCCAGTTCAGCTGGCGGTTCTCGGCGTCTCGCCGCATGACTATCGCGGCATTCAACAGAATGACGGCTACTTCCAGCCGCAGGTCATCGTACAATATGAGATCGCGCCGGCGAACATGGTCTATGCCAAGTTCGTCAGCGGGTCGAAGGCCGGCGGCGTCGACGCGATCTCCCCTGCTTCCAATCCGAACGCGACCAAGTTCGGTCCTGAGAAGGCGACGTCCTTCGAGCTTGGCGCCAAGGGCCGGCTCGCGAGCGGCCACCTCGATTATGCGCTCACCATCTTCTCGACTACGTTCAAGGACCTGCAGCTTTCGGTCTTTGACAACGTCTCGTCGTTCCTCGTGTCGAATGTCGGCAAGGCGCGGACGCGCGGTGTCGAGCTCGAGCTCAACTGGGCCCCTGCACCCCGCCTGCGTATCGATTTCAACGGTGCCTATCTCGATGCCAGATATCTGAGCTTTCCTGGTGCGACATGCACGAACGAGCAGTCGTTGATTGCCGGCCCGACCTGCACCCAGGACCTCTCCGGCGCGCCGACGTCCTATGCGTCGAAATGGTCGGGCAACCTGGGGATCGCCTATGAGCAGCCGCTCGGCGGCGATTACCGCCTCGCCGGCCGGATCGACGTATCGGCACGTTCTTCCTATGATGCAGGCAGCACGAATTCGCCGGATGAGCGCCAGAAGGGCTATGCCCAGCTCGATGCGAACCTCGACCTCAGCCCGAATTCCAGCAGCTGGACAATCTCGCTGTTCGGAAGGAACCTGACCGACAAGCGCTATCTGAGCTTCGCTCTGCCGACCATTCCAGCGACATTCGGCGAGATGGGAACATATTCGCGCGGGCGACAGCTTGGCGTTCGCCTGAGCGGTCGCTTCTAGACGCGCCGGGCAATCTTCACCCCGAACCAGCAATTCTGCGAGGCACTCCGATGACGTCCATTTTGCCGCAGCCGCGATATTCCGATACAGCGAGTGCGTTCATCGCCTCGCCGAAGCGTCTCCTGATAGACGGGGAATGGCAGTCCTCCTCAGGCGAGAAGTTCGTACCGGTCTACGATCCGTCGAGTGGTATCGAGATCGGGGCGATCGTCGATGCCAGCGATGCGGATGTCGATCGGGCCGTCGGCGCGGCGCGCGCGGCGTTCGATGACGGCCGGTGGAGCGGCCAGTCTCCTTACTATCGGGAGATGACGATCCGGAGGCTGGCCGATCTGATCGAGGCGAACGCCACCGAGTTCGCTGAGCTGGAAGCGATCGACAATGGGAAGTCGATCACCGCCGCATCGCAGATGGACGTTCCCGGCGCGATCGCACAGCTACGCTATATGGCAGGCTGGGCATCACGTCTCGATGGAGAGAGCGTCGAGCCGTTGCTCGCGCCATCCGGCGCTTTCCATGGTTACACCCGGCGCGAGCCGATCGGCGTCGCGGCCCTGATCGTGCCCTGGAACTTTCCGCTTTTCTTCGCCGCCCTGAAGCTCGCGCCAGCACTGGCCGCAGGGTGTACGACCGTTCTCAAGCCGGCCGAACAGACAAGCCTGACGACCTTGCGGTTCGCCGAACTGGTGCTTGAGGCCGGTTTCCCGGCAGGTGTGATCAACATCGTGACGGGCGCTGGCAGTGGTGCCGGCGCGGCGCTGGTGCGACATCCCGAGGTCGACAAGATCAGTTTCACGGGTTCGACCTCGGTCGGCAAGATGATCGCGCACTCGGCCGCCGACAGCCTCAAGCGCGTGACGCTCGAACTTGGCGGCAAGTCGCCTGTGATCGTCTTGCCCGACGTCGATCTCGGACAGGCAGCTCAAGGCGTGGCGGGAGGCGTTTTCTTCAACTCTGGCCAGATTTGCACAGCGGGCTCGCGCGTCTTCGCCCATCGGGACGTGTTCGACGCGCTGGTGGAAGGGATCGCTGACGCAGCGCGCGGGCTTCGTCTCGGTCCTTCGCTTGCGCCGGATACGCAGATGGGACCGCTGGTGTCGGCGCGGCAGCGCGATACCGTCATGGGTTTCATCGAGAGCGCATCGACTGAAGGTGCCTCGGTCGTTTCAGGAGGCGGTCAGCTTGCCGATCAGGGTTATTATGTATCGCCCACGATTATCGCCGACGTGTCCCCCGAGATGCGCGTGATGCGTGAGGAGATCTTCGGGCCAGTGGTTTGCGTGTCGCGCTTCGATGATCTCGACGCCGTGGTGAAGAGCGCGAACGCCACGCGCTACGGGCTGGCGGCGTCGGTCTGGACCCGCGACATCAGTGCAATGCATTCGCTGGCGCGGTCGATCAAGGCGGGCACGGTCTGGGGAAACTGTCATAACGCCATCGATCCTGCCGTGCCGTTCGGCGGATACAAGGAGTCCGGGCTCGGCCGCGAACATGGGCGGGAGGGGGTGCTCGCCTATACCGAAACCAAATCAGTTCTCGTGGCTCTGTAGGTTTAGAGGGAGCGAAGACAATGGGCGGTAGGGCGGAAGCAATTGGTGGGCGGGGCCTCTCCGCGGCGGTACGAGCCTTTTGCATCGTTCCTCTGGCTACCGGTATCGGGGACATCGCCCAAGGCGCGAAGTTTCTCGCGACCGCCGGCGCCGCGCTCCCATCCGCCGCGCTTTCCGATCCGACACTGAACAGCCAGCTGATGTTCGCCGGAGCGATCTGGCTCGGCTACGCGCCGCTCATCTGGTATGCCAGCTGCGATCTGCGTGAGCGGCTCTTGCTCCTGCGTTTGCTCTTCGGCTTCGTTTTTCTGAGTGGCCTC
Source organism: Sphingobium sp. TCM1 (assembly GCF_001650725.1). GTDB lineage: Bacteria > Pseudomonadota > Alphaproteobacteria > Sphingomonadales > Sphingomonadaceae > Sphingobium. The sequence goes on along the minus strand of NZ_LXVX01000015.1, from coordinate 2,970 downwards.
GCACGGACACTGGCCTATCTTCGGTATGGGTCGCCAGGTTTCGTTCTCACTGCGGCGATAGCGATCGAGTTGGTGGTGCCGCCGGTGATCATGTTTTGGACTGCAATTGCGGACGCCCGGCTACGAAACAGGTCAGCTTGAGGGGCGGCCGCGCCAGAGGGGCAAGGTTCCGCGCAGCGCCGAATGCCGATATTCCCGCGCTGAGACTCCAAATTTGCGACGGAACGAACGGCTGAAATAGCTGAGATCGTCAAACCCGACGTCGTAAGCGATGTCGGTTATACGGGCGCTCAGGGAAGGATCGCTCAATCGGCGGCCGGCTTCGTCGAGCCGTGCGTCAGCAATGTATTTGTGACACGAGGTTCCTTGGCTGCGGAAGACGCGTTGGAGGCTCTTGGCTGAAAGCCGCAGTTTTTCACAAATATAGCTTGGACGCAGAGCCGGATCTTCGAGATTGGATTCAACAAATCTCTGTACCGAGGTCCAGCTGTCGTCGCGACGCCGGTCGGTCTCAAATTCGGCGGAATAGCAGGTCAGAATGGTGTCGCCCAGAACGCGAGCGGCGAGCGGATCGTCGGCCTCTGTCTGGAACCTCTCGAGCTGCTGCAACAATCCTATCGCATAGCTTCTCATGAGGATCGCGGAGGATCGATGCGCCGCGATACGGTAATTGATCATATCGCCGATCGGCGGGGATGAGCGACGCATACGCGCTTCGAGCATCTGCTTCGAAAAGATGAGGCAGAGATGCTCGTTATCGTCGTCGAACTCATATTGGTGCGCCGCTGCACCGTCGCAAAGCACGACATCACCCGGGCCGATTGTGATCATCCGATCGTCGAGGCGTATCGCGGCATGCCCCTCCTTCTGCACCTTCAACAGGTAGAAGTCGCGGAAAGCCTCCGCGGCATATTTGACGCTGCATGCCTTGGACGCAAACCGCAGAAGTGCAAGGTTGCTGAACAACGTCCAGGTGAATTCCGTTGTTTTGGCTCGTACCGGCGGCGTCTCGATGTCCAGATCACTGGCCAGTTGTGACGCAAAAAGCGATCGGTGGCCGACGCGGATATGATTAGCTCGTGGAACCAGCAGCCCTCCGCCCAGACCTGGCGCGTCAGAAGTTGCCGTTGAATGTCCCACTTCGTCTCTCCACGATAATGGGGCGCTCCTCTTGTTGTGCCAAAGGATTTCGCCCGGCTGCTTTCATTACGGCAATCTAGGCACCCTTGAATTCCGGTACGCGGCGCTCCCGAAATGCGGCCAGGCCCTCATTGCGATCGAACGATGAGGAGTAGGTCGAATTGACGTCCAGCTCCGCCTCGATCGCCTCCGGGAGAGCAAGTTCGACAGCGTTGTTCAAAAGCTGCTTCATGTGATGCAGCCCCAAGAGGCTCTTCGAGGCAAGTTTGTTGGCGATGCCGTCCACCGCCTCTTGGAGATCGCTATCCGGAACGATCATGCTCACGAGTGGCGCGAGCAGCGGGTTCGAGACACTGAGCAGGTCGCCGGTGAACATCAGAAACTTGGCGTGGTTCAATCCGAGCCGTCGCGGCAGTCGTGCGGTGGCTCCTGCGCCCGGCAACAGGCCGTAATTGGCATGTCCGTCTCCCAGGCGCGCGCCTTCGCCGGCGATCACGATGTCGCAGCCGAGGAGCAGTTCCATTCCGCCCGCTGTTGCGATCCCGTTGACGGCCGCAAGGATGGGCTTCGGGAAGGCTTCGATCCGCGAAACGAGATCCGTCGCGCGGCGCAGGAACCGAGCTGTTTCTGCGTCGCGGTCTGCGGGGGGGAAGTCGCCGATGAACTTGAGGTCCGCGCCCGCGCAAAAGGCACGGCCTCGTCCGGTCAGCACGAGGCAGCGCACCTCCGCCCTCGACTCCAGGTGATCAAACGACCGGTTCAGCTCGTCGATCATGATCGGGCTAAGGCAGTTGAGGTCGTTCGGCCGCTCAAGGGTGATCCATGCGACCGGACCGCGCTCCTCGAGGGAAATCTGCTCAAACGTCATCGGATATGCTTTCATCATTGTCGTCGGAATAGCGTCGCAGGATGGCGGCAACGCCGTCTGGATCATCCAGCATGAGGTTATGTCCGCCCGAGAGCGTATATGCGTCCCACTCAGGATGTTGGGTCGCTGCCTGGTGGTAACGCTGGAAATGGGGTTCCTGCGAATTGCCGTCCCCTCCGACTGCGAGGATATAGGCCTTCTTCGGGATTTCTTTGTATCGCCCGCTAAGGCGGATGCGCTGCATCATGGTCCCTACTGGGTGGACGATCTGATAACCCGCGACGCGCCGCCCGTGGTCGATATCGCGTGACATCGCGTCGCCCGGCCGCAGCTTCATCGTCAGCCCGTCATCTCCGGCGGTATCGACGACGAGACTTTCGGGGCGAGGAACGAGGCGGAAGGGCGTGTCGCCGTCCTCCGCCACGAACGAGTCCAGATAGACAATGGCCCGGAAACGCTCCGGGATAGCATCTGCCAGGGCGGTGGCGACAAAGCCACCGTAGGAATGGGCGACGAGAACGATGTCGTCGAGGTCCTCCCAGTCGACCAAGGCCTTTAACTCGTCGACATGGGTCTGGATATTGATGCCGAGCCGTGCTTCCCATGCGCGTTCCGCAACGCCAGCCAGGGTCGGGCGGTAAACTTCGTGGCCAGCCTTTTGCAGGTGGATCGCGACGGCGCGAAACGCCCAGCCCCCATGCCAGCCGCCGTGGATGAGGAGGAAGGTTGTCATTCGGCGACACAAGGAACGGCGACCAATAGGCCGCCGTTCCAACCAAGGGTTTTTAATTCCTCCCGCACGGTTCTTCAACGGGCTCTGTTGCAAAAATCGTGAAGCTTGAGCATGCTTGGCGGAGATTGGACGGACGGAACGATGACGGATTTCAAGTGGCGCCATTTCCAGGGTGATGTGATCCTGTGGGCGGTGCGCTGGTATTGTCGCTATCCGATCAGCTATCGCG
>NZ_LXVX01000014.1 GCF_001650725.1 Sphingobium sp. TCM1 | reverse complement strand
ATAGTCCGCAGCTCGGCATAAAGCCCCTTATGCCGCGCGCGGCATAATGGGGTGTACAAGGTCCGCACCAGAAAGATGCAGTGATAGAGCCGCTCGGTGGCTTGGTGGAGGTCAAAAACAGCCACCTTCGGCGCGCCATCGGTTACGGCGTGTCCGTATTGCCGAAAGAACTGTTCAGCGCTTTCGAACCATTCCTCGAAATAGACCCGCGTTTCCTGCAGCGCCTCATCCGCCGATAGCTGTTTCGGCTCGATGAAAGGATGGCCGGATTCCTCGTGGAGGAGGATGCCGTCCTTGAGGATGTCCATGAAGAAATAACGCCCGAGCCGTAGCTTTTCGTTCACATCGTCGAGGCTGTGATAGACGAGACTGACCTGGGTCCGTAGCGCCTTGCCCTCGGTCAATTCCTCCAACAGTCGGTCTTCGGTCTTCGCCCAGAATTCCGGAATATCGGTGAGGTCTTCATGGTCGACCACCACGAGAATGTCATAGTCGGAAAAATAGCGGCCGACCGGATCTTCGACCCAATCGCCGCGCGCATAGCTGCCGAACAGGATGATCTTGAGGATATGACCGCTGCGATAACGCGGCTGGGTCCGATGGCGGGTTGCGCGGGCAAACCCCTCCCGGATGATATCGACGACATGCGCCAGCTCCCGCCGCTTCGCGGCGGGCAAACTTACGGCAGGGTCGTCCAGCTGTTTCATGATGCCACGCAGAATCGCGGCAAATCATCGCCTTGCCAAGCCCTGAAAGCCGGCAAGGCGATTTAGCGTCTATCGCATCTCGTGCACGATGATCCTGATGGCGTCGAGCATGTGACGCTGCACCTCCGCAACGGACATGCCCTCCCGCTTGGCGATCTCGATATAGGTCATGCCTTCCACCTGATTGCACAGAAAAACCTGAAGCGCCTTTGGCGGTAATTTCCGCAGCGCCACCACCGCCTTGGCATGGCGATCAGGATCATGGTCAATCATGATCTTTTCCCTCTTCACCCAAGGACGCGAGCAGATAGTCAGCGGCCTTGCTGGCCTGACTGGCGGCACGGAAGATTCCGTCGGTCGCCTCGCTATAGAGGCTTTTGCCCGTGCGCGCGGTATTGTCCTGATATCTCATGTCCTTTCTCCTTCCCGCATCGCACCGACCGCCGGAGTGGCGGGGGTGGGCGGCAGGAGCGGACCGGCAGGCCCACCGACATGAGGCGGACAGCACCCTGGGGGGCCGCAACGATAGTGGAGGAGTTGGGGCATCGCCCCGACTTGCGGCTCGCCGCGGTGGGACTAGAGGGCAGCGACGCCCACCCCCAGCACACCGACAGGCCGATCAGACATCGACCAGACGCCACCGCGCCCATTGCGCAGTGTCCGCAGCAGGCCCTTCGCGCCGCCTGCCGCGGCGCTCCATTTGGAGAGCAATTTTGACCTGCTTATTCTCGATATTGCCCTACTTCAGAAGATTGAGATCGGCAGAAACACAATTTTTGTTCGGCATGATCATTCAATGCTCAATCACCCCCGTTGACATAAAATGTATTGTTGATATTGTCTGTATGTAACTACAATTAAGTGGCCTAGATGACCGTCACCTTCACAAGCAGGGAGTTCAACCGAGATCCGGGCAGCATCAAGCGCGCCGCATTGTCGGGTCCCGTGTTCATCACTGATCGAAACAAGCCCTCGCTCGTTGTGCTGGCGATTGAGGATTATGAGCGACTGGCAGGGCATGGTGCGTCCCTGTTCGATGTCCTCATGCCGGAGGACGAGCAGACTTTCGAGTTCGAGCCACCCAGGGCCAGCATGAAGGGGCGCCCGGCGGACCTGGATTGATGTTCCTCATCGACACCAACGTCATTTCCGAAAGCCGCAAGGTCCGGTCCGGCCGTGCCGCGCCTGAAGTCGTGGCGTGGCTCAAGGCCACGAACCCCAGCACCACGTTCATTTCCGTTATCACGCTGTTCGAACTTGAACTCGGCGTAGTACGCGCCGAACGGCGCGACCCTGCCCAGGGCGAAATATTGCGGCGATGGCTCGACCATATCGTCAAACCGGGCTTTGCCGGACGCGTGCTCGCAATCGATTCAACCGTCGCGATCACCTGCGCTGGGCTGCAGGTTCCAGATCCGGTCAGCGAACGCGATGGCTGGATTGCGGCGACGGCCCTGGCACAGGGCCTGACAGTCGTGACGCGGAATGTTGCGGATTTTGCGGCAACCGGCGTTGCCATCCATAATCCCTGGTCGAGCGACTGAGAGCCAGATCTCGGAGCCCGCCTTAAGGCCAGGTCACGCCCACATGCACCCGCACGCGCCACTGGTCGTGATAACCGGGACATGGGACGAGAGGCCTTATGGATGAGGGCGAAGGCTGTGCGATGAGGCTTTGACCTTCGAGGGACAGGTCCATCTCACCTTGTAGCCGTTCTGTGACACGTCTTTTTAAGGACTTGGCAAGCTTTCAGTTTTTGCCCATGACGTTCGAAACTATTGCGGGGTCGCACCGCATACAGCAAATTTGTTCCTTAATTTCAGGCGAGATATGTCCAGCGATCCCGTGAATATCGTCCCCGTTATCCTGTCCGGTGGATCGGGCACACGCCTTTGGCCGGTTTCCAGGCCTGAGCATCCCAAGCAGCTGCTGCCCCTGACGGCGGATGAAACCATGTTGCAGCTGACAGCGGTGCGGACGCGAGGGTTTGAGGGCGCATCGGTCGGACGCCCGATCTTGGTGTCCAACGCGGCACATGCCGACATCATCGACGAGCAGCTGCAACAGAGCGGGATCGCCGACTATCAGGTCATCCTAGAGCCGATCGGCCGCAACACTGCGCCCGCCATCGCGCTCGCGGCCCTCGAAGCGCAGGGCGACGATGCCCTGCTGGTGATGCCGAGCGACCATGTGATCACCGACCTGCCGGCATTTCATGCCGCTATCGCCCGCGCGCTGCCGCTGGTCGTCAAGGGATGGCTGGTGACGTTTGGGATCACGCCAGACGGGCCGGAAACCGGCTATGGCTATATCCAGATGGGCGACCTGTGCGGCGAGGCCGTGCATGACGTCGCGCGTTTCGTCGAAAAGCCCGACTCCGCCAATGCGGAGCGTATGCTGGCGGAGGGGGGGCATGCCTGGAATGCGGGCATCTTCCTGTTCCGCGCCGATGCCTATCTGGCCGCGATGGAGACGCACCAGCCCGACATGCTGAAGGCCGTCAGGACCGCGATGACGCAGGCGAAGCGGGACGGGGCGCATATCTTTCCTGACGCCATGGCCTTCCACGCCTGCCCGTCGGATTCGGTCGACTATGCGATCATGGAGCGGGAAGCGCAGGTGGCCTGCGTGCCGGTCAGCATGGGCTGGTCGGATGTCGGGAGCTGGGATTCGCTGCACGCCGTCAGCACGCGCTGCGCCGATGAAAATGCCGTGCGCGGCGACGCGCTGCTGCTGGGTACGCGAAATTGCCTGGTTCATAGCGACGGGCCGCGCGTCACGCTGGTCGATGTTGATGACCTGATCGTCGTTGTGGCGCAAGGCGATGTCATGATCCTGAAACGGGGCGAATCCCAGAAGGTCCGCAAGGTGACGGAAGCGCTCAAAGCCCTCGATGCCGCCAAGGCTGCCGACTGACCCCGCCTTCCTCCCATTGCAGCGGATTGCCATGACCCAAACCTTTTCCATCGCCGACCTCATGGCTCAGTCAGGCGTCGCGTTCGGCACCAGCGGAGCGCGCGGGCTCGTTTCGGCGATGACCGACCGGGTGTGCTTCGCCTATACGCAGGCCTTCCTCCAGCATCTGGCCACCATCGGCCAGTTCGCGCCGGGCGCGCATGTGGCGATCGCGGGCGACCTGCGGCCCTCCAGTCCCCGGATCATGGCCGCGTGCGCCGCGGCGATCACGCATATGGGCGGGGCAATGGATTATTGCGGGTTCGTCCCTTCGCCTGCCGTGGCCGCCTATGGCTTTGACCGGGGCATCGCGTCGCTGATGGTGACGGGCAGCCATATTCCCGACGACCGCAACGGCATCAAGTTCAACCGCACCGATGGCGAGGTGCTGAAGGCCGACGAGCAGGGCATTCGCGCGCAGAGCGTCGAGTTGCCCGACTTGTTCGATGACGAGGGGATGCTGGCGCAGGGCGCTCCCGCCGCGCCGCTGATCAATGCTGCGACGCCCTATATCGCCCGCTATGTCGATGCGTTCGGGAGCCAGGCGCTTTCGGGCATGACGTTGGGCGTCTATGAACATTCGGCGGTGGGGCGCGATATTCTGATCGCTCTGGTCGAAGCGCTCGGCGGGGAAGCGGTGTCGCTGGGCCGGTCCGACCGCTTCATCCCCGTCGACACAGAAGCCGTGCGGCCCGAGGACCAGGCGCTGGCGCGGCAGTGGGCGGAAGACCTGAAGCTCGACGCCATCCTGTCAACCGATGGCGATTCCGACCGCCCGCTGCTCGCCGACGAAAGCGGCGTATGGATGCGCGGCGACGTGCTTGGCATATTGTGCGCGCGGGCGCTGGGCGTCAGGGCGGTGGCAACGCCGGTGAGCTGCAACAGCGCGGTCGAGCTGTCCGGCCTATTCGAGGCGGTGCGCCGGACCCGGATCGGGTCGCCCTTCGTCATCGAGGCGATGAACGCGCTGGTCGCGCAAGGGCGGGCGAGCGTGTGCGGCTATGAGGCCAATGGCGGCTTCCTGCTGGCGACGCCGGTGGCGGTGGCGGGCGGGACGCTGGGCGCGCTCCCGACGCGGGACGCGGTGCTGCCGATCCTCGCGACGCTGATCGACGCGCGGCGGCAGGGGGTGGCCCTTTCCGCGCTGCTGGCGCAACTGCCCGAACGCTATACGTTCAGCGAGCGGTTGCAGGCCTATCCCACGGCGCAGAGCCAGGCGCTGATCGCGCATCTGGAACAGGGGGACCAGGCCGCTACCCTGGCGCGGCTGACGGCGATGTTCGGGGACCTGGCGGGAGAGGCGGACGGGATCGACCGGACCGACGGACTGCGCATCCATTTTGCCGGAGGCGACATCATCCATCTGCGCCCCAGCGGCAATGCGCCGGAACTGCGCTGCTATACCGAAAGCGACAGCGTGGAACGGGCGGCATCGCTCAATGGAGAGGCGCTGGCGCTGGTACGGGCATATCGCATCCCGGTCTGATCGGGGCAGGACTCACGCTTCGTACACAGCCAAAGCGACAGCGAGTGAGACAGTTATTCGCGATTTTGCGCTTTACAAGCCGTTGTAGAATCAGTCTTTTCATTGGCTTGGCGTGCTCGCGTGAGATCCTGCTTTCTTTTACAATCAGGGTTATCACAAGAAACGCTAGCGCGGGATGGCGAGTAAGGCGGAGACTGGGCCTGCCTTCAGTGTGAAGGCGCAATCGCCCTCCAGCAGCAGACAGTCGCCACTTTCCCAAGCCAATCCATTCACCGTGCCCACGCCGCTGATTGGCGTGAACCACATCTGCTTGCCTTCCGGCACGCTGACATTCTGGTCTTTCGTCCAGTGGACGAGGTCGAGCGAGAAGGGGGCTTCATCGGCGTCGATCAGGCGGGTTTCAGATCCAAGCGGCGCCTGTATCCCCGCACGGTCATAGGGCGTAAGGCGGCTGACCGCGACGCCGTCATCCAGATGCAGTTCCCGCGGGCGGCCATAATCATAGAGGCGGTAGGTGACGTCGGCATTCTGCTGAATTTCCGCGAGCGTGATGCCAGCGCCGATCGCATGGACGGTGCCCGCCGGGATGAAGTAGCAGTCGCCCGGCTTCACCGGCTTCCAGTCAATCCATCGTTCCAGAGAGCCGTCCTGCGCGGCGGCGCGGAACTGGTCGGGAGTCATGGACGCGGTGAGGCCGATGCCCAGCGTCGCGCCGGGTTCGCAATCAAGGATATACCAGATTTCCTCCTTGCCGCGCGCCAGCCCCTTGTCCCGGGCCTGCGCATCGTCGGGATGCACCTGGATTGAAAGCCGTTCGCTGGTAAAGATATATTTGACCAGCAGAGGAAGATCGCGGCCGTCGGCGCTTTCGAACCAGGCCTCACCAATTTGTCGGCCCGGGCCGGCATCGGCGAAGATAGCGGGCAGGTCAGTGCGGCCCCATGGCTTTTCAACATAATGAGTGGCGAGTTTCTGGGTCAGCATAACGTCCATTTCCTACTGTGGGGTCGGGAGCAAACCAGCGTTTACCCGTCGGGCACTATGCCACGCAGATAGCGCCCATAATCCGATTTACCGAGCTTTCCGATAGCCTTTTCCAGTTGGGCCTCGTCGATAAAGCCTTGCCGATAAGCGATCTCTTCGGGGCTGGCGATCTTGACACCTTGGCGCTTCTCAAGAATGCGTACAAAATCGGCAGCGTCCATCATGCTGTCGGGCGTGCCGGTGTCGAGCCAGGCATAGCCCCGGCCCATGATTTCGACATGGAGGTCGCCGCGCTCCAGATAGGCGCGGTTGACGTCGGTGATTTCCAGTTCGCCGCGTGCCGAAGGCTTCATGTTTGCAGCGATGTCGACGACCTTCTCGTCATAGAAGTAGAGGCCCGTGACCGCCCAGTTCGACTTCGGCTGCTCGGGCTTCTCCTCGATGGTGACCGCCCTCATCTGATCATCGAAGCTCACAACGCCATACCGCTCAGGATCGTTGACATGATAGGCGAAGACACTCGCACCTTCCTGCCGCGACGACGCGCTGGCGAGGATTTCGGGCAGGCCATGGCCATGGTAGATATTGTCGCCCAGGATCAGTGCCGACTGCTGGCCTGCGACGAAATCGGCACCGATGATATAGGCCTGCGCGAGGCCATCGGGGCTGGGCTGCACCGCATATTCGAGGGTCATGCCCCAGGCCGAGCCATCGCCCAGCAGCGACTGGAAAGCAGGCAGGTCGCGCGGGGTCGAAATGATGAGCACCTCGCGGATCCCCGCCAGCATCAGCGTGCTGAGCGGATAATAGATCATCGGCTTGTCATAGACCGGCATGAGCTGCTTCGAGGTCGAAAGCGTCATGGGATAGAGGCGCGTACCGCTGCCCCCGGCAAGAATGATACCCTTCATGTCGTCAAGTCCCCAGAAAATCAGTGTGTCACGGGTTGCAGTCGGTCCATCACCTCGTCCAGCGAGGTGTGCCAGTCCGGCAGCGCCACGCCATGGAGGCGGGCGATACGTCCGCAGTCGAGCCGCGAATTGGCCGGACGGGTGGCGGGCGTGGGATAGTCGGCGGTGCCGATCCGGCGCACTGTGGCGCTTGGCCCGCCGCGCGCGGCGGAAGCGGCGAAGATCGCCTCGGCGAAATCCGCCCAGCTACCCTCGCCCTGCGCGGTCATGTGGAAGACACCGCGCAATTCCGGGCTACTATCGGCTACCAGATTGGTAGCCACCTGAAAAATGCCGTCGGCGATGGCGAGCGCGCTGGTGGGATTGCCGTGCTGGTCGGCGACCACCGACACTTCGTCGCGGTCGCCGGCAAGGCGCAGCATGGTCTTGACGAAATTGCCGCCGAACGGGCTGTAGACCCATGCGACGCGCAACGCGACGCTGTTGTCATGACCCTCCAGAACGGCCCGTTCGCCCGCCAGCTTGGACGCGCCATAGACGCCGGTGGGGCCGGTGGGATCGCTTTCGGCATAGGGGCGGTCCAATGTCCCGTCGAACACATAGTCGGTCGAGATGTGGATGACAGGCACGCCCAGAGCCTTTGCCGCCTGCGCCACCGCCCCCGCGCCCGCGCCATTGACGGCATGGGCAAGGTCGCTCTCGCCCTCCGCTTTGTCCACCGCTGTGTAGGCGGCGGCCGATACGATGACGTCGGGCGCAGCCTTGGTGAGCACCCGCACAACCGAGGCGGGATCGGCAAGGTCTAGGTCAGGGCGGCCGATCGCCACCACCTCATGCCCCGCCGCGGCGCCTCGTTCGATCAGGCTGGTGACGACCTGCCCCGCCGTCCCCGTGACGGCTATCTTCATGCAGGCACCTTGGCGCCCGCAGCCTTTTCCAGACCCAGGCGCTGGCCGTCATACTGCTCGCGCAGCGGCTGCCACCACCATTCATTGTCCAGATACCAGCGCACAGTCTTTTCGATGCCGCTGTCGAAATTCTCCCGCGCGCGCCAACCTAGCTCATTTTCCAGGCGGGTGGCGTCGATCGCGTAGCGGGCATCATGGCCGGGACGGTCGGTGACAAATTCGATCAGCTCCTCGCGCGGGCGGTCGCCCGGCACCAGCTGGTCGAGAACGGCGCAGATGCGGCGCACCACGTCGATATTCTTGCGCTCGTTGCGGCCGCCGACATTATAGGTCTCGCCCGGTTCGCCCTTCTCGATGATGAGGTCGAGCGCGCGGGCATGATCGTCGACATAGAGCCAGTCGCGGATATTCTCGCCCTTGCCGTAGACCGGCAGCTTGCGCCCCTCCAGCGCGTTGAGGATGGTGAGCGGGATCAGCTTTTCGGGGAAGTGGTACGGCCCGTAGTTGTTCGAGCAGTTCGACACGACCACCGGCAGGCCATAGGTGCGCTGCCACGCCTTGGCGAGATGGTCGGACGCGGCCTTCGACGCCGAATAGGGCGAGCTGGGGTCGTAGGGCGTGGTTTCCTCGAACAGCCCTTCGTCGCCGAGCGAGCCATAGACTTCGTCGGTCGAGACATGGAGGAAGCGGAAGGCCGCCTTCGCCTCCCCCTCAAGCCCGTTCCAGTAGCCGCGCGCGGCCTCCAGCAAGGTGAAGCTGCCCACGATATTGGTCTGGATGAAATCGGCCGCGCCAGTGATCGAGCGGTCGACATGGCTTTCGGCAGCCAGATGCATGATGCGATCGGGTTTGAAGCCAGCGATCGCCGCGTCCATCGCCGCGCGATCGCAGATATTGGCGTGCAGGAACTGGTGGTTGTTCTTCCCTTCCACTTCCTTGAGCGACGCTTCGCACCCGGCATAGGTCAGCGCGTCGATGGTGAGGACGTCATAGCCCTTCTGCAGCACCAGATAGCGGACGAGGGCCGAGCCGATGAAGCCAGCGCCGCCGGTAACGATTACGCGCATGGGTCTACATTCCTCAATCAAGCGGCAGGAGTGGATGGCCGTCATAAGCGAAGGGGCTGTCAAAATCGGTAAGCAGAGGCCGCATCACATCCTTGGGCGACAATTCCGGCACTATGCCGTCAGGCATTGGCCACGCGATACTGATCGCCGGATCATCCCAGCGAACGCCCCCGTCATGATCTGGTGCATAGGTATCGGAACATTTGTAGCTGACTTCACAATCCGGCTCGAGCGTCAGAAATCCATGGGCAAAGCCGATCGGGATGAAAAGCTGACGACCGTTTTCAGCGGACAGCTCGGTGCCGGCCCATTGCCCATAGGTGGGCGACCCTTTGCGGATATCCACTGCCACATCAAAAATACGACCGCGGATGCAGCGCACCAGCTTGTCCTGACCGCGAGGTGGCGTCTGGAAATGCAACCCCCGCAAAGTGAATTGCGGGGCGGACAGGGAGTGGTTATCCTGCATAAACCGACATTCGATGCCCAAAGCAGCAAAGGCTGGCTCGGAATAAACTTCTGTGAACCACCCGCGCGTATCCATATGCCGGATGGGCTTTATCAGTCTGAGCGGTGACATATCATAGTTCATTATTGCAATCATCCTCAGCTTGGACCCCCTCTCGTTCGGATTACAGAACGGAAAGACTGTGCGCAGCCAGGCGTTGTGCCCCTCTACCGGGTCCGCCAACGATGACGATCCCACCATATCCCGCTTTTGCGCCACAAGGTCAGGGTTTTCGCGGTGGAACAGCTCAGCCGACTACCTCGCTCCAATGGCTTCCCACCAATAATGGTTGTCACATTCGCCTTTCTTCGGCATTGCAAGCGCGATTGCGGTCCCTGACTGGTTGAAAGACGGATGGTACAGGTTTTCGCGAGACTATCCGCAATAATGAAAGCCTGGGCGACAACAATGCGTCATTCCCGAGGACAGCCCCCTCAAAATATGATCATGCCAAATCCGACGGCCCCGAGCCCCCCCCTTCACAGCATGGTGCTGACGGCCGATGACTATGTCGGCTACATATTGAACGGAGAGCGCCAGGATCAGCGGATCCGAACGATCGGCCTGCCCGGTTTTCTGGTTTGCGGCCCCTATCGTCCCTTAAAGGCCGGAACCTACACCATCGCCATATTAGGCGAGGTGGACGATGGGGGCCTGCTCGCCTTTGTCGATGTGGTCTGCAATAGCGGCGCACGCCAGCTGGCGAAGAGCGACATCACGGTTCAGGCCGGACCCGGCATCATCAGCATTTTTTCGCTGCATCTGCCGGAGGATGTCGACGATCTCGAAATCCGACTGGCCGTCGCGGCGGACACCCGGCTCGCCTTCCAGGGTGTTCATATCCAGGAACGCGACGCAGACCGAGACTATGCCCTGCTGAACAAGAGCTATGCCAGCGATGCGCACTGGTCGGTCGTCCTTTTTAGTTCATGTCTGTCCCATGTGAAGCCTGACATTCCCTTCTACCTTGTTATCCCCAGGGAGGATCAAGGGGTTTTTGACAGGCTTTTTGGCAGCGCCCATGCCATTGGCTTCATCGATAGATTGCCGATCACCCTGTACGAGGACTGGGTGTTGGCAAAAAGCGACAATGTGACGCCCAACGGGTTTACGGGCTGGCAGGTCCAGCAGGTCGTCAAGCTGGCCTTTTCCAAGCTCGGCCTGTGCCGTCAGTACCTGACCTGCGATTCAGCACAGTTCTTTACGCGGCCGTTCGATTTCACCAAAGCGATGTTCCGTGACGGCATCCTGTGCACGACCGCCCGCCCGCAGGACAGGGATGAGATAGATCGTCATTTCATCAATACCGGGGAACAATGCTGGCTGCAAGGCGAACTCGTTTCCGCCAGCGTCGCGTTCGACGCCATTGATGCGCATTTCACGTCTCGGCGCGAGCCACTCAAATATCATTATATCGGCTGCAACGGCATATTCGATGTCGATATCTGCCATGCCCTGGAAGCGAAGGCCGCCAATTTCGGCTATGGCAATTTCGCTGGCATGATCAATCTGTGCCCCTATGAATTTGCCTGGTACGGGGCGTTCGTCACCTACTGCCATCCCGATCTGTTCAAACCGATCGAGCCCTGCATATTCCGCCCGATCGTTGAGGCAGGCCAGCTATTTGACGAACCGCCGCCGACCGGAGATGACGGCTTTTTCGGCTATCTTTTCCAGAAACCGGCCTGCGACGACCTGCAACCGATGCGGACCTACCTGGCTTGCCTGGCGGCGTGCCCCCCCCACATCGAGAAGTGACTGCCGCTTCTCCCACTGCGTCACGGATCAATGTGGAAATTAAGGATGCAGTAGCGGCCAAAAGACAGGTCGCGGGCAGGCATACCGGCAACGAAGGGGCGCGATGCCGGCGATATATTGGCCCTGATGCCACGGACGTCTTGGACGCCGCACATGCTGGGATAGCGCCCCGAACTGAGGTTGAGGTCATTGTCTTCGACCGTCATTGGGCCTGTAAGCGTATCGATATTGAGCGCGATCATCGCGCCACGCACCCTGTTGCCCGACACCGTTCCGCCAAAGGCGGGCGCGTCGTACCACGGCTTGGATCCAATCATGATACCAAAGCCGCACCGTTGCTGCTGGCCGCAATCGATGCGGTTGCGCGTCACGCGTGTTCCCGTGAAGTCGCCACTGGTCGATCCAGGCCAGGCGTGCAGCATGAGTTCGGCGAAAGACCCGCCTTCGGCACTACCACTATGGTCGAAGCGGTTGTCCGATATGGTGCAATCGACGCAGCTTCCGAAAATCAGCTGGACGTCGCTATTGTCGATGAACCGGTTACCGGTCACCGCAAACCGGCGCGCCGTGTGGATCGTCAGCCCGTCGGCCCAATGCGACTGCACATTGTGCCTGCCATTGCGGCTGAACAGATTGTCGCGAATAACGACATCCTCGCCCCTGCCATATTCGAGCGCGGTGTAGCAGGCCGTGTCGCGGAACACCGACCGCGTGATGCTGTTGCCGTTGCCGTGGATTCGAAGGCCACCGGCCATCGATTTGCCCTTGTCGGTGCCGCATCGCTGCGCGGACAGCGCCGGATTGCTGTGCCTGGTCCCCACGAAGATCAGCCCGTCAAGATGAACAGCGTCACTGTCGATATCGAACGGCATGACGGCCCCCGCCTCCGATCCAAGGGGAATGGCCAGATGCAGCGATGCGCAGCGGCGTTCGTCCATAGCGCAAGAAGGCGCGTCTGCGCTAAGCCCCTGCGTCCGCACGGTCATGGGACGGTTTATGCGGATGGGCGTTGCGATCCGATACCGCCCGGGCGCAATCACCACCGTGCCGCCGTCGGGCGTGGCGTTGAAACAAGCCTGAAGCACTGGTCCCAGATCGCGGTCCGATGCGACAAAATCTCCGATCCGCGCACAAGAAGACGGTGCCGCCCACGCATCAGGCGCGATCGACCGCAGGCCGACTATGGCTGGCAAAAGCAGTGCCGCTGCGATAGTCGCTGCCATGGCCCCATGCATGACCAGCGAACCCGGATTTGCGGGTAATCTGGGCCGGCCTTGGGGGGTCTTGATCAAAGACATGATCTTGTAAGGTCCTGTATGGAGCACGGCATGCTTTCAAAGTTTATGAACGATAGACCGAAAATCAATTATCGCCGCAAGGGGAACCAGTGCCGCGACGCACGGGACTGGCCCGGGGCGGTCAGCGCATATACCAGGCACCTTGAAGAAAATAGCGGCGATCAGGCCATCTGGGTCCAGCTGGGTCATGCCTGGAAGGAACAGGGTATGCTGGAAGAAGCGGCCCAGGCCTATCAGATGGCGGTCGACCTGGACGTGGACGATCCCGACGCCAACATCCATCTGGCGGACCTGCTGCGCCGGCTTGGTCGCCTGGAAGAAGCGCTGGCCGCCTATCAGCGCGTCAACAAGGTCGCGCCCAACGCCGAAGCCATCCACAACATCCGCTTGCTGCGCAAGGACAGCAAGGCCGGCGCAGCCGAGGCAATGGGCGATGGCACCGTCTTTTTCGCGATCCAAGACTTGTTCGGCTATCTGAAGGCGCATGTCACCATGTCGGGGATCCAGCGGGTCCAGGCCGGCATTGCGCTGCATGCCATCAGGGACGAGGGCGTCAATGCGCGCTTCATCGTCGGCAATGCGCTGGAACATGTGCTGCCCGCCGGCGAGTTCTGGATGGCCGACAATGCCGAGGTGCTGCGCATCATCGACTATGCGTCGGGCAAGCAGGTCGACCATGACGTCCTGCGCGCCATGATCGTATCCTGCGAGAATGACGCCGTCCGGGTGCGCCCCTCGCGGGGCAGCACGATCATCCTGCTGGGCGCCTTCTGGGGGCTAGGCAACAGCATCAGGGAATTCATCCGGTCCAAACGCGACGACGTGCGGATCGGCGCCTATGTCTATGACATCATCCCCGTCACCCATCCCGAATTCTGCGACGAGGCATTGGTCACCGATTTTTCGATGGCGATCTGTGAACTGTGCGCGGTTGCCGACTTCATCCTCACGATTTCCGATGCGTCGCGCTTTGCCTTGGCGGAGTTCATTACCAAGAATGGTGGCCGCCCCATCCCGATGCAGACCGTGCCGCTGGCCCATCACCTGACCCAGTCGGCCGACGATGCGGTCGAATGGCCCGACCAGCTGCGCCAAGTGAAGGGCAAGCGCTATGTTGTCTATGTCTCGACGATCGAGGCGCGCAAGAACCATCTCTATGTGGTCAATGTCTGGCGGCGCCTGATGGCCGAGGGGGTGGATGTCCCCGACCTGGTCTTCGTGGGCCGGCATGGCTGGAAGATCAGCGGCCTCATGGATGTGCTCAAGGCCACGAACAACCTGAATGGCCGCCTGCATATCGCCCACAACCTGTCAGACGGCGAACTGAACGCGGTATATGCCAATTGCGAGTTTTCGGTGTTCACCAGCTTTGTCGAAGGCTGGGGCCTGCCGGTGGGCGAAAGCCTGCTGCATGGCCGACCCTGCATCGCCTCTGACACTTCGTCCATTCCAGAGGTCGGCGGCGACCTGGTAGATTATATCGACCCGTTCAACCTGACCCAGGGCGTCGAGATATTCCGGCGGATGATAACGGACAAAAGCTACCGCAACGCCCGTGCCAGAATGATTCGCGACCAGTTCGTTCCAACGACATGGCAGGATGTGGGCAGTAATTTTCTTGGCAAGGTCAAATTCTATCAGAACGCTGATATCATACCGTTCCGGGCCAGTCTGGAAGAAGGCAAGGTGCTTTCGCTACGGACCAAGGCCGGCAGTACGATCGACATCAAATCATATTTCCATATCCCAAGGCGCATCCTGATCGAATCCGCCCATCTCTACGGATCGGAAGACCATGGGGTCTGGATGAAAGGTTCCAAGTCCAGCTTCAGCATCCTTACCGGCATGGCGGCAGGTACCTCGCTGCTAGTCTATCTGCAGGTGTCGGTGGCACCAGGTGGCGAGGATTGCGTGCTGACGATCTTCAACGCGGACAACGACGCGATGAGAGCGATCCGCTTGCGGGAAGTGGGCATGGGCCAAGTCATCAGGCTGATGACCCAGGCCGGTGGCGACGGCACGATCCAGCTGCGCTTCGACGTTACCGGTTCCTACCCCCGATATGATGGCGACAATCGGGATTTCGTCATCGGGCTACGCTCCATCGGTTATGCGACCCCGGACAATCTGGTCGCGCGGCAGGAACTGTACGAGGCCATGAGCCTGGTGGACCTGACATCCTGACATCGCGTTCCCACGACACGGCGCTGCGACGATCATGATGACTGGATCAACGGATGTCCCCGTCTGCATCGACGGCAGACTACTGGAAGATGGCGGCGCAGGCACCGGGA
Source organism: Sphingobium sp. TCM1 (assembly GCF_001650725.1). Lineage (GTDB taxonomy): Bacteria > Pseudomonadota > Alphaproteobacteria > Sphingomonadales > Sphingomonadaceae > Sphingobium. Next base: position 2,704 of record NZ_LXVX01000014.1, on the reverse strand, counting down.
TCGGGCAATATGCCCGGACCCTGGTGCAGGCACTGCGATCGGCGGGCAGAGCGCAGCTGATCCTGGGCGATGGCGGACGCGCTGCGCGCAGGTCACGTCCCGCGAAATGGGCGGCGGCGCTACGTCCCTGGCCGCGCGGGGCCACCATCACGCCGGGCGGCTACCGGGCTCGCGACATTTTCCGTGAAGCCCATGTCTTTTTCAGCCTCCATGGGCGGATTATGCCGCTGCGCCTGCCCGGGCCATCGGGCATCATGCACTGGAGCTACCCCTTGCCCATGCGTATATGCGGGTGGCGCAACATCTACACCGTGCATGATGTCATGCCGCTCGATCCCGATATCCCGACCCCCGTCGACGGGCGCCGGCTGCGGGCGGTGCTGGACGGCCTTGTGGCGTCGGGAGGGTCGTTCGTCACCGTGTCAAACGCCGCGCGCCAGGCCATAGTCGATGCCACCGGGTGGCCGCCCGGCAAGGTGGCGATCTGTCACCAGGGCGTCGACATTGGGGACATGGAGGCGGGACGGCGGGCCGCCCTGCCCGCCGGACTGCAGGCGGGCGGCTATCTGCTCTATGTCGGCGCGGTGGAAGCCCGCAAAAATCTGGTCGCCCTGCTCGATGCCTACCGGACGAGCGGCATCGCGACGCCACTGGTCATCTCCGGTCCCGATGGCCTGAATGCCGAACATATTGACGCCCGGATACAGGACACCCCCGGGGCGATCCGTCTGGGGCTGCAGCCGCGGGATGCCGTACTTGGGCTCATCGCCTCGGCGCGCGCCCTCATCCTGGTATCGCTGGCCGAGGGCTTCGGGGTTCCGGTTGCCGAAGCCATGAGCCTGGGGACGGCCGTCTTGTCCGCCGACATCCCGGCGCTGGCCGAAGTGGGCGGCGGGGCGACGCTGCTGGTCGATCCGCGCGATCCGGCTGCACTGCGCCATGGCCTGACCGCGATCGATGGCGACGCCGCGCTACGGGAGAAGCTGGTGCGCGCCGGGCTGGAAAGATCGCAATATTTTGGACTAGAATCCTATGCACAGCGGCTCGCGAACCTGTATGGAATGGCATGACTGAGACTTTACCGGCCAACCTCCGCATTGGCATCGATGGCTATAATATGGCACTGCCCCAAGGTACGGGCGTGGCGACCTATGGACGAAACCTAGCGGCGGCAATCGGTGCGCTTGGATATCGAGTAGACCTGTTGTTCGGTCTAAACATCCCGCGCAAGGCGGGCGATGAGTTGCGGGAGTCGCTATTCTTTGGGCAATTGGGTGCTGATCCGCCTCATCGCCTGACCATGCGGCGGCGGATGCGACGCTGGCGAGTACATCCCTTCACCCACGATATGACCCGGATATCCGTCGCCGGACGCACCGTGTCGCAGCAGGGCAGCGATCGCCTGCCGTCGTTTGACCGGCTGTTCAACCGGGCGGAACTGTTCGACATCTGCGCCCGCCATTTTCGCCGGTACGACAAGTTCATGACAGTCAGGGTGCCCGATCCACCCGCTATCATGCATTGGACCTATCCACTGCCCATCCGCCTGGCTGGGACGCGCAACATCTACACCCTGCATGACCTGGTGCCGTTGCGGCTGCCGCAGTCCAGTCTGGAGGACAAGCGCTATTATGACAAACTGGTCCGCGCCTGCGTGGGGCAGGCGGACCATATCGTCACCGTGTCGGAAAAGTCCCGCACCGATATTATCGAGCTTCTTCAGGCCGATCCGGCGCGGATCACCAACTGCTACCAGAGTAGCGACATGCCCGCGCTGCGCGGTCCGGACGCCTTGCCCAATCGCCTGCATCAGCTGTTCGACCTCAGGATGAAGGATTATTTCCTTTATTTCGGTGCGATTGAGCCCAAGAAGAATCTCGGTCGCCTCATTCAGGCCTATCTCGAAGCGAATATCGCCACCCCCCTGGTGATCGTCGGGGCCGAGGCTTGGCATGCTGACCGGGAACTCAAGCTGCTAGGTGCCGCCCATGGCAGAAAGCTGCCCGGTGTCGATCGTATCCGGCGTATCGACTATATCCCGCGAATCCTGCTAACCGATCTGTTACACGGCGCTAAGGCATGTCTATTTCCGGGTCTTTATGAAGGCTTCGGCCTGCCCGCGCTCGAAGCGCTCGCCGCTGGGGTGCCGCTGCTAGCCAGCACGACCGGAGCCTTGCCCGAAATCACGGGCGGTGCGGCCCTGACCATCGACCCCTATGACATGGACGCCATGGTTGACGGAATACGCCGACTGGACAGCGATTCCATGTTGCGCAACAGGCTAACGCAACATGGCCCCATACAGGCTGACAAGTTTTCCTTGATCAGATTTTCAGAGCGCTTGGGCCAACTTTACCAGGACATCTGCAGACGCTAGATGCCTGCCCGCGCTTTTAACCTTGGGCGAAGCACAGCCTGATAACGGCATTGGAGTAATAGCATGTATCTTAAGCGCAGGACGCAATGGATCCGTCCAGGGATCATCCTGCTCGCGGCGACGTGCCTGAGCGGTTGCGCGACCCTGCCGCGCAATGGCCCGACGGGCGCGCAGATCGAAAAAAGCGCGAAGCGCGGCTCTGTTGCAAAGATTGGCGGCAGTCAGAGGTAGGCTGTCGCTCTGCGCCGATCAGGCGGCTGCTGCGAAATGGTGGTTGAGCATGCCCATGGCCTCCGTCAGCGCCGAGGGCCCAATGCCAAAAGCTCT
>NZ_LXVX01000013.1:87568-191742 GCF_001650725.1 Sphingobium sp. TCM1 | reverse complement strand
TATTGCACGCTGATCCTCACACGTTCTTCTCGATCGTCGGGTCGTATCTGTTGAATAAGCACTACGGAATTGCCGCCACGGCGGTTGCGGGCGGATTCGCGCTCTGTGTCGATGATGCTCCCAAGTGCATCTTCTATGGCAAGGATGAGGGCGGTAAGTTCAGTTGGGGCAACGATGGCTTCCATATGTGGGTGCAGACGAAAGATCATGTCATCGACTTTATGGCGCCGATCTACGCTGAGTCGTTCGCCATTGCCCAACCCGATGTCGTGCTCCCGCGCAAGATGTTCCAGAAACGCCTTGAGGACGACAAGCAGAGCCTGGACGATTTACAGGCTACGGGCGACTATATGGTCTTTCCTGATCCCGATCTGAGCGAGGAATTGATCGACCATTTCCTGAGCCGCCCGATCAATACCGACCTGTTGGGCATAGCCGAGGCGTGGTTCGGGAGCCGGCGCGGGAAGCAGCGGCCGACGATCAGCATGGGCAGCAACGACGGAATCGTGCGGCATCTCACATTACCCCCCACAATAGCGCGCGGAGCTTGGTAGGCATTCAACCCCGCCTATGAAACAGGAACGGCCGCGCCCGGTCAGGGCGCGGCCGCATTTTTCGGCCTCTCGTCAAAGGTAAGGCCGGGACCGCCATAGCAGCCCCGGCCCGTCACCTATTCAGCGGCTACCGCATAGTGCGACTGCTCGCCTTCCAACGGCTCCACCATATCCCCGCCGTCCTGCGCTTCGGTATTGGGGGCCTCCGCTTCGGACGGCTGCGCGTCCGTCTCGAAATCCTCCTCCTTCACCTCCACGGCCTCCGGCGCTTCGGCTTCCGGCTCGACGGTTTGCAACACAGTTGGCAACCATCCCGTTCCGGCGACAAGCCGCTCCGCCTCGTCGGCCATTGCTTCCTTCTTCAACGGCTGGATGCGCTCCGCTGCCTCCGGGGAGATGGCCTCGCTCACCGCCTGCGCGATATGAGCCTTGGTGACGCGCCCGAAATAGCTACGCGTGTTCGCGGTCCACGTCGCCGTCATGTCGAGCCCGATGGCCTGCGCCAGCCCGTCCGCCGCCTCGATGCGGGTGACGGGACGTTCCCACGGCACCTTCACCGCATTGACGGTGAGCGACACGCAATGCGCCAGCAATGCGGTGCGGCTTTCGGCGTCCAGCCCGGCGAGAAACGACCACAGGTCCGCCGTCTCACCCGGAAGCTGCTCGCCCCACTGGTCATGCCGCGCCGCCAGCGCCTCGCCCGCCTCGGTGTTCGCGATGCCCTCGGCGTGGGTGGTGAGGTCTTCGCTCTTGGCGGTGACGGTGAGACAGGACTTGCCGAACCCATGATAGAACAGGTCCAGCACCAGCGCGTGGGTCAACGCGACCATCGCCATGTCGGGCTGCTCGCCAAGGGCCAGACGAAGGCCGAGCGTCCGATGCGCCGTGAGGTCACGAATGAGGCTGTCGGAAATGGGCTTGCCCGCGTCGGCCTCCCCCAATTCCACTTCTTCGTCCGCATCCTCGTCGTGTTCGTTGGCTCCGCCGTCCTCCACACGGATGCCGTCGCTGTCGTCCTCCGGGTCCGCTTCCGGCTGCGGCTCGTCCTCGGCACGGACATAACCGCGCTCGATCTTCACCTCGCCGGTGGAGCCGAGCGAAACGAAAACGCCGCCACGCTCGATCACCGCAGGATCATAGGCAGAACGCTTGGCGCAGAGCGCATCGATCTCGTCGCTCAACGCCTGCGCCTTCGCCGCCACGGCCTCGGGCATGTCCTCATAAGAGTCATAGCCTTCGATCAGCGCATCATGGGCTTCCGCTGCCTCCGACAGCCGCACCTCGTCCTTATCGGACAGGGCGATATGCTGCGGATAATAACGCCGCATCCCATGACCGTGGGGGAAGTCGATGCTGACCTCGCCCCATTTCCAGCCCTCGGCCAGAACCTCCCCGGCGATCTCGCGCAACCGCTCCACCACAAGCGTATCGAGCAAGCCTGCATCCTCGAAGAAACCACCGTCATCCTCGGTGAACAGGTCACGGATGATCGTGCCGCCCGCCTCGACATAGGCGTCCGCCCCGATAAACACCGCCCGCCGGTCAGTCGCCGGGATATTGCTTGCGGTAAGATCGCGCCGGATGATCCACGGCTCCTTGTTCCATGACAGGTTCTCGAAGACCTGCTCCTGCCGGGCATGGTCGTCGGTGATGGTGAACGCGGCCAGTTGGTCGAGCGTAAGGCCGTCTTGCCGATACACATCCATCAGCTTCGGGCTGATCGCACCGAGACGCAGCCGCCGCTTCACCACATCAGGGGACACGCCGAACCGCGCACCGATTTCCTCCGCACCCCATCCCTTGTCGCGGGACAGTTCATGGAACCGCTCGAACTGGTCGGCGGGGTGCATCGGCGTCCGGGTGACATTCTCGTCAAGGCTGATCTCCGCCGCGTCGTTCTCGGTGTCGAGATAGCAGCGGATGGGCTGCGTCCGTTTTATCTGCTTGCGCTTGGCGCGCAGCAACTGCGCCAGCCTCCGGCCCTCGCCAGCGGTGACGAAATAGCAGCCGGTCGGCACGCCGTCCTTCGTCTCCGGTTCCACGACAAGGTTCTGGATCATCCCCTTGTGCTGGATGGACGCCGCCAGCGCCTCGATCGCTGCCTCGCCGTGCGGCACCTTTCGCGCATTCTTCGGCGACTTCTTGAGCTTGTTGAGGGGCACGAAAATCTCGATGCCCGACACCGGCTCGGCGGCACTGGTTTCGATCTGAACAATCTTGGTCATCTTCCTACTCCTTGGGTTTCCGCGCAGCGGGAAGCGCCGCGCTGAAACCCTGCCCGTCGGCGAGACCGGGGGTGCAAACGGAGGGACGGCTTCGCGGGGAACCGGCTGCACGGAGCGAAGCGCAGGAAGCTGGGCGGAAGACGTTCCGAAGTGCGCCAGGGGCAGCGCCCCAAGCACCGGGCCGCTTGCGGCGCCACAAAGAGACGCACCCTTGCGGCGGACAGCCGGCGCGGCGGCGTGCGCGCGGACACTGGGGGCCAGCCGTTGCCGCGCCCCCGACCAGAGCAAGAGTGCCACGCGGGCCGAGAAATACGCGCGAACCCTGGGCGGCCTTAGCCGCCAGAGTGCGCTCACCAGATCCCCGCGTTCTGCTCAGGGGCGTTGCGGGGTGTCCCCGCTCGAAGGGGTCTGGCGAGACCCGCTGGGGCTCGGCAGCAGGGGAAGGCCTTCCCCCGCAAGCCATTCAACCTGCCCGGAAAACAAAAGGCACCGGCGGTATGTCGGCAAGCTCTGCTGAATCCGTGCATTCGTCGGCACGGGACGGCTCCGCTTTTCGCGTTATCCTTCGATTTCGACGCCGATCAGTGTCGGGATGGCCGTTTCGATCGGAGTATAGAGATCGACTTCCGCTTCCGGCGTCTCAAGGCTGACGATCAAGGCGTAACGTGCTCTGTCGTTGAAGCGCTTGAGCCCGGTTCGCTCCCGCCACCAGCCGGTGATCGGGTGGATATAAAGCATGTTCCGGGCGGCAAGCTCGACGGCCGGGCCTTCCCAGATGTCGACATGCAGCGATCCGGCCGAGATGGCGCGCTCACCGAACAGCCAGCCATCATTATTCTCATTCACCGGCCGCGGGTCATTCTCCTCGCGCCCTTCTGCGTTGTTCCTGCGCAGGAAGTTCGCGGTGGTCTCCCGCGACCGTTTCAAGTCAAAGCGAAGGCCGAAGGATTGGTAGCGCGCCGGGTCGATTGCCGTGGCGAAACTGGGATTGGGCTCGATGAAATAGGAGAGCGTCACCTTCAGCCGCACACGCAGATTGTCGAGGTCTTCGAGAATCTGGCGTGGCCAGGGCAGCGGATAGACATGGGCCTCGTTGAAGCGGACGCCTGACGCCTCCTTGCGGAAGGGCTGAATCTCCCTTTGGGCGACAAGCGCGAGATCGTTGATCGCGGATGCGCGAGCGCGGGCAAGGCCGGGAAGGCCGTAACCATAGCGGCGGAGACAATCCGCCTTGTCGCGCTTGGCCGCGCAGGCAGCGATGGCCTCGGTCATGGGCGGGGTCCAGCGCGCACTATGGACCATCAGCGCCCGGATGGTTTCCGGCCAATAGTCGGGATCGTCTGCCGCGATCTGCGCGGCTAAGCGGGCCGCCTGCGCGGTCGCCGCGCTGGTCGCCCAGAAGCTGTCGAGCGGGCGCTGACCGACATCGCGCGCGGTGGTCAGAAGCGAAAGAGAGTCGAGGCCGGCAATCGCTTCAGTTTTCGCGGGGCTGATCGCCCGGTTGCCTGCCTCGAACACGAGGTCGGGCTTGAACGGCGATTGGCCCGAGCGCCAGAGGTAGGAGGTGCGGCTGTAGGGGCTTCCGGCGCCGACGGTCGCCATCGGCGTCCAGCCCTCGTAGCCGGCTTCCGCGATCTGGCTCTTTTCGGTGTAGCCGCCGATCGCAAGCGCATTCCAAGCCTGACAGGGATCTTCGGCCGGAAAGGCATCGGTGTCCGCGATCTCAGCCGGATCGGCGTGGTCGGGGACATTGCCGGCGGCGAGGACGATGAGCCTCTTGGGCGCCGGGTTCTCCTGATCCTCGGATTCGGCGCCGGCCGCGGCCTGGTCGATGGCGGCGCTCCATGCAGTCGCGTCGGCACCGCTACGTCCACCATTGGTAACGGCCATGCAGAACATACGCGCTCGGTCAGGGTTCTGGATTTCGGCGCGTGCGATGGCGCCTTGGGTGATGGGACCGTAAGCGTGCGGGTCGTTTGGGGGAAAACCTGCGGGCGGCAGGATTTTGACCGACTCCAGTCGGTGGGTAAGGCGTCGCTGTTCCTGATCGGCCAAGGGCGCCACGAGGTCGCCGTGCAGCGCCAATCCCGCCATGCCGGTGCCGTGGCCGGAGCCTGGCGCATGATCGTCACCGCCCCAGGCGGGATCGACGCTCAAGAGGTCTTCGACCGCCAGGGCGGGCTCGATGAGCGGATGGGCACGATTGACGCCGGTATCGAGGAGGCAGATGGCCGGCGCCTCGCGGCCGGGCCAGATCGTCCGTTCGGCAAGGTCTTCGATGAACGCGCGCGCCTCGTCGCGCAGGTCATGGGTGAAAACATGAGGATTGTCGCTGGCGCGCCGCAGCTCGGCAATGCCGCCAGTGGCGAACAGCAACAACTCGATCGCGGCACGGCGACCATAGACTGGAACGACGATGGTTTCGGGAAAGCGCAGGAAGGTGTCGCCCTCGCCGACATGGAGCCCAAGCTGGGCGGCGGCTTCGAGAACGCGGTCAACCCTGTCGCGGAAGCACCACAGCGACCACCACATTTCCGCTTGAGGGTCTTCAGGCAATGCGGCGGGATCGTCCCGCCAGAAGGTGCGGATGCGCGCTTCGCGGATATGCTCGATCGTCTCGACGCGGGTTTTCCCTTTGGGCGAGCCGGTGCGCTCGTTGAGCGGCCCGAAAGTGTAATCCTGGAACACCGCTTCGAGCGTGTCGCGCATGTCGTCGGGCACGAACAAGGCGATGCGACGCGCGCCTTGTTCGGTGAAGGTCACAGCGCCTTGCCGGGTTTTCTCCCGCGTGCGTTCGAGCGTGGTCGGGCCGGCTTGCGGCGACAGCTCCACTTCAAGGAAAGTGCCGTCCGGCGGAGGAAGGAGCGCAACGCCGTCCGGCCTCTGTCGGGCCTGTTCGGCCTGTTGAAAGGCCGAAGCGAGTTCGGCGATCAAGCGCTGGCCGTGGTCCTCGCGGATGCGGATGAGCGGGCGCTGCCGGGCATTGCTGCCCGGAGATTTGAACGCAACGCTGTGAGCCAGTCCCGAAATGTCGAGATGCGGTCGGTCGTGTTGCGCCACAGGTCAGTGTTTCGCAGAGAACGCGGTGCGCATCGCTTGGCGCTCGGCGAGGCGAGCGATGATGTCGGGCGTGGCGATCTGGTCGCGCTGGTCGAGGATCGCGGCCTTGACGGCTTCGTCGGCTGCGCGCGCAATCTCGGCCTGGCTGAGGCCGCGCGCCGCCTTCTCGATGGTGGACCAAGCCAGGCGGGGATATTTCAGCGGCTTGAGGTTGGCCTTGACCACGGCCCGCACCTGTTCGGCCGAGGGCAGCTCGAACTCGATCACGTCGTCGAAGCGGCGCAGCAAGGCCCTATCGAGCAATTCGGGATGGTTGGTTGCCGCCACGAGCGGACTATCGGTGGCGCTCTTTTCCTCCATGAACTGAAGGAAGCTGTTGAGGACGCGGCGCATCTCGGCAACGTCGTTCGAGGCCGTGCGATGCCCGCCTACGGCATCGAACTCATCGAACAGATAGACGGCGCGGCGGCGCAGGGTCTCGTCGAACACAAGCCTGAGCTTGGCGGCGGTCTCACCCATGAAGCGGGTAATGAGCGTCTCCAGCCTTATGATGAAGAGCGGCAGCTTCAGCTCGCCAGCCAAGGCTTCGGCGGTCATGGTCTTGCCCGATCCGGGCGGACCGACGAACAGGAGCCGCCGGTTAGGGGCCTTGCCATGCTCGCGCAGCCAGTCCCGTCGACGTTGCTGGAGAAGAGCATTGCCGAGCCGTTCCGAGACTGCGGCCGGGAGGATCACGTCGGCGAGCGTCACCGTAGGTTCGCGAAGATCGAGGAGACCTTCAAGATCACCGCGCGGGCGGGCGAAAACGATAGGAATTGATGGGCTGACACCGCGCGCGGCGCGCGCCGTATCGACAGCCGTGCGCAAGTCGTTTGCGGTGTCTCTGCGACCCTGCCGGGCCTCAGCAGCGGCAACCTGCAAAGCGATCGAATAGAACTGCTCGTCGTCGCCTTCCGCTCGACTGCGCAGCATGGCCAATATCTGTTTGGCATTAGACACTGAATTTACTCGATTTCTTTCTCACACACATTTCCCCCATCGTTCCTGATTCAATAACGCAAACGCTCCAAGAATTGAAGAACAAGCTGGGGCGGGCGCGCGATATTCGCAAAACCTTCGTGGCGGTCGGCTCCAAAGCCGCCGGACCAGAGACGCTCGCCGCGCCTCATTCCCCGGCTGGCAACAAGCGAGCGGCTAAGATTGACGTCGGGCCTTTCATCGTTCGCGTAAGCAAAAACAGCTCCGCGTAAGCAGGAGCGGAAAGGCGCGTAAGCAACTTTTCGCGTCAGGATGAGAGCACGCGGAAGAACGCCGAATGAGCAACCTTGAGGGGCGTGAAATATGGAGGATAGGCCTATTTCCGCCGGGAGCACGCCAGAACCACGCATTTCCTGGGCATTTCCTGCTTACGTATTGCTTACTTTTTGTTCCTGACGGAGCGCGTAAGCAAAAAAGGCGGCTGTGAAAGCCGCCTAACTGCATGATCTTGCTATGGAAAACTGGAGCGGGCGAAGGGATTCGAACCCTCGACCCCAACCTTGGCAAGGTTGTGCTCTACCCCTGAGCTACGCCCGCTCTGGCGGCCGGAGAGTGTGTCCCTCTCGGCGGGTGGCGGGGAACTAGCAGCGCTTTCCGGGATCGGCAAGGGGGGAATTGCACAAAATTGAAATTCTCTTTCGCGGCCGCAAAAAGTCTCGGTTTTCCGCCATTTTTCGCTTGTGAAAAGATCGCGCGGCGGCGCTGCTCGCTGGTTTCAACGACGAATCACGGCCGCTCCACCGTCATCTTGGGCGTTGGGCGTCCGCCGCGCTTCTGCTAATCTGTCGTCCGGAGGCAATGTTTGTGCCTGCAGAGGGATCATTTGCCGACGCGCTTCGTAATGACCAGCAGATCAGCAGGGAGGACCATCCATGACGTCCGATCATTTGACGCGCCGCGGCCTGTTGCGGGGCAGCGCCGTCCTTGCCGCATCGGCGCCCGTCCTCTCGAACGCGGCGGCCGCCGACGCGCCGCTCCGGAGCAGCAAAGGAACCCGCATGAGTCCCGTCGAACTTACCGTCAACGGACGCGAAGCGCATCTGCAACTCGATCCGCGCACGACGCTGCTGGATGCCCTGCGCGAGCATCTGCATCTGACCGGCACGAAGAAGGGCTGCGACCATGGCCAGTGCGGCGCCTGCACCGTCCTGGTCGAAGGACGCCGCATCAACAGCTGCCTGACGCTGGCCGTGATGCATGATGGCGAGAAGGTGACGACGATCGAGGGGCTGGGCACGCCCGAAGCGCTCCACCCGATGCAACGCGCCTTCGTCACCCATGACGGCTATCAATGCGGTTATTGCACGCCGGGGCAGATCTGCTCGGCCGTGGCGGTGCTGGACGAGATCGATGCGGGAATCCCCAGCCATGTGACGGAGGATCTGGACCGGGTGGCGATCAGCGACATCGAACTGCGCGAGCGGATGAGCGGCAATATCTGCCGCTGCGCCGCCTATCCGAACATCATCGCCGCGATGCGCGACGTTTCCGGCCAATCCGGGCGCGGGGAGAAGGCGGCATGAGGCCCTTCACCTACGAACGCGCAACCAGCGTCGAAGCGGCCGCCAAGGCAGCGGCATCGGTCCAGGGCGCGCGCTTCATCGCCGGCGGCACCAATCTGCTGGACCTGATGAAATTGCAGATCGAGACGCCGGCCCATCTGATCGACGTCAATCATCTGGGCCTCGACAGGATCGAGGAGACGCCCGATGGCGGGCTGCGCATCGGGGCGCTGGTGCGCAATACCGATCTGGCGGCCGACAAGCGCGTGCGGCGCGATTATGCGGTCCTCAGCCGCGCGCTGCTCGCCGGCGCATCGGGCCAGCTGCGCAACAAGGCGACCACCGGCGGCAACCTGCTGCAACGCACTCGCTGCCCCTATTTCTACGACACGCGGATGCCCTGCAACAAGCGCAAGCCCGGCAGCGGCTGCGGCGCTATGCAGGGGATGAGCCGCAGCCTCGCCATCCTGGGCGTCAGTGACGCCTGCATAGCCCAGCATCCCAGCGACATGGCGGTGGCGCTGCGACTGCTGGACAGCGACGTGGACACCATTGACGCCAATGGCGCGAAGCGGTCCATCCCGATCGCCGACTTTCACCTTTTGCCCGGCGACACGCCGGAGAAGGAAACGGTGCTCAAGCCGGGTGAGATCATAACCTCGGTCACTTTGCCCAAGCCGGTCGGCGGCACCCATGTCTATCGCAAGGTGCGCGACCGCGCCTCCTATGCCTTCGCCTTGGTGTCGGTGGCGGCGGTGTTCGGCAAGGATGGCAGCGCGCGCTTCGCATTTGGCGGCATCGGCGCGAAGCCGTGGCGCGTCGAGGAGGCGGATGCTGCCGCGAAGAGCGGCGCGAAGGTGGTGGCCGAAGCTGCGCTCGCCGGCGCCCGCACGACGCATCATAACGACTTCAAGAAGACACTGGTCGAACGGACGCTCGCGTCGCTCTACCGCCAGCGGGAGGCGCGGGCATGAAGTTCGACGCGCCAGCGGGCATCAATCCGATCGACAAGGGCCGCGTGATCGGCATCCCCCATGACCGGATCGACGGCGCGGCCAAGGTTACGGGCACGGCGCCCTATGCCTATGAGCGTCACGATGCCGCGCCCAAGGCCGCCTATGGCTGGATCGTCGGCTCCGCCATCGCGAAGGGCCGGATCGCCGCGATGGACCTGCGCGCGGCAGAGGCTGCCCCCGGCGTTCTGGGCGTCGTCACCCACGCCAATGCCGGCAAGCTTGGCAAGGGCAGCATGAACACCGCGCCGCTGCTCGGCGGGCCGCAGGTCGATCATTATGAGCAGGCGGTCGCGCTGGTGATCGCCGACACGCTGGAAAATGCCCGCGATGCCGCCAGGCTGGTGCGCATCGACTATGCGCCGGAAAGCGGCAAGTTCGACCTGGCGGCCGAGCGGGTGAACGGGGTGATCCCGCCCGAAGGCTTTGGCGGCCCGTCCGACACCAAAGCGGGCGATTTCGACAGCGCCTTTGCCAAGGCGGCGGTGAAGGTCGAGCGGACCTACACCACGCCCGACCACAGCCATGCGATGATGGAGCCGCACGCCACCACCGCCGCCTGGAACGGAGACAGGCTGACCCTCTGGACCTCCAACCAGATGATCGCCTGGGGCGTGAGCGAAGTCGCCCGGACGCTCGGCATTCCCAAGGCGAATGTCCGGCTGGTGTCGCCCTATATCGGCGGCGGCTTTGGCGCCAAGCTGTTCCTGCGCGCCGACGCGCTGTTGGCGGCGCTGGGCGCCAGGCAGGTGGGCCGGCCGGTCAAGGTCGCCATCGCCCGGCACCAGATTCCCAACAACACTACCCATCGCCCGGCCACGATCCAGCGCATCCGGCTGGGCGCGGACAAGGATGGGGTGATCGACGCGATCGCGCATGAAGTCTGGTCGGGCGACCTGCCCGGCGGCGGCGCGGAAACGGCGGCGCAGCAGACGCGGCTCCTCTATCGCGGCGCGCACCGCATGACCGCGCACCGGCTCGTCACGCTCAACCTGCCCGAAGGCAACGCCATGCGCGCGCCGGGCGAGGCGGTAGGCCTGCTGGCGCTGGAAGTGGCGATGGACGAACTGGCCGAAGCGGCAGGTGTCGACCCGGTCGAACTGCGCATCCGCAACGATGTGCAATATGATCCCGAAGCCGGTCCGCAGCGGCCCTTTTCCAGCCGCAAGCTGGTGGAATGCCTGCGTGCAGGCGCCGACCGTTTCGGCTGGGCAAAGCGCAACCCGAAGCCGGGGCAGGTGCGTGACGGCCGCTGGCTGGTCGGCATGGGCGTCGCGTCCGCCTTCCGCAACAATCTCGTCACCAAATCGGGCGCGCGCATCGGCGTGGACGGGCAGGGCCGGGTGATCGTCGAAACCGACATGACCGACATCGGCACTGGCAGCTACACCATCATTGGTCAGACCGCTGCGGAAATGCTGGGCGTTCCGCTCGACCAGGTGTCGGTGCGCCTGGGCGACAGCCGTTTCCCGGTGTCGGCCGGATCGGGCGGCCAGTGGGGCGCGAACAGCAGCACCGCGGGCGTCTATGCCGCCGCCATGGCGCTGCGCGCGAAACTGGCGGAAAAGGCAGGCTATCCCGCCGACCAGGCGCAGTTTGAGGATGGTCTGGTCAAGCTCGGCAACAAGTCGCAGACCCTCGCCACGCTGGCGGGCCGCGATGGCCTCTGGGCGGAGGACAGCATGGACTATGGCGACCTCGACAAACGCTATGCCCAGGCGACCTTCGGCGCGCATTTCTGTGAAGTGGGGGTCGATATCGACACAGCCGAGGTGCGGATTCGCCGGATGGGCGGTGCCTTCGCCGCCGGCCGCATCCTAAACCCCAAATCGGCGCGCAGCCAGGTGATCGGCGCCATGACCATGGGCGCGGGCGCCGCGCTGATGGAGGCGCTGGACGTCGACACTCGCTTCGGCTTCTTCGTCAATCACGACATGGCGGAATATCTGGTGCCGGTCCATGCCGACATTCCCGAACAGGACGTGCTGTTCATCGACGAGCTGGACGACAAGAGTTCGCCGATGAAGGCCAAGGGCGTGGGCGAGCTCGGAATCTGCGGCGCCGGCGCGGCAGTGGCCAATGCGATCTACAACGCCACCGGGATCAGGCTGCGCGACTATCCGCTGACGATCGACAAGCTGCTCAAGGCGCAGGTGGCCTGAGCCATATCTAGTTACCCCCCGTTCGCTCGAAACGAACGGGGGTGGTCCTCAAACGAAGTTCGCCGCCACCTCCGCCGGCACGCGCAGGATGCGGCCCGACGCCTTGTCGATGATCGCCCAGGTGGATTTGGCCGCGACCTTCACCTTGCCGTCGGGCCCGGTAAATTCCATCATCCGGTCGAACCGCGCGCCGCGCGGGCCTTCAGGGATCCAGGTGCGCGCCGTCACCGTCTCGCCCTCGGTCACATTGCCGCGATAATCGACCTCATGCCGGGTCACGACCCAGATATAGGCGTCGACATGGGCGGGGTCGGCATCGCGCAGCCAATGCTCGACCGACACCTGCTCCATCCACTGGACCCAGACCGCATTGTTCACATGGCCCAGCACGTCGATATGCTCGGGCAGGGCCGTGATCTGCCTGGTGAAACTCGACGCCATCAGCCCTCCACGCCCAATTGCCACAGGATGAAAGCGAATTCCTCCGCCGTTTCGTGCAGGCTTTCGAACCGGCCCGACTTGCCGCCATGGCCCGCGCCCATATTGGTCTTGAGCAGCAGGATATTCTGATCGGTCTTGGTCGCGCGCAGCTTCGCCACCCACTTGGCCGGTTCCCAATAGGTCACGCGCGGATCGTTGAGGCCCGCCGTCACCATCAGCGGCGGATAATCCTGCGCGCGGACATGGGTGTAGGGATCATAGCTCTGGATCGTGCGGAACGCGGCCTCATCCTCGATCGGGTTGCCCCATTCGGGCCATTCGCCCGGCGTCAGCGGCAAGGTCTCGTCCAGCATCGTATTCAGCACGTCCACGAAGGGCACATGCGCCACCACCGCGCCCCACAGGTCGGGATCGCTGTTGATGACCGCGCCCATCAGCTCGCCACCGGCCGACCCGCCCGAAATGCTGATCCTGCCCTTCGACGCATAGCCAAGATCGATCAGCCCCTTCGCCACGTCGACGAAGTCGGTGAAGGTGTTGACGCGCTTGTCCAGCTTGCCGTCCAGATACCATTGCTGGCCCAGGTCATCGCCGCCGCGAATATGGGCGATGGCGAAGGCGAAGCCGCGATCCAGCAGCGACAGGCGGCTCGTGGAAAAGCCCGGCTCCATCGCCAGCCCATAGGCGCCATAGCCATAAAGGTGCAGCGGTGCGCTGCCGTCGCGCGGGAAATCCCTCGGGTAGACGATCGACACCGGAATCTGCGTGCCGTCGCGCGCGGGGATCATCAGCCGCTCGGCCGCATAGCGGCTCGCGTCATAGCCCGACGGGATTTCCTGGACCTTCAGCACCTCCAGCACACCCGTTTCCAGATGATAGTCGTAGATGGTGTCGGGCGTGACCATCGATTCATAGCCGATGCGTAAGCGCGTCACGTCATATTCGGGATTGTCGTCGAGGCTCGCGGAATAGCTGGCTTCCGGGAAGGGGATGCGCTTGGGCGTGTGGGTCGCATAGTCGCGCAGTTCGATCTGGTCGAGACCGTCCTGCCGCCCTTCGGTGACATAGAAGCCTTTGAACAAAGTGAAATCGGTCAGGTAGAAATGGGCGTCCGGTGCGATCACTTCTTCCCACTGGTCGGGGGCGTCCAGCGTCGCCTTCACCAGCCGGAAATTGGGATGGCTGTCGTTGGTGCGGATGTAGAGCGTGCCTTCATGCTCATCGACATCATATTCGCGTCCGGCCTTGCGCGCGGCCACGAGCAGCGGCGTCGCTGTCGGATCGTCGGCTGGCACCAGCCAGGCTTCGCTGGTCACATGATCGCCGGTCGCGATGACGATCCATTTTTCCGAGGAGGTGAGGCCGATCGAGACGCGGAACCCCTCGTCATCCTCGTGGAACAATTCCACATCGCTCTCGACACTCTGGCCCAGCCAGTGCAGCCGCGCATTGTCCGTCCGCCAATTCTCGTTGGCGAGGCCGTAGAGCAGTCCCTTACTGTCCGACGTCCACACGAGTGACGACAGCGTGTCGGGGATCACTTCCGGCAATATCTCGCCCGAAATGAGATCCTTGATCCTCGCCTCGAACCGTTCGGAGCCATTGGTGTCGATGGCGTAGGCGAGGTAGCGGCCGTCCGGGCTGACCGACATCGCGCCCAGCCGGAAATAGTCATGCCCTTCCGCCAGCGCGGGTTCGTCCAGGATCAGCTGGTCGGGGCCGCCTGCAACCGGCTTGCGATACCATTTGCGATATTGGGCGCCCGTCTCGAACGCGCGCCAGTAGACATAGTCGCCATCCTTCTGCGGGACGGACTGGTCATCCTCCTTGATCCGGCCCTTCATTTCCTGGAACAGCGTGTCGAGCAGCGGCTTGTGCGGCGCCATGGCCCCTTCGAACCAGGCGTTTTCGGCCTCCAGATAGGCCAGCACATCCTTGTCCTGCACATCGGGATAGCCGGGGTCGCGCAGCCAGGCCCAGGGATCGTCCACGGTGATGCCATGACGCGTGAAACTGTGCGGGCGGCATTCGGCGATGGGGGGCAGGGAGGCAGGCTGCATGTGATCGGTCATCAACTATCCATGGGTCAGACGGGGCGGACGCTGGAATAAGCGCGCCCGTCCCTCTATGTTGTCGGCATTATGGCCGGTGCAAGAGGCCGGAATGATCCAAGGGAAGTTCGATGTCCAGTTATGAAGATCGCCTGAAGGCTTTGCGCGCGCAACTGGTGCGCCAGCGGCTGGACGGTTTCGTGGTGCCGCTGACCGACGAGCATATGAGCGAATATGTCGGCGCCTATGCCCAGCGGCTCGCGTGGCTGACCGGATTTCAGGGGTCTGCGGGCAGCGCCGTGGTGCTGCCGGAGGAAGCGGCGATCTTCGTCGACGGCCGCTACACGCTCCAGGTGCGCGAGCAGGTGGACGGCGCCCACTGGCAATATGAAAGCGTGCCCCAGACGTCGATCGCCGCCTGGCTGAAGGATCATGCCGGGCAGGGCGCGCGGATCGGCTATGATCCCTGGCTCCACACCCGCGCCTGGGTGGAGCAGGCGACGCAAGCCCTGGCCGAGAAGGGCGCGGAGCTGGTCGCGGTCGACACCAACCCCGTCGACGCCATCTGGCCCGACCGTCCGGCGCGCAGCGACGCCAAGCTGGTCGTGCATGACGATCGCTTCGCCGGCCAGTCGGCCGCCGAGAAGCGCGCCGCCATGGCCGACTGGCTGACGGAGAAGAAGGCCGACGCCGTCATCCTATCTGCGCTCGATTCGATCGCCTGGACCTTCAACATCCGCGGCAAGGATGTGGAGCGCACGCCCGTCGCGCTCGCCTATGCCATCGTTCATGCCGATGCGACCGCCGACCTCTATGTCGCGCCGGAGAAGATGGACGAAGCCGTCGCCCAGCATCTGGGCAATGCGGTGCGGGTGCATGATGGTGCGACCTTCTCCACCGCGCTGGCGGATTTCGCGGGCAAGACCGTGGTTGCAGACCCCGAACGCGCCGTCGCCGCCATCTTCAACGGGCTGGACGAAGGCGGCGCGACCGTGCTGTCGCTGCGTGACCCCGCCGTCCTGCCCAAGGCGATCAAGAATGATACCGAGATCGCCGGCCACAAGGCGGCGCAGGCGCGCGATGGCGCCGCGCTCAGCCGCTTCCTCCACTGGATCGCGGTCGAAGCCCCCAAGGGCAACCTCACCGAACTCTCCGCCTCCGATCGGCTGGAAACCTTCCGCAAGGACACCGGCCTGCTCGAAGACCTGTCCTTCGATACCATCAGCGGCGCGGGGCCAAATGGCGCGGTCGTCCATTATCGCGTCGAGGAAAAGACCAATCGCCCGATCGAGACCGGCACCCTCTATCTGGTCGATTCGGGCGGCCAGTATCGCGACGGCACCACCGACGTCACCCGCACTGTCGCCATCGGCACGCCGACCGACGAAATGCGCCATCGTTTCACCCTGGTCTTGAAGGGCCATATCGCGCTCGCCCGCGCCGTCTTTCCGAAAGGGACGCGCGGCGGCCAGCTCGACGCCCTCGCCCGTCAATATCTTTGGACCGAGGGGCTGGATTACGCCCATGGCACCGGCCATGGCGTCGGCAGCTTCCTGTCGGTGCATGAAGGGCCGCAGCGGATTGCCACCTTCGGCGGCGGCGACGAGCCGCTGGTGGCAGGCATGATCCTCTCCAACGAGCCAGGTTATTACAAGGCCGGCGAATATGGCATCCGCATCGAAAATCTGGTGCTGGTGGAGGAACGCGCGATCCCCGGCGCGGAAAAGGACATGCTGGGCTTCGAGACGCTGACCTTCGCCCCGATCGACCGCGCGCTGATCGCCACCGACTTGCTGAGCGGTGATGAGCGCGCCTGGCTCGACGCCTATCATGCCGCCGTGCTGGACCTGGTGGGGTCGCAGCTGGAGGGCGATGCACTTGCCTGGCTCCAGGCTGCCTGCGCGCCGCTCTGAAGCGGGCAGGCCTGTCAATCGGCGTGATCGTCGCCCTTGACATCGCCATCGTCGTGGCGCCGGGCTGGCTCTGAGCCGGCCCGGCTCTGCGCCTTGCGCCGGCGCAGATTGTCGCGCAAAGCCTGCGCCAGCCGCGCCTTTTTCTCGTCGTTCGTTTCAGCCATGGCGACGCGCATAAGCAAAATGCATCATCTGCCGCAAGTCGCCTTGACATGGGAAGCGCGGGCGGCCATAGGCGCGACCTCCGAAGCGCGCAGGCGCTCCGGAGCAGAAATAGAGTGCTGCCGTAGCTCAGTGGTAGAGCGCATCCTTGGTAAGGCTGAGGTCGGGAGTTCAATCCTCCCCGGCAGCACCATTTCTTCCCTTTTCCGATATTTGCCGGACCCGATCCTCCTTTCGGGGATCGTGATGTCGTGCGCGCGCGCTGCGGCTCAGACCAGCCCCAGCCGCGTCAGTTCCCCCAGCATCCTGGACGGCATCGCATCCAGATCGTCGGCTTCGCCGCCATTCAGGTCCGGCGGCGCATCCTTGTCCTCCAGATAGCGCCAGCCCTGATGCGCGCGTTTGGGGCTGGCGCGCACGGGGATCAGTGTCGGCGCCAGCCGGATCCAGTAGCGCCCCTGGCCCGTTTCCTGGAAACCCAGCAGCGGACTGCGCCCGACCAGCGCATGGCCATGAATCCAGTAGAGCGACCCGCCATCCAGTTCCTCCAGCCGCTTGGGCAGATAGCGGGTGGTCAGGCGCGCCTCGCCGGCATGGCTTTCCAGCCAGGCGCGCAGGGAGGCGGGGCTTTCGCTCTGGAAGGCGATCTTGGTGAGGTGCAGGGGCATGGGACGCCCTAGATGGGCGCTCTCGTCAGCCGGTCAATCCCGCGGCCGTGGCGAGGCCCAGGAAAGCAAAGAAACCCATCGAATCGGTTATCATGGTGACGAAGATGGACGAAGCGACCGCCGGGTCCAGGTTCATCCGGTCGAATGCCAGCGGCACGGCCGCCCCCGCAAGGCCGGCCGTGACGATATTGGTGATCATCGCCGCGGCAATCACGCCGCCCAGCGCCATGTTCTGGAACACCAGCCCCACGCCGATCCCCAGCACCACGGCCACCGTCGCCCCGTTGAGCAAGGCCACGCGAATCTCGCGCAATATGGTGCGCCGGGCGTTGGAGCCGGTGATCTGGTTGGTGGCGAGCGCGCGCACCGTGACCGCCATGGTCTGGCTGCCGGCATTGCCGCCCACGCCCGCGACGATCGGCATCAGCGTGGCGAGCGCCACCATCTTCTGGATCGTGCCTTCGAATATGCCGATGATGGTCGACGCGACCAGCGCGGTCAGCAAATTGGTCAGCAGCCAGCGGACGCGCGCGCGATAGCTGTCCATCACCGGCTCGTTGATGTCGCCCTCGCCCGCGCCCGACAGACGGAGAATATCCTCGCCCGCTTCCTCGGAAATGATGTGGACGACGTCGTCCACCGTGATCATGCCGACCAGCCGGCCCGACGCGTCGACGACGGCGGCGGAGATCAGCGCATATTTCTGGAAGCGCAGCGCGACTTCCTCCTGGTCCATGTCGACCGGGATCAGCGTCTGCTCGCGCTTCATCAGGTCGGCCATGGCGATGCCGCGCGGACAGGTGAGAATCCAGCTGAGCTGGCAGGTGCCGATCGGCTTGTGCGTCGCGTCGACGACGAAGATTTCCCAGAAGTCGCGCGTCAGGTCGCCATTGTCGCGCAGATAGTCGATCACCTGGCCGACCGTCATATGCTCGGGCACCGCGACCAGGTCGCGCTGCATCAGGCGGCCGGCCGATTCCTCGGGATAGGACAGGGCGCTCTCGATCGCGGCGCGGTCTTCTGGCTCCATCGCCTCGAGGACGGCCTGCTGGTCGGCCTCCTCCATGTCCTCGATGATCGCGACGGCGTCGTCGGTGTCCAGTTCCGACGCGAATTCGGCGACCTGCTCCGGCGCCAGCGCCCCGATCAGGTCGTCGCGGACATAGTCGTTCAGTTCGGAAAGAACCTCCGCGCCCACCAGGTCGCCCAGCGCGGCGGCGACGTTCGCCCGCTGTTCCGACGGGGTCAGTTCCAGCAGGTCGGCAATGTCGGCGGGGTGGAGCGGCGACACCAGGTCGCGCGCCTTTTCGCTGTCGCCTTCCTCCACCGCGTCGAGCACGGCGGTGAGGTAGGCGGGCTTCAGCCGGTCGTCCTCGTCGTGGCTGGCTTCCGCCGCCTCGACGATCGCCTCGTCAAATTCTGCGCCGTCCACAAGGGGTTCGGCCACATCGCCGCGCTCGCTCATGGCGCCCCCTACTGTCCGGTTCCTGTAACATTCTGTCGCTTTCGCCGATGCACAACCGAAATGCAATGGGGAGACAGCGCTTCCATCGGCCTCATTAGCCTTTATATGGGCTCATCTGTTCCTTCCCCGGCAAGAGAGGATTTTCCATGGCCGACGAAACACTCACCCTTTCCCTCGACAGCGGCGGCGACGTCGTCATCAAGTTGCGCCCGGACCTCGCGCCCGGCCATGTCGAGCGCATCACCACCCTGGCCAAGGAAGGCTTCTATGACGGCGTGGTCTTCCATCGCGTCATCCCCGGCTTCATGGCGCAGGGCGGCGACCCGACCGGCACCGGCATGGGCGGGTCGAAGCTGCCCGACATCAAGGCGGAATTCAGCCGCGAGCCGCATGTGCGCGGCGTCTGCTCGATGGCGCGCGCGATGAACCCGAACAGCGCGAACAGCCAGTTCTTCATCTGCTTCGACGACGCGACCTTCCTCGACGGCCAGTATACGGTCTGGGGCGAAGTCACGTCGGGCATGGAGCATGTCGACGCGCTGCCCAAGGGCGAACCGCCCAAGACTCCGGGCAAGATCGTCAAGGCGACCGTCGCCTGACCTGCCCCGCCTGAAAGGCTGAAAGGACGCCCGGCCCGTTGACAGGCCGGGCGTTCCTGCGTTCAGGGCGTGCGCGCCATTCCGTCCGTCATGGAAATGGTCCTGGCCGCTTCCGCGCCATTGTCGATGTCGTCCGTCGCGGGCGGCGCCACATAGGCGCCGATCGATTCGATGTGCCAGCGCCGCTGTTCCTCGGTCGATCCGGGGACGTCATTGACCCGGCGCAGCGTGACCTGCCGCAGCATATGGAACGGCTTGCCGTTGGCGGCGATCCGGCCATAGACCTGCACCGGCACCGTCACATGGACGGAGCCTGCGGCGCCTTCGGTTTCGGACGGCGCGCCGACATTGGCGTGAATCTCGCCAAATCCGCGAAAGCGCGCCTCGAAATGGGCGTCATCCTGCGCTCCGATCGCGCTGCCGGGATTCCACAGATCCTGCGCATCCTCGAAACGCTTTTCCTCCAGCAAGCCATAATAGCCCTGCACCACCTGCGCCGCGCCCTGCGCGCTGTCCGGGTCGATCGTTCCTTCGGCGACCGGCGCAGGATCGACCGGCAGGCCGCCGGGCGTGCCGGGGGCGGGCGGATTGAGCGGTTCCATCAGCGCCATCGCTTCGGCGCGGACATTATTTTCCACCTGCGCGGCATTGGCGCCATTCGCCAGATTGTCGATTGCGCTCTCCTCCCGCCCGTCGCACGCGGCGACGAGCAGGAGCGGGAGCCATGCGGCGGCCCTGATCGATCCCCGCATCAGTCCGGGCGCACCCGTGCTGCCGGATCACGGCCGCCGCCCGACCGCATCGGGCGATCGGCACGGGGGCCGGGCGAGGGCCGGTTGCCCCATTCGCGCTGCGCGCGCGGTTCGCTCATCCGGGGCTGGCTCATCTGGGGCCGGGGTTGCGGTGCGGGACGGACGGCATTGGCGCCATCATTGCCGCGCCAGCGACCGCGACCGACATTGCCGTCCGCGTCCGGGCGCGGACGGGTCCAGTTTCCGGGCCGCCCGTCGCGATCCGCCTGCCGGTCGTTGCCGCGCCAGTCGCGCCGTCCGTCCCGGTCCCGGCCCTGCCAGCGATCGTCGCGCCGTTCGGCGCGGCGGCCTTCCCAATAGCGGCGCTGACCATCATTCCAGCGGTGACGCCGGCCTCCCCGGTCATAGACATAATAGCCGTTGCCCGGATAATAGAAGCCATCATACCAGCCATAGCCGCCCGGATAATAGCCGGGGCTGTAATAGGGGTCATAATAGCCGCCGCCATAATAGCCGCTGCCTACGCTCACTCCGCCATAGCCATAGCCGTCGTCATAGGCGCAGCCGCCAAGGGCCAGCGCACCGGCAAGGCCCATGACGGCGAGAAACCTTTTTGCGGTTCCAGTCATCGCCTGTCTCCTTAACAGTCTTTCTGATGACGGGAATAACGCCCTCAGTTTGAATTGGTTGTGAATGGGCGAGGGGATGGTGTGCAAGCGTTTATTCCCCGTTCAGAAAAGTCGCCCTCCGTTCATCGGGGCGACAGAAACCGTGTTCTTTCCGTCACATAATCGGCATTTGACCGATTTTCCCGATCCGTTGAGGAAACCTTCGGGCAGGCCCGCTCATTTCCTCTCCGTCGCCCGGACGCTTGCAGCGCCGGACATGCGGCCCGGCGGGTCCACACCGCCGCTTGAATCCCCACAGATAAAAAGGGTCATACCCATGAAGACACTGGTTTTCACGGCAGTCGCTGCCGCGTCGCTGCTTCCCGCCGCCGCCCTGGCGCAGGACGCCGACTCCACCCGTCGCATAGAGCCCTATGTCGGCGTCATGGGCGGCGTGCATAATTTCGACAGCGAGACCGGCAAGGAAGGCATCCCGCCCGTCGGCTACAAGGGCCGCATGGTGGAGGGTGTCGCCGGCGTGAACTATAATGTCGCCGGCCCGATCGTGCTGGGTGTCGAAGGCACCGCGTCCAAGGGCGTGTCCGGCGACATCGACTGGGAATATGGCGTGGCGGGCCGCGCTGGCGTGAAGGCGGGCAAGGACAGCCTGATCTTCGGCAAGGTTGGCTATAAATGGGTAAATTTCGACGCGCTCGGCCCGGACAGCCCGGATTTCCACGGCACCACTTATGGCGCCGGCGTGGAATTGTCGCCGGCGGACATGGGCGGTTCATCTGAACGCAGCAATATCCGCCTGCGCGTCCAGGCCGACACGCTCGGCAATTTCCGCTCGATCCGCCCGATGGCGGGCGTCGTCGCGAAATTCTGACACCTGGCGAATAGGGGGCGGGACGAGGCCAGGCCGGTCCCGCCCCTCATCGGTCACCTCCCGTGGCGGGAGTTGGGGTGCGGAACGGCATTAGGACTGCTGCCGTTCCGCATTCCCCTTGAGCCTGCTTGCTGTCCTTCCCTGCATCTTGCAAAGCGCGGGCGGCCTCTCCATCACGTCGGCCATGACCTGGCATTTCTGGATCGATCGCGGCGGCACCTTCACCGATGTGGTGGCGCGCGACCCCGATGGGCGGCTGCACACCGCCAAGCTCCTTTCCAGCGATCCCGAACGCTATGCCGACGCGGCGGTCGAAGCGGTGCGCCGGCTGACCGGAGCGGGCGACGGCCCGGTCCCGCCCTGCGCCCTGCGCATCGGCACCACCATCGCCACCAACGCCCTGCTGGAACGCAAGGGCGAGCCGGTGCTGCTCGCGGTGACGCGCGGTTTTCGCGACGCGCTGCGCATCGGTACGCAGGAACGGCCCGACCTTTTCGCCCGCCACATCATGCTGCCCGAACCGCTCCATGCCGATGTGGTCGAAATCGACGAGCGGCTGATGGCCGATGGCGCGATCCGGACCCCGCTGGACGAGGCGACCGCCCGCGCGGCGCTCCAATCCGCCCATGACCGGGGGCTGCGCGCGGTCGCGATCCTGCTGATGCACGGCTATCGCCATCCCGCGCATGAACGGCGGCTGGCGGACATCGCGGCCGAGATCGGCTTCACCCAGATCAGCGCCAGCCATGACGTCGCGCCGCTCATCAAGCTGATCGGGCGCGGCGACACGACGCTCGCCGACGCCTATCTTTCTCCCGTGCTGCGCGCCTATGTCGATGGGCTGAAGGCCGCGCTGGGCGATGAAAGCGACATGCTGTTCATGCAGTCGAACGGCGGCCTGACGGATGGGGCGCTGTTCCGGGGCAAGGATGCCGTGCTCTCCGGCCCCGCCGGCGGCATCGTCGGCCTGGCCCGCACGTCGGAGCAGGCGGGTTTCCATGACGTCATCGGTTTCGACATGGGCGGTACCTCGACCGACGTGTCCCATTATGCCGGCGCCTATGAGCGGGACAATGAAGCGCGGGTGGCGGGCGTGCGCCTGCGCGCGCCGATGATGCGCATCCACACCATCGCGGCGGGCGGCGGTTCCATCTGCACCTTCGTCGACGGCCGTTTCCGCGTCGGGCCAGAATCGGCGGGCGCGGTGCCGGGACCGGCCTGCTACCGGCGCGGCGGTCCGCTCACCATCACCGACTGCAATGTCATGCTGGGCAAGATCCAGCCCGACTTCTTCCCCAGCCTGTTCGGACCCGCAGGCGACCAGTCGCTCGATCGCGACGTGGTCGCGCAGCGCTTTGCCGCCCTCTGCGCGCAGGTGCGGGCGGAAACCGGCCGCCGCATGACCCCGCAGGAAGCGGCGCAGGGCTTCATCGCCGTCGCCGTCGCCAACATGGCCAATGCGATCAAGCGCATTTCGGTCGCGCGCGGCCATGATGTCGGCCGCTACACGCTCGCCAGCTTCGGCGGGGCGGGTGGGCAACATGCCTGTCTGGTCGCCGACGCGCTGGGCATGGACCGGGTGATGATCCATCCGCTGGGCGGTGTCCTGTCCGCCTATGGCATGGGGCTGGCCGACCGCCGCTCGGTGCGCGAGCGGACGCTGGCCCTGCCGCTCGATCCGGCGGCGATGCCCGACCTGCAGGCCGCCGTCGACGCGCTCGCCGCCGAAGCCCACGCCGACCTGCCGCAGGCCGACCGGACGGAAACCCTGCTGCGGCTGCGTTATGATCGCACCGACAGCCTGTTCGATGTGCCGCTCGCCGACATGCACGCCATGCGCGCCGACTTCCTTGCCCAGCATCGCGCCCGCTTCGGCTTCGCCGGGCAGGGCCGCATCCTTGTCGACATGGCGCGGGTCGAGGCGATCGCCGCGACGCGGGAAGCGATGGACGGCATTGTCATGCTTGCCGACGAAGCGGCGGCGCCGCTGGCGGCAATCGACTATGCCGGCGTCCCCGCGCCCGTCTACGACCGGGCGGGCCTGTCCGCCGACAGCGAAATAGACGGTCCCGCGCTCATCATCGATCCGGTCTCGACCACCGCCGTCGAGCCGGGATGGCGCGCGCGGGTCGACGCGATCGGCAACCTCATCCTCACCCGCCATCGGCCGCGCACGATGCCGGAAACCGACTCCGAAGCCGGCGTGGTCGATCCGGTAAGGCTGGAGGTGATGGGCGGCCTGTTCATGGCCATCGCCGAGGAAATGGGCGCCGCGCTCCAGCACAGCGCCTCGTCGGTCAACATTCGCGAACGCCTGGATTTTTCCTGCGCGCTGTTCGACGCGCAGGGCAATCTGGTCGCCAATGCGCCGCACATGCCGGTGCATCTGGGCAGCATGGGGGACAGCATTCGCGCCATCCTGCGCCGGCGCGGGCCTGATGCGGACGGCCTGCCGCGTGACGGCCGGGGGATGCTGCCGGGCGATGTCTATGCGCTCAACGCCCCCTATGACGGCGGCACCCATCTGCCCGACGTCACCGTGGTCATGCCGGTGTTCGTCGACGGGCGGGCCGCGCCCTCCTTCTACGTCGCCGCGCGGGGGCATCATGCCGACATCGGCGGCATCACCCCCGGATCGATGCCGCCGGACAGCCGGTCGGTGGAGGAAGAGGGCGTCATCCTCGACAATCTGCTGGTGGTCGACCGGGGCGATTTTCGCGAAGCCGCGATTCGCGACATGCTCGCCGCCGGTCCCTGGCCCGCGCGCAACATCGACCAGAATATCGCCGACCTTGCAGCCCAGATCGCCGCCTGCGCCAAGGGGGCAGCAGAATTATTACGGATCAGCAACGATTATGGCGTGGATACCGTCGCGGCCTATATGGCCCATGTCCAGGACCAGGCCGAAGCGGCCGTCCGCCGCCTGATCGGCCGGTTGTCCGACGGCCGCTTCGCCTATCCGATGGACAATGGCGCAACTGTCCATGTCGCTGTCGAGATCGACCGGAAATCCCATGCGGCGACGATCGACTTCACCGGCTCGTCCGCCCAGCTGCCGGGCAATTTCAACGCCCCGCTCTCGGTCGTGCGCGCTGCCGTCCTCTATGTCGTGCGGACCCTCATTGACGAGGCGGTGCCGATGAATGACGGCTGCCTGAAGCCCGTCACCATCATCGTGCCCGAAGGATCGATGCTGCGGCCCCGTCATCCCGCCGCCGTGGTCGCGGGCAATGTCGAAACCAGCCAGGTCGTGACCGACGCGCTGTTCGGAGCGCTCGGTGTCATGGCCGGTGCGCAGGGGACGATGAACAATTTCACCTTCGGCAACGACCGCCATCAATATTATGAGACGATCGCGGGCGGCTCGGGCGCCGGTCCCGATTTCGACGGCGCCGACATGGTCCAGACCCACATGACCAACAGCCGCCTCACCGACCCGGAAATCCTCGAATCCCGATTCCCGGTGTTCTTGGAGGAATTCTCGATCCGATCCGATTCCGGCGGGGCGGGGCGGCATCGCGGCGGCCATGGCGGGGTGCGCCGCATCCGCTTCCTGGAGCCGATGATAGCCGGCATCCTCGCCAATCGCCGCATCGTCCCCCCCTTCGGCCTTGACGGCGGCGCGCCGGGGGCGCCGGGGCGCAACTGGGTGGAGCGTGCCGACGGCAGCGTCGAGCCGCTCGGCTCCACGGCGACGGCGGAACTGCAGGCGGGCGATGCCTTCGTCATCGAAACGCCGGGCGGCGGGGGATTCGGGCAAGCCTGACCCTTCGCTCGAAAGGGCCGGGCGTCGGCCTTTACCGCTGCCAGCTCGAATCGATCCGGTCGATCACCCGCACCATGGACTGGAAATCCGGCACCCCCGGCCCGACGGGCAGCTGCACCCCGGACAGGTCACGCTGATGCACCGCGATCACCTCAGGCGGGATGTCGATCGGCGTTCCCGCCGCGCCCGCCGCCACCTGGATCTCGCACGCCCGTTGCAGCATCCACTGCTTCAGGAAGGCTTCGGGCAGGGTCGACGCCATCACCAGGGTTCCGTGATTGCGCAGCATCATCACCCGCCTGTCCCCCAGATGCGCGATCAGCCGTTCGCCTTCCTCTGGCCGAATCGTGACCCCTTCAAAGTCGTGATAGGCGATGCGGCCGATGAAGGCGGCGGCATAGAAGCTGATCGGCCGCAGCCCTTCGGCGCACGCGCTCACCGCCATGCCGGCGGTCGTGTGGGTGTGGATGATGCAATGGGCGTCAGGCAGGTGCCGGTGGAACACGCTGTGCTGGGTGAAGCCCGCCCGGTTGACCGGATAGGCGCTGCCGTCCAGCACATGGCCGTCAATGTCGATCTTGACCAGGTTGGACGCCGTCACCTCATGATAGCCAAGGCCGAACGGATTGATGAGGAAGGCATTGTCTTCCCCCGGCACCCGCAGGGTGATGTGGTTGTAGATGAGTTCCGACCAGCCCATATGGTCGAAGATGCGGTAGCAGGCGGCGAGCTGCTGGCGCGCCTCCCATTCTTCGGGCGACATGCTGGGCTTGGGCGCGGTGGTTGCCATGGCGATCCTCCTGTGTCTTTTATCGCGCCACTATCCGCCCGCTCGTCGCAAAAGTCGAGGATCGGGCCTTTTGGGTTGAATTTGCGCGACTCTGCTGATAGGGCGCCGCCCACATGGCGCAGGATGACCTGCGACGACTCACTGGCTTTGCTATTCGGTCGGGCCGTCGGGAAGGACTGGATGTCCCGGCGAACCGCCCGTTTTTGATTGGAGATTGACGGACTTATGCAGATCATCGTTCGCGACAACAATGTCGACCAGGCCCTCCGCGCGCTCAAGAAGAAGCTGCAGCGTGAAGGCGTGTATCGCGAAATGAAGCTGCGTCGTCACTACGAGAAGCCGTCGGAAAAGCGCGCCCGTGAAAAGGCCGCCGCGGTCCGCCGCGCGCGCAAGATGGAGCGCAAGCGCGCCGAGCGCGACGGCGTCCGTTAAGACGCTGTTCTGACGGGGCCGGCATCCTGCGGCCCCGTTTGCCGACGACTTTCCTGCCCTGAATTAGCGAGCGCACGCCCATGTCCACGACGGCTGTTCCCCTTCGTCCTATCGCCAAGGGGTCGCTGACGCGGCTCTGGGTCGGCATTGCCGCCGTCGCGCTGGCCGCGGGCGGCCTGGCATGGGCGGGGCAGCAGGGTGTCGCGGCGTCGCCGGCGGCTTTCCTGTCGCAGAATGCCGGTGAAGATGGCGTGGTGACGACCGAATCGGGCCTCCAGTACAAAGTGCTGGAGGAAGGCACGGGCGCCAGCCCGACCACGTCCGACGTCGCGCTGGTCGGCTACAAGGGCGCGCTGCTCGACGGCACGGTCTTCGACGAGAATCCGCAGGCGCCGATGCCGATCGACGGCGTCGTGCCCGGTTTCTCGGAAGGGCTGCAAAAGATGAAGAAGGGCGGCAAGTACCGCCTGTGGATTCCGCCGCAGCTGGGCTATGGCGATGCCGACAATGGCCCGATCCCCGGCGGTTCGGTGCTGGTGTTCGACGTGACGCTGCACGATTTCAAGTCGAAGGCGGAACTGATGCAGTTGCAGCAGCAGATGATGCAGCAGCAGGGCGGTATGCCGCAGCCTGGCGCGATGCCACCAGCGGGTCAGTGACCCACGCAGCCGGATGAGTCGAGGAAGGGGCCGTTTGTCGGCCCCTTTTCTTTTGTCCGTTCAGTCCGGATCGCGACAGGCCGTGTCGGCCGTCGCGCCGAAGGCCAGGGCATCGGCGCTGCCGATCTTCGCCTCGCCCGCGAACAACTGGTCCAACCGCCCCTTGATGTCGCGCCGATAGGCGGGGGTGGCGACCGATCGCGGCGCCGACACCTCTATGTCGCATGCGATGGCGTTCTTGATCCGCTCGACCGCCGCATCGTCCAATATGCCGGCGCTCCTCAGTTCCCGGCACAGCTGCAACAAGCCTACGGCGGTCGCCTGGGCGCGCATTCCGACATTGGTGAGGTCGAAATGCAGCTTCTTCTCCTTGTCCAGGCCGATGGTCATGGCGCGACTCCTCTCTCAAAACTGTGTCATGCTATCATGAGATCAAGCATCGGACAGCCGGGACGTTCCCGGCCCCGGGACATGCCAATGAAAGGGATTGGCCTAGCTCTCCGCGTCGCGCCCGGCGGCCATCGCCTTGGACCGCTCCTCCAGATAGACCTTGATCATCGCCACGATCGGATCGGCCAGGAACAGGCCGATGATGCCGAACAGCGCGCCGAACAGGATCTGCGCCGCCAGCACCAGCGCCGGCGCCAGGTCGGTCGCGCGCTTGGCCACCATCGGCACGATCAGATAGCCATCGACGACCTGCACCGCCAGATAGACGCCGAAGGCATAGAGCCCCGTGTCGGTTCCCGCCGAAAAGCCGACGAGGATGATGAGGATGCCCGATATGATCGAGCCGAGATTGGGCAGGAAGGCGAACAGTCCGGTGAGGATGCCCAGCAGCCCCGCCATCGGCACGCCGCCGGCCCACAGCAGCAGCCAAGTGCCCACCCCCTCCACCGCCATGCCGATCAGCCGCCCGAACATCAGCCGCCGCAGCGTCCATCCCATCCGGTCGGCGATGCGGTAGAAATGCGCGCGCTTTTCCATCGGCAGCATCCAGGCGACGCCGCGCTCGTAGAGCTTCGGTTCGACCGCGATGAAAATCGCCAGCACCAGCATCATGACGGCGCTGGTGATCGCGCCCACCGCGGTGCCGACCGCCGCCGTCACCCGGCCCATGCTGCTCATCGCCTGCTGTGCCAGGCTTTTCAGGTCATCGGGCGTGGTGCTGACGCCCAATTGCTGCATCCAGCCGCCGATCCGCGCCACCTGCGCCTCGACGATGCCGCGCATCGCCTGCGCCTGCTCGGCCAGGCTCGATCCGGTGAGGTAGAAAGTATAGGCGAGGAAGGCGACCGCGCCCAGAAGCACGATGGTCAGGCGCCACCCCCGCGCGATCGGCAGCACCCGGCCCAGCAGGCGCGCGCCGCCGTCCATCATCGTCGCCAGCACCAGCGCGCCCATGATGAGCATCAGCGGCTGGGCCAGGAGCACGACCAGTGCGATCGCGATGCCGATCGCGAACCAGACGCCCGCGCGTTTCAGTTCATGCTGGACCAGCGCGCTGCGCATTTCGCTGGGGCCGGGTTCCTCGACATGATGGTGCCTGTCGCTCAAACCCGAACCCCTTTCAGCCAGTCTATTTCGGGTCGGTAACGCTCTCCGGGCGCAGGCTGTTCCCCGCGCGTCCGCCGCGGAAGGCATGGAGCCAGCTCAGCGGGTTCCAGGTCGAATCGCCGTCGAGGCTGAAGGTGATGAACTCCGCCCGGCCGCCGATCGCCTCCCACGGCACCGGCCCGCCCAGGCCATTTTCCTCCAGCGGGGCGCGGCTGTCGGCGCTGTTGTCGCGATTGTCGCCCATCAGGAAGACATGGTTCGCCGGCACGCGCACCGGACCGTACCAGTCGAGCGCGCTCGGCCCCATGTCGATCGTGACGTAGCTCCTGCCGTTGGGCAGGATTTCCTGCCGCACCGGCAGTTCGCAATAATCGCGCCCGTCCTTGCCGGTGATGCGGGCACCGGGGAATTGCAGCGGCGAACAGGGAGCGTTGCCGTCCACCGGGATGCGCAGCGGCTTCATCGCCTTCTGCTTCACCGCCACGCCGTTCAGCATCACCTGGCCGCCGCGCACCTCGATGATGTCGCCGGGCAGGCCGATCACGCGCTTGATATAATCCTCGCGCCGGTTTTGCGGCGACACGATGACGATGTCGCCGCGCTCGGGCAGGCGGCCCAGGATGCGGCCCTTCAGGAAGGGCAGGGGATGGAAACTGGGTGAGACATAGGACCAGCCATAGGGAAATTTGCTCACCACCAGCCGGTCGCCGGTCAGCAGCACCGGCATCATCGATTCGCTGGGGATGTAGAAGGGCTTGGCGACGAAGCTGTGGAAGGCCAGCACCGCCAGGATCAGCAGCGTGATGCTTTTCACCTCATGCCACCAGTTGACCGCCGGCTTCGTTTCGGCCTGGTCCGGCATATCGGGGGCGGGCTGGTCGTCAGGCAGGTCGATGGCCGTCACGGGCTGGCTTTCGTTGGGATGATTGTCGCTCACAGGGGCAGTGCCTCGATGATGACGAAGGCCTGCGCCCATGGATGATCGTCAGTGAGCGTCAGATGAATGACCGGCCTGTGTCCCGCCGGAACCATGGCTTCCAGCCGCGCCAGCGCGCCGCCCGTCAGCGCGAGCGTCGGTGCGCCGGACGGCGCGTTGACCACGCCGATGTCCTTCATGAACACGCCCGCCTTGAACCCGGTGCCGACCGCCTTGGAAAAGGCCTCCTTGGCGGCGAAACGCTTGGCTAGCGTCCCGGCCCTGGTAAAGGGGCGGCGGTTGGCCTTGGCCTGCTCGACATCGGTGAACACGCGCTGGACGAACCGCTCGCCGAAGCGGTCGAGCGAGTTTTGGATCCGCTCGATATTGCAGAGATCGGAGCCGAGGCCGATGATCAACGGGCCAGGTCCATCTGCCGCCGCATTTCGCGGATGCTGCCCTCCAGCCCACCGAAGATCGCCTCGCCGACCAGGAAATGGCCGATATTGAGCTCGGCGACCTGCGGGATGGCGGCGATCGGCGCGACATTGTCGAAGGTCAGGCCGTGGCCGGCATGGGGTTCGATGCCGTTCTTGGCCGCCAGCGCCGCCGCGTCGGCGATCCGCCGCAGTTCCGCCGCGCGCGCCGATCCGTCGAGATGGGCATAGGCGCCGGTGTGAAATTCCACCACCGGCGCGCCCAGCCGGATCGCGGCCTCGATCTGCGCGGCGTCGGCCTCGATGAACAGGCTCACGCGGATGCCCGCGTCGTTGAGCCGGGCGACGATCGGCGTCAGCGCCCCGATCTGCCCGGCCGCGTCGAGACCACCCTCGGTAGTGCGCTCCTCGCGCTTTTCCGGGACGATGCAGGCGGCGTGCGGGCGATGCTTGAGCGCGATTTCCAGCATCTCCGGCGTCGCCGCCATTTCCAGGTTCAGCGGCACGTCCAGCGCCGCCATCAGCATCGCGATATCCGCGTCGCGGATATGGCGCCGATCCTCGCGCAGATGGGCGGTGATGCCGTCCGCCCCGGCCTTCACCGCGAGCAGCGCGGCCTTGACCGGATCGGGATGCTCGCCCCCGCGCGCGTTCCGGATGGTCGCCACATGGTCGATGTTGACGCCAAGGCGCAGGGGGGCAGCGCTCATCGCTTACTGCTTCCTGCTGCCGGGCTTGATCGCCGGCACCGCCGCCAGTTCGGGCGGCACGGCATCCTCGTTATAGACAGGGAAGTTGATCGACACGAGCGGGTAGAAGGGCACGCCCAGGTCGACCTCGCCGGCCGAACGGTCGACCAGCGCGGCCTCGGCCACGACGATGCCGCCTTCCTTTTCGACCGCCTCGATCGCCTGGCGGGAGGAGAGGCCTGTCGTCACCACGTCCTCGACCATCAGCACTTTCTGCCCGGGCGATATGGCGAAGCCGCGGCGCAGCTCGAACGTCCCTTCGGGGCGCTCCAGGAACACGGCGTCCTTGTCGAGCGCGCGACCGATTTCATGACCGATGATGAGGCCGCCCATGGCCGGCGAAACGACCAGGTCGATCTCCTGCCGCAATTCGCGTGGCAGCTTCTGCACCGTGGCGCGGGCCAGCTTGCCGGCGCGATCGGCGTTCATCAGCACCCGCGCGCATTGCAGATAATTGGCGCTGCGGCGACCCGACGACAGGATGAAATGCCCTTCGAGCAGCGCGCCCGCTGCCCGGAATTCCGCCAATACTTCCTCGTCAGTCATGCCGTTCACTAATCCTGTCGCGTGGCCCCGGCGCCTGTCCGCGTCCCGGCCCACTGCCCTGCATCAAAAGGCGCGCGCCTGCGCGTCCCGTCCGCGCCCCTGTGCGCGGACCTGCGAAATAGGCGGGCAGGGGATGCGTTGCAACAGCGAAGAAAATCTGCTCCATCTGTGCTTGAGGCGGGCGGAAACCCTGCCTATAAGCCGCGTCAGAACCGACCGGGCGAAGTCCATGCACGCAATGTGCGGCTTCGCTGCAGCGGCGCCAAGGGGTTAGGGGTATGAAGAGGCTATGAAAAAGGTGAAATCGCTCGTTCTCGCCGGTTTGCTGGCCTTTGCGCCCGCCGTCGCGATGAACGGCCACGCTTTTGCACAGGATGACGCCGCCGTCGCTGCGCCGGTTGCGGACAATGCCGCGGCGCCCGCCGAATCGGCGGCGAACGCCGCCGCGCCGGCCGCCGAAGCTGCCCCCGTGGCCAAGGTCGCGGCCCCGCCGCGGATGAAACCGACCGAAGGCATCGGTATGCCCCGTCCTGGCGAAATCACGCTGCAGGAACAATTTACCGAAACCGGGCGCAGTGCGCGCTGGCTGCATGACGTGCTGCTGCTGCCGATCATCACCATCATTTCCATCCTCGTGCTGGCCCTGATGCTCTATGTGATGGTCCGCTATCGCCGCAGCGCCAATCCGGTGCCGTCGAAGACATCGCACAACACCTTCATCGAAGTCATCTGGACGGTCGTGCCGGTGCTCATCCTGTTGGCGATCGCGGTGCCGTCCATCGGCCTGCTCGCCGACCAGTACAAGCCCGCGCCCAAGGATGCGCTGACCGTCAAGGTTACGGGCTATCAATGGTATTGGGGCTATGAATATCCCGACGCCGGTATCGCCGAGTTCGTGTCCAACATGCTGCCGGAGGACAAGGCCAGGGCCAATGGCGAGCCTTATCTGCTGGCGCCCGACAATCGGCTGGTTCTGCCCGCCGGCCGCCCGGTCAAGCTGATCATCACCGCCGCCGACGTCATCCACAGCTTCGCCGTGCCCTCGCTCTGGGTGAAGATGGACGCCGTGCCGGGCCGCCTGAACGAGAAGAGCTTCACCATCGAGAAGCCGGGCGTCTATTATGGCCAATGTTCGGAACTGTGCGGCGCGCGCCACGGCTTCATGCCGATCGCGATCGAGGCGCTGCCGCCCGAACAGTTCGACCAGTGGGTGCGCTCGCAGGGCGGTTCGCTGAAAAAGGAAGAGGCGGCAACGACCGCCCAGGCCGCTCCGGCCGATGGCGCAAAAAAGATTTGATGCAGGGGTAGGAACGCCATGACCACCATCACCGCAGATCATCACGGCGATCATGCCCACGATCATCATGATGCCGATCACAAGCCGGCCTTCTTCCAGCGCTGGTTCATGTCCACCAATCACAAGGACATCGGCACCCTCTATCTGATCTTCGCGATCCTGGCCGGCCTTATCGGCGGTGCGATTTCGGGGCTGATGCGCGCCGAACTGGCGCAGCCGGGCATCCAGTATCTTCACGCCTGGGCGCAGCAGCTGGAAGGTTCGTCGGCGACGATGGACCAGGCGTATCATCTGTGGAACGTGCTGATCACCGCCCACGGCCTCATCATGGTCTTCTTCATGGTGATGCCCGCGATCATCGGCGGCTTCGGCAACTGGTTCGTGCCGATCATGATCGGCGCGCCGGACATGGCCTTCCCGCGGATGAACAATATCAGCTTCTGGCTGCTCATCCCCGCCTTCGCCCTGCTCCTGGGCTCGACCTTCGTTCCCGGCGGCACCGGCAACGGCGCGGGCACCGGCTGGACCGTCTACGCGCCGCTTTCGACCAGCGGCTCGGCCGGTCCCGCCGTCGACATGGCGATCCTGTCGCTCCACATTGCGGGCGCCAGCTCGATCCTGGGCGCGATCAACTTCATCACCACCATCCTCAACATGCGCGCGCCGGGGATGACCCTGCACAAGATGCCGCTGTTCGTATGGTCGGTGCTGGTCACCGCCTTCCTCCTGCTGCTCGCGCTGCCGGTTCTCGCCGCCGCGATCACCATGCTGCTGACCGATCGCAATTTCGGCACCACCTTCTACGATGCGGCCGGTGGCGGCGATCCCGAACTCTACCAGCATCTCTTCTGGTTCTTCGGTCACCCGGAAGTCTATATCATGATCCTGCCGGGCTTCGGCATCGTCAGCCAGATCATCTCGACCTTCAGCCGCAAGCCGGTGTTCGGCTATCTCGGCATGGCCTATGCCATGGTCGCGATCGGCGTGGTCGGCTTCGTCGTCTGGGCGCACCACATGTTCACCACCGGCATGTCCGTGAATGTGAAGATGTATTTCACCGCCGCGACGATGGTCATCGCCGTCCCCACCGGCATCAAGATCTTCTCCTGGATCGCGACGATCTGGGGCGGGTCGATCAGCTACAAGACCCCGATGGTCTGGGCGCTGGGCTTCATCTTCCTGTTCACCGTGGGCGGCGTCACCGGCGTGGTGCTGGCCAATGGCGGCGTCGATGACGTGCTGCACGACACCTATTATGTCGTCGCGCACTTCCATTACGTCCTCTCGCTGGGCGCGGTCTTCTCGCTCTTTGCGGGCTTCTACTACTGGTTCCCGAAAATGTCGGGCCGGATGTATAACGAGTTCCTCGGTCAGCTGCATTTCTGGGTGTTCTTCGTCGGCGTGAACATGCTGTTCTTCCCGATGCACTTCCTGGGCCTGAGCGGGATGCCGCGCCGCTATCCCGACTATCCGGAAGCCTTCGCTTACTGGAACAAGATCGCAACCTATGGCTATGAGATCATGGCGGTCGGCGTGCTGATCTTCCTCGTCAACGTCTTCTGGTCGCTGTTCGCCGGCCGCCGGGCGGAGGGCAATCCCTGGGGCGAAGGCGCAACGACGCTGGAATGGACGCTGTCCAGCCCGCCGCCCTTCCACCAGTTCGAAACGCTGCCGGTCGTCGACTGATGGCCGCAGGGCGCCGCCTCGGCTCCGGCCGGGTGCGGCGCGCTGCGAACGGGCGCCGGGGGGTGGGACCGTCTGTCCGTTGCGGGAATCGGCGCGCGCCTTTAAGGGGCGCGCGACTGATACAAGAGGAGCTTATGGCCAGTTCGCCGATCATGTCCGGGATGAGCAAGCCGGTAATGCCCGCCCATTGGCGGGATTTCGTCGCGCTCACAAAGCCGCGCGTCATGACGCTGGTCGTGTTTACGGGCCTATGCGGGCTGCTCGCCGCGCCGGGGCACATCCATCCCGTGCTGGCCTTTACGGCGATTCTCTGCATCGCGCTGGGCGCCGGCGCGGCCGCCACGCTGAACCAGTGGTGGGAAGCGGACATCGACGCCAAGATGAAGCGCACCGCCAACCGTCCGCTGCCCGCCGGCCGGATGGACCGGCAGGCGGCGCTGCATTTCGGCGTTGGCCTCTCCTTCTTCTCGGTCCTGCTGATGGGCGTAGCGACCAACTGGCTCGCCGCCGCGGTACTGACCGTCTCGATCCTCTTCTACGTCTTCGTCTACACTATCTGGCTCAAGCCCCGCACGGCCCAGAATATCGTGATCGGCGGCGCGGCCGGCGCCTTCCCCCCGGTGATCGGCTGGGCGGCCGTGACGGGGGACATCAGCGCACTGCCCGTCGCTCTGTTCATGCTGATCTTCTTCTGGACGCCGCCCCATTTCTGGGCGCTCGCGCTGTTCGTGAAGACCGATTACGCCGCCGCCGGCATCCCCATGCTGCCCGTCGTATCGGGTGAGGTGGCCACGCGTCGGCAGATCTGGCTCTACACCGCGATCATGGCGGTCGCGGCAATGGCGCCGGTGCTTCTGCAACTGACCGGGGCCATCTATGGCACCGCCGCCCTGCTCGGCACGGCGGTCTTCGCCGCCCTGGCGTTCCAGGTCTATCGCCGGCGCGAAAGCGATCCCGCGCGCATGGCGCCGGAAAAGCGGCTGTTCAAATATTCGATCCTCTATCTTTTCCTGCTGTTCGGGGCGGTGGTCGTCGACCGCTGGCTGCTGGCGTGACGCCGGAGGAACAGGATCAGGTGCGCGCGCGACAGAAATCGCGGGCGATCGTGACCGGCCTGCTGCTGGGCTTCCTCGTCATCCTCTTCTTCGCCATCACACTGGCGAAGATCGGCGCGAGCCATCAGATCTGATGGCGACGCTGCCCCCTTCGCCCTTCGAACGGGACCGGCGCAATCGGCGCACGCTGGTCGCAACGGCGCTGGTGGGGCTGGCGATGCTGGGGCTGGGCTTCGCCTCCGTGCCGCTCTATCGCATCTTCTGCGAAACGACGGGTTTTGGCGGAACGACCCAGCGGGCGCAAGCGGGCGGGCAGGTGCGTGCGGCGGTCGGCCACACCATGTCGATCCGCTTCGATTCGAATGTCCAGCCGGGAATGCCGTGGCAATTCTACCCGGAACACCGGACCGACACCGTGACCGTCGGCGCGAAGGACATGGCGATCTTCGTCGCGAAGAACCTGTCGGACAAGCCGGTCACCGGCACCGCCAGCTTCAACGTCACCCCGACACAGGCCGGCGCCTATTTCACCAAGATCCAGTGTTTCTGCTTCACGCAGCAGACATTGCAACCGGGTGAGGAGGTGCGGATGCCGGTCCTCTATTATGTCGATCCCAGGATTCTGGACGATCCGGACAACAGGGACACGCAACAGATAACGCTCAGCTACACTTTCTACCCTGTTGAGCAGGGCAAGAAGGCAAGCTAAGGAAAATAGCCAAGAACAGGAGCAGGGAAGAGCAGGTCATGGCAGGCGCAAAGAATCACGATTATCACATCCTTCCACCCAGCATCTGGCCGCTCTTCGGCTCCATGTCGGCGCTGGTCATGGCATCGGGCGCGATCATGTGGATGCATCCCGACGCGATGGGGCCGGGCGGCGGCTGGATATTCCTGATCGGCATGGCCGGTGTGCTCTTCACCATGTTCAGCTGGTGGAGCAATGTCGTCGCCGAAGCCCATGCGGGGGACCATACGCCGGTCGTCCAGTTGCATCTGCGCTATGGCATGATCCTGTTCATCGCTTCGGAAGTGATGTTCTTCGTCGGCTGGTTCTGGGCCTTTTTCGACTTCTCGCTCTTCCCGAGCGAACTGGCGCCGATCGAAGGGCTGTTCCCGTCCAAGGGCGTGGAGGTGATGAACGCGTTCGAGCTGCCGCTGCTCAACACGCTGATCCTGCTCTGCTCGGGCACCACGGTGACCTGGGCGCATCACGCGCTGATCCACGGAGACCGCGACGGCCTGATCAAGGGGCTGTGGTGCACCATCATCCTGGGCGCGATCTTCTCGTGCATCCAGGCCTATGAATATGCCCATGCCCCCTTCGATTTCGGCGGCAATCCCTATAGCTCGGCCTTCTACATGGCGACCGGCTTCCACGGCTTCCACGTCCTGGTCGGGACCATCTTCCTGGCCGTGAACCTGGTCCGGGCCTATAAGGGCCATTTCACACCGCGCCAGCATTTCGGCTTCGAGGCCGCCGCCTGGTACTGGCATTTCGTCGACGTTGTGTGGCTGTTCCTGTTCGTCGCCA
This sequence comes from Sphingobium sp. TCM1, assembly GCF_001650725.1. GTDB lineage: Bacteria > Pseudomonadota > Alphaproteobacteria > Sphingomonadales > Sphingomonadaceae > Sphingobium. The sequence goes on along the minus strand of NZ_LXVX01000013.1, from coordinate 155,216 downwards.
TCTATGTCTGGGGCGGCTGGGGCGCGCCGGTCCATGGCGGCTGAGCCGCCGGTCGAAGCCTGACTTGAATAGCGGCCGGGGTGATGCTCCGGCCGTTTTCTTTTCGCGCTCGTACAGCTATTGAGGACCGCGATGTCCCTCCCGCCTGACCCCACCGATCGCCCGCAATCCGCACGGCTTCCGATCGTTCCGACCATCATGGTCGTGCTGGCGGTGCTGGCGATGATCGCGCTGGGCGCCTGGCAGCTCCAGCGCCGTGCCGGGAAGGCGGAGGCGCTGGCCCTCGCCGCAGCCAATCCCGGCCGCCCCGCGATCGCATTCCCGAAACTGGCGCCGGTGGATCCCGCGATCCTCTTCCGCCCCTCCTCGGTCCATTGCCTGACCGTGGTCCAATGGCAGGTGGAGGCCGGCCGCGCCGCAGACGGCAGCAGCGGCTATCGCCATATCGCCCATTGTTCGACGGGCGCGGAAGGGCCGGGGGTGCTGGTCGCCGTCGGCGTCGGGCAGAAGCCGGACGACAAGCCCGCCTGGACGGGCGGCCAGGTCGAAGGCTGGATCAGCCAGGAACCCGACCATCGCGCGCTGCTTACGCGCATGGGCGGGAAGGCTTCCCCGCTGCGTCCGATGCTGATCGCGCGGCAGGCGCCTCCCGGCCTCAAGCCCGTCGCGCCGCCCAGTGCCGCCGACCTGCCCAACAACCATCTCGCCTATGCAGTGCAATGGTTCTTCTTCGCGGCGGTCGCGGTGATTATCTATATTCTCGCGCTGCGCCGCCGGAACGCGTCGAACGCCGCCTAAACGCTTGCTCCTCGGGCCGCGTATCGCTACCGCGCTTTTCCATTATGCAATATGAGAGCACCAGGGGGAGCGCGCCTGCGCTCGGGTTCGAGGATGTGACGCTGGCTGGGCTGGCGTCCGATGGCGGCCTGTATCTGCCGACCAGCTGGCCGAGCTTCACCGCGGACCAGATTCGCGCCCTGTCCGGCCTTTCCTATGTCGAAACCGCCGTACGGGTGATGATGCCCTTCGTCGCGGGCTCACTTGCCGAAGATGAACTGCGGGAGCTTTGCGCCGCTGCCTATGGCCGCTTCAGCCATCAGGCCGTGACGCCGCTGGTCCAGCTCGACCATCAGCATTGGGTGCTGGAGCTGTTCCATGGCCCGACGCTCGCCTTCAAGGATGTCGCGCTCCAGCTGCTCGGCCAGTTGTTCGAGCGTTTTCTGTCGCGTCGGGACGATCACCTGACCATCGTCGGCGCCACGTCGGGCGACACCGGGTCGGCGGCGATCGACGCTGTGGCGGGCCGGGCGAAGATCGACATCTTCATGCTCCATCCCGAAGGCCGCGTCTCCGACGTGCAGCGGCGCCAGATGACCACCGTGCTGGCGCCCAACGTCTACAATATCGCCATCGACGGCAGCTTCGACGATGCGCAGGCGCTGGTGAAGGCGATGTTCAACGACGCCGATTTCAAGAGCCGTTTCAACCTGTCGGCCGTCAACAGCATCAACTGGGCGCGGCTGATGGCGCAGGTCGTCTATTATTTCTACGCCGCCGTGCGGCTGGGCGCACCGGACCGGGAAGTCGCCTTCTCCGTCCCCACCGGCAATTTCGGCGACGTGTTCGCGGGCTATGTCGCGGCGCAGATGGGCCTGCCGGTCGCGAAGCTGATCGTCGCCACCAACGTCAACGACATATTGCATCGTGCGCTGGCCGAAGGCGATTACAGCCAGGGCCAGGTCGTCCCGACCGCGACCCCTAGCATGGACATCCAGGTCAGTTCCAATTTCGAGCGGCTGCTGTTCGACGCTGGCGGACGCGACGGGCTCGCGCTGGCGGAGCAGATGCGCGGGTTCGAGGCGAGCAAGGCGATGCGCCTCACCAACGCGCAGCGGGAAGGCGCTTCGCGGCTCTTCACCTCCTCGCGCATCGACGCCGACGGCATGACCATGGCGATGCGCTGGGCCTATGACGCGGCCGGACAGGTGATCGACCCGCACAGCGCCATCGGCCTTGCCGCCGCGCGCGGGGCGGGTGTGGACGCGTCCGTGCCTGTGGTGACGCTGGCGACGGCGCACGCCGCGAAATTCCCCGACGCTGTCGAGCGCGCTACCGGCACCCGTCCGCCGCTGCCGCCGCGCGTGGGTGATCTCTTCTCGCGCGAGGAGAGCTACGCCCGGCTGCCCGGCACGTTCGAGGCGATCACCGCCTATGTCGCCGAACGCGCGACGCCGCGCGGCTGACGAGGCGGGGTTGGAACTCAAGACCCTCATCGGCGAACCCTGGTCGGATTACGGCCTGCTTGACTCGGGCGACGGCCGCAAGCTGGAGCGCTATGGCCGTTTCCGCTTCATCCGCCCGGAACCGCAGGCGATGTGGAAGCCCGCGACCACCGACTGGCGAGCCGACGGCGAATTCATCCCCGGTTCGGACGAGGATGGCGGCGGCCGCTGGTATTATGAAAATCCGGTCCCGGCCGAAGGCTGGCCGCTGCACTGGAAGGAAGTGACCTTCCAGTCGAGTTGCACCCCTTTCCGTCATCTCGGCTTCTTTCCCGACATGGCGCCGATCTGGGATACTCTGCGCGGCGCCATCGCCGACAAGCCCGACGCCGAGGTCATGAACCTGTTCGGCTATACCGGCGTCGGCACGCTGGCGCTGTCGGCCGGCGGCGCGCGCATGGTCCATGTCGATGCGTCCAAGAAATCGGTAGCCCAGGCCCGCGCCAACGCCGCGCTGTCGGGCATGGAGGACAAGCCCGTCCGCTGGATCGTCGAGGACGCCGCCAAGTTCGTCGCCCGCGAAGTCCGGCGTGGCCGCCGTTATGACGGTATCCTGCTCGACCCGCCCAAATATGGCCGCGGCCCCGATGGCGAGGTCTGGCGGCTGGAGGAGGATCTGCCCGGTCTCATCGCCAATTGCCGCGCGCTGCTCGATGCCGATAGCCGCTTTCTGTTCCTGACCGTCTATGCCGTCCGCATGTCGGCGCTGGCGATCGGCGAATTGCTGCGCCAGGCCTTTGCCGACCTGCCCGGCACGGTCGAGGCGGGCGAACTGGCGGTGCGGGAGGAGGCGCGGGGCATCGCCCTGCCGACCGCCATCTGGGCGCGCTGGCGGCGCTGAGCATCGCTTCGACCTTTTCGGGTTGAGCGGTCCCGCATGGTCCGGCATGACGGCCCCCATGCGCTTTTCACCCGCCCTTGCCGCCTCGTCCCTGCTGGTTCTGCTTGCGTCCTGTGTCGGGCCGCCGAGTCGAACCCCTGCGCCGGCGCGCGCCTTGCCTGCGCCGCCTCCGGCGCCACAGGCCTCGCCCGCCCCGCCTCCCCCGCCTGCCCTCGCGTGGGAGGATCGCGCGCTCACGCCGGGCAGCTGGAGCTATCGTCAGGATGCCGGCGGCAGCGCGGCCCTGTTCGGGTCCGCGGGGCAGTCGCTCTTCACGCTGCGATGCGACCCGGCGAGCCGCCGCATCACCGCCCTACGCGCCGGTGCCGGACAGGGAGCGATGGTGATCCGCACCAGCTATGGCGCGGTCAGTTGGCCCGCCACGCTCGATGCAGGCGCGCAACCGCAGGTGATCGCGACGAGGGCCGCTACCGACAGCGCGCTGGATCAGATGGCCTATAGCCGTGGCAAGATCGGCGTCGAAGTGCAGGGCTTGAGCCCGCTGATTGTCCCGGCCTGGGCAGAGGTGGCGCGGGTGGTCGAGGATTGCCGAGGCTGAGGAGAAAACTGGCCAAGCCGTGCCGCGCGGACGAAGAATTATGATTCCAAAAAAGAAAAATACAAGGCTTGAAGATAGGGTCCGTCTGATTCACATTTCACTTCATGGACGGATGAAGGGGTGATCCGACGCCGGCCATAGGGCTCAATATAGCGAAAGGAGGTGATCCGATGTCTCATGGTTCAGCAATGGGGTCGGTCAAGTCCATTCGGGAAATGCGCGGCTGAGCGACGCCTTGGCGTCGATCCTCGATCGCAGGCCCTGAGCGCCGACATACAGGCACCTATCTCAGATCCGGTCTGCTGGCGGGCGATAGCGCGACACACATTCCCTTGGGCGGCACTTCCGGCCGCTGACCATGTCAATGATGGGCCGTCGAGCTTGGTCTCGGCGGCCCCTCTCATGTCTGGCGCAAATGACCATGGAAGGGCGGGCCTGCCCGTGCGCTGGGCAGGCTCGCAAGGCATGATGCGGGCCGGGGTCGGTTGAAAGCAATGCCGGCCCCGCGCCTAACTCCGCATCGTGCCGGTATCGATATAGCGCTGGTGCCAGGCGAGCGCCTCGCCGGGCAGCATCGGCGATTGCAGGCCGAAGCTGCCTTTTAGCGCCCTGGCATAATAGTCCGCCAGCATCGGCCGGAAATCGGGATGGGCGCAGTTGGCGATGATGACGTCCGCCCGCTGGCGCGGAGCAAGGCCGCGCAGGTCGGCCAGGCCCTGCTCGGTCACGATCACCTGCACATCCTGATTGATATGATCGACATGGCTGCAATGGGGCACGATCGCCGAGATCGCGCCGCGCTTGGCGGTCGAGGGCGTCATGAAAACCGACAGATAGGCGTTGCGCGCAAAGTCCCCCGATCCGCCGATGCCGTTCTGTATGCGCGATCCCATGAGGTGGGTGCTGTTGACGTTGCCGTAGATGTCGGCCTCGATCAGGCCGTTCATCGCGATGCAGCCCAGCCGCCGGACCAGTTCGGGATGGTTGCTGATCTCCTGCGGTCGCAGGATCATCCTGTCGCGGAAGCGAGCCATGTCGGCGTTGAGACGGGTGGCGGCTTCCGGCGACAGCGAGAAGGCGGTGGCGCTGGCCATCCGCAGCTTGCCCGATTCGAGCAGGTCCAGCATCCCGTCCTGGATCACCTCGGTATAGGCGACCATATTTTCGAACGGGGCGTCGATCAGCCCTGTCAGCACGGCGTTGGCGATATTGCCGACCCCCGATTGCAGCGGCAGCAGCGAGGCGGGCAGCCGTCCCTTTCGCACTTCATGGCTCAGGAAATCGAGCAGATGGCCGGCGATCGCATGGGCGGTGGCGTCGGGTGAGGAAAAGGGGGCGTTGCGGTCGGGCGCGTCGGTTTCGACCAGCGCGATCACCTTGTCGGGATCGCAGCGGAAGGTCGGCTGGCCGATGCGCTGGTCGGCGCGCACCAGTGGGATAGGTATGCGATGGGGCGGCAGGGCGGTGCCGTAATAAATGTCGTGCATCCCCTCCAGAGCGGGGTTCTGCCAACGATTGACCTCCAGGATCACGCCCTTGGCGCGGTCGATCCAGGTCTTGTTGTTGCCGACCGACGCGGAAGGGATGAGGGCGCCGTCCGCCGTGACGCCGGTCACTTCGATCACGGCGATGTCCAGCTCGCCCAGGAAGCCCTGCCACGCCATCGGCGCGACCTGGCTCAGATGCATGTCGAAATAGTGCATCTCGCCGCGATTGATGCGCTCGCGGGCGATGGGATCGCTATTGTAGGGCAGCCGGAATTCGACGCCGTCCGCTTGGGCCAGCGCGCCGTCCAATTCGGGGCCGGTGGACGCGCCGGTCCAGATTTTCACGCGGAAATGCTCGCCCGCCTGATGCGCGGCCGTGATACGCCTGGCCAGCGCCAGCGGCACCGCCTTGGGATAGCCCGATCCGGTGAAGCCGCTCATCCCCACGGTCATGCCATCATGGATCAGGGCGGCGGCGTCCTCGGCGGACCGCCGCTTCGACGCCAGGGCGCCATGGGCGATGCGATTGGTCATGTCGTCCTCTCACTCCTGCGGTCAATCGGGCCGCTTCGCGCCTTCCGTTCTGGCTTTTCAGGCAGGAAGACAATAAGGATTCACCGCACAAATATTGTGCGGACGGCGTTCAAATGTCTGATCTGTTGATCGCGATGCGGACATTCGTTCGCCTCCATGAAATGCCTAGCTTCTCGCGCGTCGCGCAGGAGATGCACGCCAGTCATACCACGATCGCCCGGCGGCTGGATCAAGTGGAAGCGCATTTCGGTCTGCCGTTGTTCCATCGTTCGACACGACGCCTGGTTCCCACGGCGGACGCCGACCGGCTGCTCGTCCACGCCCGCGCCATGCTCGATGCGCTGGACGCGGCGGAGGCGGATTTCGGTCCGGCCCGGGACCAGCCGCGTGGGCTGGTCCGGATCGGGCTGACGACCGCGCTAGGGCTGCATTATGTCGAGCGGCTGGGGGAATTGATCGTGCGCCATCCCGGATTGCAGATCGACTGCGCGATGACCGACTGGCAGCGCGACGTAGTGGAGGATCGGCTGGACCTGGCGCTGCGGGTAGGGCCGATCGGCGATGACAGTCTGGTGGTGCATCCCCTGGGGGCATTGTCGCGGCGGCTGGTCGCCCATCCCGATTATCTTGCGCGCCATGGCGCGCCGGGCAGCGCGGACGATCTCGGCGCGCATCAGTGCATCGCCTATGCCTATGGCGATCGGCCTGCGCGCTGGATGATCGACGGGCGGGAACGGCTTGTGGCGGGCGCCTTTCGCTCGGACAATAGCGAGGCGGTGCATCGCGCGGCGCTTAGTGGCCTTGGCATCGCGCTGCTTCCGGCAATCCGCGTGGTCGCGGACATGGCGGCGGGACGGCTGGTGCCGGTGCTGCCCGGCAGCATGATCGCCCCGCTCGACATTTTCGCGGTTCACCCGTCGCATCGCCGCCTGCCGCCGCGCGTGCGGCTGGTGCTGGACTTCATCAAGGCCCATTTCCCGGCGGAAGGGTAAAGGGGTGCTATCGTTCCACCCCCTTCGCCTTGCCCCAGGCGCGGGCGGCGGTGTAGCCCAGATAACCGGTGCCGAAGAGCGCATAGAGCGGTTCGGGCAAGGCATTGAGATAGGCGCGCATTCCCGCGATGATCGCCGCCGCCGTCTGGGGCTGGACGCCCGCGATCAGACCCATCGGCACCGACCAGAGCAGCAGCATGTACATGACGTACAGGAAGGCCGGGCGCGCCCGTGCCGTCCAGATGTCGCCGTCCTCCTCTCTGGCCTTGGTCATTGCATTTCTCCTGAACCGATCCGGTTCGCCAGCCAGCCATAGAGAAAGACCTCGTTGGCGGGCCGGCTTTCGGCCAGCGCGATATAGCGCTCGCCCTGGAGCGCCTCGATCGCCTTGAGCAGCACCCTGTCGCCCGCCGCTCCACGCAGCGCGCGGAAGGCGCGAAGGGCGGCCAGGGTGCGGGCGCCCAGGCTGCGATCGACCTTCAGATCGGGATAATCCTTCTGGTTGCGGTTCAGCGCGTTGAGCGCGCGCTGGAGAAAGCCGGTTGCGGCGGCGACGCCCATATTGATCGCCGTGTCGAACAATTCCGCTGCAATCGACCAACTCGTCTCCGCCACAAAGGCATATCCGGGCCGTTCCCAATAGAGCCGACGGTAGATATTTTCCGCGACGCAGCGCGGCAATGCCTGCATGGCGCCGGTATAGCCGTTGGCGCGGGCCACAGCCTGGGTAATGCCCATGTTCGTCGGCCCGCCGCGATCGGCTGGATGATCGCTATATCCGCCTTCGCGGGCAATGACCTCGTCGATCAGGTCGTCTATGTCCATAATGGCCTCCTGCTGTCGAAAGAGGCGGCCTAGTTATCCCATATGGTTCGCTGTAGGACAGCGTAAAATTGCGGCGGCCCGACAAGCGCAGGCGAGCGGTTGGCCGGATGCCGTTGGCGCGTGATGCGCGCTGCGACACATGCTATCATGCCGACCGCAACGGGAGGGACTCATGCGCCTACGGACAGTTGCAGCGGCCATCTCGATTCTCTGGACCTGGTCTCCAGCCCTTGCGCAGGCGGCGCCATCGCCCGTCGATGTAAAGGCGGCGTTCATCGCGGCGGGCTTCCGGCTCGAAGCGGGGAAGTGGAGAAATTGCGACGATCCGGGCAGCGCTGCCTACACGCCGGGGCAGATCGACGATTTTCGGGACTTGAACGGTGACGGGCGGCCGGAGGCGATCATTTCGGAGGGGAGCAACTTCTGTTTCGGGATGACAGGCACGGGTTTTTCACTCGTCAGCAAGCAGGCGGACGGGACATGGCGGCTCATGACCAGCAGTCCTGGCTTACCCACCATCCTTGCGATCAAAGCGTCGAACGGATGGCCGGACATAGAGATTGGCGGGCCGGGCTTCTGCTTCCCGGTGACGCGATGGACCGGAGCCGAATACAAGGTCGTGCGGCATCAGTATCAAGGAAAGCCCTGCAGACCTGCGCAATGACCGATGGCAGGCGCATGGAGCACTGCTAAAATTGTGCTTTAACCATGCTTCCGTGATTTTGGTCGGGACGAGAGGATTCGAACCTCCGACCCCCACACCCCCAGTGTGATGCGCTACCAGGCTGCGCTACGTCCCGACCGGAGGGCGCCCTTTAGAAGCACGCGAGCGAAGTTGCAAGCGCTCAATCGCAGCTCTTTTCACGGCAGGGCCGAATCCCTAATCATATTGCCTCGCCCGGCGCATCTGTGTTAGCCGCCCGCCCTTGATCCGTGGGTGCCGACCGGCATCCGCGACCGACAGAAAATAAGGCAGTCCCACCCATGTTCATTACTCCAGCCTTTGCCCAGACCGCGGGCGGGCAAGCCTCCGGCGCCAGTGTCCTGGTGCAGATGGCGCCGCTGGTCCTGATCTTCGTGGTCTTCTATTTCCTGCTTATCCGTCCGCAGCAGAAGAAGATGAAGGAGCATAAGGCGAAGATCGACGCCGTGAAGAAGGGCGATCAGGTCGTCACCGGCGGTGGTCTTGTCGGCAAGGTCGTGCGGGTCGACGAGATTTACGCCGATGTCGAACTGGCCCCCGGCATGAAGGTGAAGGCGGTCAAGTCGACCCTGACCGACGTGATCGACCCGGCCACCGCCAAGCCCGCGAACGACTGAGCGGCGTCATGCTGAACTTTTCGCGCTGGGCGGTCGCCGCGATCCTCCTGCCCCTGGTCATCGGCGTAGTGTGCGCCGTGCCCAGCTTCCTGCCCGACGCGACCGTCGCGAAGCTGCCCGGCTTCATGCAGACGCGCGTCAATCTCGGCCTCGACCTGGCGGGCGGCAGCCATCTGCTGCTCGAAGCATCGACCCAGGACGTTGCCAAGCAGCGGCTGACCAACATGGAGGAGCAGGTTCGCACGGAATTGCGCCGTGGCGATCCCAGGATCGCGATCGGCGATATCTCCAGCCGCGACGGGAAGCTCAGCTTCATGGTGCGCGATCCCGCCCAGGTGGATGCCGCCGTCGAGCGCATCCGGCCGCTGACGCAGGGCGCGGGCCTGACCGGGCAGCGCGATTTCAATGTCGAGGTGGTGAACAGCTCCACCATTGTCATCACGCCCACCGATGCGGGCATCGACAATGCGGTCAAGAGCGCGATGGAAGTCGCGACCGAGGTCATTCGCAAGCGCATCGACGAAATGGGCACGCGCGAGCCGACCATCCAGCAGCAGGGTGGCAACCGCATCGTCGTGCAGGTGCCAGGTCTTCAGGATCCCAAGGCGCTCAAGGATCTGCTCGGCCAGACCGCCAAGCTGGAATTCAAGCTGGTCGACACCACGGCCAACCCGGCCGAAGTGGCGCAGGGCCGCGCGCCGGTGGGCAGCGAAGTCCTGCCTTATCCAAACAATCCGAGCGGCGTGCCGGTGATCGCGGTGAAGCGCCAAGTGATGGTGTCCGGCGAGGATCTGACCGACGCCACCCAAGGCTACGGCCAGAGCAACGAGGCGATCGTCAACATCCGTTTTAACGGATCGGGCGGCCGCAAATTCGGCCAGGTGACGTCGCAGAATGTCAATCGTCCCTTCGCCATCATCCTGGACGGCAAGGTGCTGTCGGCTCCCAATATCAACGAGCCGATCCTGGGCGGAAGCGCCCAGATCGCAGGCAGCTTCACCGTCGAAAGCGCCAACCAGCTCGCCATCGCCCTGCGGTCTGGTAAGCTGCCGGTCGCGCTGACCGTGGTGGAGGAACGCACGGTCGGACCCGGCCTGGGAGCGGACTCGATCCGCGCCGGCATGATCGCCTCGATCATCGCGGTGGTCGCGGTCGCGGGCTTCATGTTCCTCAGCTATGGCCGCTTCGGCATCTATGCCAACATCGCCGTCGCCATCAACGTGGCGGTGATCCTGGGCGTGATGGGCATGTTGGGGGCGACGCTGACGCTGCCGGGCATCGCCGGTTTCGTGCTGACCATCGGTACTGCGGTCGATGCCAACGTCCTCATCTACGAACGCATCCGCGAGGAGCGGCGGCGGGGCCGCGGCGTGGTGCAGGCGATCGAGTTCGGCTACAAGGAAGCCAGCCGCACCATTTTCGAGGCGAACGTGACCCACGCCATTGCCGGCGGCATCATGCTGGCGCTGGGTTCCGGCCCGGTCAAGGGCTTCGCCATCGTGCTGCTGATCGGCATCGCGACCAGCGTGTTCACGGCCGTGACCTTCACGCGCCTGCTCGCCGCGCGCTGGGTCCGCACCACGCGCCCGACCGAAATCCATATCTGACGGGGCGGGAGAGAAAGACATGAAACTGCTCAAGCTTGTCCCCGACAACACCAATATCGGCTTCGTCGCGATCCGCCATTGGGCCTTCGCGCTGACGGCGCTGCTGACCGTGCTGGCCGTGGGGGCGACCGCCTACAAGGGGCTCAACCTGGGCGTCGATTTTGTCGGCGGCCTCATGATCGAGGCGAAATTCCCGCAGAATGTCGAGACCGACAGGGTGCGGGCGACCATCGGACGGCTGGGCGTGGGCGAAAGCTCGCTCCAGCAATTCGGCGATCCCAAGACCGTGCAGATTCGCCTGCCCTTGCCCGAGCAAGGCGGCGCGGGCGCGGCCAACGCCGTGGTCGAAAAGACCCGTAACGCGATGACCGCCGAGTTTCCCGGCGTCACCTTCTCCCGCTACGATACGGTGTCGGGTAAGGTGTCGGGCGAACTGATCCAGAATGGCGTGCTCGCCGTCGTGCTGGCGATCGTCGGTATCGCGATCTTTTCCTGGTTCCGCTACGAATGGCAGTTCGGCGTCTCGACCTTCGTCGCGATCGTCCATGACGTGCTGATGACCTTGGGTTTCTTTGCCGTCACCCAGTTGGAATTCGACCTCAACATCATCGCCGCCGTGCTGACGATCGTGGGCTATTCGATCAACGACAAGATGGTGATCGACGACCGCATCCGCGAAAATATGCGTAAATATCGCAAGATGGACATGAAGGCACTGATCGACCTGTCGGTCAACGAAACGCTGCCGCGCACGGTCATGACGTCGGTGACGGTCATGCTGGCGCTGGGCGCGTTGTTGCTGTTCGGCGGCCATGTGCTGCGCGGCTTCACCGCCGCCATGATGCTGGGCATCATCGTCGGTACCTATTCGTCGGTCTATGTTTCGTCTTCGCTGTTGATCACGCTGGGCCTGACCCCGCAGGCGGCGGAAAAGAAGGCGGCGAAGAAGGGCTATGCCGGAACCGCCGAACGCGTGGGGCCCAGAGAGGCAAGCCGTGATGACGGAGCGCGCCCCTGACCGACGCGGGGATCAAGCTGCGCCGTGATGATGGCGGACAAGGGCCGATCGTCACCGGCTTTCAGGGCCGGGGCTTCCGGGTACGGGACGATGTGTTCCCTGACGGCCTGCTTCTCAGCCCGGTGCGGGCGCTGGCCTGGACGAATGCTCCGGCAGTCGATGCGCTGACGCTGGAATCGCTGGGGGATTTGTTCGCCATCGACCCGCGTCCGGAATTCCTGCTGCTGGGAACCGGCGCCGGTCTGCGCCAGCCGCCGCGCGCCTTCGTCCGCGCGGTTGAGGCGCTGGGCATGGGCGTAGAGGCGATGGACAGCCGCGCGGCGGCCCGCGCCTGGGGCGTGCTGCGCGCCGAGGAACGGCAGATCGTGGCGGCGTTGCTGCCGCTTTGAAATCCCGTCGGATAGGGCGTGCATGATAGCGCCTTGCCCTCTCGAGGCGCTTTGGCCAATGTCGCACCCTCTTTGAACCAAGGGGGCTTTTTCATGCCATTTCGCCGTCCCGCTGCCGCTCTGCTGGCTGCGCTTCTCGTCACGACCAGCGCCCATGCGGCCACAGCCGATGCGCAGGCGCGTGGGGGCGAGGCCCCGTTCCGGGCGCTTTACAAGGAACTGGTGGAAACCGATTCCAGCTGGCCGGACGGGAGCTGCACGCTCGCGGCCGAGCGGATGGGGGCGCGGCTGAAGGCGGCGGGCTATGCCGCCGACGATGTCCAGATAATTGTCGATCCCACCCATCCGAAGGAAGGCAATCTGTCGGCCATCCTGCGCGGGAGCGATGCGAAGCTGCCCGCAGTGCTGCTGCTGGCCCATATTGATGTCGTGGCGGCCAAGCGCGCCGACTGGCAGCGCGATCCCTTCACCCTGATCGAGGAAGGGGGCTATTTCTACGGCCGAGGCACCTCCGACGACAAGGCGATGGCGGCGGCCTTTACCGACCAGATGGTCCGCTACAAGCAGGAGGGTTACAAGCCCAAACGCACGATCAAGCTGGCGCTGACCTGCGGCGAGGAAACGGAGAAGGCGCTGAACGGCGTCGAATATCTGCTCAAGAACCGGCCCGACGCATTGAAGGCCGGCTGGGCGCTCAACGAAGGCGGCGGCGGGTCGCTGGACGAGAGCGGAAAGCCGGTCAGTCAGGGAGTGCAGGCGGGCGAGAAAGTCTATCAGGACTTCGCCTTCAGCGCGACCGCGCCGGGCGGGCATAGTTCGCGCCAGACGCCGCGTTTCAATGCGATCGGCTGGATGGCTGCTGCGCTTGCACGGGTGAACGATTATGATTTTCCCGTGAACCTGACCCCGGCCGCCAAAGCCTATTTTGGGGCTTCGGCGCCGCTTTACCCCGGCAAGGTATCGGCGGCGATGGCGGCGATCGGTGCGGGCACGGCAAGCGAGGCGGATTATGCCGCCGTGTCGGCCGAGAATGCGAGTTGGAACGCCACGCTGCGGACCACCTGCATTCCGACGCTGGTCTCCGGCGGCCATGCGCCCAACGCCCAGCCGCAATCCGTGACGGCGAACGTCAATTGCAGGATCATTCCAGGCGAGAGCGTCGAATCCGTTTTGGCGCGGTTGAAGGAGGTTGCGGCCGATCCCCGGGTGAAGGTCGACCTGGCCGATCCGCCCCAGCCCAAGTCGTCGGCACCCGAACTGACGCCGCAGATCATGGGACCGATCGAAGCGCTGACCAGGGAAATGTGGCCGGGCGTGCCCGTAATTCCGCGCCTCGCCACCGGAGCGACCGACGGCCGTTTCACCAATGCGGCGGGCATCCCGACCTATGGCGTGTCCGGTATGTTCGCGGACCCGGACGGGCAGGGCGTCCATGGTCTCAATGAGCGCATCCGCGTGAAGTCGCTGCTTGACGGCCGGGCCTTCCTTTATCGGCTGGTCAAGGCCTATACCCGGTAAAACCTCCGGACATGCGCTGAAGCGCGTCTTCCAAGCCGCCTCACTTCAGACAGGCGGGGAGCCGCTTGCGGTGGGCGGCTCCCCCCTCCTTGCGCATCTGCCCGTATCTGCTTAAGCATGTTGGCAAGTTCCGGTCCCGTCTTTGGGACTGGCGATAAGCAGAAGTGAGTTACGGCATGGTGCAGCAGAGCCGCCCATCGCCGCAGAGTTCCGGCCCGACCGGCCGTTATGCGGGCAAAAGCGCCCGCTCCGGTCCGGGCGAAGGGAGCAAGGCTGCGGCCATTCCTCCCCCGTCGAAGCAGCGGGGATTCGCGCTTCATGGCGCGCGTGAACGGCGCTCCTATGCCGCGATCGACCTAGGCACCAATAATTGCCGGTTGCTGATCGCCAAGCCTTCGGCAGATGGCTTCATCGTCGTCGATGCCTTTTCGCGCATCGTCCGGTTGGGCGAGGGGCTGGCGTCGACCGGCCGGATCAGCGACGCGGCGATCGATCGCGCCATTGCCGCGCTGTCGGTGTGCGCCGACAAGCTCCGCCGCCGCCATGTGACGCTCGCCCGGTCGGTCGCAACCGAGGCGTGTCGCCGGGCGTCCAACGGGGCCGAGTTCATCCAGCGCGTCTATCGCGAAACCGGCATCGCGCTCGACATCATCAGCGCGCAGGAAGAGGCAAGGCTGGCGGTGCTGGGCTGCCATGCGCTGCTGGAGCCGGGACATGGCCCGGCGTTGATCTTCGACATTGGCGGCGGCTCGACGGAACTGGTGCTGGTCGATGCCCATGGGGATGGCGCGCCGCATATCGTGGATTGGGTCAGCGCCCCCTGGGGCGTCGTGTCGCTGACCGAGAGCGAGGCGTTCGACCATGGCGATCCGGCGGAGCGACTGGCGGCCTATGGCCGGATGCGTGCGCGGGTGGCGGATGCCTTCTCGCCGCTGGCCCGTCGGCTGCCGCGCGATGCCGAGGGTATCCGCCTGCTCGGCACTTCGGGCACGGTGACGACACTGGCCAGCCTGCACCTCAACCTCCCCCGTTATGACCGGCAGGCGATCGACGGGCTGATCGTTCCATGCGAATCGATGCGCTCCATTTCGGACCGGCTGTCGGGCATGGCGCTGGCCGAGCGGCAGAAGCTGCCCTGCATCGGCACGGAACGGGCCGATCTGGTCGTGGCCGGCTGCGCCATATTGGAATCGATCCTCGACATCTGGCCGGCCGAGCGACTGGGCGTCGCCGACCGGGGCATTCGCGAGGGCATTTTGCGCGGGCTGATGGACCGCGACGGGAGAGTGATGTGAGAGGCGCGGGCGCGGGCAAAGTGCGGGTCAAGTCGGCCAAGGGGCGCACGGCGCAGTCGGTGCGCTGGCTGGAGCGGCATCTCAACGATCCCTATGTCCGCAAGGCGAAGGCTGAAGGATGGCGCAGCCGCGCCGCCTTCAAGCTGATCGAGTTGGACGAGAAATTCCATTTCGTGAAGGGATCGCGCGCGGTCGTCGACCTGGGCGTCGCACCTGGCGGCTGGGCGCAGGTGGTGCGCGAGATGGCGCCCAAAGCGGCGGTAGTCGGGATCGACCTGCTGCCGACCGATCCGATTCCCGGCGTCACCCTGTTCGAAATGGACTTCATGGACGACAAGGCGCCGGACCTGCTACGCGAGGCGCTGGGGCAGGAGCCGGACCTGGTGATTTCGGACATGGCGGCCAACACGGTCGGCCATGCCCAGACCGACCATCTGCGCACCATGGGCCTGGTCGAGGCGGCGGCGCTGTTCGCGGTCGAAAATCTGCGCAAGGGCGGCACCTTCGTCGCGAAGGTCTTTGCAGGCGGCACGGACGCCGAGTTGCTGGCGGTGCTCAAGAAGCATTTCACGACGATCAAGCACGCCAAGCCGCCGGCCAGCCGCAAGGGCAGCGTCGAATGGTATGTCGTGGCGCAGGGATTCAAGGGACGGGCAGACGATCAGGCCTGAGCGGCCGTTAAGGGGGATCATTGGTCGCTACGGTTTCGACGGTCGCCTATCTGGGGCTGGAGGCGCGCGCCGTGGAGGTGCAGTGTCAGCTGGTCCCCGGCCTCCCCAATTTCATCCTTGTCGGCCTGCCTGACAAGGCGGTCGCGGAAAGCCGGGAGCGCGTGCGCAACGCCATCGCCGCGATCGGCCTGTCGCTGCCGCCCAAGCGGATCACCGTGAACCTGTCGCCGGCCGACCTGCCCAAGGAAGGCAGCCATTTCGATCTGCCGATCGCGCTCGCCCTGCTGGGAGCGATGGGGGTGATCGATGCCGAGACGCTGGCGGGCTATGTAGTGGTGGGCGAATTGGGTCTGGACGGGCGGACCGCGCCCTCGCCCGGCGTGCTGCTTGCCGCGCTCCATGCGGGCGGGCAGGAAATGGGGCTGGTCTGCCCGGCGGCGCAGGGGGCCGAAGCCGCCTGGGCAGGGCAGGTGGAGGTGGTGGCCGCGCCGGACCTGCTGAGCCTGCTTAACCATTTCAAGGGCACCTCTGCACTGTCTCCGCCCCAACCGGGCGCGGTCGGGGCGCCGGTGCGGACCGCCGACCTGAAACAGGTGAAGGGGCAGGAGGTTGCCAAGCGCGCGTTGGAGATCGCGGCAGCCGGTGGTCATAACCTCTTGATGGTGGGGCCACCGGGCGCGGGCAAGTCGCTGATGGCGAGTTGCCTGCCGGGTATATTGCCGGAAATGACGCCGTCCGAGGCACTGGAAAGCTCGATGGTGGCGAGCGTTGCCGGCACGCTGGAGGGCGGTCGGATCAGCCGGGCGCGCCCCTTCCGCAACCCGCATCACAGCGCCTCGATGGCCGCCTTGGTGGGTGGCGGCCTGAAGGCGCGGCCGGGCGAGGTCAGCATGGCGCATCTGGGCGTCCTGTTCCTCGACGAACTGCCCGAATTCCAGCGCACCGTGCTAGATTCGCTGCGGCAACCGCTGGAGACGGGCGAGGTCACGGTGGCGCGGGCCAACGCGCATGTGACCTTCCCGGCGCGGGTGCAATTGATCGCGGCCATGAACCCCTGCCGTTGCGGGCATCTGGGCGATCCCTCTCTGGCCTGTTCGCGTGCGCCGCGCTGCGCGTCGGATTATCAGGCCAAGGTGTCCGGGCCTCTGCTCGACCGCATCGACCTGCATGTGGAGGTGCAGGCCGTGACGGCGGCCGACCTGGTGTTGCCACCGCCGGCCGAAGGATCGGCCGAGGTCGCGGCGCGGGTCGCTGCGGCACGGGCGGTGCAAACGGCGCGCTATGCGGGCAGCGGTCTGCGCACCAATGCGGAGGTGAATGGGGAGAGACTGGAGGATGTGGCTGGCCCCGATGAGGCGGGGCGGCAATTGCTCGCGCAGGCCGCCGCCGCGATGAAGCTATCGGCGCGCGGCTACACGCGCGTGCTGCGGGTGGCCCGGACGATTGCCGATCTTGCCAATGCGGAGCAGGTGGGGCGCGTACATGTCGCGGAAGCGCTCAGCTATCGTCGGCGCGCGCCGGTGAACTGATGCTGGTCACGCTCAAGACTTGGGCGAAGCGGCTGAAGCGGGATGCCGTGGCACTGTGGATCGCGGCGCGCTGCCCGGATACCCCTTTGCCTGCGCGCGGCATAGCGTTGCTCGTTGCGGCCTATGCGCTCAGTCCGATCGACCTGATCCCCGACTTCATTCCCGTGATCGGACTGCTTGACGATCTGCTGATCGTGCCGCTGGGCATAGCCCTGGCGATCGCCTGCATCCCGGCTGCGCTGATGGCGCGGTGCCGCGAAGAGGCCGATCGCCTGGAGAAGCGGCCGGCCAGCAGGGCGGGGGCGATCTTCATCATCCTGCTATGGATGGCCGGCCTGACGATCCTGTCGGTCTGGGCGATCAGGGAACGGGCCGGACGCTGATCAGCGTGTAGATGCCGATGATCATTCCGCCGCCAGCGAAACCCAGCAGGAAACGGCGAATATCCGGCCAGAAGTCGGGATGTTCCATCGCGCGCTTCCTCCGATCGAGTTGAGGGCGCGAGCGGTAGCGCTGCGGAATGGGCGCTTCCAGTGACAAATATGGTTAGGGGACGAGCCGCTCAACCGGCGCTGTCGTTGGCGATCAGCTTGAGTTCGGCCGTCGGCGCGTCCTTGGCCTGGTGGCTGAAGCGGCCTTCGATCCGGCTGCCGGCCTCGATCGAGATGGAGACGTAGCTGACATCGCCGGTGATCCGGGCGCTGCTTTCGACCACCAGGTCCTCCGCGGTGATCGATCCGTCGACCAGGCCGGCGAGGCGGGCGCTGTGCGCGGTGACATGGCCGGTGATGCGGCTGTCCGGTCCCTGCACCAGGGACGCGCAGCATATGTCGCCCTCTACCGCGCCGTCGACATGCAGGTCGACGCTGGCAGACAGGTTCCCTGTGATCGTGACGTCGCTGCCGATCAGCGAGAAGGGGGTATGCTTAGCCCCGGTTGCCGACATCGGCGAAACGGGCCGTGGCGATTTTCTGGACTTGGAGAACATCCTTGCGGGCCTCGAGGAAAGGGCGGGGATTAACGGCCTGGCCGTTCAGCCGGACCTCGAAATGAAGATGGGGGCCGGTCGAGCGGCCCGTCGAGCCCATGCGCGCGATCATGTCCCCGCGCACGACCTTCTGCCCCACGCGGCCGGCGAACCCGGACAGATGGGCATAGCGGGTCATGATGCCATTGCCATGCTCGACCTCGACCACATTGCCATAGCCCT
The DNA here is from genome assembly GCF_001650725.1 of Sphingobium sp. TCM1. Lineage (GTDB taxonomy): Bacteria > Pseudomonadota > Alphaproteobacteria > Sphingomonadales > Sphingomonadaceae > Sphingobium. The sequence continues at coordinate 137,100 of NZ_LXVX01000013.1, read as the reverse complement.
GGCGTTGACCGACGAAGCTGATCTTGCCGTCGGCCGCGGCGTTGATCGGTTGACCGCTCCGGCCGGGGAAGTCGAGTCCGGCATGGAAGGCGGCATGGCCGTTGAACGGGTCGCGCCGATAGCCATAGGAGCTGGACAGCATCGGCGTCGTAGTGGGCTTGCCCGACGGGATCGTCAGCAGGCTGCGCTCCAGAAACTCCATCCGCGCCATGGCATCGGCCAGATGCTCCAGTTCGCCGGTCATTGCGCCCTTGTCACCTTTCCAAGGAACGAATGGGCCGCCTTGGGCGCGCGCGGCGCTGCGGGCGAGTTTGTCGGGGTTGAGGCCGAAACTGCGGATGGCGGCGGCGGCTTTGTCGGCGCGGCGCTCGACCGCGCGGGTCAGCAGCATGGCGAAACGGCGCTGGCGCTCATCCAGTTGCACAAGCGGCGCGGCCTCGGGCGCCATGCTGATCTTTCCCGCGATGCCGTCCTTCTCGCTGCTCTTTTCCGGGCCGACCAGATCCGCTCCGGCTGCCTTGGCTTCCTCGGCGCCGAAATGGGTCTTGTAAAGATCGTCCATGAAGTCCTGGCGCGCTTCGAGATCCTGGGCCAGTTCCTCTACTGACTCGCGATAACCTTCGACCTTGCTGGCGGCGGTGGCGACCGAGCGGCCCTGTTGCGCCAGCGCGGCGCGCTGCTGCGCAATTGCAGCATTGTCCGCCAGCATCGACAGGGTCACGCCACTCCATCCGAGCAACGCTGCGGTTGCCAGGCAAGCGGCACCGATCTGCGCGCGGCGCGAAATCCTGATGAATTTGACCTGGCCGCCGGATCGCAGGAAAATCTCCCGCTCAGGGCAGAGGGCATCAAGCCGGTCCCGGAGGCCGGCGAGCCCCTTCTTCTTTTGTTGCGACAATGCGACCCCGCGACTCTATCTTGTGAGTCGAGCCGGTAGCAAAGCATTGCCTTTCGCGCGAATCCGGTTCCCCGGACTCGTGACGAATCGAAAGGTCAGCGCGATGAAATGACGTAAACGGAATTTAGTTCCGCGATGTCAGCGATATTTTTCATTTTTTCTGCATCATGTCATGCTGCGCGCGCCAGCGTCAGCGCGCAGCCAGGCTTCGACATCGACCGCCGGCATGGCGGCGCCGAAATGGAAGCCCTGTCCGAAGTGACAGCCGCCGGCCCGCAGATAATCTAGCTGCTGTTGGTTTTCGACTCCCTCCGCGACTGTGCGGATGCCGAGGCTATATGCCAGATTGAGTACCGTTCGGACGATAGCGGCATCGTCCGGATCGGTTTCCAGGTCGCGCACGAAGCGCTGGTCGATCTTGATGACGTCGATCGGAAATTGCTTGAGATGCGACAGGGAGGCGTATCCGGTGCCGAAATCGTCCAGGGCGATGGCGACGCCCGTCTCGCTCAATCGTTGCAGGATGCGGCCTACCCGGTCGGCATTTCGGCCCAGAAACACCGATTCCGTCACTTCAAGTTCAATCATGGAGGGCGGCAGGCCAGCCTGCTCCAGACGCTCCAGCAGGCGGTCGGCAAAGGCGTCATCGTTCAGGTCCGCGCCCGATACGTTGAACGCGATATGGCCGAAGGACAGGCCCGCGTCGCGCCAGCGCCGGCAGTCGGTGACGATACCGTCGACCATCTGCGCGGTGATCGCAGGCCCGAGTTCGGGATGCTCGAATGCGACGGAAATATCGCCGGGCATGATGATGTCTCCCATACCGGTGGGGCAGCGAAATAACGCCTCGAAGCCCTGTAGCGCGCCGGTGTCGAGCGCGACCTTGGGCTGGTACCAGGGAACCGGACGTTCGTTGGCCAGGATGTGGCGCGCACGGTCCAGCATCGCGGCTTCCCGTTCCCAGCTGTCGAGCAATTCCGGGCCGAACAGAGTCGCGCGCCCCCGGCCGCTGTTCTTGGCATGGTAGAGCGCTATGTCGGCATGTTTGATGAGAGCGGCGCCGTCGTCGCCATGATCGGGGAATAATGCGACACCGATGCTGACCCGGCTCTCGATCGGCCTGCCGCGATAGCTGAGCGGGGCATGGAGATGCTCGCTGATGCGCGTAAGGATCGGCTGGAGCGCGTCGGCGCCGGGCAGGCGGGTCAACAGCACGGCAAACTCGTCGCCTCCCATGCGCGCGACAAGGTCGCCGGGTCGCAATGCGTGGCGCAGTCGCCCCGCGACCGCGCAGAGCAGGGCGTCGCCGGCATCATGGCCAGCCGTGTCATTGACGCGCTTGAACTCGTCCAGGTCGATGAGCAGCACCGCCGAGAGGGGCATTCTTTCGCCCAATGCGGTCGTTGCCTGGGTCACCGCCGCCATGAAATGGGCGCGGTTGGCAAGACCGGTCAGCGCGTCCGACATGGCCAGCTGCTCCAGATGCCGCTCGGCTTCCTTCCGCTCGGTGATGTCGACAACGCTGGTCACGAAACAGGACTCGCCGTCGATGACGATCGGGCGCGACGACAGTAGCGCGTTGCGGATCGCCCCGTCACCGCGGCGAAGGCGGCATTCGAAACTGTCGATCGTCTCGCCGCGTTGGAGTCGGTCGAGCAGTTCGTCGCGCGTCGGCAGGTCGACATAGGTCCGGTTGACATTGTCCAAGGAGACGTCCTGCCCCGACATATAACTGTCGGCCGCGGCCCGGTTCATTCGCACCACGCTGCCGTCGCGGCGCGTGACGAGCAGTGGCAGGGGCACGGCCATGAACATGCGTTCCAGCGTGTCTCGGCTGTCGGCGAGCGCATCCTGCGCGGCGCGCGCCAGTCGGCCGGCCATCCACTCCTGCCGCTGCAACCGATTGTTGCGAGCGATGGCGATCCACATGCCGCAATGGAGCATCAGCACCGCCATCATCATGCCGGGCATGGTCGGGGACAGGGGCGCCGGCGCAAGATAGCCGATCAGCAGCAGCACCCCGCAACCCAGGCCACCGCCGACATTGCCCCGAAAACTGGTCGGCACGACGAGGTAGAATACCAGCGGCAGCATCACCAGGACGAAGACGGCGATGTCGCTGCGCGAACTGACCAGGAAGGCGACGCCGACGGCCGTCACCACCTGCCAGGCAAAGCAAATCCGTTCGACCGCGCTGAAGCTCGTCATCCTGCGGCACAGCGAAAGGCAGAAAAGCGACCAGAGGATGACGCAAATGCGGGCGGGCACGGCTATCCAGAAATGCGGCGTCCCCGCAAATCGCCAGTCGCTCAGCAGGAAGAGGCAGTTGAGCAGCGCGGATAACTGGAACAGCAGTCGGGCATGGCGGCTATATTCCGGCAGCCGTTCGGCCTGAAAGGCCGATTCCCTTGCAGGGTCGCGGAATTCGCCGGTAAGGGAAGATAAAAGGTTCACGTCTCACCTGATGTTCCGCTGGCGGAAGGATTAACTTGTTACAGTTACCAATTCCCTAACCCTTTGAATTGGCGACATTGGTCGGTCCATCTGCGGCGTTCACCCGTAGTCTTCTTGACCCTTGGTCCAGGCATCGCTATAGCGCCGCTCGCCCAGAGGCCTGCCGTGCGAAGACTCGTCTCCTCGCGACATAAGATTGGGCGACACTAGAGCTGAACATTGCCGGGTGCTCTTGCGGCTCCAGGGGGCGTATGCCTACCGGGGCCTTTGCTGTTTGCGGGAATCTTCCTCCAGGCGGTGCGGAACGCGGGGATGCCCAGGTAAAGTAACTGAAAAAGGTGAAGGGCTTCATGCCAACAATCAACCAGCTGGTCCGCAAGGGCCGTGAGCTGCAGAAGACCAAGTCGAAGGTCCCTGCGATGGATGCCAACCCGCAGAAGCGCGGCGTTTGCACCCGTGTCTATACCACGACCCCGAAGAAGCCGAACTCGGCTCTCCGTAAGGTGGCGAAGGTGCGTCTGGTCAACCAGCGCGAAGTCATTACCTACATTCCGGGTGAAGGCCACAACCTTCAGGAGCACAGCGTTGTGCTGATCCGCGGCGGCCGCGTGCGCGACCTTCCCGGTGTGCGCTACCATGTGCTGCGCGGCGTTCTGGATACCCAGGGCGTCAAGGATCGTAAGCAGAGCCGTTCGAAGTACGGCGCGAAGCGTCCGAAGTAAGAAGGGGAGACCAGAAATATGTCACGTCGTCGTCGCCCCGAAAAGCGCGTCATCCTGCCGGATCCCAAGTTCGGCGATATCGTGCTGTCGAAGTTCATGAACAGCATCATGCAGGACGGCAAGAAGGCCGTTGCTGAATCGATCGTCTATGGCGCTCTCGAAACCGTCGAGACCCGCGCCAAGAAGGATCCGATCGGCATGTTTCACGATGCGCTGAACAATGTGAAGCCCGGCATCGAGGTTCGGAGCCGCCGCGTCGGTGGTGCCACCTATCAGGTCCCCGTCGAAGTGCGCCCCGAGCGCGCCCAGGCGCTGGCCATCCGCTGGCTGATCACCGCCGCGCGCAACCGCAGCGAAACCACGATGGCCGCGCGCCTCTCGGGTGAGCTGCTGGACGCTGCCAATAACCGCGGCAATGCCGTGAAGAAGCGCGAAGACACGCACCGCATGGCGGAAGCGAACCGCGCCTTCTCGCACTACCGCTGGTAAAGGCGAGCGGGCGCCGCAAGTGCCCGCTTCGTCATATGGGTTCCAAAATCGGTCCGTTCGTCATGGGTGGCTACCCATGGCGGACGGATTGGTTTAGGGGCCACGCGCAGAATTAACGAATCCCCAACCGCCGGCGCACCGGCAACGGAGAAGCATCATGGCCCGCAGCCATCCGCTCGAACGCTATCGCAATTTCGGTATCATGGCGCATATCGACGCCGGCAAGACCACCACGACCGAGCGTATCCTTTACTACACCGGCAAGTCCTACAAGATCGGCGAAGTCCATGACGGCGCCGCGACCATGGACTGGATGGAGCAGGAGCAGGAGCGTGGTATCACCATCACGTCGGCTGCGACCACCTGCATCTGGAACGATCACCGCCTCAACATCATCGACACCCCCGGCCACGTCGACTTCACGATCGAAGTCGAGCGTTCGCTGCGCGTGCTCGACGGCGCGGTCGCCGCGTTCGACGGCGTTGCCGGCGTTGAGCCGCAGTCTGAAACCGTGTGGCGTCAGGCGGACAAGTACAAGGTTCCGCGGATGTGCTTCATCAACAAGCTCGACCGCACCGGCGCCGACTTCTATTATTGCGTGCAGACGATCATCGATCGCCTGGGCGCCGTTCCGGCCGTCCTCTATCTGCCGATCGGTGCCGAATCGGACTTCAAGGGCCTGGTCGATCTGGTCGAAAACCGCGCCATCATCTGGAAGGATGAAAGCCTGGGTGCCGAATTCTTCTATGAGGAAATTCCGGCCGACCTGGCTGACAAGGCTGCCGAATATCGCGAAAAGCTGATCGAACTCGCCGTCGAACAGGACGACGAGGCGATGGAAGCCTATCTGGAAGGCAACCTGCCCGACGTCGCGACGCTGAAGAAGCTGATCCGCAAGGGTACGCTCGGCCAGGCGTTCGTGCCGGTGCTGTGCGGCTCGGCGTTCAAGAACAAGGGTGTTCAGCCCCTGCTCGACGCGGTCGTCGACTATCTGCCTTCGCCGCTCGACATTCCCGACGTGCAGGGTATCAACCCCGACACCGAAGAACCCGACAGCCGTGCGACTGCGGACGACGCGCCTTTCTCGGGTCTGGCGTTCAAGATCATGAACGACCCGTTCGTCGGCTCGCTGACCTTCCTGCGCGTTTATTCGGGCACCCTGACCAAGGGCACCTATCTGAACTCGGTGAAGGACAAGAAGGAAAAGATCGGTCGTATGCTCCTCATGCACGCGAACTCGCGTGAGGACATCGATGCGGCCTATGCCGGCGACATCGTCGCGCTGGCCGGCATGAAGGAAACCACCACCGGTGATACGCTGTGCGCCGAGCGCCAGCCGATCATCCTGGAGCGGATGGAATTCCCCGAGCCGGTCATCGAACTGTCGGTCGAACCCAAGACCAAGGCCGACCAGGAAAAGATGGGTGTTGCCCTCAACCGTCTGGCTGCCGAGGATCCCTCCTTCCGTGTCTCGACCGACCACGAATCGGGTCAGACCATCATCAAGGGCATGGGTGAACTTCACCTCGAAATCCTGGTCGACCGCATGAAGCGCGAGTTCAAGGTCGAGGCGAATGTCGGTGCGCCGCAGGTGGCCTATCGCGAATATCTCAAGAAGGCCGTCGACGTCGACTATACCCACAAGAAGCAGTCGGGCGGCACCGGCCAGTTCGGCCGCATCAAGGTGAAGCTGACGCCGGGTGAACGCGGCGCGGGCATCATCTTCAAGGATGAGATCAAGGGCGGTAATATTCCCAAGGAATATATCCCTGCGATCGAAAAGGGTATGCGCGAAACGGCGGCCACCGGCTCGCTGATCGGCTTCCCGATCATCGATTTCGAAATCAACCTCTATGACGGCGCCTATCACGACGTCGACTCGTCGGCGCTGGCTTTCGAAATCACCGGTCGCGCGGCGATGCGTGAAGCGGCCCAGAAGGCCGGCATCACGCTGCTCGAGCCGGTCATGAAGGTTGAGGTCGTCACCCCGGAAGAATATCTGGGCGACGTCATCGGCGACATGAACAGCCGTCGTGGTCAGATTCAGGGCACGGACAGCCGCGGCAACGCGCAGGTCGTCGAGGCGATGGTCCCGCTGGCCAATATGTTCGGCTATGTGAACTCGCTGCGTTCGTTCACCCAGGGGCGTGCGAACTACTCGATGATCTTCTCGCACTATGACGAAGTGCCGCAGAATGTGGCGGACGAAGTCAAGGCGAAGATGGCCTGACGACTTTCTCTGGCCGGCCCGTGCGAGCGGGTCGGTTAGGGGCTGGTAATATCGAAATTTGCTGCTATGGACGCGCCTTCGCAAGGCGCGGCCGAGCGGTCAAACCACATCGGATTTGATTAGAAGGTAGGAAAAAATGGCTAAGGCTAAGTTTGAGCGGAACAAGCCGCACTGCAATATCGGCACGATCGGTCACGTCGACCATGGCAAGACCTCGCTGACCGCCGCCATCACCAAGGTCCTCGCCGAAACCGGCGGTGCGACCTTCGTCGACTATGCCAACATCGACAAGGCTCCCGAAGAGCGCGAGCGTGGCATCACCATCTCGACCGCCCACGTCGAGTATGAGACCGAAGCCCGTCACTACGCGCACGTCGATTGCCCGGGTCACGCTGACTACGTCAAGAACATGATCACCGGTGCCGCCCAGATGGACGGCGCGATCCTCGTCGTTTCGGCGACCGACGGCCCGATGCCGCAGACTCGCGAGCACATCCTGCTCGCCCGCCAGGTCGGCGTGCCGCAGCTCGTCGTGTTCATGAACAAGGTTGACCTGGTCGACGATCCGGAAATTCTGGAGCTGGTCGAGCTGGAAATCCGCGAGCTGCTCAGCTCGTATGATTTCGACGGCGACAACATCCCCGTCATCCCCGGTTCGGCTGCCGCTGCCCTTCAGGACAAGACCCCTGAAATCGGCCACGACGCCGTTCTGAAGCTGATGGCTGCCGTCGACAGCTTCATCCCGCAGCCGGAGCGTCCGGTTGACAAGGCGTTCCTGATGCCGATCGAAGACGTGTTCTCGATCTCGGGTCGCGGCACCGTCGTCACCGGCCGTGTCGAAACCGGCATCATCAAGGTTGGTGAAGAAGTCGAGATCGTCGGTCTGAAGCCGACCACCAAGACCACCGTCACCGGTGTCGAAATGTTCCGCAAGCTGCTCGACGAAGGTCGTGCGGGCGACAACATCGGCGCGCTGGTTCGCGGTACGAAGCGTGAAGAAGTCGAGCGTGGTCAGGTTCTGGCGAAGCCGGGCACCATCACCCCGCACACCGAGTTCGACGCTGAAGTGTATGTCCTGTCGAAGGAAGAAGGCGGCCGTCACACGCCGTTCTTTGCGAACTATCGTCCGCAGTTCTACTTCCGCACCACCGACGTGACCGGCGAAGTGATCCTTCCCGAGGGCACCGAGATGGTTATGCCTGGCGACAACGTGAAGCTCGGCGTGAAGCTGATCGCTCCGATCGCGATGGACTCGGGTCTGCGCTTCGCCATCCGTGAAGGCGGTCGTACCGTCGGCGCAGGGGTTGTCGGCACGATCTCGAAGTAATATAGGACCGCAGCGGCGCGAATCGTCCGATTCGCGCCGCTGAGGATTTTAGCCGCCCCGGATCGTCTTTCTCCGGCTCGCATGAGCTAGAAAGGCAATGGACGGGGCGGATATTTTTTGTTGGCGCATTTTGTAAATCATCGGCTGCTCCGGCTGGTTTTGAAAATGCTCCGGTTTTTGGCTCTTTCGCATCGGTACAGGAACTATGGACAGCAACATCCGCATTCGCCTCAAGGCGTTCGATCATCGCGTGCTCGATCAGGCGACCGGCGACATCGCCGACACCGCCCGCCGCACCGGCGCCCTTATCCGCGGTCCGATTCCCCTTCCGACGCGCATCGAAAAGTTCACGGTCAACCGTGGTCCGCACATCGACAAGAAGTCGCGCGAGCAGTTCGAGGTCCGCACCTACAAGCGTATGCTTGACATTGTGCAGCCGACGCCGCAGACGGTCGACGCGCTGATGAAGCTGGACCTGGCTGCCGGCGTGAACGTCGAGATCAAGTTGGCCTAAGCCGACAAGTCCCTGCTTTCCGAAAGGAGGGCAGGGTATCGGGCATTCCGGGTATCCGGAAGCTCAAACGACACAAGGGATACCGCACGGCCCTCCGGTGAACCGGAAAGGCGCGTGGTCCTGGTCCCCCGTCGCCGTTCCCGAGCAGGGGGTGGCATCCAACCCGGACGGGGTGATCTATATTTGGGTTGGGCCGCGAAGGAGAAATCCTGAGCGGTTTTTTCGTTGGATACGCCCGCTGCTAAGGCGGGCCTCTATGGGAGTAATCGGTGATGCGCACAGGCGTGATCGCTAAGAAAGTCGGGATGACCCGTCTGTTCCAGGAGGACGGACGTCATATTCCCGTTACGGTTCTTGCCCTTGAGGGCAATCAGGTCGTGGCTCGCAAGGAAGTTGATCGTGACGGTTATGTCGCGGTTCAGCTCGGCGCGGGCGTCGCGAAGGTCAAGAATGTCGCCAAGCCGCAGCGCGGCCACTTCGCCAAGGCGGAAGTGGAGCCGAAGGCGCGCCTGGTCGAGTTCCGTGTCGCCGAGGACGCGCTCCTCGATGTCGGCGCCGAGATCGCGGCCGATCACTTCATCGCTGGCCAGCTGGTCGACGTTGCTGGTCATACCCAGGGTAAGGGTTTTGCCGGTGCCATGAAGCGCTGGGGCTTCGGCGGTATGCGCGCTACCCACGGCGTGTCGATCAGCCACCGTGCCCATGGTTCGACGGGTAACCGCCAGGATCCGGGCCGCGTCTTCAAGAACAAGAAGATGGCGGGTCACATGGGTGACCGCGAGCGGACCCAGCAGAACCTCGAAATCGTCCGCACGGACGTCGAGCGCGGCCTGCTGTTCGTCAAGGGTTCGGTTCCGGGCGCCAAGGGCACCTGGCTGACCGTGTGCGATGCCGTCAAGGTCAAGCGCCCCGCCGACGTTCCGTATCCCGCCAGCCTGAAGGCTGCCGCGAACAGCAACAATGCTCCGGCCGAGACGCCTGCTGAAGAAGCAGTCGCTCCCGAAGCGACCGAAGGCCAGGAGGGCTAAACCATGAAGGTCAATGTACAGACCCTCGACGCGCAGGCTGCCGGCGAGCTGGAGCTGAACGATGCCGTTTTCGGTATCGAGCCCCGCACCGACATCCTGCACCGCGTCGTCACCTGGCAGCTGGAGAAGCGTCGCGCTCCGGCCCGCGCTACCCGCGAGCGTTCGGATGTCGCCCGCACCGGCAAGAAGTTCGGTCGCCAGAAGGGCGGCGGTACCGCTCGTCACGGCGATCGCAAGGCGCCCGTCTTCATCGGCGGTGGTAAGGCGCACGGCGCCCGCGCTCGTGACTTCGGTCACGACCTCAACAAGAAGGTGCGTGCGCTCGGCCTGAAGATGGCGCTGTCGTCGAAGGCGAAGGACGGTTCGCTGATCGTTCTCGACACGCTCGACGTGGCAGAGGGCAAGACCAAGGCTCTGGTCGCGCATCTCGCCAAGCTGAACCTGACCAAGGCGCTGTTCATCGATGGCGATGCGGTCAACGTCAGCTTCGCGAAGGCTTCGGCCAACATCGTCGGCGTGAACCTGCTGCCGGCCGTTGGCGCCAACGTCTACGACATCCTGAAGGCCGACTCGCTGGTGCTCACCCGCGCCGCGGTCGAAAAGCTGGAGGCCCGTTTCAATGGCTAAGAAAGAAGCCGCGACCGTGGACAACCGTCACTTCGACGTCGTTGTCGCACCGGTCATCACCGAGAAGTCGACCCTTCTCTCCGAGAACAACGCGGTGGTCTTCAAGGTCGCCAACGATGCGTCGAAGCCGGAGATCAAGGCTGCCATCGAGGCGCTGTTCGGCGTGACCGTCAAGTCGGTCAACACGCTGGTGCAGAAGGGGAAGGTCAAGCGCTGGAAGGGCAAGCCCTACAAGCGTTCGGACGTGAAGAAGGCGATCGTGACGCTTACTGCTGACAGTAAGCCCATCGACGTCACCACCGGTATCTGAGGCGGGATAGATGGCACTCAAGCACTATAACCCGACGAGCCCGGCCCAGCGTGGCCTGATCCTCGTCGACCGCAGCGGCCTGCACAAGGGCAAGCCCGTCAAGGCGCTGACCGAAGGCAAGCGCAAGACCGGTGGCCGCAACAACAAGGGTCATGTGACCTCGCGCGGCATCGCCGGCGGTCACAAGCAGCGTTACCGCATCATCGACTTCAAGCGTAGGCTGTGGGACGTCGAGGGCACGGTCGAGCGTCTGGAATATGACCCCAACCGCACCGCCTTCATCGCGCTGGTCAACTATCCCGACGGCACCCAGGCCTATATCCTGGCGCCGCAGCGTCTGGCTCCCGGCGACAAGGTCGTCGCGGGCAAGAAGACCGACGTGAAGCCGGGCAATGCGATGGAACTCGGCCAGATGCCGGTCGGCACCATCATCCACAATATCGAGATGAAGCCCGGCAAGGGCGGTCAGCTCTGCCGTTCGGCGGGTACCTATGCCCAGCTGGTCGGTCGCGATCGTGGCATGGTGATGGTCCGTCTGTCCTCGGGCGAGCAGCGCTACATCCGTTCGGACTGCATGGGCACTGTCGGTGCCGTGTCGAACCCGGACAACGCCAACACCAACCTTGCCAAGGCCGGCCGTAATCGCTGGCTGGGTAAGCGTCCGCTGACGCGCGGTGTGGCGAAGAACCCGGTCGATCACCCGCATGGTGGTGGTGAAGGCCGGACCTCGGGCGGCCGTCATCCGGTCACGCCCTGGGGCAAGCCGACCAAGGGTGCGCGCACCCGCCACAACAAGGCGACGGACAAGTTCATCATCCGTAGCCGCCACGCGAAGAAGAAGAGGTAAGCGAGATGGCTCGTTCCGTCTGGAAAGGTCCGTTCGTGGACCTCAGCCTTCTGAAGAAGGCGGAAACGGCGCAGGACGCCGGTGGCCGTACCGGTCCGATCAAGACCTGGTCGCGCCGTTCCACCATCCTGCCGCAGTTCGTTGGCCTGACGTTCAACGTCTATAATGGCCGCAAGCATGTTCCGGTCCTCGTGAACGAGGAAATGGTTGGTCACAAGCTGGGTGAATTCGCCCCGACCCGCTACTTCCCCGGTCACGCTGCCGACAAGAAGGGCAAGCGCTAATGAGCAAGCAAAAGGCTCCCCGTCGCGTCGCCGACAATGAGGCGCTGGCCGTTGGCACGCAGATCCGTGGTTCAGCCCAGAAGCTGAACCTGGTCGCCACGCTCATCCGCGGCCGCAAGGTCGAGGACGCGCTGAACATCCTCGCCTTCTCCAAGAAGGCGATGGCGGTCGACGTGCGCAAGGTGCTGGCTTCGGCCATCGCCAATGCGGAAAACAACCACAATCTGGACGTCGACGCACTGGTCGTCGCGGAAGCATCGGTGGGCAAGAGCTTCACCCTGAAGCGCTTCCACGCTCGCGGCCGCGGCAAGTCGACCCGGATTCTGAAGCCCTTCAGCCGCGTGCGCATCGTCGTGCGTGAAGCTGCAGAAGAGGCGGAGGCGTAAGCACATGGGTCACAAGAGCAATCCGATCGGTCTGCGTCTGCAGATCAACCGCACCTGGGACAGCCGCTGGTTCGCGGAAGGCGCCGACTACGGTCGCCTGCTGCTGGAGGATCTGAAGATCCGCCAGTATATCATGAAGAACCTGCCGCAGGCCGCGATCTCCAAGGTCGTTATCGAGCGTCCGGCCAAGCTGTGCCGCGTGTCGATCTACGCCGCCCGTCCCGGTGTCATCATCGGCAAGAAGGGCGCGGACATCGAAAAGCTGCGCAAGAAGCTGGGCGGCCTGACCTCTTCGGACGTCAGCCTGAACATCGTCGAAATCCGCAAGCCGGAAATCGACTCCAAGCTCGTTGCGCAGGGCATTGCCGACCAGCTGGAACGCCGCGTGGCTTTCCGTCGTGCGATGAAGCGCGCGGTGCAGTCGGCTCTCCGTCTGGGCGCCGAAGGCATCAAGATCACCTGCGGCGGCCGTCTGGGCGGCGCGGAGATCGCGCGCGTCGAATGGTATCGCGAAGGCCGCGTTCCGCTGCACACGCTGCGCGCGAACGTCGACTATGCCGAAGCCGAAGCCCATACCGCCTATGGCGTGTGCGGCATCAAGGTCTGGATCTTCAAGGGTGAAATCCTTGGTCATGATCCGATGGCCACCGACCGGCTGATGCTGGAGGCTCAGACCTCCGGCGTGCGCCCGGCGCGCTGAAGATAAGAAGGTAATAGCGTCATGCTGCAACCGAAGAAAATGAAGTTCCGCAAGGCCTTCAAGGGCCGGATCAAGGGCGACGCCAAGGGCGGTTCGGCTCTGAATTTCGGCTCCTACGGCCTCAAGGCTCTGGAACCCGAGCGCGTCACCGCACGTCAGATCGAAGCGGCTCGCCGCGCGATCACCCGCCATATCCGCCGTCAGGGCCGGTTGTGGATTCGCGTGTTCCCCGACGTGCCGGTGTCGAAGAAGCCGGCCGAAGTCCGTCAGGGCAAGGGCAAGGGTTCGGTCGAATATTGGGCTGCTCGCGTCAAGCCGGGCCGCATCCTGTTCGAACTGGACGGCGTGCCCGGTCCGCTCGCAGCAGAGGCCTTCTCGCGCGCCGCGATGAAGCTGCCCATCAAGACGAAGGTCGTCGCCCGCCTCGGCGACACCTCGCACCTGGAGGGTTAAGCCGTGGCGAACGTCGCAGACCTCAAGACCAAGACGGACGACGAACTGTCGACCGAACTCAACAACCTGAAGCGCGAGCAGTTCAACCTGCGTTTCCAGGCGGCCACCAACCAGCTGGAAAAGCCCAGCCGCGTGCGTGAAGTCCGTCGGTCGATCGCGCAGATCAAGACCCTGCAGTCCGAGCGTACCCGCTCGGCCGCGAAGTAAAGGAAACACACGATGCCCAAGCGCGTGCTGACGGGAACGGTGGTTTCCGACAAGACCGACAAGACGGTGGTGGTTCGGGTGGAGCGCAAGGTAAAGCATGCGCTCTACGGCAAGATCATCCGTCTGTCGAAGAAGTACCATGCCCATGATGAGGGCAATGTCTACAAGGAAGGCGAAACGGTCCGCATCGAAGAGACCGCTCCGATTTCCAAGCTCAAGACCTGGAAGGTCATCGAGCGCGTGGACACCCACAAGTCGCCGGAAACGGCGGCCTGAGGGAGGCTCATTGAGCCTTTGACCTAAAAATGCGGCGCGGGGCTGGCCTTTTCCTTCGGGAAAGGGTACAGGCCCGCGCTTCGCGTAGAGTCAAAGGCTCGGTTCGAGTCTCTATGCACGAAATTCGGAACCGCCGGGAATTGTCCCGGTAGGCCAAATAAGAAGGAACCGGATCCATGATCCAGATGCAATCCAATCTTGACGTCGCTGACAACAGCGGCGCCAAGCGCGTCCAGTGCATCAAGGTGCTGGGCGGCTCGAAGCGTCGCTTCGCGAGCGTAGGCGACATCATCGTCGTCTCGATCAAGGAAGCTGCGCCTCGTGGCAAGGTGAAGAAGGGTGACGTGCATCGCGCCGTCATCGTGCGCACCGCCAAGGACGTGCGTCGCGCTGATGGCAGCGTGATTCGCTTCGACGGCAATGCCGCTGTGCTCATCAACAAGAACGAGGAGCCGATCGGCACCCGTATCTTTGGCCCGGTCGTTCGCGAACTGCGCGCCAAGAAGCACATGAAGATCATCTCGCTCGCCCCCGAGGTGCTGTAATGAGCGCTGCCAAGATCAAGAAGGGCGACAAGATCGTCGTCCTGGCCGGCAAGGACAAGGGCCGCACCGGCGCCGTCCTGCAGGTGCTGCCGAAGGAGGACAAGGTCCTCGTCGAAGGCATCAACGTCCATGCGCGTCACCGCAAGCCCGATCAGTCCAACCCGCAGGGTGGCATCGATCGCAAGCCGGCGCCGCTGCACATTTCCAACGTCGCTGTCGCCGACAAGGATGGCAAGCCGACCCGCGTCCGTTTCGAGGACCGCGACGGCAAGAAGGTCCGTGTCGCCGTCAAGTCCGGTGAGGTGCTGTAATGAGCGACAAGTACATCCCGCGCTCGAAGGCGCAGTATGACGCCGAGATCGCCAAGGCGATGACCGAGAAGTTCGGTTACAAGAACGTCATGGAAGTGCCCAAGATCGAGAAGATCGTGCTCAACATGGGCGTGGGCGAAGCGACCCAGGACAAGAAGAAGGTCACCCAGGCCGCCGAGGAAATGGAGCAGATCGCCGGTCAGAAGCCGGTCATCACCAAGGCTCGCAAGTCCATCGCGCAGTTCAAGCTGCGTGAAGGTATGCCGATCGGTGCCAAGGTCACGCTGCGCCGCGAGCGCATGTATGAATTCCTGGACCGTCTGATCAACATCGCGCTGCCCCGCGTGCGCGACTTCCGTGGTCTGAACCCCAAGAGCTTCGATGGTCGTGGCAACTATGCCTTCGGCATCAAGGAGCAGCTGATTTTCCCGGAGATCAGCTACGACAAGATCGACAAGGTTCGTGGCATGGACATCATCGTGACCACCACGGCGAAGACGGACGAGGAAGCGCGCGAACTGCTGCGTCTCTTCGGCTTCCCCTTCCCGATCGAAGAGAAGCAGGCGGCCTGAAAAGGCCCCGCTTCTCTCCCAAACGCTTAAGCTAAGGAAGAGAACTTAAGTCATGGCGAAACTGAGTTCGATCAACAAGAACGAGCGCCGCAAGAAGCTGGTGAAGAAATATGCCGGCCGCTATGCGAAGCTCAAGGCGATCGCGAATGATACCGCGGCCGATGACAGCGATCGTCTGATCGCGCGTCTGAAGATGGCGGAGATCCCCCGCAACGGCAATCCGACCCGCGTTCGGAACCGCTGCGAGCTGACGGGGCGTCCCCGCGCTTACTACCGCAAATTCCGTCTCTGCCGCGTGCAGCTGCGTGATCTGGCCAACAAGGGCCTGATCCCCGGCGTCACCAAGTCGAGCTGGTAAGGATCATTTGAGATGGCATTGACCGATCCCCTGGGTGATATGCTCACCCGCATCCGCAACGGGCAGCAGGCGAAGAAGGACAGCGTCGTGTCCCCCGCCAGCAAGCTCCGTGCCCGCGTCCTCGACGTGCTGCAGCGCGAAGGCTATATCCGTGGTTATTCCGAGGAAGTCCTCGGCAATCATCCCGGCCTGCGCATCGAGCTGAAATATTTCGAGGGCCAGCCGGCGATCAAGCATGTCGCCCGCGTGTCCAAGCCTGGTCGCCGCGTTTACTCGGGTTCCAAGGAACTGCCGGTAATCCGCAATGGCCTCGGCATCACCATTGTCTCGACGCCCAAGGGTGTTCTGTCTGACGCGGAAGCGCGTGAGCAGAATGTTGGCGGCGAAGTGCTGGCGGAGGTGTTCTGATGAGCCGCACTGGTAAGAAGCCGGTTGCCGTCCCCGCGGGCGTCACCGCGTCGATCGCCGATGGCGAGCTGTCGGTTAAGGGGCCGAAGGGCACCCTGTCGCTGCCGCTGGCCGACGAAGTCACCTACAGCATCGAAGATGGTTCGATCGCGGTGAAGCCTGCCAACGACAGCAAGCGCGCCCGCGCTTTCTGGGGTATGCAGCGCACCCTGATCGCCAATCTGATCACCGGCGTGACGGAGGGCTACACGAAGAAGCTGCTCATCACCGGTGTCGGCTATCGTGCGGACGCCAAGGGCAAGGTTCTGAACCTGAAGCTCGGCTATTCGCACGACGTCGACTTCGCTGTGCCGGAAGGCATCGAGATCAAGACCCCGGATAACACCACGGTCGAGATCACCGGCATCGACAAGCAGAAGGTGGGTCAGGTTGCCGCCGAGATCCGCCGCTGGCGCAAGCCCGAACCCTATAAGGGCAAGGGTATCAAGTACGCCGGCGAGTTCATCTTCCGCAAGGAAGGGAAGAAGAAGTAAGATGGCAAAGCTTTCCCTCTTCGCGCGGCGTCGTCGCCGCGTTCGCACCGCCCTCAAGGCCGTTGCGGGCCACAAGCCCCGCCTCAGCGTGCATCGTTCGGGTCGTCACATCTACGCGCAGGTCATTGATGACGTCGCCGGCAAGACCGTCGCGGCAGCATCGACCCTGGACAAGGATGTGCGCGGCAAGACCGGCGCAACTTCCGAAGCCGCTGCCGATGTCGGCAAGCGCGTCGCCGCCGCGGCGACCGCCGCCGGTGTCACCAAGGTCGTGTTCGACCGCGGTGGCTTCCTGTTCCATGGCCGCGTCAAGGCGCTGGCCGATGCCGCCCGTGAAGGCGGGCTGGAGTTCTGATCATGGCTGACGAAAACACCAACGAAGTCGTCGCACCCGTCGAGGGCGTCGAGGCTCAGACCGAAGGTCGTGGCCGTGGCCGTGGCCGTGGCGGGGATCGCAACCGTGGCGAACGTGGCGGCCGTGGCCGTCGCGACGACCGTCGCGGCAATCGGGACGAGGAGCAGGGCGAAGAGCTGATCGAGAAGCTGGTTCACATCAACCGCGTCTCGAAGACCGTCAAGGGCGGTAAGCGCTTCGGTTTCGCCGCTCTGGTCGTCGTCGGCGACGGCAAGGGCCGTGCGGGCTTCGGCCATGGCAAGGCGCGCGAAGTGCCCGAAGCCATCAGCAAGGCGACCGCCGCCGCCAAGAAGGCGATGGTCCGCGTTCCGCTGAAGGAAGGCCGCACCCTGCACCACGACGGCCTCGGCCACTTCGGCGCCGGCAAGGTGACGGTTCGTTCGGCCCCGGCCGGTACGGGCATCATCGCTGGCGGTCCGATGCGCGCCGTGTTCGAAAGCCTCGGCGTCGCTGACGTCGTGACCAAGTCGAACGGCACGTCGAACCCCTATAACATGATCCGTGCGACCTTCGCGGCGCTGGGCGAACAGACCAGCCCCAAGTCGGTGGCGCAGCGTCGTGGCAAGAAGGTCGCCGACCTTCTGCGTCGCGGTGGTGCCTCGGCCGACGTCGCGCAGGCTGACGCCGAAGCGATTGCGGAGTAACAGACATGGCGAAAATCAAGATCAAGCAGATCGGTTCGCCGATCCGTCGCCCGGCCGACCAGAAGAAGATTCTGATCAGCCTGGGCCTTGGCAAGATGCACCGCGTGGTGGAGCTGGAAGATACCGCGGAAGTGCGCGGTGCCATCAAGAAGCTGCCCCATATGGTGCAGGTGGTCGAGTAAAGACCGTCATCCCAGCGGAAGCTGGGATCTCTGGCAATTGGGCGACTCCGTGATGGAAGCCGCCCAGCCTCACAAGGCTCCAGCTTTAGTGGGGGCTTTGGCCCGATCCCGGTGGATCGGGCCTTCGCGCGAACATAGCGAAAGCGAGTGCACAAAACATGAAACTGAACGAACTCAACGATAATGCCGGTAGCCGCAAGGGCCGGATGCGCGTCGGCCGTGGTATCGGCTCGGGCAAGGGCAAGACCGCCGGTCGCGGCCAGAAGGGCGCCAAGGCGCGTTCGGGCGTCAGCATCAACGGCTTCGAGGGCGGTCAGATGCCGCTCCACATGCGTCTGCCGAAGCGCGGCTTCAACAATATCTTCGCCAAGGATTACGCGATCGTGAACCTGGGCGCGGTGCAGAAGGCGATCGACGCCGGCAAGCTGGACGCCAGCGCCACCGTCGATCATGCTGCGTTGAAGGCGGCCGGCCTGGCGCGTGGTGGCAAGGACGGCGTGCGCCTCCTCGCCAAGGGCGAACTGACCACGAAGCTGAGCTTCCTGGTCGCCGGCGCGTCGCAGAGCGCGATCGACGCAGTCGAGAAGGCCGGTGGCAAGGTCGAGGTGATCGCGGTGGTTCCTGCGGCGGAAAAGGCCAAGGCCAAGAAGGGCACCGCCCTTGCCGCCAAGAAGGCCGCAGCGAAGGCCTGATCCGGCCTGCCAAGTCTTGCAAGCGTGACCCCGCTGCCCGATATGGGTCGGCGGGGTCATGTGCATCGGGGACGCTGTTTGTCGCAGCCGCGGCAATTCCCGGTTCGACAGCGCCCCAAGCCCCCGCTAAGGGGAATGCGATTCCGGCTCGGACCTCCATCCCGGGCAAGAGTGATTTGAAGGGCAGCCACCATGGCATCGAGAGCCGACCAGCTCGCATCCAATCTCAGCCTCGCGAAATTCAGCCAGGCGACCGACCTCAAGAAGCGCCTGTGGTTCACGCTCGGCGCACTGATCGTCTTCCGCTTCCTGAGCTTCGTGCCGTTGCCCGGTGTTGATCCGACGGCGCTTTCGACGCTCTATGCCCAGACCAACGGCGGCATCCTCGATATCTTCAACACCTTCTCGGGTGGTTCGCTGTCGCGCATGAGCCTGATCGCGCTTGGCGTGATGCCCTATATCACCGCCTCGATCGTGGTGCAGCTCGCGGCCAGCCTCTCGCCGCAGCTTGCTGCGATCAAGAAGGAAGGGGAGAGCGGCCGCAAGAAGCTGAACCAATATACCCGCTATGGCACCGTTGGCCTGACCGCGGTGCAGGGCTATTTCATTGCGGTCGGTCTAGAGAGCTTCGGTGCCCAGTCGGGCGTCGCCGCCGTGATCGAACCCGGCCTGCTGTTCCGGCTGACGGCGGTCGTCTCGCTGATCGGCGGCACGATGTTCCTGATGTGGCTGGGTGAACAGATCACCTCGCGGGGCATCGGCAACGGCGTTTCGCTCATCATCATGGCCGGCATCGTCGCCCAGCTGCCGGTGACGCTCAGCAATCTGTTCAAGTCGGGCAGCGAAGGCTCGATTTCCGGCCTGCTCATTTTCCTGATCATGGTCATGGCGGTCGGGCTGATCCTGTTGATCTGCTTCATGGAACGCGCCCAGCGCCGCGTCCTGATCCAGTATCCCAAGCGCCAGACCCGTCAGGGGCTGATGCAGGCCGATCGCAGCCATCTGCCGCTGAAGGTCAACACCGCAGGTGTGATCCCGCCGATCTTCGCCAGTTCGTTGCTGCTGATGCCGCTCACCATCTCGCAATTTGCGGGGCAGACCGTAGCGGGCGAGAGCAGGCTGGGCGATTTCGTCCTGACGCTGAACCAGTATCTGGCGCACGGCAGCCCCGTGTACATGGCGCTCTATGGCCTGGGCATTGTCTTCTTCTGCTTCTTCTACACTGCGGTGGTGTTCAACCCGGAAGAGACGGCTGACAATCTGAAGCGCAACGGCGGCTTCATTCCGGGCATTCGTCCGGGCAAGAACACCGAACATTATCTGGATTATGTGCTGACGCGCATCACCGTCATCGGCGCGGCTTACCTGGCGTTCATTTGCCTGGTGCCCGAATTCGCCATCGCACGGGCGGGAATTCCCTTCTACCTTGGAGGGACTAGCCTGCTGATCGTCGTCAATGTTACGGTCGACACCGTGACCCAGATCCAGAGCCATCTGCTCGCCCATCAATATGGCGACCTCATCAAGAAGGCGAAGCTGAAGGGTCGACTGCGCTGAGGGGCGTTTCGAGACTCTGAATAGCGCACGAACAGGGGAGAATGCGCGCAATGAATATCATTCTGCTTGGTCCTCCGGGGGCCGGCAAGGGTACCCAGGCGACGCGGCTGGTGGACAGTCGCGGGATGGTGCAGCTGTCGACCGGCGATATGCTGCGCGCTGCGGTGAAGGCCGGGACGCCGATCGGACTCAAGGCGAAGGCCGTGATGGAAGCGGGCGCGCTGGTGTCCGACGAGATCGTGTCGGGCATCATCGGCGAGGCGCTCGATGCGCTGGCTCCCGAGACCGGCGTGATCTTCGACGGCTATCCGCGGACGCAGGCGCAGGCCCAGGCGCTCGACACCCTATTGGGATCGCGCGACCGCACGCTCGACCATGTCATCGAACTGGATGTGAATGAGGATGCGCTGGTCGAGCGCATCACGGGCCGTTTCACCTGCGCGACCTGCGGCGAAGGCTATCACGACCGGTTCAAGACCCCTGCGGTCGAAAATGAGTGCGACAAGTGCCATGGGCACGAGTTCAAGCGCCGCCCCGACGACAATGAGGAGACGGTGCGGACGCGCATGGCCGAATATCGCGCCAAGACCGCGCCTATCCTGCCGATCTACGAGGGCCGCGGTATCGTGTCGCGGGTCGACGGCATGGCCGACATGGCCGACGTGACCGCCGCCATTGCCGCCATCTTGGATGGCGACGCCGCCTGAGCTAGACTGCCCTCCGGGAACGAGGGAAGGCAGCCATGGGCATTTCGAGGTTACTGGCATGGGCTGGCGTGGCGATGGCCGCACCGGCCCATTCTGCTGTTACGGGCGCGGGCGAGAATGGTTTTGCGACCGAAGCCAGCGTCGAGATCGCGGCCGGGCCAGAGGCTGTCTACGCCTTGCTGGCGTTGCCCGGTCGGTGGTGGAATGACGCGCACACTTATAGCGGCGATTCCGCCAACATGACCTTGGTGCCACAGGCGGGTGGCTGTTTCTGCGAAACCATCCCGGCGAAAAGTGGGACGGCGGGATCGATCGAACATGCGCGCGTCGTCTATGCCGTTCCTGGCAAGCAATTGCGGCTTGTCGGGGGATTGGGGCCGCTCCAGACCGAGGGTGTTACCGGCGCACTGGACTTCGCCATCCAGCCGGTTGGACAGGGGGTCAAGATCACGATGACCTATGTCGTCGGAGGCTATCTGCGGGGAGGCGCCGCGAAGATGGCGCCTTTGGTGGATCAGGTGCTGGCGGAACAATTGGCGGGACTGAAACGGGCTGCCGAGTCGCCTCGCTGAGCGGCCGAAGATCTGTCCGCAGCGGCATAATGTCTCAATTTGGAAAGGAAGCAGCAAAAAATCGCGGAATCGAACGTTGCTGTTAACCACGATAGTAACGGATTCGTTGCTGTCCTGTTGCTATGAGAGCGCATGGTCGGAACGCCGCCTTCCCGCAACCGCTTGACGGAATTGGACGCGCTCCGGGGGATCGGCGCATTGTGCGTGCTGATCTTCCACTATTCGACCCGCTTCCACGAGCTGTTTCCGCAGGCCGCGCATGTGCCGTTCAGCTTTCCCGGCGGCAATTACCGGGTGTTGCTCTTCTTCACCATATCCGGCTTTGCCATCTTCTTCACGCTGGACCGAATCCGGTCCGTCGCTGATTTCGTCGTCAATCGTTTTGCCCGACTCTATCCCGCCTATCTCGTGGCGATGCTGCTGACGCTGTCGATCGAATATCTGGCGCAGGCGACTCAGCTGCTGATCGGGCCGGTGGCGATCCTCGCCAATGTCACCATGTTGCAGGGCTTCGCCTTCCTTCCGGAGGTGGATGGCGCCTATTGGACCCTGACGGTCGAAATCGCCTTCTATTTCTGCATGATCGCGATCTGGAAATTCACCGGGATGCGGCGGCTGGAGCCGCTGCTGGCGGGTTGGCTGATGCTGCGCTGGCTGTTCTGGATTTGGCCCGACATGCCCGAGCGCATCATCATGCTGCTGGTGCTGCGCTATGCCCCCTTCTTCATCATCGGGATGCTGGCCTATCGGGTCTGGCGCGGCCAGCGCAGGCTGCGGCAGCAGGCGCCCTATGCGGCGCTGGCATTGCTGTCGATCGCGACGATGGAGAGCTGGGATGTCGCCATTGTCGGCTGCATCCTGCTGCTCGCCTTCGTGGCGCTCGTCCATGGCTATCTCCGCTTCCTCAGCCTGCGACCGCTCGTCTGGCTGGGCGGGATCAGCTATTCCTTCTACCTAATCCACCAGCATGTCGGCTTCGTCGTCATGCTGGAATGCGCCAAGGCCGGTTACAGTCCCTGGATCGGCTTTGCGGCGGCGTTTGCCGTCGCATTGCTGCTGGGGACCGCGATCAACCGCCTGGTCGAACGTCCCGCCGGAGAGGCCATCCTGGCCTGGTGGAAGCGGCGCAGCGCGGCGCGGGCTTCCTTGCCGGATGCCGCACCCAGCCAGACATGAAAGAGGCGCGGCCGTTTCCAGCCGCGCCTTCATGACTCTGCGATCGTCGTCTTATTGCGCGACGGGCGCCGCCGCGGCCGCACTGGCGGGCAGCCCACCGAGTTGCGTCACCAGCTTGGTATAGGCGTCGAGATAGGCGAGCACGATCACCTGGCCGATCTCCGTATTCTGGTAGCCGCTGCCGCCGGCCGCGGCGAAACCGCCCCACCAGCCACCGCCCGCGCCGCCGCCGAAGCCGATGTCGGTCTTGCGCGCATAGCCTTCGGTCAGCGCCTCTTCCTCGGTCGTGCGTGCGTTTACGATCGAGAGAGTGACGTTGGCCTCTTTCTTCTTGATGTTGAGGCCGCCCAGGATCGCGCCGCCGAAACCGCCCATCAGGCCGCCGAGCGCGCCGCCGATGCCGCCGCCGCCCGAATTGCGGTTCGAGGAGACGATGTCCGGCTCCAGATAATAATCAGCCGCTTTCACCTGGCCCTTGCCCAGGTTCGACCCCGCCTGGAGTTCACCCGAATCGGCCATTGCGCGTTCCATCGCGCGGCTCGCCATCGCCCGTCCGCGATTGACCATGCGGAAGCAGCCCGACTGCTGGATGAAGACCTTTAGGATCGCCTCCGGGCTGCCCAGGTTCAGTTCGCGCCACCACTGATTGTCCGGCTCCACGATCGCGACGGTGCCGAGCATCCGGGTACAGCGGGGGATTTCGCGCGTTGCGCGTTCCTGCGCGCGGCGACCGGAGGAGGCGCCTTTGGTGGTGCCGTCCTTGTAGGTCTGGCCGGATGAACTCATATTTGTCTGCGCATTCGCCGCGATCGGCGTCGCGACCAGCGCTGCCGTCGTGAGTAGCGCGGAAACGGTCTTCAGCATTGCCAAAATTTCCCCTTGATGCGGATATGTACAGCCGTTTCTGATTATGGTGCGACCCCGCAAAAGGTAGCGACATCCTAGCACAGCGGACAGGACTTGCATACTGCGGCGCGAACCTGCTTCTGCCGTGCTGACAGGGCGTGTAATCGCTGCTATCGGGCGCCGATGACCGATCTCAGCCATATCCGCAATTTTTCCATCATCGCGCATATCGACCATGGCAAGTCCACGCTGGCCGACCGGCTGATCCAGCGCACCGGTGGCCTGACCGACCGCGAGATGAGCGCGCAAGTGCTCGACAATATGGACATCGAGAAGGAGCGCGGCATCACCATCAAGGCGCAGACCGTGCGCCTCGACTATGTCGCGAAGAATGGCGAGACCTATGAGCTGAACCTGATGGACACGCCGGGCCATGTCGACTTCGCCTATGAAGTGTCGCGCAGCCTGGCCGCGTGCGAGGGCGCGCTCCTGGTCGTGGACGCGGCGCAGGGCGTGGAAGCGCAGACGCTGGCGAACGTCTACCAGTCGATCGAGCATGACCATGAGATCGTGCCCGTCCTGAACAAGATCGACCTGCCGGCCGCCGAGCCGGAGAAGGTGCGCGCGGAAATCGAGGAGGTTATCGGCCTCGACGCGTCCGAAGCGGTGCTGGCCAGCGCGAAATCGGGCATCGGCATCGACGAGGTGCTGGAGGCGATCGTCGCGAAGATCCCGCCGCCCAAGGGCGACCGTGACGCCCCGCTGGAGGCGATGCTGGTCGACAGCTGGTACGACCCCTATCTGGGCGTCGTCATCCTGGTGCGCGTCGTCAATGGCGTCATCAGGAAGGGCCAGAACATCAAGTTCATGATCGGCGGCACCGAGCATCTGATCGACCGCGTCGGCTGTATGCGGCCCAAGATCGAGCATCTGCCCGAGCTTGGCCCCGGCGAGATCGGCTTCATCACCGCCCAGATCAAGGATATCAGCCAGACCCGCGTCGGCGACACCATCACCACGGTCAAGAATCCGGCCAAGGCGGCGCTGCCGGGCTTCAAGGAAGTGCAGCCGGTGGTGTTCTGCGGCCTGTTCCCGGTGGATGCCAATGATTTCGAGAAGCTGCGCGACTCCATCTCGAAGCTGCGCCTGAACGATGCCAGCTTCTCCTTCGAGATGGAAACATCGGCGGCACTGGGTTTCGGCTTCCGTTGCGGATTTCTGGGCCTCCTTCATCTGGAGATCATCCAGGAGCGGCTGACCCGCGAATATGATCTCGACCTGATCACCACCGCGCCTTCGGTGGTCTATGAGATGCATATGAAGGACGGGACGGTGCGCCATCTGCACAACCCGGCCGACATGCCCGATCCCAACCATATCGAGATGATCGAGGAGCCGTGGATCGAGGCGGTGATCTACTGCCCCGACGAATATCTGGGCAGCATCCTGAAGCTCTGCCAGGACCGGCGCGGCATCCAGAAGAACCTGACCTATGTCGGCGGCCGCGCGCAGGTGACCTATGAACTGCCGCTCAACGAAGTCGTGTTCGACTTCTATGACCGGCTGAAGTCGATCAGTCGCGGCTATGCCAGCTTCGACTATCACCAGATCGGCACGCGCGAGGGCGACCTCGTCAAGATGAGCATCCTCGTCAACAATGAGCCGGTCGATGCGCTTTCGATGATCGTCCACCGCAGCGCCGCCGAGGCGCGCGGGCGGCACATGTGCGAACGGTTGAAGGATCTGATCCCTCGCCACCTGTTCAAGATCCCGATCCAGGCGGCGATCGGCGGCAAGGTGATCGCGCGCGAGACGATCGCGGCGATGCGCAAGGATGTCACGGCGAAATGCTATGGCGGCGACATCACCCGCAAGAAGAAGCTGCTGGAGAAGCAGAAGGAAGGCAAGAAGCGGATGCGCGAATATGGCAGCGTGCAGATTCCGCAGGAAGCCTTCATCGCCGCGCTGCGGATGGGCGACGAGAGCTGACGCCCGTCTCTATCGGCCGCCCGCTGCAAGGGCGGCATCAGACGGGCGCCTGAGCGGCGTCATTCCGCCGCCGGCAGCGCCCGCGCCTCGTCCACCTGCGGGTCGCGCGCCAGCACGTCGAGCGGTTCCATGGCCTCTATGTCCTTGCCGCCGGTCTCGATGTCGAGGTCGCGGAACTTGCGGCCGGTCGCGAGGACGCGGCTCTCGAAACTGCCGATGAAGCTGTTGTAGTTGGAGACGGCGCTGTTGAGCCCGGAGCCGAGGCGCTTGAGATGGGTCGCGGCGACGGACAGGCGCTCGTACAGTTCCTTGCCGAGCTGGCCCACCTGCTGCGCCTGTTCCTGCATCTTCGCCTGGCGCCAGTGGCCCGCCAGCGTGCGGGCGAGGGGGAGGAAGGTGGCGGGGCCGCAGATGATGACGCGGTTGCGCGCGGCGCGTTCCCACAGGTCCATGTCCGCCTCCAGCGCCGCGGTGACGAAATTGTCGCCGGGGACATACATGATGACGAAGTCGGGCGCCTTGGCGAACTGTTCCCAATAGGCCTTGCGCCCCAGCGCGTCGGCATGGGTTCGCACGGCGCGGGCATGGTCCGCCAGATAGCGCTCGCGAGAGGCGGAATCGACCTGGTCGACGGCGTTGAGATAGGCTTCCAGCGAGCATTTGACGTCGACCACCAGTTGCTGGTCGCCGGGCAGGCGGATGATGAAATCCGGGCGCAGCCGGCCGTCCTCCACGGTGACGGAGACTTCCTCCTGGAAATCCACGAAGGGGGAGAGGCCGGCGGTTTCGATGAGGTTCTTGAACTGCTGCTCGCCCCAGCGGCCGCGGGTCTTGGGCGCGGCGCGGAGCGCATTGACGAGCTTGGCCGTTTCCTCGCGAACCTGGCCCTGACCCTGATGGACCTGCGCGATCGCCTCCCGCAGTTCGGCATAGCTGCCGACCCGGTCCTTCTCGACACGGGCGAGGCCTTCCTCATAGCGTTTGAGCGTGGTTTCCACGGGCGAGAGAAGGGTCTTGAGCTGCGCCTCGCTCTTTTCGCTCGCCTGGGCGAAGCGCTGGTCGGCGCGGGTCAGGAACTGGGTTTGTGCCTGGTCGAGCAGCTTGCCGCCAATCTCGCTGAACTGGGCGGAAAGCTGTTCCTTGGCGTCCTTGAGCGCGGCGATCTGCTGCTCGAACGCCTGGGTGCGGGCCTGGGTGTCGGACTGGAGCGCGGCGAGATCGCGCAGCGCGGCCTCCCGCTCGGCCTGGACAGCGTCGAGACGCCGGGCAGCAGCGGATTGCACCGCCTCCAACCTCTGGTCAGCGGCGACCTGCGCTGCTTCGAGGCGGGCGACATGGGTCGCGGCCTGCGCGACCCGTTCCTTTTCCACCGCCAGTTCGGCGATGGCGCCATTACGCTGGGCCGTCGCGGTGTCGAGCTTCGCGGCAAGATCGGCCTTTTCGGCCATGAGCGGGGCAGCCGACCGGGTCCGCAACAGCCAGCCGACCGCAAGGCCGATCAGGAGGGCGACGAGGAGGAGAAGAGCGGCCGGGCTGTCCATATCTGGTCCTTTTGGGAACGAAACGGGAACCTAGCGACATGGGCGCCGAGCCGCAAGTCCGACAGCGACATGGACAGTTGAAACGAGCAGAGGCAGCCTGAGTATTTCAATAGTTAGCTAACTATATAAATACTCAGGCTGCCTCTGCGCTTGGTGCGGCGAAGCGGGTGCGATAGTCGCCGGGGGACAGGCCGACGAGGCGGTGGAACAGTTTGCGGAAGGCCGCGGAATCCTCGTAGCCGACGCTCCAGGCGATCTGGTCGATGGTGCGCCGGGTGAATTCCAGATGCTCGCGCGCCCTGGCGATGCGCAGATGCTGGACATATTCGATCGGGGTCATGCCCGTCGCCGCCTTGAAGCGGCGCTGGAAGGTGCGTTCCTCCAGCGCCGCCTGCGCCGCCATCTCGGCGGTGGTGACGGACTTGGCCTCCCGCGCGGCGAGCCAGTGCTGGACCTTCAGGATCGGCTCGTCGCCATGGGTCATGCGCGGCATGAAGCGGGCAAAATGCTTCTGCTCGCGCCCGGCCGTATCGACCAGCAGGAACTTGGCCGTATCGAGCATCACGGTCGGCCCGAGCAGCCGGTCGACCAGCCGCAGGCCCAGATCGGTCCACGCCATCAACCCGCCAGCCGTGATGAGATCGCCATCGTCGATGACGATCCGGTCGCAGTCCAGCTTCACGGCGGGGAAGCGGGCGCGGAACGGTTCGGCGAACCACCAGTGGGTCGTGGCGGGCCGGCCATCAAGCAGGCCGGTCGCCGCCAGCAGGAAGGCGCCACCGCAATTGGAAGCGAGGGTCGCGCCCTGGGCGTGCCGGTCCAGCAGCCAGCGGGCATAGGGGGCTGCTTCCTCCGCGTCGGGCACGCCGGACAGGCGGCCGGGGACGAGCCAGATGTCCGGTGCGCCGGGCCGCCCGTCATGCGTATCATGGCAGCGGGCGAAGCTGCCGTCGGCCTGCATCCGCCAATGGCTGACGCGTAACGGCGGGCCGCCATGCTGGCCCGAAAATTGCCCGGCGATGGCGATGAGGTCGGTAATGCCATGGACCATCGCCTGCTGGCAGTCGCGGTAGAGGAGGATGCCGATTTCGGCCTTTGGGTTCTGCGTCGCGTCCATGGGACAGCCTTTGTCGGAATCGGCCCGCTTAATGTCGGGACCGCCAATCCCGATCCTCCGTCATTACCCCTAAAACTGCAAGCACAGGGCGAGAGAGACGCTCTTCCAATGCAGAAGGGACTTTCATCATGAGCAATTTCGTCACCACCAAGGACGGCACCCGCATCTTCTACAAGGACTGGGGGCCGCGCGATGGCCAGCCGATCGTCTTTTCCCATGGCTGGCCGCTGAGCGCCGACGCCTGGGATGCGCAGATGGTGTTTTTCGCCAATCAGGGCTTTCGCACCATCGCCCATGACCGCCGCAGCCATGGCCGGTCGGACCAGACGTGGGACAATAACAATATGGACCAATATGCCGACGATCTGGCCGACCTGATCGCGGCTCTGGACCTGCATGATGTGGTGCTGGTCGGCCATTCGACCGGGGGCGGCGAAGTCACCCGCTATGTCGGCCGCCATGGCACGAGCCGCGTGGCCAAGCTGGCGCTGATCGGCGCGGTGCCGCCGCTGATGCTGAAGACCGAGGCCCATCCGGGCGGGCTGCCGATCGACGTGTTCGACGGCATCCGCAAGGGCACGTTCGACAATCGCAGCCAGTTCTTCAAGGATCTGACCATCCCCTTCTACGGCTATAATCGCGACGGCGCGGTGATCTCCGAGGGGGTTCGCGAGGAATTCTGGCGGCAGGGGATGATGGGCGGCCTGAAGGGGCAGCTCGATTCGATCCGCGCGTTTTCGGAGAGCGATTTCCACGCCGACCTCGCCAAGGTCGATGTGCCCACGCTCGTCCTGCATGGCGACGACGACCAGATCGTCCCGATCGGCGCCTCTGCCCTCTCGACAGTCAAGATCGTTACGCAGGCGGTGCTGATGGTGTATGAAGGGGCCGATCATGGACTGACGGTCACCCATCAGGATCGGTTCAATGCCGACCTGCTCGATTTCATCAACGGCTGACAAATCCGGCTTCGTTCGTTTCGAGCGTGTCGAGAAGCGGACGGAGGTTCTTCAAAGGAGACTTCCCATGACCAATGAAACCATTCTCATCACCGGCGCGTCGGACGGCATCGGCGCGGTCTATGCCGATCGCTTTGCCAGGCGCGGCGCCAATCTGATCCTGGTCGCCCGACGGGCGGAGAAGCTGGAGGCGCTGGCGGCGCAATTGCGGGCCGAAGCCGGCGTTGGCGTCGAAGTGATCGCCGCCGATCTGGCCAAGGCCGATGACCTGGCCCGGATCGAGGCGCGGCTGCGCGACGATGACGCCATCACGGGCCTCATCAACAATGCCGGGATCGCTGGCGAGCAGAGCTTCGTCGAGACCGACCCGGCCTATCTGACCGGCCTGATCGACCTCAACATCCTGGCCGTGACGCGGCTGTCCCGCGCGGTCGCGCCCCGGTTTGCGGCGACGGGGGCGGGGACGCTCATCAACATCACGTCGGTCACGGCGCTGATGCCCGACGGCTTCACTGCCGTCTATCCGGCGAGCAAGGCCTATGTGCTGGCCTTTACCGAGGCGTTGCAGGTCGAACTGGGCGGCAAGGGCGTGCGGGTGCAGGCAGTGCTGCCGGGGATTACCCGGACGCCGATCTGGACCGAGGAGCAGATCGCGGGAATTCCGGCCGAGATGGTGATGGATGTCGAGGTGATGGTCGATGCGGCGCTGGCCGGGCTGGACATGGGCGAGGCGATCACCATTCCGGCGCTGCCGGACCGGGGCGACCTCGACGCCTATCTCGCCGCGCGGGCGGCGTTGCGGCCCAATCTGTCGCTGAAGGATGCAGCGGCGCGCTATCGCAAGACGGCCTGACCTTCTCCGTCACTTCCCGCCTGCGCGGGGATGACGGGTAGAGTGCCTGTTTTCCCAAGGAGAAGCATCATGATCCTCGGTCTTTCCATTCCCGCCTTCATCGCGCTGCATGTCGCGATCAGCCTGGTCGGAATCGTCGCTGGCCTTGTCGCCTTGCTGGCGCAGGCGAAGGGGCGGTTCCTGCCGCGGGTGCAGGCCTTGTTCCTCGTCACCACCCTGCTAACCAGCCTGACGGGCTTCCTCTTTCCGTTCCGTGGGTTCACGCCGGCGATCGGGGTGGGCATCCTTTCGACGCTGGTGCTGATCGTCGCCTTCGTCGCGCTCTTTGGCCTGAAGCTGCGCGGCCGGGCGCGGACGATTTACGCGGTGAGCGCGACGGTGGCGCTGTGGCTCAACCTGTTCGTGCTGGTGGTGCAGAGCTTCCTGAAGGTGCCGGCGCTCAACGCTTTTGCGCCGACCGGGACGGAGCCGCCCTTCCTCGCCGCGCAGGCGCTGCTGCTGGTTGCCATGCTGATCCTGGGGGCCATGATCGTGCGTCAGCCCAGCGTCGCGCGGAAGGCGGCGAGCCGCGCGATCGCCTGATCCAGCATCGCGTCCGTCTTGGAAAAGCAGAGACGGACGAGATGGGTGACGGATGCGTCGGGGTAGAAGGCGCTGATCGGGATCGCTGCCACACCGGCTTCGTCGATGATGCGGTTGCAGAAGGTCACATCGTCCAGCGCGATCCCCGATGCGGGCAGGTCGATCGACAGGAACCAGGTGGCGGCGCTGGGCTGGACGACATAGCCCGCCGCCACAAGGCCGGCCGCCAGCCGGTCGCGCGAGGCCTGGTAGGCGGCGCGCTGCTCGGCGAACCAGGCGTCGGGGTAGCCCAGCCCCTCCGCCACGGCCCATTGCAGGCCGGGCGGGGTGGTGAAGGTCAGGAACTGGTGGGCGCGGGCGAGCAGGGTAGCGATCGGCGGGGCGGCGCACATCCAGCCGACCTTCCAGCCGGTGACGGAAAAGATCTTGCCCGCCGACCCGATCTTGACGGTGCGGTCGCGCATCCCCGGAAAGGCCATCAGCGGGCGGTGGGCGACATCGTCATAGACGCTTTGCTCCCAGACTTCGTCGCAGATGGCGATCAGGTCATGCGCAACGCAGAGGTCGGCGAGCAGCGCCAGTTCCGCCTCGCGCAGCACGATGCCGGTAGGATTCACCGGATTGTTCATGAGGAGGATGCGGGTGCGCGGGGTGATGGCCGCTGCCAGCGCGTCGTGGGTCACGCGCCAGTCGGGCGGGGTCAGCGTCACCACTTTCGCGACGCCGCCCACGCGCTCCACGAGCGGCAGATAGGCGTCGTAGAGCGGGGCGAGCATCAGCACTTCGTCGCCGGGTTTCACCAGTGCGAGCAGGCTGGCCGCGATCGCCTCGGTCGCGCCGGAAGTGACGATCACCTCCTGCTCGTAAAGATCGAGCTGCTGGTGGCGGTCATAATGGTCGGCGACCGCCGCGCGCAGTTCGGGCAGGCCGGCCATCGGCGGATATTGGCTGGATCGGGTCAGCAGCGCGTCGGCGGCGGCTTGCAGGACGGCGCGGGGGCCGGGGCCTTCGGGAAAGCCCTGCCCCAGATTGATCGCGCCGGTTTCCCGCGCGCGGGCGGACATATGTTCGAAGATGGTGGTCGGCATGTCCCGATAGACGGGGTGGCCGAGGGCGGCGCTGGTCATGTCATGCTCCACCGCTGCGGCCGCTTGCGCGGCTGAGCTGACCGGATGGCGATCCCCCGGACGGCCATTATACCTGACACCCACGGCTGCTTACGCAGCCGAATAAAGCCGGCGAATGTCCCCCGGACATTCGCTTTGCCGGCTTTATTCCCATTCGATGGTCCCCGGCGGCTTCGACGTATAGTCATAGACGACGCGGTTGATGCCCTTGACCTCATTGATGATGCGCGTCGCGACGCGGCTGAGGAACGCGGCGTCGAAGGGGTAGATGTCGGCAGTCATACCGTCGGTCGAGGTGACGGCGCGGACGGCGCAGACGCTGTCATAAGTGCGGTGGTCGCCCATCACGCCGACGGTGCGGACCGGGAGCAGCACGGCGAAGGCCTGCCAGATCGCGTCGTAGAGGCCTGCGTTGCGGATTTCCTCCAGATAGATGGCGTCCGCCTTGCGCAATATGTCGCAGCGTTCCTTGGTCACTTCGCCGGGAATGCGGATGGCGAGCCCGGGGCCGGGAAAGGGATGGCGGCCGACGAAGATGTCGGGCAGGCCCAGTTCCTTGCCCAGCACGCGCACTTCGTCCTTGAACAGTTCGCGTAAGGGTTCGACCAGTTTCATGTTCATGCGTTCGGGCAGGCCGCCGACATTATGGTGCGACTTGATCGTGACCGAAGGGCCGCCGGTGAAGCTGACGCTCTCGATCACGTCGGGATAGAGGGTGCCCTGCGCCAGGAAATCGGCGCCGCCGATCCTGGCGGCTTCCTCCTCGAACACGGCGATGAATTCGCCGCCGATGAACTTGCGCTTCTTTTCCGGGTCGGTGAGGCCGGCGAGGCCGCCCAGGAAGCGGTCTTCCGCGTTCACATGCACCAGCTTGATGCCATAATGTTCGCGGAACAGGCTGACCACCTGTTCCGCTTCGCCCAGCCGCATCAGGCCATGGTCGACGAAGACGCAGGTGAGCTGGTCGCCGATCGCTTCGTGGATCAGCACGGCGGCCACAGCGGAATCGACGCCGCCCGACAGGCCGCAGATCACCCGGCCTTCGCCCACCTGGGCGCGGATTTCGGCGATCTTGGTGGCGCGGAACTCGGCCATGGTCCAGTCGCCGGCGAGGCCGCAGACATGGCGGACGAAATTGGCGAGCAGCTTCGCGCCGTCGGGGGTGTGGACGACTTCGGGGTGGAATTGGGTGGCGTAGAAGCGCTTTTCCTCGTTCGCGGTGACGGCATAGGGCGCGCCCTCGCTGGTCGCAACGACCTCGAAGCCGGGGGCAAGGCTCGTCACCTTGTCGCCATGGCTCATCCAGACCTGATGCTTTTCGCCTTCGGTCCAGAGGCCGTCGAACAGGGCGCAGCCCTGCTTCACTTCGATGAAGGCGCGGCCGAATTCGCCGCTCTCGCCGCCTTCGACATTGCCGCCCAGCTGCTGCATCATCGTCTGCTGGCCGTAGCAGATGCCCAGGATGGGGATGCCTGCATCGAAGAAATGCTGCGGGGCGCGGGGGCTGTCCTCCCACATCACCGAGGAGGGGCCGCCCGACAGGATGATGCCCTTGGGCTGCATCCGCTCGAAGGCTTCGGCCGCGCTGTTGAAGGGGGCGATCTCGGAATAGACGCCGGCTTCGCGGACGCGCCGGGCGATGAGCTGGGTCACCTGGCTGCCGAAGTCCACGATGAGGATGGAATCCTGAAGGGGCAGCGTCATCGAATCGCCTTTGTGTCGAGCGGTGGAAGGGATTCGCGCCCGGTTAGTCGCCCTGTCCCGATATGTCCAGTTCTCCCCGCCTCATGGGCGCGCGGGGGCATCCTCGTCACGGCTGGCGGCCCGGCCGAGCAGCGCCGCGCCGGCCAGGACCAGCGCCGCGATCAGAAAGGCGCTGCCGATGAAAGGCAGCAGCGGACGGGCGCCGACCGAGGCGGAATAGACAGCGCCGAAGAAGAGCGGCGAGACGATGCCCGCGATCGCGCCCACGCTGTTGTTCGCGCCCTGGAGCTGTCCCTGTTCGCTTTCGGAGACGCGCCGCGTCATCAGCGACTGGATCGTCGGCATGGCGAGGCCCCAGAGCGCATTGGGGAACATGGCGGCGACGAACAGTCCGCCGGTCGGCGCCAGCCCCATGGCGGCGACGCCGATCGCCCCGAAGGCGAGGCCGATGACCATGGTGCTGTGGTCGCCCAGCCGCTTCACCACCGGACCGACCAGCGCCCCCTGCACGCCCATGTCCATCAGGCCTACGAGTGCCAGCAGCGTGCCGACCTGCCACGCGCCCCAGCCATAGCGGTCGCCGGCATAGAGGACGAACACGGCCGAGAAGAGATGATGAGCGAAATAGAGGAGAAAATTGACGAGCGCGAGGCTGGAGAGTTCGGGGTGGGAGCGCAGCAGCCGCAGCGCGCCGAACGGGTTGGCGCGGCGCCAGCTGAAGGCCATGCGCTTTTCCGCCGGCAGGGATTCGGGCAGGATGGCGAGGCCGTAGAGGAAGGCAAGGCCGGAAAGGCCCGCCGCCGCCCAGAAGGGCGCGCGGAGGGAAATTTCCCCGAGCACCCCGCCCAGCAGCGGCCCGGCGACGAAACCGGCGCTGAACGCCGCGCCGATCAGCCCATAGCCGCGCGCCCGGCCCTGCGGCGGGGTGATGTCGGCCATATAGGCGAAGGCGGAGGTGAAGCTGGACGAGGTGACGCCCGCCAGGATGCGGCCGAGCGCCAGCCACCAGAGATTGGGCGCGAGCGCCATCAGCACATAATCGAGCGCGAGGCCCGCGACCGAGATCAGGATCACCGGCCGTCGCCCGAACCGATCGGACAGCGAGCCGATGACGGGCGAGCAGAGAAACTGCATCCCCGCCCAGAGCGCGACGAACAGCCCGTTCCACAGGCCGGCGCTGGTGCTGGAGCCGGACAATGTCTCGATCAGCTGCGGCAGCACCGGAATGACGATGCCCATGGACATCACGTCGAGCAGCGCCGTCACCAGGATGAAGGCGATCGCGGCGGTGCGACGGGGCAAGGGCGGTGCGGACATGGCGGTGGCGCTATCGCGACGGGAAGGGGTTGCCAAGAGGCACGCCGCCGAAGTTCACACTGTCGTCGGGCCTTGTCGGCCCATGGCCGCGGGAAGGCGCTCGCGAAGCGCCCGCCACGCGACGGCAGCGCGGCGACAGTGACGCTGCGGTCACGCGTCGATGATGCGACGGGATGAAAGGGACTGGGAGGCGCGATGGCTATTCATCCGACAGGATGGATCAGAGAAAATCCGCATCGGACGAATGTTCGACTGTTCGTGGGGTGGCCGGCGGGTCTGGCTCAGCGCAATGTCGCAACAGTTCACGGCGCTGGGATTAACTGGCTGCGCGAACACGTGTCGTCGCCTTTCGCCTAAACGGGAGGGGATAGGCAAAGCCGCCCTTCCGCTCCCACCCATCCCCTACATTCCGGCTCCTGCTGGCGATGACCGGGCCGTGATCGCCTGCACCAGCAGGAAGGCGGCGCGTCCTACCTGAGATCAGTGTAGCGCTACGTCGCGGCTGATGTAGACCTGCGCGACGCGGCCGTCCCTCATCGTGCAGGTGAAGCGGCGGGTGGTGCCGTCGGTCGCGCGATAGCTGGCGCGGGTTTCGATCTCGCCGTCGATATTGGTGGCGCCGTCCTGGGTGGTACGGGGCTGATCCATGCTGCGGATCTCGGCATAGCCACCGTCCTGGCCCTGGGCTTCGTCGCGCGCGGCGACGGCGCAGGCGTCGGTCATCGCATCGTCCTGCGCGTTGGCGCCGGCCACGTCGGAGAAGTCGGCGTCGTCGCGGATCGGGGCGTCGGGGGGCAGCGTGCCAGTGCGGGCATCGGCGCCATAGTCGGTGTCGGGGCTGCGCGGCGGCGCGTCATATTCGCCGCCGGTGCGGGGATCGCGGATCTTCTTGTTTTTGGAGATGGAGGAGGCGACGATCGCGACCGCGCCCACCAGTGCCGCGACCCCGATCGCATCGCCAAGGCCGAAACCGTCGCCGCGGTGGCGGTGGTGCCGGTCCCAGCCGCCGTTCCAGCCCCGGTCGTAGCCGTAGCGTGGCCGAGCGTCGGCCGCGCCGATGCTGCCGACGAGCAGGCCCGCGCTCACCAGCGCTCCGGTCATCCAGCGTGCCTTGGTCCCGATCATGTCCGTTCCTCCTGCGACGATATGAGGCATAGCCGTGTCCGGCTGTCCGTCGGCTGAACGGTCAGCCGGGATCGGCCACGCGGCTGACGCGGATCGACTGGGCATTCATCTGCGCGCCGCCGAAGATGGTCATGAAGGCGATGTCGGTGGCGTCGCGCCCGACGGCGATGCGGACCATGGTTTCGACCGGCGCGAGGCGGGTGGCATCGACCATGTGCCAGGCGCCGTCGAGCCATACCTCCACCACGGCGTGGAAATCGGGCGGGTCGAGATCAAGCGCATAGACCGACACGAGCCGCGCGGGAATGTCGCGCGATCGGATCAGCGCGGCGGTGAGGTGGGCGAAGTCGCGGCAGACCCCCTGCTGCGCCACGAACGTGTCGGCGGCGGTGGTGGCGATACCCGAACTGCCCGGCACATAGGCGATATTCTCATGCACCCAGTTGAGCAGCGCGTCGACCAGCGCGCCCCCCTCCAGATTGGCGAAATGGCCGCTGACGAAGCTGCCGAAGCGGTCGGCCTCGCAATAGCGGCTCGGCCAGATGAAGGGCAGCACATCCTCCGGCAGGCTGGGCAGCGGGCTTTTGGAGAGGCTGGCCAGGTCGACGGGCGCGCGATCGACATCCACGGTGGCGCGATAGGTGCTGAGCATCCGGCCGGTGCCCGTGCGGGTCCAGGTCCGGCGGCCGACGCCGCTGCCGCCGACCTTGTTGGTGAGGGGGCCGGCATTGTCGATGATGTGGGTCTGCTCGATCACCCGCTGGTCGGGCAGGGCGGCGGCCTCCACCGCGAGCAGCACGTCGCTGGGTTCGGCAAAGTCATAGTCGAGAATCGCTTCGATCGCGAGGCGCATGATATGGGGTCCGGACTGGAGCGCGGGGCGATTCGTCCCGTCGCATGAGCATCGTGGGCGCGCAGGCCCGGCGCAAGCGCTTCGGGCTTGGCGAGCGAGAAAGTGCGGGGCTTCGGCGGGCTTGGCCAGAGCAAGGCGATGGGGCGAGAGGCACGGCGTGGCGCGTGCGGCGGGTTATACGGCGGACGGTAAAAGGCCCGCCGCGCAGCGTGGCGCGACGGGCCTTTTCAGTGCGTGATGCGCAAGGCGGGCGAACCCGGCGAACCGCGCCCCGGTTGATCCGGCCAGGGCGCCTGTCCGCGCTTATTCGCCATCATCCTCCGCATCGGGTCCGGTCATCATCCCTTCGGCGACCTGCTCGGTCTTGCCGCGGATCGCCTTTTCCAGACGCTCCGCCATTTCGGGATGTTCCTTGAGATAGGTCTTGGCATTTTCGCGACCCTGGCCGATGCGGACCGAGTCATAGGAGAACCAGGCGCCCGACTTCTCGACGATCCCGGCTTTCACGCCGAGGTCGAGAATCTCGCCGATCTTGGAAATCCCCTCGCCATACATGATGTCGAATTCGACCTGCTTGAAGGGCGGGGCGACCTTGTTCTTGACCACCTTCACCCGGGTCGCGTTGCCGACGATGTCGTCGCGATCCTTGATCTGGCCGGTGCGGCGGATGTCGAGGCGGACCGAGGCGTAGAATTTGAGCGCGTTGCCGCCGGTCGTGGTTTCCGGATTGCCGTACATCACGCCGATCTTCATGCGTACCTGGTTGATGAAGATCACCATGCATTTGGACCGCGAGATCGAACCGGTCAGCTTGCGCAGCGCCTGGGACATGAGGCGCGCCTGGAGGCCGACATGGCTGTCGCCCATCTCGCCCTCGATTTCGGCGCGGGGGACCAGCGCGGCGACCGAGTCCACCACCAGCACGTCGATGGCGTTGGAACGGACCAGCGTGTCGACGATTTCCAGCGCCTGTTCGCCGGTGTCGGGCTGCGACACGATCAGTTCGTCGATGTCGACGCCCAGCTTCCTGGCATAGACGGGGTCGAGCGCATGTTCGGCGTCGACGAAGGCCGCAGTGCCGCCATTCTTCTGCGCCTCCGCAATGGCGTGCAGGGCGAGCGTGGTCTTGCCCGAACTTTCCGGGCCATAGACTTCGATGATGCGGCCCTTGGGCAGGCCGCCGATGCCGAGCGCGATGTCGAGGCCGAGCGAGCCGGTCGAGATCGCCTCAATCTCCAGCTTTTCCCGGCTGCCCAGCTTCATGGCCGAGCCCTTGCCGAAGGCGCGATCGATCTGGGCGAGCGCCGCCTCCAATGCTTTCTGTCTGTCCATTGTCCCCGTCTTCTTGGAATCGATGAGTTGGAGCATTGCGGTCATCGGCCTATCCCCTGTCAAGCGGATCGCGTCGAGTCTTCGGCGCCTTGGCGATGATGTATCCTGTTTGTTCCGGTAGAACAAGAGGGGAACGGAAATTTCCTATCCGTTCCGGTTTCCG
Organism: Sphingobium sp. TCM1; assembly: GCF_001650725.1. GTDB lineage: Bacteria > Pseudomonadota > Alphaproteobacteria > Sphingomonadales > Sphingomonadaceae > Sphingobium. The sequence goes on along the minus strand of NZ_LXVX01000013.1, from coordinate 99,168 downwards.
GTTCGTGGCGGCACCCTAGCAGGCTGCGCGGGAGGGGCTACCTCTTCTTTGCGAAGGGGCGCGGGCGTTGGGGCGGTCGGCTCTCTGGAATGACGGACAGGGTGGCTAGCGGACGTCTGCCTTTCCTGCGTTTCCACCACCAATAGACCGCAGCCGTTAGAGCAGCAAAGATCGCCATGCGCAGCGGCAGTTCATCGGTAACGAAGCGGGAAAAACCGCGCGTATAAATGAGATAGCCGAAAAGCCCGACATGAACCGCTATGACATATCGATAGTACGATAGGAACGATCCGTTCGTCATTCGTGATGCTTAGCATCAACGCGCTGGCGTCTGCTAGTGGTCGCCACCCGACCGTCCGGTCGCGGGCCTGAGCCTTACGCCCCCAGCACCTTGCCCAGCGCGCGTTCGACGGCGCCGATGGTGAAGGGCTTGGCGAGGGTCGGGCGGTCGGCGTAGCCGGTGGGCAGGTCGTCGGCCATGCCGCCGGTGGCGAAGATGAAGGGGATGTCGGCCTGCGCCAATATGTCCGCGACGGGCCAGCTCTTTTCGCCCTGGAGGTTGCAGTCGAGCAGGGCGGCGTCGAAGCCGCCCTCGCGCGCATGGGCGCAGGCTTCGTCGACGGTGGCGGCGAGCGCGTGCAGCCGGTAGCCCAATGTGTCGAGATAATCCTCCAGCATCATGCCGATCATCGCCTCATCTTCGACGATGAGGATGGATTTTGCGTCCGACATGCCCTGTTTCCCTGTCTGTCCAGACGACTCGCTAACCCATTGCCAGGCGCTTGCCCAGCCCCTTCACCTTGATCCGGAGCAAGAAGCCCGTCCCGGACCGGCGCAATCGGCGGCCCGCGAGCGCCTGCGGCCTCATTCCGCCGGGGCGGGGCGCATGGCGAGGGCGTCGCGGGCGGCTTCGGCGAGCTGGCTGACGGAGAAGGGCTTGGGCAGGAAGGCGACATGGGCGATGTCGATCGACTTGCGCAGTTGTTCCTCGGCATAGCCCGACATGAACAGCACCGGCAGCAGCGGATGGGTCCGCCGCGCCTGCGTCACCATGGCGGGACCGTCCATGTTCGGCATGACCACGTCGGAAATGAGCAGGTCGATGCCGTCATGGGTGGCCAGCACCTCCAGCCCCTGTTCGCCGTCATTGGCGGTCAGCACCTTGTAGCCCTGCCTCGCCAGCGCGCGTTCGGCGACGGCGCGGACCATGTCCTCGTCCTCCACCAGCAGGATGGTACCGGTGCCCCAGGTTTCGGCCCGGCGGGCGGGCGTCTGGGCGGGGACGACATGGTCGGCGTCGGCGCCGGCATAGACCGGCAGGTAGATGACGAAGCTGGCGCCGCGCCCCAGTTCGGATTCGGCGAAGATATAGCCGCCCGACTGCTTGACGATGCCATAGACGGTCGAGAGGCCGAGGCCCGTGCCCTTGCCCAGTTCCTTGGTCGTGAAAAAGGGTTCGAAGATCTTGGACAAGATGTCGGGCGGGATGCCGAGGCCCGTGTCGGAGACGCGCAGCGCGGTATAGTCGCCCACCGGCAAGATCTGCTGCCGCATCTCGCGCACTTTGGAAGCGGGCACGGCATAGGTCTGGATATTGAGCGTGCCGCCTTCGGGCATGGCGTCGCGGGCGTTGACCGCGAGGTTGACGATCACCTGTTCGAGCTGGCCGGGATCGGCGCGCACGGCGCCCAGATTGCGGCCATGGCTGACCTCCAGCCGCACATTTTCGCCCAGCAGCCGTTTCAGCAGGTTGGACACGTCGGACACGATGTCGGGCAGTTGCAGGATCTGCGGACGCAGCGTCTGCTGTCGCGAGAAGGCGAGCAGCTGGCGGGTCAGGCCGGCGGCGCGGTTGCTGTTCGACTTGACCTGCTGGATATCGTCATAGTCGCTGTCGCCCGGCGTATGGCGCATCAGCATCAGGTCGCAATGGCCGATGATGGCGGTCAGGATATTGTTGAAGTCATGGGCGACGCCGCCGGCGAGCTGGCCGATCGCCTGCATCTTTGTCGCCTGCGCGACCTGGCGCTTGAGCTTGCTCTCCTCGCTATTGTCCTTGAGGCTGAGCAGCACCGCCGCTTCGCCCAGGCCGCGCACGCCGGCCAGGCTGAGCGCGATCGGCTCGTCGGGCTGTTCGCGCATCCGCACCGCGATGTCGCCCGACATTTGCGGGCCGACGGCGAAGCGGCGCACCGCGTCGGCTACCGCCGCCTGGTCCTCGCGCACGACGAGGTCACCGGGATAGCTGGGCTTGGTGCCCGACTTGAGACCGGAAGCGCGGGCGAACGCCTTGTTGACGAACAGGATGCGACCGTCCCGGTCCGCCATCGCGAGGCCGAAAGGCAGCAGCGAGAGCAGGGTTTCGATATAGGAGAGGGCGGAGGTGCCCCCGCCGCCCGCCGGCTCGTCGATCAGCAGCAGCAGCATCGGGCCGTCCTGCGCCGAAGTCTGCGCGCCGCCGGGCTGGCTGGCGCGGCGCAGCGGCACCTGGAGCAGGCGCAGCGGCAGCCCGCCATTTTCCTCGCGCGCCAGGAACAGCCGGCCCTTGTCGTCCACCCGCATGTGCGCGGCGAAATCCCGGCCGGTGATATTGGCGTCGATCCGGCCCGCCGCACGGAGCATGAAGGCGCCGTTGGCGGCGCGGATGCGGCCTTCGCCGCCGATCATCACGGCCATGATGCCCGCTTCGCCCAGTTGCCGCCCGGCCTCCCCGGTCAGGAAGCGGTGGACATCGTCCAGCGCGCTCGGCTGGCGGACGGGGGTGAAGCGCCAGAGCAGATAATCCTCCGACCGGCCGGTGCGGGCGATGTCGACGTCGAGCCGCATCGCGCCCAGCGTCATGCCCTCCAGCTTCGCATCGCCATCGCGCCAGGCGGCGCGGGCGGTGTCGGACAGGCTTTCGGTCAGGACGGCGTCGCCCGTGACGCCCGGCGGGGTCGGATAGCCGGGGAACCATTCGCCGAACAGATCGCTGGCGCAGACCAGCCGGCCGGCGCGGTCGGTGACAGCGATCGCGATGTTGGAGGCGTCGGCCGCCGCGCGGGCCACGGTCCAGTCCGGTGTCGCCTCCCGATCAGACAGCGGCGCCGGGTTGAGGCGGTGGTACCAGCTCATCAGCGCGGCGATGGTGAGGATGCTCGCGGCGAAGCCCGCGGCCAGCGGCGCGCTACCCGCCGCGTAGAAGACGAGGCCGGCCGACAGCAGCGCCGCGCCGATCAGCAGCGGCAGCGCGAAGGGCGAGGCCGGTTTCGCCAGCCACGCTTCGTCATCCTTTTTCAGCCGTGCGGCCATGGCCGGCCAACCCCCTGCATCGCTTCGGAACCAAAACCCCCGGCGTCAGACGCTGGCGGCCTCCTCCAATGCGCTGCTTTTGTGGACCTTGCCAATCCTCAATTTGCGCGCCTGCCATTTGCGGCCCATGCGGCGGCGCCAGAACCAGTCGGCGGCGACATGGCCGATGATCGCGCTGACGAGCGAAATCAGGAAGAGACCCAGCAGCATGGCGGGGGCGGCCTCGGAAAAGAGCCAGGCGCACCAGTCGCTGAGGGAGGCGTGCTTGTCGACCAACGCCATGAAGCCGGAGGCGTCGGCGCTGCGCCCCAATATCCAGTTGCCGAGCCATACCGACGCCATGAGGATCAGGGGCGTGGTCGCCGGGTTGGAAAGGAAGGTCATCGCCGCCGCGACCGGGATATTGGCGCGAAAGGGCAGGGCGAAGAGCGCCGCGCCCGCGATCTGCACGCCGGGGATCAGCAGGAAGATGCCGACGAACAGGCCCAGCGCCACGCCGCGCGGAACCGAGCGGCGGGTGAAGCGCCAGAGCGAGGGTTCGAGCACGCGATGGGCGACGGGGGCGAGAACCCGGCTCTGTTCCAGCGACTCGCGGGTGGGCGCGTTGGCGTGCCACCAGCGGGTGAGCCTGTTATCCATCAGCCATGCGCCTTCATGATGCGCTGCTGATCGCGCTTCCAGTCGCGTTCCTTGATCGTCTCGCGCTTGTCATGGGTCTTCTTGCCCTTGGCCAGAGCCAGCTCGACCTTCACCTTGCCGCGGCTGTTGAAATAGAGCGCCAGCGGCACCAGCGTCATGCCCTTGCGTTCGACCGCGCCGTGCATCCGGGCGATTTCCCGCTCGTGCAGCAGCAGCTTGCGGGGGCGCTTGGATTCATGGTTGAAGCGGTTGCCATGACTGAATTCGGGGATGTTGCTGTTGACCAGCCACACCTGATCGCCCTTCACCTCGGCATAGCTTTCGGCGATATTGCCTTCGCCGAAGCGCAGCGACTTTACTTCGGTGCCCTGCAACGCGATGCCGGCCTCGAACACATCCTCCAGGAAATATTCGAACTTGGCGCGCCGGTTCTCGGCGACGATCTTCTTCTTGTCGAAGGTTTCTGGGCGGGGGCGGGCCATGATGGTCTAATTGCTCACTTCATATATAGGGCGCCGCCCCGATCAAACCAGACCCGCGATCTCCAGCGCGCGATCGACCGCCGCACGGCTCGATTCCGACGGCCAGGTGATCGGCAGGCGGACATCGCCGGGCATGTCGGGACGGACGCGCGTGAGTGCATATTTGACCGGGCCGGGTGAAGAATCGCTGAACAGGGCGTCATGCAGGGGGTAGAGACGATCCTGGAGCGCCAAGGCACCATCCCAGTCGCCGCCGGCGATCGCCGCCTGGAACTCCGCGCACAGGCGCGGGGCCACATTGGCGGTGACGCTGATGCATCCTTTGCCACCCATCGCATTGAAGCCCAGCGCCGTTTCGTCATTGCCCGACAACTGGCAGAAGTCGGGGCGGCAGGCCAAGCGCTGCGCGGTGACCCGCCCGAGATTTCCGGTGGCGTCCTTGATGCCGACGACGGTCTGATACTCCTCCGACAGGCGGTGGATCACCGGCACGCCGATGTCGGTGATGGTGCGGCTGGGCACATTGTAGAGGAGGATGGGCAGGTCGCAGCGCTCCGCCAGATAGGCGAAGTGGCGATAGACGCCCTCCTGATTCGGCTTGTTGTAATAGGGGGCGACCACCAGCGCGGCGTTGGCGCCGGCGGCCTGGGCGGCGTACATATGCTCCAGCGCGATTCGCGTGTCGTTGGAGCCGCAGCCCGCGATCACCGGCACGCGGCCGGCCGCCTGGTCGACGCAGATGGCGATGACGCGATTATGCTCCTCCACCGTCATCGTCGCGCTTTCGCCGGTGGTGCCGCAGGGCACGAGCGCGCTCGATCCTTCCGCGATCTGCCAGTCGACGAAGGCGCGGAAGGCCGCTTCATCCACGGCGCCATCGCGAAACGGGGTGATCAGAGCCGGAATCGAGCCCGAAAACATGATAAAACTCCTTCAAATCTCCGGGCGGCCGGGGCATGATCGGTGAAGCGGCGCGCTATAGCGCGTCATTCAGGGCCTGATAAGGATGCAAATGCGATTATGTCCAGCATGTGCGCCTCTCCCCATGTCGAAAGTTACCTGATCCGGATGCCGATTATTGCCTTGTTGCTGATGACCGCCGGTGCGGGTGCGCAGACAGAAGGGCCGATCCCGGCGACCGCCCCCGCGTCTCCGGGCGGCGCGATGGTGCAGCCTGTGCCGCCCGAATATGGCCAGCCCGCGCAGTGGAACCAGGTACAGGCGCGAATCGGGCAGCCGAGCGACGGCAGCATCGCGAGCACGATCAGCCAGTGGCGCGCGTTGCAGCAGAGCGACGGGCTGGGCGCGGCGACCTATGCCAGCTTCATCCTGGCCAATCCCGGCTGGCCGGGCGAGGACCGGATGCGGCGGCTGGCCGAGACCGGGATCAGCGCCGAAGTCGTCGGCCCGGCACAGGTGGCGGCCTTTTTCGCGCGCTTCCCGGCGCGCAGCGCGACCGGCCATGCCCGCAACGCGATGGCGCTGATGCAACTGGGGCGGATGGACGAGGCGCGGGTCGCCGCGCGCACCGCCTGGATCGGCGGGCCGCTGAACGTCGCGGACGAGGCGCGGCTGCTTTCGCTGTTCGGCTCCGGCCTGACGAGTGCCGACCATGACCAGCGCGCCGATGCGCTGCTGTGGGCCAATGACATCAACGGCGCGATGCGGATGATCGCCTATGTCAGCCCGGCGCGGCGGACGGTGTTCCAGGCGCGGATCGCGCTGCGGCGCAAGGCGCCCGACGCGATCGCGCTGATGCAGGCGGCCGAACCGGCCGGTGCCAGCGATGCGGGCTTCGTCGCCGACAAGGCGATCTGGATGCGCGATACCGGCAACTGGGTGGGCGCGCGCCAATATCTGGCGAACCGCCCGGCGCTGACCTATCGCCCGGCCAATGCCGAGAAATATTATGAGGTGCTGCTGAACCAGGCGCGGGCCGCGGCGAACGACAGCCAGTGGAGCTTCGCCTATGGCATCGCCAGCCGGATCGACGATGCGGTTCCGCCCGGCGTCTCGCTGAGCGAGCAGCCGATCGGCGTGCGCGACGATTATACCAGCCTCGCCTGGCTGGCGGGCACGACCGCCTTCTACAATCTCAATCGCCCGACCGACGCGGTGACGATGTTCCGCCGCTATGCCGATGCGGCCAAGTCGCCCCAGACCCGGTCCAAGGGCTATTATTGGGCCGGCCGCGCCGCGCTCCAGGCCGGGGACGCGGCCAGCGCCAACAGCTATTTCACCCAGGCCGGCGTCTATCCCGACCAGTTTTACGGCCAGCTGGCGCTGGAGCGGCTGGGCCGGCCGATTCCCGCCCCCGCCACGGTCGAGCGGCCGGTGCCGATCTCCGCGGCGGAGCGCGCCGCCTTCGACAGCAGGTCGGTCGTGCGCGCGGTCAAGGCGCTGGGTCAGATGGGCTATTGGGGCGAGCAGAGCAAGTTCGTGCGCGCCATCGCCAACAATGCCGACAGCGACACCGACCATTATCTGGCCGCCGAACTGGCCCAGCATATCGGTCGCACCGACATGAGCGTGATGGTGGGCCGGCGCGCGGTGTCGAGCGGCCTGACCGGCTATGGCACCAGCGCCTTCCCGCGCGTGCCGGTGCCGCCGACGGCGCAATATAACTGGACCATGGTCCATGCGATCGCGCGGCAGGAAAGCCAGTTCGACAAGCAGATCGTCAGCCATGCCGGCGCGCGCGGCTTGATGCAACTGATGCCCGGCACCGCGCGCGAGCAGGCGGGCAAGCTGGGCCTGGGCTACAACCCGTCCTCGCTCGACGATCCCAGCTACAACATCATGCTGGGGTCGGGCTATTTCCAGCGGATGCTGGACTATTATGGCGGCAGCTATCCGCTGGCGGTGGCGGCCTACAATGCCGGGCCGGGCAATGTGAACAAGTGGATCGCCGCCAATGGCGACCCGCGCATCGCCGGGGCAGACATGCTGCGCTGGATCGAGCAGATCCCGATCTTCGAGACGCGCAACTATGTGCAGCGCGTGCTGGAAAATGCGGTGGTCTATGAGGCGATGAACCCGGAGCGGGCGAAGTTCCGGGGGACGAGCGCGGTGCTGAGCCGCTATCTCGGCAAGCCTACGCCCGGTTGAGCCATGGCGCCGCCGCGCCCCACGTCATCCCGGCGCACGTCCGGGATGACGGAAGGGATGCCGGGCGTTAAAGCAGCGGGATGACCACCCCCTATCCCAATTACATCACCCCCGAAGGCTTTGCGAAGCTGCGCGCCGACTATGACCATCTGCTGGGGGTCGAGCGGCCGGCGATCGTGGAGGTGGTGAGCTGGGCGGCGGGCAATGGCGACCGCAGCGAGAATGGCGACTATCTCTATGGCCGCAAGCGGATGCGGGAGATAGACGGGCAGTTGAAGCGCCTGTCGAAGAAGATGAAGGACGCCAAGGTCGTCGACCCCCGGCAGCAGCCCGACAAGGACCGGGTCTATTTCGGCGCGACCGTGACCATCGCCGACGAGGACGACAATCATCGCACCGTGACGATCGTGGGCAATGACGAGACCGATGTCGATGCGGGGCGGATCGGCTGGGGATCGCCGATGGCGGGCGCCCTGCGCGGGGCGGCGGTGGGCGATCTGCGCCGCGTCAGGCTGCCGGCGGGCGAGAAGGAGTATGAGGTGATGGCGATCACCTATCCGGGGTGAGCAGCGGGACGGTCCTGCTGGCGCGCACGATTCTGGACAGCGAGTTGGACAGTTGTGGCGATCGCGCGCTTTTCATGCCTCGACGGCATCAATTGGGCGTATTCGTGATTTTTTATCACGGATGGCGTGGCGGGGTCGTCGGAAGCGGGAGCCTTTCCGCGAACCATCAGCGCCCCGCGGCGGCGAGAAGCCAGTGGCGAAAGTCGGCCATGGCCGGGCTGTCGGGGCGGGACATGAGCCGGGTGAGCCAATAGCCGCCCAGATCGACCGAGGCGGCGAAGGGCTGGACCAGCCGCCCGCTGTGCAGGTCGCCCGCGAACAGGGCGGGCGGGGCAAGCGCAACGCCGAGACCGCGCAACGCCGCCTGCACCATCAGGATCGAACTGTCGAACACCGGCCCGCGCAGCGGCGGGCAGGGCGCGCCGGCGGCGGCGAACCAGCGCGGCCATTCGTCGGCGCGGTAGGAGCGCAGCAGGGTTTCGCGGGCAAGGGCGGCGGGATCGGGCAGGCGCGCCGCGACTTCGGGCGTGCAGAGCGGGGTGAGCGGCGCGCGCAGGATCGGGTCGGCATGGGTGCCGTGCCAGGCGCCGTCGCCGAAGCGGATGGCGAGGTCCAGCCCTTCGCCCGCCAGATCGACGCGGTTGTTGTTGGTCATGATCCGCAGGTCGACATGCGGGCAGGCGCGGGCGAAATCCTCCAGCCGGTCGAGCAGCCAGCCGCCGGCGAAGGTGCCGACGACGCCGAGATTCAATATCTCGCTCGGGCGGCCACCCTCGATCCGGCCCAGGGTCGCGCCGATCCGGTCGAGCGCGTCGGCCATGACCGGGAGCAGGGCGCGGCCCTCGTCCGTCAGCATGAGGCCACGCGGCAGGCGGCGGAAGAGCGGGGCGCCGAGCCGCGCCTCCAGCTGCGCCACCTGCTGGCTGACCGCACCCTGGCTGACGCAGAGTTCGATCGCGGCTTTGGTGAAGTTGAGGTGCCGTGCCGCCGCTTCGAAGGCGCGCAGGGCGTTGAGGGGCAATTGGGCGCGCTCCATAGAGCTACAGACATAAGCCAGGCTAATGGCTCTGTCGAGAAATCATGCTTTGTTGTTGAGGCCACTGCACGGCAGCTTTGCCTTCATACCAAGGAGGAGGCGAAATGATGCGGAATATGGCGGTGCTGACTATTAGTCTGGCTGGGATGATGGCGATGGGCGCGGGCAAGCCGGACGATCCGCTGACGCGTCCGATCGCGCCCGATTCGGCGAAGCGCTGGCTGGCGCCGCAGCCGCCGGTGCGGCTCCATGGGAAGACCTATCTGGTCGGCTTTGGTGGGCTGAACGTGGCGCTGATCCGCACCGGCGCGGGGCTGATCCTGATCGACGGCGCGGTGCCGCAGGCGGTGGGAGATATCGAGGCGAAGATCCGCCAGCTCGGCTTTTCGATCAGGCAGGTGAAGCTGATCCTCAGCACCGAACCGCATTTCGACCATGCCGGCGGCATTGCCGCGCTGGCGCGGGACAGCGGTGCGACCGTGATCGCCAGCGCGCCCGCCGCCACCGTGCTGCGGCAGGGTGGGGGCGATCCCGAAGACCCGCAGGCAGCCTGGCTGGAGCGGTTTCCGGGCGTCAAGACATTGCGGACGGTGCGCGAAGGCGAGGTGATCCGGCTGGGCGACGTCGCCGTCACCGCCCATGCGACGCCGGGCCATACGCTGGGCAGCATGAGCTGGAGCTGGAACAGCTGCGAGGGGAAGGATTGCCGGACGATCGTCTTCGCCGCCAGCCTCAATCCGATCGCGGCCGACGGCTGGCGCTTTGCCGATCCGGCGCATCGGCGCTTCGTCGATGCCTTCCGCACCAGCTTCGGGCGGGTGAAGGCGATGCCCTGCGACATGCTGATCGCCTCGCATCCGCGCGATGGCGATGCCGATCGGCTGGCGAAGCTGGCGAAGGCACGCACGCCCCATGCCTTCGCCGATCCGGCCGCCTGCCGCGACTATGCGGCCCGCGCGGAAGCGGCACTGGAGAAGAAATTGCAGGAGTGACAGGCGCGGGCGTGCAGGCCCGCATTGACTTGTGCCGTTCCTGTGGATGATAAGAACATAACAGGAACAAATGTCATGAGCGAGTCGCTGCACAGCCTCGCCGCCTTGAAGCGGCATATCGCATCGCTGGACCGCGCGCCAGCGTCGCAGCCCTGCGCCCGCTTCGCCAGCGGGCATGACGGGCTGGACGCGGCGCTGGGCGGTGGGCTGGCGCGCGGGCGGCTGCATGAACTGTTCGGGGAGAACGCGGACGCGGCGGCGGCGGCCGGCTTGTCCCTGCTCTGGTGCGGGCAGGCGAGTGGCGACGCCCCCCTGTTGTGGCTGCGCACCGTGGCGGCGGGGAAGGCGGGGGGGCATCCCTATGGACCGGGCCTCGCCGCGCTGGGGATCGACCCCGACCGGCTGCTGCTCGGTGTCATGGCGGACGAGGCGATGCTGCTGCGCGCGGCGGTGGATGCGCTGCGCTGTCCGTCGCTGGGTGCGTTGCTGATCGAATTGCGGGGGCGGGCGCCCCTGCTCGACCTGACCGCCAGTCGGCGGCTGGCGTTGGCGGCGGAGGGATCGGGCGTCACGGCGCTGGTGCTGCGCATCGATGCCGAGCCGGCGCCGAGCGCGGCGGAAACCCGTTGGCGGGTGGCCGCTGCGCCCTCTGCGCCCCTGCCCGGCAATGCGCCGGGCCAGACCAGCTTCGCCCTCACCCTGCTGCGCCGCCGGGCGGGGACGGACGGGCAGGCATGGCGGCTGATATGGGACAGGGAGCGGGGGATATTCGGAGACGCGGGCGATGAACGCCATGATGCAGAACAGCGAAGCGGCGACGCCGGCGCGGCGTTATCTGGCGCTCAGCTTCCCCTTCCTGCCGATCGACCGGCTGCGGATCATGCGGCCCGATCTGTGGGCGGTCGGGGCTGACGGGGCGGACGGAGATGGGCCAGCCATCGTCGTGGAGGCGGTGCGCGGGGCGATGCGGCTGGCGGCGGTCGATGCCGACGGGCTGACGATCGGCCTGACGCCGGGGATGATGCTGGCGGATGCGCGGGCGCGTGAGCCGGACCTGCGCGTTTTCGATGCCGATCCCCATGCCGATCAGGACTGGCTGGAACGGCTGTGCGACGGCTGCGCCCGCTACACCCCCAATGCCGCGCCCGACGGCGCCGACGGGCTGATGCTGGACATCAGCGGCTGCGGCCATTTGTGGGGCGGGGAGGAGGCGCTCGCCGCCGAGGCGGCGGCGCGGCTGGCGCGGCATGGGCTGCGCGTGCGCCACGCCATCGCGGGAAGCCCGGAGGCCGCCCATGCGCTTGCCCGCTTTCCCGGCCCGCCCGCGCCCGACGAGGATGCCGCCGTGCGCCGCCTGCCGGTGGAGGCGCTGGGGCTGGAGGCGGACAGTGCGGTGGCGCTGCGCCGGGCGGGTCTGCGCACGGTGGGCGACCTTGCGGCCCGGCCTGCCGCGGGGCTCGCCGCGCGGTTCGGCAAAGCGGCGGTC